>JBFWRK010000003.1:0-363611 GCA_050248955.1 Acidimicrobiia bacterium
CCGCGCCGCCACCGCTGACGCGTCGGCCCTGATCACGGCCCCGGATGTCGCGCCGGCCTGCTGCGGCTGACCCCGACACCGTCGGGTGGGGGTCGACCGTCCTGCGGCGGGCGACCTTCACCCTGGCGGTCTCGCAACTCGTGTCGTGGGGCGTGCTGTTCTACGGGTTCGCCGTGGTTGCTGCCGACGTCACCGCGGACACCGGCTGGTCGGAAGCCCTCGTCTCCGGTGCATTCGCGCTCGGCCTGCTCGTCGCCGGCCTCGGCGCACCCGCGATCGCCCGCTCCCTGGCGATGTACGACCCGCGACTCGTGCTCACCACCGGCTCGATCGTCGGGGTCATCGGCATGCTCGGGTTCGCTGTTGCCCCGAACCCGATCGTGCTCTACCTCGCATGGGCGGTGATCGGCGTCGCGATGGCGGCGACGCTGTACGAGCCGGCGATGGCCGTGCTCGTCACCATCGACCCCGCGCGTCGCCACCGCACGCTCGCCGCGGTCACCGTCGCCGGCGGGCTCGCGAGCACCGTGTTCGCGCCGCTCGGCGGCTGGCTCGCCGACGCGCTCGGCTGGCGCCAGGCGCTCGCGGTCATGGCGATCGGCGGTGGTCTGCTGACAGCGGTGCTCCACGCCGTCGTGCTGCCGCCGGCGCACGCCCACAGCGTGACGACGCGCGTCGCCCACGAGCCCGCTCCGCCCGTCGACCGCCGCCTGCGCCGGTTGCGCAGCGCGGTGCTGTTCGAGCAGGCGGCGATGATCGCCACCACGGCGTACCTCATCGGGTTGCTCGTCGACCGCGGCGTCACGCTCACCACGGCCTCGGTGGCGCTCGGGGTCATGGGGATCGGCAAGGTCGCCGGGCGCCTGTTGCTGCTCGGCCCCGTCGGTCGCCGATCGTCCACCGCGCTGGCCGCCACCGCCAGTGCGATGCAGGCAGTCGGGCTCGCCCTTCCGCTGTGGATCACGACCGGCGCCCTCTTGTATCCAGCAATGGTGCTCGTCGGCGCCGCGTCCGGAGCGACCACCGTCCTGCGAGCGCTGATCGTCGTCGAACTGGTCGGCGCCGGTCCCTTCGCCGCCACCAGTGCCCGCATCCAACGCGCCACGACCTTCACGCGGGCGGCCTCACCGCTCGTGCTCGGCGCCGTGGTCAGCACCCTCGGCTGGTCGGCCGCCTGGAGCGTCTGCCTGGTCGCCTTCCTAGTCGCCTGTGAGCGCTACCTCGCGCTCGGACGGGGAACCTCGCGGTGAGCTGACGACGCGCGCGAGCGACGGACGCAGATCGCGTCGGACGCGGTCGGCCGATCGGTCAGTTCGAGCGTCGGCGGCGTGCGCAGAGCGTCGCGGTGACGCCGGTGGCGAACGCCAGCATCGCGATGGCGAGGGTCGACCTGGGGATGGGGGTTGTTCGTTGGACGAGTGGCGCGAGGATCGGCCTGAGCAGCCATCCTCCCGTCATCAGGACGATGGCGCCCGGGAAGCCGAGCTCGAGGTCGAGGATCGACTGGAGCCCTCCGCGCAGCGGGCCGCGTTGCCCGGCGACGATCGCGCCACCGAGATGCGGCACGCGATCGACCGCGTGGCCGTCGGTCGGCGCGGACCCTTCGGGCACGGCGAGCAGTCGCTCGATCGCGGCGGTGAGCGGCGGGGCCTGACCCCACAGCGCGTAGAAGGCGACGCGGCCGCTGGAGTCGAGCAGGTAGATCGACGCGGCCAAGCTGCCGTAGGCGCGCTGCACGGTCCCGGTCAGGTCGTCGACGGCGACGAGCCACGGGATCGCTTCCTCGCGTTGGTACTCGCGGGCGTCAGCCAGCTTCTCGGTGAAGGAGTCGTAGGCGCTGTGGTGCTCCCCGGGATGGGCCTGCCGCACGACGATGTCGACGAAGCTCACCCGCTCGCCGTAGAGCTCGTGGAGCCGCTTCATGGGCACGACCGAGCCGCGTGTCACGGGGCACGTGTACGAGACGAAGTGGAGCAACGCTGGTCGGCCCCGCAAGTCACACAGAGCGAGGTGGGCGCTGTCCGTGGTCGGCAGCGTGAAGTCCGGTGCCTGTTGGCCCGGCGCGATGCCGGTTCCCCGGTAGGAACGGATGAGCTCGGCGACCATGTGGCGCATCCGGAAGTGGCGGAAGTTGAAGTCGCCGTCAGGGTCGAGCCGTTCAACGAGGTCATGGTTCGGCGGATCGCGTACGAGTGTCTGGACGTTGGTCATGGTTCGGTCACCTCGGTGCTGTCGGAGGCACGGTCGAACGTCGGGGACGACGCCGGGCGCTGCCCGCGGTCGAACGTCCTGCCGAGTTCGTAGGCCTGGTCGAGGTACCCGCTGATCGTGTCTGGCGATGCTGCGGTCACGGCGTGGAAGTAGACGTGTTCGACGTCTTGGATGCCGGGGAAGCGGAAGCACCACTCGTCGACGACCTTGCCGATCGCGTCGCGTACGCCGGCGTCGTAAGCATTCTTGTCGAAGATGGTCGACGTCATGATGAGCGCCCGCTCGTGGTGCAACAGCGGGATCCGCCCGTTCACGTCGCCATGCCAGCCGGCGGACGTCAGCCCGAACGCGAAGTCCAAGGTCCAGACGCGGTCGATCCAGCCTTTGAGGATCGACGGGAAGTTGCAGAAGTGGATCGGCGCGACGAAGGCGAGCGCGTCTGCCGCGGCGACCTTCGCTTGTTGGGCGAGGACGTCTTTGGGCATGCGGCTGCGGATGAGCGCGGCGATCTCGGCCTGCGACTTGCCCCGCAAGGCCCGCTCCGCGAGCCAGCGCTGTCCCGGCCAGCGACACGACTGCATCACCCGGGCGCGCAGATCCATCAAGTCGAGGACATCCTCGGGGATGTCACCACTGATGTAGCTCGCTGCGTCCCGGTCTCGGAAGACGGGGTCGAAGTTGATGGCGTAGAGGTCGACGACCTCGCTGGTGTGCCCGGCATCTCTTAGACCGCCGGTGAACCGCTGGAGTACGCCGTGACAGAACGAGTTCGGGTCGTGGTGCGCGTAGATCGTCAGCACCTTCATGGGAGCCTCCTCGAGTGTGGCGCCGTTCATCAGCGGCCACTTCGCACGGCGGTACCGCCACGAGGGGGCCGCTCTTCTTCTCCCAGCCTCCGCCCGATCGCCGTACCGGGTCAGGGCCGAACGTCACTCGGCCTCACGCCTCGACGCGCTCAGCGTCGTCCTCGGCCGACGAGCCCCGCCCGCCGAGCAGCAGCGCTGCGATCACGACCGCCACAACGACCGTCAGTGCCCCTGTCCACTGGCGGGGAGAGAGTCGTTCGTCGAGCACGACGTAGCCGGTGGCGATGCCGAACACCGGGACGAGGTTGATGAACAGCCCGGCGAAGCTGGCGGTGACGCCACGCAGTCCCGCGAGGTAGAGCCAGAACGCGACCCCGTAGTAGAGCGAGCCAGCAACGATCGCACTGACCCACGCAGTCGCCGACACCGCAGCCAGCGATGGCGGGTCGGACACCAGCAGCGATCCGCAGAACAGCGCCAGCGCGAACCAGAGCGCGGCGACCTGCTGGACGAACACCACCACCACCACGGTCGTCGACGCCACCAGGAGTCGGCTCGACAGCACGGTGTACACCGCGCAGGCGGCGACGCCTGCGGTCGTCAGCGCGACACCGACCGGTGACGCGTGGTTGCCCGGTTGGAACACGACCATGACGACGCCCGCAAGGGCTGCCGCCATGCACGACGCAAGGCGTGGCGGTACCCGTTCGCGGAGCACGACGAACGCGATCCCGAGGATGACGATCGGCTCGAGCGCCCACAGCAGCACCGACACGCTCGCCGACACGCGGGCCAACCCGGCGAGGCTCAGCGCGTAGGCCAGCCCGGGGTTGAGGACACCGAGTGCGGCGAGCCGGCGCAGCTCCGGTGACCAGCCCAGTGGCTCGTGGCGCAGCCGAGTGGCGGCGCCCAGCACGGCAACGCTCACGACGAGCTCGATCGGCAGCAACGCGAGCGGTTCGATCTCGTCCAGCGCCCGCTTCGAGACGACCGTTGCCGCACCCCAACACGCCGCGGCGGCAACCAGTGACAACTGAGAACGATGGACGCGTAGGACGCGCGCCATGACGGCACCTCACACGGATCGACGGACGAACGGCTCAGCTGCTGACCGCGTCAGCAGGGCGGCTCGTCACCGTCGCAACGCGCGTAACTGGGCAGTGGTCCCTTCCGGAGGATCACGAACCAGTCACCCACTCGGCGCAGCATAGCGCATCACCCTCTGCGAGATCGACTATCGTCGATGGTCGATGCAGACGATCTCTCGTGATGACGCCGCCACCTGGGCGAGCTGGTTCCGTGCCCTGGGTGACCCGACTCGCGTCCTGATCCTCAACGTGCTCGCCACCACCGGACGGCCGATGACCGTCGGCGAGATCGTCGACGCCGTCGACGTCGGCCAGTCGACCGTCTCGCATCACCTCAAGATCCTCGGCGAGGTGCGGTTCATCCTCGTCGAGCGCGTCGGGACGACGAGCTGGTGGACGATCAACGACGTGTGTCTCGACTGCTTCCCGACCGCCGCCGAGCTCGTCATGGGGCGTCTCCCGAGCACCGCGCCGTGGGAGCCACCAGTAACCGCGACGACAGCGAAGAGCGCACGATGAACGACGACGCCGGCTTGCTGCGAGAGGAGGTCCGTCGCCGCTACGCCACTGCAGCGACGGCGGCGGCATCAGGACAGCAGGCCAGCGACGGACCCGAGGGAACGAACTTCGGCACCAGTCTCTACGACGACCTCACCGGCGTTCCCGAGGCCGCCGGACTGGCCAGCCTCGGCTGCGGGAACCCGATCGCGGTCGCCGAGCTCGCGCCCGGCGAGACCGTGCTCGATCTCGGCTCCGGCGGAGGGATCGATGTCCTGCTCTCGGCGCGACGGGTCGGCCCGAGCGGGCACGCCTACGGGCTGGACATGACCGACGAGATGCTCGAGCTCGCCCGCCGCAACGCCGAGGCCGCCGGCGCGGACAACGTCACGTTCCTCCGCGGGCACATCGAGGACATCCCGCTGCCGGACGAGTCGATCGACGTGATCATCTCGAACTGTGTGATCAACCTCTCCACCGACAAGCCGGCGGTGTTCCGCGAGATGCGCCGCGTGCTCCGTCCTGGCGGGCGGATCGGGATCAGTGACGTCGTCACCGACGACGATCTCGACGACACCGAACGACAGCAACAGGCCGAGCGCATCGGATGCATCGCCGGTGCCCTTGCCGTCACCGCCTACGAGAACGAGCTGCGCGCCGCCGGACTCACAGACGTCACCCTCACCGTGACGCACACCTACGCGGCCGGCATCCACGCCGCGATCATTCGAGCGAACAGACCACGGTGAGCGCGCCTCCCGCGATGCGGGCCATGACCGCGATGCCACCGATGGATTGGGCAGGTGCGTCCACCAGGTTCGTGTTGTTCACCGGCAAGGGTGGTGTCGGGAAGACGACGGTGGCGTCGGCGACGGCGGTCGCGCTGGCTGATGCGGGGCAACGGGTGCTGCTGGTGTCGACGGACCCGGCGTCGAACCTGAGCGATGTCTTCCAGATGCCGACCGGTGAACTTCCTTCGCCGGTGGCGACCGTGTCAGGGCTCGACGTGATGGATCTCGACCCGCAGGAGGCTGCGGACGGCTACCGGGCGCGCGTGATCGATCCGTATCGAGGTGTCCTTCCCGACGGCGAGGTGGCCGCGCTGGAGGAGAAGCTCGCCGGCGCGTGCACGGTGGAAGTCGCCGCGTTCGACACGTTCGCTCGTCTGCTCGCCGATCCCGACTCGATCGGTGAGTACGACCACGTGCTGTTCGACACCGCACCGACCGGGCACACGCTGCGCCTGCTGAGCCTGCCCGCGGCCTGGTCCGATTACCTCGGGGCGAACCCGGACGCGACGAGCTGCCTCGGCCCGCTCGCCGGGCTGCAGGACGACCGCCCGATCTACACCTCGGCGGTCGACGTGCTGAGCGACGGATCGCGCACGACCGTCGTGCTCGTCGCACGGCCCGATCGTGGTGCGCTGACCGTCGCTGCGACCGCGGCGCGCGAGTTGCAGGAGCTGGGGATCGCGAACCAGACACTGGTGATCAACGGGTTGCTCGTCGACCCGTCGGCGGGCGACACGGTCGCCGCGGCCTATGCGGCAGCGCAACGACAGGCGCTCGCGGCGATCCCGCCGCCGCTCGATGCCTTGGCGGCGGCCGTCGTGCCATTGGTCGCGATCGACATGGTCGGCGTCGAGGCGCTGCGCCGGCTCGTCCGCGGAGGACCCCGTCTTCCGGGCATCGATGCGTTGCCGACGAACGACGAGCCGCTCGGGATCGGGTCGTTCGGGAGTCTCGTCGACGAGCTCGAGCAGGCGGGTCACGGCGTGGCGCTGATCACCGGCAAGGGCGGTGTCGGCAAGACCACGGTCGCCCGCATGGTTGCCGTCGAACTGGCGCGGCGCGGACATCCGGTGCATCTGTCGACCACCGATCCTGCGGGGCACGCTGCGCTCGCTGACGTGCCTGGCCTGACCACGAGCGCGATCGACCCCGAGGAAGCGACTCGGGCGTACGTGCAGGGCCGTCTCGACGCGGCGTCGCGCAGCGGGCTCGACGAGGAGCACATCGAACTGCTCGCCGAGGACCTTCGCTCCCCGTGTTCGCAGGAGGTCGCGGTGTTCCAGGCGTTCCGCCAGCTGCTCGGTCGGGCCCGTCGGGAGTTCGTCGTGATCGACACCGCGCCGACCGGGCACACGCTGCTGCTGTTGGACGTCACCGGTTCGTTCCACCGTCAGGTCGTGCAGGACGTCGGCACGAAGCTGCGCAACGTCGTCACCCCACTGATGCGGCTGCAGGACCCGGAGTTCAGCCGGGTGCTGATCGTGACGCTCGCCGAGACAACCCCGGTCGCCGAGGCAGCCGAGTTGCAGGACGACCTGCGCCGAGCGGGGATCGAACCGTTCGGGTGGGTCGTCAATGCCACACTCGCCGGATCCGGGACCGCCGACCGCGTGCTGCAGGCCCGCGCCGGCCTGGAACGCGCACAGCTCAAGCGCATCGAACGCGTGGCGAGGCGAACCTGGGTGCTGCCGTGGAGCCCTGACCTGTGAGCACCGCCCGGCCGGCCGCCTCCGAGGCGCCGGCCGGGGGCTGACGAGGATTGTTGCACCTGGTCTTGTCCGGTGTGCGCGACAATGCCAGCCGTGGGTGACGAGCATGTCGTGCCCCGTGCCGCGCCGGATGATGGAGCCGAGCCAGTTCGGGTGTTCATGTCGTACCGACGCGCCGATGATCCTCACTTCATCGGGCGCTTGCATGATCGCCTGTGCACTGCGTTCGGCGACGAGATGGTGTTCCGCGACATCGACTCGATTCCCGCGGGATCCAACTTCCGAACCGTCATCCTGCGCACGCTCAACGAGGTCGACGCCGTCGTCGCCGTGATCGGCCCGAAATGGATCCGCCACGCACGCGAGCACGATGCGGACGACCCCGACTACGTCTACCTCGAGCTCGCCGAGGCGCTGCAGCAGCACAAGCCAGTGATCCCCACGCTCATCGAGAACACGCCGATGCCGGTGGCGGACGCGCTGCCCCAGGACCTCCGGCTGCTGAGCGAGATCAACGCGATCTCGGTGCACGGCGATCCCACCTTCCGTCGCGACTCCGGACGACTCATCGAGGTCGTCCGCAACGTGGTCGCAGAGGAACGAGCCCGGGTGATGCGGGCGCGACACGTCGATGAAGAGCGTGCCCGGCGGGTTGACGAGGAGCGGCGCGAGCGGGAGCGGCTCGCCGACGAGCTGCGAGCCGAGGAGCGCGCGGCTCGCGCCCGGCTCGCGGAGCTGGAGGAAGCTGCCGTGCAGCGCCAGATCGAGCTCGAGCGGGCTCGGCTCGAGGCGATCGCCGAGCGGCGGCGGCTCGCGGAAGCAGCTGCGTCGGCTGCCGAGACAACGGCGCCGGAACCCATCCGACCTCCTCCGTCGGTGCCAGCAGCGGCCACTCCCCACGTCGTCGCGGGACCGCGACCCACGCCGCACGAGGCCGAGCCACCTGAGATCGCTCCGCACGTGGCCGAGCCATCCGCCACGCGGCTGTCCGACCCCGCGCAACGGATCAGGGCACAGGCCGTCGACAGTGCCGCCACGGACGACCCAGCGGCTCCAGCCGACACGGCGCTCGAGACTGAGCCCCGGCCGCGCGCACGGTTCAGGGCCGCCGACCACCCGTGGGTGAAACAGCTCCCGCTGCGGGTGCTCGTGGTCGCGGCAGTGCTCCTCGGGATCATCGCGTTGTCCACCAACCGAAGCGAGGACTCCCCGTTCGACGCCTTGAGCGGGAACTGGCGGATCGACATGGCTGCGTGGATCATCACGCTGGCCGTTGGTGTGCCGCTCCTGCTCACGCGATGGCCGATCGAACAGCGGGCTGTGCTCGTCGGCACTGCGGTGGCGGTGTTCTTCTTCCAGTTCTTGCAGTCATCGGCCACCGTCCGATACGGCTCTGTGTACCCGCTGACCGAGGGTTCGTGGGTGTTCGTGTACGTCCTGCAGGCTGTCTGCCTTGCGCTCGCTCTCGTCGTCGTGCGGCGTCGCGCCTCGCGCGCACTGCCGACGTCCAAGACCGTGCGACGGGCGTTGCTCGCGCTGGCCATCCTGAGCAGCGTGCTGCTGACCCTTGCCGTCTACGACGAATGGGACCAGACCGGTCACCTCGTCGATGAAGGGACGCTCGGGAGCAGGACGTCGGTCGTCCAATGGCTCGTGGTGTTCGCCCTCGGGCCGGTCGTGATCATGATCGTGCTCGCAACTCGACGGTCGTACGCCGCTCGCCTGGCCCTCGCCGTCATGGCCTCCCTCGGCGTCGTGGCCTACCTGGCACAGTCGTCCATCGTCTACGAGGTGTGGGGAATGGAGGGCACCTCGTGGGCCATAGCCGCGGTGGCCCACCTCGCGCTGGCGGCCCTCGCGTGGTGGACGATCAGACCTCGAGACGCGCGCCCAGCCGAGGAGTGACCGTCACGTTCGGCCGACTCGTCTGGTGACCTGACTCCGCCGCCCTCAGGGCTTCCAGGGAGACCACATCTTGGGATTGTGGAGCTGATCGTCGATGACCCATTCGATGTGGTCCTTGGTCCGCATGACGTACTCGGCCTTGTACATCGCGCCCGGGTTGCCGAAGGCACCGCGAGGGGCGGAAGCGTCGCAGACGAAGAGCGTGTAGCCGTCCGAGAGCGTCGCAGCGAGGCCGCCAACCGCGAGGGCGACGCCGCTCACTGCCCTGATCGTCCTGGCATAGCTCTGGAGCTTCACGAGGGAGATATCCGCTTCTTCTGCCGCCTGGGCAAGTCGGGCCGGAGTTCCCGCTGCAGCGAGGCTCTGCAGCTCCGTGGCGGTCACGGCCGTCGTGGAATCTGCAGCAAAGTCGGTTGCCGCGGCATCGATGACCGCTTCGCTGGCTGGCGCTCCGGCACCTTCGGTCGCCACCAAGAAGGCAATGCCTCCGACGACCGCCGCGGAGACTTCGAAGATCGCAAGGATCTGTTCGAAGTTCTCCACGAAATCGGCTGGCCGATACGGGCCGGTCTGGTTCGGTTCGACGGTGTCCGTCCAACACTGGAAGAGTCCGTCTCTCAGCGCAGAGCCAGCACAACCTACCGGCACGCAATCAGCTGGTGGCAGCGCGGCGGGCGACGAAGAACTCGTACGCGTAGTAGCCGCCGTATCGGCGGCGCATCTCGGTTTCGGCATCGAGCTGGTCGAGCACCTCGAGCGCTTCCGGATCGGCCGCGTGGATGCCGCGCAGTTCCCGGACACGTGCCTGCAGCGGCGTGTAGAAGTCGTGCCACCAGGCCTCGTCGCGAAGCGTGAAGTGGTCGACCAGCTCGAGCCCGCTGCGAACGATGACGGCCACGACATCGTCGACGGATCCCATCGCCGGGTAGTCGCCGTCGAAGCTCGCGCGGACCTCGGCCGGAGGATCGTCCCGCCGCCACACCGCGTCGGTGAACGCCAGGTAGCCACCCGGGCGAAGGAGGTCGGCGCAGAGCCGCAGGGCGGCGTCGAGGCCGAGCTGGTAGAGCGCTCCCTCGGACCACACGAGGTCGAAGCTCGCCGGCGGAAGCCCGGCAGCCGCCATGTCGGCGAGCAGCGGTCGGATCCGAATGGCCAAGCCGCGTTCGGCGGCGACGACGCCGAGCCGGTCGATGAAGGGGGCGTGGTTGTCGACGGCGACGATGGACCCATCGGTGAGCTCGGCGAGGTGCAGGGTCTGCGCGCCGACCCCGCAACCCAGATCCAGGATCGAGGGTGCCGATGGCAGGCCGTCGCACAGTGCGAGGGCACCCGCCGTGCTCGTCCGATCTCCCGGTCCCTGCCGAGGCAGCGCCTCGAACACTTCGAAGAAGATCTCCCAGAAGTGGCGCGTCGGCTCGGTCATCTCAGCCATCCTCGCCCACGCCCGGCTCGGTGGCGATCCGCCGGCCGATCGATGCGTTCTACGACCGTGTCGAGCGTGACGACTTCTCCCGAAGTTCAAGGACACACCTGCTCGGGACGACGGGGCGTGGGCGCCGAACGGGGCGACACCGGCTGATCACCATTGCTGTATGGTCGGCATCGGAGCCGAGGGAGGGCTGAGCAGTGGCTGATTCCTTGACGATGTCGTTCACGTGCTACTCGACCTTGACGTTCGAGCTTGCAATCACGGGTCATCGTCTGCCGCCCGACATGACACTGTCGAACTCACCCGACACCGAGCTGAAGGCCAACGATCCGCAGTACATGGGCATCGCCGACAGCCCACTGTTGGGCGAGATCGCCACCGGAGACGTCGACCTCTGGTGCTGCTGGTGGGAACCCATCAGCAAGCAGCGATTCGAGGTCCGGCTCCACTTCCCGACGAACGTGTTCACCATCGGATCAGACCCGAGTTGGGAGGTGATGTCGGACACCGTGGACGACAAGGCGGCGACGGTCAAATGGGTGAAGCCGTCCAGCAGGTCCGCGCCACATGATTGGACGCTCGAGAACCTGTCCGTTCAAGCCGTGCCGACCGTGGGCAGCTCCAGCCTGGACGTCGCCGTGTACGTCAACGATTCGCCGTCCGGACCGTCCGGAAGCTGAGGTAGCGACGAATGCCCGGACCTGTGCACCCGCTCCCGAGCCCCGATGTGCCCGGGGTACGTCTGTTGATCCATCAGGACGCGGACGGCCGATGGTGTGCCGAGTTGGATCACGATCTCGCCGCGGTGTGGGAGTTCAACGGCGCGACGGAACAGGCGCAACTGGCATCGGTTCGGACGCTGGCGACCCAGATGGTGCGTGGAGTGGGAGAGACGCAGCAGTCGCTCCCCACCGTGTTCTCCAACGTGGACGTGGGCGAAGTCGTGGACGTGAGCGAGAACCTCTTCCGCACCGCTCAGGTCCTCGTCTACGGGACCAGACCGATCTTCGCCACGCGCGGTCTCACCGAGACGTTGATGGACGCGCTGGCGGACGCCGGCGAAGCACTGCTTGCACTCCTTTGAGTATTGCGTCGACTGATCGGCGGGGTGGGCCGCCGAAGCGTCGCCGAGCGAAGCTGACGAGTGACGCACGACCAGGATCGCCGAGCGCGTGCAGCGTCGAGCGAACGACAGGGCCGCTCTGGCTCTAACCTTGCGTGTGCTCGTGCAGATCTCGTACGCGCCCCGGGTCGCTGGCGCAATGGCAGCGCATCGGACTTTTAATCCGCTGGTTCTGGGTTCGAGTCCCAGGCGACCCACCACTCTGACCGGGCCGTGGACGCTCGATCGCGAGCGGGCATCACCGCCACAACAGGAGGCAGCGACCGAGACCGTCACGGGGCGAAGCCGGGGTAGGTGTAGCGGTAGATGTCGCACCAGTCCGTACCGACGTTCCCGACCAGGGGCAAGTTGGCCGTGTTGTCATTGACGACGATGAACACAGAGCCAGTTTGCTCGTCGACGGTCAGTCCCTCGAGCTCGTCACCTATGCCGTCAAAGTTGTAGCAGCGCGTGCCGTAGCGCCGCCGGGTGAAGCCATCGTAGATCGTCAGCCAGTTCTTGTGGCCCTTTCCAAACCCTTCGGTCACATAGATCCGCCCGTTGATCGAGATAGCAACTCCTTGGACGCACCGTTCCTTCGGCGGGACCTGCACTCCTCCTCGGTGCAATTCCGGGGTATCGCCCGCTCCGAGGACATCAGGCGTGCCGTCCTCCTTGTACAGGTACAGCGTTTTCTCGGGAAGGAGGGGCGCCTCAAGTTCCCGGCCCATATCACCCCTTGCCTCGTAGAAGCTGCTGATGTCGTAGGCGAAAAGGCGACTGCCGCGTCCGGCGTCGTCGATATCGCAGTCACACTCCGATGGGACGTAGAGCAGGCTTCGATTCCAGCGGTGCACCGCGCAGCATGCGGCCGAGTAGTCGGGCACTTCGCTGCGGGTGTCCGGGACGACCTCAATCCGAGTCTTCCCGCCGAGCAACGCGTAACCGACCAATTCGAAGTCCGTCGTAAGCCCGACAAGAAGCGGCTTCGCTTCGAGGTTCTTGTAGTCGGAGTGCTCCACCGGTACGAACATGAGGCCACCGAAGTAGTCGATGTCACCGATATGCCGGTAGTGATCCCCATCGAAGATGATAGGCCTGCCATTAACCATCTTACCGGCGAACAACTGGTTCAGGCCGTCAAAATCGACGCCAAGCTCGCGGCGGTAATGCTGCGGTTCATTGCGTGACATTGACAACCATTCGATCGACTGCTGAAACGAGACGAGAAACCAGTCGTTCCCGACGTGAGCGATCCCCTGTGGCTCGTTTTTCTGGAAGTTGACCCACTTGTTGCCGTCGTCGAGCTGGTCCATGTCGGGTACGGGCTTGTCGATAAGGTCGAACATCTGTCGGAGTGAAGGTGGGAAGACCACGGTGTCGCTGAGCGCGAGTGGGGTGCCTCGCCGTCCCGTTCGTTGTAGAGCATTGCGTAGGCTCGGCATGTTCTCTTCTCTAGAAGCCGACGCCTCGAAGGACGTCTTCAGTCGGACGTCAGCGCCGCTCGAGCGCCGCGATCCGCGCCTCGAGCTCGGCGATGACGGCCAGCAGCGACCGGTCCCGCGCGACACCTCCGGCCGCCTGGTGCAGCAGAACGTCCGTGGCCCGCGGTGGGCTATCGAAGTACGCATCCTGTCGTACGTGCAGGCTGCCTTCCACCTGAACCCCCCGTCCCTCCACGACGAAAGTGCCTGCCTCGGGCTCGCCCACACGGAGATGCTCCCCCGCGTTCGGATGGGGGTGGGCGTATGCCAACCGGTGGCCCCCGATGAGCAGCGACTCACCCACCCGTACCTCTCGTGCCGCCTGAACGCCACGGGCTGTGAGCGTCTCGGACAACACTTCACGCGCGTGGACGTCCCCGTGAACCGACAGCGAATCCATCGCCGTCGGCCCGAGAATCGCAACGCCGGCCGGGTAATCTCGGGCCCAGTTGATGGTCAGACCGTCTCGCTGATCGTGAACAAGTGCCCGCCGCCGTCGCTCCGGTTGCTCGGTTCTCCTATCGGGCGCGTTCAGCTCGAAGTCCCAGGACTGGGCTCGCGTGCAGCGCCCGATTAGCTCGACGGTGTCGTCGCTGAGCTTGATGTCGCTCTCCATGGCTCCGTTCGCGCCTCCTCGGCTCACAGCCTCCTGGATGCACGAGCCCCAACACCACTGAGAGTCAGAGCCACCTGCGCTGCAGGAACCCGGCACACCATGACCAGGCCTACCGTTGCGCCTCCTTGTCAAGGCTGAATGGGCGAAACCTCTGCACGGAGCAGCAGCTCGCGACAGCCCTCGACAGCCAGAGCTCGACTCTGATCCGCTGGTTCTCGGTTCGAGTCCCAGGCGACCCACGTGCTCAATGGCGTTTGACGCCGCCGTACTTCATGCGGGTGTCCACCATCGAGGCCGCTCTGGCTCCGTCGTCACGGATGGCCGCATCGACGACCTCGCCGACGAACAGCGTGTGCGAACCGAGATCGAGGCGATGCCGCACGGCGCAGTCCATCCAGGCGATCGCCTCCTCGAACACGGGCGCCCCCGTCGTCGCGGCGCGGACGGAGCGGCCGTTCAACGTCGCGCCGTCGTCGGTCGCCGGCTTGGAGAACTTCACGAACACCCGCGTGTCCTCGGCATCCCAGAGGTTGACCGTGAACGAGCCGCCTTCGGAGATCAACCGATGGGTGAGCGCGTCGTTGTCCACGCCGACGCCGATGAGCACCGGATCCATCGAGAGCTGGGTGATCCAGCTGGTCGTCATCGCGTTGCGCTCGTCCCCGGCCCGGGAGCCGACCAGCGCGAGCGCGTTCGGGATCTTCCAGGTGACCTTGTTCAGCAGCTCATCGTCGAGGGCCATGGGTCGACACTACGGACTCCGTGACGGCGCGCCGGGAGACCTCGGCGGCGAGCTGGCTCCGGCTGGCGAGATCGAGCTTCGTGAACACGTGGGAGAGGTGCGTCTCCACCGTGCGACGGGAGATGAACAGGCGAGCCCCGATCTCCGGGTTCGTCAGCCCGTCCGCCACGAGTGCGCTCACCTCGCGCTCCATCGGTGTCAACGCCTCCCAGCCGAAGGACGGGCGCTGGTGCCGCGGCCGCGTCCTGCGCACACCGAGGGCGCGCAGGGCCGCGTCGACGCGCTGGGAATCCGCGGCGGCATCGACTTCGGCGTACAGCGCGGCAGCGTCCAGGAGCAACGCGACGGCCTCATCCCGTCGACCGCACTCGGCCAGGACCGCGGCTGCCGACTCGCAGCTCACTGCGAGATCCGGGTGCAGACCGGTTCGCCGGTAGTGCTCGACGCCCTCGAGCACGGCGCTCGGGTCGTGATCGACGAGCCCTCGGCAGAGGCGCGCCGCCCCGATCGCGCTGGCAGCGGGCGTGCGTCGTGCACCCTCTTCCAGCTCCTCGGTCACGGCGCGGGCGAGGTCCTCGCGTCCGACGACGAGTGCGCACCGCACGAGATGGATCGCCCGCGCCCGGTGCCCGTAGAAGTACCTGATCGATGCCGTCTGCGCCCAGGTCGTCTCGGCGACGGTGACCGCGGCCGCGAGGTCGCCGCTCGCCTCCAACCACGCTGCCTGCGCGCCGAAGAGCCAGTCGGCGCCGAACAGCGCGACACCGGCGGCGAGGTGCTGTGCGCCGGTGGAGAGGTGGGCTTGCGCTCCGGGGAGGTCACCGCGGCGGGTCGCGATCATCGCTGCCAACGCCTCGTAGTACAGGACGAAGTTGAGGCTGCCTGTCTCCTCGGCGACGGCGCGGCCGGCTTCGATCTCGGCGAGCGCGTCGTCCCAACGGCCTGCGTAGTAGCGCGCTGGGCAGCGGCCATGTACGCCATCGGCAAGAGCGCGAGCGTGCCGCGGCGCTCGGCTCGTTGGCGGGCCTCGTCGGCGGCGACGATCGCGTCCTCCACCTCGTCGAGCTCGAGCAGGCCGACAGCGTGGAACGTGTCGGGGATGAGGTAGGAGGCGTGCGCGATCCGTCCGGAGTTGAACAGGGCCAGCGCGGCCGCGGCGTGCTCTCGCGCTACCTGCCCGTGGCCGGTTACTGCGGCGAGGACGCTGAGCGATTGATGGGCGAGGCACTGCGACGTTGCGTCTTCCGCCTCGTTCGCGGCCGCGAGCATGGCGTCCATCACCAGGCGGCCCGCGTCGTGTGTCATCGCGCCGGTGAGCACGGAGAGCTGTGCCGCGAGGCACTCGAGACGGCGGATCTCCTCTGGTGGCGCGCCGGGCGCGGAGGTGGCTCGGTGGAGTGCGGCGATCGCCGCAGCCGTGTTGCCGCGGTTCCCGTGCGCCGAGCTGAGGCCGCGCAGCGCGGCGAACTCCACATCGGGACCGGGCGACGACGCGAGCACGTCGTCGGCGATCGCCTCGGCATCATCGAAGCGTCCGCACCATGCCAGCGGCTCGATCATGCGGGCCTGGAGCGCGCTGCGCCCGGGCCAGTGAGGCGGCGCCAGAGCGATCGCCTCGTCGAGGAGCGCGAGTGCGCTGCTGGGTGAGACCGAGATCGATTCGACCGCCGCGCGTTCGAGCCAGCCCACTGCTTCGAGGTCGCCGGGGAGCGCTCCGAGCGCGAACTGCCGCGCCACCTGCTGCGTCGGCGCGCCGTCTTCGGCCAAGGCGGTGGCGGCTGCGCGGTGGAGATCGCGGCGCACGGCCGGCAGCATGTCCGCGTAGGCAGCCTCACGGATCAGGTCGTGACGGAACGTGAGTCGATCGCCGTCCCCGACGATGAGCCCGGCGAGCGAGGCATCGCGCAGCGCGGCCGCGACGTCGATGACGGATCGGCGGGTGATCACGGCCAGCTCGTGCAGCGTGAACGCGCTGCCGAGCAGGCTCGCCAGGCGCAGCAGCTCGTTCGTCTCGTGCGGCAGCCACGACAACCGCCGCACGAGCGTCTCGTGCAGGTTCGCCGGCATCGCGCCGGGCTCCACGTCGGCGACACCGCCGCCGATGGTGAGCAGTCCGTCGTCGTCGATCGTCCGCAGGAGCTCCGTGACGAACAACGGGTTCCCGGCGGTGGCGCGGAGACGCTCGCGGAGCACCGGGCCAGGCGCCGCGCCGGTGATCGAGCTGGCGAGTGCCTGCACGTCGAGTTCGTCGAGCGAGTCGAGCCGGAGGTGCCGCCCGAGGCCGCCGCGCACGAGCTCCAGCAAGCGGTCGAGGATCACCGGGCGCGGCGACGGTCGTAGGGTGCCGATCACGGCGAACCCGGACACGCCGGCCCGCCGACCGAGCGCGACGAGCGCCGCCAGCGACAGGTCGTCCGCCCAGTGCAGGTCCTCGGCGACGACCACGACCGGCTTCGTCCGCGCCATGACCTCGACGATGTCGACGCAGGCCTCCACGACGGCGTAGCTCAGGTCGTCGCCGGACTCGCCCGATCTCGTCGCCCGGCTCAACAGCTCGGCGAGCGCGTCCGTGCGCCGATCGCCGCGTCCTGCCTCGACGAGACCGTGGGGGATCGCGCCGGGACGGCGCAGCACCTCGTCCGACGCGACCTCGACGACCATGAGACCGGTGGTGCGGCCCCGGCGGACCGCGTCGCGCACGAGGTGGGTCTTGCCGATGCCGGCCTCGCCTTCGACGAGGGTCACCTGGCCCCTTCCCGCCGCGGTCGAGCTCATCGCCTCGGCGATGAGTGCCAGCTCCTCGGTGCGGCCGATGGTCGCGAATGCCCGCTGCTCACCGGCACCGTCCTGGACCGCCCAGAGGTGCCAGCGCTCGGAGAAGCCCTTCAGCCGGCATCTGCCCCGATCGACGAAGCGGACCGAGGGGACGATGCCGACCAGCTGGCGGACGACATCGGAGACCAGCACCTCACCGCCGGTCGCCCGCGCCGCGATCCGAGCAGCAGCGTTCACCGCGCCACCGAGCGGATCGACGCTCGGTCCGAGCACCTCGCCGGTGTTGATGCCGAACCGGACCCGGAGCGCCGAGTCGGCGAGCGCGCGCTGCGCGACGAGCGAGAACGAGACCGCCTGGCGCGGGGAGGAGAACGTCAGCAGCAGGCCGTCACCGAGCGACTTCACCTCGTGGCCGCCGTACGGTGCGACGTGATCCCGCACGACGTCGAGCGTCGCTCCGATGGAGGCGCTGCCGGCATCGTCGCCGATCCGCTGGAGCAGCTCCGTCGAGCGCTCCACGTCGACGAACACGAGCGTGGTCAGCCCGTGGTCCGCGCGCGGTTCGATCATGGCCGAAGGGTACGGCGTCCGTCGGTGCCCGCCATCCGGCACCTGCCTGATCTCCGGCGGCGGAGCGTGCCGGCGGACGATCTCCGTGAGATGCCGGATGCGCGGACGGCGCCCGTCGGGCATCGTGGCCCCATGGACGATCGGATGCCCATCCCGGGGCCTCGTGGCGTCGCCGCGACCATCCAGCTGATGCGAGCGCTGACCGCAGATCCCTGCCCTGCGCTCGACGCGGCCGCCGCTCGGTTCGGATCGACCTTCGCGGTGGGTCGGCGGCCCCTGCGGATGGTCGTCGTCGGCGATGCCGAGCACCTCGCCGATCTGTTCTCGACCCCGAACGACGCGTTCAGGTGGGGCCACGTCTTCAACGTCCTGCGGTTCTTCGTCGGCGACGGATCGATGATCGTGTCCGACGGCGACGACCACCGCCGGCGTCGTGGGAGCGTGCAGTCCGGCTTCGCCCGCCGTCACCTCGACGAGTGGGTGTCGATGATCGTGCGCGAGACGGACCGGACGATCGACGACGAGATGGTGACTCGGACTGACGAGGGCGGGAGCGACGACGTCGACGGCGTCATCGACCTGTTCCCGATCGAGCGGTCGCTCGTGCTGCGCATGGTGTTGAACGTGCTGTTCGGCGCGGGGCTCGGCGCGCGGGCGGACGAGATCGGCCGGTTGATCGAGCCGGCGAAGGAGTACCTCGAGCAGCCCGTGCTACGTCAGCTCCCGCACCCGGTGCCGTTCACGAGGCGATCACGGGCGCGCGTCGCGCGGCGGCAGCTCGATCGGCTGATCGACGGTGAGATGGCGCGACGTCGCGCCGCGCCGGCGAGCTCGACTGATCTGCTCGACACGTTGCTGCAAGCGAGCGGTTCCGACCGCCTGTCGGACGCCGAGATCCGCGATCAGGTCGTGACGCTGATCGGCGCCGGCTACGACACCACGACCTCAGCGCTCTCGTGGACGACGCTGCGAGCGGCGTCGGATCCGGACGTGTGGCAGCGGCTCCGGGCCGAAGCCGACGACGTGCTCACCGGTGAGCTCGGTCCGACGACGGTGCCGCGGCTCGTCTACGCGCAGGCAGTCGTCCGCGAGGCGCTGCGGTTGCATCCGGCGGGTGTGTTCAGCCCTCGCCGGGCCGTGCGTGACGTGCAGATCGGCTCGCACACGATCCCCGAGGGGGCGATGATCCTGTGGTCGCCGTACCTCGCCGGGCGTGACCCGGCGATCTGGGACGACCCGCTGGTGTTCCGTCCCGAACGCCACCTCGATCCCGACCCCGTGGCGAAGGCAGTGATGGATGCGGCGTGGGTGCCGTTCGGGCGCGGCGCTCGACGGTGCATCGGCTTCGCACTGGCGCAGATGGAGCTCACGCTCGCGATCTCGCGCCTCGCGCAACGCGTCGATCTCATCCTCGAGAGCGCCACCATCCCGGCGCCGTACGGGATGGTGGTCAATCGCCCCGCCGGTGGTGTCCGCGTGAGGATCCGAACACGCCAGTCATCGAGCGCGTAGCCGCGCGGCTTCGCGCCGTTGCTCACGTTCCGTTCGCGAGTTGGCGAGCGAGCTCGATCACCTCGGGCGCGTCGCGATCGGACTCGAGGCGATGCTCTCGGCTGCCCGACTGCCAGAGCACCACGGTCGTGGCCGCGATCGTGCGGTGCGGTGTCCGCAGCACGTGGCCTCCCGAGATGACGATTGCCTCGTCGCCCAGGTCGTCTACACGGTCGACCTGCTCGCCGGCCGCGACGAGCTTGTGGAACAGCACGTCCGGTTCGCCGTTCGCGCTGTGGATCCACAGCGTCGAGCTGTCGGGCCAGACCACGAGCACGCCGCCTTCGGGCATCGTGGCGAACCCATCGGGGGTGCCCAGAGCGGTGGTGTCGAGTGCCGGGGGCAGCGAGCCGAGCCGTGCCTCTGCGGTCGCGCGGTCGATGCGCGACAGACCGGCGTCGATCGACGGCAGCGGTGCCAGCGTGGAGGCGGACGACGGATCGATCCGGATGCTCGTCGACCCGATGCCGAGCCATCCGGCGACGGCACTCCGCAAGGGCGCGACGAGCAGCACCGTGGCTGTTGCAATGGCCACGATGACCGGCGCCCACTGCCACCGCCGACGGTGCGCTAGCCGTCCCATGGCGGGCTTGCGAGACGGCGTGACGAGCGGCGCGGCATCCGGCACCGTCACGAGCAGCGCGCCGACGCTCGCGAGCACGTCCGCCAAGTGGTCGTCGTCGACGTCCGTCATCGAGCCTCCTCCCGTTGCAGGTGTTCGAGTTGCTCGCGCAGGCGGGCCATCGCCCGCGAGAGACGCGATTTGACGGTGCCCGGCGGGCACCCGAGCACCTCGGCCATCTCCCCTTCGCCGAGCTGCTCGAAGTGGCGCAGCGCGATCACGAGCCGGTCGTCGCGGCCGAGTCGGTTCACGGCGGCGATCACCGCTCGGCGTTCGGCAGCAGTGACCACGCGGTCGGCCGGATCGGGTGCAGTGTCCGCACCGGAGCTGCGCGCGTCACGCAACTCGAGTGCGGCACGACGCCCGCGCGCGCGGCGGCCGTTCCGGGCCGCGTTCGCGACCACGCGGAGGTACCAGCTGCGGAACCCACGCGCCGGATCGATCGACGCACGCGCCCGCCATGCCCGAACATCGGCGTCCTGCACGACGTCGTCGGCACCGGTCGCCGATCCGAGCACGACCGTGGCCACTCGTAGCGCGCTCGACCGGTGGCGAGCGATCAGCTCACCGAACGCTGCGGCATCGCCGGAACCGGCGGCCCGCACGAGGGTCTGCTCCTGCTCGTCGATCGTGGTGGTCAGCCTTGCAGCAGATGGTCGACCAGAGCGTCGATCTCGGTCTCGGTCAGTCCGAGATCGGGCATCGCCGCCGTCGGTCCACCAGACGGGACGAACGCCGGGGAGATGAAGGCTGCAGGCTCGCGGATCGACTCGGCGATGTACTCGGCGGCGGTCATGCCGGGCCGGCGATCGCCGGCCCACGCCGGAGCGTCGGAGAGGGACGGGAACGAGCCGATCTGCGACGTCGATCCCGGGCCGGCGTGACACGTCGCGCATCCCTTGGCCTTGAAGAGCGCGGCTCCGTCGAGGGTCGACGCGTCGACGGCTTCCGCCGGTGCCGTCGTGGTGGTCTGCCAGCCCACCAGGCTGGCGGCGGCGGCAGTGATCGCGGCACCCGCGGCGAGCAGCCCGGCTCGGCTCACGCCATCACCGTGCGCCGACGCCGTAGGTGGGACAGGCCGTCGGCGATGGCCAGGCTGGCGAAGACCGCAGCCATCGCAATGAGTCCGTAGCGGACGCCCACGGGGAAGCGGTGATCGGTGGCCGTGGCCGCAGGAACGTCGATGGAGAGCGCTCCCAGCTCCTGTTCGCCGAACCACCCTTGGTGCACGGTCCACGTGTAGTCGCCCGCAGCTGGGAAGGTCACCGACGCGATGTAGTGGCCGGTCGCATCGTGGGTGGCCGGGAAGACCTGGACGGTCCCGTCGGCGGCGGTGATCTCGATGGCGACGTCCTCGTCGAGATCGACCGGCGTCACGCCGTGCTGGCGGATCGTGAACCCGACCTCGAGGGCCTCTCCCGGTACCGGTGTCGGCACAGCGTCGAGCGTGGTCACCGCCCAGCCACCCGCTGACGCGGCCGAGCCGAACCCGAGGACGAGGCCGGCCGCGGCGAGCACGCCGACAAGGACACGGCCCCAGATCCGCGCGCCGGCGCGAACAGCGGTGGTGGGCGATGTGCGCAGCAGTTCCATGCCCGATCTACCCCGCCGAGCACGTTCAGGTTCCACCGACGGCTCAGCGGGGAGGGAGTGCTGCCGCCGAGGCTCGGCGGAGGACGGAGAGCACCTTCGACTCGTCCTCGTCCAGCCCGTCGACACGGGCGCGGGCGCTGCGCCACATCGCGCGCAGTTCGTCGGCTCGGAAGAGGTCGATCACCACGGGGTGGACGTAGCTCTTCCGGCACACCGCACGCGTGTTGCCGAGGTCGGTCGCGACTTCGTCGAGCACGTCGTTGAGCGCTGTCACGGTCGTGGTGTCGCGCTGCGCGAGCAACGATGTCGCCCGCGTCGTCGCTCGCCACGTGCGCAGCGTCTTCGCGGTGAAGTCCGCGCCGGTCGCGTCGCGCACGTAGTCGTTGACGTCACTCGACCTCACGTTGCGCACCACGCCCTCGTCGTCCTCGAACGAGAACAGCATCTGCCCGGGGAGGTCCTGACAGTTCCGGATCAGGCGCACCACGCGGCGGTCGTCGACCGCCAGACGATGACGCCGGGAGTGCTTGCCGCGGAAGCGCAGCTCGATGCTCCCGCCGTCGACGACGACGTGGCGCTTGCGCAGGGTCGTGACGCCGAAGGTGCCGTTCGTGCGGGCGTACTCCTCGTTGCCCACGCGGATGCCGGTGTCGTCGATGATGTGCACGACCAGCGCGACCTGCCGCTCGAACGTCGGCCGACCGCAGCGCAGGTCGTCCTCGACCGCGAGCCGCAGCTTCGGGAGCACCGTGCCGAACGTGGGCAGCTGGTCGAACTTCGTCGCGTCGCGCTGGGCGCGGAACTCGGGGTGGTACCGCGACTGCTTGCGTCCCCTCGCGTCGCGTCCCGTGGCCTGCAGGTGCGTGTTCGGCGAGGTGGAGATCCACACGTCGGTCCAGGCGGGTGGCACAGCGAGGCGGTTGATGCGTTCGAGCGTCCTCCGATCGTCGACTCGGCTGCCGTCCGGCCGGATGTACGTGAAGCGCCGTCGACCGCGCCGTTGGATCCCCGGGACGTCGTCGAGCCCGTACACGAGGCCGTTCAGGCACTCGAAGCCGTCGACAGTGTCGAGCCGTTGCACCAGCCGTGCCGTTCCCCGGCCGTGGCGGGCACCAAACGTTCCGGAACAGGCGCGTCGCGCGGGCGCCGCTAGCGTCGCCTCCATGGAGTACCGCCGTCTTGGTCGCACCGCCCTTCGAGTCAGCCCGCTGTGCCTCGGCACGATGAACTTCGGGCCTCAGACCGACGAACCCGACGCGCACGCGATCATGGACCGCGCGCTCGAGCTCGGGATCAACTTCTTCGACACAGCGAACCGCTACGGCGGCAACCTCGGCGCAGGTGGCACGGAGGAGATCATCGGCCGGTGGTTCGCGCTCGGCGCTGGCCGGCGCGAGAAGGTCGTCCTCGCGACGAAGGCGTTCGGACCGATGTCCGACTGGCCGAACGACCGCGGGCTCTCGGCCCGTCACATCCGCCAGGCGTGCGAGGAGAGCCTGCGGCGGTTGCAGACCGATCACATCGACCTCTACCAGATGCACCACATCGACCGGTCGGCACCGTGGGACGAGGTGTGGCAGGCGATGGAGCTGCTCGTCGCCCAGGGCAAGGTGATCTACGTCGGCAGCTCGAACTTCGCCGGGTGGCACATCGCGCAGGCGAACGAAGCAGCGAAGTCCCGCCACTTCCTCGGGCTCGTCAGCGAGCAGAGCATCTACAACCTCGCCACGCGGATGGTCGAGCTCGAGGTCCTGCCCGCGTGCCGCTCGTACGGCGTCGGCGTCATTCCGTGGAGCCCGCTCGCCGGCGGCATGCTCGGTGGCGGGCGCGACGCGACAGAGGGCCGGCGGGCGAGCATCAACCCGCGCTGGGAGCACCTGGCCCCGCAGCTCGAGCGCTGGGAAGCGTGGTGCTCGACGCGCGGCGAGGAGCCGGCCGCGGTCGCGCTGGCGTGGCTGTTGCATCAGCGCGAGGTGGTCGCGCCGATCATCGGCCCGCGCACCGCGGCGCAGCTCGAAGGCGCGTCGATGCGAGCGCTCGAGATCACGCTCGATGACGACGCGTGCCGTGAGCTCGACGAGATCTTCCCCGGTCCTGGCGGCCGGGCGCCCGAGGCCTACGCCTGGTAGGTGTCGTCGAGGTCGAGCACGACCGGCGCATGATCGGATGGGTGCAGGTCGCCACGCGTGGCGACGTCCACCCAGACGCGTCGAACGTGCGGGACGAGCTCGGCGCTCGCCAGCATCAGGTCGATCCGCAGCCCGCGGTTCTTCTCGAACTGGCCCGGGCGGTAGTTCCACCACGTGTAGAGCCCGGGGCTCGGGTCGAGCGAGCGCATCACGTCCACGAGCCCGTCGGCTTCGAGCGCGGCGATCGCCGCGCGTTCCGGCGGGCTCGCGTGCGTTCGCCGACGCCACTGAACCGGGTCGTAGATGTCGAGATCGGCCGGTGCGACGTTGAAGTCGCCGGCGACGATCGTCGGCACGCCGGCACCGAGATCGGCAGCGAGCTCTGCCCGCAAGTGGTCGAGCCACGCGAGCTTGAACACGTAGTGCGGGTCATCGACCGCCCTGCCGTTCGGCACGTACACGGAGTGGATACGCACGCCGCCACAGCGCGCCGAGATCAGCCGCGCCTCGTCGAACGGAGCCTCGCCGGTCGGCTCGAACCCCCGCCGGACCGCGTCGAGTCCGATCCGGCTCGCGATCGCCACGCCGTTGCGGTGGTTCGCACCGTGATGCGCGACCGCGTAGCCGCGCGACTCGAACACTCCGAAGGGGAAGTGCGGGTCCGCGCAGCGCGTTTCTTGGAGGAGCACGACGTCAGGGTCGTGGCGGTCGATCCAGCCGGCGATCGCCTCGGTGCGCGAGCGGATCGAGTTGACGTTCCACGAGACGATCCGCCGGAGTCGTCGCGGAGCTGCCGCGTCCCGCGAGGTGCGGTGGTCGTCGGCGCGCTCCATGATCCGGACATGCTCGCTGATCGATGTCCGGTACGTGGCTTCGGCCGGTAAGACTCACCGGATGACGAGGAGCGCGTCACCGTTCGAGCGAGGACTCGTGCTGGGCGCCTTCCTGCCGCCGCACGCCGGTCACCACGCCCTCGTGGAGCTGGTGCGCACGCGTTGCCGGCACGTCACGGTCGCGGTCGCCGATCTGCCCGGCCAGATCCCCGAGACGCACGACCGGGCTTCGTGGCTGCAGGCGATCCATCCCGATGTCGATGTCGTCGTCGTGCCCGACAACTGCGGCTGGCACGGCGCAGCGCCGTGCGTCGACGCGTGCGCGTCGGCGTGGGCGGAGCAGCTCGCGGTGTTGACGCCACCGGCGTTCGATCTGCTCGCGACGACCGACCACTACGGACCCTCGCTCGCCGCGCAGCTCCACGCCACGGCCCTCGACGCCTCGTCGCTCGCGCCGAAGGATCTCGGTCTCGCGCCGCCTGCCACGCCTGCCTCGCCGGCGTCCGAAGCTGCGGTGCGCAGCGATCTCGCGGCGCACTGGAACGAGTTGCACCCCGTCGTGCGCGCCGGCCTGTATCGCCGGCTGGCGGTCATCGGCTCCGAGTCCACCGGCACGACGACGCTCACTCGCGACCTTGCTGAGCGTCTCGGCGCGCCGCTCACATACGAAGCGGGGCGGGTGATGTCGTGGTCGCTCGCGGCGCGGGTCGGCGGCATCGAGAAGATCGAGTGGACCGAGCACGACTTCTACCGCGTGCTCGAGGAGCAGCGGCGGGTCGAGGCCGACGCGACGGCTCGCGCCGTGGACCTCCGCTTCGGTCCGCTCGGGCCGTGGCTCGTCTGCGACACCGACGCGCTCGCGACGGTCGTGTGGTGGGAGCGGTACCTCGACTCGCCGTCGGACCCGGCGATGAAGTTCGCGGAGGCGAGGCTCGCCGAGGCCTACGTGATCACGAGCCCGGCCGCCGTGGACTTCCGGCAGGACGGGGTGCGCGACGGCGAGCACGTCCGGTACGCGATGCACCGCCGGTTCGTCGAGCTCGCGAGGGAGAGCGGGCAGCCGTACCTGGAGGTCTCGGGCAACGCGGCGGAACGGGTCGAGCGCGTGCTCGAGTGGTTGGTCGATGTCGAGGCAGCGCAACCCCGCTTCGCCATCGGCTACTGAGCGCTTCCAGCGAACACGCAGGTCCGGGGGTATCCCGGAACCCTGTCACACCCCATCGTTAGCGTCGGGTCCATGCGGATCCTCCACACCAGCGACTGGCACCTCGGGCGTTCCTTCGGGTCGCACGCGCTGCTCGACGACCAGGGCCGCATGCTCGAACGCATCGTCGAGCTGATCACGTCCGAGCGCATCGACCTCGTCGTCGTCGCCGGCGACGTGTACGACCGGGCGATCCCGGCGAACGACGCGGTGGTGCTCCTCCGGGACGGCCTGCAGGCGATCCGGGCCGCCGGCGCGCGCATCGCGCTCATCGCCGGCAACCACGACGGGGCAGAACGAGTCGCAGCGTTCGACGGCCTGCTCGCCGACGGCCTGCACGTCGCCGGCGGCTACCGGCGGGCGGGCGCGGTCGAGACGCTCGTGTTCGACGACGGCGAGCTCGACCTGGTGCTCGTGCCCTACCTCGACCCGATGATGGCGCCTGGGGACGAGTGCGGGCTCGATGCGCCGGCCGCCGATGCGCCGGCCGAGATCGCGGCCGAGGTCGATGCTGATGCCGATGCCGAGATCGCGGCCGACGCCGAGTCAGCGGACCCCTCGTCCCGTCAGCGTCGCCGGCCGACCCATGCCTCGGTGCTCGAGCGTCGCCTCGCGGCGGCGAGCGAGCTGATCGCCGGCCGTCGATCGGTTGCCGTCGCCCACGCGTTCGTCGCTGGCGGTGCCTGCTCCGATTCCGAGCGCGAGCTGAGCGTCGGTGGCGTCGACCGCGCTCCGACGGCTGCGTTTGACGGGTTCACCTATGCGGCCCTCGGCCACCTCCACCGGCCCCAGACCGTGGGGCGAGCGACGCTGCGCTACTCGGGCACGCCGCTCGCGTACTCGTTCAGCGAGACCGAGGCGAAGTCGGTGACCATCGTCGACCTGCCGAGCTCGGGCGCGCCGACCGTCACCCCGGCGGAGCTGGGTGTCTGCCGGGGCGTGTCCACGATCACCGGCACGCTCGACCAGCTGCTCACCGACCCGACCCACCGCATGGCGGAGTCGCGATGGGTCCAGGCGAGGCTGACCGACCGGGATGCCTTGCTCGAGCCGATGGCCAGGCTGCGCCGCCGGTTCCCGTTCATCGTCGAGTTGCAGCGCGTCGGCGCGCCCGAGTGGGCCGACGACGGCCGCCTCCCCGGGATCATCGAGCGGTCGCTGACCCCGCTCGCCCTGGCCGTCGAGTTCTGGCAGACGACCGCCAGCGAGGCGCCGTCGGCCGAGATCGTCCGCCACCTGGAGCGCGCGCTCAGCGCAGCCGGCGTCGATCCGTGAGACCGCTCCGCCTGACGCTCCGCGCCTTCGGTTCGTTCCCTGGCGAGGAGGTCATCGACTTCGAGGCACTCGTGCCGCTCGGGCTGTTCGTCGTGGCGGGACCGACCGGCAGCGGCAAGAGCACGATCTTCGACGCGCTGGTGTTCGCGCTCTACGGCAGCGTGCCCGGCCGTCGCCAGGCGAACGAGATGCGTTCCGATCACGCGCCCGCGGGCGCGGTGCCCGAGGTGGTGCTCGAGTTCGAGGCCCGGGGTCGCCGCTATCGCGCAACGCGCTCACCTGGCTACGAACGGCCGAAGCACCGCGGCGGAGGAGTCACCGCGGTGCCGCCCACCGCGCGCCTCGAGGTGCGCCGTGACGGCGTCTGGGTACCGCTGTCCTCCGGGCTGAGCGACGTGCGGGCACAGGTCATCGAGTGCGTCGGTCTGACCGTCGAGCAGTTCCAGCGCGTCATCCTCCTACCGCAGGGCGAGTTCGAGCAGTTCCTCGTCGCACGGGGTGACGAGCGCAAACCGCTCCTGCGTCAGCTGTTCGGCAGCGGCGTGTTCGACCGGGCGGTGACCAAGCTGAAGGACGCAGCGAACGATGCCACGAGGACAGCCGACGCCGTGTGTGCCGCGGTCGAGCGTTATCGGTTCGCGGCGTCCGAGCAGCTCACCGCGGCCGAGGGTCGCTCGGCGATCGAGCCGGCCGACATCGAACGGCTCGACGATCGGCTCGCAGTCGTCGAGCGTGCGGTGTCGAGCGCTGCCGCCGACTGGCAGGCCGCCGAGCGGTCGGCCGACGCCGCCGGTGCCGCGGCCGCCGCTGCCCACGACATCGCCCGGCGCTGGCAGCTCAGGGCCGATCGCCGTGCCCGTGCGGCGTCGTTGGACGCGGAACGCCCCGCGCGCGAAGCAGAGCGGTGCCGCCTCGCCGATGCCCGCCGCAGCCTGCCCGTCGTGCGAGCACTATCTTCGCTGGACGCAGCCGGGCGCGTCCTCGCTGACGCGTCGGCGACCCGCGAGCGTGCCGATCGGTCCGCCCTCGAGACGTTGGCGCCGCTCGCCCTCGACGACGGACTCGACGACATCGTCTCGCTGCGCCGTCGATTGCACGCCGATGCGGTGCGGGCCGCCCAGCTCGTCGATCTTCGGCGGGAGTGGCAGCGA
This sequence comes from Acidimicrobiia bacterium, assembly GCA_050248955.1. Classification (GTDB taxonomy): domain Bacteria; phylum Actinomycetota; class Acidimicrobiia; order Acidimicrobiales; family Ilumatobacteraceae; genus JBFWRK01. Next base: position 28,085 of record JBFWRK010000003.1, read on the forward strand.
GTCGTTGCTGTTCGGACGTCGAGCGAGGAGCACGAGGCCGCGGCGACGCGAGCGTGGGCGGCAGCGTCGGAGAAGCTCGCGGTGTGCGAGACGACTGTCGCCCGGCAGGGCGTCGAGCTCGCTGGGCTGGCCCGTGCGAACGAGCTGCTGCAGGGCGCCGAGGTGACTGCTGCCGCTGCAACGACCGTGCTCGAACGGCGTCGGGAGCTGCAGCGCGCGGTGGACCTGCTCGATCAGCTCCACCTGCGAGCCGCCGAGGCCCGTGCTGCCTACGACGACGTAGTCGGCGAGTACCTCGCGGCGGCGGCGCCGCGGCTGGCGGAACGGCTCCGAGACGGTGAGCCGTGCCCGGTGTGCGGGTCACCAGAGCATCCGTCGCCGTCCGTGGCACCCGATCCCGCCGCGGCCGTCTCCGCCGGGTCTGTCTCCGCCTCGGCCGTCTCCGCCGGGTCTGTCTCCATCTTGGCCGTCTCCGCCTCGGCTCCTTCGTCCGCCGGCCATCGTGTTGCCGTGTCCATCGGCGACGTCGATGCGAGCCGGGAACGTTCCGAGTGCGCGAGCACCGAACGCGATCGGCAGCTCGGCACCGTCGAGTCGATCCGTGCATTGCTCGGATCCGATGCGGAGCGTCCGGTCGGCGAGCTCGCTGAGGTCGCCGCGGCGACGTTGACCGAGCTCGACGTGGCGAAGGCCGCGGTGGCGAGGCGGGTGGTCTTGGAAGCGGCAACCGCCGAACTCGCCGCTCGCCGCGAGGCGGCCGTGATCGACGAGCGGCGCGCCGCGGACGCCGCGGCGACCGCGACGGCACAACTGGTTGGCGCGGTCACCGAGCTCAGGCGGCTCGAGGAGTCGTTGGCGGGTTGCGATTGCCCGCACGAGGATCCGGTCAGCTGGCAGCGTCAGTCGACGATCGCGCTGGCGGCGCTCGACGAGCGAGACGAGGCGGTGGTGGCGGAGCGGGAGTCGGCCACCCGCGTCACCGTGCTCCGCGGTGCCGCCGACGAGGCGTTCGCCGCGAGTGGCTTCGCCGACGCGACCGAAGCCCGCAGTGCTGCGATCGACGACGACGAACTGGACGCGGGGGAGCGACGCCTCGCCGAGTGGGACGACGCAGTGCGGGACCTGGCGGCCGTGCTCAACGAGCGAGAGCCCGACCTGCCCGAGCGCGTGCCCGACACCGACGAGATCGATGCGTGCGCTGCCCGAGCGCGGGCAGTATGCCAAGCGCTCTCGGCCGAGCACGCCGCGGTGGCCGTGCACGCGAGCTCAGCGGCGGCGTCGATCGCAGCCGTCGGCTCACGCCAAGCGGAGCTCGACGCGGCGATTCGCGCGGCAGAGGTCGCGACCACCGTGCTCGATCGTTGCGCCGGACGGATGATGCCGCGCATCGCACTCGAGAGCTGGGTGCTGGGCGTCGAGCTCGAGCGGGTCGCCGAGGCAGCGAACGTCCATCTCACGGCGATGACGTCCGGCCGGTACCGGTTGCAGCGGGCGACGAGCTCGTTCGATGCCCGCTCCGGCGCCGGGCTCGACCTCGAGGTGGCCGACGCGCACACCGGCACCACCCGGCGCACGACGTCGCTGTCCGGCGGCGAGCGGTTTCAGGCGTCGTTGTCGCTCGCGCTGGGTCTCGCCGATGTGGTGACGAGCGGCGCTGCGGCGACCTGTCGCACGCTCGACGCGCTGTTCGTCGACGAAGGCTTCGGCTCGCTCGATGCCGACGCGCTCGACCAGGCGATCGCGGCGCTCGACCGCTTGCGCTACCACGGTCGTCAGATCGGCGTGATCACGCACGTCGAGACGATGAAGGCAGCGCTGACAGTCGGCATCGAGGTGCGACCGCTGCCCGGCAACGGCGGCTCGACGATCCGGCAACCCGTCCTCGCCCGCTGATGACTGCCGGGGAACGGCGGCTCGACGATCCGGCAACCCGTCCTCGCCCGCTGACTCCGTCGGGGCGGGCTCGGGCCTCGAGGCGTCGGTGCATGCCCGAGCGGCGGCCAGTGATGGCGACCGTCACGGATCCGTCGGACCCCACAGGGCGTCTGCCAGCCCGCTCGCCCGGCTCACTCGCCGGCTCAGCGCCGCGTCGAGCGCGGCGCGTGTCCCGACGACGATCAGCTCCTGCTTCGCCCGGGTGACGGCGGTGTAGAGCAACTCCCGTGTCGCGAGCCGTGAATCGGCAGGCGGCAGGAGCACGACGACGCGCTCGAACTCGGAGCCCTGACTCTTGTGGATCGTCATCGCGTGCATCGTCTCGATGTCGGCGAGTTGCACGGGCCGGAGATGTCCGAGGCCGTCGGCGCGCTCGACGGCGACGGTTCGTTCTCCATCCGCCTCCGCCACGACGACGCCGATGTCGCCGTTGTTGAGCCGCGCCACCGGGTCGTTGCGGGTGATCAGCACCGGCCGGCCGACGTACCACCGCTCGCTCGAATCGAACCCCGCGACATCCGCCTCCAACCAGCGCTCGACCTGGGGGTTCCAGCGCTCGACTCCGTGATGGCCTCGTCGGTGGGCGCACAGTAGCCGGACCGCCCGGGTCGAGCTCAAGGCGTCACTCGCCCGGCCGGCGGTCGCGTGCTGGTAGGTCACCGCTGCGCCCTCGACGAGCTCGCGGCGGATGCCAGCGCCGTCGGGCGCGGTGAGCGGGTCGTCGTGCTCGACGAAGCGGAGCGCGTGCCCGGCGTCGAGGAGCCGGTGGACCGTCGCCGCGTCGCCGGCCCTGATCGCTTCGGCGAGCGGTTGGATGTCGGAGCGCTGGTCGAAGCGGAACGGCCGCTGCAGGACGACGACCGCCTCGCCCAACGGTCCGGCCCGGCCGGAGTGCGCCGCCTCGCCCAACGGTCCGGCCCGACCGCCCCGCCCCGCCTCGCCGAGCGATCCGGCCCGGTCAGCGTGCCCCGCATCGCCGACGATGTCGGCAAGCACCGTGCCGGCCTCGACGCTGGCGAGCTGTCCCGGATCGCCGACGAGCACGAGGCGGGTCGTGTCGGGCAAGGCCCGCAGCAGTTGCGCCATCAGCGGCAGCGAGACCATCGATGCTTCGTCGACGATCACGAGGTCCGCGCCGATCGGTGTCGCTGCGCGGCGCCGGGGGCCGAGCCCGAGCAGGCGGTGGAGCGTCGTCGGCTGGACGTCCGGGAACAGCTCGGTCGCGGCGCCGGCTCCCCACAGCTCGTTCCGCACGGCTTCGCCCATTCGCGCGGCCGCCTTGCCGGTCGGTGCGGCCAGCGCGACCGCCAGCGGCGACCCCACCCGCCGGCGGAGCAGGGCCATCACCCGCGCCAGCGCACGCGTCTTGCCCGTGCCGGGCCCGCCGGCGACGATCGTCAGCGCTCGGCGCAACATGGTGATCGCGGCGTGACGTTGGAGATCGGGCCCCGCCCATGCCGCATCGGCAGGGAAGAACTCCGCGAGGAGGTCGTCGGCGCCGACGGTCCAGTCGTCGGCGTCGAGCGCAGCTCTGCGCTTCAGGTCGTCGGCGACGAACCGCTCGTCGCGCCACATGCGGTCGAGGTAGAGCCGTCCGCTGGCGAGCACGAGCGGGCGAGGATCGTCGTCGGAGGCGCCGCCTGGCGCGACGATCGTGCTCGCTGCGAGCGCGCTCGCCCAGGCATCGGGGTCGGGCCAGGGGAGCGCGACCAGCTCGCCCGTGTCGGCGCCTTCGATCGCCACCGAGTCGGCGATCCGGCGCAGCTCGACGCAGACGTGACCGTGGCGCGGCACGCGGGACGCCAGCGCGGCGCCGAGGAGCACGGTCGGATCCGTCTCCGGTCCGAGCCGCGCGAGCGCGGCCGCGAAGTGGACGTCGATCGGCTCGAGGACGCCGGCGGCGACGAATGGCGCGAGCGAGGCGACCGCCGCCGGCAGCGCCCGCAGCGACAAGGGTGCTGCAGCGTTCATCTCCGTCGCCCGTCGAGCAGATCGCTCAGTGCCACCGTCAGCGACGCCGGGATGTCCCATCCGCACACGCCGAATGGCCGGCTGTCCACGACAGGGGTACCGGTGCCGACCATCCCGCGCACGAACAGGTACGCCGCCCCGGCGAGGTGCCGAGCCGGTTCGTAGCCGCGGAGTCGCCAGCGCAGGAACCGGTGGAGCGCGGCGCTGTACAGCAGTGCTTGGAGTGGGTAGTGGTGGTGTGTCATCGCTGCAGGGAGCCGATCGGGGTGGTACGCGTCGAGCGGCGAGCCACCCGCGGGAACCTCCAGGCGGTTCGTCTTGTAGTCGCAGATCGCGAATCGCACGCCCAGGCCGTCGTCGCTGCGAACGCGGGCGACGAGGTCGATCGAGCCGGTGAGGTAGCCGGCGAGCTGCACGTCGAAGACATCGCTCTGCAGGTGCTGCGCGTACGCACGGAACGGATCGTCGTCAGCGAGATGGTCGAGCATCAGCGCGCCGATGTCGCGCGCCGTGTGCGCCCGCCCCGAGGTTGCCATGGGCAGCTCGAAGGTGAGCTCGTCGAGCCGGTCGGCGGGCCCGAGCCGCACGAGCGGCGTGTGCTGGAAGCATCGCCCGGTCGGCGACTCCAGCACGCTGGCGACCGCACCGATCAGCAGTGCTCGCGGGACGGCGAACGTCCTCCACGGCCACACCTCGTCGAGCCCGCGCTCGATCTCGCCGTGCAGGTCGGTCGCCGCGAAGTCGATCGTCTCCATCAACGAGTGGAACGCCGTGCCGAACTCGGTGCCGCCGAGCGCGAGCTCGGCGAGCGGTGCCGCCTGGTCGACGATGCCGACGAGCACGCTGCCGACCGCGAGCTCGCCGGCATGGCGACCGCCGACGACGAGCTCGTCGTCGGCAGGCACGAGCTCGGCCACGTGGTCGGCCGCGGAGCCGCCGGACTTGGCGGGTGCAGCGATCGCGGAGAACGAGTGGCGGCGCCAGGCGCGATCGAGGTGACGGGAGAACGTGCTCACGTCGAGTTGTTCCGGCATGGGCGGAATCCACGGGTCGAACCGGCGCACTGTCACCGCGGGCGAGACCGAGATGGCGCCGCCGCTCTTGCGGGCGAGCACGTCGAGCCGGCGGAGGACCTCGGTCGTGTCGCCCTTCGGTGAGTCGTTGGCGACGTCGAGACAACTCGCGTCGACGCTGCGCCTGAGCAGCACGTCGGTCAGCGGCCGGCGTGGCCCGTTGTGCGCGTTGCCCCACCAGACCACCGTGCGATGTCGGGCGCGGGTGAGAGCGACGTAGAGCACTCGTTGCTCGGCGCCGAGCGCCTCGTCGTCCGCGCACTGCACGAGCGCAGCGGCGCGGAGGCCGATGGTCGCGTCGAGCACGAGCGCGCCAGCGTCGTGCAGCATCCTGCCTTTCGTCGGCTGCTTCCCGGCCCAGAGGAAGGGCACCAGCGTCACCGGGAACTCGAGGCCCTTGCTGGTGTGGATCGTGAGGACCTGCACGGCGTCGTCGTCGGAGTCGATCCGCCGGGCCGCGTGCTCGGCGGCCTGCTCGTCCTCGGGGTCGAGCGCGTCGAGCGCGTCGGCCAACGCGGCGGGGGTGGTCCCACCGGGGAGCGCGGCGTGGAGCAGTTCGGCGAGGTGCTCGAGGTCGGTGAGCGACCGCTCGCCATCGGGCCGCGCCAACAAACGGCTGGCGAGCTCGGTCGACGCACGGACGGTGGCGAGCAACGCGGCGATGCCTGCATCGGCGAGCACCCGCCGCCAGCCGGCGAGACGTTCCTGGACCATGACGAGCCGCGCGTCGCTCGCGTCCGCGAGCTCCTGCGGCGTCCAGCCGATGAACCACGAGAGCGCCGCCAGGCTCGCTGCCGACGGTGAGGACGGCCGGTCCATCGCGTGGAACAACCAGCGCCAATGCTGGGCGGCGGGCGAGATCGCCACGCTCGCGCTGCCCCGTTGCACGCAACGCAACCCCTGCCGGCTGAGCGACGCGGCAACCAGCGTGGCTTCGTCGTGCCGCCCGACGAGCACCGCGATGTCGCTCGGCTGGAGGCGTCGAGCGGCTCCGGTCGGCGGGGTGATGACTGCATCGGACGCGAGGAGCTCGCGCACCACCCCGGCGACGTCGTCCGCCACGAGGCGCTTGCCGATATCCGCCTTGACGTACGAGCTGGACGGCTTCGACTTGATCTCGGTCGGCTCGACGACCCGCACGGACAAGGGCGCGCGGAGCGGGTCGCCGGTCATCGTCGGACCCACGTACGAGAGATCGGGCGGTGGCGAGAGCTCGCGGTGCTCGATGCGCTGTTCGCCGAACTCCGCGCCAGAGAAGAGCACGTTGACGGCCGAGATCAGCCCTCGTTCCATCCGCCAGCTGTGCTCGAGCGATCGCGTGTGCCCGGCGCGCACTCTCGCGGCGAGGTAGGCGTGGACGTCCGCACCCCGGAAGGCGTAGATCGCCTGCTTCGGATCGCCGACGACCACCATCTCGACGGGTGCCGCGCCGTTCGCCAGGAACGCAGCGGTGAACATCTCCCACTGGAGCGCGTCGGTGTCCTGGAACTCGTCGATCAGGACCAACTGGTAGCGCTCCCGCAGCGCTGTCGCGTGCCGTTCATGGCTGGTCACCGCGTCACGCGCGCGGCGGATGACGTCGTCGTGGGTGAGGATCCCGAGCTCGATCCGGCGCTCGAGCACCCGGTCGCGCACGGCGACGAGCAGGTCCCGCCAGGCATCGAGCAGGTCGTCGGCGACCGGTGGCTTGCCGTTGCCGGAGCCTGAACCGGCGGCGGTTCGGACGTCGGCCGTGATGTGCGTGAGCATCAACTTCACGATGTCTCGCAGCTCGTGCTCGTCGGTGATCGGCTCGCCTCCGGCTGGAGCGAAGAGCTCGATCAACCGGCTCGAGCTCGACCGCGCTGCGACCTCGCGCAGGACCGCATCGTTGGCGATCTCGCTGCGCAGGTCGCCGTCATCGGTGCTGATCGACTCGCCGGCGACGTCGTCGAGCAGGCCGAGCGTGGCGAGCGTCTGATGGCAGAAGCCGTGGATCGTCGTGATGGTCGCGAGATCGAACGAGGTCACTGCCTGACGGGCACGCTCCGCCCGCGCGTCGTTCCCCATCGCCGCATCGGTGAGGTGCCGGCGGATCCGGTCGCGCAGCTCCGCCGTGGCCGCCTTCGTGAACGTCACGACGAGGATGCGGTCGATCGGGACGCCGCGCTCGGTGACGTGCTCGACGACGAGCTCGGTGATCTGGTGGGTCTTCCCCGTGCCGGCGCTCGCCTCGATCACCGTGAGCCGAGGATCGCCCGCGGCACCCGCCGCGGCATGCGGGGTCGTGGCGGCAGCGCCCATCAGACGACCACCCCGCGCAGCAGCGTCCAGAGCCGACGCGACAGCTCCTGGCCGGATTCGTGCTCGCCCGGTGGGATGTGTCGCCCGAGCTCGCTCACGAGCAGATGACCGAAGACCAGCGCAGTCGGCGGATCCCAGAGGTCGTTCGGGTCCCATGCGTTGTCGAGCCGGAAGCGGGACCCGAGCATGCCGGACCAGGCGGCGGCGACGTTCACGGCGATCGGGAGTGCGACGGAGCGACAGAGATCGGCGAGCTCGATGAGCTCGTCGAGCGCGGCCGTCGCCGCCGCCGGGCCGACGTCGAGGTCGACTCGGATGGCGTCGTACTGCTGCTTGTTCGTCACGCCGGCGATGAGCCCCTGGGCATCGATGCCGGACGCCCGCATCGCGAGGACTCGGACATGGGCGTCGAGCAGCTCCTTCGCCCGGAGCCGTCCGGGTCGAGTGAGCACGACCGTGGTGCCGTGCACGTCGGCCACCCGGCCGACGAACCGGCGTCCGCTCGGCAGGAGGAGGTCGATCGGCTGGGTTCCGGCGCAGCGCAGCGGCAGGCCTGATCCGGCCAAGCCCGCGGTCAGCGCCGCGATCCGCTCGTGGGTGGAGCCGGCCGCTCGTTCGGCGAAACGTCCCGGAGGGAGGTCGCCATCGGCGACGGCCAACCGCCGCCAGCGCTCCTCGATCTGTTCGATCGGCAGATCGGATGCCGAGGAGAGCTCGAACAGCCGGCTCGCCAACCCCCAGGCGCCGAGTGGGTCGGGCTTCGTGGCGACGAGATCGCTGCGCTCCTCCCGCTGCCGGGGGATGCGGACGCCGAGGCCGAGGTCGAGGAAGGTCCGCACCGGGTTCACGAGCGTCGTGACGAGGTCAGCGAGGACGACGGGACGGTCGTCCGGCACGGCGCGCGGGAGGCGCAGCTCGTGCAGCGCGCCTGGCGGCTCGCTCCCGGCGCGGCGTGATTCGGCGCCCTCCTTCGCCGTCCGATCGAACGACCACGCTCCCGGGACGCCGAGCCGGCCGGGCAGGAGGTTCGCCTCGGCGAACGCCTGCCGCGGATGATGGACCACGAGCGAGGCCGAGGTGAGCGTTCGCTCGGCGTCGGCCGGGGCACCGGGATCGAGCGAGGTAGAGCATGCATCGATGACGTCGAGCAGCTCGGCGAGGGGTGTCGCCGGCGGCATCGGTTGGTTGGTGCGGACATCGTTGCCCGAGTACGTGATCAGCAGGTGGCGACGCGCCGAGAGCAGCGCGTCGAGGAGCAGCGCCCGCTGCTCGGTACGCGGCTCGCGGTCGCCGACACACGGGTTGCGGGCGAGCAGGTCGTCCGGGTGCGAGGTCGACCGGCGCAGGACATCGTCATCGAGCCCGAGGATGCACACGACCTCGTGGGGAACGCCGCGCAGGTCGCCGAGCCCGCACACGGTGATGGCTCCGCTGCCCCAGCTCCCGGACGGTCCTCTGGACGGATCGACGCCGCGGAGCACCGAGACCATCTCCGACGGGGACAGGACCACGTCGGCGTCCGCCGGCAGGGCTGCCAGATCGTGTTCGATCGATTCGAACAACCGCGCCAGCTGGCGCGCTTCCCACGGCTGCCCCGGGTCCGGGGTCAGCACGGCATCGGCGACCTCGCGCAGGGCGGCGACCCACTCGTCTGCGCGCATCGGGGTGCCGACGAGCGGGCGGATGACGCGAAGCCGGTGCAGCAGCTCCGCGAGACGGCCGAGACCGATCGCGTCGTCGAGCCCGACCGCTTCGCACGGTCGCCGCTCGCCGATGCCGAGTCGAGCGGGTGCCGGGATCATCGCGACGCCGAGGAGCAGCCGGTCGAGCGCCGCCTCCCAGGTGGTGACCTCGACCTCCGGCGGGATGCCGTCGGCGGCGAGGTGATCGCCGTCGAGGCCCCAGCGCACGTTGGCGGCATCGATCCACTCGCTGATGCTGGCGAGGTCGGCGTCGCTGAAGCCGAATGTCCGGCGAACGGGGGCGAGCGTGGCGAGCGCACCGACCGCAGAGGCGGTGCACCGACCTCGCGCCGTTCGGATGACGGCGTGGAGCGCTTCGACGAGCGGCTCGTCGGTACGTGGCGAGCGGGCGATGCTGAGCGGGAAGCGTGGTGCGCCGGAGCCGTCGGCGCCGGGGAGGAGGCCGAGCGTGCTCGTGAGGACGGACCGGTACTCCTCCAGGTCGGGGCAGAGCACCACGATGTCCCGCAGTTGCAGACCAGCCTCCCGGTCGTCGAGCAGGTGGGCGAGCGCGTCGCGCAGGACCTCGACCTGCCGTGTGCGGCCGTGCGCGGCGTGGACCTGCACCGAGCGGTCTGCCTGCGTCCACCTGAGCCGTGGCGAGGAAGTCGGGTCGGCAGCCGCGCGCAGGTCGTGCTGGAGTCGCCCGAGCAGCGTGCGGGGCTGCGGATCAGCGCGCTCGTCGTCGACCGCCCGCCATCGAGCGCCGGGCGCACCGGCGCACAGCGCCGCCTGGCTCTCGTGGGCCACCTGGCCCCAGGTGGTGAGCAACGGGTGCGCCGAGCTGACGGCGAGGCGTGGGAGCGGTGGCTCGGGGAACGGCGGTCTGGCCTGCGCCTCGATCGTCCGCCACCAGCCCGGCGACGGGTGGAGCAGCAGGACGTGCACGTCGTGCTGCGTGCCCAGGGCGTCGAGCACGGAGATCTGCGACGCCGGCAGCGTGCCGAACGCGAGCACCACGACGCGATCTGGCAGGTCGGAGTCGAGCGTCCCGGCCCGGAGCTCGGCGACGGAGGACAGCAGGCGTTGCGCCGGATCGGCGCCCAACTCGGCGGCGAGCGCCCGCCACAGGTGCGATTGCCAGACGTGACGTTCGTCGAGCGGTCTGCCGTCGGTGCCGTGGTCGTAACCGGCGCGCCACTGGTGCAGCAGCCCCGGGCGGTAGACCGCATACCGATCGAAGAGGTCGGTGACCTGGCGTGCCCGCAGGTAGGTGGTGCCCGGGTCGGTGCGCCGGAGCGCCGCAAGCACCCGCCAGGTGAGCGGCCCGATGTCCCACGGGTCGCCGGCGGGATCGCCACCCAGTGCCCGGTGCACGAGGCGATCGGGGAACGGGAACTCGACGTTCGCCGAGATCCCGTCGTGCACGGCTCCTCCCGCGCTCCCTGGGCTGCTCGCAGCGCTGGTGCCCAGCCGGCGGCTCAGCTGCTGCTGCAGCCAGCGCTCGACGCCGCGCGACGGCACCGACACCACCTCGGCGGTGAACGGGTCGTCCGGCGGGACGGAGAGCAGCTCGACGAGGGTGTCGAGCAGCGCTTCCGCACGTCCGCCGTGGTGAACGGTGAGCACAGCGGCAACGTACTCCGGGGGTGTGTCAGGGTTCGCGGTGCCCGCCGCCGGGGTGCCGTCCCGACGAACCGCCGCTCTGCGCTGCCACGGCTACTGCCGACGACCGGGCGGGACGCAGCCTGAGCGTCGCCAGTTCGAACGGCCGGAGGGGTACTGCCAGCTCACCAGCATCGAGGCGCAGCTCTTCGAGCGCCTCTTCGGTGAGCGCCGCCCGCCATGCGGCGACGGCCTGCGACCCGACCGTGACCGTGGTCCGGTCACCGTGCGCCTCGTGCAACCGCACGATCAGGTCGCCGCTCCCGTCGTCGGCGAGCTTCACCGCGCTCACGAGGACGCCCGGATGCTCGATCCGGACGAGCGGCTGGACGGGTCGATCGGCTTTCCCCCGCACGACCCGGAGCGGGAGCTCGAGCGCCTCGGCTTCGCGCAGCACGTCGTGCAGCCCTGGGCCATGCGGGAGGAGCGCCACCGTCGTGCGGTGACGGCCGCGGTCGGCGTCGAGATCGGGCCAGATCGCCGAGCGCAGCAACGTGACGCGCACGCCGTCACCCTGCACGTCGTGACCGAAGCGACCATCGTCGAGCACGGCGACGCCGAACCCCGGCTCGGCCACGTCGACCCACCGGTGCGCGCAGACCTCGAACTTCGCCGCATCCCACGACGTGTTGCGATGGGTGGGCCGGTGCACGTGGCCGAACTGGATGCCGCACGCGGCCCGGTCGGCACGGACCGCGAGCGGGAAGTCGATCGAGAGCACCTTCTCCCGGTCCTGCCAATCGATGTCGAGCTCGATGTCGATGCGCGGGCTGGCCGCTCGCAACCGGTACGTGATCGTCGCGGTGGACGCACCGAACGATCGGGACACGCGGATCGACCCGACCAGCGGCCCGGGCTCCACGATCTCGATCGAGCGCGTGTCGGTGACCGGCCGCGCGAGCCGCCGCGCCCACGACTCGATGTCCCACGCCTCGTACTCGACGGGATGGTCCGGTCCGAAGAGCAGCACAGCCCCTGCTGCATCGGTTGGTAGCAACTCGCGATCGCGCACGAGATCGTGGACGGAGACGAGCTGGCCGAGCTCGTCGAGCCGTACGTCGACGAGCCCGTTCGACAACCGACGCTCGTCCACGACGACCCGGTCGGCGACCGGTAGCGCTTCGAGCGCGGTGAGTCCGAGTCCGGGCGCAGCGACACGGTACGCATGGGTGCCGTTGGTCAGGAGCTGCCCACCGTCCGGCGGCGCGATATCGGTGATGACGATCTCGTCGGCGGCGTGGGTGCGCACGTTGGCGACGGATCCCTCCGGCGATGCGATCCGGCTGAGCGCTTCGTCCACCAGCTCGTCGAGCCGACGCGCCGACCGCCCGAGTGCGAGCTCGGCCTCCTCGTGGACCCAGGCGATCGACGAGCCCGGGAGGATGTCGTGGAACTGGTGGAGCAGCACGTCCTTCCAGAGCGCGTCGAGCTCGCTCTGGACGGCGGCATCCGCCGCCGAGTGCGCCCACCACAGCTCGGCCTCCCGGAGCAGCCGCTCGCAGTGCCGGTTGCCGAGCTTGGTGCCGAGCTGGCTCGTGTAGGTGCCGCGGTGCATCTCGAAGTACAGCTCGCCTGCCCAGACAGGCACAGGCGCGCCGGCGGCGATCTCGGCTTCCACTGCGTCGAAGAACTGCTCGACGGTGCCGAGCTCGATCCGCGGCGAGCCGTCGAGGTCGGCGAGCCGCCGCGCCCGCTCGACCATCTCCCGCGTCGCGCCGCCACCTCCGTTGCCATAGCCGTACGGCATGAGCGACCAGTCGCTCCAACCGGCTTCGCGGAAGTTCGATCCGGCGAAGGCGATCTCTTTCGGCACCATCTCCGCGTTGTAGGTGTCGACCGGTGGGAAGTGGGTGAGCACCCGGGTCCCGTCGATCCCTTCCCACCAGAACGTGTGGTGTGGCATCGCGTTCTGCTTGTTCCAGGACAGCTTCTGCGTCACGAACCGTTCGCACCCGCCCTGGGCGAAGATCTGCGGGAGCGAGCCCGGGTAGCCGAAGACGTCGGGGACCCAGACCTCCTCGCAGCGGCGGCCGAACCACCGCTCGAACGCCCGCTGACCGTGCACCAGCTGGCGCACGATCGACTCTCCCGACGGCAGGTTCATGTCCGGCTCGACCCACATGCCGCCCACGGGGATCCACTGCCCGGACCTGACCTTCTCCTTGATCCGCTCGAACAGGTCGGGGAACCGCTCCTCGATCCACGCGTACTGGGCCGCCTGCGAGCAGACGAACCGGAAATCGGGCATCGCGTCCATCAGCCGGAGGGCCGAGGCGAACGTGCGCGTGCACTTGCGTGCCGTCTCGCGCAGCGGCCACAACCACGCCGTGTCGATGTGGGCATGGCCGACCGCGACGATCCGATGAGCGGATGCGTGAGCGGGGAGCTGCAGCGCCGGCCGGACAACCGCGCGCGCGGCGGCGGTCGTCGACGCGACGTCCAGCAGGTCGAGCGCGTCGTGGGCATCGCTGAGCACCTGCAGCAAACGCCGACGGCGGGGCTCGTCCGGCGGCAGCGACCGCATGACACCGGCGAGCACGTCGAGGTCGTGGAGCAGGGCGATCACCTCGTCGTCCCGTTCCACGAGCTCGGCCCGGACGAGCCGGTAGATCGGAGCGCCGTCCCCCGCAGTCGACGCGCCGATCGACGAGGGCACGAGCCGATCGAAGCCCGGGTTCGCCGCCGCTTCGACGTACAGCTCGAGCGGGTCCCCCGGTCGTAGGTCGGGGAGTGGGATGCCGGTGCGGTTGGGGTGGACGCCCTGCAGCGGCTGCCCATCCGCTGTGTAGACGAGGCCTTCGCACTGGAAGCCGGTCGAGCGGGCATGGAAGCCGAGATCGATCGTGACCTCGAGCGGTCCTGCCCAATCGGTCGGTACGTCGGCGAGGAGCCGGAACCAGGTGGTGCCCCACCGTCGGCCCCACGGGGCGCCGACCGTGATCGTCTCGAACGATCCATCGACTGCCTCCGCGAACGGGACCGGCTCGCCGGGGAGCTCGTTGGCGAGCACCGTGAGCGGAAGCGAGCGACGATGGACCGCCGGCACGATGCGAGCGCGCTCTTTCACGAAGCGAGCCTCGAGCAGCGTCTGGTCGTCGTGCATCGTCACCCTTCCTCGTCCCATGGCCGGACCGGGCGACAGCCTGCCAGCTCCGCTCAGCGACGTCAGGCGACGTCAGGCGGCGTCGGCGGCGAGAACGGCGGCTCGGAGTCGGGAGGCGACGAGGGCGCGACGATTGCGGACGGAACGCTCGCACATGCCGAACTCGCTCGCCATCTGGCTCGCCGTGCGGCCGCTCAGCAGACCGCCAGCGAAGCGCAGGTCGTCGTCGCTCAGCCCTGACTCCCGGGCCTCCCGGAGCACGGCGAGCGCCTCCTCCATCGGTTCCGTGGGCCGATCGACAGCCCGGCCCTGCCGATCGACGGTGCCGTCGACCTCGACGGGCAGGCGGCCGACCTGTTCACCTGCCGACCGCAAGCGACGAGCGCGCACGAAGGCCTGATACTCCGCGTCCCGGACGATGTTCGCAGCGACCCGGCGGGGGCGCCGCTCGACCGGGTAGCTGCGGATCACGATCCACGCCGCGGACACGACCTCGACGAAGGCGTCCTGACGGGCTTCCCATCGGCCGCCGCCCCGGCGCTTGGCGACCGCCACGAGTGCGGGCAGGACGCGTTGCAGGACGACTCGGGCGGCGAGGAGATCGTCCGCCGCGAGCCGCACGACGTAGAAGAGCGCGGCATCGGCGTCGTCGTCGTCGAGCCGGCCGAAGAACCCGAGGTGGTCGAGCAGTTCGTCGGGTCCGGTCACGCGCACGCCGCCGGGCAGCTCCCACGCCGCGATCGCGGCCCGGGTGCGGCGGGTCGAACGGAGGCGCTCCCACTCGTCGAGCAGCGGCCGGGCGAGTGCCGACGAGAAGATCCGATCGTTCGTGGTGGGGTGGGGAAGCGAGGTGGTGGTCATGGCCCGCAGCATCGAGATCGGGCTCACCGGCAGGCTCCCCACTCGACTCACCGCGCCGACCTTCGCGGTCAAGGTGTGCTCAAGATCCCGCAGTGACCAGGAACGTCGTGCCGCCGCCCGCCTCCTCGCTCCCACATCCGGATCGTGCTCCCTTCCCCACGTGTCCCACCGCTGCACCTCGTCGTCCTGGCTGCTGACGGTGTCCGCAGCGCCATCACCATCGACGAGGTCGGGTCCGACCACCTGCTGGCCGACCTGATCCGCGCGCTGCGATTGCCGGCCACCACCGGCGTCCGCGTCGACGGCGCGCTCGTGCCGCTCGACACCCGAATCGTCGACGCTGTGGTGCAGGGGTCGACGATCGAAGTGGTCGATCCACAGGCGACGAGATCGTCGTCGGCGCCGCTGGTCGAGATCGCGTGGTGCTCGGGACCGGATGCGGGCCGGCACACTGCGCTCGCCCGCGGTCGCCACGTCGTCGGCCGGAACGCGACCGGACCGCTGCGGGCGTCGGACCCGGCGATGGCCCCTCACCACGCAGTCATCGAGATCGGACCGACCGGCGAGCTGGAGCTCACGGACCTCGGTCTCGGCCGGCCGGTCGAGCTCGACCGCCGCGCGATCGGCGGCCGGTGCCGGATACCGATCGGTGGTCGTGTTGGCGTGGGGGCGTCCGTCCTCGAAGTCGTCGGGCCGCGTCGCGCCCCATCCACGGGTTGCATGGCCGCGAGCACCGTCACTGCGCCCCGCCCCACCGCTGGATGGACCACCCCGTACCGCCGTCCGCCGCGCACCCGGCGGGCCGTCGACGACGCACCGCTCGATGTGCCAGCGCCGGCGGGTGACTGGCACGGCGTCGGCACCTTGGGCGTGATCTCCCTGGCAGTGTCGCTCGTCGGCGGGCTCGCGCTCGCGCTGGTCCTCCGGCAGCCACTGCTGTTCCTGATGGTCGGGCTCGGTGCGCTCGGTGGCGTCGTCACCTGGGGCGTGCAATGGGTCCAAGCACGGCGGGGACGGAGGGCTCACGGTCGCGACCGCGCGATCCGGTTCGCCGCGTTCGAAACCGATGTGCGCGAGCGCTGGGCTGCCGCAGTCGCAGCGGCGGCGGATCACCCGTCGATCGGATCGCTCGTCGAGTCGGCCACGGCGGGTAGCGGGCTCTGGTCGCGCCGGTCGGCGCACGGCGACGCGTATGTCGTCTCCGTCGGCACGGGCGATGCGCCGTGGGAGCCGCCCCTGGTTCGATCCGCTGGCCGGGTGGATCCGCAGACGGCAGCGGTCATCGAGCGGTTCTCGGTGCTGCCACGGGTCCCGTCGATGCTCGACCTCGGAGCCGTCACGGCGATCGGTGTCGTCGGTGATCCGACCGGGGCGCGCTCGCTCGTCCGGTCGATCATCGTCCAGCTCGCGGTGATGACGGGTCCGGCCGACTGGGAGCTGCTCGTCGTCGCGCCGTCCGAAGGGGTGGGCGAGTGGGACTGGACAGCGTGGCTGCCGCACACGGCCGACGACGATCCCGCGCCGATCGCGCACGACGACGTCGACGCCCGCGTCCGGACGCTCGCTCTCGGCGCCGCCGATCGCGAACGGCGCCTGATCGTCGTGGTCGACGGGGCATCGCCGCTCGTCGCCAGGACGGCACCGTTGCGCCGCCTGGCCGCAGCGCTCCGCGGTTCGATCACCCTTGTGGTCCTCGCCAGCGACAGCTCGCAGCTGCCCGCCGTGTGCGAACTCGTGGTCGATGTGTCAGCGACCGGTGATGTCGCGGTTCTCGAGCCGGGAGCGCTCCCACGCCGTGCGGAGCTGGTCGGATGCTCGGCGGATCTCGCGTGCACCGTCGCGGCGCGCCTCGCCCGATGGCGGGACCCGGAGCTCCACGGTGCCGACGCCGATCTTGCGAGCTCCATCGAGCTGAGCGACCTCATCGACCCCACCGCGCTCGACCCGGTGGCGATCGCCGAGTCGTGGCAGCGTGCCGGCCGCGATCCGCGTCCGGTCGCGACGCTCGGCCGAGCCGCCGACGGCGCGGTCGAGATCGATCTCCTTGCCGACGGCCCGCACGCGCTCGTCGCTGGGACGACCGGCGCCGGCAAGAGCGAGCTGCTGCGGACACTGGTCGCTTCGCTCGCGCTCGGCTCGCCCCCCACGGGGCTGTCGTTCGTGCTCGTCGACTACAAGGGCGGCAGTGCGTTCGATGCCTGCGCGGCGCTGCCGCACGTCGTCGGCGTGGTCACGGACCTCGACGACCGGCTCGCCGCCCGGGTGCTGCGCAGTCTGGACGCGGAGCTACGCCGGCGAGAACGGCTGCTGCGTGCCGCGAACGCGGCAGACCTGACGGCCTACCGCGCCGGTGGCAGCGGCCCGCAGATCGCGCGGCTCGTGATCGTCGTCGACGAGTTCGCTGCGCTCTCCGCGGAGCTCCCCGAGTTCCTCTCGACGCTCGTCAACGTCGCGCAGCGGGGGAGGAGCCTCGGCGTCCACCTCGTCCTCGCAACCCAGCGTCCGTCCGGGGTGCTGAGCGACGACATCCGTGCCAACACGAACCTGCGCATCGCGCTGCGCGTCCAGGACGATGCCGACGCGGTCGATGTCGTCGGTGAGACGGGTCCCGCACGGTTCGCCCGCCACGCGCCCGGTCGCGCAGCGCTGCGCCTCGGCACCGAAGACGTGCTCGTGTTCCAGACCGCTCGATGCACTGGCGCACCGCCCACGCCGACTGCCGGCGCCCCGACGAGGCTCGTCGTGCGTGCCGGCGGTCCCGGCCGGTCGGCGAGCGCGCCTCGCGAGCCATCCGCCGTGGCGGACGACGGCGACACGATGCTCGACGTGCTCGTGCGTGCCATCTCACGCGCTGCTTCGGCAACCGCGGCCACCGTCACCCCCACGTCGCAGCGCCCCTGGCTCCAGGCGCTCCCGGCCGTGGTACCGCTCGGCGCGCTGCCACGAGGAATGGCCGGGTTGGTCGACGACCCTGACCGGCAGGAGCAGCGCGCCCATCGCTGGAACCCGGCGGAGGGCCACCTCCTGCTGGCGGGCGCGATCGGGAGCGGCACGACGACGGCGCTCACGACGATTGCCCACGCGCTGGCGGCCGAGCATCCGGCCTCGGCACTGCACCTCTACGTGCTCGACGCGGGAGCCGGCGTCGCAGCGGGTGGCGCGCTCGATCGCCTTCGCAGCCTGCCGCACGTCGGCGCCGTCGTGGGGCTCGTCGAGACGACCCGACGCCGCCGGCTCCTCCACCGGCTCGACCGGATCCTCGACGAGCGGGCTGCCGGCGCCCGCCCCGAGCCGACGATCGTGCTCCTCGTCGACGGCTTCACGTCGCTTCGCTCGACGCTGATCGACGCGGCCGACGGCGATGAAGCAGCGTGGCTGGAGCGGATCGTGCAGGACGGTCCCCGGCACGGCCTGGTGATCGCGGCGAGCATCGACCAGCCCTCTGCTGTGCCGCTCTCGTTGCTCGCCCGGACCGCCGAGCGCTGGGTCTTCCGGCTGGCGGATCCGATCGATGCCAGCCTCCTCGGTGTGACGCCGGGTGCGGCGCTCGGCGCGGGCACACCGCCCGGCCGGTGCATCGTGGCGGGGACCGGCCTGGAGATGCAGCTCGCGTGCCGAACCGGCGACGGTGGCGACGGGGTGATCGACGGAGTCGACGGAATCGACGAGCGCGTCGACGGAGGTCCCGAGCCGATCCCCGACCGCCCCAGCGTGCTCGGCATCGCCGCGATCTGCGATCGACCATCTCGGTCGTCCGACGGACTCTGGCTGCCGGTCGGCGTCGCCGAGGCCTGTGGGGGCGTGGCCGGCCTTCGGCTCCATCCCGGCGAGCACGTCTTCGTCGGCGGTGCGCCACGATCAGGCCGGACGACCGCCCTCGCGACGTTCGCCGCCCAATGGCGTGCCGCGACGCCGTCGGGTTGGGTCGGTCTCGTCGCGCCGCGGTCGTCAGGTCGGATCGCGCCCGCTGCGTTAAACGCGACCGAGAGCGGCGTCGGCGCGATCGGCTGCGCCGACGACGTCCTCGGCGCGCTCGCGGACGTCGACAACGCGCAGCCTGCACTGCTCGTCGTCGATGACGCCGAGCTCGTCCACGACGAGTCCGGCGCGCTCGCTCGACTGCTCGCCGCCGACCGGGAGCAGCTCCTCGTGATCGCGGCCGGTCGTCCGGATGCCGTGCGCAGCACATACGGCCACTGGACGGCAGCAGTTCGTCGAAGTCGCAAGGGCGTGCTGCTCGGCGCACTCCACGATCTCGACGGCGACGTGCTCGGTGTGCTGCTGCCGCGGAGGGGGCCGACGCGCCCGCGGATCGGCGACGGTCTCCTCGTCGCCGAAGGCACCGTCACCCCGATGCAGCTCGCCGTGCCGTGCGGTTGAGATCGACGCGGCTCAGCGATTCCCGTCGCGTCGAGGCGGCGTCGCAGCAGCGGGGTCCACCGGCCACGCATGCTTCGGGTAGCGACCGGCCATCTCCTTGCGAACCTCCTTCCACGACCCCGTCCAGAACCCGCTCAGATCGCGCGTGATCTGCATCGGTCGTCCGGCCGGCGAGAGGAGGTGGAGCACGACCGGGGTGTTGCGGCCGATCGTCGGTGTCGTCGTCGATCCGAACATCTCCTGCACCGCCACGGCGAGGATCGGCGCGTCGCCGTCACCCTCGTAGTCGAGCCGCACGCGCCGTCCGCTCGGCACGGTGATGTGCGTGGGCGCGGCGGAGTCGAGCGACTGCTGCAGCCGGTGGTCGAGCTTGGCCCGCAACACCCCCGCCAGGTCGAGGCGGTCGAGGTCGGCGCGCCCGGTGGCGAACAGCAGGAACGGCGCCAACCACTCGTCGAGCGACGCGAGCAACGCCGCGTCCGACCAGTCGGGCCACGGGTCGCCGTCCACGCGGTGGAGGAACGCGACCCTCGCCCGCAGCGACCGCGACTCGTCGTTCCAGGGCAGCACCCGAAGCCCAGCGTCGCGGACGCGTTCGAGCAGCAGCGCGGTCACCGCATCGCCCGGCTGCGGCTTGCGGGTGATCTCGTCGAGCACCATGCCACCAAGTCGCCGTTCGACGCGCTCGACGAGCTCGTCCCGGTCGCGCTGCCACACGATGACCGTCCGCTCCTCCACTGCTTCGCCGAAGCGCCGCGTCACGTCGTCTGCATCGATCGGTGCAGCCATCCTGATCCGGGCCTCGCATCGGTCACCGTCGAGATCGGCGACGACGAGGAACGGCTCCTGCCCGAGCGGGTCGCCTTTCGGCACCCACACGCCCGTGCCGCTCCGGAGCTGGAACCTGCCGACCTGGCTGCGACGCACGGCGAGGCGGTCCGGATACGCGAGGGACAGCACGCGGCCGATGTCGGTCGGTGGCACGGCACCGACGAGCTCGAGCAGCGAAGCGTCGATGCCGGCCCGCGACGCGAGCTCCCGGGCCCGGCGACGGGCACCGCCCACGGCTCGACCGTCAGCGCTCGCATGGCGCGTGCCCGGGTCGGCGAGCAGGGCGAGCCGCAGCGCGATGTCGGTGGGGACCTCGTCCGGCCGGCCGCGCAGCACATCGCGCTCCTCGAGCAGGGCGGCGAGCGCACAGGCGAGGATCGCGTCGGTCTCGCCTGCGGACTCGGCCGAGACGGCCACCATCCGGGCGAGCCGCGGATGGAGCGGCAGATCGTTCATGCTGCGCCCGAGAGGCGTGATGCGGCCGTCGACGTCGACTGCCGCCAACGCCACCAGCAGGTCGCGCGCCTCGGCGAGCGTGCGTTGCGGCGGCGGGTCCAGGAAGGCGAGCGAGGTCGCGTCGTCCGTGCCCCATGCGGCGAGCTCGAGCGCGAATCCTGCGAGATCGACCTGGAGGATCTCCGCATCGTTGTGCGCTCGCCGGGTGGCGTGCTCGCCCTTGGACCACAGCCGGTAGACGACGCCGGGCGCGGTCCGCCCCGCCCGTCCGGCGCGCTGCTCGGCCGATGCCTTCGAGATCGAGACGGTCTGCAACCGCGTGAGACCCGTTCGCACGTCGAACCTCGGGGCGCGGGCGAGACCGCTGTCGATCACGATCCGCACGCCTTCCACGGTGAGGCTCGTTTCGGCGATGTCCGTGGCGAGCACGACCCGTCGCCGGCCGGGCGGGCTCGGCTGGAGCGCGGCGTCCTGCTCCGCCGCCGGGAGCATGCCGAACAGCGGCCTGACGTCGACGCCCGCGTCGGGCAGTCCCGCCGATTCGAGCTGCTGCGCGACGCGCGTGATCTCACCCGCCCCGGGCAGGAAGACGAGTGCGTCGCCCTCCTCGCGACGGAGTGCTGTCTCGATGACCGTGACGATCGCCGGCTCGAGTCGGACGTTCGGCTTCTTCGGGAACCAACGCACGTCGACGTGGTGCGGGCGGCCGCCGGCCTCGATCACGGGCACCGCTGAACCCTCGTCGCCGAGGAGCGCGGCGAGGCGGCCGGCGTCGATCGTCGCCGACATCGCGAGGATCCGCAGGCCGGGTCGGATCGCTCGCTTCGCGGCGAGGGCGAACGCCATGCCGAGGTCGGTCTGCAGGTTCCGTTCGTGCACCTCGTCGAACACGACGAGCGCGACGCCGGGCAACTCCGGGTCGCGCTGCAGGCGACGGGTGAGTATCCCCTCCGTCACCACCTCGATGCGCGTGCGCGGTCCGACGCGCCGCTCGTCTCGCGTCCGGAAGCCGACCGTGTCGCCGACCTCCTCGCCGCGCAACCATGCCATCCTCCGCGCCGCCGCCCGCGTCGCGAGGCGCCGCGGTTCGAGCACGAGGATCCGTCCCGTGGCCGCCCACGGCTCGTCGAGCAGCGCCAGGGGGACGATCGTCGTCTTGCCGGTGCCGGGCGGCGCGACGAGCACGGCCGATCCGCCCTCTGGTGCGAGCGCGCTCCTCAGCGCGGGGAGCGCGGCGTCCAGTGACGCGGCCGTGCCGGAGTCCGCGCCGCTCACGCCGCGTCGAGCACGCCGTCGACGATGTGCACAGTGCGATCGCAGTAGTGCGTCATGCGCGTGTCGTGGGTGATCAGGACGGCAGCCACGCCTCGGCCCTTCACCTCCGTCCGGATGAGCTCGATCACCTGCTCGCCCACCTTCGTGTCGAGCGCCGAGGTCGGTTCGTCGAAGAGCACGAGCCTGGGTTCGTTCATGAGGGCGCGCCCGACCGCGACGCGCTGCCGTTCGCCACCAGACAGCTCTGCAGGCAGGTTGCCGCTGCGAGCGTCGAGACCGAGCTCCCCGAGCAGCCGGTCCGCCCGAGCCCTGGAGGCCTTGCCGCGCCGGCCGCCGATCTCGTCGACGAGCAGCAGGTTCTCGCGGGCGGTGAGGAACGGCACGAGGTTGACCGACTGGAACACGAAGCCGACGGTGTCGCGGCGGAAGCGGGTCAGCTCGCGCGGTGTCGCACCGGTGATGTCTTGGCCGCCGACCGACACCGAGCCCGACGTCGGGGTCAGCAGCCCGCCGGCGATCGTCAGCAGTGTGGTCTTCCCAGAGCCGGAAGGTCCGACGAGCGCGACCATCTCGTCGCCGACGGTGAGCGTGGCGTGGGTCAGCGCCGTCACGGCGGTCTCACCGGCGCCGTAGGTCTTCGTGACGTCGCGGAGCTCGAGGGCGTTCATGGGTCCTCTCAGATGCCGGTACCGATGGAGGTCGCCGCGTCGATGCGGATGACGCGGCGGAGCGATGTGAGACTGCCGACCACCGAGCAGACCATCAGGAGCAGCAACGTCGTGACCGCACGGTTGCTGCGCAGCAGGAGCGGGAAGTCGGGCGGCGTCACCGCTCCCAGCCCGAATGCGAGCGCGGCGCCGATCGCGAAGCTGATGCCGGTGAGCACGACGGCCTGCAACGAGACGCCGGCGAAGAGCTGTCGAGTCGACGCACCGATCGCCTTCAACACGCCGTACAGCGGAGTCCGCTCGAGTGTGATCAGCGCGAAGAACAGCGCGACGATCGCGACGACCACGGCGTACGTCGTACCGATGATCGCGTTGAAGGTGCTCTTCTGCTCTTTCGTGCCGGGAAGCGAGAGCTCTGCTTCCGCCTTCGTGAGCGAGGAGGTCTCGTCGGCAGTCGCGGCGTCGATCCGGGCTGCGAGCTCGGCGGGCGCGGCGTCACCGCGGGCAACGACGACTTGCACGACATCCTCGCTCACGGCTGAGTCGGGCCGGTTGGCGTTCTGCACGTCACGCCACGTCGGGAGGTCGACCCAGAGCGCACCCTGCATCAGGTAGTTCGTGTCCTTCACGAACCCCACCACGGTGATCGGGGTGCGCGCCGGGCCGAGCAGGAGCGTGTCGCCGTCACGGACCCCGAACGCCTCGAGCCGCTCGTCCGCCCACGCGGTGCCGGCGTCGGGCGGTTCGGGCACACCCGTCGGTGGCAGCTCGTAGCCGATGACGGCCGCGTCGGCGAGCTCGGTCTCGCCGGGGACCGCTGCCCCGAGCAGGGCGATGCCGAGCCCGCCCGTTGCGGTCACGCCGTCGGCGTCCTCGATCGCGGAACGCAGCTCGCCGGTGATGCGGCTGCGGAGGAACGCGTCGCGCGACGCAGCCGAGTACGTGAAGACGTCGGCGTCCTGCGCCCGGATCGCACCCGTCGAGCCGAGGTACAGGCCATCGATGAGACCACCGAGGAACAGCAACAGGAACGCGAGCACGGTCAACGTCGCGACCGGCCCGGCGAAGCGCCACGGCCGGCGGACGAGCTCGCGCAGCGCGAGCTTCACCGCAGGCCACCCGTGGTCTGCGTTGCACGCACCGGTTCGATGCGCAACACCCGCCAGATCGCGAAGACGCTGCCGACGAGCGCCGCGCCGAGGATGGTCGCCGAGGCCCGGACGATGGCGCCCGCAGGGACGGCACCGACGACGCTCTGGAAGACGGGGAGCAGCGCGAACAGCAGCGCGGTGCCGATCGCGATGCCGCCGAGGACGATGACGACCGCCTGGATCAACAGCGAACACACGAGCGAACCGGCCGATGCCCCCATCGCCCGCAGCAGCGTGAGCGGACCTGCCTTCTGCGTCGTGAGGATGAGCAGGAACAGCCCGACGACGAGCAGGACGGTGAACTGGAGCAGCGCGATGACGGTGCCGAGCGATGATCGGACGCTCGCCACGCCGGGCGATTCATCGACGGCTTGCTGACGCGTCAGTGTCTCGACCCCGTCGACGGCGGCATCGATGCGCTCCGTCAGCTGCGTCGGGCTCGTGCCGTCCTCTGGTTCGACCACGAGGACGCTCGGCAGGATGCGAACCGCATCGGGGTTGCGGATGACCTTCGCCGCTTCCCAC
The DNA here is from genome assembly GCA_050248955.1 of Acidimicrobiia bacterium. GTDB lineage: Bacteria > Actinomycetota > Acidimicrobiia > Acidimicrobiales > Ilumatobacteraceae > JBFWRK01. The sequence continues at coordinate 51,944 of JBFWRK010000003.1, forward strand.
GATTCGTACGCCACGAACAGCGTCGGCGCGACCGAGTAGTTGATCTCCTCGGCGACGCCGACGATGGTCAGCTCGAGCGCGCCCGGCTCCACGCGGATGACATCGCCGATGTCGAATCCCTCGTCGCGGTTGCGATCGCTGGCGACTGCCTCGTTCGGTGCTTCGGGCAGCCGCCCGTCGACCAACGTCGTCGGTGCGCCCAGCCCGGCGGCGGCACCGCCGATTTCGTAGCCGAAGATCACCGCGTCGTCGAGGCGATCGGCCGGCTTCGTCATCGCTCGGCTGGTCGGTGTGCTCACGGTGAACGTCGCCTCGCCGAAACGCCCGACCCGCGCGACTCCCTCGACGGCGGCGACCGCCTCGATCGCCGATGGATCGACCTGGCTGCCTTCGAGGTTCTGCCGGGCTTGATCGCCGTACACGAGCACCGGCGCGCTCTGGTGGCGGATCGCGCCGATGAACTGCGTCACGAGCCCGTCCCGGAGCGCGAGCTGCACGAGGATCAAGAACACGAGCAGCCCGATCGATCCCGCGAGCAAGAAGAAGCGCAGCTTGGCGTGTCGGAGTTCGCGCAGGGCCAGGAACACAGTCCGACGATTCTGCCGTCGCGAATCGTCAATGGCACTCACTCGGGCGCGAAGCCGATCCGCGCGTCAGCAGACCGACCGTTCAGCCGTGGTCAGTGGGAGACGGTCAAGCGGTGGGCGCGCTCGCGCCACGTCTGGGCCAGTCCCTCGGCGAGCGGGATCAACGGGCGGAAGCCGAGCATCTGACCGACGCGGGACTGATCGGTCGTCAGATGGCGCACGTCTCCCGACCGGTGGGTGTACGTCAGCTGCGGCCACGCCGAGGAGTCACTCGCGGCGCACAACATCGTCGCGATCTCCAGCACCGTGACCGGTCTCCCGCCACCGACGTTCAGTGGTCCGTGATACGGATCGGACGCCGTGATCGCCAAGACCGCAGCGCGGGCGGCGTCGCGCACGTGGATCGGATCGCGCAGCTGGCCGCCGTCCTCGTAGACGAGCGGTCGTTCGGCGGCGTCGATCCTGGCGAGCCACGCACCGATCACCCCGTGCTCGCCACCGGTGGGCATCCCGGGGCCGTAGATGCTGTGGAACCGGAGGGCCGCAACGGTGCAGCCGGGGTGTTCGTAGGCGTACGCGTTGCACAGGTGCTCGTGGTGGAGGCTCGTCGCCGCCGCGGGGCGATGGGGGTTGGTCGCCGCGGACTCGCGTAGCGGGACGGCGTTCAGCACGGCACCGCAGTAGGGGCAGTGCACGTCGAACACGCCGCGGGTGAGGATGCGGGTGGACCGATCGACCGTCACGCTGCCGTGCTCCGGGCAGAGCAGCGCGGACTCGCCGTAGACGCCGGCCGTGCTCGTCACCACGATCGGTCCACCGAACCCTGCGTGGTGGAGCGAGCGGAGCACGGCGAGCAGCTCGGTCTCGCGAGACGCGGCCAGATCCAGCGCACCGTCGAAGCCGCCGTGCCCTGCGGCGCGACCGGCATGGTGCACGACGACATCGATGTCGGTGGGGAGCTCGGCCGCCATGGACCCGGCGAACTCGATGATGTCGTGACCTTGGTCGTGGAGGAGCAACAGGATGTGCTCGCCAACCAGGCCGGCATCGCTCGACACCAGAACTCGCATCTCGGCCTCCAGCCCAGCGACCAAGCGCCGCACCACTGACAGTGGGCAGTGTACACGGAGCGTCACCGTCGTCGATCGGTCGTGCCGGCGCACCGGTCGACGTCGGGGACGCCCGGCACGTGTTGCCCGTGCTGCCCGAGCGCCTCCAGCCTCACCCAGGCAACGGCGAGCGGGCGTGCTTCCGCCGCCCGCTGTTTCCGGCCGCCCAAATGCGCTGAAACCACCTGCGGTTCGGGCGCGCCCTCGGCTGGGTCGAAGCTGTCAGGGTTCTGCACGACGTCCGTGCAAAACTCCGACAGCTTCGGTCGGCGACGGCCGGCGGAACAGCGGACGGGTCGACGGCGGACGGGTGGACGGACGGACGGCGGACGGGCTGACGGCGGACGGCTGACGGCGGACGGGCTGACGGCTTCGACGCCACGGAGCCAGCTGCCGCCGACGCGGTCCGAAGTCGGCCTCGCCTCGCGCTGACCCCGGGTTGCGGCGTCGTGCCGGCGTACGCCGACCGTCCCGTCACGGTGACGCCGGGGACGCGCCCGGTACGGTTGCCCGCCGTGATCCAGTCCAGGGGCCTGACCAAACGCTTCGGCTCGAAGGTCGCGGTGGACCACCTCGACATCGACGTCCATCCGGGCCGTGTCACCGGTTTCCTCGGACCGAACGGTTCCGGCAAGAGCACCACCATGCGCTGCCTCCTCCAGCTCGATCGGCCGGACGCGGGAACAGCGACGTTCAACGGGCTCGCGTTCCGTTCGCTCGTGTCGCCGCTGCGCGAGGTCGGCGCCTTGCTCGATGCCGGCTACGTGCATCCCGCTCGCACGTCCCGCGATCACCTCTGGGGCGTCGCCGCGTCGAATGGGATCCCGAAGCAGCGCGTCGCAGAAGTGCTCGAGATGGTCGGTCTCACCGAGGTCGCCGGCCACCGCGTGAAGAGCTTCTCGCTGGGCATGCGTCAGCGGCTCGGGCTCGCCGCGGTGATGCTCGGCGACCCGCACACGCTGATCCTCGACGAGCCGGCCAACGGCCTCGATCCAGAGGGCATCAGGTGGATCCGGGAGTTCCTCAGCTACCTCGCCCGGCAAGGCCGAACGGTCTTCGTGTCGAGCCACCTCCTGTCGGAGATGGCGCTGATGGCCGACCACCTCGTCGTGATCGGCCAGGGCCGGCTCATCGAGGAGGGTTCGGTGTCCGACTTCGTCGGTCGGTACACGAAGCGCTGGGTCCGGCTGCGCAGCCCGCAGCTCGTCCGCCTGGTCCAGCTCGCCCAGGAGCAGGGCGCCGAGGTGGTCCAGATGCACCCGGACGCGGCCGATCTGCGGGGCGCCGACCCGGCGGCGCTCGGTGAGCTCGCCGCGCGCAACGGCATCGTGCTGCACGAGCTGTCCCCGCAGAGCGGCTCGCTCGAAGACGCGTTCCTCGAGCTCACGCGCTCGTCGCTGGAGTACCGTGCTGCGGCGCTGTCCGACGTGCCAACCGCCGCCGGCAGACCGCTCCCGCCGCCATCACCGCCACCGCCGTCCTCACCGCCACCGCCGCCATCACCGCCACCGCCGTCCTCGCCGCCACCGCCGCCAACAGTGCCAACAGCGCCGACCGCAGGCCCGGCACCGGACGGAGGTGCGCGGTGATCAACGCCATCCGCAGTGAGTGGATCAAGCTCCGCACCGCTCGGTCCAACATCGTCCTCATGTGCGTGGCCATCGGCGCGCCGCTCGCCGTCTCGACGCTGACCGCGCTGTTCAACGACTTCGAGTTCTCCGACGGCCTCGACACGTTCGGCGCGACGGTGCTCGGGCCGTGCTACATCTGCGTCTTCCTCGCCGGCGTCATCGGAGTGCTCGGCATCGGTCAGGAGTACCGGCACAACACGATCAGGGTGACGTTCGCCGCGGAACCGCGACGTAGCAGGGTGCTCGCGGCGAAGGTGATCGTCACGACCGCGTTCGGCGCCGGCATCGCGCTCGTCACGCAGACGCTCTGCTACCTCGAGGCCTCGATCATCCTGCGCGCCAAGGACGTGCACATCGGCATCACCGATCCCAGCGAGAACCTCGCCGGGTTCGTCGGCCAGGTCGTGCTCAGCGGGCTGTTCACGTTGCTCGGGTTCGGGATCTGCGCCGTGATGCGCCAGCCCTCTGGCGCGATCCCGTTGCTGCTCCTCTGGCCGCTCATCGGCGAGGGCATCATCGGCGGGATCTTCCCGAAGATCGGCAAGTGGTTGCCGTTCCGCAACGGCCTGCGGCTGCCGCTGACCGGCGACGTCGGCGACGAGACCCTGGCGAGAATCGGCGCCGGGCTGTACTTCGGCGCGTTCGTGGTCACCGTCGTCGCCGTCGGATGGTTCCTCGTCGAGCGCCGCGACGCATAACGTCGCCGGCGTCGTCGATCAGCGGGCGCGCAGTTCGAGCCGGTCGCGCAGGAGGATCCGGTAGCGGCGGTCGTGCTGCTCGATCCATCCGAGGCGGATGAACGACGCGATCGCCTTGTTGACCCGTTCGCGGGACGCGCCGACCATCCCGGCGAGCTCCTCCTGGGTGACCGGCAGCATGAACTCGTCGGCTCCGTCAGCGAGCTCGAGGAGGCGCTTCGCGGTGCGCCCGGTGACGTCGAGGAACACCGAATCGGAGAGCGCCTCGTCCATCGAGCGGATTCGCCCGGCGAGCATCTTCGCCACACCCCACAGGAGGTCGGGATTCGTGCGCAGGATGCCGAGCACGGCGTCGTACGGGATCTGCAGGACGGAGGAAGGCTCGAGGGCGCGCGCCATCGCGGAACGGGGGAGATCGTCCAGCATCCCCATCTCGCCGAACAGGTCGCCGGGCTCCATCAGCGCGTACACGCTCTCGCGCTTGTCGAACGACTGGTTCGCGATCGCGATGCGCCCGCGGAGCACGATGTACAGCGCGTCCGGATCGTCGCCCTCGTTGAAGAGGACGTCGCCGCGCACGAGCGACCGTTCCCTGCTCGCCGCCGCGACGGTGGTCAGCGATGCCGGGTCCGCTCCGGCGAAGAGATCTGTGCGCGAGAGGGTGTCTTCATGGGCCATGGCGAACCGACGGTACTACCGTTGCGGCCCGTGCCGGAGGACGACGGAGAGGTGATCTGGACCGTCGTCGTCGCCGGCGGGTCGGCGACGCGCTTCGGCGGACCGAAGCAGTACGAACTGCTCGGCGATCGTCGCGTCCTGGACTGGGCGATCGCCGCCGCAGAGCAGGCGAGCACCGGGGTCGTCGTCGTGCTCCCGGCGTCGGACGCGGGTGCGCCGGGCACGGTCGCCGGTGGCGCGACGCGGTCGGAGTCGGTGCGCCGCGGGTTGGCTGCGGTCCCTGAAGACGCCACGATCGTGTGCGTGCACGATGCCGCCAGGCCCTTCGCCACTGCCGAACTGTTCGCCGCAGTGATCTCGGCGATCCGGGACGGTGCCGACGGCGCGGTGCCTGCGGTGCCCGTCGCCGACACGATCAAGGTCGTCGACGCGAACGGCGTCGTCACGGCGACTCCCGATCGAGCATCGTTGGTCGCGGTGCAGACGCCGCAGGCGTTCAGAGCCGACATCCTGCGCCGGGCACATGCCGGAGGAGGCGAGGGCACCGACGACGCCGCGCTCGTCGAGCGACTCGGTGGACGGGTGGTCGTCGTGGCAGGCTCGGCCAGCAACCGGAAGATCACGCACCCCGAGGACCTCGCCTGGGCGAGGGGAGAGGTGGCCTGGTGAGCTTCCGTGTGGGGCAGGGGTTCGACATCCATCGCTTCTCCGATGACCCGGGGCGCCGGCTCGTCCTCGGCGGTTGTGTGTTCGAGGGAGTTGCCGGACTGCAGGGGCACAGCGATGCGGACGCGGTGGCGCACGCGGTCGCCGATGCCCTGCTCGGCGCCGCGGGCCTCGGCGACATCGGTCAGCACTTCCCGGACACCGACCCGCAGTGGGCGGGTGTCGATTCGCTGCAGCTGCTCGCGCGAGTGGCGGAGCTCGTGCGAGCCGCTGGATGGACGATCGGTAACGTCGACTGCTCGGTCGTGTGCGAGCTGCCCAAGATTGCGCCGATGCGTGACGAGATGCAACGCCGGCTCTCCGCAGCGGCGGGTGCGCCCGTCACGGTCAAGGGCCGTCGGGCCGAGGGCCTCGGAGCACTCGGACGCCGCGAAGGGATCGCCTGCTGGGCGGTCGCCGTGATCTACGACATCGACGAGACGAGGAACGCATGACCGGTCGCCGGCAGCCAGGAAGCCAATCGGGTGGGGGTCGCGGTCGTGGTCGCTCGTCGTCGCAGGGCGCCGCGGGAGGACGAGGCCGTTCGAGCGGGGGTCGTCCGAGCGGTGGCGGCTCGTCGGCCGGCGGAGCAGCTGCGGGACGCGCGAGCGGCGGTCGTGCGGCGGGTGGTCGCGCTGCGGGTGGTCGCGCTGCGGGCGGCCGCGCCTCCGATGGTCGCGCCTCCGGTGGTCGCGCGTCCGGTGGTCGAGCGTCGGGCGGTGCAGCCGGCGCCGCTCCATCCGGCGCCGGCCGGCGCGACCGGCCGGGTCGAGGTGGACGCGCGGGCACGCCGCTGCACGTCGCGGCACCGGTCGCGAAGGGCCTCGGCGGCGATCAGGTGGAGGGGCGTCAGGCGGTGCGCGAGCTGCTGATCGCCGGCACCCGGAAGGTGCGCGAGGTCTGGGTCTCGGCCGAGCTCCAGGGCAACGAGATCATCGACGACATCCTCGATCTCGCCGAGGATCAACGCGTCCCGGTCCAGCAGGTCAGCCGCACGAAGCTCGAGTCGGAGGCACGCAGCGAGGCACCGCAGGGCATCCTCGCCAAGGCGGCGCCGCTGCAGGAGGTGAGCCTCGAGTCGCTGATCCGGCGCCGGGGCGGTCGCGCTCCGTTCCTCGTCGCTGTCGACGGGGTCACCGATCCCGGCAACCTTGGAGCACTGTTGCGCTCGGCTGAAGGTGCCGGCGTCGACGGCGTCGTGCTGCCTCGACATCGCGCCGTACACGTGACCCCGACCGTGGCGAAGGCAGCCGCGGGCGCCATCGAGCACGTGCCGATGGCGATTGTCGGCGGTCTGCCGGCCGCGCTCGAATCGATGCGCAAGGCCGGTGTGTGGGTCGTCGGCCTCGACGACGCTGCCGATCGAACGTTGTTCGAGCTGGGCGACCTGGCGCGTGAAGCGATCTGCCTCGTGCTCGGCGCCGAGGGAACCGGTCTGTCACGACTCGTGCGCGAGCGCTGCGACATGATCGTGAGCATCCCGATGCGGGGACGTCTGTCGTCGCTCAACGTCTCCGTATCCGCCGCCCTCGCGTGCTACGAGGTGACCCGTCAGCGGTCGAGCCCGGTCGAAGAGGCCTGATCGGAACGGCGCGTGCGAGGCTGTCAGCCCTCGCCTGACAGCTCGAGCAGCCAGGCCCATGTGGTGGGGCCGACGACGCCGTCAACGACCATCGATGCGTCGTAGCGGTCGCGGACGCGCTGTTGGAAGTTGCGGACGGCGCGCTGGGTCACGGCGTAGAACCGTCCGGTCAACCCGTGGTCCGCGAGCTCGTCGGCGCCGGTCGCGATCAGGAGCCGCTGCAGCTCCTTCACCGGTTCGCCGATCGTGCCGTAGCCCCACGTCGGGCGGTCTGTGGCCGGTGCGGGCGCGGTGCGTGGGGTCGACGTCTCCGAGCTGTCCGGCTGTTGCGAGCGGCGGCTCAGGTCGGGCTCGGAGCCGGTGAGCTCGATCAGCCAGGCCCATGTCGTGGGGCCGACGACGCCGTCAACGACCATCGATGCGTCGTGGCGGTCGCGGACGCGCTGTTGGAAGTTGCGGACGGCGCGCTGGGTGACGGCGTAGAACCGTCCGGTGAGGCCGTGGTCTGCGAGCTCGTCGGCGCCGGTCGCGATCAGGAGCCGCTGCAGCTCCTTCACCGGTTCGCCGATCGTGCCGTAGCCCCACGTCGGCAGATCGGTGCGCCCGGCGATCGCGGAGCTCGACGAAGCGGGCGCTGATGCATCGGGACTCGCCGCGGCAGGCGCGGCCGAGCTGCCCCAGTGAGCGAGGACGGAGTCGCGGATCAGCCTCGCCGCCGATGCCGCGCCGGCCGCAGTGAGGTGCACGCCGTCGCGCTCGACGAGGCCGGAGCGGGCGTTCACGTGGCCGTTCCAGTCCAGCAGGCTGACGAAGCCACCGGAGTTGCGTGCCTGCGACCAGAGCAACGAGTTGCTCGACCGGTACGAGTGGTCGCGCTCGGCGTCGAGCGGCGGGACGTACGACACGTCAGTACGGAACGTCAGCCAGGTGACGTGGTCGATGCCGTGATCACGAGCCGCCTGCGTCATGGCGCCGACCGACCTGCGGAACGCGGTGTACGACTCGTCGTAGCCGACCATCAGCACGAGCTCGTCGAACGAGCCTGCCGGGTGGGAGCGCAGCACGGTGAGCGCGTTGGCGGGGCGCGAGCGGCGTCCGGTGCGCGGGTCGATCCGCCCGGTGCACGAGCGTGCAGTGACGGCCCGACACGACTGCGCGTCGAGCACGTAGTTCAACCCGTCGAGCCCGGACTGCGACCGCGGGTACCACGCCAGAGCGGCGAGCGTGGAGTCCCCGATCAGCAGCACTCGGGGACGCGCCGCGGCCGAGGCGGCCGCTGGCCGCGCTGTCGACATCACACCGACGAGGAGCAGCACGGGCAGCGCACGGACCAGGGCGGATCGGACGGCCTTCCGCATCCTGGAAAGAATACTGACCCCGCAGCAGGCAGCGTTCAGGACCGCTGTGGGGAGCGTTCAGGACCGGGCGGGGGACCACCGCCTCACACCGGGGGCGCGGGTGGTCCGGGTGAGTGCGCGGTGTGATCTGCTCTGCGGCAGGGTTTCCGATCGTCGCCGATCGAAAACCCTGCCCGAAACCGAGTGGCGGGCCGCTTCCCTCTACCATGGGACGCACTTCGCGCCGGGTTAGCTCAGTCGGCAGAGCACTTCTCTTGTAAAGAAGATGTCGTGGGTTCGATTCCCACACCCGGCTCTCAGCGCGGCGGTGTCAGCGCGGCGGTGTCAGCGCACGAGCTCGCGGACGCGGGCGAGCAGCACGTCGAGCGCCGGAGCGTTCATGCCGCCGTGGGGGATGATCACATCGGCGTGGCGCTTGCTCGGCTCGATGAACTGCAGGTGGCTCGGCCGGACGGTCTCGAGGTACTGGGCGATGATGCTCTCGGGTGTCCGCTCGCGCTCGACGACGTCGCGCTGGAGCCGGCGGATGAAGCGCAAGTCCGCGTCCGTGTCGACGTACACCTTCAGGTCGAACAGCTCGCGCAGGTCCGGCTCGTTGAGGACGAGGATCCCCTCGATCACGACGATCCTCGCCGGCCCCACGATGCGGACCTCGCCAGATCGCGTGTGGTGGGCGTAGTCGTAGATCGGCACCGGCACGGCTTCACCCGAGCAGAGCGTGCGGACGTGCTCGATCAACAACGGCCAGTCGAACGACTCCGGATGGTCCCAGTTCGTGAGCGCGCGCTCCTCGATCGGCAGGTCCTCTCTGGCCCAGTAGTAGGAGTCGAGCTTGATCAGCGCGAGGTGCTGCTCGCCCATCATCTCGACGAGTCGCTCGGCGACCGTGGTCTTGCCGGAGCACGTGCCACCTGCCACCCCGAGCATGAACGGCCGAGTGGAACCCATCGGAGCAGGACCCTAGCGACCGCACGGCGCCGGGCCGAAGGTGCGCCGGTCCGAGGATCCTTGTATCGGGCGTGCCGGGCGGGCAGGCTGTCGGAGTGGCATTGACCGATCGTGAAAAGGCCATCCTCGATTTCGAACGGGGATGGTGGACGCTGGACGGCGCGAAGGACTCCCTGATCCGCGAGCGCTTCCAGTGTTCGGCCGAGGCGTACTACCAGGAACTGAACACCGTGCTCGAGCAGCCGGGTTCACTCGACTACGACCCGCTCGTCGTGCGGCGTCTCCACCGGCTTCGTGACCGCCGCCGCCGCGCCCGTCTCGACGGTGCCGCCAGCGCCGCCTCGGAAGGAAGCCACGCATGAGCGACGCATCGCGCCGGGTCGGCAGATCCGGCAACCCGCCCCCGCCGCGCGCGGCGTCGCCGGCGATCGCCGTGGTGGTCACGCTGATCGCCGCCGTCCTCGGGTTCTTCATCCTCAAGAGCCTCGATGACGACAACAACGGCACGGGCGCGTCCCCCGATACCGAGGAGACGACGACGACGGGTTTCGAGACCACGTCCTCGGTCGCCGTGACGACCACGATCGACAAGTCGTCCTTCCAGTTGCTCGTCGCCAACGCGTCGGGCGTGCGCGGTTCCGCCGGCACGCTGACCACCGATCTCCAGAGCCGCGGGTATCGGACGCTGGAGGCGACCAACGTCGTGCCGGGGTACGGGCCGAAGGAGGCGACCGAGGTCTTCTACCTCGCCGGGTTCGAAACCCAGGCTGCCGATGTCGCCAGCGTGCTCGGTGTGACCGCACAGCCGATGCCCGGCACGAAGCCGGTCTCGGACACGGACTTCGTCGGCGCCACCGTGCTCGTCGTGTTGGGCACAGATCTGGCCGGGCAGCCGTTGCCGGGCAGCGATGCGGCAACGACCGAGACCACGGCGTCATCCACGGCCGAGACCGTCGCCGGCAGCCCGAACGAAACGACGACGACCGCAGCCGGCTGAGCGTCAGCCTCGTCGGGCGGCGCCGGTGAGGATCGCCGTGACCGCCTCGTCGATGCAGTCGACGGTGGCCGTCAATGCCCGAGCCTCACCGAACCAGTCGACGAGCGACACTGCCTCGATCCGGCTCGCCGCGTCGTCGTAGACGTCGCCGGCGATGGCGATGATCTTCGTACCCGTTCGCTCCGCGAGCAGGTTCATGCCACCGACCACCTTGCCCTCGAAGCTCTGCTCGTCGAGGAAGCCCTCGCCGGTGATCACGATGTCCGCCGCTTCGACGCGCTCTGGCAGGTGCAGCTCGTCGGCGAGCAGGTCGAAGCCGGGCACGAGCTCGGCGCCAAGCGCAACGAGCCCGCCGGCGAGGCCACCTGCTGCGCCGCCACCTTCGCGACTGCTGACGTCAACGCCGTACTCCTCGCGGTAGACCTGCACGAGTCGCTCGAGCCGACCGGTGAGCAGCCCGACCTGCGCGGCCGACGCACCCTTCTGCGGACCGAAGACCGCCGCCGCCTCCGTGAAGCGGGTGCGGACGTCGCACGCGACGAGCAGTTCGACGGCGCGGATGCGAGCGGGCGCCCGGATCGCCCGGATCGCGCCGAAGCCCCCGTCGGTCGTTGCCGATCCGCCGAGGCCGACGATGATCCGCTTCGCACCGGCGTCGAGCGCGGCGTCGATCAGCTCGCCGGTTCCGGTGGTGCTCGCCGCCATCGGGTCGTTGCCCTCGGCGCCACCTGCGAGCGCGAGGCCTGACGCCAGCGCCATCTCGATCACTGCTGTGCGCCCCGTCATCCGCCAGGCAGCGTCGACGGGATCGCCGAGCGGTCCGGTCACGATCGTGTGCCGCGTCGGCCCGCCGAAGGCTTCGAGCCAACCCTCGCCGCCGTCCGACACCGGAGCTCGATCGCAGACGTGACCGAGCCGTTCGGCTGCGGTGGCGATGGCGCCTGCGACATCCCGAGCGGTCGCAGTTCCTCGGAACTTGTCAACGGCTGCGAGCACACGCACGAGCGCGCAGGCTAACTGGCGGCTCGCTGCGCAGAACCCCGTACTGTGCGGTCATGACGGCTTCCGAAGAACTCGCACGGTTGGATGCGACAGCGCAGGCGGACCTCGTGCGCAGCGGCACCGCTTCCGCTGTGGAGCTGGTCGAGGCCGCGATCGAGCGGATCGAGCGCGTGAACCCGACGATCAATGCCGTGATCGGTGGGCGCTACGACCGCGCCCGCGCCGAAGCTCGCGAGGTCGGGCGCGCCGGCCCGTTCGCCGGCGTGCCGTTGCTCGTGAAGGACCTCGGCCTCACGATGCGCGGCGAGCCGTACCACGCCGGCGCCCGCTTCCTGAAGGAGCTCGGGTACGTTGCCCCCGAGGACTCGTACCTCGCGATGAAGTTCCGCGACGCGGGGTTCATCACACTCGGCCGGACGAACACGCCCGAGTGGGGCTCGACCGTGACGACCGAACCGCTCGCGTACGGCCCGACCCGCAACCCGTGGAACACCGATCACTCGTGCGGGGGTTCGTCGGGCGGCTCGGCGGCGGCGGTCGCCGCTGGGCTCGTGCCGATCGCCCATGGCGGCGATGGTGGCGGATCGATCCGAATCCCGGCCGGCGAGTGCGGACTGGTCGGGTTGAAGCCGAGCCGCGGTCGAGTGAGCCACGGCCCGGCCGCCGGCGAGACCTGGATGGGAGCGACGATCGAGGGCGTGATCACGCGGTCGGTGCGCGACGCCGCCGCAGTGCTCGACGAGATCGACGGCGCGATGCCCGGCGACCCGTACACCGCACCGCCGCCCTCACGCCCGTACGCCGAGGAGGTCGGGGACGAGCCCGGACGGTTGCGGATCGGGTTCCTCGACCATCCGCCGACCGCCGAGGCGAGCGGTCATCCGGACTGCGCTGCCGCCGTGCACGACGTCGCCCGGCTGCTCGAGTCGCTCGGTCACGTCGTCGAGCCGAACCATCCCGCCGCGCTCCTCGACGACGGCTTCTCGCGGGCCTTCACCGAAGTGGTCGCTGCCTGCACCGCTGCGGACGCCGACTTCTGGGAGCGCACGATCGGTCGCCCGCTCGGGGAGGACGACCTGGAGCACGACAACCTCGCCCTGGCGGCGTGGGGCCGGTCGCGCACGGCCGCTGACTACCTGACAGGAGTCGACTACCTCTACGCGTGGAGCCGGCGTGTCGTTTCGTGGTGGGAGCCGCTCGACGGCACTCCGCCGTTCGACCTGCTGCTGACGCCGACGATCGCCGTGCCGCCACCCCCGATCGGCTACCTCGCCGGACCGGCCGCCGGGCAGCACCTGCGCGAGGTCCTGCAGTACACGGCGCAGTTCAACATCACTGGCCAGCCGGCGATCAGCCTGCCGCTCGTGTGGAACGAGGGTGGGCTGCCGATCGGCGTGCAGCTCGTCGCTGCCCCCTGGCGAGAGGACGTGCTGCTGCGCATCGCAGCGCAGCTCGAGACGGCCCGCCCCTGGGCCGGACGAACGCCCCCCGTCTTCGCCGACGGCTGAGTCGGCGGCCGAGACCGCGGTCGAGACGTCGACTCAGGTCGGGCTGCCGGGCGGCCCGAACTGGCGGTCGCCGGCATCGCCGAGGCCTGGGACGATGAACGCCTTCTCGTTCAGGTGGCTGTCGATCGATGCGGTGAAGATCCGCATGCCGATCCCCGACTCGCGGAGCCGTTCGATGCCCTCCGGCGCGGCGAGCACGCACACGACGATCAGCGGCGTCGGCGCGCCTCGTTCCACGAGCAGCCGGCACGTGTGGTCGAGCGACCCGCCCGTCGCCAGCATCGGGTCGAGCACGATGCACGGGCGGCCAGCCATGTGCTCGGGCAGCTTCGAGACGTAGGTGGACGGCGCGAACGTCTCTTCGTCACGGGAGATGCCGACGAAGCCGGCCTGGGCCTCGGGCAAGATCCTGAACGCGGCGGACAGGAAGCCGACGCCTGCCCGCAGCACCGGCACGATGACCGGATCCTCCGCCAGTCGCCGGCCGGTGGCCGGCCCGAGCGGGGTCATCGTCGTCACGTCGACCGTCGGCAAGCCTCTCGTCGCCTCGTACACGAGCATCGTCGCGAGGTCGTCCAGTGCGTGGCGGAACGCCGCGTTCGGCGTGCTCGCGTCGCGGAGCGTCAACAGACGGTCCGAGACGATGGGATGATCGACGACGGTCACGGTCACGCTGTTGGGCACGACGACCATTCTCGCGCGCCGTCAGTGCGCGGTGACGAGCCTCACCACGTCCTCGGCCGGCTGCGGGGTCGCCAGGAGGTACCCCTGGGCGTAGCGGCAGCCGAGCCGTCGGAGCACCTCGACCTGGTCCTCGGTCTCGACGCCCTCGGCGATCGCCTCCAGTCCGAGCCGCTTCGTCAACGCGACGATGGTCGACGTGATCGCCTCGACCGTGGGATCGGACACGACGTCGCGCACGAACGACTGGTCGATCTTCACGACGTCGATCGGGAGGTCGCGCAGCCGGGCGAGGCTCGAGTGGCCGGTCCCGAAGTCGTCGATCGCGATGTGGACGCCGTGGCGGCGGAGCTCGTTCAAGGTGCGGAACGCCAGGTGTGGTGCGGTGCCGAGCCGGTCCTCGATGATCTCGAGGCACAGCGCCGACGGCGCGACGCCATGATCGGCCAGAACCTTGAGCGCATCGGCCGAGAAGTCGCTGTCGACCAGGCTCGTGCCGGTGACGTTGACGTGCAGCCATCCCGTGGCGACCGATGTGCGTCCCTCCAGGCGACGCATGATGCGGCATGCCTCGCTCAGCACCCACCGGTCGAGCTCACCGGCGATGTCGAGCTCGGTCGCTCTCGTGACGAACTCGGCCGGGTCGACTTCACGCCCCTCGTGCACCCAGCGCACCAGCGCTTCCCAGCCACGCGTCGCGCGCGTCTCCAGATCGATGATCGGTTGGAGCGCCATCGTCAGCGAACCGTTGGCGATCGCGCGTCGCAGTTCGGTCGTCATGCCGAGGCGGTTCGCCGCCCTGGCGCCGATCGACTCGTCGTGCACGACGACGCGGTGGCGGCCGACCTCCTTGGCCCGGTACATCGCTGCGTCGGCATCGCGGATCAGCGTCTCGGCGCTCGAACCGGCGCGGCTGAAAGCGACGCCGATGCTCGTGGTCACGTAGACGTCCCGCCCGGCGAGCACGATCGGGCTGGCGAGCTGCTCGCGGATCCGCTCTGCCAGCCGAGCTACCTGCCCGCGCTCGAGCACGTGGCGGGCAACGATCACGAACTCGTCGCCGCCGAACCGGGCGAGCAGATGGTCAGGGCCGACGGCGGTCTTGAGCCGCTGGGCGACACCGACGAGCAACGCGTCGCCTGCGGAGTGGCCGAGGTCGTCGTTCACCGTCTTGAAGTCATCGAGATCGCAGAAGAGTGCAGCGACCGTGCCCGGGATCGGTCGGTCCTGGAGCGCTTGCCGGAGCCCTGCCTGGAACGCGTCGCGGTTCGGTAACCCCGTCAGGGGGTCGTGGTTGGCGCGATGGGCGAGTTGGCGCTCGACATCGTGACGCCGGGCCATGTCGCTGACGAGTGTGTCGGTCATCCGGTCGAAGGCCCTGGCGAGGCGTCCGAGCTCGTCGGGGGAGTGGTCGCTGACCCGGCTGGTGAGATCGCCGCCGCTGATCGCCGCCGCCGACGCGGAGATGCGGCCGATGCGGGCGAGGATCGACCGGAACAGAAAGCCGATGAGCACGAGCGCGGCGAGCCCGGCAGCTGCAAAGGCGATGCCACCGAGGATCATGGCGCGGTTGAGCGCCCCGTACATCTCGGCCTCGTCGATCTTCACCACGAGAGACCACGACGTGTTGGGGACCTGCTGCACGGACGCGACGACCGTGCGGCCGCGGTAGTCGGTCAGCCCGCCGTACGTGCCGTCGTCGTCCTGCAGCGCCACGATCGCCGGCGAGTCCGACTCGGACAACGGGACCGTGCGCGCGAAGCGCGCGTCATCGGCGAAGCGGAGGTCGGTGATGAACTGAGCGGCGCCGTCCGCCGTCTCCTGGACGAGGTGCGCCTCGGCGCTGTCGCCGAGCACCGAAGAGCGCGAGAGGAGGCGTTGCACCGCGCTGAGGTCCGACTCGGCCACGACGAAGCCCACCGTCCGCCCCGCCGACTCGATCGGCACGACCTGGACGTAGCGTTCGTCGCCCGGCGCGATGCGGAACGCTCGCCCGACGACGTACGGCGCACCGATCTCGATTCGCGCCGCGGCGTCCTCGAGGAAGGCCTCGTCCAACGGCTGCGGCGCGCCGCCGCGCGATGTGTGGGCGATCGGCGCACCGTCCGCGGCGAGCAGCGTGGCCGCCCGCAGCGACGGCAGGTAGGGGATGATGTCGTCGAGCGATTGGTCGCCGACCGGCTCGTTCACCGGCGCGTCGCCCACGTCATGAGCATCGATGACGTCGGCGAAGACGGCTTCGATCGTCGGGTTCTGCAGCCGTGAAGCCGATGCAGCCAGTTGGTCGTCGACGCGCCGCGACTCGAGCCGGGCGACCGCGTCGAGGGTGCGAGTGATCTGGTCCCGTTCGTTGTCACGGATCACGCGGCCGGTGAGCCCACCCACGATCCCGAGCGCGACGAAGACGATCAACATGTACGCCCCGAACTTGCGTGTCATGGTCATTCGCTGATGTCCGCCGCTCCCGATGTACGACAATTCGCTCCGTGCAGTGAGCTTGACAATATTGCGTAGCGTTCCGTAACAGGCCTGCTACTTCGCCGACGAGCTGCCCACCGCCTCGGCGCGGAGCAACGCATACCTCGGCTTGACTATGCCGTTGATGATCCGCAGCCGCTCGTCGAACGCGGTGAACGCGCTCTTCATCGCGTTCACGGTCAGCCACTCGAAGTCGTCGATGCCGTAGCCGAACGCGGCTTCGAGCTGTTCGAGCTCGTTCGTCATCGAGGTGTCGCTCATCAGCCGGTTGTCGGTGTTCACGGTGACGCGGAAGCGCAGCCGCCGGAGCAGGCCGATGGGGTGCTCGGCGATCGACCCGCACACCCCGGTGTTCACGTTCGACGTCGGGCAGAGCTCGAGCGGGATCCGCCGGTCACGCACGTACGCAGCCAGCCGGCCGAGCCGCTCCTGACCCGGTTCGCCGGTGATGTCGTCGATGATGCGCACACCGTGCCCGAGACGCTCGGCGCCGCACCACTGCACCGCCTCCCAGATCGACGGGAGCCCGAACGCCTCACCGGCGTGGATCGTCGAGTGGAAGTTCTCGCGTTGCACGTACTGGAACGCGTCGAGGTGGCGGGTCGGCGGATATCCCACCTCGGCCCCGGCGATGTCGAAGCCGACCACGCCGCGATCACGCCATCTGACGGCCAGTTCGGCGATCTCCAGGCTCCGGGCGGCGGTGCGCATCGCGGAGCAGATCGCGTAGATCGTGAGGTCGGTGCCGGCCGAGCCCGAGCGAAAGCCGGCGGTGACCGAGTCCATCACCTCGTCGAGAGTGAGGCCGTGCTCGGTGCTGAGCTCGGGCGCGAACCGCACCTCGGCGTAGACGACACCGTCGGCGGCGAGGTCGACCGCGCACTCGTGGGCGACCCGCTCGATCGCGTCGCGATGCTGCATCACGCCGACCGTGTGCGAGAAGGTCTCGAGGTAGAGGACGAGGTCGTTGCGCTTCGCGCCGAGATGGAACCACTCGGCGAGGTCGTCGACATCGGTGGTCGGCAAGCCGGCATAGCCGTACTCACGGGCGAGCTCGACGACCGTCGCCGGTCGCAAGCCGCCGTCGAGGTGATCGTGGAGGAGCGCCTTCGGAGCCCGCTTCACCATGCCCGCGGGCTTCGACAACTCACTCATCGCCGCCAGCGTAGGGGCTGTTCGGCGACCTTCAGCGCCGCCCTCCGACGGCTCGTGCCGCCGGACACCACCGGAGCACCGTTTCGTGCTGCACGCGGCCCGTGGGCCGAATGGCCCACGCCGCAACGCGAACGTCACGTACTCAACACGACCGTCACGGAGAGAGGTAGTCCGAGCGAATCACCTTCAAGGTTTGGGCAAGGGATAGGTCCGAAAGACACTTCTTCTCACTCAGCAACGGCGGACAATGGTCGTAGGGAACGTTCAGACGGAATGGTCGAGGCTCATGCTGAGACCAGCCGGCTGGGAGAACCGAATGGACGCCCTGGACGACGCGAACCGAAGGAGGATCTCGTGAAGACCAAGCAGGTGGGCCTCGGAATCTTGATCATGAGCGCTGCGGTCGCCGCTGGCGGCATGACGCAGATGAGTGCGGCGAGTGCGGCGCAGTCCTGCGCCCGCGAGACGTACTCCTGGACCGACGGGACGTGGCTGTGGATGCACGCGACCGAGACATACGACACCGGTCTGGTGATCCCCGGCCCGGGTGCTGGCGAGACGCTGACCATCGTCGAATCGACGTACACGTCCTTCGACGAGTACCCGGCCGACGGGTCGGGCGGTAACCGGGTCGACGCCGGGCAGCTGCACGAGTCGTTCGGCATCAGCATCGGCGGGACGCCCTTCGGCGGGCTGACGACTGACGCGCCGAACGGACCGGACGACGGAGCGCCGGATCAGTACTACAGCGGGCTCGTCAGCGGCTCGTTCGGGACCGGCACGACGACGGGTGGCGCCATCGTGTTGCGTCACGCTTCGCTGTACGGCTTCACCGAGAGCCCCAACTCGATCTACGCGCAGAGCATCAAGATCGTGGTCGAGCGCTGCACGGAGATCCCCGAGCCGGAGACCACCCCGCCGACGACCACCCCGCCGCCCCCTCCGGCTGTGGTGCTCCCGGACGAGGTGACGACGACCACCGCCGAGTCGAGCCCGCCTGAGGCGTCCGTGCTCGGTGTCATGGTGCGCGCAGCGGACCAGGAGCTCCCGGCAACGGGCAACACCTCGGGCACCCTGGTGCTGGCGGCATCGGTCTTCGCCCTGTCCGGCCTCGGTCTGCTGATCGTCCGTCGGCGGCCGAGCGCGAGCTGAGCACGAGCTGAGCGAATCACCTGGGTCCATCGACCCACATCTCGCGGAGCGCGTCATAGGAACGCGCTTCGTGAGTTCTCCTTCGTGACAACCAATTGCAGGGAGGCCCTGATCCGCTCGGCCTGATGGTCGCGAAATGCCGAGCGGGGAGCCAGACGCGAAACCGGCCCTGGTGTTCCGAGGAGACGGTTTCGATGAAGAAGAAGTCCCGTACAGGGCTCGACCAGACGACCATGCGGCGCAGCTCACGATGGGCGGCAGCGCTCGCCATCGGTGGTGTGACCCTCTTGGGGTTCGCCGGCGCCGCGAACGCGGGCACGGCGAGTGCCCGTGCCGACTGTGACAACGCCACCATCACCTGGGCGGCGGACGACCCGTTCGGTGACTCCGAATGGCTCTTCGTCAACATCAGCGGCAGCGATGGCTCGTACGTCTCCGTGCCGGCGAGCGGCACGTTGAACGTCGAATACGCGACCACCTACCGGCTCGAGTTCTTCGCCCACCATGCGACGGAGAACGAGGACGGCGGCTGGGTCGACGAGCTGTGGGGTGTGCTCGAGGTGACCACTCCTGCACGAGACGCCGCGTGCGACGCGCCGCCGACCACCGAGGTGCCGCCGACGACCCAGGTGCCGCCGACGACGGAGGTGCCGCCGACGACCGAGGTGCCGCCGACGACGGAAGCGCCGACCACGACCGTCGCCTCCCTCGCCCCCGTGACGCAGGAGCCACCGACGACCGCGCCGGTCGTCGCCGCCGCTGGCCCGATCGCTGAGGTGGCCGCGGCCACCCTCCCCGCGACAGGCCGCAACGTCGATCTGCTCTTGATCGTCGGCTCGCTCGCCGCCGCTGCCGGCGGCACCCTCCTGGTGGTCCGCCGCCGACCGAACACCGTCCCGGTCGACTGACGACTGCCCCGTTCGTGCCGCCGGCTCATCGAGCCGGCGGCACGAACGTTCCGATCTCGGGGAAGGGGAAGGGGAGGAAGTCGCGGAACGGTCGTGGGGTGCCGTCACCGTCGAGCAGGCACTCGGGAGCGACGTGCTCCCACAGCAGCTGCCGGCAGCGACCGCACGGGGGTACCGGGTCGCCGTTGCCGACGCAGACGACGGCGACGAGCTGACCGCCGCCGGTCATCCGCAACTGGCCGATGAGCGTGCACTCCGCGCAGAGGCTGAGCCCGTACGACGCGTTCTCGACGTTGCACCCCCGGATCACCCGCCCGTCGTCCACGAGTGCGGCCGCACCGACCTTGAAGTTCGAGTACGGCACGTATGCGTGCTCGGCAGCCTCGAGCGCGGCGCGGCGGAGCTGGTCCCAGTCGATGTCGAGTGCCATCCGGCAACCCTACGGGTTGCGCTCCGGGGCGTCCGTAGCATGGTTCGGCATGACATCGCCCGATCCGTTTACCGCTGGCCTCACGATCCTCGGGCGCACCGTCCGGGAGCCGGTTGCGCACGTCGAGTGCTTCCCGGCGCCGCCCGACGTGACGACGGTGCGGTTCACCACCGACGAGCTGTCGTCGATCTGCCCCGTCACGCAACAGCCCGACCTGTCCCACCTCGTCATCGAGTACGACCCCGTCGACCGTTGCGTCGAGTCGAAGTCGCTGAAGCTCTACCTGTGGTCGTTCCGCGATCGGGCCGTGTTCGCCGAGGCGCTCGCCGCCGAGATCGCACGCGAGATCAGGACCACTGCAGCGCCGGCGCGAGTGCGGGTGACGTTGACGCAGCGTCCCCGGGGTGGCATCGAGGTCCAGGCGGTCGCCGAGCTCACACGCTGAGCGCCGCGTAGGCCGGCCGCACGACGTCGTCGACCAGGCGGCAGCGCTCCTCGTACGGCGAGAACGCCGCCCTGATGCCGTTCGTGACGAGCTGCTCGACCTCGGTCCACGAGAGGTCGAACGTCGTGGCCACCGCGTGCAGCTCGCTGGAGGGGCTCACGTTCGACATCAGCCGGTTGTCGGTGTTGACCGTGGCGCAGAAGCCGAGGCGCAGGAACGAGGCGACCGGGTGATCCGCGAGCGTCGGCACCGCACCGATCTGGACGTTGCACGTCGGTGCGAGCTCGAGCGGGATCTGGTGGTCGAGCACGTACCTCGCGAGCTGCGTCAACATCGCGTCGCCGTCCGGGGTGAACAGCACGCCCTTCGCCAGCCGGACGCCGTGGCCGATGCGGTGGGCGCCGTGGGCCAGGGCGTCGCTGATCAGCTCCATGTCCGGAGGCTCGCTCGCGTGGATCGTGATGTTGAGGTGGTGGGCACGGGCGAACGCCAGTGCTTCCGCGTGGAGCGACGGTGGCCAACCGGTCTCGGCGCCGGCGAGGTCGAACGCGACGACCTTCGGCTCGCTGAAACGGATCCGGTCGACGAGGCGGACGACCTCCATCGAGCGCTGCTCGGTGCGCATCGCACAGATGATCGCGTTCACCGTGATCGTCTTGCCTGCCGAGGCGGCGTCCCGCTCGCCGCGCCGGAACCCGTCGCAGACGGCGGTGACGATCTCCGTGAGCGGGAGGCCGTTCAGCTGGTGCAGCTCGGGTGCGAAGCGGACCTCGGCGTGGATGACGCCATCGTCCGCGAGATCGACCGTCGCTTCGTAGGCGACCCGTTCGAGCGCCTCCGCCGTCTGCATGACCGCGATCGTGTGCTCGAACGTGGCGAGGTACTGCAAGATGTCCCGCGTGTCGGCGCCGCGGGTGAACCAGGCCTGCAGTTCGGCGGGATCGGAGGCGGGCAGCCGCGGGAGCCATCCACAGGCGTCCGCCAGCTCGAGCACGGTCGTCGGTCGCAGGCCGCCGTCGAGGTGATCGTGGAGGAGCACCTTCGGCGCGGATCTGACGGTCTCGAGCGTGACGGGTGCCGGCATGCCCGGAGTCTGCCAGGGGGTCGGGGCGCGAACCGTTAGATCTGGTCGCCCTTTCGCCACGGGATGCCCTCGGCGGCCGGTGGTCGCAGCCGCTTCGAACTGATCGAGACGGCGACGAGCGTGACGAGGTAGGGCGTGATGTAGACGAACTGGTTGTTCGGGCGGTCTACCATCAGGTACGCGGCGAACCCGATGGCGGAGAAGATCGCGCCGGTCACGAGGGCCGACGTTCGGCGCGACACGATCGACCAGATCGCGACGAGCAGCAGCGCGATCGCCGCGGCGAGCAGCAGCGCCCGCACGAGCCGTTCCGGCTGCGTGCGCAGCGTGATGCCCTGGAAGAAGCCGAACAGGCCGGCACCGGCGACGATGCCGCCAGGTCGCCAGTTGCCGAAGATCAGCGTGGCGAGGCCGAGGAAGCCCCGGCCGGCAACCGAGTTCTCCTGGTAGCGGTTCGTGAACAGCTCGAGCACGCCGCCGCCCAGTCCGGCGAGACCGCCGGAGATGGCCATGCCGGCGTACTTGACCCGGTAGACGCTGACACCGAGCGAGTCGGCGGCGCCCGGCCGCTCTCCCGCGGATCGCAGACGGAGTCCGAACGGTGTGCGCCACAGGACGTACGAGGCGATGAAGAAGAGCACGATGACGAGCACGACATCGAACGACAGGTTCGCGGTGAGCCCCTTCAGGATGCCCGCGATGTCGGACAGCATGAACCAGCCCTTGTCCTCGATCCACCCGAGGGGGTCCGGTGACTTCCAGCCGAACAGGTCGCCACCCGATGTGAACGGCATCGTGAACTTGCCGATGGGTGACTTGTTGCCGGGTGAGTTCGTGACCGACCCGCCCGGTTGTCCGGTGAAGAGCTTGTTCGCCATGAACCGCGCGATCCCCGGCGCGAGGATGTTGATCGCGAAGCCGGACACGATGTGGTTGACGCCGAAGGTGATCGTCGCCAGGCCGTGGAGCAGGCCCATCACGATGCCGCCGAGCACCGCGCCGAGCAACGCCGCCCACGGGCCCCAGTGCCAGCCCCACCATCCGGCCATGATCGTGCCGGTGACCATCATCCCCTCGAGGCCGATGTTGACCGTGCCGCTGCGCTCGGCGAACAGCCCTGCGAAGCCGGCGAGCGCAATCGGGACTGCGGCCCGCAGTGCGACGCCGAAGGTACCGGCCGACGTGAGGTCGTCGTTGTCGGCGACGAGCCGGCTGAACGACATGACTGCGACGCCGAGCAGCGTCAGGGCGATGATCCGGTTGCGTCCGGCGAGCCGCTGGACGGCGCTCGGCGTTCGCTCGGCTGCGATCGTGGCGGTCACGCCCTCACCTCCGTGCTCAGAACTTCGCCGGCTGCGACGCGATGGGATGCCTCACGGGCAGCGGCGACCTGGTTGCGCCGGTTGACCGCTTCGTAGGCGATGACGGCGGTGAGCAGGAAGGAACCCTGGAGGATCAGTCCGACCTCTTGTGGGATGCCGAGCAGCGAGAGGCGCTGCGTGGCCCGTTCGATCGTCGCCCAGACCAGGGCGGCGGCGGCGATGCCGACCGGATGGTTCCGCCCGAGCAGCGCGAGTGCGAGGCCGGTGAAGCCGAGCGTCTTCGGGAACTGGTCGCCGAACTTGCCGAACTGGGGGTCGGCGAGCAGGTTGCTCATGCCGATCAACCCGGCGACCGCACCGGACAGCACGATCGTCTTCACGACCATCGCCTTCGGATTGACGCCGGCCGCCTGCGCTGCAGCGGGGTTGAGGCCGCTGGTGCGCAACTCGAAGCCGAAGCGGCTGCGGTTGAGCATCAAGTGGTAGCCGATGCCGAGGATCACCGCGTAGGGCAGGAAGCCCTGCAGGGTCACGCCCCGGCCGAAGTGGAAGCCGAACAGCTCGACCAGGTTGTTGAGCGGTGGCAGCCTGGCCGATTTCGGCAGGGCCTCGGTCTCGGCGACGAGCTCGACGTTCTGGTTGCGGAAGAACGTCACCTCGAGGATGAGGAACGCCGAGATGCCTGTCGCGATGTAGTTGAGCATGATCGTCGAGATCACCTCGTTCACGTTGCGGGTCACCTTCAACACACCGGGGATCGCCGCCCACGCCGCGCCCACGGCGATCGCGACGAGGAGGATGAAGAGGACGTGCAACGGCGCCGGCAGGCTCACCGAAGCGCCGACCGCAGCGGCGAACAACGCCGCCAGGCGGTACTGGCCATCGGCGCCGATGTTGAAGAGGTTCATCTTGAACCCGATCGCGACCGCCACACCGGCCACGTAGAACGGCACCGCCTTGTTGAGGATGATCACCACCGATTCGGTCGAGTCGATGGTCTTCCACATCTCGAGGAAGGCGTTCAGTGGGTTGTCGCCGGCGATGAGCAGCGCCAGCGCGGCCACCAGGAAGGCGACGACCGCAGCAATGATCGGCGCCTGCGCGCCACGGAACAGGCGCTTGGTGATCACGCCGGGCCTCCTTCGGCCTGCTTGGCACCCGTCATGTAGGAACCGAGCTCGGCCGGCGTGACGTGGGATGGATCGAGCTCGGCCACGACCCGCCCGCGCAGCATGACGAGCAAGCGGTCGGACAGCCCGATCAGCTCGTCGAGGTCGGCCGACACGAGCAGCACGCCGAGCCCCTTCGCCCTGGCGTCGCGGATGATGTCCCAGATGGCGGCCTGCGCCCCGACGTCGACACCTCGGGTCGGGTGGGCGGCGAGCAGCACCGACGGCTCGGCGAGCATCTCGCGACCGACGATCAGCTTCTGCTGGTTGCCGCCGGACAGGGTGAACGCCGGTAGGTCCGCACCAGGGGTTCGTACGTCGAACTCCTGGATGACGTCCTTCGCACGCTGCATCGCCGCCTTGCGGTCGATCCACGGTCCTCTCGCGAACGGGGCGTCGCGCTGGTGACCGAGCATCGTGTTCTCCCAGATCGTCGCGCTCAGCACCATGCCGTCGTGTTGGCGGTCCTCCGAGATGTAGCCGAGGCCACCGCTTCGGCGCTGGCTCGTCGACTGGTGGGTGGCGTCGACGCCGTTCAGCTCGATCGTCCCCGATGCCGCAGGGTGCAGCCCGATGAGCGCCTGGATCAGTTCGCTCTGCCCGTTGCCCTCGACCCCGGCGATGCCGACGATCTCGCCGGCATGGACCGTGATGTTGATGTGCTCGAGGAGCGGCCGGCCTTCGCCCGGCAGGTTCATGTCGACCACGCGGAGCCGGATCTCGTCGCGCACCGTGCGCTCACGGGTCTCGGGTGAGGGCAGCTCGCTGCCGACCATGAGCTCGGCGAGATCTCGCGCCGTCACGGTGGAGGGGTCCGCTACCTCTGCGACCGTGCGCCCGTTGCGGATCACCGTGATCGCGTCGGCGACGCTCAGCACCTCGTCGAGCTTGTGCGAGATGAAGATGATCGTCGCGCCGCCGGCCGTCAGCTCGCGCAGCGAGGTGAAGAGCTCGTCCACCTCCTGGGGCACGAGGACAGCGGTCGGCTCGTCGAGGATGAGGATGCTCGCTCCCCGGTAGAGGACCTTCAGGATCTCGACCCGCTGCTTCTGACCGACGCCCAGGTCGCTGACGAGCTCCTCGGGATCCACGTCGAGGCCGTACTCCCGAGACAGCTCGCGCATCCGGGCAACGGCGCCGCTCCGATCGATCCGGAACTGGGTACCGGGCTCGTCGCCGAGCACGACGTTCTCCCAGACCTCGAAGTTGTCGGCGAGCATGAAGTGCTGGAAGACCATGCCGATCCCCGCCGCGATGGCGTCCTTCGGCGACTTGAAGTGCTCCTCGACGCCGTTGACGGTGACCGTGCCCTCGTCCGGGCGGTGGGCGCCGTAGAGCGTCTTCATCAGCGTCGACTTGCCGGCGCCGTTCTCACCGACGATCGCGTGGATCGTCCCGCGGCGCACGGTGAGGTTCACGCCGTCGTTGGCGATCACGCCGGGGAAGCGCTTCACGATGTCGCGCAGCTCGATGGCGATCGGCGTGTCGATCGCGGTGGTGGCATCGATGGCCATGGCCGCACTTTCTAGTGCATGGCGGCTCGCGATGCGGCCACGCAACAGGAGCGGCCGCCCGTTGCCGGGCGGCCGCTCCATCGTTCACGAGTTGTCGAGCTGGTGGAATCAGCTCACGGGGTCGTCGGAACGACGATCTCCCCGGACTTGATCTGCTCGGCGTAGCCGTCGAGCTCG
Source organism: Acidimicrobiia bacterium (assembly GCA_050248955.1). GTDB lineage: Bacteria > Actinomycetota > Acidimicrobiia > Acidimicrobiales > Ilumatobacteraceae > JBFWRK01. The sequence continues at coordinate 77,262 of JBFWRK010000003.1, forward strand.
GCCTTGATGTCGTCGACGAAGCCACCGGTCGTGGAGTAGCCCACGCCGTCAGCAGCGAGGTCGAACACCCGGGCGCCGGGCGTGAAGGTGCCGTCCACGTAGGCCTTGGTGGTCTCGTACACGGCGACGTTCACACGCTTCAGCATGGACGTCAGGATGTACGGCTGCAGGTCGGCACTGACCTGGTTGTACTGGTCGGAGTCGACGCCGATGGCCCACACGGAACCGGGTTCGCCGGCTTCCTTCGCCGCTTCGAAGACGCCGAGACCGGTTGCTCCGGCAGCGTGGTACACGACGTCAGCGCCATCCGCGTACATCGCTCCAGCGATCTCCTTGCCCTTGGCCGAGTCGTTGAAGCCGTTGAAGTCCGGCGGCTGCGACACGTACTGCGACAGGATCTCGATGTCCGGGTTGACGGCCTTGGCGCCGGCGATGTAGCCCGCTTCGAACTTCTTGATGAGGTCCATCTCGACACCACCGACGAAGCCGATCTTGCCGGACTGGCTCTTCAGCGCGGCTGCCGCTCCGACGAGGAACGAACCCTGCTCCTCGGCGAACACGAGACCGGCGGCGTTGGGCCAATCGGTGTCGTCGCTGGCGTCGTCAGGCGTGCCGTTGTTGTTGCTCGGCACCGAGTCGACGAGCGCGAACAGCGTGTCCGGGTTCGCTGCGGCACCGGCGTTGATCGCATCGGCCCACAAGAAGCCGACACCGATCACGAGGCCGTTGCCCTCGCTCACGAGCAGGTTCAAGCGGTCGGCGCGATCGGAGTCACCCGTCGGCGTCGATTCCGACGGAACGATGCCGAGCTCTGCTGCCGCCTGGTCGAGTCCTTCGGCGGCAGAGTCGTTGAACGACTTGTCGCCGCGACCCGTGATGTCGAACAGCAGGCCGACGGTCTTGCCTTCGCCGCCGCCTGCCGCAGCCGTGGTCTCGGCTCCGTCCGTGGCAGACGGTGCATCGGTCGCGCCGGTGTCGTCGTCATCGTCGCCGCCACAGGCCGCGAACACGAGGCTGAACGCCGCTGCGGCTGCGAGGACGCGCGTAGATGTGCGCATTGCCTCCCCCTTCATTGGGTTGGTTGTGTAGACGGCGAGGTTACCGCGCGGAAACCCCTGACCACCGAAACCACGCTCGGTGAAGAGGCCCGTCCTACGATGCCCCACTGCTGTGCTGTTCGTCGCCAACGAGTTCGCCTGGTTCTTCCTCATCGCCTTGCCACTGGGATGGTTGACCCGTCCGCACCTCGGACTGTGGAAGATCGCGATGATCCTCGCGGGGCTGGTTTTCTACGGCTGGTGGCGCCACGGCGAGGACGACTGGTGGCTCCTCGGAACGATCCCCGGTCGGTACTGCGCCTACCTGCTGCTGTTCGCCGTCGTGAACCACGGTCTCGCAGCGATCGCCGCGGTGTGGCGCCGATCGGGTCGCAGCACGACGCCGATCGTGGCCGTGGCCTGCCTGGTCGATCTCGGCGCGTTGTTCTGGTTCAAGTACGCGGAGTGGGCCGCGGGACAGCTCAACGACCGCGTGGGCACAGACATCCGGTTCGGTCAGATCATCCTGCCGATCGGTGTGTCGTTCATCGCGTTCCAGGCGCTCGGCTACGTGATCGACGTGCACCGCGGCAACCAGGAGCCGGTGAGCCTCAGCGACTTCACGTCCTACCTGTTGTTCTTCCCGCACATCGTCGCCGGGCCGCTGGTGCGCGTCAGCGAGTTCGTACCGCAGCTCTACCAGCGCGCCGACCCACGCCGCGTCGACGCGTCGCGGGCGCTGCTCCTCATCGCGTCGGGCTTCATCAAGAAGGTCATCATCTCGTCGTACGTGTTCAAGGAGATCGTCGAGCCGGTTTTCGCGAACCCGACCGCGTACGGCGCGCTCGACAACCTCGTTGCCACGTACGCGTACGCGATCCAGATCTACTGCGACTTCTCCGGTTACACGGACATCGCGATCGGACTCGCGCTGCTGTTGGGCATCCGCTTCCCCCAGAACTTCGACAACCCGTACCGGGCGCTCTCGATCCAGGACTTCTGGCGGAGGTGGCACATGACGTTGTCGCGTTGGCTGCGCGACTACCTCTACGTCGGGCTCGGCGGCAACCGGCGCGGCGAGGGCCGCACGTACCTGAACCTGTTCCTCGTGATGTTGATCGGCGGCCTGTGGCACGGCGCCAACACGACGTTCATCATCTGGGGCGCGCTGCACGGCGCGGCGCTCGCCGTCGAGCGCTACTTCACCGGCCGCTGGCCGCTCGACCTGGGACCGGCGGGTGTGGTCTTCCGCTGGTTGGCGACGTTCCACGTCGTGTGCCTCGGGTGGATCTTCTTCAATGCGCGGACCACCGGTGTCGCGCTGGACATGATCGGGCAGATCCTCGGCGCGCTCCGCTTCGATGCCGGTCCGTCGACGCAGTTCGTCAGCCTCGGCCTGCTCGTCGCGATCGTCGTGGTGCTCGCGTGGCAGTTCGTCCCCGACGGCGCCGCGCCCCGTCTGGTGGCTGCGTTCTCGACGCTGCCTGCCATCTCGCAGGGAATCATCCTCGGTATGGTGATGGTCGTCTGCTACCGGTTCGGGAGCGTCGACGAGTTCATCTACTTCCAGTTCTGATGCGCACGCCACGATGAACGATCTCCGCTACCGCCTCTCCAACCTCCCACGGGCAGCGGGTCCGGCGCGCCGGTTGCCGTCGGGTGCGTACGGCATGCCGGCAGCGAACGCGATCATCGCCACGGTGGTCGCCATCGGGATGGTCGTCATCGGTTCGTGGCTCGGTGTGATGGACAAGGACCAGGGTGGTGACGCGTCGTCGTTCGACGTGCTTGCTGCGCAGGGCACGACCACGACGTCGGCGGTCGGCGGCGTGGCGACCTCGGTCGCCGGCGACGCATCGACGGACGGCACCGATGCCACGGACGCGACCGACGCGACCGACGCGACCGACCCCACCGAGTCGACTGCCGTGGCCACGACCGTGGCATCGACGACCCCCGACGCTGGTCGCACGCCGACGGAGGACGATCCGCTCCGGCTCTACATCGCCGGCGACTCGGACGCCGGAAACCTCGGTCCGCCGCTGCAGCGCGAGCTCGAGAAGACCGGCCTCGTCGACTCCACGCTCGAGTACAAGGTGTCCAGCGGCCTGACGCGACCCGACTTCTTCGACTGGCCGGCGAAGCTCCAGAGCGATGTCGCGCGGCTCGACCCCGACACCGTCGTCGTCACCTTCGGCGGCAACGACGCGCAGGACATGATGCTCGACGGGCGCAGCCAACCCGTCGACTCGGATGCCTGGCGCACGGAGTACGCCCGCCGCGTCGGCGCCGTGATGGACTTCCTCTCCGCCGACGGGCGCACGCTCATCTGGGTCGGCATCCCGAATGCGAAGAGCGGCGACTTCCGGAACCGGCTCGAGATCCTCGAACAGGTGACCAGGGCGGAGGCCGAGAAGCGTCCGCAGGTGTTCTACATCGACGTCTGGAACCTGTTCGTCGGGCGCAGCGGCGGCTACGCGGACTTCATCATCGACCCACGTGACAACCAGGGAAAGCTCGTGCGCGCCGATGACGGGTTCCATCTCAACCAGACGGGTTCTGACATCCTCGCCCTGACGGTGGCCGAGGTGGTCCGCGCCGACATGATGGCGCGCGGCGCAGCCCTCTGACCCCGCCGCCTCACCCAATGCCGCCTCACCCAGTGCCGAGTCGGACTACTGCTGCCGGCCGCGGTCCATGATCGCCGCCCTGCGCTCGGCGACCTTGGCCGGATCGAACGTCGCGCCACGCCACGCGGCACCGTCACGGGCCTCGATCGCCCAACCAGCGGACTCCGCCGTCACCTCGGCGTAGGTGCGCCGGATCTGGCGGACGCCTGCCTGGTCGTTGCCGATGATGTCGCGGGCGAGCCCGCGGGTGAACTGGAGCAGCTCCTCGTGCGGAACGACGTGGTTGACGAGCCCGAAGTGGAGCGCCTCCTCCGCGGACAGGAAGTTGCCCGTGAAGCTCATCTCCCGCGCCCGGCGCACTCCGATCGCTTCCGGCAACAGCACCGTGAGACCCCACCCGGGCATCACGCCGACGCGGGAGTGCGTGTCGCCGAACTTCGCACGCTCACTGGCGACGAGGAAGTCGCAGTTCAGCGCGAGCTCGAAGCCACCCGTGACCGCGACGCCGTTGATCGCTCCGATCAGCGGCTTGTCGATGCGCGGGAAGGGGCCACGGACACCGTCGCGATTCGGTGAGCCGTCGGCGCCCGAGCCGCCCAGGTTGCCGGCGGTGTCGCCGAGCTCTTTCAGGTCGAGCCCCGCACAGAACGCCGGGTCCGTGCCGGTGAGGACCACGACGTCGACGTCGTCGCGGCTGTCGGCCTCCTTCATCAGCGCCGGCAGCAGTCGCAACACCTCGCTCGACAAGGCGTTGCGGGCCGCCGGACGGTTCAGCGTGACGGTGGCGATCCGGTCAACCACCTCGAGGAGCACGACGTCGTCGGACATCCAGCCATCGTGCCACGTACCTCGCCCGAGCCCACTGCCCGACGTGTGCGCTGCGCACCTGTCAGCCCATCCCTCGTCGACCGCCTCCCGCACCCGTGTCTCTGGGCGTGTTCACATGAGATCAACAGATCGTGGATCTCAGGTGAACAAGGCGATCTGTTCGTGCGGCTCAGGCGGCTCAGGCGCCACAGACCGCTCGCCGCTCGGGCTGCTCGCGGCTCAGGTGACGATCGCGGCGAGCGCCCGGCGGAGCTGCGCCACGACCCAGTCGGGCCGTTCGCGCACGTCTTTGTTGGTGAAGGTCAGCACGTGGAGCCCGGCGATGGTCAGCTCCGTGTGTCGTTGCGCATCACGCTGGCGCTGGCGTCGCGACGCATGAGTGCCGTGCCCCGCGACCTCCACGACTACTCGTCCGAAGCGGCAGTCGACGCGTGCAATCGTCCGGCCACCCTGTCGATGGACCACCTGGAGCTGTGGTTCGGCGAGTCCGGCTCGGCGCACGAGCCGGACGAAGTCCCGCTCCAGTCTGCTCTCGACGCCCGCCACGCCGAGCACCCGCTCGAGCAGGGCTGCGCCGGCGAGGCCAGGTCCTCGCGCGGAGGCGAACCGGCGGCGCAGGTACGCCGGGGAGGTCCATCCCGAGCGGATCGCCGAGTCGATCGCGTCCTCGAGTTCGCGCTCCTGCCAGCCGTATCGCGCAGCATCGATGATCAGTCGAGTCGCGGCGACGACTGGCATGCCGTCGACGATCACCTTGTCGGCCGACGACAGCCGGAGCCGGCTCGTGTGGACGGTGCCCACCGTGGTCCGGTTGCGGAGGGCGAACGGAACGAGGAACTCGACCGAGCCCGGAACGAAGCCGTCGAGGCCGAGCAGGGCCGCCCCGGCGCGACCAGTCACCAACGCGCGCGGCCCGAGATCGCCGAGACCGGCGACGAGCTGGCCGTGCCAGGTGACGGGCGCGCCGGCGAAGCGGAAGCTCGCCCTGCCCACGGACTCGATCACTCCCCGCGAGACGAGCTGTGCCTGCCACGCGTCGCTCACCTCCATCGCCCGCGCCTCGACAGTCGTGAAGATGCCGTGCCGGTCGGCCGCTGTGGCGGCGAGTCGCTGGAGGCGTTCGTCCATGGCGTCGCATCATCTGCAAGGGGTGTCGCGCTGTTCCCCGGCGCTGTTCCCCGGCGCTGTTCCCTTGCGCTGCGCAGCGACACCGTTCAGCGGCACCGTTCAGCGGCACCGTTCAGCGGCGTTGCCCCCCGGCGCGCTCGTGTTCACCTGAGATCAACGATCCGTAGATCTGACGTGAACATGCCTTCAGGAACGGCCGGGCTGGGCGCCGCACGGGGGCGCGGCGCGACAGGGGGGAAGAAGGCGGCGCTGGGGGCGGAGGCGCGGCCGGCGAGACGGTTACTCGGCTTCCTCGCTGGGGAGGAACTCGAGCTTGAGATCACCGAGACGCACGAGCATCGACGCGATCCAGCCACCGAGTGCGCCGAAGTGCTCGTCGAGGAGCTTGCTCGATCCGTCGGCGAGCGTCTCCTCGGCGAGTTCGTAAAGCCCTTCGTAGGTGATCTCGATCGCGTACTCGGGCGTCAGCGCGGCATCGTTGAAGTAGCCGATCTCGACCGTCGCCCCTGCCCGTTCGAGACGCTCGTTGCCGATCGGCGGGCTCGACTCGGGCAACAGCTGCTGGACCGCCGACGGCTCGGGCTGGTGCGCGAGCCGCTGCACCCGGAACACGATCTCCATCTCGACGACCGGCGGTTCCTCGAACACCTCGTCGACGTACCACCGGCGGTACGACGTCTGGCTCCACGTCGGCCAGTCGAAGTTGATGTGCGCCACCACTCGTGGCGGCTGCCCTTCGCCAGGCAACCCGTAGCTCGTCTCCCAGGTGAGGTCGCCGAGCAGCACATCGACCTGGAAGTGCTCCTCGAACGCCTGACGCTCGAGGAAAGCGCCCTCGAACGCCTCCCGGAGCGCGCTGATGGCGTCGGTGAAGACGTGGTCGAGCATGTGGAGCGGAGGCTACTGCTCCGGCGGATCGTGGTGGGTCCGCTCGTAGCGGCTGACCCGCATCCCGACCAGGGTGGCGCGGTGCCGCGCGCCGGGCGATCCGGCATCGCCCGTGTCGTAGCCGGCGTCGCCGTGCCAGAGCAGGAACGTGTCCTCGCCGTGGCGCGCCGGCCGGGTGACGAAGTGCTCGATGCCATGGCGCGGCCCCGCGGCCAGGGCGGCGACGTCGGTGAACTCTGCGAGCTGGTGCAGGGTCACGTAGGTCGGTGGCGCGATCGGCAGCCCGCCCTCGAGCGCCGCTGTCGGGCGCACCCAGGCGTGGTCGACGATCTCGTGACCGTCCACCGCGATCGATTCGCCGGTCCACGGCGCGAGGAAGAACCACGTCGAGAATCGGCGCGGGGTGATCGCCGGTGGCGTCCAGTGCGCCCAGGTCACGAGCGATTCGTGGGTGACGGCCAGCGCAACCTCTTCGGCGGCCTCACGAACCGCGGCGTGGCGGGCGCGGGCGAGCTCGTCCTCGCCGGGGTCGGTCGGATCGACACGACCACCGGGGAACACCCACATGCCGGCGAACGCGCCCACCTCGCTCCGCTTCAGCAGCAGGACCTCGATTCCCGGTCGACCGTCACGTACGACGACGACCGTCGCTGCGGGAACCGCTGGCGGGAGCTCGTCGGTCGTGGCCATCGCCCGATGCTTAGCATCGGGGCCGCCGCATCGGGCAGCCCGGCGACGACGCCGTGGCATCGTGGGTGGATGAACACGCCGATCACCCCCGGTTCGATCGCTCCGCCGGCCGCCAGCTACGAGCTCGCGATGCTGGTCCCCGCGCAGTCGGAGCTCGTGTACACCTCGGGCATCGTCGGCAACCGACCAGACGGCTCGATCGCCGACGACATCGGGGAACAGGCCGCCGAGATGTGGCGCAGCATCGGCGCGATCCTCGCCGAGGCGGGCTTCGCCCCTGCCGACATCGTCTCGTACACGACGTACGCAGTCGTCGGCCACGATCTCTCCCGCGTGATGGCAGCGCGGGACGCGTTCCTCGGCGACCATCGCGCCGCATCCACGCTCGTGCCCGTGCCCGCGTTGGCGCGGCCCGAGTGGAAGGTCGAGGTCGCCGTCGTAGCTGCTCGATCCGAAGCCACCAGTGGCAGAATCCGAGCATGAGCCTGGTCCTCGTCGAGATCGCCGACCGCGTCGCCACGCTGACGCTGAACAACCCAGCGGAGCGCAACACCCTCACGCAGTCGATGGTCGAGGAGATCCTCAGCGCCATGGACGTCATCGAGTCGGACGAGGAGGTCGGCGCGATCGTCGTCACCGGTGCACCTCCGGCGTTCTGCGCCGGGGCGAACCTCGGCAACCTCGCAGAGGCGACCGAGCGCAGCCTCGGCAACGTCTACGAGGGCTTCCTGCGCATCGCCCGCAGCCAGTTGCCGACCCTCGCCGCGGTGAACGGCGCAGCCGTCGGCGCCGGGATGAACCTGGCGCTCGGCTGCGACGTCCGCCTCGCCGGCAGGAAGGCGAAGTTCGACACCCGTTTCCTGCAGATCGGGATCCACCCGGGCGGCGGCCACACGTGGATGCTCCGGCGCATCGCCGGTCCACAGACCGCGATGGCCGCGGTCGTGTTCGGCGAGGTCATGGACGGCATGGAGGCCGAACGGGTCGGGCTCGTGCACCGGTGCGTCGACGACGACGCGCTGCTCGCCGCCGCGCACGAGATGGCGAAGCGCGCCGCCGCTGCACCCCGTGAGCTCTCGATGACCGTCAAGCAGACGATCAAGGACATGGCCGACGTGCGCGAGCACCCGGCGGCGGTGAAGCGCGAGCTCGATCCCCAGCTGTGGAGCACCCGCCAGCCGTGGTTCGCGGAGCGCATCGCCGCGCTGCAGGCCAAGATCTCCTCGAAGCCGTCCTGACGTGGGCGCCGCCCGCACGCTCGCCGACTCGTACGTCGCCCACCTGTGCACGCTCGACCCCATTCGGGCGACCTACCTCGGCGTGCCCGGCTTCGACGGCGAGCTCCCCGACTTCTCGCCGACCGGCATCGCTGAACGAGCGGACCTGGCTCGCCAAACCCTGACGGCGCTCGACGGCCTCCCCGTCGAGGACGACGACGACGGCGATCGCCGGTGCCGTGCACTGCTCGTCGATCGGCTGGGCCTCGAGATCGACCAGTTCGACGCGCAGGAGCACCTGCGTCCGTTGCGGATCATCGGGTCGCCGATCGGCGCCATCCGCTCGGCGTTCGACATGATGCCGAACGCGTCGGACGACGACTGGGCGAACATCGCCGCCCGACTCGAACAGGTGCCCGGTTCCTACCGGACGGTGCAGCTCTCCCTGGAAGTCGGACTCGAAGCCGGCATCTTCGCCGCACCCCGGCAGGCGCTGGCCTGCGCCGACCAGGTGGCGACCTGGGCGGGACTCGAGGGCGGGCATCCGTGGTTCGGCCGGTACGTGGAAGGCGCCCCGGATGCGTTCCGGCGGCGCCTCGACCATGCGGCCTCGATGGCGACCGCGTCCCTCGCCGAGCTGGCCGCTTGGCTCCGCGAGGTGTACGTCCCAGCCGCGGCGGACACCCCCGACGGCGTCGGGGCCGAACGGTACGCGCTCGGCATGCGCGCGTTCCTCGGGTCGCGCACTGACGCCGAAGAGGCGTACTCGTGGGCGTGGGACGAGCTCGCCCGGATCGAGGACGAGATGGCGTCGGTCGCGGGCGCGGTCCTGCCGGGCTCGTCGATCGACGAGGCGATGACGCACCTCGACGCCCGCGGCGCGGCGATCGAGGGCGAGGACGCACTCCAGCGCTGGCTGCAGGATCTGATGGACGAAACGGTCGCCGCGCTCGACGGGACCCACTTCGACCTGGCCCCGCCGCTGCGGACCGTCGAGGCGATGATCGCGCCGCCCGGTACTGCTGCTGCGCAGTACTACACCGCGCCGACGGCGGACTTCAGCCGTCCGGGGCGGACCTGGTACCCGACCATGGGCCGGTCCAGGTTCCCGATCTGGAGCGAGATCAGCACCTGCTACCACGAGGGCGTACCCGGCCACCACCTGCAGCTCGCGCAGTGGGTCTACGTCGCGCCCGAGCTGTCGCGGTTCCAGTGCAGCACCTCCGTCAGCGGCAACATCGAGGGATGGGCGCTCTACGCGGAGCGCCTGATGGACGAGCTCGGTTACCTTGTCGACCCCGGCTTCCGCCTCGGTTACCTCGTCGGCCAGCAGCTGCGCGCCACCAGGGTGATCGTCGACATCGGCATGCACCTCTCGCTGGCGATCCCGGGAGGTCAACCGTTCCATCCCGGCGAGCGCTGGACACCGGAGCTCGGTCGGGAGTTCCTCGGGCTCCACGCCGGCAAGGACGGGCAGTTCCTGGACAGCGAATGGGTCCGTTACCTCGGTTGGCCCGGCCAGGCGATCAGCTACAAGCTCGGCGAGCGGGTCTGGCTCGCCGGGCGGGCTGAGGCGCAACGCCGCGCCGCTGTCGCGGGCACGACCTTCGATCCCCGGATCTGGCACATGGCGGCGCTCTCACTGGGCTCGACCGGCCTCGACGACCTCGCCGCCGAGCTCCCGCTCCTGCCGAGCACGAAACCGTCACGCTGACGTCACCCGAAAGGGTCGAACTGCCCTTCACACGCCGTGGTGGCTGGGATACCGTTCGCATCAAGGGGAGCTCAGTGACCACCGAAGGCGTAACGGGAGGTATTCATGAGCAACAGGCATCGCTCGCAAGAGCTCGCAGCACCGGCCAAGGTCGAGCAGCGGGCACATGCACGGGGCGAGCGTCACCGCATCAGCAGTGAGCTCCATGCAGTGGCGAACTTGGTGACCGGCGGTACCGAGCCGGACGACACCCATGAGCCCGGGGCAGCCTGGAAGCCAGTACACCGACACGACCCCGAGAAAGCGAAGGCGTTGTCACGCAGGATCCGACTACGGCACTGGAAGCAGAAGGCGTGGAAGCGGCGGACCACCGCCAGGAAGGCGAAGGCGCAGGCGATGCGCCTCGCGACCGACGAGAGCTGAGCCAGGCGTCAGGACGAGACCGTGGGGGTCGGCTCCGGCCGGCCCCCGTCCGTCCGATCACAACCAGTTGGCGGTGAGCTCCGCCCGGCGGGCGACCCATTCCTCGATCGTCATCGCGTAGCGGACGTGGTCTTCCCACGTCCCGGCGATCTCGAGGTAGCGCAGGGCGACCCCTTCGTTGCGGACCTGCAGCTTCTCGACCACCCGGCGGCTGTTCGTGTTGCGCGGGATGATGCAGATCTCGAGGCGGTGCAGTCGGAGCTCGTCGAACGCGAACCGCATCACCGTGACGACCGCCTCCGGGGTGTAGCTCCGCCCGGCGCGCGCCTCGTCGATCCAGTAGCCGACCGTCGCCGACTGCAGCGCACCGCGCTGGACGTTGTTGATGTTGATCTCGCCGACGAACACGTTGTCGACGAAGATGCCGAACGCGTACGACTGGCCCTGCTGGCGCTCGCGGTCCCTCGCGCTGCAGCGCGCCGAGAACGTGTCGCGGTCGCGAGAAGGATCGGGCATCGCTACCGGCCGCAGCGGCTCCCACTTGAGGAGCCAGTCCTCGTTGCGCCGGCGCACCTCGCTCCATGCGGCGAAGTCCGGCGGCACGAGCGGGCGGAGCATGATCCGGCGCCCGTAGAGGCGAAGCGACGCGGCTACCGGTTGGGAGGGATGGCTGAGCGGTCGGCGGTCCATGTCACTGCGCGTCTTCGAGGAGCTCGGCGGCCACGCCGTCGAGGATGCCACGGGTGGAGACGATGATCTCAGGCAGTTGCAGCCGGCGCATCACCGCCACCAGCACGCAGCAGCCGCCCACGATCACGTCGGCGCGCTCCTTCGGGAGCCCCGGGTTGTGCACACGATCGACCAGTGCCTCGGTCGCCAACGTCCGGAACACGTCTTCCGCCGCGTCGCGGGTGAGCCGGAAGCCGTCGATGCGGGACGCGTCGAACCGGGCCAGCCCGAGCTCGACGGCGGCGACGACGGTGATCGTGCCGGCGATCCCGACGAACGTCGGGTGCTCGAGCAGGCCGGGGAGCTCGCGCACGACGTCATCGAGGTGGTCGGTGACCAGGCCGAGCGCGTTCGTGAGCTCCTCGGGACGAGGGGGATCGCCGCGCAGCAGTTGTTCGGTGATGCGCACGGCGCCGACATCGATCGAGATCGCCTGACGCGAGTCGTCGTCGCCGAGCATGAGCTCGGTCGAGCCGCCACCGATGTCGAGCACGGCCCACGGCGGATCGTGCTTCCCGCGGACCAGGGCGACCGCACCGGCGAAGGCGAGCCGGCCCTCCTCGTCGCCGCTCAGCAGCTCGGGCCGCACGCCGAGCGCAGCCTCGGCCAGGTCGAAGAACTCCTCGCGGTTCGCCGCGTCGCGGGCGGCACTGGTCGCGACGGCACGCACGACGCCGACGCCACGGCCGTCGATCTCGGCGCGGTAGTCGGCGAGTTGGTCGACGGTCCTCGCGATCGCCTCCGGCGCGAGGCGCCGCGCCGAGTCGACGCCGGCACCGAGCCGGGTCACCTCGATGCGTCGGACGACCGGGCCGTCAGCGTTCGCGACGAGCAGGTTCGTGGAGTTCGTGCCGATGTCGATCGCGGCAACGGCACGGGCGCCGGGCACGCTCACGGCGTCGTCTCGTGGCTGTGCGCCAGCCGGGCTGCGACCCACGCACCCACCGGGTCGTCGCCGCCGGCCAGGTGCCAGGCGTAGTGGGCGTGGAGGCACTTGACCCCGACTCGTGTGCCGCCGACACCGCCACTCGGCGCCGGGCCGGCGTGGCCGGGCGGTAGCGCAGCGTCGCGTTCGGCCGCGTAGCGACGGTGGCACTCGGCGATCGCCTCGAGGCCGATCTCGTGCTCGGCACGGTCGACACCGCCCTCCGCCTCGAGCCTGCTCACCGCGGTCGTCTCCGCGCGACCGATCAACCAGTACCGCGTCGGCATCGGCGTGCCGTCGGGGAGCAGGGGGGCGTTGCGGATGACGACCGGCGATCCCGCGGCATCACGGACGACCACGTCGTAGGCGCCCTGCGGTGCCCTGCCGAGGAGCTGGCGGACCCGCGTTGCGTCGGTGTCCTCCACCGTGGCGCTCAGGACCGGCGGCGGCGAAGGAGGAAGTAGAGGACGATCGCGAGCAGGGCGAGCGGGGCGAGGCGCTTCAACACGGTCCCTCCGGCGGTTTCGAGCAGGTCGATCGGCTCGACAGGCTTGCCTTCGATGGTGCGAACGGTCGGCGCCGAGGTCGCCGCGGCTGCTGGCGCGGCGGTCGGCTCGGCCGTTGCCGCCGGGGTGATCGTGGCGTCAGCGGCCATGGCTGCGCCGGCCACCGGAGCCGCCACGGCAGCGGACTCGGCGGTACTGAGCGTCGCGCTCGCCTTCGCTTCGGCGTCGCCGGACACGGCGCCGGCGAGCGGCTCGTTCAGCACCGTCGTCTCGAGGTTGTGGACGAATTGCTTGAGCAACTTGTCGCTGACATCCGCCAGGGCGCCCCGGCCGAACTGGGCGACCTTGCCGGTGATCGTCAGGTCCGTGGTGACGGTGCACTTGGTCGACGTCTCGCTGACCGATTCGAGCTGCGCGGTGATGATCGCCGACGCGTTCCCCTTGCCGCCGGTGTCGCGGCCTTCGGCCTTGAGCGACGCTCGGTGCCCGTCCTCGTCGCGCTCGAGGAAGTGCGCCTGCCCCTTGAACTGCGCCGTGATCGGGCCGACCTTCACCTTGACGAGCCCGCGGTACGTCTCGCCCTCGATCTCGGTGAGCTGCGCGCCTGGCATGCAGGGGGCGATCTTCTCGAGGTCGGTGAGCGTCGCCCACGTCTCGCTGATCGGCGCGTTCACGGTGAAGTCGTTGACGAGTTCCATCGTTGGAGATCCTCGAGTGTGTCGATGTCCGCGGGATTGCCCTGGCAGGCTACTTCCACGACGCGATCGGGGTGCACTTGCATCGCGGCCCTGCCACCGACGTCCCCGGTGCGCGGCACGGCATCCCACATCCCGCTGGCGAGTTTCACCGGGTTGCCGCGGCGTCCGCCGTACGTGGCGACGACGATGTCGCCCGGGCAGGCGCTGACCGCTCGCCACGCCGACGCGGGGATGAACGGTTGGTCGGCGGGCCCGAGCGTCACTGCCTCGAGCCCGAGGTCACGGGCATGGTCGAACGCGACGTGGATCGTGGTGGCCATGCCGCCGCGCCAGCCGTCGTTGCGCAGCACGACGACATCGGCGCCGACCGAGGGTGCCTCGTCGACGAGCCGGCCCCACACGATCCACGGCTGCAGCCCCGCGGCGCGGATCGCGTCGAGTCCCCATTCGAACAGCCGGCGCCCGCGGACCACGGTCAGCAACTTGTGCTCCGGGCCGGCGAAGCGACTGCCGGTGCCGCCGGCGAGAAGCACACCGACCGCTGATGAATGACCGCGTACGGTGCTCATCTTGACCCTCCGCGTCGAGGTCGACCGGCCTAGATATGACAGAACGATGACGAAAGAGTTGCATTCCGTCGCAACATGTCGATACGGTTACAGACAGTACTCGTACCTCTGGTTGGGGAACCAGGAAGGCGCTCTCGTACGGCGCCCGGTCCGAGTGGAAGCGAATCCCTGACTCGTAGATCCCGCTCCGTGCCAGAAACGGCTCGGGATCGCCCACCCGGAGGTCCCCCACACATGCGTTTCAGCCGTCGTGCGCTTGCCCAGGCTGCAATCGTGACCATCTCGCTGACCGGCGCCGCTGCGTGCACCCCGGGTCAGCTCCCCGTCCCGCTGGCCTCCGTGCTGGCGAGCGGCGCAACGTCGTCCGATGCCGAACCGACCACCGGTCCGATGTCCGACGCGATCGTCGCCGACGCCGTCTCGGCGCTCGGCGCACTCCGTACCGGCGACAGCAGCGCGCTCAGCGCGGCGCTGGACCCCCTCGCCACCGAGGTCGGTGCCCGGGCTGGGATCGATCCCACCGAGCTCGTCCGGGTCTGGCGAGCGACCGACGGCACCCGGATGACCGCCGTGCTCTCGGCGCTCTCGCAGGTCGGCGTCAACTACCGGTACGCCGCAGCGTCCCCGGGCAAGGCGTTCGACTGCTCGGGCCTCGTCAGCTGGGCGTGGTCGCAAGCCGGCGTCGCGCTGCCGGCGCAGTCGAAGCAGATGATCAACACCACGGTGAAGAAGGACCTCGCCGCGGCCCTGCCGGGCGACGTGTTCTGGTACCCCGGGCACGTCAGCCTCGCGCTCGGTGTCGGTGAGGCCTTCGTCCACGCTCCGTACCGCGGGCGCACGATCGAGGTTCGGGCGGCATCGTCGCGCCGGGTCGTGGTCGGCACCCCGGTCTGAGACCGGCGACGGGCGGGCTCGCTCGCCAGTCCCGTCCCTCCCCGTTCTCTGCTCCTCCCCGGTCGCGACTTGTCCGGCCGCGAGCAGAGATCGGTGGAGGCGACGCGTTCGAGCAGAGAACCGGCGCGACCGCGAGTGGTACCGAATCCACCGGGCGTCCTCAGGCGTGGATCGGGCCGGCCGCGTCGCGCAGCGACGGCGTCGCCCGTCCCGTGCGGCGAGCGATGATCTCCGCGCAGATCGACACCGCCGTCTCCTCTGGCGTCCGGGCACCGAGATCGAGCCCGATCGGCGACATCAGCCGCGCGAGGTCGGCCGGTTCGGTGACGCCTGCCTCGGCGAGCCGCTCCATTCGCTTGGCGTGGGTGGTGCGCGACCCCATCACGCCGATGTAGCCGACCCGCGTCGCGAGCGCGCCCTGCACCGCCGGGACGTCGAACTTCGGATCGTGGGTCAGGATGCAGACAGCGTCACGCGGTCCCAGCTCCACGCCGCGTTCGGCGAACATCGGTCCCGGCCACGTCACGCGCACCTCGTCCGCCATCGGGAACCGGCGCTTCGTGGCGAAGATCTCGCGCGCGTCGCACACCGTCACGCGATACCCGAGGATCTTCGCCACCTTGGCGAGCGCAGCGGTGAAGTCGACGGCGCCGAACACCCACATCTGGGGCGGCGGTGCGTAGCTCTCGACGAACACGCTCACGGTCGGCGTGTCCGCGAGGTCCTCGGGAGTCGACTGGCCCTGCGGTCCGTAGTGCCGAACACCCGTGCGTCCGGCTTCGAGCTCGGCGAGACCGTCACGATGCACGATCCGGTCGAGCTCGGCATCACCCAGCGAGCCGAGAGCGGTGCCGTCCGGCTCAATGAGCAGCTTGTTGCCCACCCCAGGCCCGTCGATGACCGTCGCCAGCGCGACGGGCGCGGCGGCACGGATCCGATCGCGGAGCCGCTCGTAGATCACCATGTGAGCGGCTCGATGAACAGGTGGATGATGCCGCCACAGGTCAGGCCGACGGCGAACGCCTCGTCGTCCGAGTAGCCGAACGTCACGAGCCTGGGCCGACCGTCGCCCTGCAGGATCTCGAGCGCCTCGCTGACGACCGCACCCTCGACGCAGCCGCCGCTGACCGAGCCGGCGACCTCGCCGTCCTCGGACACCGCCATCGCCGCTCCCGGCTCGCGCGGGCTCGATCCCTCGATGTCGACGACGCGCGCGATGGCGAGGCGCTTGCCGCCGGCGCGCCAGCGCTCGATGTCGTCCAGGATCTCACGCACGTTCGCCTCCGATCACCCGCGCCAGCTCTTCCAGCGCAGCCACCGAGTGGCCTTCCACGAAGTCGTCAACATACGGGAGCGCCGCCGCCATTCCCCGCGCCAACGGCGCGTAACCGGGGGTCACCTTGAGCGGGTTGACCCAGACCACCTGATGAGCGATCCGCTGGAGCCGCTGCATCTCCGCGGCGAGCTCGTCGGGGTCGCCGCGGTCCCAGCCGTCGGACAGGATCACGACGATCGCGCCGCGGGCCATGCCGCGCGCTCCCCATTCGTCGTTGAACCGACGCAGGCAGACACCGAGGCGCGTTCCCCCGCTCCAGTCCTGCACGCGGTCGCCGGCCTGGGACAGCGCGCGATCGGGGTCGTGCGAGCTCAGCTCGCGGGTCAGGCGGGTCAGTCGCGTGCCCAGCGCGAACGCCTCGACCCGCTGACGGCCCGCGACCGCGGCCTGCACGAAGCGGAGCAACGCTCGCGCGTACGGCTCCATCGAGCCGGACACGTCGAGCAGCAGCACTAGCCGGCGGAGTCGGATGCCGGGCTCGCGCCATTCGCGGCGGATCGGCTCACCACCCGCCTTGAGCGCCGAGCGGACCGTGCGGCGCAGGTCGGGCCGATCGGCCACGTGGCGGGCACTCACGAGACGCCGGCTGCGTCGCGGCGTGCCGACGAGGCGGAGCCGGGCCATCAGCTCGCGGGCGAGTTGCAGCTCCTCGGGCGAGTACGCCGCGAAGTCCTTGTCCCGCAGGACCTCGGTCGCCGAGAACCGGAGCTGGATCGTCGGATCGTCGTCCGGCTCCGTCTCGTCGGGTCCGTCGGTGTCGTCCTCGGTCCCGTCGTCGAGCGCGATCGTGACGTGCAGCGGCTCGTCGGCCGATTCGTCGGCTCCCGCGGTCTGATGCTCCCAGAAGACGGCGAACGCCCGATCGAACACCGGGAGGTCTTCCGGGCGGCACACGAGCGTCGCCCGGGCGGCCCAGTAGACGGGCTCACGGCTGCCCAGGCCGACCTCGGCGAGCGCCTCCGCGAACGTCAGCACCGAGCCGATCGGCACCCGCAGCCCGGCGCCGCGCAAGATGCGGGCGAATGCAACGGCGATCGGCTCGACGGCCGCGGCGGCACGATCGCCCGAGCCGCTCGTCCTGCGATCAGCCGTGGGGGACGCGGCCACGTTCGAAGGCCTGCTTCACGAGATCGGCGACGCCGTGCTGGCGGACGCGCTCCTGGTCCTCGCGGTACTTGACCACGGTGCCGAGCGTCGCCTCGACCGTCGCATCGTCGAGTGACGTCGCGCCCAGCGTGCCGAGCGAGGTCGCCCAGTCGATCGTCTCCGCCACGCCCGGCGGCTTGTACAGCTGGAGCCCTCGAATCGCCTCGACCGCGGCCGACACCTGCCGGGCCAACCGCTCGCTCACCTCCGGCGCCCGCAGGCGGACGATCGCCACTTCGCGCTCGAAGCTCGGATGCTCGACCCAGTGGTACAGGCAGCGGCGCTTCAGCGCGTCGTGCACGTCTCGCGTGCGGTTCGAGGTGAGGATGACGATCGGGGGTGTCGCCGCGCGGAAGGTGCCGAGCTCCGGGACGGTGACCTGGTAGTCGGACAGCACTTCGAGCAGGAACGCCTCGAACTCGTCGTCGGCGCGGTCGACCTCGTCGATGAGGAGGATCGGCGGTGGCCCCTCGCGATGGTCGATGGCACGCAGCAGCGCTCGCTTCACGAGAAAGCGCTCGCCGTACAACTCGTTCTCGAGATCGTCGACGCCGGCGGTCGCTGTCGCGCCGACGGCCTCGGCAGCGCGCAGGTGGAGCAGCTGGCGCGAGTAGTCCCACTCGTACACGGCCTGGCTCACGTCGATGCCCTCGTAGCACTGCAGGCGGATGAGCTCGCCGCCGGTCCAGCGGGCGAGCACCTTCGCGACCTCGGTCTTGCCGACGCCCGCCTCGCCTTCGAGGAGCAGCGGCCGGCGCAGGCGCATGGCGAGGAACACCGAGGTGGCGAGGCCGCTGTCCGGGAGGTAGCCGTGCTCCTGCAGCGCCGCGGCGACCTCGTTCACGGACGACAGTGCCGGACCCAGGTGATCAGCCATCGCATCCAGCGTAGAGGTGTGAAGCGGGCGAGCCACGAGCGACAGGAACGCGCGGTCGGCCGCTCAGCTGTCGAAGCCGAGCCCGAGCCGGTCGAGCGAGCGGAGCCAGAGGTTGCGCTTGCCGGTGCGGTCCTCGCGGTCGAGCGACCAGCGCGTCGTCTGGATGCCGACGAAGCGGAACGGCTCGGGCGGGAAGGGGAGCGGCTTCTGGCGCACGAACTGGGTGTCGGTCGCCTTCGTGCGGCGACCGTCGAGGAGGTCGAGGATGACCTCGGCGCCGAAGCGGGTCGAGGCGACACCGAGCCCCGTGTACCCGAGCGCGTAGGCGATCCGGCCCTGCATCGCCTTGCCCCAGAACACGCAGAACCGCGTCGAGGTGTCGATCACGCCACCCCAGGCATGGGTGAACTTGATGCCCTCGAGCTGTGGGAACGTGGCGAAGAAGTGGCGGGCGAGCTTCGCCCACGTCTCCGGCCGTTGCTCGAGCTCGGTCGAGACCTTCCCGCCGAAGAAGTACACCGCGTCGTAGCCGCCCCACAGGATCCGGTTGTCCTCGGTGAGCCGGTAGTAGTGGAACTGGTTCGGGATGTCGGACAGCCCCTGCCGTCCTTCCCACCCGATCGACGCGAGCTGCTCGGGCGAGAGCGGTTCGGTGACCATCACGTAGTCGTAGACCGGCGCGATGTAGTGCCTGAGCCTCCGCAGCAGCGGCGGGAAGGCGTTCGTCGCGAGTGCGACACGTCCCGCTCGCACCCGGCCGAGCGGTGTGTTGACGAGCGCGCCGACCCCGTCGCGCTCGACGGAGGTCGCCTTCGAGTCCTCGAAGATCCGCACCCCGAGCGACTCGGCTGCCGCCTTCAGCCCCCACACGAGCCGGGCCGGGTCGACCAGGGCAGCGCGGTCCTTGCGCCACAGCCCACCGGCGTACGTCGGCGAGTGCACCATCGATCGCATCGCTTCGGCGTCGAGGAACTCGACCGACTGACCCAGTTGGCGGAGCTGCAGGAACTCCTCCTTCAACTCGTCGAGGTAGCTCGGCGGGTGGAACGACGTCGCAACATCGATCACACCCGTGCGCTCGTAGTCACAGTCGATGTCATAGCGCTGGATCGCGGCCTCGATCTCGTTGAGGTTCGCGAGGCCGAGCTCTTCGAGCAGTGACATCTCGGCGCCGAAGCGCTCGCGGCCGTTGGCGACGCCATGCGTCAGGCTCGACTCCATGAAGCCGCCGTTGCGGCCGCTCGCGGCCGATCCGACCTCGTGCGCGTCGATCAGCACGATGTCGCGGGACGGGTCGCGCTCCTTCGCGATGATCGCGGTCCACAGCCCCGTGTAGCCACCCCCGACGATGCACAGGTCGCAGCTCTCGGTGCGCACCAGCGTGGGATTCGAGTCGGGCTCGTCGGCGTCCTCGTACCAGTACGGGTACGGATCTGCATCGGCGATCGCGTCGAGCCAGAAGTCGTCGCGGGGGTCTTCCGTCCCGTTGGAACGCATCGGGTCTCACCACCTTCGGGCGCCGAGCGTAGCCGGGCGCCGGTTACGGTTCCGGGACGTGGATCTCCAGTTGCAGGGCAAGCGAGCTGCGGTCGCCGCGGGGTCGGCAGGGCTCGGTCTCGGTTCGGCGCGGGCGCTCGTCGCCGAAGGTGTCCGGGTCGTCATCTGCGGTCG
Source organism: Acidimicrobiia bacterium (assembly GCA_050248955.1). Taxonomy (GTDB): domain Bacteria; phylum Actinomycetota; class Acidimicrobiia; order Acidimicrobiales; family Ilumatobacteraceae; genus JBFWRK01. Next base: position 97,168 of record JBFWRK010000003.1, read on the forward strand.
CGACGAGGACCGCGTGCGCAAGGCAGCCGCAGAGCTCGGTGATCTCGCGACGCCACTCGTCGCCGACGTCGGCAACGCGCACGGCGGTGCCGCGTTCATCGCCGCGGCGACGGAAGCGCTCGGCGGGCTCGACATCGTCGTCACGAACGCGGGCGGCCCGCCACCCGGCACGTTCGCAACGACCGACGTCGACCTCTACGCCGGCGCGCTCGATCTCAACCTGTTGTCGGTGGTCGGGATGTGCAAGGCCGCGGTGCCGGCGATGCAGGCGCAGGGCTGGGGACGTGTCGTTGCGATCACGTCGGTCTCGGTGCGCCAGCCGATCCCGAACCTGATCCTCTCGAACACCGCCCGTGCAGGCACGACCGGCTTCCTGAAGACGCTGGCGCGAGAGGTGGCGAAGGACGGCGTCACCGTCAACTCGGTCCAGCCCGGGTTGCACGCCACGGACCGGATCAAGCAGCTCTACGGTGACGAACCGGATGGCGAGTTGCTGGGGATCCCGGCAGGGTTCGTCGGTGATGCCGACGACTTCGGCGCGGTCGTCGCGTTCCTGTGCAGTGACCAGGCGAAGTTCGTGACCGGTGTGAGCATCCCGGTCGATGGCGGCTCCTACGGAGGTCTGTTGTGATCACCCACGTCGTGATGTTCCGTTGGCGGCCCGAGATGCCCTCCGGTCAGCAGGAGCGCATCGTCGCCGCCCTGTCGTCGCTACCCGACGCGATCGACTCCATCCGCTCGTACGCCCTCGGTCCCGACGTCGGCGCGTCGGGCGCAGCGAACTTCGACTTCGCGATCTCGGCGACGTTCGACGACATCGACGGCTGGCGGGCGTACGACACGCATCCCGAGCACGACCGGGTCCGCGCCGACGTGATCCGGCCGTGGATCGCCGAGCGCGCGTCGGTTCAGTTCGAGAGCTGAGACCGGCGGTTCTCCCACGTCGTCCATCCCCACATCACGACGACGACGTACAGCCAGCCGGCGATGATGTCGATGACGTAGTGCTCGCCCGCGTAGACGAGCGTCCACGCCATCGACAGCGGGAACAGCAGCATCAACGCCTGGAGCCATCGCGGACGCCCCTGGAGGAAGAACGCGACCACCAGCAATGAGAACGCGGCGTGCAGTGACGGCACGGCGGCGAACGGGTTCGAGATCTCCTGGCCGCGCTTCAACACGTTCGAGACGACGTCGAACCCCATCGCCCGCCAGCCCCGACCGCTCAGCCGGTGGATCTCGCCGAGCTCGCCTTGTTGCGCGGCGTACCACGGTGGGGCGGCGGGGTAGAGGATGTAGGTGACGACGCCGACCGCGAGCAACGTGCCGAAGCGGCGCATCCAGCGCACCCATTCCGGTCGGGCGCGGGCCCAGAGGATCATCGCGATCGCGATCGGCACGATGAAGTGGGTCATGTAGATGATCGAAGCGAGCGCGTCGTACCACTGGACCGTCGGCCGGTAGAGGCGGTCCTGCACCCAGACGTTCGGATCGGCGCCGAAGAAGAGGAACCGATCCATGTCGCGAGGGCCGGCGATGTGGATCGGCCGGCCGAGGCCGTCGGCGGCGCCTCGGCTGTAGTCGTAGGCGAAGAGCAGCAGCACGAAGACGGACCAGTCCATCACGAGCTGGAACTGGCTCCGCCACGACTTCCCGACGTTGATGCAGATCACGCCGGCGACCGCCCAAGTCACGACCATCACGCGATCGGCAGGGAGCCCGAAGCGGATCAGGCAGGTGACGAAGAGCGCGACGTAGGCCAGCACCACCGCCGGACGCAACCACGCCGGGCCGCGCCGGATCGCGACGGGCGGGTCGGCCCTGATCGCGTCACGTTCGATGGCGGGAGCCGTCACGGCCGTTCACCGTACCCCGGCCGATCGTTCACAAACCGGCCGCCCGGCGAACCGGCCGCCCGGCGAACCGGCCGCCCGGCGAACCGGCCGCCCTGCGAACCGGCCGCCCTGCGAACCGGCCCCCCGGCGAACCGGCCCCCCGAGCCCGCGCGTTCCCCGCGCCCGCCCGGACCGGCCCGAATTCGCCACAACGTCGTGATGGCCTGGGTGGCTACCGGGGCAGGGATGAAATAGGGACGCGGCCGCTCGGTTCCATTCGTCCCACACTGCTCGCCGGACCGGGGTCCGGCTGCTCCAACGTCACCAGCGGTGTCGCGCAGCCAGGGAGCTCGTTTCACCCGAGGGCGGTGCGGGCCCGGCGCGCGGCCCAGTCCCGCGCTCGCCGGGTTTCTCTGCTCGCCGACGACGCCCGACCGGTTCTCCGCTCCGATCCGGACAGCCAACGACCTCGCCCGAGCAGAGACCGGGGCTGGTGACGTGGATGAGCAGAGAAACGGCGTGGCTGGGGTCTCGTCGTCCGATGACGGCGTCGCACGAGCACACGCTGGCGCTCCAGCGTCACCAGCCGTTACGCGCAACCACCGAACTCATTTCGCCACAAAGGCGCGTGACGACGGGAAAACGGGTCACCCGGCGCCACAAAGGCGTCGGCGTGCTGGGTCGGGGACGGGACGGGCGGGGTGCCGGGCCGGGGTGCCGGGCCGGGGTGCCGGGCCGGGGTGCCGGGCCGGGGTGCCGGGCCGCGCCGGGACGGGACGGGACGGGACGAGGGTCAGGTGGAGGCTTCCTCCAGCGCTCTGCGGACGAGCACCTTCGCGAGGTGCACCCGGTACTCGACGCTGGCGTTCAAGTCTGCCTGCGGCTCGGCGTCGGTCGCAGCCTGCTCGGCGGCCTCGGCGACCGAGGCTCCCTGCGACAGCGCGCCCGACACGCTCGTGGCGAGGATCGGCGTCGAGCCCATGTTGACGAGCCCGATACCCGAACGCCCGTTCTGACGCCATGCCGCGACGCCGACGATCGCCCAGTCCTGGGCCCGCCGGTTGAACTTCTGGAAGCTCCAGCCGGCACCGGTGATCTTCGGGACGCGGATCTCGGTCAGCATCTCGTCGGCCGCCAGTGCCGACTCGAGGAAGCCCTGGTAGAACTCGCTGGCCGGGATCTCGCGGGTGCCGTTCGGACCCTGCACGACGTAGGTGGCGCCGAGGGCGAGCGTCGTCGCCGGCAGGTCCGAGGCCGGGTCGGCGTGGGCGATCGACCCGCCGATCGTGCCGCGGTGACGGACCTGTGGATCGCCCACGTGCGCTGCCGCGTGTGCGAGCAGCGGCACGTGCTGCTCGAGCAGATCGGAGGTCTCGACGTCGCGGTGCCGCGTGAGCGCGCCGATCGCGATGTGGTCGCCCGCGTCGCGGATGTACGACAGGTCGCTCAGGCGGCCGATGTCGACGAGCACCGACGGTTGCGCGAGCCGCAACTTCATCAGCGGGAGGAGGCTGTGCCCCCCGGCCAGGAACTTGGCGTCGTCGCCGTACTGGCCGACCAGGCTGATGGCTTCGGCTGCGGACGTGGCCCGCTTGTAGTCGAACGCGGCGGGAATCACTTGTTTCCTCCTGCAGATGCGGCCTGGATGGCCTTCCAGACGTTGAGCGGTGATGCCGGCATGGGCATCTCCCGCACACCGAGCCCCGAGAGGGCATCGACGATGGCATTGATGACAGCGGGCGCGGCACCGATCGTGCCTGCTTCGCCGATCCCCTTCACGCCGAGCGGGTTCGTCGGCGACGGGGTGACGGTGTGGCCGGTCGTGATGCCGGGCACGTCCGAGGCGGCGGGCACCATGTACTCGGTGAGCGAGCTCGTCTTCAGGTTCCCGTCGGTGTCGTAGACGGCTTCTTCGAACAGCGCCTGGGCGACACCCTGGATGACGCCACCGTGGACCTGTCCGTCGACGATGAGCGGGTTGATCTGGTTGCCGCAATCGTCGACGGCGACGTACTTCAGCAGGTCGACCCCGCCCGTCTCGGTGTCGACCTCGACGATGCACATGTGCGTGCCGAACGGCCACGAGAAGTTCGGTGGGTCGTACGTGACGTGTGCTTCCAGGTTCGGCTCCATGCCGTCCGGCAGATCGTGGGCGGTGAACGCGGCGAACGCGATCGCCGCGAGCGGCGTCGACTTGTCGGGTGAGCCCTTCACCGAGAAGACGCCACCGGCGAAGTCGAGATCGTCGGCCGCGCACTCGAGCTGGTGGGCGGCGATCTTCTTCGCCTTGTCGATCACCTTGTCGCACGCCATGTCGATGGCGACGCCGCCGACGGCGAGCGACCGTGACCCGTAGGTGTCGAGCCCGAGCGGGCTGATCGCGGTGTCCGAGTGGAGCACGTCGATGTCCTCGGGTGCGACGCCGAGCTTGTCGGCGACGATCATCGACCACGACGTCTCGTGACCCTGACCGTGCGGTGAGGCGCCCGTCACCACCTGCACCTTGTTGGTCGGCAGGACGCGGACCGTCGCCGCCTCCCAGCCGCCGGCGCCGTAGTTCAGCGAGGCGAGCACGCGTGACGGGGCGAGGCCGCACATCTCGAAGTAGCTCGAGACGCCGATGCCGAGTCGCTTCGTCGCACCCGGCACGTTCTGGCTCGCCTGGCGGGCGCGGACACCCGCGTAGTCGGCGAGCTCGGACGCCTTGTCCGCGGCGGCGAGATGATCGCCCGAGTCGTAGACGAGCCCGCTGAACGCGGTGTACGGGAACTGCTCCTTCTTGATGAAGTTGCGCTTGCGCAGCTCGAGCGGGTCGATGCCGAGCTTGGCGGCCAGCGCGTCCATCGCTCGCTCGATCGCGTACGTGGCCTCCGGCCGGCCGGCGCCGCGGTAGGCGTCCGTCGGTGTCATCGTCGTGAACACCGACGTGCAGCTGAAGTCGTAGGCGAGCGGCATGTCGTACACGCCGGCGTACAGGAACGCGCCGAGCAGCGGCACTCCTGGCGTCACGAGCTGCAGGTAGGCGCCCATGTCGGCGAGGAGGCGGATGCGGATCGCGAGCAGCTTGCCGTTCTCGTCAGCGGCGAGCTCGATGTCCTGGATCTGGCCGCGCCCCTGGATCGTCGCCTGCGTGCCCTCCGTGCGCTCCTCGTTCCAGCGCACCGGGACGTTGTGCTTCCTGGCGAGCGCGACGCAGAGCAGCTCTTCGGCGTAGACGTTGAGCTTCGAGCCGAAGCCGCCGCCGACGGACGGCGCGACGACGCGCATCTGCTGCTCGGGGATGCCGAGCGTCAACGCGACCATGATCTTCAGGATGTGCGGGATCTGGGTGGCGCTGTAGAGCGTCATGTCGCCGCCGAACGGCTGGGGCACAGCTGCGCACGCGCGCGGCTCCATCGCCATCGGGATCAGGCGCTGCTGGACGTAGCGCTCCTTCACGACGTGGGCCGCGCCGCCCTGGTCGATCGCGGCCGAGACTGCGTCCTCGCCGATCTTCAGGTCCCAGGTGTAGCTCTTGTTCGTGCCGATCTCGTCGTGGATCACCACCCGGTCGGACAGCGCGTCCTCGAGATCGATCACCGCGGGAAGCGGCTCGTACTCGACCTCGATGGCGTCGAGCGCGTCGTGGGCGACGGTGTCGGACGTGGCGAGCACGCACGCCACGCCGTCACCGACGTACGCCGCCTTGGACACGGCGAGCGGGTAGTGCGTGGGGTTCTTCATGTCCGCTGTGACGGGCCAGGCGCACGGCATCGGACCAGCCCACGCCGCCTGGAGGTCGGCGCCGCTGTATGCCGCGACGACGCCGGGCATCGCTGCGGCGGCGCTCACGTCGACCTTCAGGATCTTGGCGTTGGCGTACGGGCTGCGCAGCACGGCGAGGTACAGCGCGCCGGGAAGGACGAGATCGTTCGTGAACTTCGCCTCGCCGGTGAGCAGCGCCGGATCTTCGCGGCGCAGCATCCGGGTGCCGATGACACCGGTCGTGCGCTCCTCGGTGACGGTCACTGGTGCACCCCCTCCGCTGCGGCCAACACCGACTTCACGATGTTGTGGTAGCCGGTGCAGCGACAGAGGTTGCCCTCGAGCCCGAGGCGAACCTGCTCCTCGGACGGGTGCGGGTTCTCGTCGAGCAGACCGATGGCCGCCATCACCATGCCGGGAGTGCAGTACCCGCACTGGAGGCCGTGGTTCTCCATGAACGCCTGCTGCATGGGGTGCATCTCGCCGTTCTGGGCGAGCCCTTCGATCGTCAGGATCTCCTGGCCGTCGGCCTGGACGGCGAGCATGGTGCAGCTCTTCACCGACTCGCCGTTGACGTGGACGGTGCAGGCGCCGCAGGACGACGTGTCGCAACCGATGTTGGTGCCCGTGAGGCCGATCGCGTCGCGGATGTGGTGGACGAGCAAGGTCCGCGGCTCGACCTCGTTCGTGTGCGCGGTGCCGTTGACGGTAACCGTGATCTGCACGGTGGAACCCCCCAGAATTCGATTGTCCCCTGTGATCGCAACATCATGCCTCATCACGAGCGCGCGTGCGCACGGGACCGTCGCGACCCGCACGGCGGGCGGTGGTCCTCAGCACGACCCGGTCCTGGCGCGTCGCCGTCACGGTGAGGCCGTGGCGCTCGAGCAGCGATCGCGTGGCCGCCGGTGTCGGGAACACGATGCCGGTCGCCCGCAGCGCGCGCTGCAACGCGCGACCCGGCGACGACCCGGCCCGCGCGAGGCTCAGGAGGAACAGCGCGCCGCCCGGGCGCAGCACGCGGGCCGCCTCGCGGACCGCGCCGTCCAGGTCGCCGATCTCGTTCAGCGATCCGCCGATCACGACCGCGTCGGCCCCGCCGTCGACGACGGGCAGCCGCTGCGCGAGGGCCCGCGTCGCGGCGATCGTGACGCGCTCGGCGGCAGCGCGCCGGACCGCCCGACGGAGGAACGGCCGGCTGTGATCGACGGCGAGCACGAGCCCACCCCGCCCCGCGAGGTGGCGTGCGTACAACCCCTCGGAGCACCCGACGTCGACGATCACGGAACCGCTCACGTCGCCGATGGCTGCGTCGAGCTCGTCGAGCTCTTCTTCCATCGGGAAGGGCCGCCCGGACAGCGAGGACAGCGAGTGTGTCCGCCAGACTCGCTCGTACAGCTGCGGTGTCGGCGGCACCACGTTCGAGAGCTGCGCCAGCGTCCGGCTCGGGACCGCCCCGCCTCTCGCGTCCCAGATCCCCTCGTCGACGGTGCTCGGGTCCTCACCGTTGGGACCGACGAGCGTCGCCGTGACCAGCCCGCCGGACGCACCGCGGAGCAGTGGTGCGCTCTCCAGGACGTGGAGCCCGGGGACGGCGTCGCGCGGCGTGCGCAGGCGGGGGAGGAGATCCGGCAGCACGCTCGGACCGTACGCCGGTGGCGAGGCCGCCTGACACTCCGGTCAGGGGCGCGCTCGCCGTCGACCGTCAGTTGTCGGTGCGTGGCGTCGCGGCAGCGCGCCAGGACGACTGGGCGTTCTCGGCGAGGCGGGCCGTCCGCTCTTCGTCGAGCGGCTCGGCGAACGCGAAGCCCTGACCGAGATCGCATCCCGCCCGCACGAGGTGCTCGATCTGCTCGTCGTGCTCGATGCCCTCTGCGAGGAGTTCGAGGCCGAGCGCACGTCCGAGCTCGAACAGCCCGAGCACGATCCGGGGCATCGCCTCGGTGGCGCGGATCGCTTCGATGAACGCTCGATCGATCTTCAGGATGTCGATCGGGAACTGCTGCAGATATGCGAACGACGAGTAGGCGGTGCCGAAGTCGTCGATCGCGATCCGGATCCCGAGTGCCTTCAGGCGATGCAGGCACTGGGCCACCTCGACGGTGTCGTCGACGAGCGCAGTCTCGGTGATCTCGATGATCAGCTGGGCGGGGGCGAGCCCGGCACTGCCGAGCGCGTCCTGGACCCGCTCGGCGTAGTCGGGCTCGCCGAGCTCTCGCACGGACGCGTTCACCGCGATCGACAGGGCCGTCCCGTCGGGCATCGTCGGCCACCGGCCGGCAACCCGACAGGCCTCACGTACGACCCATCCACCGAGCGGGACGATCAGGCCGGTCCCCTCCGCGAACGGCACGAACTCGACCGGTGGCACGAGCCCGCGCGTGGGGTGCCGCCAACGCACGAGCGCCTCGAACCCGACGATCGCACCGGTCGTGAGCGTGACGACCGGCTGGAAGTGGAGCTCGAGTTGCTGCTCGGACATGGCGGTGCGGAGCTCGGACTCGAGCGTGAGCCGCCGACGCGCCTCTTCACGCATCTTCGGCGCGAAGTACTCGATGAGGTCGGTGCCCGACTGCTTCGCCCGGTACATCGCGAGGTCCGCATCACCGACCAGTTCGTCCGCGGAGGGGAGACGGGGGCCGGTGCCCGCGCTGGCGATGCCGATGCTGACCCCGAGCGCGAACTCGTTGCCCTCCGTCGACAAGGGCTCGCGCACGGCCGCGACGATGCGTAGCGCGACGTCATGGGCGCGATGGCCCGCATGGTCGCCCTCGAGGAGCACGGCGAACTCGTCGCCACCGAGGCGGGCCACTGTGTCCTCGCCGCGGGTGATGCGGCGCAGGCGATCTGAGATCGTTCGCAGCACGGCGTCGCCCGCAGCATGCCCGAGGCTGTCGTTCACGTTCTTGAACCCGTCCAGGTCGCAGAACAGAACAGCGATCTCCTCGCCGCGACGCGCCCAACGAGTGAGCGCGTGGTTCGTCCGGTTGTAGAACAGCGCGCGGTTCGGCAGCCCGGTCAGCGCGTCGTGGAACGCCTGGTGCTTGAGGTCGGCCTCGAAGCGCTTGCGGGCGCTCACGTCGTGGAGGTTGGCGATCACCGCTCGAACCGCCGGGTCCTCCAGGAGGCTCGTGAGGCGGATCTCGAACCAGCGGTACGAGTCGTCTGCTTGCCGCAACCGTCCTTCGAACGTGCACGTCGTACCGTTTGCCCGGAACATCTCCGCCATCGATGTCCGCCCGACCTCGAGATCGTCCGGATGGACGAGCTCGGCGACGTCGACGCCCAGTATGGACTCGGGCGGGTGGCCGACCACGGCTTCGATCGACGGCGACGTGTCGCGCACGTGACCGCTGCGTGACAGCACGAGCACGGCGTCACTCGAGTGCTGCGCCATCGCACGGAAGTACGCCTCCTGCGCCTCGACCGTGTGCTCCCACTGCTTGCTCGCCCGCGCCAACCGACCGACTCGGGCGAGGACGAGACCGATCAGCACCGCGCCGGCCGCCCCGGCCGAGAACGAGATCGAGGTGTCGTCGCGGATCGCCCGTACCCCGGGGAGCAGCACCGGCGTGAGCAGAGCGCCACCAGTGATCGCGAGCCGGCGCACGGTCGGGGCCGTCGACTGCTGGCCAGCCTGGACGCGCCCGATCTCGACGGCCGACGGATGCGTCGCCGCGAACGCGGCGCAGCAGATGCACGAGAACCAGCCCACTCCGAGCATCGCTGCCACGCCGCCCGAGTAGGCGCCTGCCTGCGCGATGACGCTGTACAGCACATCCGCGACCGTGACCACCGCGACCGAGAGGAACAGCCAGCCGAGGGCGGCCGTTCTCCGCGCACCCGACAGCCAGACCCGCAGGAGGAGGACCAGCAGGGCGACATCGACGACGGCATAGAACGCGGCCAGCCACCGGGCGAGCGTGGGCATGCCCGGGGAGTCGAGCATGGGCGAGATCACGAGCTGCCACATCACGAGGAGACCCGCGGTCAGGACGGCTGCGGCGTCGATCCAGCTGTCGAGGTCCCGGTCGAGGCGGCGCCCGCTGCTGATCGAGATCACGCCGACGAGGAGCAGGATCCCGCCCGCGACGTAGCAGACGTCGGCCCGCGAGATCCACGGTTCTTCCGCATGCACGCTGATGAGCGTGATGTACGCGTCGCCGCCCGCCCAGAGCGTGAAGCCGGCAGCCAACCACCACCAGGTGGCGGACAACGGCTCGCGCCGGGCGAGCACCGCCCACCAGATGGCGACGATCGCGACCAGCTCGATCGACACGTACAGCCACGCGCCGAAGAGACCGTCGGTGTTCGTGATGTAGATCGCGATCGCGGCAACCAACGACAGGAGTGAGAATCGCCTGACGCCGCCGTCCATACAGCCACGGACGGTAGTGACCCGCGCACGCAACGACTGTGGGTCCAGTGAAGAGAGGTCGAACGACTCAGGTCGCGACGCCGCGTCCGACCGCACGAGGGACCTCTGGCCCTAGCCGCGCCGCAAGCCAAGGTGCTTGTCTCCCGGCAGGAGGTGCGACGCATGAAGGTGCTGCTGGTCGAATCGAAGTCGGGTGTCGGCAAGACCGCCGCAGATCGCCTGGCCGAGGCGGGCCACGACGTGGTGCGTTGCTTCGAGGACGAGGACGAGGAAGCGGTGGCGTGCCGCGGCGCGATGGGCGAACCGTGTCCGGTCGACGACGGCGTCATCGACGTCGCCGTGCTCGTGCGTGACGGCGAGTCCCGTGCGCAGCTGACCGAGATGGGGGCGGTCTGCGCGTTGCGCCGTCACGTCCCGGTCGCGGAGCTCGGCTCCGACCAGGCGGGCCCGTTCGGCGAGCTCGTCGACGCGATCGATGCGGACGTCACTGCGGTCGCCGAGTTCGCGGTCGCCGCCGGCCTCGACGCGTTCGGCGCAGCGGTGACGCGCACGCTGAGCACGCTGCCGGCGTTGGCCGATCGTGCCCCGGGTGAGTACTCCGCGCAGGTGTTACGCCAGGACGGTGCCGTGAACGTCGTGCTCTCGCTCCCGTCCGACCTGGGCGACCTGGGCGTCGCCAGCGCGGTGACGTGGGCGGCGCGAGCGGCGCGCGACTACGACGGCGTCTCCGCGGTGATCGACATCTCGGTCAGGCGGACCTGACGGTCAGGACCTGGCGGCGGCGATCGCGGCCCACACCCGCTCGGGCGTCGCCGGCATGTCGATGTGACGCACGCCGAGGTGGCGGACGGCGTCGATGACCGCCGACTGCACGGCCGGCGTGGAGCCGATCGTGCCGCTCTCGCCAATGCCCTTCGCGCCGAGCGGGTTGAGCGGTGTCGGCGTCTCCATGTGGACGATCTCGATGCTCGCCAGCTCGGCGGCGGAGATGAACGCGTAGTCGGCCAGGTTCGACGTGATCGGGTTGCCGTCGTCGTCGTATCGCACCTCTTCGAGGAGCGCCTGCGCGGCGCCTTGCGCGACGCCACCGTGGATCTGGCCTTCGAGGATCAGCGGGTTCAGCACCCGACCGGCGTCGTCACAGGCGACATGGCGCAGGTGGCGGACCTTGCCGGTCTCGGTGTCGACCTCGACCACGGCGACGTGTGAGCCGAACGGGAACGTCGCCCCGGCGGCGTTGAAGGTGTGCTCGACCGCGAGGCCGCCCTCGTCCTTCGCCGCCACGGCCAGGTCGGCCCAGCTCTTCGCGACGGCCGGCGTACCGGTGACGTGGAAGGCGCCGTTGTCCTTGTCGAGCACGACATCGGCGACATCGGCTTCGAGCAACTTGGCGGCGAGCTCCTTCGCCTTGTCGACGAGGAGGATCGATGCCTCGTGCACCGCGGCGCCACCCTGCTGGAGCGAGCGCGAGCCCATCGTCCCGCCACCGACGGGGACCCGGTCCGTGTCGCCCCACACGAGATCGATGCGATCCATCGGGATGCCGGTCTGCTCGGACGCGAGCATCGCCCACGATGTCGCGTGGCCCTGGCCGTGCGGCGACGTGCCCGTGTAGACGACGGCGCGGCCGTCCTCGAGCACCTCGACCTTGGCCGCCTCGCTCAGCGGCGGCACCCCGCCGGTGATCTCGACGTACACGCTGACGCCGATGCCGAGCTGCTTGACGTCGCCGCGCTCGCGGCGGGCGGCCTGATCGGCGCGGAGCTCGGCGTATCCGGCGGCAGCGAGGGCGTTGTCGAGCGCGGTCTCGTAGTCGCCGACGTCGTAGGTCTGACCGATGACGGTGGTGTGCGGCTCCAAGAACTTCGGGATGAGGTTGATCCGGCGCACCTCGGCCGCGTCCTTGCCGATCTCGGCAGCGAACAGGTCCATCGCCCGCTCGATCGCTGCGGTCGCCTCCGGCCGGCCGGCACCGCGGTAGGCGACGATCGGTGTGGTGTTCGTGACGATCGACGTGGTCTGGCACTCGATCTGCGGGATCGCGTAGACACCCGACGACATCGGCCGGGTCATGAACGGCGCCAGGATCGTGCCCATGTCGGCGTACGCACCGGAGTCCTGGAGCACGTGCAGGCGATAGGCGAGCACCTTGCCGTCGCGGTCGCCGCCGATCGTGATCTGCTGCACCTGGGCTCGCCCGTGGCCGAGGGCGACCATGCTCTCGCTGCGGGTCTCCTGCCAGCGCACCGGCCGGCCGAGCTCCTTCGCCAAGCGCCCGAGCACGATCTCCTCGGGGTAGACACCGATCTTGGCGCCGAACCCGCCGCCGACGTCGGGAGTGATGACCCGGAGCTGACCGTCCTCGAGCCCGTTCGCGGCCTTGATCGGATCGATGGCGCCCTGGGCGTGCTGGGTCGAGAGCCACTGCACGAGGCGGCCACCGTCCCATGCGGCGGCGGCGCCGCGAACCTCGAGCGGGCACGGGGCGACGCGCTGGTTGACGATGCGCTCGCTGACGACGACGTCGCAGCCGGCGAAGAACTCGTCGCCCGTGAGACCCGGCATGCCGAGGAACGACGAGTCGAACACGACGTTGCCGCCGGCAGCGGGATAGAGGTGCGTCGAGCTGGCGAGGGCGCTGTCGACGTCGACGAGCACCTCGAGGAAGTCGTAGTCGACGATGACCGCTTCAGCGGCGTCCTCGCCCTGGTCGGCGCGCTCGGTCACGACTGCGGCGATCGGCTCGCCGACGTAGCGCACGACGTCCATCGCCAGGAGCGGACGGGCTACGGCGGGGTTGAACGGCGCGGGGAGTGGCTCGAGACCGAGGTCAGCACCGGTGAAGACGCCGATGACACCGGGCTGCTCGAGTGCCGCGCTCGCGTCGATCGAGAGGATCCGGGCGTGCGCCGCCGTCGAGCGGACGTAGGTGACGTGTGCGGCGCCGGCGAGCAGCGGCTCGTCGCGCAGGTCGGCGACGTACACGCCGCCGGTCGTGAGGAACTTCGGGTCTTCCTTGCGAAGTACGCGGTTGCCGAGAATGCTGCCGGCCACTTGATCCCCCTGTGCTCAGTGTCAACGCCCGGGACACTACAGGTGGCGTGAGCCCCATCCCCGACCGACCGTCATCCCGACCGTTCGTCGTCCCCGACCGATCGTCGCCACAAAGGCGCGGCGGAGCGTGTCTTCGCGGCACCAGGCGCCACAGAGGCGGCAGATCGTGGATCAGGGGGTCGAGGTGGCGGGCGCCGGAGTCTGGGTGGCGGGCGCCGCGGCGGCTGCGGGGCGGGCGCCGCGGCGGCTGCGGGGCGGGCGCCCGGCGAGCGCCCGGCCAGTCCCGCTCTCCCCGGATTCTCTGCTCGCCGACGACTCCCGACCGGTTCTCCGCTCGCGCCCGGACATTCAACGACCTCGCCCGATCAGAGACGGGGGCTGGTGACGCCGATGAGCAGAGAAACGGCGTGGCTGGGGTCTCGTGGTCCGATGACGACGTCGCACCAGCACACTCCGGCGCTCCAGCGTCACCAGCCGTCACGCGCAACCAACGAACTCACTTCACCCCAGGCGCCCGGAGCGCGTCTCCGCCACACCAGGCGCCACAGAGGCGGCGGATCGGTGGATCAGGGAGTCGAGGTGGCGGGCTCGGTGGCGGCCGCCGGAGCCTGGGTGGCCGGCGCCGCAGTCTCGGTGGCAGCACTGGCGGCGGCCGTGGCGGCCGCCACGGCGTCTGCTTCGGCGCGGACGGCGAAGATGTCGCTGACCATCGTGTACGGCCAGCGACCGGGGAGCTGCTCACCGGTCGATGGGGCGGGGAGGACGGTCAGCTGCTGCTCGCCCGCTTCGAGGTAGCCGAGGTCGTTGCGAGCGGTCTCCTCGATGCCCTGCGGTGTCTGCAGTCGTTCGTTCGCCTGGGCGATCCGCTCGTTGGCGGCGTCGAGCGCGGCGAGCTCGTGCTGGCGTTCGGCGAGCTCGCTGCGCTGGTTCAGCCACGCCCGGAAGGGCAGGACGAGCACCGCTGCCGCGAGCGCAGCCACGATGACTGCCGCGCCGAGCGTGAGGAGGTTCCGGTTCCGCTTCCGCTGGATGAGCCTGGTGTCGTCGCCCACCTCGCGACGCGGCCCCGCCGGAACGGCGGAGCGGACGCGGTCCATCATCCCGCTGCGTCTCGGGCGGGGGATCGAGCTCGTCCGGTGGCCGGTGCTCACGAGTGCGTCACCGCGCGCCGCGCGCGAGCGCGGCACGTCCCCGATAGACCGCAGCCTCCCCGAGGTCGGCTTCGATCCGCAACAACTGGTTGTACTTCGCCACCCGGTCGGAGCGTGCCGGCGCCCCGGTCTTGATCTGACCGCAGTTCGTGGCGACCGCGAGGTCGGCGATCGTGGTGTCCTCGGTCTCGCCGGAGCGGTGGCTCATCACCGACGTGTAGCCGTTGCGCGTCGCCAGCTCGACGGTTTCGAGCGTCTCCGTGAGGGTGCCGATCTGGTTGACCTTCACGAGCACGCTGTTGGTGACGCCGCGCTCGATGCCCATCGCCAATCGGGCGGTGTTCGTCACGAACAGGTCGTCGCCGACGAGTTGCACGCGCCCGCCGAGAGCGTCGGTCAGCGCCTTCCAGCCGTCCCAGTCGTCCTCCGCCATGCCGTCCTCGATCGAGACGATCGGGTACGTGTCGACCAGGCGCGTCCAGTAGGCGACGAAGTCATCGCTGGAGAGCACCTTGCCCTCGCCCTCGAGGTGGTAGCGGCCGTCGCGGAACAGCTCGCTCGTGGCGGGATCGAGCGCGATCGCGATCTCCTCCCCGGGCACGTAGCCGGCCTTCTCGATCGCTTCGACGAGCACACGGATCGCGTCCTCGTTGCTCGCGAGGTTCGGCGCGAACCCACCCTCGTCGCCGACGGCCGTCGAGAGTCCGCGGTCGTGCAACACCTTCTTGAGGCTGTGGTAGGTCTCGGCGCCCCACCGGAGCGCCTCGCGGAAGCTCGGCGCGCCGACGGGCATGACCATGAACTCCTGCAGGTCGATGGTGTTGTCCGCATGGACGCCTCCGTTGACGACGTTCATCATCGGCACCGGGAGGACGTGCGCGTTCGGCCCGCCGACGTAGCGGTACAGCGGCAGCTCCAGTTCGGCTGCAGCCGCCTTCGCCACGGCCATGCTCACGCCGAGGATCGCGTTCGCGCCCAGCCGACCTTTGTTGTCGGTCCCGTCGAGATCGACGAGGACCTGGTCGATGATCCGCTGGTCGAGCGCATCGAGCCCCTCGATCGTGTCGGCGATCTCGCCGTTCACGTGGCCGACGGCCTGCAACACGCCCTTGCCCAAGTATCGCTCGTCACCGTCTCGGAGCTCGACGGCCTCGTGCTCGCCCGTCGAGGCCCCGGAGGGCACGATCGCCCGTCCGCGGGCGCCCGAGTCGAGGACGATCTCCACCTCGACGGTCGGGTTGCCCCGAGAATCCAGCACTTCTCGTCCGATGATGCTCTCGATCTCGCTCACAGTGGAGCAACCGTACCGAATCCCTGCCGGCGCGGCCCGACATGCCTGGGCCGGACAGCCCGTTCGTTGCCTCGGGCGGGTGTGCACGCGTCATGGGACGGGCCCGACGCGGTCGAGATCAGCGTGGACGCGGACGGCTCACCGACCGGACGGTTCGATCCGGAGCGACTGCTCGGTGCCCTCCCCGACATGATCGTCGTGACAGACCGGGGCGGAACCGCGCACGAGGTCCATGGTGATGCCCTTGGCGTCATCGGACTCGATCCCGCCGATGCGACGGGCCGGTCGGTGTTCGATTTCGTCCATCCCGACGACCGCGATCAGACGGTCGACGCCCTGGCCGAGGCGGCGCGGCGACCCGGCATCCATCTGCCGATCCTGTTCCGCATCCGCGGCGCGGCCGGCACGTGGATCGACATCGAGTGCACATCGGCGACCGTCGACGATCGCGTGATCCTGAGCGTGCGACAACTCGAGCGACGCGAGGAGCTGGAGCTGCGGCGCCGAGACATCGAGCGACGAGCGCTGCGCATCGCCGGACGGCTGGCTGGAGCGCACGGCGCGGAGATCGAGTCGGAGCTCGCGACCGCGGTCGCCGACGTCGCGACGTTCCTCCGAGCGCAGGCCGCGCAGCTCGTGCTCCCGGGCAACCTGCCGATCCTGTGGGGCGCGCCGCAACGCTGGCCCGCCGCCACCGAGCTCGCGTCGGCTCCGTTCCGCGATCACGCCAGGATCGACCAGCGGACGGTGTTCGAGGTCGGTGTGCCCGCCGATCCGCTCGTGCGCTGGTGGTTCGCATGGGACGCCGCTGACCCCGGCGTCGCCGGGTGGGACGACGCGAACATGGAGCACCTGCGGCTCGTCGGCGACGTCGCCGCCTCCGTTGCCACACGAGCCCGGCTCGAGACCGATCTCGCCCGCCGGGCGAGCCTCGACGCGCTCACCGGCCTGGTGAACCGGTCGGAGCTCGAGCAGGTCCTCGGCGAACACCTGGCCAGGGCGGACCGCGACGTCGCGGTGCTGTTCCTCGACCTCGACCGGTTCAAGACCGTCAACGATTCGCGCGGTCACGCCTTCGGCGACCGCGTGCTCGCGCACCTCGCGAGCCGGCTGGCCACAGCGGTCCGCCGGGGCGACCTCGTCGGGCGGATCGGCGGCGACGAGTTCGTCGTGCTCGCCAGCGGCGCGAGCCAGCGCGATGCCGAGGAGCTGGCCGAACGCCTCGAACACGAAGTGGTCTCGGTCACGAGCTTCGAGGGCGTTCCGATCGACATCGGCGTCTCGATCGGCACCGCGATCGGGTCACCCGGCGACGACGCGCAACGGGTGATCGCCGCCGCAGACGCCTTGATGTACGAGGCGAAGGCCGCCCGCCGCGGGCGCCGCTGAGCGGCCGCAGGAACGCGGGCGTCAGCCGGAGGTCCGCTTGACCTCGTCCCACAGCTGATCGAGCACGGCGAGGCCACAGGTCTCGGTCTCGATCCCGCGCTCGACAGCGAGTCGTTCCATGCCGGCGACGCGGACGCGGAACTTGCGCGCGGCTTGACGGAGGGCGACTTCGGGGTCGACCCTCCGGTGGCGGGCGACGTTGACGACCGCGAACAGGAGATCGCCGAGCTCGTCGTGGACGGCCGCGGGATCGTCGAACGCCTCCGTCACCTCGCGCAGCTCCTCGGCGACTTTCTCGAGCGTCCCCCGCGGGTCGTCCCAGTCGAAGCCTCGCTTCGCTGCGGCGGCGCCGAGCTCCCGTGCGTAGAGGAGCGATGGCAACGAGCCGGCGATGCCGTCGAACGTCGACGCCGCCGGACGCGAGGTCGCAGACGACTCGGATCTGTCTGCGGAGGCGATGTCCTTCTCGGCGGCCTTGATCGTCACCCAGTTCCGCGCCACGTCCGATGCGCCGTCGACCTCGACGTCGCCGAAGACGTGCGGGTGGCGGCGGATCATCTTCTCGGAGATGGCCCGTGCGACGTCGCCCAGGCTGAATCGGCCTTCCTCTTCGCCGATCGCCGCGTGCAGCACGACCTGGAGCAGCACGTCGCCGAGCTCCCCGACGAGCTCGTCGTCGCCGTCACCGTCGCCGCCGCCACTGTCGCTGCCGCCGAGGGCGCCGATCGCCTCGACGAGCTCGTACGTCTCCTCGATCGCGTAGCGGGCGAGCGAGGCGTGCGTCTGCTCGCGGTCCCACGGGCACTCGGCGCGCAGCCGGCGGATGAGCTCGTGGAACCTGACGAGCTCGCTGCCGACCGGGGCGCCGAGGGACGGGATGTACAACGACGTCAGGTGGTCAGCCTCGACCGTGCGGTCGAGCTCGGCCCAGGTCGTGTGCACGACCGCCTCGTCCGGGCAACCGAGTCGTTGGAGGAGCACGACGGGCTCGTCGCCGGTCGCGTCCTCGACGGCGAGCTTGATCTCCGACAGGACCCAGTTCGCGTGGCAGTGCGCGACGAGCAGCGGGCCGCGCTCACCGGCGGCCGCCGTCGCGAACTCGTGGCCGTCGACGAGCCGCAGCCCATTCTCGACGGGATCGATGCCCAGCCGGTCGTAGGCGAGGTCGAGGAACGACAGCGCCGGCAGCACGACGCAGCGGACCCGGCGATCGTCGCGGAGGTGGCGCACGGTCCGTTCGAGCACGAGTGGCGAACCGGGCACCGCGTACAGGATCTCCCCGTGCTCGACGGCCGCCGCGACGAGCGCGTCGGTGATCCGGCGATAGACGTCGTCGAACGTGTCGGCGTCCTCGTAGACGTGGTCGAACGTCGTTGCACCTGCAACGACCGACGCCGAGGGATGCCGACACGTCCGCAGGTACCGATGCGGGATGCGGGCGATCGCCTCCGTGACCGCCGCCGTCACGTGCTCCGGGCCGGCCGGGCCGAGACCGGCGACGACGACCGTCGGCAGCGTCACAGCCCCGCGACGTCGCTCAGCGAGACCACCCTGCCGGAGTCGGCCGACCAGGCACCGATGGACGGGCTGACCGACACGTCGGCGTCGGCGATCAGCTCGCTGAGCCGGGTCTGCGCGGCGGCGTTCTGCACGCTCGGGACCAACGCGTCCTTCACCTCGTCGAACGGACGGACCAGGATCACGTGGAACCCGAATGACGATTCGACGGGCTGCGTCGGTTCGCCGGCCTCCGCGCCGATCACGCCTGCCACGAACTCCGGCACGAACCCTGCGGCGAACTGGTCGAGCGGGATGCAGGGCGTCCCGTCGTCGTTGAGGAGCGCTCCTCCGCCCGATGCCGCCGAGGGATCGGTCGAGATTTCGGCGGCGACGGTCGCGAAGTCCTCGCCTGCCTGGAGCCGGCCGAGCGCGTCGATCGCTTCCGCCTCGCTGTCGACGAGGATGTGGCTCACGCAGGCGAACCCGACCGCCTCGACACCTTCGGCGTACTGGCCGGCGATCTCCTGCTCGGCCGGGCCGGCGATGCGACGGAACGCGGCCTGCGCGGCGACGTACTCGGTGAAGAACGTCTGGAACCGCTCGGGTGAGCTGTCCCATCCGGCTTGCTGCTGCGCGAGCTGGCTCTGCGCGCTCGCCCGATCGTCGTCGGTGACCGTGGCGCCTGACCGCTCGATCTCGCCGTCGAGCAGCTCGCGCTGGATCGCCGCCGTGAGCAGGTTGCGGGCGAGGCTGCCGTCGCCGGTCACGACGGACGTCGGCGTCGACGTAGCCGGATCGTCCGATGCCGCCGGGCCGAGGCCTGCCTGCACAGCCGCCAGGTCGGACTCGAACGTGTCCATCGAGATCTCCACGCCGTTGACCGAGGCCGCCGGCTTGTCGATCGACGAGCAGCTGCTGAGCACGAGCCCGGCGAGCACGCCGAGGCCGAGGAACACGGGGGCAGGGCGACGAGTCACGGCGGTCGAGGCTACCGACAACGGGTGGGTCAGGCGACGGGGGCGGGGACGGGGGTCGGTTCGGGGACGAGCTGCTGCAGGAACGCCACCAGCTGCCCGGCGGCGTCGGCGCCCTTCTTCAGCGGCAGCACGACCTGCTGCTGCTCCTCCTTGTAGATCGCGTCCCGCGCCAGCCGTTGGAGGCGCATCGCCTCGCTCATCTTCAGCTCGAGCGGTGCGAGTCGCGCCTGGGTGCCGTTGATCGAGACGTCCCGCAGCCCGGTGCGATGACACTCGGCGCGCAGCCGGCCGACCATCAGCAACGACTCGGCGGGCGCAGGCACGGGCCCGTAGCGGTCCTCCCACTCGGCCTTGATGTCGTCCACCTCGGCATGGGTCGTGACCGCGGCGAGCCGGCGGTACGCCTCGAGCCGGAGCTCCTCTTTGGTCACGTAGTCCTTCGGCAGGTAGGCGTCCGTCGGCACGTCGAGCTTCACCTCGGCGGGAAGGCGGACCTCTTCGCCCTTCATCTCGGCAACCGCCTCCGTGACCATCTGGCAGTACAGGTCGTAGCCGACCGCGGCGATGTGACCGCTCTGGCCCTCGCCGAGGAGGTTGCCGGCGCCGCGGATCTCGAGGTCGCGCATCGCGATCTTGAAGCCGCTGCCGAGATCGGTCGCCTCGCCGATCGTCTTCAGCCGCTCGTACGCCTCTTCCGTCAGCGTCCGGTCCGGCGGGTAGAACAAGTACGCGTACGCCCGGTGCCCGCTCCGGCCCACCCGGCCGCGCAGCTGGTGCATCTGCCCGAGCCCGAGCAGATCGGATCGCTCGACCACGAGCGTGTTCACCGTCGGCATGTCGATGCCGCTCTCGATGATCGTGGTGCACACGAGCACATCGAAGCGGCCTTCCCAGAAGTCGACCACGATCTGCTCGAGCGAGCCTTCGTCCATCTGCCCGTGGGCGACAGCGATTCGCGCTTCGGGTACGAGCTCGCGCAGTCGGGCCGCCGTCTCCTCGATCGACTGGACGCGGTTGTGCACCCAGAAGACCTGGCCTTCCCGGAGCAGCTCCCGGCGGATCGCCTCGATCGCGACGCGCTCGTCGAACTCGCCGACGTACGTGAGGATCGGTTGCCGATCGGCGGGCGGTGTCTGCAGGAGCGACAGATCGCGGATGCCGACGAGGCTCATCTCGAGCGTGCGCGGGATCGGCGTCGCGGACATCGTGAGGACGTCGACGTTCATCTGCAGCTTCTTGATCGACTCCTTGTGGCTCACGCCGAAGCGCTGCTCCTCGTCCACGACGAGCAGTCCGAGGTCCTTGAACTTCAGGTTGTCCGAGAGCAGGCGGTGGGTGCCGATGACGCAGTCGACCTCACCCGTGGCGACGCCGTCGATCACCTTCCGGGCCTGCGCATTGGTGAGGAAGCGGGAGAGCACCTCGACCCTGATCGGGTACCCGGAGAAGCGGTCGGCGAAGGTGTTGCCATGCTGCTGCGCGAGCAGCGTCGTGGGCACGAGCACGGCCACCTGCTTGCCGTCCTGGATCGCCTTGAACGCAGCACGAATCGCGACTTCGGTCTTGCCGAACCCGACGTCGCCGCAGACGAGGCGGTCCATCGGGTGGGCGTCCTCCATGTCCGCTTTGACGTCGAGGATCGCCTTGCGCTGATCGGGGGTCTCGACGTACGGGAACGACTCTTCCATCTCGTGCTGCCACGGCGTGTCGCTCGGGAACGCGTGGCCGGGTGCGTGGAGCCGCTTCTGGTAGAGGACGACGAGCTCCTGAGCGATCTCCCGTACCGCCGAGCGGACCCGTGCCTTGGCCTTCGCGAAGTCAGCGCCACCGAGGCGGTGCAGCGACGGTGCCTCGCCGCCGACGTACTGGCGCACCGCGTCGATCTGATCGGACGGGACGTAGAGCTTGTCGGCGCCCTTGTACTCGAGCAGGAGGTAGTCCCGCTCGATCCCGCCGATCGTGCGCTTCACCATGCCGCCGTAGCGCCCGACACCGTGCTGGTAGTGCACGACGTAGTCGCCCGGCTTGAGGTCCTCGAAGAAGCCGGCGGTGTCGCGCTTGCGCGGGCGCGCCCGGCGATGCGCCCGGCGGCGGCCGGTGAGATCGGACTCGGCCACGACGGCGACCAACGAGTTCGGCAGCGAGCAACCGCGGTGGAGCGGGGCGACGACGATCGAGCCACCGCGGCCAGTGAGGTCCGGTGCCGCACCGTCGGCTGACGGCTCGCGGATCGGGAAGTCGAGCCCGTGCTCGAGGAGCGCCGAGGCGAGGCGGGCGGCCGAGCCGGCGCCGTCAGCCGCGATGACGACGCGGTACTGCTCGCCGAGGAGGCCGCGGAGGCGCTGCGCGAGCGCGGCACCGTCGCCGACGACCGGGCCCCAGCCCGACGAAGGGATCGCCGGCGAATCAGGGGAGTCGGGCGTCGGCACGATCGACCATGCAGCGCGCGTCGTCGTGCCGAGCAGCCGTTCCGGCTCGGCGTGCAAGCGCGGGAACGGTTCGTCCGACGAGCGTTCCCAGGTGGACGCGAGCGCCTTCGCCAGGTCGTCTTCTTCGGCCAGCAGATCGGCGGCACGGTCGCGCATCCGCCGCGGCTCGATGAGCACGACCTGCGCGGCGTCGGGCAGGAAGTCGGTGAGTAGCTCCTCGGCACCGAGCCACGGCAGCCAGCTCTCCATGCCCTCGAAGAGCAGTCCCTCGGAGAGCCGCTCCCACTGCTCGCGACCCCACGGCTCGTCGGCGACGAGCTCGGCGGCACGGGCCCGCACCTGCGGCGTCGGCAGCAGCTCTCGCGCCGGGAAGACGATTGCCTCGGCGAGCGGATCGGTCGATCGTTGGTCGCTGACGCTGAACTCGGTCAGCCGGTCGACCTCGTCGCCCCACAGGTCGATGCGGACGGGACCGTCCGCGGTCGACGGGAAGATGTCCACGATCGCGCCCCGGCGGGCGAACTCGCCGCGGTGCTCGACCAGCTCCTCGCGCCGGTAGCCGATGGCGACGAGGCGCTCGCTCAGCACGTCCGGGTCGAGCACGTCACCCGGCCGGACGACGATCGGGTCGACTTCCGTGCCGTGCGGACCGAGCCGCTGGGAGAGCGCCCGCACGCCGGCGATCACCACCGCCGGGGAACGCGCGGGATCCGCGAGCCTCCAGAGCACCCGGAGTCGGCGGCCCATCGTCTCGACGCTCGGGCTCACCCGCTCGAACGGCAGGGTCTCCCACGCCGGGAACAGCTCGACCTGATCAGGTCCGAGGTACTGGGCGAGATCGTCAGCGAGTTGCCCCGCCATGGTGCTGGTCGGAACCGCGATCACGAACGGGCCCCGAGTCGACGCCTCGACCAGTCCGGCGATGGCGAGCGGCCTGGCCGCTTCGGGCACCGCGATCACCGATGTCGCGCGACCGAGCAGCTGGCCGAGAGCCGGCTCGTCGCGTAGGAGCTGGGGGAGCGAGGACAGGTTCATGGGCGGCATGAGCAGGGTATCGCCGGGACCTGGGGCGTCCCTGGGGGACGTGACGGATACGTAGCATTCCGCGCATGCCCTACATCGCCGACCGCCTGGTGCACGATGCCGACGCGCACATCATGGAGGAATCCGACTGGTTGGTGGCAGCGGCCGATCCCGCCTGGCGGGACCGGATGCCGATGGTGTTCGACGACCCGCCGGAGTCCGGTGGGCGCCAGGAAGGCGAGGTCGACCGCTACCGCCGCCGGCATGCCGATCCGGCCTACCGCGCGGATGACGCCGGCCAGATCATGCTGCGGAAGAACTTCGCCGCCACGGGCTCGTTCCTCGCCGAGGATCGCCCGCTCGCCGTCGATCTGATCGGCGTCCAGAGCCAGCTCATCTTCAACACGTTCACGAACGGGCCCCTCGTCGCGGCGGAGCACACCGACGCGCCGCTCGCCGAAGCGATGGCCCGCGCTCACAACCGGGCGATCGTCGAGTTCTGTTCCGTCGACCCGCGGCTGCTGCCGGTCTGCTACGTGCCGCTCGCCCGGTTCGCCGAGTCCGCGGCCGTCGCTACCGAGGCGGTCGAGCTCGGCGCCGCGGCGATCATGGTGCCGTCAGCGTGCCCTGCCGACCACTCGCCGAGCCACGTCGGCCTGGACCCGGTGTGGGCGATCGCGCAGGACGCCGGCGTACCGATCGTCTTCCACGTCGGCGGCGGCGGGAAGCTGCTCTCGCCCCGCTACTTCGACAACGGCCTGCCGCCCGTACCCGACTTCCATGGCGGCGCCGAGAACTTCCGCTCCGTCGACTACATGGCGATCCCGTACTGGCCGATGCAAACACTGGCGACGATGATCTTCGACGGCGTGCTCGACCGGTTCCCGAGGCTCAAGTTCGGCGTGATCGAGCAGGGCGGGGCGTGGCTCCCCGGCTTCATGCGCAACCTCGACGCCGCCTTCGGCGCGTTCCGCAAGAACGAGGAGCGGTTGCATCGGCTCTCCGCGCCGCCGAGCGAGATCGTGCGGCGGCAGGTGAAGGTGACGCCCTACCCGCACGAGGACACGGGCTGGATCATCGAGCAGTCCGGCCCGGAGCTCTGCCTGTTCTCGAGTGACTATCCGCACGTCGAGGGCGGTCGCAACCCGCTCAGCCGCTTCGACACCTCGCTCGCCCGGCTGGGCACATCCGACATCGACCGGTTCTACTTCGACAACTTCGTCGAGCTCATGGGCGACGTGTTGGTCCGCCGCGGGCTGCCGACCACCCGTCCCCACGTCGCCGCCTGACCACCCCAGCTGCAGGAAGGCGTCGCGACGCATGCGGCTGACCGTCGTCAGGTGCGGTTGTAGTCCTGCATCGCGGCGTCGATGCCGCGGGTCGCGATCACTTCAACCGCCTCGGTGGCGCGCACGACCGACTCGTCGATCAGCTCGCGCTCCGCCTTCGGGATCCGGTCGAGCACGTGGTTCGCGCCGTGCTCCTTCGACGACGGCTTGCCCACGCCGATCCGGACCCGGGCGAAGTCCTGCGTCTTCAGGTGCTGCGCGATCGAGCGCAGCCCGTTGTGGCCGGCGAGCCCGCCACCGAGCTTCACCCGCACCGTGCCGGGTGGGAGGTCGAGCTCGTCCTGGACGATGACGATCTGCGGCGGCTCCTCGATCCCGTACCGCCGCACGAGCCTGACGACCGACTCGCCGGACAGGTTCATGTACGTGGTCGGGAACGCGAGCGCGACGAGCTGGCCGGCGATGCGGACCTCCGCGACGAGCGCCCGCTCCTTGCCCGCCTTCAGCGTGCCGCCGTGCGCGGCCGCCAGACGCTTCACGACCTCGGCGCCCACGTTGTGCCTGCTGCGCTCGTACTCCTTGCCCGGGTTGCCCAGCCCGACGACGAGCAGATCGGCCGGTGTGCCTCGCCGCGCCGGCCGGTCCTCACGTCTGCGCAGGAGCGCCATGGGAGATCACCAGCGGCAGCGAGCAGGCGATCACTCGCCCGTTTCGCCGCCCCCGGCCGCTTCCGCGGCCTCGCCGGCGGCTTCGGCAGCCTCTGCGGCTTCTGCAGCCTCGGCGGCCTCTTCCTCGGCGGTTGCGCGCAGCATCAACGTGGTCACGACGGGCATGTCGGGGTCGCCGTGAACGGTCACGCCGTCCGGCATCGGGATGTCGCTGAGCCGGATCACGTCGCCGGGCACCATCTCGCTGACGTCGATCACGAACTCGTTCGGCATGTTGCCCGGGGTGCAGGTGACGTCGATCGTGTCGACTGCGGGATCCACCAGGCCACCCTCGTTGAGCACTGCCTTCGCCTCGCCGACCAGGTGGACGGGCACCGAGATCGTGATCTCCTCACGCATGTTGACCTGGAGGAAGTCGACGTGGCTCACGGTGCGGCGGATCGGGTGACGCTGCATGTCCTTCACGATCGCCGGGTAGGTCGTACCCTCGACGGACAGCGTGAGCAGCGTGTTCGAGCCGGCCGCGCCGGAGAGGGCGAGGCGCAGGTCGCGCCGGGCGACGCTGAGCGTGATCGGCTCCATCCCCTGGCCGTAGAGCACGCCGGGGATGTTGTCCTCCGTGCGCAGTCGACGCGACGACGGCGAACCGGTGCGGCGACCGGTCTGGGCAACGAGCGTGGTATCGGGCATTGCAACGGCCTCCGCGGGCGCACTGGCGTCGAACAAACAGCAAAGCAGTGTACGACGCCACCTCGGCGTATCGAAACCCCCGATCAGGCCTGGTTCTCGCCCCCGAAGATCTCGCTGACGCTGGTGTCGTCGAACACGGCTGCCAGGGCGTCGGCGATGATCGGCGCGATCGAGAGGACCTCGATCTTGTCGATCTGCTTCTCCGGCGGCAGCGGGAGCGTGTTGGTGAGCACGACGCGGGTGATCGCGCTGTTCTTCAACCGGTCGATGGCCGAGCCGGAGAGCACGCCGTGGGTCGCCATCGCCCATACCTCAGTGGCGCCCCGCTCGTACAGCAGGTCGGCAGCCGAGACGATCGTGCCCGCGGTGTCGATCATGTCGTCGGTGAGGATGCACTGGCGCCCCTCGACGTCGCCGATGACGTCCAGTGCCTGCGCGACGTTCGCCATCCCCTTCGGGCGGCGCTTGTACACGAACGCCAGGCCGGCGTTGACATGCTGGGAGAGCCGTTCGGCGACCTTGATGCGACCGGCGTCCGGCGACACGATCACCGGGTCGGCTGCGTTGGCGCGGATGTAGGCCTCGATGACCGGTAGCGCCGTCAAGTGATCGACAGGGCCTTCGAAGAAGCCCTGGATCTGACCCGAGTGGAGGTCGATCGAGACCATCCGCTTCGCGCCAGCGGCTTTGAAGAGATCGGCGACGAGCCGCGCGGTGATCGGCTCCCGGCCCTCGGCCTTGCGGTCCTGACGGGCGTAGCCGTAGAACGGGCAGACGGCGGTGATCCGCTTGGCCGATGCCCGGTACGCAGCGTCGATCATGATCAGCTGCTCCATGATCGAGTCGTTCACCGACCGACCGTCGCAGCCGTAGTGCGTCTGCATGACGAACACGTCGCTGCCCCGCACGCTCTCGTTGAACCGCGGCCGGATCTCGCCGTTCGCGAATTCGACGATCTGGGGGTCACCGAGCTCGATGCCGAGCCCGGCAGCCACTTCCTCCGCCAAGGTGGGGTGTGTTCGCCCCGAGTAGAGCGCCATGCGCTTGGTGGTGACTTTCTCCATGCCCATGGTGTCCGCTCCCTCGACCGTCAGTCGGCGCTCCCAGTGTAGAAGGGTCCGGTCGCTGCGCCCGAGGTGACGTGCGAACCCGGGCCGAGCGCCGCGTACGGGCCGACCCGTGCGCCTGCGCCGATCTCGGCGTCTCGGGCCACCGTGTTCTCGATCGTGGCGCCGGCTCCGACGATGCAATCGACGAGCCGGGTGTCGGGGCCGATCTCGACGCCGTCGCCGACGACCGTGCGGCCCTGCAGCATCGCTCCAGGGAAGAGCGTGACGTCCCGGCCGAGCTCGACCGTGACATCGATGAACGTCTGGCGGGGATCGAGCATGGTGACCCCGTTCAGCAGCCAGTGCCGGTTCGTGCGCGACCGGAGCTCGCGCTCGGCCAGCGCGAGCTGCCAGCGGTCGTTCACCCCCTGCGTCTCCGACGGATCGATGGCGGGGACCGTGCCGATCCGGTGGCCCATCCCGGCGAGCACCCCGATCACATCGGTCAGGTAGTACTCCGACTGCGCGTTGTCGGTCGAGATCCGGCGCAGGCTCGGTCCGAGCAGATCGCGACGGAACGCATAGATGCTCGTGCAGACCTCGTCGATCTCGAGCTGTTCGGGCGTGGCGTCGCGCTGCTCGACGATGCCGAGCACGCGACCGTCCTTCGCCCGGATCACCCGGCCGTAGCCGGTCGGGTCGGTCATCCGGGCGGTGAGCAGGGTCGCCGCCTGCCCGCTCGCCTCGTGGGTGCCGACGAGCTCTTCGATCGTGGACACCCGCAGGAGCGGCGCGTCGCCGGGGAGGATGACGACCGTCGACGTGTCGTCCAGGTCGTCCTCGGGGAACGCGGTCAGACCGACGATCGCCGCGTGCCCGGTGCCGCGTTGCTCGGTCTGCTCGACGAACGTGACGTTTGCCGAGCTCGGCGCCTGCTCCTGGACCTTCTTCGTGACGAGCTCGGCGCCGTGCCCGACGACCACCACCGTGCGCTCGACGTCGACCGACGACAGCGCGTGGATCACGTGCATCACCATCGGCCGGCCGCAGATGAGGTGCAGCGGCTTCGGACGCGTGGACCGCATGCGGGTGCCCTCACCGGCGGCGAGGACGATGGCGGAGACCGGCATGCCACCGTTTCTAGCGCGGGCGGCGCCGCGATCGGCGGCGCCGCCCGCATTGCGCTCGGGGGAGAGGCTTCGAACCCCTGTTCACTGAACCAAAATCAGTTGTCCTGCCTATTGGACGACCCCCGAAGGCCGCTACCAACGCTAGCGGGCGACCGGGGTGGGGGTCGTTTCGCATTCGGGCGGAGATCGCCGGTAGCGTTGCAACCCGTTATGGGATCGCTCATCAAGAAGCGCCGCAAGCGCATGCGCAAGAAGAAGCACCGCAAGATGCTGAAGCGCACGCGTTTCCAACGCCGCAACAAGTAGTTCGCCCTCGGCCGAGTGCCGAGGCCCCTCGTCGTCGCCGACCGCCCGTTGCTACGGGCGGTCGGTGCGCGTCACGACCACAGTGGCCTCGGGCAGTGCCTCGGCCATCTCCGGATGGGCGCCGCGCACGAACCAGGTCGCTCCGCTGCCGGCGAGCGTGGGCACGACGCCGCTCGCCTCGATGATCCGCTGCCGCCACACCGCGAGCCGCGGCTCGAGCGCGATCGCAGCGGGCTCGAGGTCGTTGCCGCTCGCTCCTTCCGGGCCGCCGAGCTCGTCCCACGCCCGGTAGACCGCCGGGGTCGAGCAGCCGAACGGCGGGACGACGAGCGTGAACTGCTCGTCGCTGACCGCCAGCGGATCGACGATCTCGCCGATGCCGCGAACGCGGGCCCGCCCGCCGACGAGGCAGAACGGGATGTCGGCACCGAGCCGGCTGGCGGCGCCGAGATCCTCGAAACCGGCCCATCGCAGCACGGCTGCCGCATCGGCCGAGCCCCCGCCGAGCCCGCCACCGTGGGGGATCTGCTTGTCGATCCGCACCGCCGCAGTCCGTCCGGCGAGGCGCAGTGCCTTGCGCACGAGGTTCGAGTCGTCGGTCGGCATCCCGGCCGAGAACGGCCCAACGGCTTCGAGCGAGTCGCCCGGGGAGATCGTGAGCACGTCGTGCAGCTCCAGCGCGACCATCTCGGCATCGATCAGGTGGTACCCATCGTCCCTCGTGCCCGTCACGCGCAGCGTGAGCGTCAGCTTCGCGTTGGCGCGGAGCGTGGTCGCGCTCACGCGCGATCGTCGTCGATCAGCCGCTCGCGAGCGCTGCGAGCGACTGCCCGCGTGCCGGTGACCCGCGGCGAGTTGCTGGCCAGTAGGCCCCAGGCGTAGATGTCGAGCTCCTCCGCGCGGGCTTCCGGCGAGATCCCGGCGCGTTCGAACGACGCCGGCTTGACGAGATCTGCCAGCGAGCGGCGGAGCATCTTGCGTCGCTGGCCGAACCCCGTTCGCACCAGCTGGAACAGCCAGTCACGATCGATGCCGACCGGCACGGCCGGCTTCGGCCTGCGCACGATCGAGACGAGCGCGGAGTCGACCTTGGGCTTCGGCATGAACACGGTCGGCGGTACCAGCCCGACGATCTTCGCCTCCGCCCAGTAGGCGACCTTCACGCTGACCGCGCCGTAGGCAGGCGTGCGTGGGATCGCGACGAATCGCTCGCCGACCTCTTTCTGCACCATCACGAGCATGCGCTTCACCATCGGTACCTCGTCGAGGAAGCCCATCACGAGTGGGGTGGCGATGTTGTACGGCAGGTTCGCCACCACGACCCATCGGCGATCGTCGTCGAGCTGGCTCGACCAGTCGATCTGGGTGACGTCGGCGTGGAGGACCTTCACCCGCTCGTACGGTGCGACGACCTCCTTCAACGCCGGGATCAGCCCGGCGTCGACCTCGATCGCGAGCACCCGTGCGCCGGTCTCGGCGAGCGCGGTCGTGAGCGACCCGAGTCCGGCGCCGATCTCGATGACGCGGTCGCGCGGGCCGACGTCGGCCAGACGGGCGATCCGCCGGACGGTGTTCGGATCGACGACGAAGTTCTGCCCGAGGGCTCGTTTCGGTGCGACGCCGTAGCGCTCGAGGAGATCGCTCGCCGTGGCGGGAGTGATGGTCACGGGTTTTCGGTCACCACGATCGGTCACCAGGACAGGTCGACCGAGAGCGGCGCGTCGGTCAGGTCGGCGAGCTCCACGAAGGTCGCCGTGTCGATCACGATCGCGATGTCACCGGTGTTCGGCCGCGTGGTGACGTTCACGCAGGCGATCTTCTTGCCGTTGTCGGTGTTGGTGACGACGATCCGGGAGCCGAAGGGCACCAACGACGTGCCGCAGGGTCGGCCCTCGCCGTTGGCGAGGCCCTCCGGCCAGTTCCGGTACGAGGCCTTGCCGCTGAGCAGGTTGCCGATCGGCGCGCTGGCGACATCGATCGTGATCACGTCGGGCAGCGACAGCGCCGGCCCCGTGAGGAACGCCGGATCCGGAACGGCGGCGGCCTCGAACGGCGTGTTGATCTCGGGCTGCGCAGACGCCGCCGTGACCGCCAGCTGCGTGCCAGGGGAGCTCGTGTCCTTCGAGGACCAGAGGAACGGCATCGCGACGATCGTGAGCACGGTCGCCAACGCGAGCCGGCGTCGATCCCCGACATCTGCGAACACGATCTGCCTCTCCTGGACGCGAGATGCAGCACCATGCCGCCTCGCGACCACGAACGTTACGAATCCGTCAACCAAAACGCAACGACCGTGTTCCGCCATGTGGCTTCGGCAACACTCTCAGTGGTCTCGTCGCGGGCGGCCGCCACCGCCGCGCCGACGATCGCGACGTACGCCGGCTCGTTGCGCCGGCCTCGATGTGGCACCGGTGCGAGGTACGGCGAGTCCGTCTCGACGAGCAGTCGGTCGAGCGGGCACAGGCGCGCGGCGGCGCGCAGGTCGTCTGCCTGCTTGAACGTGACGATGCCCGAGAAGCTGAGGTAGGCGCCCAGATCGAGGCAGCGCTGCGCCTCGGCGGGCCCACCGGAGAAGCAGTGGAAGATCGTGTGCGCCGGTGCGCCCTCGGCGCGGAGGATTTCGAACGTGTCGTCCCACGCCTCGCGGGTGTGGATGACGAGCGGGAGGCGACGTTCGTGGGCGAGTTGGATCTGCGCCGCGAACATCTCGCGCTGCACGGGCCTGGGCGAGTGGTCGTAGTGGTAGTCGAGACCGCACTCGCCGACCGCCACGACCTTCGGCCGGTCGAGCAGCGGCACGAGATCGTCGAGGCCGTTGACTGCGTCGTGCGGATGGAGGCCGACGGTCGCCCAGACGCGGTCATGCGCCGCGGCGAGGTCGATCGCCGCCGCCGAGCGCGCGGCGTCGGTGCCGACGGTGATCATGCCGTCGACACCGACGGCGAGCGCCGCGGCGATCACGCCGTCGGCGCCGCCGGGTCGATGCTCGTCGTCGAGGTGGCAGTGGCAGTCGAACCAGCGCACGCCCTCGGCTGTCCGGGCGGTCTCGTCGCGCTCGCTCATGCCGTCGCGGTGCGGCGGGGGAACAGCGGGTCGCCCTTCGTGACGGCGAGACCGCCGGGGTATCCGCCCCACGCCGCGGCACCGGGCAGACGCTGGTCGGCCACCGCGCCGGCGAGGCCGAGCCGCTCCCACACGACCTGGCTCGTCGTCGGCACCGCCGGCGAGGCGAGGATCGCGACGATGCGGAGCGCCTCGAGCGCATCTCCCATCACGCGGTCCACCGCGGCGCCGGCCTCGGCGCGCCATGGCTCGTTCGACTCGAGGTACGCGTTCGTGGCTCGGATCAGCGACCACGTGGCGTCGAGCGCGCGGCTCGGCTGCACGTTCGCCCAACCGTCCGTCGTCGCCGCGAGTGCCGATGCCGCGCACTCCGCGAGTGGACTGTCGCCGGCCGGTGCCGGGCCGATCCCGCCGCACTTCTTGTCGACGACGGTCGCGACTCGGCTCAGCAGGTTGCCGAGGTTGTTGGCGAGATCCGCGTTGTACCGGCTGACGAGCCCCTCGTACGTGAAGTCGCCGTCCTGCCCGTAGGGCGTCTCGGCGAGCACGTAGTAACGGAAGCCGTCGAGGCCGATGTCGTCGATCAGTTCGAGCGGGTTGACGACGTTGCCCGAGGTCTTGCTCATCTTCTCGCCGCCCGAGAGCAGCCAACCGCCGACCGCCCAGCCCTTCGGGAGGTCGACCCCGGCGGAGAGCAGCATCGCCGGCCAGTACACGCAGTGGTGGCGGATGATGTCCTTGCCGATCAGGTGGTAGTCGACCGGCCACCAGCTCGCGAACTCGGCGTCGTCCCGGCCGTACCCTACGGCCGACAGGTAGTTCGTCAACGCGTCGAACCACACGTAGGTGACGTGGCGGTCGTCCCAGGGGAGCGGGATGCCCCACTGGAGGCTCGTGCGCGAGATCGAGAAGTCGCGCAGGCCCGAGCGGATGAGACCGAGTGCCTCGTTGGCCCGGAACTCGGGGACGATCGCTCCCGGATGTGCCGCGTACCACTCGAGCAACCGGTCCTGGAACCGTGAGAGGCGGAAGAAGTAGTTCTCCTCCTCGAAGTGCTCGACCGGCCGCTTGTGGATCGGGCAGAGCTCGCCCGGCAGCAGCTCGTCATCGGTGTAGTACTCCTCGCAGGGCACGCAGTACTTGCCCGAGTACACATCGACCTCGATGTCGCCGGCGTCGTAGCAGGCCTGCAGCAGCTTCTCCACCGCGACGCGGTGCCGGGGCTCGGTCGTGCGGATGAAGTCGTCGTTCGAGATCCCGAGCCGGCGCCACGCCGACTCGAACTCGGGCGCGATGCGGTCGGCGAACTCCTTCGGGGCGAGGCCCTCCGCCTCCGCGGCCTGCTGGATCTTGAGGCCGTGCTCGTCGGTACCGGTGAGGAACTTCACGTCGTCACCGAGCAGCCGGTGCCATCGCGCGAGGGCGTCGCCGACGATCGTGGTGTACGCGTGCCCGAGGTGGGGTTTCGCGTTCACGTAGTAGATGGGTGTCGTCAGGTAGAAGCGGCCCACAGGGGCCGAGGTTACGTGTGTCATCGGTCAACCGTCCTGCTGGTGCGAAGCGATCAGGAGGGACCGGCGTCGGGTGTCAACGCGCGCCAGCCGGCCCCGAGCAGGGGCGGCACATTCGACGGCGCGCGGACGGACTGGTCACGTGGGCGACGTTAGTGCCATACGGCACCATTCCCCCTGCGGTTTCTCCGGCCGTATCGTCGGTCTGTGCCTGGACATCCGTCGGTCGAAGTGCGCGTGCTCGGCCCGATCGAGATCGTCGTCGACGGGACGACGCGCGGGGTGACGGGCAACGTGGCGCCGCGGCTCCTTGCCGTCCTCGCCCGGAGCGCGGGCCAGGTCGTCCAGATCGATCGGATCGTCGACGCGCTGTGGAGGGACGAGCCGCCGGCGAACGAGGCGAACGCGCTGCAGGCGCAGGTCTCGAAGCTCCGCCGCCTGCTGCCCGCCGGCGCGATCTCGCACCAGGGCCGCGGCTACTCGCTCGACGTGCCGACGGACGTCCAGCGTTTCGAGCAGCTGCTCGCGGACGACCGACACGACCTCGCGCTCCAGCTCTGGCGCGGGGCGCCGTTCGGCGGGCTCGACGACCTCGAGCTGATCGCCGAAGCGTCGCGGCTCGAGCAGCTGCGGATGCAGGCGCTCGAACGCTGGCTCGGCGCCGAGATCGCTGCCGGGCGCCACGCAGAAGCGGCCGCGCAGCTCGAGGTGCTCACCGCGACGCATCCGACGCACGAGCGGCTGTGGGCGCTCCGGATGACAGCGCTCTACGGAGCAGGACGCCAAGCCGACGCGCTGCAGGCGTACCAGGACGCGAGGACCGTGCTCGTCGAGCAGCTGGGCCTCGAACCGGGTCCCGAGCTCAGGGCGGCCGAAGCCGCCGTCCTCGCGCACGATCCGGCGCTGTCCACCGCAGCGCCGCCACCGCGCCGTCCGACACTCGGCAACCTCCCCGTGGACGCGAACCGGCTCGTCGGTCGTGCGCGAGAGATCGAGGCGATCGCCGCGCTCCTCGGCCGCCACCGCCTGGTCACGCTCATCGGCCCGGGTGGTGCGGGGAAGACCCGGCTGGCCCTCGCTGTCGCGAGGACGGTGCATCCTGCCGCCGGCGCGTGGTTCGTGGACCTCGCCGGGGTGCACGACGGCAGCGGGCTCGAGACCCTCGTCGCCGGCATCCTCGGGGTCCGCGCGGCGCGAGATCCGAGCCGGACCGACCCCGACTTCGACGCCGTCACGCAGCTGGTCGAGCTGATCGACGACCGCCAGCTCCTGCTCGTGCTCGACAACTGCGAGCACGTGATCGACGCCGCGGCCAAGCTCGCCGACGCGCTCCTTCGCGCCTGCCAGGGTCTCACCATGCTCGCCACGAGCCGCGAAGGCCTCGCGATCGGTGCCGAGGCGCTGTGGCCGGTGCCCCCGCTCGACGCCCACGACGCGGCGGAGCTGTTCGTCGAGCGCGCATCAGCGCTCGTGCCCGGCTTCGCCGCCGAGGGTGTGGAGGACCGGGAGGTGATCGAAGACCTCTGCCAGCGCCTCGACGGCCTGCCGCTCGCGATCGAGCTCGCCGCGGCGCGGGTCCGGCTCCTCGGCCCGCGTGAGCTGCGCGATCGCCTCGACGACCGGTTCCGCCTGTTGACCGGCGGGTCGCGGGCCGCGCTCGCCCGGCAGCAGACCCTGCGAGCGGTGGTCGACTGGAGCTACGACCTGCTCGACGAGAGCGAACGCCGCCTCTTCGAGCGCCTCGCCGTGTTCGCCGCAGCGTGGACCCTCGAGGCTGCGGAAGCGCTCGCAGGGGAGATCGCGCCCGACCGGGCGACGCTCGAGGAGCTGGTCGGGCGGCTCGTCGACAAGTCCCTGGTCGTCCCCCTCCACTCCGACGGAGGCCGACGCTTCCGATTGCTGCAGACGCTCGCGTTCTACGGTCGCGAGCGGCTCGCGGAGCGCCCAGAGGCTGCTGCCGTGCGGGACCGTCACGCGGCGTGGTTCGCGGACGTCGCGGCCGCCGGCGCCGATGGTGTGCGCAGCGGCGCGCAGCGCGCCTGGCTCGATCGCATCGACGCCGAGCTCGACGACCTGCGTGCCGCTGTCGACTGGGCGGTCGCGAGCGGGTCGGCCGAGACGGCACTCCGCCTCGCAGCGGGGATGAGCTGGCCGTTCTGGCTGCGCAACGAGCTCCAGGAGGCGCGCCGCTGGTGCTCGATGTCGCTCGGGCTCGACGGCGGTTCGACAGCGCAGCGGGCGCTCACCATGGCGTGGTACCACTGGGCCGGGTTGCAGCAGCACGACCCGGTCATGGCGCTCTCCGGGATGACCGATGCGCTCGCACTCGCCGAGGAGTCCGGAGACCCGCACACGATCGGCCTGGCGTCGTTGCTCGCTGCGAACGTGCTTGGCGAGACCGGCGATCGGAGCGGAGCGCAAGCCGTGCTCGCCAGGGCCGACGAGATGTTCGTCGCGACCGGCGATCGCTGGGGACGCGGCATCGGCAACATCCTGCGGGCGATCGACTTCCTGAGCGACGGCGACCGGCCCGCTGCGCTCGCTGTGTTCGACGACGCACTTGCCCTGATGCGTGACATCGGCGACCCGTGGGCGCAAGCGCTGTGCCTCTCGACCCGCGCGAGCGTCCACGAGCAGGAGGGCGACTACGCGGCGGCCAGGAGCGATCTCGCCGCCGCGCAGCAGCTGTTCGAGGAGGTCGGCGGTGGGGGCTACGCGATCGTTGCACTGGCGCGGCTCGGCAACCTCGCCGTCCTCGAGGGCGACCTCGACGAAGCCGACCGGCTGCATCGCGAGGCGATGTGCGACGCAGCGAACGGCCTCGTCGGGGAGCTGCAGGGCCACGTGCTGATGGCGCGGGCGTTCTCGCTGCGCCGCCGAGGCGATCTCGACGCAGCCGCCGAGGTCCTCGATCGAGCGCTCGGGCTCCGGCGGGTGAAGGAGCTCACCATCGGCCTCGCGTTCGGATCGAACTCGCGGGGCTTCGTCGCCGAGCAGCAGGGCGACGCCGATGGCGCCGAGCGGTACCACCTCATGGGTCTGCGAGCAGCGGTGGGCGGCGACGACCGTCGCGCGGTCGCGCTGGCACTCGAAGGGCTCGCCGGCGTCGCTCGACTCCGCGGCGACCCGGCGCGAGCAGGGTTCCTGCTCGGCGCGGCGGACGCGTTGCGCCGCATCACCGGTGGTCCACTCCCGGCCGGCGAGCGCTACGACGTCGACCGCATCGAGTCCTCGGCGGTCGCCGCGATCGGCCCCGACGAGTTCCGGGCTGCCTTCGGAGCCGGGGGCCGGGCGCAGCTCGACGGCCTCGTGCACGGCCTGCTGGCCGAGGCCTCGGACGATCATCCAGCCTGAGACACGTCATCCAGCCTGAGACACGTCAGCACGTGTTCAGTCGTCGGTCAGCGGGCCGTCAGCGCCGTCGCGCACCCTTGTCGAGAACCATCGTCAAGGAGATCACCCATGTCACGCGTCCTCTACCGACTCGGCCGGTCATCCGCCCGCCATCCCTGGCGGGTCGTCGGTGCCTGGCTCCTCATCGCGCTCGCCGTGTTCTCGCTGCAGTCCGCCGTCGGCGGCGAGACCACGGACGACTTCGCGCTGCCCGGCACCGAGACCCAGGCGGCGACCGACCTCCTCGAGGCTTCCTTCCCCGCCCAGTCGGGTGCCTCCGGACAGGTCGTCTTCCATGCCGGTGGGGCACAGCTCACCGATCCCGGCCCTCGGGCCGACATCGCTGCGACGCTCGCCGCGCTCGGTCAGGTCGACCACGTGGTCGGCGTCACCGATCCGTTCGACCCGGCGCAGCAGTCGCTGAGCCCGGACGGCACGACCGCGTTCGCCACCGTCGCGTTCTCCGAGCAGACGTTGCAGGCGGCGGACTTCGAAGCCGTCGATGAAGCCGCCGGCGTCGGGCGTGATGCCGGCCTGCAGGTCGAGATCAGCGGGTCGATCGCCCAGGCCGGTCAGGAAGTGGAGGGCAACGAAGGCATCGGCGTCGCCGTCGCCGTGATCGTGCTGCTCGTCGCGTTCGGCTCCGTCGTGGCGATGGGCATCCCGATCGGCACCGCGCTGTTCGGCGTCGCGATCGGCCTCGGTGGGGTCGGCGTGCTCGCCGGGTTCGCCGACGTCCCGAGCGTCTCACCGATGCTCGCCACGATGATCGGACTCGGCGTCGGCATCGACTACGCGCTGTTCGTCGTCGCTCGCCATCGGCACTTCATCGACGACGGTCTGTCGGTCGAGGAGGCAGCCGGCAGGGCGAACGCGACGGCTGGTCAGTCCGTGCTGTTCGCCGGCGCCACGGTCGTCATCGCGATCTGCGGCCTGTGGGTCTCCGGCATCCCGTCCGTCGCCATGATGGGCTTCGCCTCCGCCATCCTCGTCGCCGTCTCGATGTTCGCCGCGGTGACGTTGCTCCCGGCCTTCCTCGGGCTGGCCGGGTCGTGGATCAACCGGCTGCACGTCGGTCGCCGCCGCTCGGCCGCGACCGCGACGTCGACCTGGTCCGGTCGGTGGGCCCACCACGTCGGCCGGCGTCCGTGGCGGTACGCACTCGGCAGCTTCGCCGTCCTGGTCGCGCTCGCGGCGCCGATCCTGTCGTTGCGGATCGCATTCGCCGACGACGGCAACGCGCCGCCCGACTCCACGCAGCGGCTCGCGTACGACCTGCTCGCCGACGGCTTCGGTGCCGGGTTCAACGGTCCGCTCACGATCGTCGTCGACGGTACCGACGAGGCATCGCTGGCGCAGGTCTCGGAGGCGGTCTCGTCGACCCCGGGCGTCGCGTTCGCCACGCCGGCGCAGATGAGCCCCGCCGGCGAGACGGCCGTGCTGTTCGCCTACCCGACCACCGCGCCACAGGACGTGGCGACGGAGCGACTGGTGCACGAGCTGCGCGACGAGGTCCTGCCTGATGTCGAAGCAGCGAGTGGCTCGACGGTGTACGTCTCCGGTTGGACCGCGGCACAGATCGACATCTCCGAGCGGCTCGGCGGGCGGTTGCCGCTGTTCATCGCGGCCGTCGTCGTGCTGTCGTTCCTGCTGCTGATGGTCGTCTTCCGGTCGATCGTCGTCCCGCTGAAGGCCGCGCTGATGAACCTGCTGTCGATCGGTGCTGCCTACGGCGTGGTCGTCGCCGTCTTCCAGTGGGGCTGGGCGAAGGGGCTCATCGGCCTCGAGGAGACCGTGCCGGTCAACCCGTTCGTGCCGATGATCATGTTCGCCATCCTCTTCGGCCTCTCGATGGACTACGAGGTGTTCCTGCTGTCCCGGGTCCGTGAGGAGTACCTCCGGTCCGGTGACAGCCACCACAGCGTGGTCCAGGGGCTGACGGTCACGGCGAGGGTCATCACGTCGGCCGCGCTGATCATGATCAGCGTGTTCGGTGCCTTCGTCCTCACGGACGACGTGCTGATCAAGATGTTCGGTGTCGGCCTCGCCACCGCCGTGCTGATCGACGCCACCATCGTCCGCATGATCCTCGTGCCGTCGACGATGGCGTTGCTCGGCGGGGCGAACTGGTGGCTGCCGGCATGGCTCGAGCGCCTGCTGCCCCACGTCGACGTGGAAGGCGAGGCCGCGCTCGCCGGTCTCGACGCACCCCCCACGGGGTCGTCCGAGGAGGGTGAGGATCGAGTGCTCGTCGGCGTCTGATCTCCACGACGATCAGCCCGGTTGCCTCGCCCTGCGGCGGTCGGCGAAGGTTGCGAGATGCATCCTCCGCCGACCGCCGCGGCCCGCGTTCCCGACCGGGGGGACGGCTACGAGTTCGATCGCGCCACCGCGGTGAGCGCGCTCGGCGACGGTCGCTTCGCCGGTGTGATCCACGACGGCTGGGACATCGGCGGCAACGCGAACGGTGGGTACCTCCTGGCGATCGTCGGTCGAGCGTTGCGCGAGGTGAGCGGGAAGCCGGATCCCGTCACGATCACCGCCCACTACCTCGCACCGGGGGTGCCCGGCCCGCTCGAGATCTCGACCGAGATCGTGAAGTCGGGTAGGCGGTTCTCGACCATCAGCGCCTCGGTCGTCAAGGACGGCAGGCGGATGCTGCAGGTACTCGCTGCCTTCGGCGACCAGAGCGGTGGCACCTCCGAACGACTGCACCAGGCGGGCGAGCCGCCGGAGCTGCCCCCGATGCAGGAGTGCGCAGCGCGCGACCGGCAGAACGGCATGGTCGTCGCCCCGTTCATCGATCGCATCGACGTTCGACTCCACCCCGACGACGTGGGGTTCCAGGGCGGGCGCACGAATGGACGGGGTGAGCTGCGCGGCTGGTTCGCGTTCGCCGATGGCCGCCCGATCGACACGCTGGGGCTGCTGCTCGCCGCTGATGCCATGCCGCCCGCGGTGTTCAACCTCGATCTCCCCAAGGGTTGGGTGCCGACCGTCGAGCTCACCGTGCACGTGCGCGGTGTGCCGGCCCCCGGGCCGCTGCGGTGCAGGTTCACGACCCGCTTCGTCCAGGGCGACTCCTTCGAGGAGGACGGCGAGGTCTGGGACAGCGAAGGGCGGCTCGTCGCGCTGTCGCGGCAACTGGCGCTGATCGCTCGCGCCTGACGGCGCGGCTGGGGCAGCTCCGCCGATTGCTCTCGCTCAGCGCTTGCGCGCCGACAGCCGCCAGCCGGCGGTGAAGGATCCGGCGGCGAGGGCAGCGGTGCCGATGCCGGCAGTCGTGCGGCGGATGACCCGCTTCGTGCGCCGTGCGAAGATCACGATCGGCCAGCCCCGCTGGAGCGCGATGTGGTTGAGCCGCCCGTCCGGGTTCACGGCGACCGGGTGGCCGACGGCCTCGAGCATCGGGAGGTCGCTGATCGAGTCGGAGTACGCGTAGCACCGGCCGAGGTCGAACCCCTCCCACTTCGCGAGCTCGACGATCGCCTCGACCTTGCCCTCGCCGTAGCAGAACGGACCGACGAGCTCGCCCGTGTAGTGCCCGTCGGCGATCTCGGACACCGTGCCGATCCCGTCGGTCATGCCGAGCGCCATCGCCAACGGCTCGACGAGCTCCTTCGGCGAGGCCGACACGATGTAGGTGGCGCGGCCCTGGCGGCGGTGGAGATCGAGGAGCTGCTTCGATTCGGGACGAACCCGCTCGAGCAGCTTGGGGACGATCGTCTCGTTGAGCGCGACGAGGCTGTCCGGACTGGTGCCCTTCACCGCGCCGAGGATCCGCTCGCGCACCTGGTTCGCGATGTCGCCACCCATGTCACCGCGCAGCTTGAACGCGATGGCACTGAGCGCGTCGCGCGCGAACTGCTTGGTCGGCAGCATGTCGGCGCGCCAGGCGGACACGCCGAAGACGAACGCGGATGAACCACTGATCAGCGTCCTGTCGAGGTCGAAGAACGCCGCCGCTTGGCCAGTCTGGTTGAGGTGGATGAGCTCGCTCATGTCGCGGCAGGACGCTACCGGTGGCGCGTCGTGCTCATCCGTCGCGTCGGGCGGCGGCGAGCCCGAGCGCGAGGTCGTACACCGTCCGTTTCGGTGCGCGCAGCGCTGCGGTCACCTCGGCGACAGCGGACTTCGTCGTCAGGCCGGCGTCGAGGCGTTCGCGCAACGCGGCGCGGATCTCGTCGTCGTTGGCAGGGCCCAACGCCCGCGCGCCGGCGAGCACGATGACGTACTCGCCGAGCGGCTCGCGGGACGCGAGATGGCGGCGGGCCTCGCCGAGGGTGCCGCGCCAGACCTCCTCGTGCATCTTCGTGAGCTCGCGGGCGAGGACCACCGATCGGTCCTCACCGCACGCCTCAGCGAGGTCGTCGACCGTGCGGGCGACGCGGTGCGGCGCCTCGTAGAGGACGATCGTGCGTCGCTCGTCCGTCAACTCGGCGAGTCGCTCCGCGCGGCCTGAGCCGCTGCGCGGCAGGAACCCCTCGAACACCCAGCGACCGGTCGGCAGGCCGCTGATGCCGAGCGCCATCACCACCGCGGCAGGCCCGGGCACTGCCGTGACCTCGAACCCGGCATCGATCGCGGCGCGGACGAGCCGTTCGCCGGGATCGCTGATGCCGGGCGAGCCGGCGTCGCTGCAGAGCGCGATGGTCGCGCCGTCGGCGAGGAGGCGGATCACATCCGGCACCCGGTCGAGCTCGGTGTGCTCGTTGACGACGAGGAACCGCTTGCCGGTGATCCCGCTCCGGTGCAGCAGCCCTCCGGTGCGCCGGGTGTCCTCGCAGGCGATGACGTCGGCATCGCGGAGCGCCGCCAACGAGCGGTCGGAGAGATCGCCGAGGTTGCCGATCGGTGTCGCCACGAGGACGAGTCGACCCGTGGTGCCGGTCAGCGGGCGGTCGCTCGCGTCCTCCTCGCTCACGGCCTGACCTCGACCAGGTCGCCGACGTGCAATCCCCATCGCGCGAACGCGCCGGCCTCGGCCTCGATGACGGTGGACGCGCGGAAGACCGGTATGCCGACTCGATGGCGGTGCATGTGGAGCGTCTTCACGACCACGCCGTCGCCGTCCAGATATGCGACGTCGAGGGGGAACCTCATCCCGACGGTGTGGATCCACCGGCATCGTTCGAGGACGAGCGCACCTTCGTACGACTCCCGACCGAGCAAGCCCTTGTTCCGCTGCTTGCGACCGGCAGCCACCTCGGCTGAGGCGAGCACCCGACCGTCGCTCACGATCCAAGCCATCGATCCAGCCTGACACGCGCGCCACCTGCACCGCGCACCGCGCACCGGTTCGGGAGGCTCCGCCGGTGCTCCGGCCCACGGCGCACCCCGTTCGCGAGACTCCGCCGGTGACAGAAAGACGCGATCGCCGCGCTGCGCCGCGCTGGCATCGCATCCTGCCGTCGAGCGCCACGCCGGATGCTGCCGTGCTGTTCCTGACGCGCGCCCTGCGGGCGGTCGCCGACGGGCTCGTCTCCGTCGTCCTCCCCGGTTATCTCGTCCTGCTCGGCTTCAGCCCGCTCCAGGTCGGTGCCGTCGTGACCGGCACGCTGATCGGCTCGGCCGCGCTCACCCTGGCAGTCGGGCTACGCGGCTATCGCCTGCCGAGGTTGCGGCTGCTGCGAACCGTCGCTGCCGTGATGGTGATCACGGGAGTCGCATTCGGATCGCTCGGTTCGTTCTGGCCGTTGTTCGTGGTGGCCGTACTCGGCACGCTCAATCCGTCCGCCGGCGACGTGTCGGTGTTCCTCCCGACGGAGCAGGCGCTGCTGCCCGGGACGGTGTCCGACGCGCAGCGCACCGCGCTCTACGCCCGCTACAGCCTCGTCGGGTTCAGCTTCGCCGCGCTCGGCTCACTGGCGGCGGCGGTACCCGAGTGGGCCGCGCGCCGGCTGGGCGTGGCGGAGGTGTCGGTGCTCAGGTCGGTGTTCGTCTTCTACGCGTGCATCGGCGCGGCCGTGTGGTGGTTCTACCGGCGCCTGTCGCCGGCGATCGAGCCGGCGGCCGGAGCGCCGGCCGTGGCCCTCGGGGCCTCGAGGAGCATCGTCCGCCGCCTCGCAGCGGTGTTCTCGCTGGATGCGTTCGCCGGCGGCTTCGTCGTGCAGTCGCTCCTCGTG
This sequence comes from Acidimicrobiia bacterium, assembly GCA_050248955.1. Classification (GTDB taxonomy): domain Bacteria; phylum Actinomycetota; class Acidimicrobiia; order Acidimicrobiales; family Ilumatobacteraceae; genus JBFWRK01. The sequence continues at coordinate 139,163 of JBFWRK010000003.1, forward strand.
CTGTGGCTCGCTCGGCGGCACGGCCTGTCGACCGCGTTGTCGGGTGGCGTGTTCTTCTGGGCGGGACTGCTGTCGGGCGCGTCGGCGCTCGTCGCGGTGCCGCTCGCGCGGAGGATCGGGCTGATCCGCACGATGGTGTTCACGCATCTCCCGGCGAACGCGCTGCTCGTCGCGACAGCGTTCATGCCGAACGCGACGCTCGCGATCGGCTGCCTCCTGGCTCGTTCGTCGCTCAGCCAGATGGACGTGCCGGCGAGGACGAGCTACGTGATGGCCGTCGTCACGCCCGCCGAGCGGCCGGCAGCGGCGAGCGTCACGAACGTGCCTCGCAGCCTGGCGGCGGCTGCGAGCCCGCTGATCGCCGGATGGATGCTCGACCACTCGTCGTTCGGTTGGCCGCTCATCATCGGCGGCACCTTGAAGGCGCTGTACGACCTCACCCTGCTCGCGCTCTTCCGCAACGTCCGCCCGCCCGAAGAGGCTCATCGCGATCCGCCGACGCCGCGCCCTCGTCGGTCAGCTCGAGACTGACATCGCGGAGTCGAACGCGGCGCGGATGGTGAGCCACTGGTAGCTGAGGAACCGGGAGGGCGCGCCCAGGGGCTCGAACATGATCGGATCGAGCAGCTCGGTCGTGGGACGTTGTCCTCTGGATCGTCGGGTCGGCGGGCGCGTTCTTGCGAGGGGTCAGGTGCACGTGCCGTCTCAACGACAGGAGAACGCGATGACATCGACCCGACCGGCCACCGACCTATCCGACTCGAGCTGGAGCTGCGACCGCATCCTCGTTGCCACGGACGGCTCCCCGCCGAGCCTCTCGGCGGTCGCCTGGGCGGCGCGCATCGCTGAAGAGATTCCGGCGTCGCTGGTCGTCGTCCACGCGTACGACGTGGAGAGCGACACTGGCGCACCGTCGGAGGCCGAAGACGCGGCTGCGCAGGCACGTCTGGCCAGGTGGTGCGCCGACCACGGCGCGTCGGGGTTCGACATGGGCTGCACCGCGCGTCCCGGCGACCCGCGTTCGGTGCTGCGCGACTCGATCGGGCTCGAGCGCCCCGGTCTGGTCGTCGTCGGCACGCGAGGAGGTGGCGGGTTCCCTGGTCTCGCGCTGGGATCGGTGACGGAGTGGCTGACGCAAGCCGGGACGTTCCCGTTGGCTGTCGTGCCGCAGCCCGGCCATCGCAGCGGCGGACCGATCCTCGTCGGTGTCGACGGCTCCGAGCACAGCGGCCTGGCCCTGCACTGGGCGATCGGCCTCGCCGGTCGCCTCCGTCGCCCGGTCGAGGCCGTGTACGCCGAACCGTGGCCCGAGTCGGGAGGGGTACGTTCCGGCCTCGACGCTGTTCGCGGGGAGATCGAGCGAGCGCGTCCACGTGCGACGGCCCTGCACGTGGCGCTCGATCTGCACATCCACAGCGATCATCCGGTCGAGGCGCTCGCGACTCGAGCGAGGAACGAGGACACCGAAGCCATCGTGGTGGGCGCTCGCGGTCACGGTCAGTTCGGAGAGCTCACCATCGGTCGCGTGCCGCGACAACTCCTCCGGAGCTCGGAGCGGCCGGTGATCATCATCGCGAGCTGACGGCGGGAACGATCCGTCTCCGGCCGCCCGGATCACGGCGGTGACGATCGGCCCTGGTGCGTTCGCAAGCGCGGCAGGAGCCTGATCGCGGAACCGAGGAGCGATGCACAAGGCGCTGATCGTCGTGGATGTGCAGAACGACTTCTGCCCCGGCGGCTCGCTCGCGGTCGCCGACGGTGACATCGTCGCGGAACGGATCACGCGCTGGCTGCGGGCTGGGCGCGAGCGGTATGAGCTCGTCGTTGCGACGATGGATTGGCACCCCGCACCGGGTGAGCTCCCGGCGTTCGGTCACTTCTCCGACGACCCCGACTACGAAACGACCTGGCCGCCTCATTGCGTGCGGCGAACCGTGGGGGCGGAGTTGCACCCGAACCTCGTCCTGCCGCGCGGCAGCGTGGTCATCCGCAAGGGTCAGGATGACGCCGCGTACTCGGGCTTCGAGGGTCGCGACGACGCGGGAAGAACCCTCGCAGAGATCCTCGGACGCCGAGCGATCGACGCGGTCGATGTCGTCGGCCTGGCGACGGACTATTGCGTCAAGGCGACGGCGATGGATGCGAAGGCGCTGGGGCTGACGGTGCGGGTCCTCTCGTCGATGGTCGCGGGGGTCGCGCCGGAGGCGACGCGACGCGCTGTCGATGAGATGCAGGCGGCCGGGATCGAGGTCACGGAGCCGTCGCCGAGCGACGCGCGTCCGCAACTGCTCGGGTGAGACGCTCCAACCGCGATGACACGTGCACCCGCGGCGTCACCGGGCCGCGAAGCAGACATGCCGAGGTCGGGAGCTGCGCCAGGTCGGCCGACAGCCGATGCGCGATCGCCGTGATGTCCTCGGTCGGTCCGGCGCGCTCGCCCGCCCGCATCACCTCGACCAACAGCGGTGAGCAGCCGGGAGGCGCAGGTTCCGACCGCTCGGCGAGCACGTCGCCGTCGTCGAAGTCGCGTCGATAGACCTGTTTCGCGCCGGGCCTGGTCTGCTTGCCGGGCGACAGCTTCATCACGGGTCGGCCGGCGTACTCGACGAGCTTGTACGCGGTGTCCAACGACGGCGCATCGGCGGACACGCCGATCTTGGTGCCGACGCCGAAGGTGTCGATCGGGGCGCCGTCGTCGAGCAGGCGCTCGACGTCGAGCTCGTCCAACCCGCCGCTGGCGACGATCGTCACGTCCGGCCGGCCCGCGGCATCGAGGAGACTGCGGGCCTGCTTGGACAGGTCGAGGAGATCACCGCTGTCGAGCCGCACCGCCACGTGCCCCCGCAGGTCCAGTGCTTGCGCGACTTGGAGCGCGGTCGCGACCCCGGCTGCGGTGTCGTAGGTGTCGACGAGGAAGGTCGTCCGATCGGGAAAGTCCTCCGCGAACGCGACGAACGCCTCTCGCTCGGTCGCGAATGCCTGGACGTAGGAGTGGGCCATCGTGCCGACAGCGGCGATCCCGAGCCTTCGCGCCGCCTCGACGTTGCTCGTGCCGGCGAAGCCGGCGATCGCCGCCGCCCGGGCGGCGGCCATGCCTGCCTCGATCCCGTGGGTGCGGCGCAGCGCGAAGTCGATCAGGGTGGCACGACCGCGAGCAGCGATGCGGCACCGTGCGGCCTTCGTCGCCAGCGCCGTCTGGTACGTGATCTGGTTGAGGACGAGCGTCTCGACGAGTTGCGCCTCGGGCAGCGGTGCGGTCACCTCGATCAACGGCTCGTCGGGGAGCACGACCCGGCCCTCCGGGATCGCCCACACGTCTCCGGTGAACCGCAGCCGGGCGAAGGCGTCGAGGGTCCCGGAGTCGAAGCCGTGCCCGGCGAGCCACGTCAGGTCCTGATCGTCGAAGGAGTACTCCGCGAGCAACCGGAGGACGTCCTCGAGTCCGGCGGCGACGAGGAAGCCGCGCTCGGGCGGGAGCTTGCGCGAGAACAGGCTGAACGTCGCCGGCTCGGTCATCCCGCGGCGCAGGTAGCTGGAGGCCATCGTCAGCTCGTAGAGATCGGTCACCAGCCCGAGACCCACGGACCTCACCACCCCTCAGACGTGCGCGAGGAGGTCGGGGAGGCCCTCGTCGCGATCCCACCGCCCGACGCCGTCCGGGACCTCGCGCGCGGTCATCGGATCGGGGTGTCGCGCCAGAGGTGGCGGAGGTCCTCGGGCAGCACCGCACCGATGTCTGCCGCCTCTTCGGGCACGCGGGCCCGAAGAGCGGCGAACACGGCTCGGGCCGCCCGCTCGGCGCGCTCAGGCGGGACACGGTCCACGGCCAGCACGCGCGCGACGAGATCGGACACCGTGCGCGTGCGTGTGGCCCGCTCACCGATGCGCCGAGGAGAGCGCATCAGCTGGCGGCAGTCGTCGGGCAGGTGTGACATCAGGTGGTCGAGCTCGCCGGCCGGCACTTGTTCCGCCAGTGCGCTGAGGACCACGCCCACGACCGAACGTGCCCGGGCGTCGGGCACGCCGATCGCGGTGACCGCGGACAGCAGTTCGTGGAGCGCAGCCGAGGGTGGACGATGGCGTGCACCCTCGGAAGGGCGCGTGTCGCTCGGGAGCAACCCGACGTGGAGGTACGACTCGACGCCGACCACACCGGAGATGGCGCGGACGGCGTCTTCGATCGTCGTCGCCTCGTCCGCCGAGGCGACGTCGCCGTGGAGCAGCACGGTGTGGTCCTCGACCATCACATGGACGTGCGGAAGGTCGAGGCAAGCTTCGAGGGGGCCGATCGAGGAGCGGACGCGATCGGCCAGCACGTTGTCGGTGACATCGGGGTCGGGTCGTCGCCCGCGCAGCCGGTAGCTGACGCCGTTCCATTGCTCGAACCTGTATCGCGCGGCACGGGCGAGGCGGTCGCCGCGGCGGGCGAACACCGCGCGCGCTCCGAGCGCAGTCGTCGCGAGGGCGGCAGTGGCGATCAGGAACTTGCCCAACTTGCGCATGAGGTGGTCTCCCTGCGATCAGACACCGGGCACGGCGGGCTCGACGTGTTGGATGAACGCGTGGGCCAACCGTCATCGGCCGGCCGTGAACGGTCGTTTCCATCCTCCGACGGCCGGGGCAGGACCGGCAGGGTCGAAGGTCCCCGGGAGTGCGGTTTGCGTCATCGACCGGACGCGACGACAGGATGCGACAACAGCCGACAACAGGGTCACACGTCGATGGTCGCCCGGCAGTGCCATCCGCCGTCTCGGGGGCCGAACGTGAGGTCGTGGTAGGGCACCCCTTTGGGCGTCGACCCGATCACATCGTCGGTCGCTGGCGCAGCCAGCGCGAGGTGGGCGGCGAGGCGGTCGCCGCACAGCCGCACCTGGGTGGCGATGGGGACCCGCCCGCCGGCGTCGATGTACAGGAGCACACGTTCGAGCAGGAGGACGAGCAGATCCTCTGGTGCTGCCGGCCCGACGTCGAAGGTCACGATCTCACCAGCGCGAGCGCGTCTGGTGTCGACGAAGATGTCGACGAATGCTGCGACTGCCTCCTCGTAGCAGCCAGCCGCGGTCTGTGCCCACGCCTCGATCACGGCATCGGCGGTGTGGGGCCGGACGTCATGGCCGCGGGCAGCGAGGTCGGCGCCACAACGGCTGCAGACTCCCATCACGGCTCCCTCCGTCGAACGACAGCATCAGTTGCCGCGAGTGCGCCGGAGAAGGGTCTTCGGGCCCTTCTGCTCGATCGGGAACGCGCTGAGCATCAGTCACAACAGCTGACGAAGGGGGTCCGGAGCGTGGCCGTGACGACCGGTTCACCCGAGGCGCCGATCGTGCTGGTCGAGGAGACGCCGGTTCGATGGCGGATCGACGCGGTGGGCAACATGCGCGTCCCTGGGATCCTGTTCGCGTCGCGCTCGCTGCTCCCCGGTGTCGCATCCGACCGGTCCCTGCAGCAGGTCGTCAACGTGGCGACGCTGCCGGGGATCGTGGAGGCGTCGTACGCGATGCCCGACGTGCACTGGGGCTACGGCTTCCCCATCGGCGGCGTCGCGGCGACCGACGTCGAACGCGGTGGTGTGGTGTCGCCTGGGGGTGTCGGCTTCGACATCTCGTGCGGCGTGCGGCTGCTCGTCTCGACGGTGAGCGAGACGGACCTGCAGGACTCGGTGGTACGTCTGATGGACGACCTCGGGCGCCGCATCCCTCGCGGGTTGGGCAAGGGTGGTGTCTGGGCGCTGCGCGACACGGACGAGCTGACGGCGGTCCTCCGTGGAGGATCGCGCTACGCCGTCGAGCGCGGCTTCGGGGTCGCGCGCGATCTCGATCGTTGCGAGGACCACGGGTTCGTCCCGGACGTCGACGTGGCCGGCGTCAGCGACGAGGCCCGTCTCCGCGGCGCCGCGCAGGTCGGCAGCCTGGGATCTGGGAACCACTTCCTCGAGCTGCAGGTGGTCGACCGCCTGTTCGACGAGCGCATTGCCGAGGCCTTCGGTCTGCGGCTCGGCGGCGTGTGCGTGATGATCCACTGCGGCTCGCGGGGCCTGGGCCATCAGATCTGCTCCGACCACGTCCGCTCGATGCTCGCCGCCATGCCCGGCTTCGGCATCACGGTGCCCGACCGGCAACTCGCCTGCGCGCCCGTCACCTCACCCGCAGGGCAGGCGTACCTCGGCGCGATGGCGGCCGCAGCGAACTTCGGGCGCGCCAACCGGCAGCTCCTCACGGTCGCGACGCGAGATGCATTCGCGGCGACGCTCGGCGCCGGCGATCTGGATCTGCTGTACGACGTGTCGCACAACCTCGCCAAGCTCGAGCACCACGACATCGACGGCGAACGCCGGCTGCTGTGCGTCCACCGCAAGGGTGCCACCCGCGCCCTCCCACCTGGACATCCCGAGCTGCCACCCGAGCTCCAGCCCTTCGGCCAGCCGGTCTTCGTGCCGGGCTCGATGGGAACCGCCTCGCATGTCCTCGTCGGGGTCGCCGGTGGGGGCGCGTTCCACTCGACGTGTCACGGGGCCGGCCGCACGATGAGCCGCCACGCAGCGACCCGACGGATCCGCGGACGTGTTCTGCGGCGCGAGCTCGCGGACGCCGGGATCGTCGTGCGCGCCGACTCCGACCGCGGGCTGGCCGAGGAGGCACCCTTCTCCTACAAGGATGTCGACGAGGTCGTGGCGACCTGCGAGCACGCCGGCCTCGCCCGGCGGGTCGCCCGCCTCCGGCCGATCGGCGTCGTGAAGGGTTGACGTCCCGGGCGGCTCGGCCGTCCTTCGGTGCGGAGCGGCCGAGCGCTCAGGGGCGCCGAGCTGTTACCGGGCGCGAGTTGCCGAGGCAAGCGTCTTCGATGCGGCCCGCTTCGCTGTTCCGGCCGTTCGCTTCGTCGACGCCTTCGCGGTCCGGGCGGTCGTCGCGGTGGCCCGCTTCGCGGTCGTCGCAGTGGCGCGAGCGGACTTCTTGGCGGTGGTCGCCGTGCCCTTCGCGCCGGACGATGCAGCTCGGGCGGTGCTGGTGGCGCCGGACTTGGCGCTGCGAGCCGTCTGCTGCACACCGTCGGTCGCCGTGGAAGCGGCGCGCCGGACCTTGTCGGCACGGGTGCGAGCGAGGCTCGAGCCGGTCGGTGACACCTTCGGCTTCTTGCTGCCGGTGATGCGGGCGATGAGGTCCTGCGCTGCTGTCACTCCACCCTGGGCGATGCCACTGATGTTGTCGCCAACGCGGTCGACGACGCCGGCGATCGCTCCGACAACCGCGTTGCCCGGCGGGACGTCTGGCGAGCGGGGGTGAGGATGTGTCGGCGCGGACTTCTTCGCCTCGGCCAGGGCTTCGCCGAGATCGGCGAGCGCTGTGCGCCCGAGTTCGTTGCGCACCTTCGGGAAGAAGTCATTCTCTTCCTCTTCGACGTGGTGACGCACGTTCTCGATGAGCACGGTGACCTTGGCGTCGAAGCGCTCGTGACTCGGATCGAGGTCGGCGAGCTCGGACAGCAACCACTTGACGATGTGGTGCTCTTCGAGGCTCTCGAGCGCGATGTCCTCGGTGTCGGGCACGGTCGAGCGGGCAACGGGGTAGAAGACCTGCTCTTCGATCGCGGCGTGAACCGACAGCTCTTCGATGATCCGGTCGACGATCTGCCGCTTCTCGACGTGCGCGCGGTCACCCGCCTTCTCGAATCGCTTGAACAGTTGCTCGACCGTCTTGTGGTCGTCGCGGAGAAGTGTGATCGCATCCATGGGCGAGGGGTTACCCAGAACTCGACCTTGTCAAGCGCACGTGCGACCGTGACGTGCTTCACCGTCAGGCGACAGTCGGCGTTGGCCACGAGCCTGGAGAGCCGCTCGTGCGGTCGCATGGATCATGGGTGCTCCATGTTGCATCTACCGACAGGTTGCACCTACTGACAGTCGACTGCCACAATCGCGACCGATGATCTCTCCATCAGGCAAGCCAGATCCCAGGCACTGCCGTCTGGGATCGTCCTCGTCGCCCCGAACCTCCGAGCTGAGCAGATGACGTGCGCGATCGCCGGCATTGGCCGGACGGCGTTCACCCGGAGCTCGGGCCGCACGCCGCTCGCCATGGCGACCGAAGCGTGCCGCAAGGCGCTCGCCGACGCGGGGCTCGGCGTCGACGACGTGGACGGCATCATCGCCTTCCAGACGAACGACTCGACGCACCCGCTCGAGGTGTCGTATGCGCTCGGCCGCGAGGAGCTGTCCTGGTCGCCGTCGATCTACGCAGGCGGGAACGCTGTCGCGGACTGCGTCGCGATGGCCGCCGCTGCGATCGAGGCGGGCATCTGCCGGGCCGCTCTGTTCTACCGCTCGCTCAACGGCCGATCGGGCAACCGCTACGGCACCGTCACCGGCCCGGTGCAGGTGCCTGGAGAGTGGCAGTTCTCCGCACCCCACGGCTTCATGGTGCCGCCGCAGTGGATCGCGATGTGGGCGAACCGTCATCAGGCGGTCTACGGATCGACGTGTGAGGACCTCGGCCAGATCGCGATCGTCCAGCGGGCTCACGCTGCCGAGAACGAGCACGCCATCGCCCGCGAGCCGCTCACGATGGAGCAGTACCTCGCCGGACGGTGGGTGAACGAGCCGTTCCGGGTGTACGACTGCGCGTACGAGGTCGACGGGGCGCTCGCCGTGCTGATCGTGGGCGAGGACATGGTCGCCGACACCGCCAAGAAGCCCGTTTGGCTGGTGGGTTCCAGCAGCTCGCAGAGCGGCACGAACTGGGTGCAATGGGACGACCAGACGACGATGTACTCACGCACCGCGGCGCCAAAGCTGTGGAACAAGACGGGGCTGTCGCCGTCCGACATCGACGTGGCGTTGATGTACGACTGCTTCACCTACACCGTGATGGCGACCATGGAGGACTACGGGTTCTGCGGCAAGGGCGAGGTCGGGGAGTACTTCGCCGGCGGTCGCGCCACCTATGGCGGTGAGGTGGTCGTGAACCCACATGGCGGGCTCCTGTCCGAGGGCTACCTGCACGGGATCAACCACCACTACGAAGCGACCCTGCAGCTGCGCGGCGAGGCCGGTAGCCGGCAGGTGACCGATGCCCGGGTCGCGCTCGTCACCGCAGGCGCGGGACCGTACGGCGGCGCCAACATCTTCTCGTCGGAGCACCCGGCATGACGAACGCCCAAGACAGCGCGCCCGTCGCGGTGGACTCGATCCCACCGCAGCCGGTGCCGAACTGCGACACGCAAGGCTTCTGGGACGCGCTCGCGGCGGGGAACATCGCGCTGTGCCGGTGCACCGACTGCGGCACGTGGATGCACCCTCCCCTCGAGCGGTGCCGCGCCTGCAACGGGCCGACGCACTTCGACACGATCGCCGGCACGGGAGCCGTGCACAGCTACATCGTGCTGCATCGTGCATCGGTACCCGGCCAGGGCCCCGGCCCACACGTGCTCGCGGCCATCGACCTCGACGGTGTCGTCGGGGTTCGCCTCACGGGACGCGTCGTCGGTGCAGACCCCTCACAGGTCGAGGTCGGCACCCGGGTGCATGCCCGGATCGTGGACGTTCCCGGCGGGCCGTACCGTCAGCCGGAGTTCGTGGTCGACGGTTCCGACGACCATGCCTGAGGGCACGCCGCGATCCGCCGTCGCGACCTGCCCAACACCTGAGCGATGACGAACCGGACGCCGCCCAGGCCGTTGCTCGAGGGGCTGCGCGTCATCGACCTGTCGCTCTGGCAGCCCGGGCACACGGCGACTCAGTTGCTGGCCGACCTGGGCGCCGACGTCCTCAAGGTCGAACCGCCCGGCGGTGATCGCATGCGTCCGCTCGTCGACCGGTTCTACAACTACAACGGCCGCAAGCGGAGCACCGTGCTCGACCTCAAGGACGACGCCGGCCGGCAGCGGCTGCTCGGCCTCGCAGCAGACGCTGAAGTCGTGGTGGAGAACTACCGACCTGGTGTTGCCGCGCGCCTCGGAATCGGCTTCGACGACCTGGTGGCCGTGAACCCGTCGATCGTGATGTGCTCGATCACCGGCTTCGGACAGACCGGACCGCTGGCGGGCGTACCGGGCCACGATCACAACTTCCAGGCCTTCGCGGGAGGCTTCACCTTCCCCGATGGTGGTCCGCCGGCCCCTGCGGGACACCTGGTCGGCGACCAGGGCGGTGGGATGGCCGCGGCCTTCGCGATCCTCGCTGCCGTGCTCTGCGCAAGGCGCACGGGTCAGGGCGAGCACATCGACGTCGCGATCACCGACCTCCTCGCCACCTGGGTGGCGCCGATGGGCTCGATCGACCCGCGCCGCCTCCAGATGACCGGGGGCGGATCGCTCCCTGGAATGGGCGTGTTCCGCACCGCCGATGACGAGTACGTCGAGCTCGGCATCTTCAGCGAGGACCACCTCTGGGACCTGATGTGCGACGCACTCGGCCTCGCCGAGCACGTCGGCGTTGACATGGCTGGGCGAGCAGCCCGCGCCTCAGAGCTCCGCGCTGCGGTCGCGGAACGGATGCAGGGCTGGAAGCGAGACGAGATCGTCGAGTTGCTCACGCGCCGATCCGTTCCCGTCGCGCCGGTGCTCACTCGTGTGGAGATGCTCGAGCACCCGAACTTCCACGAACGTGGGATCGTCGCGACCGGTCCGGACGGCTATCGGGTCATCGCCCACCCGATCAGGTACGCCGTGCACCCCGCCCTGCCACCCGGGCGTCCGCCGACGCTCGACGAGCACCCCGACGCTCGGTTCGGCGAGCCCGACGGCGGCCGAGACGACGGCACGAGCTGAGCGACGCTTGCCTGGTCAGGAAGGGTTGAACGCATGGCAGTCGACTGCCAGCAATCAACGTGCCATGTCCGTGGCCCACCCACGCGGTGGCGATCTGTCACGTAACTCATGGTCCAATCCCGGTCATCATGCCCTTGTGGCGTATGTGCGCTGGGTCAAACGGATTCGCTGACAACAATCGTGGGGGTTCTGACACGGAGCCGGGTGTGCTGGTGCGAAGCCGTCGTCGGGCCGACGAGACCCAGCCGCGCCGTTTCTCTGCTCATCCGCGTCACCAGTCCCGGTCTCTGATCGGGCGAGGTCGCTCGATGTCCGGATGGGAGCGGAGAACCGGTCGGGAGTCGTCGGTGAGCAGAGAACCCGGGGATGGTGGGACTGGGCGGCGCGTCGATAGAGCCGCGACAGCGCTCCCGAATGCCGTACATCGATGAGGTCGGGCAGATCCCGATCGGTTACGGTTACCAGGTAGCTGGCGAACCAGCGCGTTCGTTGCGCCGGTGTCGACCGCCGGAGTGCGAGGACGTCGGTTCCGCACTGGCGTCTCCTGGGTTCCGGCGGTGGGCGATCGAGCGCAGCAGGGTGGACTTGCCGGATCCCCGGGGGCCTTCGAGCAGGATCGCCGGCTCTTCGTCGAGCAGGCCGTCGATGAACGCATCGGCCCACCGTTCAACGTGCTCGATCGTCGGAATCACACAATCACCCTAGGCCAAACCGAGGAATCGTCCCGGCAAAGCTTGCACGATCGTCCCATTGCTCTTTACATGATCGTCCCAACCCAGCTTCCACGACCGTCCGGAGTCCGGAACGTTGTGACACCCTCGAGCGAGGCTCGCAGTCGACAACGAAGGAGGCGGTGATGGTGGTCCACGTGACGTACCGGGTGCCGGTCGAGGTCGAACTGGAGATCGAGACCGGCGAGATCATGGACGTGCACATCGTCGATGAGAAGTTGGAGGGGCCGCTCGGCGTCTTCAACTACGAACTGGTGCCAATCAATGGCCGACTCAGGGAGCAGGCCCTGAAGCTTGTCGAGGTGGCCGAGTGGCCCGGCTGGACCTTCGGCTACTGACCCGTCGGGCGACCAGTCGCGTCGGCTTGGTCCCGGATGGGTTCTTCTCAGGGCCTTCCTCCAAACGAACAGGGCGAAACTGGATGCACCGAGAAGGACACAAAAGGCCATGAGGCTCACAGGCACTGCGGCCCGAATCGCCGCAGATTGCAAGACTCCTGCTACACGTTGAAGAGGAACTCCGTGACGTCGCCGTCGACGAACTCGTAGTCCTTGCCCTCGACGCGGATCTTGCCGAGCGCCTTGGCCTTCACCCACGACCCGATCGCGAGCAGCTCGTCCCAGTGGATCACCTCGGCGCGGATGAAGCCGCGCTGGAAGTCGGAGTGGATGCGGCCGGCACACTCGGGGGCCTTGGCGCCGGCCCGGAAGGTCCACGCCCTGCTCTCCTTCTCGCCGGTCGTGAGGAACGTGCGCAAGCCCAGCACGTGGTACGCGGAGCGGACCAGGCGTGTCAGCGCGCCCTCACCGAGCCCGAAGCCTTCGAGCATCTCGGCGCGCTCGACGGGATCGACGATCGTCGCCGCCTCCGCCTCGAGCTGGACGCACATGCCGATGACCTCGACGTTGTCGCCGGCGTCGTTCATCTCCGCGCGAACGCGGGCCTCGATCTCCGGGATCCGGTCGAGCTCGTTCTCGCCGACGTTCACGACGGCGAGCACGGCGCGATTCGTCAGCAGGAAGTGCGGCGCCAGGAGCTCGCGCACGTCGGGCTTGAGGCCGGCGCGGTAGATCGGGTGGCCCTCGCTCAGCACGGCGTGCGCCTGGGCGAGCGCGTCGGCCTCGGCGACGAGGCTGCGGTCGAGCTTCGAGGCCTTCTGCGTGCGGGTGAGCCGCGCCTCGACGGTCTCCAGGTCGGCCAGCGCCAGCTCGATCTCCACCACGCGAAGGTGTTCGAGGGGATCGGGCGACCCGGTCACGTCGTCGTCCTCGAACGCGCGCAGGACGAAGACGGTCGCGTCGACCTCACGGATGTTGGCGAGGAACTTGTTGCCGAGTCCTTCACCCTTGCTCGCGCCTTCGACGAGGCCGCCGATGTCGACCACCTGCACGGCCGCGTGCACGACGTTCTTCGACTTGGACATCGCCGCCAGCGCGTCCAGCCGGTGGTCGGGCACCTTCGACACGCCGATGTTGGGGTCCTTCGTGGCGAAGGGGTACGGCGCGGCCAGCGCGCCACCACCGGTGAGCGCGTTGTAGAGCGAGGACTTGCCCGCGTTGGGGAGGCCGACGAGGCCGAAGCGTTCCATACCGAAGGAGCGAGGCTACCGGGCTGCCGTGGCCGAGCCCGGCTGGCACGACCGATGCGCTCGCGTCTCGTGGGTCGTTGGACGGATCTTCACATGGAACCCCGAACACGCTCCGTGTCGACCATCTACAGTCGCCCACTCACGGTGCTGGAGCAGTGAGGGGCTTTGAGGAGATGTTGACGATCGTCACGCGCGATGAGGGCGGGCTCGTTGCAGCGCGGAGCAATGCACCGGTCCTGGACATTCGAACACTGATCGGGCTCGCGTTGCACCACAGCGGCTCGGCCGCCGACTTCAGCACCTCGGCCGGCAACCCGAAGGCGTACGTGCAGAATCTGCAGCGGTACTCGATGCAGGAGAAGGGGCTCTCCGACATCGCCTACAACTACGTCGTCATCGCCGACGGCGTCGTGTTGGAGGGGCGTGGCCTGCGCCACCGCAGCGGTGCCAACGGCACGGCGGACGGCAACGTCAAGTACGCCGCCGTCCTGTTCCCCGGCGACTACCGCACGGGCAAGAACACGCTGACGTCGGCGCAGATCACCTCGTTCCGACGGCTCCGCCAGTTCATCCTCGGCGTCGCCACGCAGGCGAAGGACCTCAAGCCGCACGGGTTCTTCAAACCGACCGAGTGCCCCGGGCAGAACATCATCTCGTCGATCCCGGCGCTGTCACAGCTGCCGTCGAGCCCTGGTCTGCCGCCACCGCGCCCGGCGCTGCGGCGCGGCTCGACCGGCGCGTCGGTTCGATGCCTGCAGCGGACGCTGAACAACTGGGGCGGCGCGTCGCTGGCGGTCGACGGCGTGTTCGGGCCCGTCACCGAGGCCGCGGTGCTCCGCTACCAGAAGGCGCACGGCCTCGTGCAGGACGGTGTCGTCGGCAACCAGACGTGGCGGTCGCTCGAGCGCTACGGCGGCTGCGAGGCGGACTGACCCGCGCGCCGCGGCCGATACCCTCGTGAGATGACTCCCGTCCAAGCGATGGAGCGCGTGATCCATTGCCTCGACCGCGTGCACGAGAACGGGTTCAAGACGAAGGCGTTCGTACGTGCCCTCGACGTCATCCGGTCGCTCCCACCCGACGAGGTCGAAGCACGGTCCCGCGCCGGCACGCTGACGCAGCTCAACGGCATCGGCGACGCATCCGCGAGAGTCGTGCGGGAGGCACTCGACGGGAAGGACGGGTACCTGACGAAGATCGAGAACGAGACGCAGGTCCCGCTCACACCCGGGGGCGCGGTCTACCGCGAAGCCCTGCGTGGCGACTGTCATCTCCACTCGACCTGGAGCGACGGCGGCGCCCCGATCGAAGCGATGGCCCGCGCTGCGATGGACATCGGCCACGACTACATCGTGCTCACCGACCACTCGCCTCGGCTCACGATCGCTCACGGTCTCAACCGGGAGCGCCTCGAAGCACAGCTCGTCGAGATCGATCGGTTGAACGAGGAGCTCGGGCTGTTCCGCATCCTGCGCGGGATGGAGGTCGACATCCTCGAAGACGGTGCCCTCGACCTCGATGACGACCTGCTGGAGCGGCTCGACGTGGTCGTGGCGAGCGTCCATTCGAAGCTGGCGATGGAACGGCCGAAGATGACCGAGCGGATGGTGAAGGCCGCCGCCAGCCCCCACGTCGACATCCTCGGGCACTGCACCGGGCGATTGATCGGCAAGCGGAAGCAGTCGACGTTCGATGCCGAGTACGTCTTCGCCGCGTGTGCCCAGTTCGGCACGGCGGTCGAGATCAACTGCCGCCCCGAGCGGCTCGATCCGCCCGAGGAGCTGCTCGACCTCGCGATCACGACCGGCTGCTGGATCTCGATCGACTCGGACGCGCACGCCACGGGGCAGCTCGAGTTCTTGCCGCACGGGTGCAACCGGGCAGCCGAGGCCGCCGTACCGCTCGACAGGGTGATCAACACGATGGGACTCGACGACCTGCTGGCCTGGGCTGGGGACCCGACCGGACGAGCCGGTAGCATCTGACGCCTATGTCGAAGAAGACGAAGAAGAAGAAGGCCAAGCTCCGTCGTTCGAAGGCGAACCACGGCAAGCGTCCGAACATGGGTCGCTGACCCCGTTCGTGCTGCCAGCGCCGCACGCCCGACGCGACGACCTCGTCGAGGTCGTGCACGGCACGCCGATCGCTGATCCCTACCGTTGGTTGGAGTTCGGCGATACGCCCGACGTGCAACGTTGGGTGGCGGCACAGAACGAACGAACCCGCCAGGCGCTCGATGCCCGCCCCGACCGGGGCACGTGGCACGAGCGCCTCGTCGCGCTCATGCAGCTTCCCGTGATCGCCGGGATGCAGGTGCGCGGGTCCCGGCTCTTCGCGTGGGAGCGTCCAGCAGGCGCAGAGCAGTTCGGCCTCGCGCTCGCATCGGCGGACGATCCACGAGCCCCGAGCCGGACGTTGCTCGACCCTGCCACATGGGCCGCCGACGCCGCAGCAGCGATCGACTGGTTCGAGGCATCGCACGACGGCTCGCTCGTCGCGTTCGGTCGCAGCGAAGGCGGCACCGAGGATTCCGAGCTGCGCGTGCTCGACGTCCTCAGCGGCGAGCTGCTCGACGACCGCATCCCGCACGCGCGCGCCGCATCGATCGCATGGCTCCCCGACGGGTCGGGGTTCCGCTACACGCGGTATCCGGAGGACTCCGAGTACGACCGGAAGGTCTACTTCCACCGGCTCGGCGACGATCCAGCGGACGACCAGCTCGTCTGGGACGCGTTGCCGACACCGGAGACGTGGCCGGACGTGGTCGCCTCGCGCGACGGCCGCCACGTGCTCGTCCACGCCATGGTCGGTTGGGGGCACGTCGAGGTCCACCTGCTCGATGTCGTCGCCGGCACGTGGCAGACGCTGATCGAGGGAGTCGAGGCGGTTTCGGAGTTCCGGTTCGGTGGCGACGGGCTGGTCGGCACGACAACGCTCGACGCGCCGCGAGGGCGAATCGTGACGGTCGGCCGCGACGACCCGGCAGCTGAGCACTGGCGCACCGTCGTCGCCGAGGGCGACGCGGTGCGAGGACTCTTCGTGGTCCGCGGCGACGAGGTCGTCTCGGTCGCGACGGAGCGAGCGATCGACCGGATCGAGCGGCACGCGCTGGCGGACGGCTCGTTCCGCGGCACCATCGACGCCCTCGGGGCCATCGCCGTCGTCGCGCTCGATGCCGACGACCGGAGCGGCACCGGCACTGCTCCACCCGACGGCCCCGCGGTCGACACCAACGGCACGCCGCTGTTCATCGCGGCGACCGGCTTCACGTCGCCCACCGCGCTGTGGCGTTGGACGGAGCACGAGGGCCTCCGCCCGTGGGGCGCCGATCCTGCTGCCGGGGCGCCCGAGCTGACCGTACGGCAGGAGCGCTACCGGTCACTCGACGGTACGGAGATCGGCATCTTCCTGATCCACGCCGCTGATGTCGCGCTGGGTCCGGAGACGCCGGCGATCCTGAACGGCTACGGCGGCTTCGCGATCGCCGAGACACCGAACTGGTCGCCGCAGATCGCCGCATGGTGCGAAGCCGGCGGACTCTTCGCGATCGCCGGGCTCCGCGGCGGCTACGAAGAAGGCGAGCGGTGGCACCACGCCGGCCGCCGCGAGTACAAGCAGAACGTCTTCGACGACTTCCACGCTGCTGGGGACTGGCTGGTCGCCGAAGGACTGACGAGCCGGGACCGGCTGGGGATCTTCGGCGGTTCGAACGGCGGGCTGCTCGTCGGCGCCGCGCTCACCCAGCGGCCGGAATCGCACCGGGCGGTCTGGTGCGCCGTCCCGCTCCTGGACATGATCCGCTACCCGCGCTTCCTGATCGCGCGGCTGTGGACGGACGAGTACGGCGACCCCGACATCGCCGAGGAGTTCGCTTGGCTCGCCGCGTACTCGCCCTATCACCACGTGGTCGAGGGCACGCGCTATCCAGCGGTGCTGCTGACGACGGCGGAGGGGGACACTCGCGTCGACCCCCTTCACGCCCGCAAGATGGCAGCGCTCCTGCAGCACGCTGGAGCGGGTCAGGACGAGCGGCCGATCCTCCTCCATCAGGAGGGTCGTGCCGGTCACGGCGTCGGCAAGCCGGTGAGCAAGCGGGCGGACGAGCAGGCCGACGCGCTCGCCTTCTTCGCCTGGCAGCTCGGGATGCCGAATCGGCCATGACATCGATCGTCGAGCTCGAGCTGTCGTCCGAACCCGCAGCGTGGCGTCGCATCGGCTTGGAGGTCGTCGACGACCGCTCACAGGTCGGTCTCGTCGGCTTGCGGTTCACCGGTGGCTCGAGCGGGATCAGCGGCTGGACCTTGTCCGGTGACGCCGATGACGCGCTGACGATCGACGGACTGCCGACGCGGATCGTGGCGCCGTCCGTCGCGGTCCCGCCGCCCCCCGTGCACCCGCTCGGGGCCACGCGGATCGACCACATCGTCGTCACCACCTCGTCGCTCGAGCGCACCTGCGACGCGATCGAGTCCGCGACCGGCGAACCACTGAAGCGGGTGCGGGATGCGGGACCCGGCATCCGCCAAGGGTTCCATCGGTTCGGCGAGGTGATCGTCGAGGTGGTCGAGCGCGCCGACCTGCCGGCTGGCACGGGCGCAGCGTTCTGGGGCCTCGTCCTCGTCGTGGAGGGTGACCTGTTCGACGCGTGCGCGCGACTCGGCCCGGAGCTGGTCGGACTGCCGAAGGAGGCCGTGCAGCGCGGCCGGTTCATCGCGACGGTCCGGAACGAGCTGGGGCTCGGCCTGCCGGTGGCGTTGATGACGCCGTAGCCGGGGAATTGCCTCGTCGCTCGTGATCGCGGCGAGCAGACTCGCCCGATGCCGATCGAGATCCGACCGCTCACCGACGACGACCTGCACGCGGCGCACATCACGTTCGCCCGTTCCATCCAGGTGAAGGCGCTGAACACTGAGCACTTCGAGCGCCGGCGGCTGCTCTGGTGGGCGGAGCGGAGCTTCGGTGCGTTCGATGGCACCGAGCTCGTCGGTCACGCCGGTGGGATCCCGTTCGACACGCTCCTGCCGGGAGGACGCGAGGTCGCGACCGACGGCGTCACCCGCGTCGGCGTCCTGCCGTCGCACCGACGGCGAGGGATCCTGACCGCCCTGATGCGAGCCCAGCTGCAGGCCACGTTCGAGCGCGGCGAACCGCTCGCCAGCCTGCGGGCGTCGGAGTCGGTCATCTACCCGCGGTTCGGCTACGGCCTGGCCGGGATGACAGCGTCGGTCACGATCGACACCGCCGCCGTCCGATTCGTCGCCCCGCCGGCGAGGACGGGCAGCTTCCACTACCTGCGCGGTCCGGAGGTCCTCGACGTCATTCCGCCGTTGTACGAACGCTGCCGCCGCCGGCCGGGCGCGCTGACCCGCCCCGCCGGGTACTGGGAGGTCGTCTACGCCTCGCACATCGACGTGGACGACGAAGACCTGCGATGGCTCGTCGTGCATCGCGACGAGCGGGGAAGACCCGACGGATTCGTCGAGTGGACGCCGCTCGACCGTGACGGCTGGGAGGAGAAGGGGCACCGCGTGCAGCTCGTCGAGCTGTGGGGCCTGTCACCCGCAGTCGAAGCGGTCCTGTGGCGATTCGTCTTCGAGCTCGACCTCGTGCACACGGTCGTGTGCGACCAACGCCCGCTCGACGACGAGCTGCGGTGGATGATCGACGATGCTCGCGCCGTGAAGGTCACCGATGTCTTCGACGAGCAGTGGCTGCGGCTCGTCGACGCGCGCGCGGTGCTCGGTGCCCGGGCGTACTCGGGCGACGACGAGGTGGTGCTCGAGATCACCGACGACCCGATCTTCGAGCACAACGTCGGCCGCTTCGCGGTCGGCAACGCCGGCTGCACCAGGGTTCGTCGCGCCGCAGAGATCCGGTTGGACGTCAGCGCCGCTGCGGCGGTCTCGCTCGGCGGCACCTCGTTCGAGGAGCTGGCGCGCGCCGGTCGCATCGAGGAGGCGCGCAAGGGAGCGGTCCAGCGGGCCGACCGGTTGTTCGCCTCGCGCCCGCTGCCGTTCTGTTCGACGTTCTTCTGATCGCAGACAGGATCGGGCCCCTTGCCGTGCCAGGCTTCTCCCATGACCGATGTGACCGATGCCGATGCCGACGCTCCAACGCTGGTCGGCATCTCGTTCAGCGACGCGTTCCGAGCGCGCGAGTTCCTGTCGGCGGCAACACGCCTGGCTGCGAACGGGCAGCTCAAGCTGAAGGACGCCGTGTTCGTGAGCAAGAACGCCGAGGGTCACACCCGCGTGCAGGAGACGATGGATCCCGGTCCAGGCCGCTCGGCGCTGTCGGGCGCGGCGTGGGCGGGCCTGCTCGGGCTGATCCTCGGCGGTCCGGTTGGTTGGGCGATCGGTGCCGGCGTCGGCGCCGGCACCGGAGCGATCACGGCGAAGGTGGTCGACCACGGGATCCCCGACGAGTGGGTCGAGTGGTTCCGCGAGGCGGTGCAGCCGAACACGATGACGCTGGCGTTGTTGCTGGAGGACGCCGATCCGGGGGCGCTCGTCGACGAAGCCCGGCGCTTCGCCGGGGCCCGCCTCGTCTACGTGAACCTGCCACCGGCGTGGGAGAGCAGGATCCGGGAGGCGCTCGGTGAGCCCGCGGCGCGCCAGGAGCCCGAGACCGCAGCCACCGGCGCTCCGCTGCCGCCGCCGCAACCTCACGCGGAACGTCACGCGCAGCCCGAGGGCTGATCGCCGCGCAGGCTGAGTTGATCGCCGCACGACCGCGGGCGGGCTGGGCGGCGCGCAGCAGCCCGCGGGCTGCTGCTCGATCACCAGGGCGGTTCGTCGTTGTCCGGGTCGTCGGCGCGGGCCAGCGCCGCTGTTCCCTCGGCGCAGGTGGGCAGCGCCGGACACCAGCGGCAGTGTGGGCCCGGCCGCTTCGTGGCGTCCTCGCCGAGACGGGTGACGGCGATGATGCGTCGGACGCCGTCGCTCGTCCGCTTCGCGGCGGCGCGCAGCGTGCCCTCGGTGACGTCCTCCGGATCGGTCCTCGCCGCGTCCAGGTAGTAGCTCGCCACCTTGCGCGGCGGCGCGCCGAGCTTGATCGTCTCGAGCAACGCGTAGAACCTGAGGTCTTCGCGATGGGTGCGTGACCTGCGACCGGTCTTGAGGTCGATGATCACCTTGTCGCCGGGTCGGCCGAGCGTGAGGTCGCTCTTGCCGGAGAGCACGATGCGGCCCTCGAGCAGCTCCACCCGTGAGCGGCTCTCGGTGCGCGGTGTCCATTGGGCCTTCAACGGCGGGAACGATTCCTGGAAGGCGCTCACCCGGTCGACCGCGAGCGCTCGCAGCTCGGCCCGGTCGAACTCGGGGAGGGCGGCGATGAACCGGCCGATGTCGGAGTGCTCGTCGTTGATCAGCCGGCTCAGCGCCTCGTCGACGAGCTCCGGCGCGTGCGGATCGCCGCGGTAGTTGACGAGCACCTCGATCGCCTTGTGCGCGACGGTGCCGCGTGCCGAGGCGACGTTCCACTCGAACGATCCCTGGCCGGCGACGTGGTGCGCCTCGCACCCGTGGATCGTGGTGAGCGCGTGCTTGCTGACCCAGACCGGCGTTGCCGGATCGATCTGGTCGGCGAGGTCGCTGAGGTCGTCGTTGAGCTCGGCCTCGAGCTCGGTCGCGAGGTCGCCGGGCGGGGCCACCCGGTCGGCCGAACGGCCGAGCAGGTCGATCACGGATTGCTGGGCGGGGTTCAGTACCACCGGGTGCCGCGCGAGGTGTCGACGTTCGTCATCGTCATGGAGCGTAGAGGTGGGGTGTGGCGGAGTTCTGGGACGGGCTCGGCCGGCGCTCCGGGAAACCTCGCGACACCCCTGGGGCACAGTGATGGCGTATGGAAACCACGACCACCGTCCAGTTTGCCGACGCTGCTCGCGCCCTGTCGCGCGCCGCCCGGGAGCGTGGGCTCGGCGCGCCCACGTTCCGCAGCCCGCCACGAGTCGTCGGGGTCGACCGATCGGTGCGCCGCTACGGCGATCACGCGGTCGTCGCAGTGCGGCTGCGGGGCCGTCCGTGGGTTGCTGTCGCGGCGGACATGGTCGAGGGCGTGATCGTCGCCAACCGACTCGAGGGTCCCGCAGCGCTGCGCGTGCGCGGCGCGCTGTGGTCGTCCCTCGGGTTCGCCACTGCCACCGACGAGCCTCGCTCGACAGCGGCATGAGCAACGTCGTCGAGCGTGGACCACCGCCGGTGCCGAGCCGCTGCCATCTAACCTGCTTCGCAGGCCCGGGTGGCGGAACTGGCAGACGCGGGGGGCTTAAACTCGCACAGAAGAACACGCGTTCGATCAAGACATGCGAAGCCATGCCCAGGTGGTGGAACAGGCAGACACCGGGGCCTTAAAAGCCTCTGTACGCAAGTACGTGCGGGTTCGAGTCCCGCCCTGGGCACTCCGCTGAGCTCACCACCTTCGACGGTGCCTGGGTCTCGAACTCGTCGTCGAAGCCCATGGTCAGTCGGACGCCCCAGTGCGGTTTGGCCCGATGGTGGGAACGGTGGCTGGGCCGGGTGGGGTGGCGCCGTCGGTGTCGGGTGGGATGAGGGTGATCGGCATGGTGTCGACGACGGCTCCATCGGGCCGCCGCAAGCAAGATGGACGTTGGTGTCTGCCCGCCTTCTGTCCACCAACAGACGCGACCGTCGGTCTTGTCGCTGTACAGAAGCTGGCGATCAGGGGCTGTGCGACGCTGGACACACGCTCGCCGGCCCTCACACCACTCGCACCGTGCCTCGTTCGGGATCGACCTCGACCTGGGCGCCATGTGGGATGCGGGTGGTGGCGCCCTGCGCGCCGATCACGGCTGTGATGCCGAACTCGCGTGCGGCGATCGCCGCATGGCAGACGGGGCCGCCCTCCTCGACGACGAGTGCGCCGACGACGGGCAGCAGCGAGTTGGCCGAGGGCCCGGTGATCGGTGTGATCAACACGTCGCCCGGCTGCAACTCGTCGAACGTGAGCATCAGGTCGCGTATGACGCATGCCCGTCCCCGGTACGCCGTGGTCCCGATGCCGACGCCGCTCACGACGGACGGGTCGCCACCCTCCTGCGGAGGGGGTGTGGTGTCGGCGGTGAGGGAGATCATGAGCGCAGCGGTCATGCGGGCCAGCGCCGGCGGGAACACGTCGAGTGATGGCGCCTCCTCCGATTCGCCGAGGGTGCGAGGCGGGGGAGTGGCCTCGATGTGGTCGCGCTCGGCGGCGCGGTCGGCGAGGTCGTCAGCCGTCGGACCGCCGGCACCGTTCGCCAGATCGGCCCGGAGGAGGCGGTCGAGCTCGTCGGGGAACAGCTCCACCACGTGGGCGATGTCGTGGAGACGCCCGGTGGCGTGCAGTCGACGTCCGGCCTCCAGCAGCGCACGTCGCACGAGCCCGGCCGGCCAGTTCCAGCAGAGACCACGGATGTCGTCGCGCTGACGGTGTCCGTAGCGGGCCTCGACGACCAGTTCGTCGAAGAGCGCTCGCTGGTCGGCCGGCACCCTGGTCCGGACCGCGGCGACGTCCGGTTCGCCGAACTCGACGTCCGCACTCGCCGCGAGCAGCGCTGCGAGTTGGAGCGCCGGCGTCTCGGCCAAGGTCGGGCGGTCGATGTCGTCGCTCGTGATCGTCCGCCAGGCGTGCAGTTCGAGCCAGGCGTCGATCACGGCGCGCACTTCCGACCCCAATGCCCGGACGTCGTCGACCGATAGGAGCGGTTCGGTTCCATTGCGTTCCCGGACGGCTCGGGCGACTGGCTGCAGCATCTTGGCCGTTTCGACCGTCGCCGGTGAACTGCCGGTGAGCAGCCCCATCGCGTCGTTGGCGTTGATGCCCCACGCGTCGCAGTGAGCGAGCAGATCGCCGGACGGTACGAGGTCGCCGCCATGCGTGGCCAGGTTGCGGCGGGCCGAGCGCTCGAAGTGAGCCAGACATGCGGCGACGTGCGCCGCCAGCTCCGGATCGTCGAGGGTTCCAGGGTCGACGGCCTGCAGCGCGAGGTTCCGATCGCGCTGGGTCGCTCGATCGTGGTCGAACCACTGGTCGACCTCCTGACGCCACGTCCGCTGTTCGAACGCCCGCGCTGCTGTCTTCGCCCGTCGGCGCAACTCGGGGTGCAGCCGTGTGATCAGCTTCATCACGAACGCCGGCGGCGGTGCCTTCGGCGTCGAGCCCGGTCGCTCACCGATCGCGAGGGGCCGCATGTAGAGGCAGCCCTGCACGAACCTGGCCTCCACCGTGGCGAGTGGCAGGCCGTAGCGCTGCAACGGCTCGCCGATGCCCGATTCGAACGACCCTCGGTACGCCTCGCGCAGGAACGGGGTGAGCGGTCGCAGGCCGTGGTGCGACGTCTCGAGCTCCCAGTGGCCGGGCGCCGGCGGTTCGAAGAACACGGCAGATGCAGTGCGGTCGGTCTGGCCGGTCATCGGTGCCCCCTTGTGGCTCGGCACCAACTCAATCATGTCAGCAGACTGTCGTCAAGACATGATGTTGTCATCACGCTGGCATTCTGCCAAGATGCCGGAAGATGAGTGGAACGCCCGAACGAACCCCGAGCAAGCCGTACACCACGACGCTGCGCGATCGCCAGGTCGCCCAGACGCGGGAGCTCATCCTCGATGCCGTGACCGAGTTGCTCGGCGATCGGCGACCCGACGAGGTCACCACCCGCGACATCGCCATGCTGGCGGGTGTCTCGGAACGAACTGTCTATCGCCACTTCCCCGACCGCGATGCACTGCTCGAAGGTCTCACCGGTCGACTGCCGCAGCTCGACGGCGTGGCGCCGTCGTTCGAGGCCGGTGGGCTCGACGCGCTCGCTCCGACCAGTCGGCGGCTGATGGCGTTGCTCGACGAGCACTTCGTGATGGCTCGTGCCGAGGCCGTGTTCAACGCAGACCCACGCCGCTTCGCCGCCGGCACTCAGGCGAACTCGCGCGGCATGCTGCAACTCCTCGCCACCGAGCTGCCCGAGCTCGACGAGGGGGAGCGGCGTCGGATCGCCGCCGTCATCCGCTGTTTGGTGTCGACGCAGGCGTGGTTGCGCATGCGCGAGGAGTTCGGCGTTCCCGGCACGGAGTCGGGCCCCGTGGTCGCGTGGGTGATCGACACCATCGTCCGTGAGCTCCGCGCCGGCAACCTGCCGGAGCGCGCCTGACCACTCGGGTCACTCCAGCGGCGGACGGAGGATCTCGGCGTCGGGGCGAGCGAGGAGGTGGCCGACGATCGCGGGTTGAATCGGCGCTGGACCGTGACGCCGTAGAAGTTCTCGAAAGGTCGGGAACGACGGCGAGCTTGAGGTACGGTTCGTGCGCGGTCAGGTGCAGTATTCGGGTTGGTAATCCTGGTGTCCGCGCCCTGGCTGGCAGGCATTGGACCACTCGATCTGCGCGATGCGGAACCCCGGTTGGTCGAGCGAGATGTGCATGAGGAGACGCATGCCGTGTACTGAGTCGTCGAGGAACCCCTCGGTCGTCACGATCACGACGACGGACGAGCCCTCGACGGCACCTTGCTCGATCATTCGCAGTTCCGCCGGTGAAGAGACATCGCCTGCCACGGCGTTGGCGAATGCGATCGGGCTCGTACCCCATGGCCAGACGCCCGACTGACCCGACCCGGGCCACGTGATCGTGTCGAGGTAAGCGTCCAGACCGATCGGTGTCGCCGTGCCGGCTTCGACATCGATCTGCAGTTGGCCGTCCCAGCCAGTCAGTCGGTTCTCGAACGGCGCGATTCGAGCGAAGGAGTCGCCGTTCGGTAGCAGCATCGTTCCCTGCGGCTCGAGGACCAGCGGCCCGCCCAGTTCGGCCAATGACACTGGTAGTTCGACGTAGGCGAGGGCTCCATCGCGCCAGCCGCGGATCAGCTCGGTACGCATGACACCGGTCGTCTCGTAGTAGGCAGCGATGAAGCCACCATCGAACGTCGGTGACACTGCGCTGGTGCCGAGCTGCTCGGCGATGACCTTGCGCCCGTCGAGGCTCCACTGCCAGCCGTTCGCTTGCACCAAGTTGTTGGCGTCGTCGAACGCTCCGTGGGTGATCGCGGACGTTGAGCCACCGGCCCGATCGATCCACGGAACCACCGGCTCCCGCTCGGGTGAAGGGCGGGGGCCTGGGTCGTACCAGCCGCTGACGACGAGGCCGGTCGGTCCGGGGAGGACGTCGGCGTCCCCAACCGGCAACACGGCCGAGAAGCGCTCGATCACGCACCCGGTGTCGCCGGGCGACAGCGAAACTGCCACTACGTCGGACGACGACGGCCACTCGTTGTCGAGCGCGAAGTACACGATGTCATCCGGACCGGCGGCGAGCAACGACGCATCGACGGACTCGTCGGGGAGTACGAACGCGATGGGCCCGTCGCCCTCGCGTCGTTCCCTCGTGACCCAACGGGTGACCGGGTCGTAGCTGACCGGGATGCCCTGTGGGTCGACAGCGACCGCGGTGCAGCGGCGTTCGTACATCTGTTGCTGCTCCCACCACACCTCACCGCAGGCGCGATCGATCCCCGAGCCCTCCCAACTCCAGCCAGCCAACGCCTCGGCGAGATCCACCGAGGCGCTGGTCGCTGTCGACGGAGGCGCCGCGGTCGACGAAGGCGCGACCGTCTCGGGGGCGCTGCTCGTGGTCGTCGTTCGAATGACCGATGTCGTCGTCAAGGACGGAGATGTGGTGGAGACCGCTGCCGGTTCGTCGGCTTGACCACAAGCGGCCAACATTCCCGCCGTCAGCAGTATCCCAAGCACCGCCTCCCGAGGGTTCGACAGCCTCGTCACCGTGACATCTTCCTCCCTTGCGCAACGGTCGTGCCACCGTCGAAGGTCCCGGCCGCATCAGTGTTCAGCGCGCGGCCTCTGACTGGCCCGGGGCTGAAAGCGACGACAGCAGGAACGCCGCACCTACCAGTGCAGCGTCGGCCAGGCAGGTGGGAAGCCGAGTCCGGTCATGATCTCGTTCTCGCCGACGTGCATCCGGCTGAGCCGGTCGAGTGGGTTTGCGTAGTACGGCACCTCGGCTCCGGGGGCGTCGCGCGGATTCCCGGTCGGCGTCCGGATCTCGCCCTGTCCAAGGTGCTCGTGGGCGCGCCGGTTGGCCTCCTGGTAGTAGTCGAACGGCTGCGGACTGCCGCCGAGGAACCAGAAGTAGTCGATGGTTCGTGTGGCCTGAGCGATGCGGTCCTGGACGTCGGTCGCGAGCGGCTCGAGCATGCCGGGCCGCCGCTCGACGAACGCGCCCCAGGCGCGCAACTCGGCGACCGCGATTGCACACGCGTAGAGCAGGATGAGCTCGCTGAGAACGTGGTCTGCAGGTGGGCCGCCAGGCCGGCCTTGACCCGTCGAGTCGCGCCGCTTGTTGGTGGCGTGGGCGAAGGCGCTCAAGAACGTGTAGTGCACCTGGAGCTGGAGCAACTCGTGCGGCTTGACGAGATCGCTCAGCTGCAGGTTCCACAACATGGAGCCCCACTTCAGGAACGCGCCGGCGAGTGTTGGATGCTCTGTACGGAGGTACTCGCCCGTCATCCGTCCAGCATGACGCCCGCGGCCACTCCCGCTGTGGAACCGCCGTGACAGCAGCGGCTCACGCAGCACGAGTCGGTGACTGCTCGTCCACCCGATGATCGGATGTTTCCGTGTGCACACGATGTGCACAGAACTGGACGACACGGCGCATCACGGGAGCGCACTTGACGGACGGGGCGGACGGAAGGTGCAGATCACAGGCCATTCGACGGACGGGGGAGCACCAGCCGGACGGTTGGGGGCGGTCTTAAACCCCCCTCTCTCCGCAAGGAGGTGCGGGTTCGATCCCCGCCCCGGGCATCGGCGAACTGGACCGTCCCAAGATCGTCTCGCAACGCCTCGGCCATGTCGCCGTCGGCATCACGCTCGATCTCTACTTCCACGTCGTCCCGTCGCTCGCGAAGGATGCGGCTGCACAGATCATGAGCGCTACATATGGAGATGGGTCGTGAGCTCGCGTGAGCAGACACCCCGTGTCAGGTTGACCCCGGTTCCCGATGGGGGAGTGTTCGTCCGTGGCGACGAGCTCGACCCCAAACTGCTCGCCGACGACGCGTCGCGGTTTCGCGAGCGCTTCTCGGAGTGGGCTCGGTTCGGGATCTCCGCCTTCCATGCCTCGTCGGAGGATGAGATCGACGCCATCTGCCAGACCCGGTTGGTGAGGTTCGCCATCGTCGTCGTGTTTGCCCGCGCCGACCTCGAGAGCGCCGGCATCGAGGTGGTGCCGACGTTCCGCACCCCGCACGTGACGCTGTGCCACGCCGACCTCGACCAGCTCATCGAGCGGCTGGTTCATTGCGAGCACGCTGAGCGATCCAACCCCTACCATGTAGGCGACGAAGGAAGTGACCAGTGGTAGCGACGTTGGACTTGCGAGTCGACCTGAACACCGAAGACGACACGGGACTGCCGTGGGCCTTCCTGCGCGACGCTCGTGATCCTGCACTCGTTCGTGAAGGTGCGTGGCTCATCGTCGGGTCCGGCAACGTCCGCGCCGTTGCGCAGGTGGCCCAGATCGACGGCGACCTGGTGTGGGTTCGCCCCCTGCCGGGCCCGGTGAGCAAGTACCGGCACCTGCTCGGCGACCGCGGCGCCGCGTAGTTGCAGCGCGAGGGAGTAGCTGACCCCGGCGGGGGAAGCCTGGACTGTCGGCACACTGCGGAGCATCTCGGTGAACAGCAATCGCGGCGGTCACGGTGATGTCGGCTGGGTCCATGGCGGGGATGCGGCTCACGCGGGCGCCCCGTTCGTCACAGGAGGTTGGTGTTGTTGGGAGAGTGCTGCTTCCAATTGCTGGATGCGGTGCTGCAGGGGTTCGATCACGGCGCGCATGTCGTCGGCGGTGAAGCGAGGGGTGATGTACTTGGGGCAGTTCCAGTCGTAGGCGACCACCTCGACGGTGACGAGACCCTCGATGCGACCGTCGATCCCGATCCGGTCGAGGAGACCGGGTTCGGGGTCCGGCTCGAAGCGGGCGTGCCCCAGCAGCTTCAGGCGCTGGCGGTTCGGGTAGTCGACGGCGACGATGGCGATGCGGTTGTCGTGATCGACGTGGCCGGCGGTGATGTATTGCCGGTTGCCGCTGCGCTCGGCCCAGGCGAGATGGGTTGGGTCGACGATCTTGACGAAGCCGTTGGGCCCACCGCGGTGCTGGACATAGGGCCAGCCGTTCGCCCCGACCGACGCGAGGTAGAAGCTGTCTCGCTGCGAAAGAAACTCGATTTCTGCGGCACGGAGGCCGTCCGGAACGGGCTGTGCCCGAGCCGTCGCGTAGTTCTCGTAGGAACCCCGCCGGCGCTGATGGCCCTCTGCTCCAGCATCGACGGTGAGGTCGAGGAAGTGCTCCACGGTCAGAAGGACAGGATCGAGTAGCCGTCTTCGATCAGGACCCGGAGACTGGCGAGCCCCGGCGTGCCCGGGACGGGGTTGTCCTTGATCAGCGTCAGCCCGGTGGCCTCCACCGCCTCGGTCGCGCCGAACACGACAGCGCACCCGCGCGAAGCGCCAGTCACGGTGTGGCGTACCGCCTGGTAGAGGTCATAGGCAGGGTGGCTCGGCGAGTTCAGAACCTGTGGCCAACGAGTCCCCGCACCGTGGAACTGGAGCCGAACGGCGTGCCCGGCCTGGTCGAGGTCGTAGACCGTGGCGAGGGCGTTGAAGACACGCCCGAGGGGCTCGTCTCCTCCAACCGCGGGGTCACTCATGACGAGCACGGCGGTCTTGGTAGATGTTGTCATGTCTGATGCTCCTTGTACGGAATGCCCGGTACAGAAGGTTCCGGGAGGTTGGTTACTGTCGGGTTCTGGAGGGACTAGCGGATCAGTCCGCCGATCAGGACATCGCCGAGTCGCTCGATGGCTCGGCTGAATGGTCGCTTGTCGCCGGTGACCCGGGCGACCACGAGTGCGCCTTCGATCGCTGCGACCGCGTCCTGGGCGCGAGCGATCGCCGTTGCCGTATCGGCGCCGGCCTCCGTAGCGACCGCAGCAAAGGCGCCGATCCACCCGGACGCCGCGGTCTCGAGCTTGGCCGCTACCTCGGCACCAGGCTCACCGACGGACAGCATGTCGAGCAGGCAGTTGCGGGTACCGCCCTCGTAAAACGCGTCGAGATTGCGACCCACGGCGAGGACTCGCTCTGCCAGCGGCGAGTCCTCGCTGAGTGGGGCGAGGATGCCCGTTGCGAAGCGCTCAGCAACGGCGGCGGCGACCTCGGTCGCCATCTGGTGCTTGCCGGCCGGGAACCGATGGTAGAGGCTCGACTTCTGCAACCCGGTGGCGACGGCAATGTCGCCGAGACTCGCGCCATCGAAGCCCGCCCGGCGAAACAGTTCGGTCAGCCGGTCGATCAGCTGAGAGTCGGTGACAAGCCGGGGAGCCATGCGACAACTGTACCGATCGTTCGGACCAGTGTCAAGTCGAACGCCTGAGACCGACGACGGCACGTCGTCGGTCGACACCGGGCGCCGAACCAAACCGACCGGCGCACGCGCCGCTCACCTCGACGGCAACGTCGCGTCGGCCATCGCCGAATACGCACCCGCGCTCATCGACGCGGTCGCCGACGCTGTTCGCCCCGGCGCCGGGGCTTGTTGACGCCTCTCGTTTGAATAGGTTACTATTTTCCAGCAGTCGACCTTGGGGTGTGCCGACCGACGGCGGGCCGGGTCGTGGCAAGGGGGAGATGACGTGCACGGTTCGATGCGCCATCGCGTGATGGCATGCCTGGCGGCGGCATCCGTCGTCTTCGCCGCCGCGTGCGGCGACGACGACTCGTCGGAGTCGACGCCGGCACCCACCGAGGCGTCGGCCGAGACCACGACGGCGGCGACCGAGACGACGGCCGCCACCGACACGACGGCCGCGACCGAGACGACCGCGGCGACCGAGACCACCGCTGCGGAGTCCGATCCGCTCGGCACGCCCACCCCTGCCGAGGGCGAGCCGGTGAAGATCGGCCTCATCACCGAGAGTGGCGGGGAGGCGATCAGCTCGCAGTCCAAGCTCACCGAGACCGGTGCCCAGATCGCCGTCGACTACGTGAACGAGTACCGGGGTGGACTGGCCGGCCAGCCGATCGAGCTCGTCATCTGCGGCAACAAGGCGAGCGCGTCGGGTGCATCCGATTGCGCCAACCAGATGGTGGAGCAGGACGTCGCCGCGGTGGTGTGGCCGTTCACCGGCTTCGGCCCGCAGCAGGTGCCGATCATCACGGGTGCCGGCATCCCGATCGTCGCCGTCAGTGGCTCCTCGACCGAGGAACTGACGACCCCCAACGTGTTCATCGTGACGGGCGGCTACGTCGGCACGCTCGGTGCCTACGCGCAGCACTCCAAGGACACCGGCGTGTCGAAGTTCGCCATGATCACCATCGACGTTCCGTCGGCGACGCAGGCCGCTGAGGGCATCGGCAGCCTCGTGTTCGGGAACGCCGGTGTCGAGTACTCGGTCGTCAAGGTCGCACCTGGCACGCCCGACATGACCTCGCAGGTGCAGGCGGCGATCAGCGACGGCGCCACGGCCATCGGAGTGACGGGTGACGTCACGTTCTGCACGTCGTTCTTCCAGGCGTACCAGGCGCTCGGCCTCGACGTGCCGAAGTACATCATCGGTCCGTGCATCGACCCGACCGTGATCGAGTCGCTCGGTGACGTGCTCGACGGCTCGTTCCTCGCCACCGTGACCGGTCAGGGCGACGACACCGACGTGTACGCCGCGATGGTCGAGAAGTACGGCGACGGCGACATTGACCCGAATCCGTCGATCAGCACGGGCATCGCCTCCGGCACCGGCGCCATCATCAACCTCTGGAACCTGATGGACGGCGTCGAGGGCGGCGTGACCGCCGAATCCGTCATCGCCCAGGCGAAGGCAGCCACCGACGTGCCGATGTGGCTGTCGGGTGGCCTCACATTCACCTGCGACGGCACGGCGATCCCGTTGCTGTCCAACCTGTGCTCGGCGCAGTTCCAGATCGGCACGGTTGACGCCACGGGTCAGGTCTCCGGGCTGGAGCCGATCGACGCCTCGGCACTCTTCGTCGCGGGCTGAGTCCGGCACGTAGTCCACGACGGCGGCGGTACGGACGGGAGCGGAGCAGACGCTCCCGGCCGCACCGTTGCGAGGGGAGCGAGTGACCGAGTACCTGAACTTCACGCTGCTGGGCATCGGCAACGCCGCCGTGTTCGCGGCGCTCGCCGTTGCGTTGGTGGTCTGCTACCGCAGCTCCGGCGTCGTCAACTTCGCGACGGGTGCGCTCGCGCTGCACGCCGCGTACACGTTCGCCTACCTGCGACAGGGGCAGCTCCTCAACCCAGTCCCGCCGTTCCCGCGCCTCGTCGACCTCGACGGCCCGGTGCCGTTCGCGCTCGCCCTCGTGATCGCGATCGTGCTCGAGGGGCTGGTCGGCGTCGTGCTCTGGCTCGTGGTCTTCCGGCCGCTCCGGCGGGCGACGGCGGTGGCCAAGGCCGTCGCGTCGCTCGGCGTCGCGGCGCTGCTCACGGCGCTCGTGGGCCAACGCGCCGGCGCGTCGCAGATCCTCGTGGCGCCGATCTTCCCGACCGGCCGCACGGAGCTCCCCGGTGGCATCGCGGTGCCGACCGACCGGTTGTGGCTCGCCGTGACCGTGATCGGCATCGCCCTCGCACTGGCTGCGGTATATCGCTTCACCAGGTTCGGCATGGCGACGCGGGCGGCCTCCGAGACCGAGGTCGGCGCCCTCGTGAGCGGTATCTCGCCGGAGCGCATCGCGCTCGCCAACTGGGCCATCAGCGCGATGGTGGCCGGGACGGCGGGCATCCTCATCGCTCCGCTCGTGCCTCTCGTTCCCGGCACCTACACGTTGTTCATCGTGCCAGCGCTCGCCGCAGCGGTGCTCGGGCGGTTCTCGTCATTCCTCCCCGCCGTGTTCGGCGGCTTCGCCATCGGCATGTTGCAGTCGCTCGCCGTCTACATGCAGACACGCTTCGACTGGTTCCCGTCGTCGGGCGTGGCCGAGCTGATCCCGCTCGTGCTCATCTTCGCCGTGCTCGTCGTACGCGGGCGGCCACTGCCCACGCGCGGGGCGATCATCGAGCACTCGCTCGGCCGCGCCCCACGTCCGTACCACGTGCTCGTGCCGGCACTCATCGGGTCGGCGATCGTCCTCGTGTTCCTCGCACTGCTCGAGGGGAGCTACCGCGCGGCGCTCATCACGTCGCTCATCATGGCGGTGATCTCGCTGTCCCTCGTGGTCGTCACCGGGTACTGCGGTCAGATCTCGCTGGCGCAGATGACCTTCGCCGGTGCAGCCGGCTTCCTCCTGTCGAGGTTCACGAGCACGTGGGACATTCCGTTTCCGATCGCACCGCTGCTCGCTGCGTCGGTCGCCGCCGTGATCGGCGTCGTCATCGGCCTGCCTGCGCTGCGGATCAGGGGCCTGCTCGTCGGTGTCGTCACGCTGTCACTGGCCGTCACGGTCGAGGCGCTGTGGTTCCGCAACAACGACTTCAACGGCGGCAGCGCGGGCAGCCCCGTCACCGGGCCGACGCTGTTCGGGCTCGACCTACAGGTGGGGCTCGGTCGTGGCTACCCGCGGTTCGAGTTCGGCGTCCTGTGCCTGGTCGTGCTCGTGATCGCCGGGATCGGTGTCGCCACGCTGCGAACGAGCCGGCTCGGTTCGGCGATGCTCGCCGTGCGGGCCAACGAGCGTTCGGCTGCGGCCGCCGGCATCAGCGTGGTGCGCGTGAAACTGATCGGGTTCGGGATCGGTGCGTTCATCGCCGGGATCGGCGGCTGCCTGCTCGCGTACAAGCAGACCAACGTCAGCTACGAGTCGTTCAGCGCCCTGCCGTCGCTCGGGGTGTTCCTCACCGCCTATCTCGCCGGCATCACGTCGGTCGCCGGGGGGATGCAGGCCGGGCTCATCAGCGCGGGCGGCATCCTGTTCATCCTGCTCGATCGCAACGTCGAGCTGGGCGAGTGGTACGCGATCGTGACGGCCCTGTTGCTGATCTTCACCGTCATCAAGAACCCCGAGGGCATCGTCGGCCCGGCCCACGAACGCCTCGCGCAACGCCGGCTCGCCCGGCTCGCCGCCGTCGCGCCATCGATCCAACGAATGCCCGCACCGCCGGCGGCGGCACCGAGCCACCTCGACCTGCAGAGGCCTGCCGCGGCGCTGTCGGTGCAGGGGCTCTCGGTCCGGTACGGCGGGGTGATCGCCGTCGACGACGTGTCGTTCGACGTGCCCACCGGCGCGATCGTCGGCCTGATCGGACCGAACGGCGCCGGCAAGACCACCACGATGGACGCGCTGTGCGGCTTCGCCGGCTCGATCGGCGAAGTACGCCTGGCCGGCCGCACCCTCGACGGACTTGCACCCCACCGACGCGCCCAGCTCGGCCTCGGGCGCACGTTCCAGGGGCTCGACCTGTACGAGGACCTGTCGGTCGCCGAGAACGTCGCCGTCGGCCAGTTCACCTCGCGCGCGTCGGGCACAGCCGAGCTCGACACGCTGCTCGAGTCGCTCGGACTCACCGCGCTCGCCGAGCGCCCGGTTTCGGAGCTGTCGCAGGGCCAGCGCCAGCTCGTGTCGATCGCGCGCGCGTTGGCAGGTCGGCCGAACGTGCTCCTGCTCGACGAGCCGGCGGCCGGCCTCGACACGGTCGAAAGCCTGTGGCTGGCCTCGCAGCTGCGCGCGATCCGCGACCAGGGCGTCACGACGCTCCTGGTCGACCACGACATGGGACTCGTGCTCGGCCTCTGCGACTTGATCCACGTGCTCGACTTCGGGCGGCTCATCGCCTCGGGTACGCCAGCCGAGATCCGCGACGACGAGGCCGTCTCGATGGCGTACCTCGGCACCTCGAGCGTCGGCGACGCCCACGAGCCTGGCACCATGCAGGCACCGGCGTTCGAAGGTGGCCTGCCGTGAGCGCGCTGTTCGGCTGCGAGCAGCTCGCCGTCGGCTACGGGACGATCACCGTCGCCCGAAACATCACGCTGTCGGTCGAGCGTCGCGAGGTCCTCGCCGTGCTCGGCCCGAACGGCGCGGGGAAGACGTCGATGATCCTGACCCTCGCTGGGCTGCTGCCGCCGATCGCCGGGACGATCACACTGCGCGGCGAGCAGGTGAAGGGCGGCTCGGCGCGGCGGCTCAACCGCGCCGGCGTCGTGCTCGTCCCCGACTCGCGGGCGCTGTTCAAGGCGATGACGACGCGCGAGAACCTCGAGATCGCCCGCCGGCCGCACGGCATGACGATCGACGAGGCGTTCGATACGTTCTCTGTGCTCGGCGCACGGTCGAAGGTGCGCGCCGGGATGCTGTCGGGGGGAGAGCAGCAGATGCTCGCACTGGCACGGGCGCTCGTGCAGGGGCCGGCGGTGCTCATCGTCGACGAGATGAGCATGGGGCTCGCGCCGATGATCGTCGAGCAGCTCATGGTGAAGCTGCGCGAGGTCGCGAACCAGACGGAGGCGGCGGTGATCCTCGTCGAGCAGCACGTGCAGCTCGCGCTCGAGATCGCCGACCAGGCACTCGTGCTCGTGCACGGCGAGGTGTCGCTCCAGGGCCGTGCCGACGAGATCCGCGCCGCTCCGCAGCGCCTCGAGGCGGCATACCTCGGCACCGGCGCGCCGCAGGCGCAACAGCACTGACCGCTGCGACCTCGAGTCGGCGCTCGGGTCCCGGGCGTGGGGGCCGGGCGCTACTGGCCCTCGAACACCGCGAGTGGCTGATCGCTCGAGCCCGCGGTGACCCACCTCATCTGCTTCTCCCAGTGGGCGCTCGCCTGGTCGGCGTCGCCGGCAGCGATCAGGTCGACGAGCTTGCGGTAGGAGCGCACCGCCCGGCGCATCATCGCCTGGTCGGACTGACGCGCCCCCGCCGTGTACCGGTCGATCGTGAGCTCGTGGAGCAGCTTCGAGATCACCGACAGTGTCTCGTTCCGGCCGCGCTCGATGATGGTGGCGTGGAAACCGGCGGCGGCCCGGCCGAACGCGTCCTGGTCGGCGGCATCGGCCGCCACCGACGCAGCGTCGAGCGCGTCGCGGAGGGCGTCGAGGTCGTCGTCGGTGTGCCGGCGGGCCAGCCATGCGGCGAGCTGGGGCTCGATCAACAGGCGCGCCGCGTCGAGGTCGCCCGTGGTGGTGCGCCGGAGCTGCAAGGTGACGGCGAGCGGCTCGGCGAGCCGGTCGAGGTCGGGCATCGTCACGGTGGCACCGCCGCCGCGGCCACGACGGATGTGGATGAGGCCCTGAGACTCGAGGATCCGCAGCGCCTCGCGCAGCGTGGTGCGCGCGATGCCGAACGACTCCGTCAGCTCGTCCTCGGTGGGCAGGCGATCGCCGATCTGCAACTCGCCGGTGGCGATCCGGCGCCGGATGCCGGACGCGACCGTCTCGCCGGTCTTGCGCCCGTTCCGGTTGTTGCGTGCCAGCGTCATGATGCCCTCACACTCGGAGATGGTGTTGATTGTAGGGAGCCGGTCAGTTGCTGGCGGGGCGTGCCTTGGGCGAAGAGATCGCCTTCGTGCGCGGCCGCAATCAAATAGGTTACCTTTTTATCGGGTCTGTTGCAGCGGGGGAACCAGGGGGTCACGGCTATGCCGACGCCGAGCGAGACTTCGCCATCGATCTGGAGCATCGCGGCGTCCACCCCCCGCACCGGTTCACCCCCGGGCAGCCGCCGATGATGTCGAGCCCGCACCTCGACCAGCTCGGCCACGTCACCAGCACGCTCATGCTCCGCGGCGAGCAGATCCCCGTCGCTTCCTACTCGTTGCGCGACCGGACCTGGGGACCTCGAGGCGGTCAGCACTCGTCGAGCCAGAAGCCCGAGTACCAGCGCGGCGAGTACCGCGTGCTGCACCCGGGCGGCCCGCGCTGGCGCGAGGTCGAACGTCAGCGTGGCGTGAAGGAGTTCCAGAACGCGTTGAGCTACGAGCTCAAGAGCGAGGACATCGAGCGGGGGGTCAGAGCAATGCCTCGAGGCCGACGATTGCCTCCGTGGCTGATGGCATCGCGCGGATCTGCTCCTTGATGTTCGACGCGGCTTGACGGTAGGAGGGTGCGCTCAGCAGTTCCATCACGCAATCGCGCACGGCTACAGCGGAAAGCTCGGCTCGCAGCAGGCGCTGTCCTGCACCGGCGGTAACGATCTGCTCGGCGTTGCTCCATTGATCGGCACCTTGCGGAATCACCAACAGGGGCACTCCGTGGGCCAGAGCGCCCAGAACCGTACCCGACCCGCCGTGAGCGACCACGGCGTCACACCACGGCAGGAGTTCGTGCTGGGCGATGTAGCTGCGGATGATCACGCCCCTTGGCTGAGGCCCGAGCACCGCCGGGTCGTTCTGCCGACCAACGGTGACGACGAGATTGACATGATCGCGAAGTGCCTCGATCACGAGGCGGAAGACGTCCAGGTCGGTGTTCCAGACCGTCCCCAACGTGACGTACACGGTGGGCCGAGGCGGAAGGTCATCGAGCCACCCAGCGCGCTCCGTGTCCTGCACCTCAGCGGCAGCTGGCCGCATTGGTTGCACGGCGGCGACGTCGGCGATCTCTTGGTTCTGTAACGCCGCGGGGCAGGGGTCGACGTACAGGTATCGGAATGCTCCGGCGAGCGGATGGGGTTCGAGGCCGCGGGCTCGCCAGTGCGCAGCGGCAGCGACGCCGGCCTCTTCGAGCAATGCTCGGGGGATCAGCGAACCGTATCCGACATCGACATATGGAATGCCCCACGCCGTACTCACCATCGGCGCAGCAAGCTCGGCCATCTCGTGCACGACCAGGTCTGGATGCCACGCCGACATGATCGAGTCGAGATCGACCGCTCGCGGTGCCAGCTCCAGGTTGGCGAAGATCTCGGTGAAGAAGAACGTGCGCTGGGCGTCACCAACCAGTGTCGTGAAGCCGGGGAACCGTGGCACCCATGCGGCACGGAATGTGTCCGCCGGACCAGCCTCGAACGCCGTGAAGCCCGCGTCCCGTGCCCGACCGACCACCGGATCACCCGAAGCGAACGCCACCTCGTGCCCTGACGCTCGCGCCGCCTCGGCAAGCGGAAGTAGCGGATCGAAGTGGCCCGACAAGGGGCGGCAGGTGAACAGGATCCTGGTATTGCCCATCACAGCGGGACTCCTCGCGAACGTCGGGTCGATCACCGACACGCCAACTTTCGACGATCACTGATCGGCGCGCGGTCAAGCGTGACCTATCGAGGCCAGATCGGGTTGGCGTCGCATGGAACTACACGAACCAGGATGTGGGTGTGATCGGTGGTGACGACCGCGTCGCTGCGCGGTGCGGCGCCGTCGACGACGGCGATGTCGACGATGTCGACGATGTCGTCGTGGTCTGCGCGGCCTGCGAGCACACCGACGGCGCGTGGTTCATGCGGCGCGGCAGAGCTACATGGCCTCGACCTGGGGCATGATCTCTTCCTTCAGCCGCTTGAGATCGTCGAGCGTCTTCGCAACCGGCACGTCCTGGAACGGCGGCCAGAGGAGCGGCATCGTGAGCCCGGCCTCCTTGTAGCGCTTGAGGTTGTCGGTGATCTGCGCTGCGGTGCCTGCCAGCAGATTGCTGCCCTTGCCCTGCGGCGTCTGATCGGTCTCCTCGTCCGTGATGACGAACCAGATCATGCTGCAGATCTCGAGATCGTCGATCGAGCGGGAGCTCCCGAGCTCCTCGAGCTCCCGCTGGATGGCGCTGCGCCACTGCTGGAGCTCGTCCGGCGTGTCCTGGATCCCGATCCAGCCCGCCAGGCCGTACTTCGCGATGCGGTTCGCCGAGCGCTTCGGGTCCTTGAGCCCGCTGAAGAAGATCGGGGGGTGCGGCGTCTGCACCGGCTTCGCTCCGAACCCGCATCGGTCGAAGTCGGCGAACTCGCCGTGGTACTCGAAGAGGTCGTTCGTCCAGATGCCCTGCATGATCTCGATCGTCTCGCGCACGTGCTGGTGCCGCTTGGGGAAGATGTGCGAGGCGCTCGCGGCCGCGAATTCCTCGGGCATCCAGCCGGACCCCACGCCCACGTTGACCCTGCCGTTGGAGAGGTGGTCCACGGTGGCGATCTCCGCAGCGAGGACGCCGGGCGCTCGGTATGGCGTGTCGGTGATGCTCATGCCGATCCGCAGCTTCGTCGTCTTCGCAGCGAGCCAGGGGATCAGCGGCCAACCCTGGAACCACTCACCGCGGGAGGACACCGGCAGTGCCTTCGGGAACTCGTTCATCATGCCGAACGAGTACTGGAGCTCCACGCGATCGGAGGCTTCCGGGACGACGATCCGGTCGAGCGTCCAGACGGAGTCGAAGTCGAGCTCCTCGGCGAGGCTGGTGAGATCCTCGAGCTCCTTGACGGTCACCTTGTCGCGGAAGTTCGGCAAGTACAACGCGAGCTTCATGAGAGACGGCCTCCTACCGTGTGTTCGTGGATGGCGACGGCCAACGCCGCGGCCGAGCGGCACGCTTCCGGGCCCCCCGACCCTGCCTCGGGCGACGCTAACAGGTCGCCCCGAACAGGAGTCCTGCCGAAGTCGACACCTGACATCGTCGCCGAGCGCGGCGTGCGCACCGTCGCCGGCGGCGTCGGGTCGATGCTCAGCTCGGCCCCTGCTCCTCCGCTTCGGCTCGGAGCCGGTCGCGCAGCTCCCGCTTGACGACCTTGCCGTAGTTGTTGGTCGGCAGGGCGTCGACGAACCGGTATTCCTTGGGCCGCTTGAACCGGGCGATGTGGTCGAGGCACGTCTGGTCGAGGTCCTCGACCGGCGGTGGGCCGGCGCCGTCGGCGGCAACCACGAAGGCCACCACCGCCTCGCCCCACTCCGTGTCGGGCCGGCCGACGACGGCGGCGGCCCCGACGCCGGGGTGGCGGAGCAGCGCCTCTTCGACCTCCCGGGGGTAGATGTTCATACCCCCGCTGATGATCAGGTCCTTGGACCGATCCCGCAGCGTCAGGTACCCGTCGGCGTCGAAGCTGCCGACGTCACCGGTGTGCAGCCAGCCTCCGCGCAGCGCCTCGGCGGTGGCATCGGGCTGGTTCCAGTAGCCGGCCATGACCACGTCGCCCCGGACCACCACCTCGCCGACCTCGCCGACGGGGAGTTCGCGGCCGTCGTCGTCGACGACGCGGACCTCGACGTCGGTGCGGGGGACGCCGACGCTCTGCAGGCGGTCCCGCCACCGGGGATGGTTCCGGTCGCCGTGGTCTGCCTTGGACAGGGCGGTGATCGTCATCGGCGTCTCGCCCTGCCCGTAGATCTGGGCCAAGCGGGGGCCGAAGACGGCGAGCGCGTCCTCCAGGTCGGCCAGGTACATCGGTGCGCCGCCGTAGATGATCGTCTTCAGGTGGGAGAGGTCCGCGGCGGCGACGGCCCGGTCGCCGGCCAGCCGTTTCACCATCGTGGGAGCGGCGAAGAACGACATTCCCGGCCAGCGGCGCAGGAGGGCGGCGATCTCCTCGCCGTCGACGCCGCCGGACTGCGGCACGACGCTCACCGCCCCCCGGGCCACGTGGGGCAGCCCGTAGAGCCCCGAACCGTGCGACAGCGGCGCGGCGTGGAGGATGCAGTCCTGCGGCATCACCGGTTCGATGTCGGCGAAGTAGCTGAGCGACGCCATGAGCAGGTTGCGGTTCGTGAGCGTGGCTCCCTTGGGCCGTCCGGTGGTGCCGCTCGTGTAGAACAGCCAGGCGGCGTCCTCCGGCTGCCGGCCGACGAGCGGCGCCGGCGACGACGCCGTGAGCCGGTCCCACCGCTCGTCGGGCGCCACCACCGCCGCCTGCAGCGAAGCGACGGTGCCGACCAGCGACTCGACGTCGCCGGCATGCTCGGCGTCGGTCACGACGATGGCGGACCCGCTGTGTTCGAGGATGTAGGCGATCTCGTCGCGGTGGAGGCGAGCGTTGACCGGCACGGCCACGAGACCGGCGTGCCAGATGGCGAACAGCGCCTCGAGGTACTCGGGCCGGTTGCGCATCACGATGGCGACCCGGTCACCCGGCGACAGGCCGAAGTCGTGGCGCAGGCCAGCGGCCGCGCCGGCCGTGCGGGCGGCGAACGCGCCCCAGGTGGCGTGGACCCGCTCGCCGTCGGCCAGCGCCGGGTCGTCGGGCCGCCCGCGGCCGTGACGCTCCACCCAGACGGCCGGGTTCACCGAACCGCCCGGCCCTCGACGACGGAGGTGAGAACATGGAAGCGCGGTTCCCCCGACACGGGGCCAGAGTAGCGACAATCGGCCTCGGCGAACTCGCCCGGCGAGCGTGAACACCCCGACGATCCAGCCGCTCGACGAACTACCATGACACCGCTGGAGATCCCGTCTCCACCACGCCGCGAGGCATCATCACACCGACTCCCATGTCCATCGCCACCGCTCTCCTGCGATGAGGCTCGCCGAAAATGAGGCGCGGGCGCGGCTGGCGGCGCTCGACCACGGGATCCTGTGCACGGTGCACGCCGA
Source organism: Acidimicrobiia bacterium (assembly GCA_050248955.1). Taxonomy (GTDB): domain Bacteria; phylum Actinomycetota; class Acidimicrobiia; order Acidimicrobiales; family Ilumatobacteraceae; genus JBFWRK01. The sequence continues at coordinate 179,690 of JBFWRK010000003.1, forward strand.
GCGGGGCGTCGACGCCGTGCCCGTCACGTACGTGGCGGACGAGGACGGCTACGTGGGCGTGCCCGTCGACCGGGTGAAGCCAAAGGCCTCGTCGCGGCTACAGCGGGAGCGGAACCTGGAGGCGGATCCGCGGGCCACGCTGCTGGTCGAGCACTGGGACCGCGACGACTGGTCTCGGCTCTGGTGGGCGCGGGCCGAGCTGCGCTGGCAGGGCGACGCAGCCGCCGGCCGGGCGGCGGCCCTGGCCGCCCGGCTGGCCGGGCGCTACCCGCAGTACCGGGACCAGCCCTTCGACCGGGTGCTGGTGCTGCGCATCGTCGGCGTGGCCGGCTGGGCCGCCGCCACCAGCTGATCCTGTGCCGTCAGCCGCCGAACGTGCCCAGCACGTCCCCGGCGGCGGAACCTCTCCCAGGGTGCGTGGCCATAACTGCCAACAGGACTTGACAGTTCTTAAGATGTGGAGCTATAAGAAGGTGCATAGTCCTGTTGTGACAAGACGAGAGGAGATCACGAGCCATGTTGATGCGTACCGACCCGTTCCGTGAGCTCGACCGGGTCGCCCAGCAGGTGTTCGGCACGGCGGCCCGCCCGGCGGTGATGCCCATCGACGCGTACCGCAAGGGCGACGAGTTCGTCGTCCTGTTCGATCTGCCCGGGTGCGATCCGGCCTCGATGAGCTTGACGGTGGAACGCAACGTGTTGACGGTGCACGCCGAGCGCAATCGGCCCAGCGACGACGACGTCGAGCTGCTGATCGGCGAGCGGCCGACCGGCACCTTCAGCCGGCAGTTGTTCCTTGCCGACACGTTGGACAGCGAGCGCATTGCCGCCGACTACACCGATGGCGTGCTCCGGCTCCGGGTGCCGGTCAAGGAGCAGGCCAAGCCCCGCCGAGTCGACATCTCGGTCGGTGGCAGCCAGACGACACCGATCGAGGCCAGCTCGCGCGACGTGTCGTCTGAGCCTGTCGGCGCCGGCGTGTCGTGAGCCGCCCGAGCGGGGCGGCGCCGTCGAGCGCGAGCCGAGCCCATCGACAGGTCACCGTCCCCGAGGACGTCGCCCCGCTCTTCACGGTCAGCCAGGCCGCGGCGCTGCTCGACATGCAGCCCGCGTTCATCCGCCGCCTCGACACCGAAGGGGTCGTCTGCCCGGCCCGTTCGACGGGCGGGCAGCGGCGTTACAGCCGTGTCGAGCTGAACCATATCGCGGCGCTCGCCGCGCTGATGAGCGAAGGCATGACCCTGGTCGGCGCCCAACGAATCATCGAGCTCGAGAACGAGGTCGCCGAGCTCCGCCGGCAACTGGACCGTCGAGACGAGCACTCGAACCCGGGAGCGCCGGCGACAGGCTGACTCGCCGCCCGCCCGGGCGCAGTCATCGCGGCCCAGCTACCCGACTCGGGCAGGGTTTGTGATCGCCGGCGATCGAAGACGCTGACCAGGACGGGGTTCGCCCACGGGACGCCGGCCTCGCCTCGCAGCGCATCGCCGACGAGCGCGTGTCCGGGGGCAGATCACACTGGTGTTCGCGTCCACGAGGAGACCAGATGAACACCACGGAGTTCGGGCACCAACTGATCGAGTGGCGGCACCACCTCCACCGTCACCCCGAGACCGGCTTCGACGAGACCGGCACCGCTGAGTTCATCGCCCACGAGCTCCTCGCGCTCGGGCTGGACGTGCACCGCGGCATCGGTGGTACCGGCGTCGTCGCGAACCTGCGCGTCGGATCCGGGGCCGGTGCGATCGGACTGCGCGCCGACATGGACGCGCTGCCGATCACCGAAGACCCGACGGACCGGCCGCACGCGTCGGTCAACGTGGGCTGCATGCACGCCTGCGGGCACGACGGCCACATGGCGATGCTGCTCGGCGCAGCCCGCCTGCTCGTCGAGCGGCCCGACTTCGACGGCACGGTGAGGTTCATCTTCCAACCCGCTGAGGAACACGGCCGCGGCGCCGTCGCGATGATGGAGGACGGCCTGTTCGAGCGCTTCCCCGTCGATGAGATCTACGGCGTGCACAACATGCCGGGCCTGCCAGCCGGACACATCGCGACGCGCAGCGGCGGCATCATGGCGAGCGAGGACAACTTCGTGATCCGCATCACCGGTCGCGGAGGCCACGCCGCACGACCGCAGATCACCATCGACCCGCTCGTGATCGGCGCGGAGATCGTCGTTGCACTGCAGACCGTCGTCTCCCGATCGTTGGACCCGGGCGAGCCGGCGGTCATCTCCTGCACCGAGTTCATCACCGACGGCATCCGCAACGCGATCCCCACCCACGTCACGATCAAGGGCGACACGCGCAGCTACTCATCGGACGTGCAAGCGCTCCTCGAGCGTCGGATGCGTGAGATCGCCTCCGGGATCTGCGCCGCGCACGGCGCCGAATGCGAGGTCGAGTACACCCACGAGTTCGCCCCGACCGTCAACTGGTCGCAGTGCGTGCCCGTTGCAGCCGCGGCAGCAGCAGCGGTCGTCGGTGTCGATCATGTCGACGACCAGACCCCGCCGATCATGGCCTCCGAGGACTTCGGTGCGTTCCTGCGCGTCGTTCCCGGCGCGTTCGTGTTCATCGGCAACGGTGAGCTCGACACGCCGGGCGGCGTTTCCCTGCACCATTCGAGCTACGACTTCAACGACAGGGTCCTGCCCGTCGGGGCAGCCTTCCTCGCGGAGATCGCGCGAACACGTCTCCCCATGAGCTGACCGACCATGCCTGCGGACCGGGCCGATCGATGGCGGCGGCCGGCAGTCCGGAGTCAGGCTGTCGGATTGCCGGTGATGCCTGCGAGAACGGCGCGCATCGCGCTTGCTGACGTGTCTCGGGCGGCGCGTGGATCGGCTGCGTTGGCGATGAACAGCGCGGCTTCGTCGACGGCTGCGAGGAGGATGTGGGCGAGCGCGTCGATGGGTTGGGGTGCGAGGGTTCCTTCGTCGATCGCGTCGGCGAGGAGCTGGCGGATGACGCCGAGGCCATAGCGGGCCTCGAGTGCGCGCCACTCCTGCCAGCCGAGCACGGCCGGCCCGTCGATCAGCAGCACCCGCTGGACCTCCGGGGTGAGCGAGGCGTCGAGGAACCCGAGCAATGCCATCTGCAGACGGCCGAGCGCGTCGGCCGGGCGGCTCGTCCCGGCAGCGGAGGCGAGCAGGTCGTCTTCGACCGCCTCGAAGACGGCCAGGAACAGCGCCTTCTTGTCAGCGAAGTGGTGATAGAGCGCACCGCGCGTGACCTCGGCCTCGCGGACGATCTCCTCGGTGCCGGTGTCGAAGTAGCCCTTCGCCACGAACAGTCGTCGGCCTGCCGCCACCAGGGCGGCACGTGTCGCCAGGGCGCGCTCCGCGACCTGTGCCGACCTCACCGTGGTCCGGTTGACGGCAGGGCTTTGACGCTTCGACACACCAGCAGTATCGTCGACATACAGATTGTATGTCGGATGGGTTCACGAGCGAGGGGTGTGTGATGTCGGACCAGGTGGCGATGGTGCAGGAGCTCTGCGATCTGATGGTGCGGCGCGACGCAGAGGCGTTGCGCCGGTTCTTCACCGATGACGCCGTGTACCAGAACTGCGGGATGCCGGCGACGGTCGGGGTGGATGCGATCGTGCAGAACCTCGCCGGTCAGTTCGGGATGTTCCCCGACTCCTACGAGTACATCACCAAGAACATCGCCGGGAACGGTGACGTCGTGCTCACCGAACGCCTCGACCTCATCCGAACACCCAGTGGCGTGCAAGGCGTGCCGGTGATGGGCACGTTCGTGCTGCGCGACGGCAAGATCGCACGTTGGACCGACTACTGGGACACCGGGCTCCCGATGAAGATGATGACCGGCGAGGACGTCTCGACACTGGTGCCGGTGAGCTACTGATCCGCTCGTACGCTCGGCAGAGATCACTCAATAAAGGTTGACTCATAACGGTGTGACCGATACCGTGCGACACGTGCCGATCGATCCTGCCGTCCGAGCAGCGCGTCATGCTGCGCTGGGTGATCCGGTGCGGTTGTCGATGGTCGACGAGCTCGCCGTCTCCGATCGGGCACCGGTCGAGCTGCGCAGGCGGTTCGGGCTCGAGTCGAACCTGCTGGCACATCATCTCGACGTGCTGGAGGACGTCGGCCTGATCGTGCGGTCGCGGTCGAGCGGTGATGGCCGTCGTCGGTACGTCCACCTGCTGCGTGATGCCCTGGACGGTCTGCTCCCCGGTGGTCAGGTGGCGCCCGGTCGAGCGTTGTTCGTCTGCACGCGCAACTCGGCGCGCAGCCAGTTGGCCGCCGCGTTGTGGCGCTCGATCACCGGGGCACCAGCCGAGTCGGCGGGCACGCATCCTGCCGGTCGCATCCATCCCGGTGCCGTCGCCGCCGCCCGCCGCGCCCACCTCGACCTCGGGGTAGCACTACCGAGGTCGCTCGCCGAGGTCGGCACGATGCCACCGATCGTGGTCACGGTGTGCGACCAGGCGCACGAGGAGCTCGACGGTCCCGGCGGCTGGCTCCACTGGTCGATCCCGGATCCAGTGCCGCAGGCGAGCCGCGCCGCGTTCGATGCCGCGCTGGCCGAGCTTCGTCAGCGGATCGATGCCGTCGTCGCCGATGGGGAGCGGCGATGAGCCACCGGAGCCGACCTACTGCCGTCACCACTCGTCTGAACGGAGACCATGATCATGCACAACCCCAATCTCGATGCGCTGTCGCTCGAACAGCAGCACCTCGTCCGCCGCGCTGCGGCCACGCTGGAGCGCGAGTTCGGGGGAACGTTCGGCCGTGAGACGGTCGAGCGGTTCATTGCCGATTCGCTCGAGCAGCTCGTGCCGAGCGCAACGGTGACGACCTTCTTACCGCTGCTCACGGAGCGCTTCGCACGTGAACGACTCCGTGCCCTCGCCAAGGTCGAGGGACTCGGTTCATCCACGCCAGGTGTGCTGTTCCTGTGCGTGCACAACGCGGGCCGATCGCAGATGGCTGCCGGCTGGCTGCGTCACCTCGCAGGCGAACGGGTCATGGTGTGGTCCGGCGGTTCGGAACCGGCATCGCAAGTCAACGCCGCGGCCGTCGCAGCAATGGCCGAAGTGGGCATCGACATCACCGCCGAGTTTCCCAAGCCGTGGACCGACGAGATCGTCCGTGCGGCGGACGTCGTGGTCACCATGGGATGCGGCGACGCCTGCCCGCTCTACCCCGGGAAGCGCTACGAGGACTGGGAGCTGACAGACCCGGCCGGGCTCGACGTCGAGTCGGTTCGGCTGATCCGCGACGAGATCCGAGAACGGGTCGAGACGCTGGTGGCGTCGCTCGGCATCGAGCAGACCCTGCAAGGCCGCTCGACTCGTTGAGTCAGGCAGCCGGCTGCACGATGTCCCCATTGCTACCGGCGGACCCCGGCTCGGTACCGTGAGAGAACCCGGTCCAGGAGGCAGCCCATGTCAGACGTCGTCATCATCGAAGCGGTCCGCTCCGCGATCGGCAAGCGCAGCGGCAGCTTGTCGCTGATCGACCCGGTCGAGCTGCTCGGCGACGTCCAGGCCGGCCTGATCGCCCAGACCGGGATCGATCCCGGCGACGTCGGCCACGTGCTCGGCGGTTGCATCAACCAGCTCGGCAACCAGGCGGCCAACGTCACGCGCAACGCTTGGTTGGGTGCCGGGCTCCCGCTCGAGGTACCTGCCGCCACGGTGCAGTCGCAGTGCGGCTCGTCCCAGGAGGCCCACACCCTCGCCCACGCGATGGTGGCGAGCGGCCTCGCCGACGTGGCGGTCGCCTGCGGCATCGAGTCGATGAGTCGCATCCCGATCGGCGCGACGTTCCCGCCGGACTCCCCGTACGGGTCTCCTCGCGGCGGTCGCTACGCGACGCGCTACGAGCCGACGACGCAGTTCGAGGCGTCCGACCGGATCGCCGAGCACTGGGGGTTCACCCGCGAGCGCCTCGAGGTCTACGCCAAGTCGTCGCAGGATCGCACTGCCGCGGCGTGGAACGAAGGACGCATGGACGGCCAGATCGTGCCGATCAACGCGCCGGTGGCGGACGACGACGGCAACATCGTCGGCTCGAAGGTCTTCGATCGCGACGAGGCGATGCGGCCGACGACCCTCGAGGGGCTCGCCAAGCTCAAGCCCAACCTGAAGGATCGCGAGCCCGCGTTCCACACCGCCGGCACGTCGTCGCAGATCTCCGACGGCGCCAGCGCGGTGCTGATGGCGACGGCCGAGCGCGCCGAGCAGCTCGGCCTCCGGCCGAAGGCCCGGATCGTCAGCTCCGTACTGGCGGGCAGCGATCCCGTGTTCATGCTCACCGGACCGATTCCGGCGACCGAGCAGCTCCTCGAGCGATCCGGCCTGACGATCGACGACATCGACCTGTTCGAGATCAACGAGGCGTTCGCAGCGGTGGTACTGGCCTGGGCCAAGGAGACCGGTGCCGATCTCGATCGTACCAACGTCAACGGCGGGGCGATCGCCGTCGGGCACCCGCTCGGCGCCTCCGGCACGCTCCTCATCACGCGGGCCTTGCACGAGCTCGAGCGGATTGGTGGTCGCTACGCGCTGATCTCGATGTGCTGCGGCGGCGGACTCGGCACCGGCACGATCATCGAGCGCCTCCCCTGAGCGCGGAACAGGACGCGGCCGTCGTCAGGCAGCTGATCGATCTGGTCGGCGGCTTCGAGATCGACGCCGCCCTCGGGCTCGTCACCGACGACGTGATCCTCGAGTTCCCGTTCCGGGGCGACGGCGGTCCCCGCCGGCTGGAGGGCGACGAGGCCAAGGACTTCATCCGGGCGCTTCCCAAGCTCTTCTCGCAGATGCCGTTCCACGACGTGGTGGTCCACGGTCGGCTTCCGTCGGGAGACGTCGTGGCAGAGTACCGGAGCGAGGGGGTCACGCGTTCCGGACGGGCGTACCCGAACTCCTACGTCGGCTTCTTCGAGGTCCGCGACGGCCGGGTCAGGCGCTGGCGCGAGTACTTCGATCCGAACGTCGTCGCCGCGGCCTTCCCCGCTCGCCCGACGCCCTAGTTGTTGGGTTCGCGCGGGAGGCCGAGCACTCGCTCGCCGAGGATGTTGCGCTGCACCTCTGACGTTCCGGCGTAGATCGTGTCGGCGACACCGTTGTAGAGCGCACCGACCCACGACGCCGTCGAGTTCGGAGCGCCGGGATCGTCGGCTCGATAGCCGCGCAGTGGCGGGCGGCCTTCGAGGACCATCGCATGAGCGCCGAGGACGTCGATCGCGAGCCGCGTGACGTCCCGGTGGTACTCGGACCAGTGGAGCTTCGAGATCGACGCCTCGGGCCCGATGACGCCGGTGTTCAGCACCCCGGTGAGGATGCGGTACCCCAGGAACCGCATCGTCTCCACCCGCACATGTGCGTCGGCGATGCGGTCGCGGATCACGGGATCGTCGACGCGACCGAGGTCGCGCGCCATCCGGATCAGGCGATCGAGCTCGGCGCGGAAGAGCACCGGGTTGGTCGCGGCCTCGTCGCCGCGCTCCAGTGCGAGCACGCTGTTGGCGACCGCCCAGCCGTCGTTGACCTCGCCGATCACGTTGTCGACCGAGGTACGGGCGCCGTCGAGGAACACGGCGTTGAAGTCCGGCGAACCGCCGATCATCCGAATCGGACGAACCTCGACACCCGGCTGATCCATCGGCACGAGCATGAACGTGAGACCGCGGTGCTTGGTCGCCGTGAGGTCGGTGCGGGCCAGCACGAAGATCCAGTTCGCCTCACGGGCGCGGGTCTGCCAGATCTTCTGGCCGTCGAGCACCCATTCGTCGCCGTCGAGCGCGGCCTGCGTGCGCAAGCTGGCCAGATCGGAGCCACTGTCGGGCTCGGAGTAGCCCTGACACCAGACGTGCTCGCCCGAGAGGATCCGGGGCAGGAAGTGCTGCTTCTGCGCCTCGGAGCCCCAGCGGAGGAGCACGCCGCCGACCATCTTCATGCTGAAGTTGTCGTTGGGACCCATCGACGGCACGCCTGCTTTGGCCAGCTCCTCGACGAGCACGACCTGTTCGAGCTTCGACAGCCCGGCACCGCCGTACACACGTGGCCACGCGACGCCGAGCAGCCCGTGCTCGTGCAGCGTCGCCCGCCAGCGCGCGGTGAACGCCAGCGCCTCGTCGTGGGGCAGCGCGCCGATGCCCTGCCAGTCGGTTGGCAGATGCTCGGCGAGGAACGCCCGGACGCTCTTGCGGAACGCCTCGGCCTGGTCGGAGTAGCGGGGGTCCATCGTCATTGCTCCACGAAGGGTGGCAGGGGTGGGAGGTCACCGTCGGGTGGCAGCGGGGCGAACTGTGCGGGGCGTCGTTCGACGAGCGCTGCGACCCCCTCGCCGAAGTCGGGGTTGTCGGGTCGGTTCATGCGCGCCATCGTCGCGAGCCAGAGCCCGTTCGCCTCCGTGTAGTCGCGACTCAGGTCGCCCCACACCTGACGGCGGATGGCGGCCATCGACCGTGGTGAGCTGCCGGTGGCGAGCAGCCGGGCGTAGGTCTGTGCTTCGGACAGGACCGTGGCATCGTCGCAGACCCGGCTGACCAAGCCGATCCTGTGCGCCTCCTCGCCGTCGACGCGACGTGCGGACAGCAACAGGTCGAGGCTCCACTCGACGCCGATCATGCGCGGCAGCAGCCACGCCAGCCCGTACTCGGCGGGGATGCCGAGCTTGGCGTAGGCCGTGGAGAGACGTGCACCGCGAGCCATGAACCGGACGTCGCAGACGAGCGCCTGCACGAGGCCGATGCCGGCGCACGCGCCGTTGATCGCCGCGATCATCGGCTTCGGGATCGTCAGCGCGTAGTGCTGCGAGCGCCGGCCTTCCAATCGCAGGCCGACCGGTCCGGCCGCCTGCTCGAGACGTTGCGAGTCGAGACCTGGACAGAACCACGAGCCGGCACCGGTGACCACGATCGCTCGGACGTCCTCGTCGGCGGCCGCACGGTCGAGCAGCGAGAAGTACTGCTGCTCCATGTCGGGGTTCCACGCGTTGCGCCGCACAGGGTTGTCGAGGGTGAGCGTGCAGACCGCCCTGTCCACCTCGTACCGAACCTGGGCGTGGTCTGTGTCGTTCACGACTCCTCCTCGCGCGATCCGGGAGCCACCATGTTGACACTGACGTCAACTCGCGGTCGCATCGACGACGGCGGGTGTGCGGGTCGCCTCAGGGAAGGGCTGACCGAGCGAGGGGTTCGCGGTAGACGATCGCGGTGCCGTCGAGGACGATCGTGCCGTCCTGCGTCGTGATGGTCGTGCGGATCGTCCCGATCGGTTTGTCGTCCCGTCGATCCAGCACCTCGACCTTGGCGGTGATCGTGTCGCCGGGACGGACGGGGGCCCGGAACGACCAGTCGACGTGCAGGAACACCGAGCCGGGACCCGGCAGGTCTTCGGCGACGACAGCGTTGAGCAGTCCGGACGTGACACCGCCCTGGACGATGATCCCTCCGAACCGGCTCGCGGCCGCGAGGTCCTCGTCGTAGTGGAGCGGATTCCGGTCGCCGGTCATGTCGGTGAAGCGGCGGATGTCGTCGGTGCTGACGGTTCTGGATCGCCGGGCGGTGCTGCCGATCGGCGGGATGCCCCCGACGTCCGTGTTGCTCTGCGAAGCGGTGGTCATCGGACGACTCCTGCGAGGGTGTGGTCTTCGTTCGGTTCGCGCGAGTCGGGAGTGCGGAACGACTCGGTGCGCCACCAGGCGCGGTAGGTGGCGTCGCCGACGAGCTCGATCAGCGGTCGCGTCTGCGATGCGTGGGCCCGGAGCGCTGCGATCTTTCGATCGAGCAGGTCGTCGGACAGCACGATGCTGTGCGCCACGTCGCCCGGAGCGGTGCTGGGCGGATCGGGTTGGTCGGCCCACAGCCCGATCTGATCGTTGAGCTCGCCCCACTGCCGGTGGAAGTCGTGGGTGAGCGTGGCGTACCAGAGGGTCGCCTCGGAGCGGGCGGCGGTCCACGCGTCGGTTGTCCAGCGGCTGACGGCGCGGTGGTCCGGATGCCCGGTCATGCCGTCGGGTCCGAAGGTGACGATGACGTCGGGCTCGACGTCGATGATGTGGCCGGTGATCGCGTCGGTGGCGTCGTGCTCCTCGCAGCCACCGTCGGGCAAGCCGAGCACGTGGACCTCGTCGACGCCGACGGCGGCGAGCGCGTTGCGCAGCTCCGTCAGCCGCAGCGGGGCGAGCCGCGCTGGCGGCCAGGCATCCGGATCGCCGGTGCCTAGCTCGCCGAGCGTCGCCGTGACCACCACGACGCGGTCGCCGCGTCGACGGAAGTCGGCCATCAGTCCCGCGGACAGGTATGCCTCGTCATCGGGGTGCGCCCAGACACCGAGCAGCGTGCGCCGGCTCATCGCTGTCCGCTCCCGGCCGCTCGGGCCAGCTCGCTGCGCGCGCTCATGACACAGCAACCGAATCGAGCGCGGCGAGTGTCTCCACTTCGTCGGTCATCGACGAGCTGAGCTGCAGCAGGAGGTCGGCGATCTCGGCGTCCTCCCAGCGCAGGCTGGCGATGCGATCGACGACGTCGAACAGCGGGATGCTGAGGCGGTCCCGCGTCGCCTCGTACTGCGCGAGCGCGTCATCGAGGACCGAGTCGCCGTCGAGCCCCTCGACGACCGCGCGGGCGAGGAGCTCGGCATCGCGGAGTGCATCGGTGATGCCGTGCGCTCCGATCGGATCCTTGAAGTACCCGGCATCGCCGACGAGCGCCCATCCGGGCCCGTGCGCCTTGCGCAGGTAGCCGCTGCGGCCACTCCAGGTGCGTGCGCCCTCGGGTGGCGACGCCGCGCGCAGCCGGTCCGCGACCTCCGGTGCGCTCTCGGAGACGACGTCATTGATGAGCGCCACACCACCTCTGCGGATCCGATCGACGGAGGCACTCGCGAACACGCATGCTTTCCCGTCGTTCGTCGGAATGACGCCGCAGCAGGCATTCGGGCGGAAGATCCACTCGTAGCCGTCCGTGGCGAGATCGGACCAGTACGCGTAGGTCGCGGCGCTCGCGTGCTCGCCCTGCCGAGTGACCGTCGCACCCGCACGCCGTGCGATCGTCGATCGGATGCCGTCGGCACCGATCACGAGCGTTGCCGAGAGCTCGACAGATCGTCCGTCGGCGGTGGTTGCGTGAACGCCGGCCACGCGGCCCCGACGCGTGATCAGGTCGGTGACGGACGTCCGGTGGTACACGTCGACGCCGGCATCGATGGCGGCGTCGACGAGCACCGGGTCGAGGACGGTGCGCCGCGGTGCGTACAGCGCATCGACGCCGTGTGACGGCTTGATGCTGATGACGATGCGCTCCTCACCGTGGCTGAACGTCGTCCGCTTCACGGGCGGCGTGCCGGCAGCGACGATCTCGTCGAGCAGGCCCCAACGCGACAGTTGGAGCACTCCGCCGCGCATCAGCGCGTGCGTCGAGAGGGTGTCCGAGCCGGGGGAGCTCTGGTCGAGCAGCAGAGTCCGCACGCCGCGCCGCGCGAGCAGCATCGCGGTCGCTGCGCCGGCGGCCCGCGCGCCGACGACGATCACGTCGTACGCGGCGTTCCTCAATGTCGATGGTCCGTGGTCGGGGTACATGATCACGCTCGTTTCTGCTCGAACAGTGCCGAGCCTGCAGTGCCGTCGGGACGGTGTCGCGTGCGGCAGATGTGCTCCGCGACGTACCGCGCATCCCGGCCGACGCCATCGATGAAGTTGGAGTTGCGGAAGTGCTGGAAGCGCTGGCCCAGCACGTACGCGCCGGGCAGCGGGGTGACGCCTCGGTACTGCTGGATCTCACCGCGCGGATCGAGGATCGGCAGCTGCAGCCACTCGTATCGGCGGCGATGGCCGGTGGCCCAGACGACCGAGCGGATCCCCGCCGTGCGGAGATCGAGCGACTCCGTCACGGGTGTCGGCCCGACGTTGGCGATCGGCTCTGCCTCGAGGACTTCGGACGAGAGTCCGTTGCGCACGATCGAGTCGTCGATGCGTGCAAGCACCCTGGCCATCTGTCGATCCGCGGCGACGATGACGGAGGGCAGGTTGGTGTCGAACGAGACCCGTGACCCGTCGGCGCCGACCAGCCGCCCCGCGAGCTGGACGCCTTGGGACTGCAGCGTGGCGAGGTCGAGCGTCGAGTGGTCGCGCCGGCCGACGAGCTGCAGCGATGGTTCGGTCCGCGCAGCGATGGCGTCGCGGACGTCGTCGATCGACTTGTCGAACGCGCCGATCATGTCGAGCCACCAGAAGATGTCCATGCCGCGATAGCGCCGCGGCATGCGCGTGTGACTGCCGACGGCGAGCGTGACCTCGCGGCCGCTCGTGCGCAGCTCGTCGGCGAGTTGCACACCGGTGGCCGACGCGCCGACGACGAGGACGCCGCCGTCGGGGAGCTGTCCTGGGTTCCGGTAGCCGGCAGGAGTCACCTGGTGGACGCGGGACGAGAGATGGCGGGCGACCTTCGGGATCGCTGGACGATCGCACCACCCGGTGGCGATGACGACGTTGTCGGAAACGAACCGGCCGTCGTCGGTGGTGACGACGAACCCGACGCCCGACGCCTCGACTCGCTGCACGTTCGTGTGCTCGCGGACCGGCGCGTCGAACGATGCCGCATACCGTCCGAAGAACGTCGCGACCTCGGGCGCCGCCATGAACCCGTTCAGGTGCGGCCCGTCGTAGGACCAGCCGGGAAGGCGCGTCATCCAGTTCGGCGTGAGGAGACGGAGGGAGTCCCACCGCTCGCTGTGCCAGCGCTCGGCGATCCGGCCGCGTTCGAGGACGACGTGGTCGTGGCCGCGCGCCGTGAGGCAGTGGCTCAGCGCGAGGCCGGCCTGGCCGCCGCCGATGATGATCGTGTTCGTCGTCGTCATAGCTGTCTCCGTGTCTCATCGATCGCGATGAGGGATGCCGGTCCGTGTCCCGAGAGCGGCATCCCTCATCGGATACGAGCGAGGGCGATCTCGCGGTTCTCGGGGATCAACCCGCTTCGACCTCGATCGCCACGGGCACGCCGTTGGTGACGATGTCGTACACAGCCGAACGGGCCGTCGACTGCTGCACCACCTGGCGCAGCTTCTCGGGGTCGTCGCCCTTCAACTTGAAGCTGACCTTGATCTGCTGGAAGCCGTTGCGCACACCGCTGCCGATGCCGAGGATGCCCAGCAGGTCGATGTCGCCCTCGACGGTCGACTCGACCTCGGAGAGGTGGATGTTGCGGGCCGCTGCGATGTTGGCGATGCCGGCGGTGAGGCAGGCAGCGAGCGCGTGCAGGACGTACTCGACCGGGGTCGGCGCGCTGTCGCTGCCGACGAGAACGGCCGGGTGGTCGGCGTCGAAGACGTGCACGTTCGCGTGCTCCATCTCCTGCATCGCCCCGTAGAAGCCGTGGATCGTCGACTGGCTGTGGGTGCCGCTGACCCACTTGTTGCGGGCCCGGAACTGGAACTTGGCGATCTCGTTGTTCCCCTTGACGGCGTCGAGGGTGGCGAACAGCGTGGCCGTGTCGACGCCATTGCGGACGGGATTTTCGGCGGTCATGGACATGATGTGGGTGCTCCTGATGTGTCGTACTTGCTCTCTGTTCTCGCCGGATCGACGAGCTCGGAGGACCGTACGAACGACACCTTCCCTTCCCCTTCCCTGCGTGCTTGGGGGCGAGGGAAGGTCCGGGGAAGGCATCGACGGGACCATCGCCCGCTATGAGCGGCCGGACCATCACCATCGAGTCGCCCGAGACCGACCGGCGTTCGGCGGCACGGCGCGGTGCCGTGGCGATGCTCCCCCTGATCGTCGGGTACGCGCCGTTCGCACTGGTCGTCGGCGCTGCCGCAGCCGAACACGGAGCACCGTTGGCGGGCTGGGCCGGCAGCTGGCTCATCTACGGCGGGAGCGCCCACCTGGCTGCGCTTCGCACGCTCGACCGCGCGGGGCCCGTGATGGCGATCCTGACCGGGCTGCTGATCAACGCCCGGCTGCTCGTCTACAGCTCGTCACTGGCCCGTCGGTGGCCCGCGCAGCCGCGGTGGTTCCGAGTCATCGGCGCAGGATTGATCATCGACCCCACCTGGGCGGCAGCCGAGCGGCACGCCGGCGAGTGCGACGACCTCCGCCAGCAACGCCACTACTTCATCGCCGCCGGTCTCACACTCGGCGCAGGTTGGTCGACGGCGATCGGAGCGGGAGCGCTGCTCGGTGCGCGCCTCGACTGGCTCGATCTCCGTGTCGTCGTCCCGCTCTGCCTGCTCGGATTGGTGGGTCCGGAGCTGCGAGCGCGCGACTCACGGTCGGTGGTGATCGTCGCTGGTGCGATCGCCGTGCTCACCGCCGATTGGCCGGCCGGCACCGGGCTGGTTGCGGCCATCGCCGGCGGCTGCGCGGCCGGCATGGTCGGCGGCCGCTGGAGCCGGTCATGACCTGGCTGGTGATGATCGCGGTCGGCCTGGGCAGCTACGCGTTCCGGCTCGGGCCGCTGCTCGTGCTCCAACGGGTCACGCTGAGCGACCGCGCCGACCGGCTGATACGGAACGCCGGCACCGCAGCGATCACCGGGCTGATCGTCGTGTCGACGAAGCAGAGTGCGACCGGCAGCGCAGCCCTCCCCGCTGTCCTGGCCGTGTCCGTCGCGGCCGTGTTCGCTGCTCGCCGGGCGTCGATGATCCGGCTCTTGGCGCTCGGTGGCGCGATCTACGCTTGCTGCCTCATCGCCATGGAGACGATCGTGCGATGACGGCCGATTCGACGAGAGGAGCTCGCACGATGCCGACGATCGACATCTCGCTCCTCGGCCGCTTCGCAGTGACGGTCGACGGCGTACCCGTCGCCGAGAGCAACTGGAAGCGACGTCACGCCGCGGCACTCGTCAAGGTGCTCGCGCTGGCGCCGGGCCGGCGCCTGCATCGCGAGCAGATCATCGATCTCGTCTGGCCCGACGACACGATCGACGACGCGGTGCCGAAGCTGCACAAGGCGGCACACTTCGCCAGGCGAGCGATCGACCTGCCGAACTCACTCGTGCTCCGCGGCGAGAACGTCGTGCTATGCCCCGACGTGGACGCGGACGTCGACGCCGTGCGCTTCGAGGGGCTCGCTCGACGAGCGCTCGCCGACCAGGACGCGGCCACCGCCCGCGAGGCATTGGCGCTGTACGCGGGTGAGCTGCTCCCGCAGGACCGCTACGAAGGGTGGGCCGAGGATCGTCGCGAGCAGCTCCGGCTCCGGTACATCGATCTCCTCCGTCTCGACGGCCGTTGGGACGTGGTGGTCGAGCTGGACCCGAGCGACGAGCTCGCCCACCTCGCGCTCATGCGCCGCCACACGGCGAACGGCGATCGCCACGCCGCCCTACGCCAGTTCGAACGCATGGACCGCACCCTGCGGCGCGAGCTCGGTGTTGCTCCGGGCAGGGAGGCGCTTGCACTTCGCGACAGTCTGCTCGCATTGCACGATGTCGTTCGCCGAAGGGACGACACGCTGCTCGGACGCGGCCACGAGCTCGCGGCTGCGGAGCGCATGCTCGTCGAGGCCGCCGGCGCAACCAGCTGCACCTTGATCGTCAGCGGTCCGGCGGGCGTGGGCAAGTCGTCACTGCTCGCCGCGATCACTGCTCGGGCAAGAGAGGTGGGCTTCCGCGTCGGGCACGGCACCTCGGCGTCGGTCGAGGGATCATGGCCCTACGCGCCGGTCGTCGAAGCGCTCGCGGACCTGTGCCGACGGCATCCGACGCTGCGCGACGGGCTCCCCGACGTCCACCGTGAGGAGATCGATCGGGCGCTCGCGGGCGCAGAGATCAGCTGGGCCGGGGACAGCTCGCACCAGCGGCTGTTCGTCGCCGCCGCGGAGCTGGTCCGTCTGGCGTCGGCGACGAACGGGCTCTTGTTGACCATCGACGACGTCCATGATGCCGACGACGCCAGCCTGCGCCTCGTGCACTACCTGGCCAGGTCGTCGAGTGGGCAGCGCGTGTGCATCGTGCTCGCCCATCGGCCGGCGCCGATGACCGAGATCCTCGTCCAGACACGGCAGAGCCTCATCGATCGGCACGGAGCAGTGGAGCTCGAGCTCGGCGCGCTCGACGGTGAGGACGTCGTCGCGCTCGTCCGCCGCCACGTGCCCGACCCGTCCGCCGAACTGATCGAGCAGATCGTCGCGCTCGCCCGGGGGATCCCGTTCGCCGTGAACGAGCTCGCGCGGCGTGCCGCCAATGAGCCGCAATGGGTCCAGATGCTCGACGCCAACATGATCGGCGGCATCGCCCCGGTCACTCGCGAGGTGCTCCAACGCGTCGCCGTGGTCGGCGCGTCGTTCGACACCGACGAGTTCGTCGCCCTGTCGGGCCTGCCCGAGGAGGAGGCGTTCGACCACCTCGACCGTGCGCTCGGCGCGCTGATCGTCGAACCGACCAGCGCCGGCTACCGCTTCCGCCACGGCCTCGTCCGGGACGCGTTGCTCGACGACGTGCACCCTCATCGTCGCCGCCGCATCCATCGAGACGCGGCGACCAGGTTGATCGAGCTGCGAGCCTCGGCGGCGAGGATCGGCCACCACCTGCTGCATGCCGGCGAAGCCACCGAGGCGGTGCCGTACCTCCTCCGCGCAGCCGAGACGGAGGCAGCCGTCGGCGCCTACCGCGACGCGTTGGCGCTCATCGACGCGGTGCGACCGCACGCCACAGGATCAGCGAGGACGGCGGCACTGTCGTTGCGCGGCGACCTGCTCAACGCGATCGGTGATCCGATGGCCGCCTCCGCGTACCGCGAAGCGCTCGATGGTGCAGACGCCGGCTCGATCCGCCGGCTGCGCGCTCGGCTCGCTCGCTCTGCCGTGATGTCCGGTGACCTCGAGACTGCGAAGGCCGCGCTCGACGGGCTCGAGCCCGACGACGGCGTCGACGATGCCGACATCCTCCTGGCGCGCGGGAACTACGCGTTCTTCACGTCCGACTTCGAGATGGCACGAGAAGCGTCGGAAGGAGCCACGAAGCGGGTGCTCCTCGGGGAGCGCAACTGGAAGGTGCTCGACCTCGTCGCCCTGCAAGGGCTGCTCGCACACCTCTCGGGCAACTGGTTCGACCGGATGCGACTCGAACTGCGCCGGACGCGTGAGAACCCGGAGATCGCCAACGCGATCTTCGACGGGTACCTCTGTCCCGCCGAGTACCTGCTCTACGGGTCAACGCCATACGCAGAGGTGATCGCCGTGGCGCGTGACCTGCAGACGACGGCCAAGCGCAGCGGGGCGCTGCGTGCCGCCGCGTTCGCGTCGGCCTTGATCGGTGAGGCGGCGTTGCTGTCGGGTGACCTCGAGATCGCCGCAGCGGAACTGCGGGAAGCGCGCGACCTGCACCGCGATCTCGGATCGGCGGCGGGCGAGGCGCATTCGCTGCAGCGGCTCGCCGAGGTGCGGATTGCCGAGGGCGACCGCGATGCAGCGATGCGCCTGCTGCTGGAGGCGTTGCCGTTGGCGCGCGCCTCGAT
Organism: Acidimicrobiia bacterium; assembly: GCA_050248955.1. Lineage (GTDB taxonomy): Bacteria > Actinomycetota > Acidimicrobiia > Acidimicrobiales > Ilumatobacteraceae > JBFWRK01. The sequence goes on from JBFWRK010000003.1 coordinate 197,138, forward strand.
GATCGCCAAGCACCTGCTGCAACGCGTCTTCGGCACGATGATCCTCGCCGCGCCCAACGAGCTGGAGGCAAGGGCGATCGTCGACCGAGCCGAGTCGATGCTCGGCTGGGACGATGCATGCATGTTCTGCTCGGTCATGCTGGCGGTGCCGGCGTCCATCGCCTGCGCACGTTCCGGCGATCTCCCGAGCGCTCGTCGCCATCTGGCCACCGCCGAACTGTCGGCGCAGCTGTGGCAGGGCACTGCGTGGGAAGCGGGCATCGCCGAGGCGCAAGCAGTCGTCGCCGCAGTCGACGGCGACCTGGTGCTGGCCGGCGAGCGGATGCGATCTGCGGTGCGCCAGTTCGAGCGAGCCGGACAACCGCTCGACGCAGAACGCTGCCGGCTGGCGCTCGTCGCGTCCCCGCAGACGACACCCTGATCCGCCGGTCGCGTCTGCGAGCATCGCGGCTGCGGTCGAGGACCGCGCGAAAGGGGACTCATGCGGGGTGCCGCGTTCACCGTCACGCGACGCGGACGTGGGCCGTTCCGGACCGCGCCCCGTACGTCGTCGAGTACGTGGAGCTGGACGAAGGCCCGAGGATCCTCACCAACATCGTCGCCCAGCCGCAGCGTTTCTCTGCTCATCCGCGTCACCAGCCCCGGTCTCTGCTCGGGCGAGGTCGTTGGATGTCCGGATGGGAGCGGAGAACCGGTCGGGAGTCGTCGGCGAGCAGAGAACCCAGGAGCGCCGGGCGTCGATGCCGACGCGGTGCAGATCGGCCAGGCGGTGCAGGTGGTGTTCGAGCCCGCCGACGACGGCCACGGCGGCACCACCGACGCGATCCCGCGCTTCACGCGGAGGTCCTCCGAGGCGGGGGAGGACGGGTAGCCGGCCTTCACCTCGCCTTCCTCGACCGTCCGCCCACCGAGAAGGCTCGGGGAAGGCCCGACCGTCACAGTGCGGGCATGACCAAGCGCGAACGCACCAATCCCACGCTGCGCTGCCTCGAGCGGATCGACTTCTTCCGGTCCTGCGATGCCCGCCAGCTCTCCCAGCTCCTGCCGAATGCGGACGTCACCGATGTCCCGCCCGGCACGACCATCGCCCACGCCGGATCGTCCGTGCGGCAGTTCATCGGCATCGTCGACGGCTACGTCGAGACGCTCGACGAGCACGGACAGCCGACCGTGCTGGGCCCGGGCGACCAGATCGGCGCGCGTGAACTGCTCGACGACAGCGTGCATCCCGTCACCGCGGTGACCCTCACCAGAGCGACCCTCGTTGCGGTCTTCGGCCCTCCCTTCCGCTGGGCGGCGCACGACCTCGACGTCGATGCGGCCCTCAGCCGTTCGACATCGTCGCCGGCGATCCATGAGCTCGCCCCGGTGGGCTGACATCCCTCGCTCCCAAACCCCTCTCGAACCCCCCGATCACCCCCCATGTCACGAGGAACAAGAACCATGCACTTCCACAGCGTCGCTTACGACTACTTCCGACCGGAGCACCAGGCTCGTATCAGAGATGCCGAGCTCGCCGCCGCGATCCGGTCTGCGGTGCGCACCGCGTCGGCGGAACGTCCGACAGCAGGTCGTTCCGGCTCGCGGCTCAGGCGTCCTGCTCCCACTCCTCCCGCGTGATCGCGTACTCGACGTCACCGAGCTCGTCGCCGGGGATGGGGTGAGGCCAGGGCTGGTGGAAGATCCGCGCCACGCGCATCCCAGCCTTCTCCATCACCCGACGTGAGCCCGTGTGCACCACCATCGTCTCGGCCACGACCCGGCGTACGCCGAGCTCGGTGAAGCCCTTGCGGATCAACGCGATCGACGCTTCGGCGGCGTAGCCCCTGCCCCAGGACGACTTCTTCAGCCGGTAGCCGAGCTCCGGCTCGTCGTCCGGATGGCCCTCGCCGGGGCGGAAGTGCATCCAGCCGAGGAAGTCCCCGGTCGACTTCTCCACGACCGCCCAGAATCCGTACCCGGCGTGCCGCTCGTAGTAGCCGAGAAAGGCCGGGAGGACGTCCGTCTCCACCTCGTCGCGCGGCGTCGCCCGGCCACCGGTGACGTAGAACATCACCTCCGGGTCGCTGTCCAGTTCGACCACGTTGTCGACATCGTCGGTGGTGAACCGGCGCAGGAGCAGCCGTTCGGTCTCCAAGAAGACGTCCATCGCGGATGCCTACCAGCTGGCCGGCTACTGATCGGGACGATTCGCCCCCAGGGCACGGAAGCAGAACGTGTGGACGGCGTCACGATCGCACGGCGCCGAGGGCGAAGGCGGGTGCGGCGCACTCAGACCCGCGGCATCGAACACGACCGCTGCGACCATCGCCGCATCCTGCTCAGGGTCGTTCGACGCGAAGTCGCCGATCGCAGCACCGGCGGCGACGGCGGCGCTCAGTGGAGCGGTCAGCAGCGCTCGTGCTTCGCGGGCGACGCGCTCCGAGCCGTCGGCGCGGTTGGCGACGATCGAGCCGAGCAGCGTGACGCGCTCCGCCTTGGGCACGACCTCGCGGAAGCTGATGATCTCGTCGATCCACGTGCCGACCGCTTCGACGGGGGACGACGCACGCTGCAATCGCTGGACCAACCGCTCTGCCGCGCGCACCGCATCGCAGCGGTACATCGCGCAGAGCAGGTCGTCCTTGGACTGGAAGTGGCGATAGAAGGACCGCGTCGACACGCTGGCGGCGGTGAGGATGTCGCTGACCGAGAGCGACGCGTCGCCGTGGTCACGGATGGCCGCGTAGGCCGCGTCGAAGATCATCTCCCGCTCGGTCTCCGCCGAGTGGAGTCGTGGCCGCCCGACGCCTCGCTTGACGCTCTGGCCGGCCGGGGCGTCGGTGGTCGCGTCCACGCAGGGACCCGTTGCGATCGTCGCCGTTGGACTCAGGCCGCAACGAGCGCGGCGGGTTCGCCGACCTCGGGGAACAGCTCGAGGAACGCGCCACGAGTGATGCGGTACGTGGTCGCTTCGTCGACGCCGTCGAACAACTGGTGCAGCGTCTCCTGCGAGTGTCCGAACGTGCCTTCCATGTGCGGGTAGTCGCTGCCCCACATCACGTTCTGGTAGCCCATCGCGGTGCACGCGGCGATCGCCGATTCGTCGTGCTGGAACGAGGCGTACACCTGCGAGTACAGGATCTCCTTCGGAGTGCGTGACAGCTTCGGGCGCACCATCATGTGATGCTGGCGATAGCCCTCCGTCATGCGATCCCCGAGGAACGGCACCCACGTGGCGCCGCCTTCCGAGACGAGCACCTTCAGATCGGGGTGGCGGTCGAGCGCGCCGGAAGCGACCATCTTCATCGCCGCACGCTGGCCCGAGAAGGTGGTCTCGGTGTAGTTCAAGACCGCGCCGCCAGGGCCGCGGTAGGTGATGCCCAGGTTCTCGCCTGCCGCGAAGTCGACAGGATCGGTGCCGATGTGGAACGCGATGACCATCCGCGCGGCCTCGGCCGCAGCCCAGAACGGCTCCCACTCGTCGCGGTTGTAGTCCTTGGTGGTCGCCGGCGGCGTGGTCGGCAGGAAGACGGCGCGGAAGCCCATCTCGGCCGTGCGCTCCAACTCCTCGACGGCGTCGTCGATCGAGAGCATCGACACCTGCGCAGTCGGGACGAAGCGCTTCGACGCCTTGATGATGGTGTCGAGCGCCCAGTCGTTGCTCACCCGGATCGCGGCGCGGACCGCTTCCTGGGTGCGGAACGACGCGTTCCACATGCCGAGCGACGGGAAGATCACTTCTCCCCAGATGCCCTCAGCATCGAGATCGATCAGACGCTTGGTGGTGTCACGTGCCCCGGGAGCGCGGCTGGAGGCCTCGAAGAACTCGGCCTGGGCGGCGCCCGGCAAGCGACGCCGGAAGCTCTGACCGTCGACGTGCACCGTCTCCCACTCGCCATCGTCGTCGCGCACGCTGCGCGGCATCAGGGCGGCGAGGTCGGCAGGCAGTCTGCTCTGCCAGAGATCGTCGGGCTCGAGGAAGTGCGAGTCCCCGGAGTTCGCCCAGATCTTGCTGTCCATGTCATCCCCGAACTGTCGTGTCGTACGTGCCGTACGCGGTCTGCACGGCAACGCTACTCCGCTGGGGGCTATTTGACAATGGCATTTGCAAAGTCCCCGGCGCGCTCGTTGCGACGCCGTCTGGAGCCCGACCGCGGATCAGGGCGTCGTGCGCTCGGTCGGTGCGCCGCTTGCAGGGAACGGTTCCCGGGGGAGTCCGAGCGCCCGTTCGCCGATCACGTTGTGCTGGATCTCGTCGGTGCCGCCGCCCAGCGAGACGCCGGGAGTGGACAGTGCCGCGTACTGCACCCGGCCCTCGCTCGCCGCCTCGGCGCCGACGAGCATCCCGCCGGCGCCGACGATCCGCAGGCCGAGGTCGCGCGACGCTCGGGCCATGCCGGACAGCCCGATCTTCGCGATCGACGCTTCGGGCCCGGGTGTGCGACTCGCCCTGGCGCGCAGGTTGGTCAACCGGTACACCTCGCCGCGGATGTAGTACCGAGCGAGCTCGTCCCTGAAGGTCGGGTCGGTGTTGACACCGAACTGCTGGGCGAGCGCGATCAGCATCTTGGCGCTGTTGATCATCGCCACCGGCTTGTGCGCTGCCCGCTCGCGGGCCTCAGCAACGACATCGGCCACGGTGCGATCGAGGTTGCCACCGAGTTGCCCCGCGTTCACCGTGAACAGCGAGCGAGACGAGCCGGAGGCGGCCATCCGTCGTTCGTGGCCGAGCATGGTGCTCGCCACCTTCCAGCCGTTGCCGAGCCCACCGATCACGTCGGTCGCCTTGGCCCTGGCACCGTCGAGGAACACCTCGCAGAACTGCGCGCTGCCGTTCATGGTGCGCAGCGGACGGGCCTCGATGCCGGGCTGGCGCATGTCGATCAGGAAGAACGACAACCCAGCGTGCTTGGGGGCGCTGGGATCGGTACGGGCGAGCAGCATGCCGCGGTCGGCGAGGTCGGCCGAGGAGTTCCACACCTTCTGGCCGGTGACGACGTAGTCGTCGCCATCGCGCACTGCGATCGCTTTCACGCCCGCCAGGTCGGATCCGGCCTCGGGCTCGCTGAACAGCTGGCACCATGCTTCGCGGCCGTCGGCCACCGCCCTGATCTGGGCGCGCTGTGCATCGTCACCGTGTTCCAACACGGTCGGCCCACCCATGTGCGGACCCATGCCGGTCGGGGCGGCGATGACCCCGTGGACCGCGAGCGCGTCGCTCATCGTTCGTGCCGTCCGGTTGTCGACGCCGAGGCCGCCGAGGCCGACGGGCCACGTCGGCTGCGAGTAGCCCGCATCCGCGAGCCGGCGCCACCACTCGCGCAGCGTGATCTCGAGATCCCAGTTGCCCTCGACCCACTCGTCGATCGCGTCGGCGATCGACGACGTCCGGCTCGGATCCGGGTGTTCGCTGCTCATCGTCGACCCTCCACATGGACCCGGTTTCGTGACGCAAATACTAACCTATTTGTCGGCGACGCGCTCGATCCCGATTCGTCCGTGCGTTTCGAGTGCGTCGGAATGGGTCGGAGTGCGTCGGTGATCGACCGTGTGGTCGCCTGAGCGCACGCTGAGCCGTCCCCGAGCCGCCCGGTCGATGCAGCTCAGCACGATCTCAGGAGCGGATCGCACGATGCGTCCCGTACCGCACCGTGTGGTCAGGTCGAGGGGGTCGTCATGTCAGCGTTCGTGTATCAGAGCTGTGCAGCGTGGTTGCCGGTTCCGGTCCACGGCCTGGGTGCCGCCTTGCTCATCGCAATCGGCGGATTGCAGTTCAGGAGCCGCGAGACCCGGTCGCCGCGTTGACGGGCTACGCCTCCTACCGAGCAGAGGTCAGCCGCGCTCGGTCAGCAACGGCTCCATCCGATCGAGCACGCCTCGCCAGTGGTCCCGCTGCCGCTCTCGCTCCACTTCGTCGACGAGGTGCTCCTGGTGGAACCGGAGGACGGTCTTCGCCGTGCTGCCGGAGACGGCGACCTGGATCGTCGTCGGATGATCCCAGCCGGCTTCGTGCCAGCGGAGCCGCACGCGGTCGAACGGCCTGAGGCTGCGGAGCTCGCCGAGCCCACCGTCCGCGGTGGTGACGGGCTCGCCGGGCCGGCTGGGCAGCACCGCGCCACGACCGAGCCAGATCGCGACGCCGGCAGGGCTGCAGACCGTGTTCCAGGCTTCTGAGATCGGGACGTCCAGCGTGCGCGAGACGCCGATCTGCCAACCGACGTCGGCGGTGAGTCCTGTGGGCATGTCGTCCAGTGTGGCCCAGCCTGCGGACAGGATCTGTCCGCTTTCGGCGACCAACCGCGCCCCGCAGGCCGAATCGTCAGGTCTGCGCGCCGCACAGGTCGCGCAGCAGTGCGATCTCCGCGCCGTGGGCGATGATCTCCCGTGCGGCGTGCAGCGCGAGGTCGAGGTTCGAGTACTGGGCGAACGGACCCCAGTTCGGACCGAGCGCGCGGAAGAGCTCGGCGTCGCTCCACGCGGCGACGCCCGAACGGAACACCGACCACGCATCGGCCATCAGTGGTTCGGCTTGTTGCCAGTCGGCGACCCACTCGGTGCCGGAGAGTCCTGTGCCCGTCTTTCCGAAGAGGCGGGACGAGTAGCTGTCGAGGCAGTCGACGGCGATGTGCCAGCACCGCCACGCGATCGTCGTGATCGGAGCGGGCTCCGGGTCCGGGTCCTGCCAGTCGGCGACCCAGCTCCCGTCCACGTAGCGCACGGTCCAGCAGTCGGGAACGGGCTCCCACTCGTACTCCGCGTCGCTCGTGCCGGCGATGCGCGCGACCAACGGCGCCCACGCGTTGTCGAGGGCCTCCATGACGATGACGGACAAGCTCTCGGTCGGCTCGGATCGCATCGGACCATTGAACCCGAACTGGCGAACCGCTCCGGACGCCGCGGGTCGGAACGTACGCTGCCGGGATGGCGCGTGCGTGTCGGATCGGGGTGCAGCTGCCGGAGGTCGAGCGGTTGGTGCCGTGGCCCGAGCTGATCGCGATGGCCCGCGCTGCGGAAGCCGTCGGCTTCGATTCGATCTGGCTCGGTGACCACCTGCTGTACGACCTCCCGGGCGGCGTCGTGCGCGGTCCGTGGGAGGTGTGGACGTCGCTCGCCGCGCTCGCGACCGTCACGGAGCGGATCGAGCTCGGGCCGCTCGTGGCGTCGGTCGGGTTCCACGAGCCGGCGATGCTCGCGAAGCAGGCGGCGACCGTCGACGCGATCTCGGGTGGTCGGCTGGTCCTCGGACTGGGTGCAGGGTGGAACGAGCGCGAGTACCGCGCCTTCGGGTTCCCGTTCGACCGTCGGGTGGCCCGCTTCGTAGAGGCGTTCACGATCGTCCGGACGCTGCTGCGCGACGGTCGCATCGATCACACCGGCGAGTTCTACCGGCTCGAGGACTGCGTGATCGATCCGCCGCCTGCGCGACCGGGGGGACCCCCGCTGCTGCTCGGGTCGGTCGGCCCGCGGATGCTCGCCATCGGGCTGCCGCACGTGGACGCGTGGAACGTGTGGTGGAGTCAGTACGGGAACACCGCAGAGGGCTTCGCCGCGGTGAAGGAGCGCGTCGACGAGGCGTGTGCCGCTGCGGGCCGCACGCCAGGTGCCGTTGCCGCCTCGGCAGCCGTCCACGTCCGGCTCGCGGGTGGCCACGGCAGGCTCATGGGCGACGAGCAGGCCCACGGCGTGCGACCGATCGAGGGCACCGACTCGGAGATCGCAGAGCAGTTGCGGGGCTTCGCCGCCGCGGGCGCCTCGCACCTGCAGCTCGTCGTCGACCCGATCACGCAGGCGAGCATCGAGTCGCTCGGCGGTGTCCTCGCCGAGCTCGACCAGTCCGTGCACGCGGGCGCGTCGACGCCGACGACAGCGGCGACAGCGGCGACAGGGGCGACGGTCGAGCCCTGATCAGACCGGCGCCTCGACCCGCCGCATCGGCGATCGCATCGGCGGTTGGTGGTCCCGGAGATCGGCGAGGAGATCGCTCCGCATCGGCGCGCAGGCGGGATCGTCCCAGCGGTTGACGCGCTGCAACGGGTCGTCGGCGAGGTCGTACAGCTCGCCCTCCGTTCCGTCGTGCGCGGAGCCCGGTCCGTACGCCGTGCAGACCCACCCGTCGCGCGTGATCGTCCGCATGTGCACGCCGATCCCGAACAGCTCGCTGTCCCACTCGGTCAGCGCGCGCTCGAAGCCGCGCGCCGTTGCGTCGGCGTCGTCCGTGGGCAGCGACGCCCCCTCCATCCACTCGGGCACGGGCAGCCCGGCGATCGTGCAGAACGTCGGCGCGAGGTCGACGAGTCCGACCGGCCCCGTGACGGACGCAGGCGTCGCGCCGGACGACGGCGCCGGTCGCCACACGAGAGGGAGTCGCATGAGCCCGTCGACGTGGTACGGGCCCTTGAACAGCAACCCGAAGTCGCCCTGCAGCTCACCGTGATCGGTCGTGAAGACGACGTCGACGTCGTCGGCCCAGCCGCGTGCCGCGATCGCGTCGAGCACGCGTCCGAGCGCTTCGTCGATCAGCTCGACTTCGACCGCGTTCCGAGCGTTGACCTCGCGCACCTGATCCGCAGTGAGCGTCGCCGGCACCCACTCGAGGGGCGCCTCGTAGTTCGAGACGAGCCGACCGTCGTACCACGCGCGCCAGTGGCGAGGCTTGTCGTCGAGGACCGCTTCGCGCTGCCCGGCATCGGCGATGTAGCCGTCCGGCAGTGGTACCTCGCGCCAGTCGACGCGCCCGACCTCCGACGCAGGCGGATCCCACGGGTGGTGCGGATCGGGGAAGCTCATCCAGCAGAACCAGTCGTCGGCGGCGTCGAGCGAGGCGAGCCACGAGATCGTCCGATCCGCCACCCAATCCGTGTGGTACCACGCCCGGTCGATCGCGTTGTCCCACACCTGCGGCGCACCGGTCTCGCCACCGCCCAACGCGTTCACCTCGAGCGCGCCGTCGAGCACCGGGTAGAACATCCCGACTGCCTCGGGATGCTCTGCGGCGAGCCAGCGCGCGTAGTGCAACGGGCCGGCTGCGCCGTGCGTAGCGGACTCGAAGTGCTCGAACCCGCGGTGCGGGCCGAACGTGCCGTGGCGGGCGAAGCCGTTCTCGGCGAAGCGACCGAACGGGTCGAGGAAGGGCTCGAAGTGCGGCTTGCCGATGATCGCAGTGCGGTAGCCGGCGTCGTTGAGCACGGTCGCGACCGACGGCGCGTCGGCCGGGAGCGGGACGCCGTTCATCCACACACCGTGCGTGCTCGGGTGCTGGCCGGTGATCATCGTCGAACGCGACGGCATGCACACGACTGACTGCGGAACCGCCCGTTCGTAGCGGACCCCGCTCGCCGCGAGCGCGTCGATCACCGGTGTGCGCGACAACGTGCCACCGTTGCACCCGAGCGTGTCGTAACGCTGCTGATCGGTCGTGACGAAGAGGATCTTGCGTCCCATCAGTTCCGTTCCTCCATCTGCCGCTTCAGCTCGTCGAGCGCGCCGGCGGTGCCACCGCCGATGACGAGCGCCATCGTGCGCGGGTCCGCCTCGGTCGAGTACACGACGACGCACGTCTCGTCACCGAGGTCGAGCACGTCGATCGTGCCGCGGTGGTGCTTGAACATCGGCGCCGTGAGCCGGTACTGGAAGCGGCGTTGCGTGTCGTCCTTGACGAGGATCTCCTCGGGCATCGGCAGGCCGGCGCCGGTGGTGATCACGCGCTGGTTCCCGGCGACCTGGCAGGCGACGATGCCGGGGAACCACTCGTGCAGTCGCGTGGGGTCGCCCGCGAGCGCCCAGACGTCGGCCGCCGGCCGGTCGATGCGGACGTGGTGCCGGATCGACCCGATCACGTGGGCGTCGCCGCGATGAAGTCGACGATGACCCGGGCGAGCTCGGGCCCACGGTCCTCCTGCAGGAAGTGGCCCCCGCCGGCGATCGTCGTGTGCGGCTGGCCGGCAGTGCCGGGCACCTCGCGGAGGAACACTGCCTCGCCGCCCCGTGTGATCGCGTCGCCGTCGCTGAACGCGCAGAGGAACGGCCGGTCGAAGCGCCGCAGCACCTCCCAGGCGGCACGGTTGTCCGCCGCGGCCGGGTCGTCGGGGCTGGTCGGCACGAGTGCCGGGAACTGCCGGGCGCCGGCCAGGTACGAGTCGTCGGGGAACGGTGCGTCGTAGGCGGCGATCACCTCGGGTGCGAGCGCGGTCGCGGTGCCGCCGCTGACGATCCGCCCGACCGGGAACACGGGCGACTCCTGGGAGAACTTCTGCCACGCGAGGAAGGCGTCGGTCGCGCGACCGTCACCGGTCGGCAACCCGGAGTTGCCGATCACGACGCGGCTGAACCGGTCGGGCTGTTCGGCGACGAGCCGGAGGCCGACGAGGCCGCCCCAGTCCTGTCCGAAGAACGTGATGCCACGCAGGTCGAGCGCGTCGAACAGCGCCCGGCGCATCCACTCGACGTGCCGGGCATAGGTGTAGTCCGACCGTTCCGTCGGCTTGTCCGATCGCCCGAACCCGACGAGATCGGGCACCACGCACCGGTGGCCGGCGGCAGTCAGGACCGGGATCATGTGCCGGTAGAGGTAGGACCACGACGGCTCGCCGTGGAGCAGCAGCACGGGCGGGGCGTCGGCCGGTCCCTCGTCGAGGTAGTGGATCCTGAGGCGTGCGCCGTCATGTCCGCCGTCACCGGCGTCGACGTCACCGGCGTCGACCTCGACGTAGTGCGGCTCGAACAGGAAGTCCGGCAGGTCGGCGAACCGCTCGTCCGGTGTGCGCAGGGTCTTCATCGGTCGACCTCCCGGTCGGTCACTGACGGGGCGGCGAGGAGCGCCGCCAGGGTGTCGACGAGGATCGACGAGCACTCGGCTTGGCTCAGCGACTGGTCGGTTCGGAGCAGCTGGTACGACTCGAACGACGTGAGGACGTCGAGCGCGGCGAGCACTGCCGCGGCGCGGGCCGTGGGGAGCGTGGCCAGCTCGTTCGCGAACAGCTGCTTCAACTGGTTGCGGAAGAACCCGCGCATCTGCGTGAGCTCGGCGGCGATGATCGGCAGGAACGGCGCCTTGAGCCGGGCGACCGCGCCGACCTGACCCATCGCGTCGAACATCGCGATCCGCTGCGCGACGAGGGCGCTGATGCGCGTCTCGAACGGATCGCTGGGAGCGGCACCGATCACCGCCAGCGGGCGGATGCGTTCCTCCTGGCGGGCGATGGCCGCTTCGCAGAGATCGTCGACGTCGTCGAAGTAGCGGAACAACGAGCGCGGTGACAGGCCGGCGCGCTCGGCGATCTCGGCCGAGCTCGGCTCGAGGTTGCCCGCGCGGTAGAGCGTGAGCAAGGCATCGACGACGGCGTCACGGTTGCGGTCACGCCGGACCCGGCGGCCGTCCACGTTCTCGGGGCCGGTGGCCGTGCGCACATGCTCAACGTAACAGTTGACAGTCTGACTGACAACAGATTGTTCGCCCGCCTTCAGGCGGCGGCGCAGCGGAACCCGACGTTGCCGGCGCTGCTGTCCGCGGTCGACATGATCCGGGCAGCCGGCCGGTAGCGGTGGCAGTAGGAGGCGTGGCAGAGGTACGAGCCGCCCTTCAGGACGCGGCGTCCCGGGATCGCGAAGCGATCAGCGGTCCACTCCCAGACGTTGCCGAGCATGTTGTGCAGCCCGAACCCGTTCGCCGGGAACGCGGTGACGGGGCACGTGCCGGCCCAGCCGTCGGCAGCGGTGTCGTGGTCCGGGAACTCGCCCTGGAACACGTTCATGCGGTGCTCGCCGCCGGGCTCGAGCTCGTCGCCCCACGGGAACGTCGTCGACGTACCCGCCCGCGCGGCGTACTCCCATTCCGCCTCGGTGGGGAGACGGCCACCGGACCAGGCCGCATAGGCGGCGGCATCGTTCCAGCTGACGTGGACGGCAGGATGGTCACCTCGCTGGTCGTGCGCGGCGTGCGCGGCGTGCGTAGCGTGCGCGCCCGGGTCGTGCGGTCCGTGCGGTCCGTGCGGACCCTCCGGATCGCGCCAGGACGCTCCGTGGACCTGCCGCCACCATGGCGCGACGCCGACGGCTCTCGTGTCCGGCGCGTCATCGGGGAGCAGGCCGGCGAAGACGAACGACCAGCCGAATCGTTCGGCGTCGGTCACGAAACCGGTCGCCTCGACGAACTCGGCGAACTCGTCTCGCGTGACGGCGGTCGACGCGATCGCGAACGCGGCGACCGTCTCCTCGTGCGGCTCCTCGCCGTCGTCCGGGTAGGCCCACTGCCCGGATTCACCCATCGTGAACGTTCCCCCGGGCAGCGCGACGAAGACCATGTCGCTCATCATCGTCGGCCCGCTGCGCCGATGATCCTCACCGTCAGGCGATCGAGCCCGGCCCGGGCTCAGGGACCTGTGGGTGGTCGAGCGGACCCGGGCGGGCATCGAGCATCGCCTTGCCGAGCACCGCGGCAAGGATGATCGCCCCGCCGACCAAGGTCGCCGGCTTCGGTCGTTCCGAGAACCAGAGGAAGATCCAGATCGGCACGAACACCGTCTCGCTCTGGGCGAAGATCGTCATCGCGACCGCGGGCACGGTGCGCGATGCGACGTTGAACAGGATCGTGCCGACCACGATCAGCAGGCCGCCGTGGATGAGTGCGTAGATCGTGTCCGCCACCGGGGGCACGAGCGGTTTGCCGTTGAGAATCGTCACGACCGCGCACAGCACGATCATCATCGATGCGTAGCCGGGCAGCACCGGTGACCAGTCACGTTCCGGTCCCGACCGGATGCAGACGGTGTACGCCGCGAATCCGAGCGACGAGAAGAGCGCGGCGATGTTGCCGGCCATGTTCCCAGCGCCGAGGTCGGCCGTGACCATCACGAGCAGACCGACGAGTGCCAGCGCGATGCCGCCGATCGTCACTCGTGTCAGCCGTTCGCCGATGAAGACACGCGCGAGCACGACCGCGATCAGCGGGGTGATCGACGCCAGGAACGCCGCGTTCGCGGCCGTGGTGTTCTTCAACGCGTAGACGAACGCGACCGACGCCAGCAGGAGCGCGCCGCAGGCGAGCAACATCAGCCGACCCGAGCCGTACGCGATCGGCAGGAGCGGCGGGCGACGGCGGGCCCGTGCGAGGAACTCCATCACGACGACGACGCCGATCGACCGCCAGATCAGGTACTGCCACGCGTCTGTCTCGCCGGCCAGCCGTGCCATGAGCGCGCCGAGGCTCCAGACGAGTCCGGCGCCGAACGCCATCGACGATGCGAGCAGCGGAACTCGATGCGTCGTCGTGGGCAGCTGCTGGGTGTCAACCACTGCGGGCATGCCGGAGACCGCGGCGCTCGGACTCTGCGAGCAACCGGCTGCCACGGTCGTACGTGAGGTAGTTCCACGCCCAGTTGATGAACACGTTCGCCCGGTTGCGGAAGCCCATGAGGTAGACGAGGTGGAGCCCGAGCCAGGCCACCCAGCCGACGAAGCCCGACAGGTGCAGTCCGTTCGGGAAGTCGGCGACGGCGTCGTGCCGGCCGATCGTCGCCATCGAGCCCTTGTCGTGGTAGCGGAACGGCTCGGTCGGCTGACCGGCGAGGCGACGCTCGATCTGGCGCGCCACGTGCCGGCCCCCCTGGATCGCCGGTTGGGCGACCTGGGGGAGCGGTCGATCGCCACCGGATGTCGCCGCCGCGACGTCGCCCGTCGCGAAGATCTCGGGGTGCCCGGGCACCGTGAGGTCGTCGCCCACCTCGAGCCGGCCGCCCCGACCGAGCGGCGTGCCGAGCGTGCGCGCGAGCGGGCTCGCCGTGACACCGGCGGCCCAGACGACCGTGTGCGCGGGCAGGACCGTGCCGTCCGTGAGGTGGACGCGCGTCGGCTCGACGCGGGCGACGCCCACGCCGGTGCGGACCTCGACGCCCCGACGCGAGAGCGTTGCACGCGCCCGCTCGGACGACTCCTCGCTGAACGGTGGCAGCAGGCGGTCAGCGAGCTCGACGAGCACGACGCGTGCAGTCCGGACCGGCAACGTCGGGAAGTCGCGCTGCAGCACCTTCGTGAACAGCTCCATCAGTCCACCGGCCATCTCGACGCCGGTGGGTCCGCCGCCGCTCACGACGACGTTCAGTGCCCCGTCATCGACGAGCGAGGGATCGGCGTGGGCCGCCTCGAACCGATCGAGCACGTGCGCCCGTAGCGCGAGCGCGTCGTCCAGCGCCTTGAGCGGGAACGCATGCTCGTCGACGCCCTCGACGCCGAAGCTGGTCGACTCGGCGCCGGCCGCGACGACGAGCGTGTCGTAGTCGATGGAGCCGCCCGGTTCGAGTTGCACCGTGCGACGGTCGACGTCGACGGACTCGACCCGCGCCATGCGCACCTCGACGTTGCGTTGCCGGCGGAAGATGCCGCGCACGGCGTAGGCGACGTTGTCGGCGTCGAGGCCGGCGGTCGCCACTTGGTAGAGCAGCGGCTGGAAGGTGTGGAAGTTGTTCGCCTCCACGAGGATCACGTCGACGGGAGCGTGACGCAACCCACGAGCGACGGCGAGTCCGGCGAACCCGGCGCCGATCACGACCACGCGATGCCGGCGGTTCCCTGGGCGCAGTCCCACGCCGTCACGCTACCAACGGCTCGTGCGTGGCTTCACAAGCAGGTGGCAGACGTTTGACAGTACGGTGGCGACGGGAACCACATCGGCCGGTGGGACGCGCGAGAGGGAGTTGGCTTGTCTCGGATGTCCACGTTCGCGTTGGAGGACCAGGCGGTGCTCGTGCTCGAGGTGTGCCTCGCGAGCCTCCTCGGTGCCGTCATCGGCTGGGAGCGCGACCGTGCCGGCAAGAGCGCCGGCATTCGGACTCACGTCATCATCTGCGCCGCCTCGGCGTTCGCCGTAGGCCTCGGTGAGCTCGCGCTCGTGGTCGACGGGACCGGCGATCGGACGCGCACGCTGCACGGTGTGCTCACCGGGATCGGCTTCGTCGGCGCCGGCATGATCTGGAAGGCCGATCGGCGCGAGGGGCCCTCCGGGCTCACCTCGGCGGCCACGGTGATGCTCGTCGCCGTCATCGGCGCAGCGTGCGGTCTCGGCGCGCCGCTCGCCGCGGTCGCAGTGACGTTGATCGCGCTGATCACGCTGTGGGGTGTCGCCCAGATGGAGCCCCATCGGGACCACGGTGCCAACCGGCCGCCGCCGCACGGCGCGGGGGACAGCGAGGACGCGTCCGTGCCACGCTGAAGGCGTGCGCCGCTCCATCGACGATCAGCCCTTCGACCCAGCAGATCTCCCGCCCGGCGCCGACGACGCTGCCGCGCTCTCGTGGGCGATCGCCGTGAGCGACGACTACGACGATGCCGAACCTCGCGTCGTGCTCACCGTCGAGGAGGTGGGCCGGGCAGGCGAAGGACTCGTGCTCCACCTCGGGCCGGACCACGCGCGGCGCCTGCGGGGCGCGCTCCACGACGCATTGCGGGAGGTCGGCGAGGACGCCGGCAGGTGACGCATCGGGCCCGCTGCCGGGCATCCGGGAATTGTTGACGAATCTGGTGGCATTTCGGACCCGGTTCGCACTATTCTTGACCATTCAGGTCGCATTTCGAGCCATGGAGGCTGCCCGTGGGCGTCACCCCCGTCATCCCCACACCGCGAGACCTCGACGCCGAGCAGCAGCGGGATGTGGAGCGCTTCGAGCGGGCCGTCGCCGACTACTTGAGCGGTGCGATCTCCGAGGACGTGTTCCGCGTGATGCGACTCAACAACGGCATCTACGGCCAGCGCCAGGGCGGCACGAACCAGATGGTCCGGGTCAAGCTCCCGGCCGGTTCGATCACGCCCGAGCAGTTCGACATGATGGCCCACCTCGTGGAGACCTACTCGCGCGGGTGGGGACACATCACGACCCGCCAGAACGTGCAGATGCACTACGTCGAGCTCACCCGGGTACCCGAGGTGATGCGCCATCTGGGGTCGGTCGGCCTGACCACCCGCGAGGCGTGCGGCGACACGGTCCGCAACGTGATGGCCTGCCACCTCGCCGGCGCCTGCCCCCACGAGCACCTCGATGTCACGGCGTGGGCCGAGGCGGCGTACCGGCACTTCGTGCGCAGCCCGCTCGGGCAACGGCTGCCGCGCAAGTTCAAGATCAACTTCTCGGGCTGCGCGACCGACTGCGGCCAGGCGATGTTCAACGACGTCGGGGTGATCGCGACCACGCGCATCGCTGAGGACGGCAGCCCCGAGACCGGCTTCCGGATCTTCATCGCCGGAGGCCTCGGCGCGAACCCCCACCCGGCGCTCGCACTCGAGGACTTCACCGCCCGGGAGGACCTCCTGCCGACGATCGAGGCCGTGTTGCGAGTGTTCGACCAGACCGGCAACCGCGACAACAAGCTGCGCGCCCGGCTGAAGTGGGTCGTCGACACGCTCGGCATCGACGAGGTCCGCCGCCGCGTGCTCAAGGTGCGCCACACGCTGCCTGCGTCGTCCTCGTGGCCGGGCGGCATCCCGGAGGAGGTGCTGAAGGCGGGTGACGCTCCTGCCGGCCGTGCATCCTCGGGCGAGGTGTCGGCTGTCGGGCAGGGTGTGCAGGTGAGCTTGCTGCCCTCGAACCCGTATCGGCGCTGGGTGGCGTCGAGCGTGATCCGGGGCACGGCGAACGGGTCGGTGTCGGCGGTGGCGTACGCCGCGCTCGGCGACGTCACAGCCGCTCAGTTCCGGTCGCTCGCATCGATCCAGCGCGAGCTCGGCGCCGACGTGCGGCTGAGCAACCGACAGAACGTCGTGTTCCGTGGGCTGACCGAGGCGCAGCTGCCGGTGCTCTACTCGCGGCTGGAGACGATCGGCATGGCCCGCCCGGGTGCCGAGCTCGCCCGTGACGTGGTCGCCTGCCCCGGCGCCGACACGTGCAACATCGCCGTGACGCAGTCACGCGGGCTCGCGAAGGCGATCGGCGAGCGACTCGAGGAAGAGGGTCTCGCCGAGGTCGGCGGCGTGCGGATCAACATCTCGGGTTGCACGAACAGCTGTGGACAGCACCATGCCGCCGACATCGGCTTCTTCGGTGCCGAACGACGGGCACACGGCAAGGCGGCTCCGGGGTACCAGATGCTGCTCGGCGGCTACATCGGTCAGGAGCAGGCGTACTTCGGCGAGAAGGCGTTGCGGCTCCCGGCGAAGGCCGCGCCGGAAGCGGCGGTGCGCGTCGTGCGCCGCTTCGCACAGGAGCGCGAGGCCGGCGAGACGTTCCGGGGCTGGATGGATCGTGTCGGCGGCGCGTCGGGCGTGGCTGACCAGCTGCGTGAGCTCGACGTGTTCCCGACGCCGGAGGAGCGCCCCGATTTCTATGCCGACTACGACGAGACCGCGCCGTTCGTCGCCGTGATCGGCGAGTCGGAGTGCGCGGTGTGAGTGCGCAGTGTGAGTGCGCGGTCTGAGTGCGCAGTCCGAGCGAGCGCTACGGGGCTGCTGCGGCGGCGATCGACGCCGCCAACGCCGCCGATCCCACGACGGTCGTCGTCCGCGGGGAGGAGCTGCCGCTCGCCCTCGCCCACGGCCGGTTGGCCGCGGCGTGGGTCGACCGTCTCGTCGCCGACGCGGACGAGACGCTGCTGCTCGCGGCTCGGGCTCACCACCTGCGGCGATGGGAGGTGCCACGGACCACGTATCCCGAGGGGAAGGCCGGGTACCTGCGCTGGCGCAAGGATCAGAAGGCGCGCCACGCCCGCGACGTGGAGGCGCTGCTGCGCGACGCCGGATACGACGCCAGTTCGATCGCACGCGTCCAGGCGCTCGTCCGGCGGGATCAGCTCGCGGTCGACGCCGAAGCCCAGGTGGTCGAGGATGCTGCCTGCCTGGTCTTCATCGAGACGCAGCTCGCCTCGATGACACCGCGCTTCGACCATGCCCACCTGCTCGACGTGCTCCGCAAGACCGCCCGCAAGATGAGCCCCGCCGGGCTGGCCGCCGTCGGTGAGCTCCCCCTCGGCGAGACGGAGCAAGCGCTCCTCGCCGAAGCCCTCACGCCCCCCACCGACCCCCCGGCCTGACCCCCGCCCCGCCCCGCCGCCCGCCCGCCCGGCCCAGCCCGCAGGCACCTGGGGTGAATGAGCTTCGTGGTTGCGCGAACCACTGGTGGGCCGAGTGTGCTGGTGCGACGTCGTCATCGGACGACGAGATCCCGGCCACGCCGTTTCTCTGCTCATGCGCGTCACCAGCCCCGGTCTGTGATCGGGCGAGGTCGTTGGATGTCCGGATGGGAGCGGAGAACCGGTCGGGAGTCGTTGGCGAGCACAGAACCCGGGGAGCGCGGGCGGCCGGGCTGCCGGGCTGCGGGCTGCCGGGCTGCGGGCTGCCGGGTTGGTGGGGTGTGCAACGCTCCGTCAGATGAGCACCGACTGGCGGTCACGAGTCCTGCAGCACGTCGACGACCACGTTCCGGAGATGCTCGCCGCACTCGTCGACCTCGTCCGGATCCCGACCGTGACGGGCACCGCCGTGGAGAACGAGGGCCAGGCGGTGATGGCCCGCCAGCTCACGGCGGACGGCTTCGACATCGACCACTGGCAGATCGATCTCGACGCGATCCAGGCGGACGTCGACTTCCCCGGTGTCGAAGTGCCGCGAGACGAGGCGTGGGGCCTCGTCGCCCGCCTGCCCGGACGGGGCGGTGGCAGATCGCTCATGCTGAACGGCCACATCGACGTCGTGCCACCGGGCGACCCGGCGGCGTGGTCCACCGTCGACCCGTACTCGGGGACGGTCGACAGCGGGCACCTCTACGGCCGCGGCTCGTGCGACATGAAGGCGGGTCTCGTCGCGGCGAGATGGGCGATGCGCTCGCTCCGCGAGGTGGGCGTTCCGCTCCGCGGTGACCTGCTGCTGGCCTCCGTGCAAGGGGAGGAGGACGGCGGCCTCGGCACGTTCTCGACGCTCCGCCGGGGATGGCGCGCCGACGCGTGCGTGATCCCGGAGCCGACGGGCCTCGATCTCGTTCCGGCGAACGGCGGCGCGCTCACGTTCCGGCTGCACGTCCACGGCCAAGCCACCCATGCGTCCCGTCGAACCGATGGTGTGAGCGCGCTCGAGAAGCTCTGGCCGGTGTGGCGGGCGCTGAGCGCGCTGGAGGATCGCCGCAACCGTGAGGTCGACCCGTTGGCGTCGCGGTGGGAGATCGCCTACCCGTTGTCGATCGGCACGGTGCGCTGTGGTGACTGGCCGTCGTCGGTTCCCGATCTGCTGGTCGCGGAGGGACGGCTCGGCGTCGCACTCGGCGAGCCGATGGAGCACGCCCGCCAGGAGCTCGAGCAGGCGGTCGCCGAGGCGTGCGACGCGGACGACTGGCTCCGCGCCCATCCCGTCGACGTCGAGTGGTGGGGCGGGCAGTTCGCATCCGGTCGACTGCCGGAGGACTCCGATCTCCTCGAGCTCGTCTCATCCGCTCATGCCGAAGCGTCAGGGGCTGGACGGCCAGACGTCTGGGCGGCGCCCTACGGCAGCGATCTCCGGCTGCTCGTCGGGATCGGCGGTATCCCGACCCTGCAGTACGGACCGGGCGACGCCGCGCGGGCGCACGGCCCGGACGAGTCGGTGTCGCTCGCAGAGACCGTCACCGCGGCGCGCGCGTTGGCGGTCCTCGCACTGGACATCTGCGGGGTCGCGTGAAGCGGTCGCCGTGGCGCGGTCGAGCGCGGCTGCCAACGCAGGGTGCCGCCGACCCGATCGAGCCGTAGGGTCGGAGCATGAGCGACGAAGGTGACTACGCGCCGAGCCCCGCCGATTGGGTGCGCGAGCAGGTTGAAGCGTACGAGAGCTCGGGTGGGCAGCGCGGCAACACGCTGCGCGACACCGGGCTCCCGGTGATCATCGTGACCACCCGCGGCAACAAGAGCGGCAAGGTCCGCAAGACGCCGCTGATGCGCGTGGAGCACGACGGTGAGTACGCGCTCGTCGCGTCGATGGGCGGCGCGCCCAAGCATCCGGTGTGGTACCACAACCTCAAGGCGGATCCGGACGCCGTCACGATCCAGGACGGGCCTGAACCCTTCGCCGCCCGGGTGCGCGAAGTCACTGGCGACGAGCGAGCCACCTGGTGGGAACGGGCGGTAGCTGCCTTCCCGCCCTACGCCGACTACCAGCGCAAGACGGAGCGACAGATCCCGGTGTTCGTCGCCAGCCGCCGCGACTGAGATCTTGGCGACGGCGGAACGACCGGTGGATCCGGCAACACCGGACCACCCGCCGACCCGGACGTTCAAACCGCGCCGGCGGCGGATGTCCGCGACGCGAGCTGCGGCGTACGAGCGCATGGTCGCCGACTGGTCTGTCGCCGAGCTCGGACCCGTGCTCGACCTCGCTGCGGTGTTCGGGCGGCGAGCGCCCGTCGTGCTCGACATCGGCTTCGGCGGTGGTGAGGCGACGATCGACCTCGCGCGTGCCCGGGCGGACGAGGACGTGCTCGCGGTCGAGGTCCACACACCGGGGATCGGCCGACTGCTGGAGGCGATCGAACGCGACGGACTCTCGAACGTCCGCGTGGTCGACGGTGACGCGTTGATCTTCGTCGACCGGATCCCAGCCGGGAGCCTTGCCGGGATCCGCATCCTCTTCCCCGATCCGTGGCCGAAGGTCCGCCAGCGGCATCGTCGACTCGTGCGGCCCGGTGTCGTCGCTGCGCTCACCGACAAGCTCGAGCCGGGCGGCACGCTGCACGTCGCGACTGACATCGCCGACTACGCCACCCAGGTGCTCGCCGTGTGCGCTGCGGAGCCTCGCCTCCACGGTGGGATCGTCGAGCGGCCGGCGTGGCGGACGGTGACGCGGTTCGAGCAGCGCGGACGAGACGAAGGCCGCCACGCGATCGACCTCGCGTTCACCCGCCGCTGACGGGATCAGCTCGGGTCAGCTCCAGAGGGTCACGTAGACGGGCGGGCGGAACCGACTGGCGGGGACGCCGCCGTCGCTGCGGTGCATCGCCTGCATCGCCTCTGGCGTGCCGAGGAAGCGGCGGAGCGCGCTCGTCGCCGATGACCGCCGGTCGATCCCGAGCGTGCTGACGTACCAGAGGAGCTCGATCGGCGTCGACACGACCGGCAGGCGGGTCAGCGCACCGCGCTCGATGTCCCTGGTCACGAGATGGCTGATCGCGGGCGCGACGCCCTGTCCGTCGGCCGCGGCGGCGAGCGCTGCCGATTGGCTCGGGAACACGCGCACCTTGCGATCAGGGACCCGCAGGTGGCGCAACAGCGTGCCGACCTCGGAGTGCGACTCGGTGCCGGACGGATCGACGAGCCAGGCGTCGTCGGCGAGCGCACGCCACGGGACCGCACCGGCGCCTGCGACGCGGTGGGTCGGGCTGGCGACGACCACGAGGCGGTAGCGCATGATCGGCTCCGACTGGATGCCGACCGCGAGCTCGCCGCTGAGCCGCGGCCCGAGACACACGTCCGCGAGCCGCTCGTGCAGCAGCGCGGCCATCTCGTCCGACGACGACACACCGACCGTGGCCTCGACCGATTGCGTCCTCGCGGTGAACGCCTCGATCAGCGGCGGCGCGACGAACTCCGCCACCGTGCTCGTCGCCGCGACGCGGAGTCGCTCGGGCGCGCCCTGGGCGTGCCGGATCGCTGCTTCCGCCTCTGCGGCGAGGTTGATCATCTGCGATGCGATGCCCACGAGTCGCTGGCCGCCGGCGGACAGCGCCATGCCCTGTGAGCTGGATGCGACCAGCGGATCGCCGAGGTGCTTGCGCAGCGCTGCGAGCGCGCCGGACACCGCCGGCTCGCTCACGCCGAGCGCTTGCGCGGCGGCCTTGACGGAGCCGAGCCGGGCCACGAGCACGAACGCCTCGAGTTGGGTGAGCGTCACGCACCATTCGTACACCTCGCCGCAGAGCGACGCGGCACCGGGATGGCGCCAGGACGGCACCGGGATAAGGGATCGCTTAGGCCCCACTTGACCGCGCCCCGGACCGGGGTGACACTGCGGCGTCGGCACCGTTGGGGAGTGCCGTCCAACCGATTGGGGGAACCGTGCAAACGCCTGCACCGTTCGAATACGAGCGCGCCACCTCGGTGGATCACGCGCTCTCGCTGCTGGAGCGACACGGTCCCGAGGCCCGTGTCGTGGCCGGTGGCCACAGTCTGCTGCCGATGATGAAGCTGCGCCTCGCTCGTCCGGAGGTGCTGATCGACATCAACTCCTTGACCGACCTCGACTACATCCGGGTCGACGGCTCCGAGATCGCGATCGGAGCGATGACGCGCCACGCGACGCTGCTGTCGTCGGCGGTGCTGGCCGAGCACTACCGCATCTTCAGCGAGGCCGAGCGGGTGATCGCCGACCCGATCGTGCGCAACCGGGGCACCATCGGTGGCTCCTTCTGCCAGGCCGACCCCTCGGAGGACCTCTCCGCCGTCGGAGCGGCGTTGAAGGCGACGATGGTCATCCGCTCGTCGGCGGGTAGCCGGACGGTGCCGTGCAGCGAGTTCCACGACGGCCCGTACGAGACCGTCGTCGGCCCAGCCGAGATGCTCGTCGAGATCCGGGTGCCGATCCGGGCGGGCGCGGGCAGCGCCTACGAGAAGGTCGAGCGTCGGGCGGGCGACTGGGCCGTCGCCGCGGCCGGCGCGTTCGTGCAACTCGACGCCGACGGCGGCGTGCGCGATTGCGGCATCGGCCTGACGGCCGTCGGCGCCGCGCACTTCACGTGCGCCGCGGCCGAGGACCACCTGCGCGGCAAACCGGCGACGGCCGAGCACTTCGCGGCAGCTGCTCAGATCTGTCACGACGCCTGCTCGCCCTCCGCCGACCAGCGCGGCCCGGTCGACTACAAGCGCCACCTCGCCCGTGAGCTGACGCTCCGGGCGCTCACCCGATCCGCAGCCCACGCCCGAGGAGAGATCGCCTGATGGAGATCACGCTGACCGTCAATGGCCAGGAGGTCACGAGAGAGGTCGAGCCGCGGCTGCTGCTCGTCCACTTCCTGCGTGACCACCTCGGCCTGACCGGCACCCACTGGGGGTGCGATACGTCGAACTGCGGCGTCTGCACCGTCTGGCTCGACGGCACGCCCGTGAAGAGCTGCGCCGTGCTCGCGGCGATGGCCCACGGGCACGCCGTGCGCACCGTCGAGGATCTCGAGCAGGACGGCACGCTCGACCCCGTGCAGCAGGGGTTCATGCAGGAGCACGGCCTGCAGTGCGGCTTCTGCACGCCGGGGATGATGATGCAGAGCCGCTGGCTGCTCGACCAGAACCCCGACCCCGACGAGGCGACCATCCGCGAGGCGATCTGCGGCAACATCTGCCGCTGCACCGGGTACGAGAACATCGTGCGCGCCGTGCGCTGGGCCGCCGCGCACCCCGCCACCGCCCGTGACGCAGAGGGAGCGAACGTCTGATGACCGTCACCGAGAACGCACCGCTCTCACCCGCCGGCAACCCGATGGGGTTCGGCCGGATGCTCCGCAAGGAGGACGTCCGGTTCCTGCGCGGGAAGGGCAACTACGTCGACGACCTCAACCTGCCCGGCATGTTGCACGGTGCGGTGCTGCGCAGCCCGTACGCGCACGCCCGGATCGTCTCGATCGACACGTCCGCAGCCGAGGCGCACCCGAAGGTCCGCGCCGTCATCACGGGCAAGGTGCTCGAGACGTTGAAGCTGGCGTGGATGCCGACGCTGTCGATGGACGTGCAATCCGTGCTCGTCACGGACAAGGTCCGCTTCCAGGGGCAGGAAGTCGCGTTCGTCGTCGCCGAGGACCGCTACTCGGCCCGCGACGCGCTCGAGCTGATCGAGGTCGACTACGAGCCGCTCGATCCCGTGATCGATGCTCGCAAGGCGCTCGATCCGGGCGCGCCGATCATCCGTGACGACCTCGAGGGGCGGACCGACAACAAGATCTACGACTGGGAGGCGGGCGACAAGGCCGCCTGCGACGAGGTGTTCGCCAACGCCGAGGTCGTCGTGAAGCAGGACATGCTCTACCCCCGCGTGCACCCGGCCCCGATGGAGACGTGCGGGTCGGTGGCGAGCATGAACAAGGTCACCGGCAAGCTGACGATCTGGACCACCACGCAGGCGCCACACGCCCACCGGACGCTGTACGCGCTCGTCGCCGGCCTCCCGGAGCACCAGATCCAGGTGATCGCACCGGACATCGGTGGCGGCTTCGGCAACAAGGTCGGCATCTACCCCGGCTACGTCTGCTCGATCGTCGGGTCGATCCTGACCGGCGCGCCGGTGAAGTGGATGGAGGATCGCTCCGAGAACCTGATGTCGACGTCGTTCGCCCGGGACTACCACATGCACGGCGAGATCGCCGCGACGCGCGAGGGCAAGATCCTCGGGCTCCGGGTCGACGTGCTCGCCGACCACGGCGCGTTCAACGGCGTCGCCCAGCCGACGAAGTACCCGGCCGGCTTCTTCCACATCTTCACCGGGTCCTACGACTACGCGGCGGCGCACTGCAACGTGCGGGCCGTGTACACGAACAAGGCACCCGGCGGCGTTGCGTACGCGTGCTCGTTCCGCATCACCGAGGCCGTGTACCTCGTCGAGCGGATGATGGACTGCCTCGCCGCCGAACTGAAGATCGATCCGGCCGAGCTGCGGATGAAGAACCTCATCAAGCCGGAGCAGTTCCCGTACACCACGCCGACGGGCTGGGAGTACGACTCGGGCGACTACCCGCGGGCGCTCACCGAGGCGATGCGCATCGCCGGCTACGAGGACCTGCGGCGCGAGCAGGCCGAGAGGCGCGCCCGCGGCGAGATGATGGGCATCGGCGTGTCGTTCTTCACGGAGGGCGTCGGCGCCGGGCCGCGCAAGCACATGGACATCCTCGGGCTCGGCATGGCCGACGGCGCAGAGCTGCGGATCCACCCGACCGGCAAGGCCGTGCTCCGGCTCTCGGTGATGTCGCAGGGCCAGGGCCACGAGACGACGTTCGCCCAGATCGTCGCCCAGGAGCTCGGGATCCCGCCGGAGGACATCCAAGTGCTCGAGGGCGACACGGACAACACGCCGTTCGGACTCGGTACGTACGGCTCGCGTTCCACCCCGGTGTCGGGCGCCGCTGCTGCCGTCGTCGCTCGGCGGGTGAAGGACAAGGCGCGGATCGTCGCCGCGGCCGCGCTCGAGTGCTCACCGGACGACCTCGAGTGGGAGCCGGGGCGATGGTTCGTGAAGGGTGATCCCGACAAGGGCAAGACGATCCAGGAGATCGCGTTCGCTTCGCACGGCAACCTCGAGCTGCCGGAAGGGGTGGAGGGACACCTCGACGCGACCGTCGTCTACAACCCGCCGAACCTCACGTACCCGTTCGGTGCCTACATCTGCGTCGTCGACGTCGACAAGGGGACCGGCGTGGTCAAGGTGCGCCGGTTCATCGCGGTCGACGACTGCGGCCCGCGCATCAATCCGATGATCGTCGAGGGTCAGGTCCACGGCGGCCTCGCCGACGGCGTCGGCATGGCACTGATGGAGGTCATCGCGTTCGACGACAGCGGCAACAACCTGGGTGGTTCCTTCATGGACTACCTGTTGCCGACGTCGATGGAGTGCCCGAGTTGGGAGCTCGGTGAGACGTGCACGCCGTCGCCGCACCACCCGATCGGCGCGAAGGGTGTCGGCGAGTCCGCCACCGTCGGGTCGCCGGCAGCGGTCGTCAACGCCGTGCTCGACGCGATCCAGGTGCGCCACGCCGACATGCCGCTCACGCCGGCCGCGGTCTGGCGGGCGATGCAGGGCAACTCGTTCCGAACCGACCTGGCGATCGAGTGAGTCGTGCAGTTCGACCTCGCTGAACAGGCCGCTGGGCTGCGGGCCACGCGGGCGCCGTTCGTGCTCGCCCGCGTGGTCCTCGCCGAGCGGCCGACGTCGGCGAAACCGGGCGACGAAGCGATCGTGCTGGCGGACGGCACGATGCTCGGGTTCGTCGGCGGGACGTGCGCCGAGGCCACGGTGCGAGCACAGGCGCTCGCGCTGCTCGATTCCGGCGAGACGTTGCTGTTGCGGATCACGCCGACGCCCGAGGAGCAGCAGCCGGGGAAGCTCACCGTGCACAACCCGTGCCTGTCGGGCGGCACGCTCGAGATCTTCCTCCAGCCGATCGTGCCCGCCCCACTCGTCCTGGTCGCCGGCGATGCGCCGATCGGTCGTGCCCTGCTCGCGTTCGGACCCGCGCTCGGCTACGAGGTCCGCGGTTTCGAGGGCGAGGTCCCGAGCGACACGTCCGCCGTCGTGGTCGCCTCGCACGGGCGGGACGAGGAAGAGGTGCTCGCTGCCGCGCTGCGGGCGAAGGTGCCGTACGTCGGACTCGTGGCCAGCAGGAAACGGGGCGAGGCAGTCGTCGCGTCGCTCGACCTGTGCTCGTCGATGAAGGGCGCGGTGCACACGCCCGCCGGTCTCGACCTCGGCGCCCGCACGTCGCAGGAGATCGCGCTCTCGATCCTCGCCGAGATCGTCGCCACCCGACCCCGGCCGAGCGGCCGCTCACTCGACGACGACGGCCGATCGATAGACGAATCGGTGGCACGGACGGACGCGATCGATCCCGTGTGCGGGATGTCCGTCGCGATGGTCGAGTCGTCGCTGCACCTCGATCACGAGGGCGAGCGGGTCTGGTTCTGCGGTTCCGGGTGCCTGCGCGCGTTCGCGGCCGACCCGAGCGCCTACGCCACGTCGTGACCGACATCGCCGAGCTCGTCCCCGACATCGCCACGCTCGCCCGCCGGCTCGACGACGTCGACTACCTCGCCGACCAGGGCATGGCGACGGCGCTGTTCTGCGCGGTCCGGCTGCCCCAACCGCTGCTGCTCGAGGGCGAGGCCGGGGTCGGCAAGACGGAGGCTGCGAAGGCCCTCGCGTCGGTGCTCGACACCCCGCTCATCCGGCTCCAGTGCTACGAGGGCATCAGCGCCGCCGAGGCGCTGTACGAGTGGAACTACCCTCGCCAGCTGCTGCGGATCCGCCTCGCCGAGTCGTCCGGTGAGCACCTGGCGGAGGACGAGCTGTTCGGTCCCGACTACCTCGTCGGCCGCCCGTTGCTCAGGGCGATCGAGCACCCCGGCCCGCGCCCTGCCGTGCTGCTGATCGACGAGATCGACCGCGCCGACGACGAGTTCGAGGCGTTCCTCTTCGAGCTGCTCGCCGAGGCGTCGGTCACGATCCCCGAGCTCGGCACGATCAGAGCGACCGTCCCGCCGGTCGTCGTGCTGACGTCGAACCGGACGCGCGACTTGCACGACGCGCTCAAGCGCCGTTGCCTGTACCACTGGATCGACTACCCACAGCTCGACCGGGCTGTGGCGATCGTGCGTCGACGCGTGCCGACGAGCACGGGCGCGCTCGCCGAGCAGGTTGCCAGGGCGGTGGCCCGGCTGCGCACGCTCGACGTCCAGAAGCCGCCGGGCATCGCGGAGGCGATCAACTGGACGCTGGCGCTCGAGCTGCTGGGACTTCCGTCGCTCGACGAGCGCGCTGCCGACGCGACGCTCGGATCCGTCCTGAAGTACCGCGAGGACGTCGACCTCGCGAGACAGCGTGGCCTCGCATGGGTCGCCGGCGACTGACGGCGAGCGCGTGAGCCGGGCACCCGGGGACGCGACCACCGAGCGCGTCGATGTCGCGCAGGTCTCGGCGACGCTCGGTCACCTGCTGCACCGGGCCGGCGTGCCGACCGCACCGGACCGGAGTGCGCGCTTCGCCACCGCGATGCAGGTCGCGCTCCCGGCGACGATCGACGAGCTGTACTGGGCCGCCCGCATCACCCTGGTCGGCGAGCAGGCGCACCTGGCGACGTTCGACCGGGTCTTCCGCCAGGTGTTCCACGGGCTCGTCGACCCTGCCGACTTCCGCGGGGCGAGTGAAGCGCCACCGCCGGCGCACACCACGCCGGGCGAGTCGCTGCCTCGCCGCAGTGATGCCCCGCCTGCGGCAGCCGGGGGCGTGCCGCACCCCATGACCGGCGAGGCCTCCGGGAGTGCGGAACAGGAAGGCGAGCCGACCGTGCTCGCGGCGATGAGCTCCGAGGAGCGACTCCATGACAAGGACTTCGCCGCGTTGTCGCCGGACGAGCTCGCGCAGGTCCGCGGCCTGATGTCGCGCCTCGCGTTGGTGGCGCCGGAGCGCCCGAGCCGGCGGACGGTCGCGCACCAGCGGGGCGACGCCGTCGACCTGCGAGCCACGTTCCGCCGGGCACATCGGACGGCCGGCGATCCGCTCGAGGTCGTCGTGCGCAAGAAGCGGTCCCGGCCGCGCCGGCTCGTGTTCCTGTGCGACATCTCCGGATCGATGGAGCCGTACTCGCGGGCCTACCTGCAACTGCTGCATTCGGCAGTCGGTGGCGCCAAGGCAGAGGCGTTCGTCTTCGCGACCCGCCTCTCGCGCGTGACCAGGGCGCTGCGAACCACGAACCCCGACCTCGCGCTGCGTCGCGCCGCGCTCGCCGCGCCCGACTGGTCGGGCGGGACACGGATCGGTGCCGCGCTGAAGGCGTTCAACGACGAGCACGGACGCCGGGGTCTGGTGCGCGGTGCCGTCGTCGTGATCGTGTCGGACGGATGGGAGCGGGATGACCCCGCACTGCTCGGTCGGGAGATGGAGCGGCTGCACCGTCTCGCCCACCGGATCATCTGGGTGAACCCGCGTGTGGCCAGCGCCCGCTTCGCGCCGCTCGCCGGGGGGATGGCCGCCGCGCTGCCGTTCGTCGATGCACTCGTGAGCGGCCACTCGCTCGACGCGCTCGACGAGCTCCTCGCCGCAATCGCCGCTTGACCTCGGCTCTCCCCGCCCCCCGCCCCGCCCCACCCACCTCGGATCTCTGCTCATCCCCGGACACCTCGGGTCCGGGGCTCGGCAGAGAACTCGTGGGGGAACGCAGGTGAGCAGAGAACCGCGGGAACGCCGACGGCGGTCAGCGCACGAGATCGACGGGGATCTCGACGAACTTCGCCCTGATGTACTCGCCGAGGGACTTGGCCTGCGCGTCCTGGCGGGAGCTCTCGGCGACGCCGCGGCCGAGGAGGCCGTGGATGACGAAGTTCAGCGACCACAGGTTCGGGAAGCGGTGCCGCTCGACGCGCAACCCGTCGGTCTCGTTCGGCAGCAGCGCTCGGAAGCGCGCCTCGCTGAGGTACGCGTCGAGCCACTCGAACGCGGCAGCGCTCCTCGCGAACAGCCCGACGTTGGCGGCGCCGCCCTTGTCCCCGGAACGAGCGCCGATGATCGTGCCGAGCGGCGCGACAGTGGTCGATCCGTCGGCGAGCGTCGTCGCCGGCGTGGCATCGTCGGGGAGCACGAACCGATCACCGTCCGCGACCGTCGTGTTCTCGATGAACTCGGTCGTGCCGTCGACGGTCACCTCGTGCCGCACGAGCGATGCCGGGATCAGCGTCGGCCAGTAGACGCCGTATGCCGACGCTCCACCGGGCGGCGATCCGCCGTAGAACCCGGGGATCGACGCGAGGCCGAGCTCGACCGCCGCGTTCGCGAAGGCTCGGCCGACCTTCGCCTCGTCCCGATCCTTCACGGTCACGCGCAACCATGCGGTGGCCAGCTCGTTCGTCGCCGGGTCCGGCTGGTCGGAGCGGACGAGGCACACGTCGGCGCTGTCGAACGACGCCGCGCCGTCGGGGAACGCCGCCCACAGCTGGGACTGGACGAGCGCGGCCTTCGCTTCGATGTCGAGCCCGGTCAGCGCGAACGACATCGAGTTCCGGTAACCGCCGACGTAGTTGATCGCGAGCTTCACCTCCGCCGGAGCCGGTTCGCCTCGCACGCCGGAGACCCGCACGCGGTCGGGGCCGGTCTGCTCGAGCGAGATCGTGTCGAAGCGGGCAACGACGTCGGGGTTGGCGTATCGCGGGCCCCCGATCTCGTACAGCAGCTGTGACGTGATCGTTCCGACATCGACTGCGCCGCCCGTGCCGTCGTGCTTGCCGACGACGAACGACCCGTCAGCGGCGATCTCCGCCCAGGGGAACCCGATGTGGCGGAGATCTGCCAGCTCGGTGAAGAACGAGTAGTTGCCACCGGTCGCCTGCGTGCCGCACTCGATGACGTGTCCGGCGACGACAGCACCGGCGAGCGGATCCCAATCGGTGCGCTGCCAGCCGTGGTGCCACGCCGCTGGGCCGATCACGACGGCTGCGTCGGTCACCCGGCCCGTGATGACGACATCGGCCCCGCGCTCCAGGGCGTCGACGATGCCCCAGCAGCCGAGGTACGCGTTTGCCGTCACCACGGCATCGGCGACGTCGCCGAACGGCTCACCGGTGTCGAGGTGGGCGAGGGCGAGCCCGGATGCCTGCAGCTCCGCAAGGCGTGACACGACGTCGTCCCCGGCGACCCATGCCACCCTCGCCGGCACGCCGAGTGCAGCGGCGACCTTCTCGACCGCCACGGCACATCCGGCGGGGTCGAGCCCGCCGGCGTTGGCGACGACCTTGATGCCGCGATCGACGCATGTGCCGAGGACGTGCTCCATCTGCGTGACGAACGTGCGGGCGAACCCGCCGTCGGGTCGCCGTTCGCGGGTGCGGGACAGGATGAACATCGTGAGCTCGGCGAGCCAGTCGCCGGTCAGGACGTCGATCGGTCCGCCGTCGACCATCTCGCGCGCAGCGGCGATCCGGTCGCCGAAGAACCCCGAGCAGTTCGCGATGCGCAGCGGAGCGGCCATGGGCCGATGTTGTCAGAGTCCTGCACGAGGGGCGTGCAAATCTCCGCCATGTTCGGGGTCAGCCGGGTGGGAGCGGCCATAGGTCGATGTTGTCAGAGTCCTGCACGAGGGGCGTGCAGAACTCCGCCATGTTCGGGGTCAGCCGGGTGGGAGCGGCCATGGGTCGATGTTGTCAGAGTTCTGCACGAGGGGCGTGCAGATCTCCGCCATGTTCGGGGTCAGCCGGGTGGGAGCGGCCATGGGTCGATGTTGTCAGAGTTCTGCACGAGGGGCGTGCAGATCTCCGCCATGTTCGGGGTCAGCCGGGTGGGAGTGACTGCTGGGTGTCCATCATGTCGGCCATCACGGCGCGGATGAACTCGTCCGCCTCCGGCGTCGGGCCGCCGGGCAGCCCGCCGTAGATCGCACCGCTCGACGCGGGCGTGCCGATGTTCGCCTTCGCGTGCGCGACTGCGGTGGCCAGGTCGGCGGCCCACGCATCGACGACGCCTGGTCGCGTCTGCGGTCGAGTGACGGCCATGTGGATCGCGTCCGGGTACTGCAGGCCGTTCATCCGCCAGCCGGCCGACCTGAGCGAGTCGTTGACGTGGTAGATGTCGAGCTCGTCCGACGTGAACGCGAACAGGAACGTCGGCCGCCCGAGGAGGCGGAGCTCGGGATGTGCCCGCACGGCTTCCTGCATCGCCGCCGACGTCTCGAAGATCCGCCGTGCGTACTCGAGGTAGCCCTGGCGGCCGATCGCGACCATCCCTGCCCACGTCGATGCGAGCAGCCCGCTCGAACGGGAGCCGTCGATGCCGGGAGAGCAGTACTTCCCGCCGCTCCAGTCGGTCATGTAGAAGTACTGGCTGTTCCGCAGTGCGCGGTCACGGAACACCACGACGGACGTGCCCTTGAAGCCGTAGCCGTACTTGTGCGTGTCCGCCGAGATCGACGTGACCCCGGGATGGCGGAAGTCGAACGGCGGGATGTCGTGGCCGAGCTCCTCGCCCCACGGCAGGATGAACCCGCCGAGGCAACCGTCGACGTGGAGGCCGATGCCCCGCGACTCGGCGAGTGCGGCCAGCTCCTCGATCGGATCGATCGTGCCGTACCCGTAGTTCCCCGCCGACGCGATGAGTGCGATCGTGTTCTCGTCGACGAGCGCGTCCATCGCGTCGACCTCGGCGAGCGTCGTCGCCGGATCGACGGGAGCATGGCGCATCTCGATGCCGAGCAAGTGGCAGGCCTTGTCGAACGCGGGATGGCCGGTCTCAGGCTTCACGATGTTCGGCCGCACGATGCCGCGTTCCTGTCGCGCCTGCTCGCGGTAGGCGAGCACTGCGTGGAGGATGCTGCCGCTGCCGCCACTCGAGATGAGCCCGACCGGATCGTGACCGCGGGCGCGGGCGGCGTCGCCATGCATCAGGTCGAGGGTCATCGCGACGATCTCGCCCTCGAAGCGCGTCGCGCTCGGGCACACGTCGCGTTGGAGCGCGTTCATGTGCCCGTACATCTCGAACGCCTTCGCCATGAACGCGTAATGCTCTCTGTCGCCGCAGTAGAACGACCCGGACGCCTTGCCCTGCTGCCACGCGCTGTCCTCGAGCTGCGCCATCTCGCCCAGCTCGCGCAGGATCTCGTCAGGGGCACGGCCGACGGATGGCATTCCGTGGAGGACCGTGTATCGATCGGCGTAGGGGAACGAGCTCATGCGCGGTTACCTCCGGTGTGCGACACGGCCTGCGGCTTACCATGCCGGATTGATGGGGGCAACGAACCGATGACGGCGACGAACCGATGACGGCAACGAACCGATGACGGCGACGGACGATGACGGCTGGTACCTCGCGATCGACCTCGGGACGGGCGGCTCGAAGATCGCCGCCGTGGACGCGCACGGGACCGTGCGGGCGAGCGCGTTCGCGTCGATCGAGACGACCTTCTCGGAGGACGGCGGCGCGACGCAGGACACCGACCAGTGGTGGCTGGGCATCGTCGAGTCGGTGCGCGAGCTGGCGAGCAGCACCCGCACCCCGCCCCGCAACTGCCTCGGCGTCGGCATCACGGGTCAGTGGGGTTCGACGGTGCCCGTCGACGGCGACGGGCGCGCGCTCGGGCCGTGCCTGCTCTGGGCGGACGACCGCGGTGGTGCGCTGTCGGCCGACCTGGTCGGCGGCGTGCCGCGGGTGTCGGGTTACGGCGTCCGGAAGATCGCGTCGTGGATTCGCCGTGCCGGCGGTGCACCTTCGCCGGCCGGCGCGGACCCGACCGGTCACGTGCTCTACCTCAGGACGCACGAACCCGACCTGTACCGAGCGGCCGCAGCGCTCATCGAGCCGGTCGACTTCATCGGCGCCCGCCTCACCGGGCGGGTCGCAGCGACGCCCGCCTCGATGGTGCTGTCGTGGATCACCGACAACCGTCCTGGCGCGCCGGTTGCCTACGATCCCGATCTCGTCCGCCTCGCCGGGCGTGATCCGGCGAAGCTGCCACCGCTGCAACCGACCGGCTCGATCCTCGGTCAGCTCACCGAGCACGCCGCCGCCGAGCTGGACCTGCCGACCGGGCTGCCGGTCGTCGGCGGGGTCCCCGATCTGCACACCGCCTACCTCGGCTCGGGCGCACTCGACGACTACGAGGGCCACCTGTCGATCAGCACGACGGCGTGGGTCTCTGCCGCAGTGCCGTTCAAGAAGACCGACGTGCTCCACCAGATGGCGTCGATCCCCGGCATCCGGCCTGGCTCGTACCTCATCGCCAACAACCACGAGACGGGTGGTGCCACGCTCCGCTGGTTCCGGGACGCGATGTTCGGTTCGCCCGACGGTGTCGGGGAGCTGCCTTCCTACGACGACATCACGGCGATCGCCGCCGATGTGCCGGTGGGCTCTGGTGGCGTGATCTTCACGCCGTGGCTGAAGGGTGAGCGTTCGCCCGTCGATGACCGCACGCTCCGCGGGTCGTTCCTCAACATGTCGTTGTCGACGGATCGTGCCGCACTGAGTCGAGCCGTGCTCGAGGGTGTCGCGTACAACGCTGCCTGGTTGCTCGAGGCGACCGAGAAGTTCGCCGGCCGTCCGCTCCACGGCTTGCGCATTCTCGGCGGCGGTGCGCAGTCAGCGCTCTGGTGCCAGATCCATGCCGACGTCGTCGGTCGACCGATCGGCCAGACGGAGGATCCGATGCACGTGAACGTCCGGGGTGCGGCGTGGTTCGCGGCCTTGGCGCTCGGTCACCTGACGATCGACGAGATCGCACGGCGCGCTCCGGCCGTGCGCACGTTCGAGCCGGATCCCGCCGCGGCGCGCACCTACGCCCCGCTCTACGCGGAGTTCAAGCGCGTGTACGGCAAGCAGAAGGCGATGTACCGGCGGCTCAACGGGCGCCCGGGACGGTGATCGCCGTACCGGTCACCCGATGCAGCGAGCGGGCGACGACCGGGGCCAGCGAGTGCCACGGATGGCTCGTCGGACCTGTGCCGCTCGCATGCCACTCGGCGAGCTCGAGCAGGATCCGATGCCCGTGCGCAGCCTCGTACAGGTCGAGCGAGGCGGTGGTGATCGGGATGCCGTGACGCGCTGCGCTGCGGTACACGGAGGCGAACCGGCGCGACATCAGCCGGCCGACGGCGCGGACGACGGGCTCGACCGCCTTCGGCAGGTCCATCGGCGGGTGGTGCCAGAGCAACCGGTTGAAGGCGACGTCGTACGCCGGATGGGCGAGGCGGGCGACGGTCCAGTCGACGAGCTGCGGCCGATCACCGTCGACGATCACGTTGAAGACGTGGAGATCGCCGTGGCAGACGACACGTGGATCGTCGGCGGTCAGGGCGGCGAGACGATCGGTGGCGAGCGCGAGGTCTGGATGCCCGAGCGCGCTCGCCCGTTCCGCCCCGGCGCTCAGCGACTGCGTGATGTCCGCCGTGCCGAACGGTGTCATCGCGGCGTGGACCGGGCCGACATCGAGGTCGTGCAGCCGCGCCGCCAGACCGGCGAGCGCTGCTGGTAGCTGCCGGGCGAGCCGGACGAGCGCGACCGGCCCTGGCAGGTTGTCGAGATCGCCGAGCAATGGGCGGCCGGGGAGCAGATCCATGATCGTGACGGCCCTGCCGACCGCGCACTCCGGACCGAGCGTGAGCCTGATCGCGGCGGTCGGGAAGCCGAGCTCGAACACCGTCCGCTGCACGGTGGCGTCCCGGGCGGCCGTCACCGCGTTCGGGCTGATGCGGGCGACGAGATCCCCGCTGAGCGCGGGCGGGGCGCCGTCGAGGCGGATCGTGTACATCTCCGCCCAGAAGCCGCCGGAGAGCGGACGCGGCGGCGACGTGTAGCGCAGGTCGGCCAGGCCCGTCGCCTCCCGCAGCGCGTCGAGCAGCAGTTCCTCGGTCGTCGGGGGGTCGGTTTCGCCGTGCACGGCCCCGCACTGTAGGGATCGCGCCTGACCGGCTCAGACGGTGCGCAGCGCTCGCGCGCCGCGGCCGATCCACTCGACGGCCGCGGCCACCGGGTCGGGCTCGCGGGCGAGATCGTCGTAGCCGAGCAGCGCACCGAACGGAGCGTTCCAGAAGGCTGCATCGCCGGGACGGCGACCGTCCCACGGCCCGACGTACAGGTAGGGAGCGCGGTGGAGCCCGTCGCCGAGCGAAGCACCGAGGTTCACCCGGCCCGAGCCGACGAGGACGTCGCCGCCGAGGTCGAAGTGCTCCGGCCAGAGCTGGAACGACGACGCTGCAGCAGATCGGCCGAGCGCGGCGACTGCTTCGTCGAGCGCGCGGGTCGCCATCGCGAGCCACGCGCCGAACGCGTCGGACGCGGCGACGTCGACAGTGACGACACCATCCGGGTCGCCGAGCTCGGGCGTGTCCTGCCCGACCGAGAAGCCCGGAGCGAGCACGACGCCGGCGTGGTCGGCGAGCTGCGCGATCGTCGAACCCGTGATCCGATGCGGGCGCGTCGAGGACCCTTCGTCGCCGGCGCGGTCCACGACGAGCAGATCGCCGGAGACTCGCACGACCTCGTTCTGCGGGCCGTAGGCGGGGCTGCCGAAGCCGCCGGCCGTGGCCCGCAGCCCGAAGCGCGCCGTAGCCGCGTGACGGGCGCGCGCGATGACGTGGGCCGCGATGCGATGCAGCTCCGATCGGGTGGCGACCAGGTCGTCGGGGAGCGCGGCGAGCGTCATGACGACAGTCTCCACGCTCGGGGCATCATGCCGAGGCGAGGCCCCGTTCGTCCTCGTCGGGCTCGTCGCACCCGTACCCCGGCACGCCGATCAGGGGAGGGCGCTCGGTGACGCGCACCGGGCTCGGCTCGCCATCGGCGCGCAACAGCGGCGGGATCGGCTGCGGCAGCGCGAGCCCGGCACGGAGCAGCACCACGGCGGTGATCTCGGCGGACTGGTCGGCGAGCTGCAGGAGCGTTCGGTGACGGTGCGTCCGCACGCCGAGATCGACCTGGGCGAGGTGGCGAGTGCCGACTGCCCGTAGCGAGTCGATCAGCAGTCCGGCCTCGACGCCGTAGCCCTCGACGAAGGGCAGCCGTTCGAGCAACCGACGTCGTGCAGCGCACTCACCGCCCAGCGGCTGGCGGATCGACGCGAGCGGCGGGAAGAACATCGACAGCAGAGGCCGCGCGACGAGCTCGGTCGTGCGCCCGCCGCCGTGCCCGGACTCATCGAGCGGCCGGTCGTAGAAGCCCTTCACCATCTCGATGTGCTCGTCTTGCAACAACGGCGCCACGAGGCGCGTGACGTAGCTCGGCGTGAAGCTCGTGAGGTCCGTGTCGCACCACACGACGATGTCGCCCGAGCTCGCGGCGACGGTCTTCCACAAGACGTTGCCCTTGCCGCGTCCCGGACCCTCCTCGGCGAGGACGTCGTTGACGTTCAGGACCTCGGCGCCGGCGCGCGCCGCGACCTGCGCGGTTGCGTCGGTGCTGCCGTCGTCGATCACGAGCAGCTCGTCGACGAGCGGGGGACCGTTCGGCGCCATCAGGTGGCGCACGATCGCCGACACGATCGGTGCGATCGTCGAGGCTTCGTTCAGCGCGGGCAGGCAGACCGAGATCGTCCGCCCTCGCTTCAACTTCACGAGCTCGGTGGTGGAGAGCGCCGTGGGGGGAACCACGGTCACCGGAGGATGGACACCGATCATCGGACCTCGCTCGGCTCAGCCGGAAGACCGCTCGGTACGCTCCGGCCCCGATGCGGCTCTTCGGCGTGATCAACGCTTCTCCTGATTCCCTGAACGACGACTCGATCGTCCGCAGCCCTGGCGAGGCAGCGGCTCGCGCCGACCTGTTGCGGGGACAGGGCGTGTGGGGGTTCGACCTGGGTGGTCAGGGTTCGACCTTCGTCGCCGGCGAGACGTCCGTCGAGGAGGAGTGGGCCCGCCTCGCGCCGCTGCTCCCGGTGCTCGCCGCACGCGGGGTGCCGATCAGCGTCGACACCTGGCGTCCGGAGACCGCGCGCCGATCGCTCGCGAACGGCGCAACCTGGTTGAACGCGGCCGACGGGTTGCAGCAGGACGAGATGCTCGAGGTCGCAGCCGCCTTCGGCTGCCCCGTCGTGCTGCCGTTCCTGTCCGGTCCGGACCCGTTGCGCATGGACCGGGTGGCGGCGGCCGACCCGGTCGAGGTGCTGCTCGAGTTCTTCGAGCACATCCTGCGCCGAGCCGACGCGTTCGGCATCCGCGACAACGTCGTGATCGACCCGGGAACCGGCTTCGCCCCGCACGACTGGCCGTGGGAGGAGCGCTTCGTCTACCAGAAGCTCGTCTACTCGCAGCTCGATCGGCTGCGGGTGTTCGGGCTGCCGCTGTACATCGCGCTGCCCTGGAAGGACACCGCGCAGCACGCCGAGCTGCTCGACATCGTCATCGGGCAGGATCCGGAGTACGGCAGGGCCCACTACCCGGACCGGATCCGGGCAGCGGAGGAGGCTCACCGCGTGCGGGTGGCGTCGAGCGGAGCGCTCAGAGATCGAGATCGTCCACACGCGTGATGCCGCCGGCGGGGAGGCGCTGTTCCCAGTCACTGGGAAGGCGGCTCGGCGCCACGTCGTTCAGCGGGGCGAGCACGAAGCGCCGCTCCCACATACGTGGATGGGGGATCGTCAGCTCCTCGCTCTCGATGCGGACGTCGCCGTAGAGCAGCACATCGACGTCCAGCGTGCGCGGGCCCCAGCGCACCTTGCGCTCGCGCCCGGCGCCGGCCTCGATGCGACGGCAGCACGCGAGCAGCTCGAACGGGTTCATCCGCGTCTCGAGCTCGGCAACCATGTTGAGGTAGGGGCCCTGGTCGTCCGGCCCGCCGACCGGGTCGGTCTCGTAGACGCCGGAGATGGCCCGCACGCCGGGCAGGTTGAGCACCGCGAACCGGAGGTGGTCGCGCCGGTCGCCGAGGTTCGAGCCGAGCGCGACGAACGCAGTGGTCAGCTTGCGCTCGAACTGGACGAGGTCCGCTCGCCGGCGGCGGACGCGCACGGCGGTGGATGCGAGGTCCTGCGGCACCGGCGGGCGCAGCTTCTTGACGACGACCTCCACGGCGTCGACACGGGCGAGACCCAGGATCTCCTCCGCGATGCGCGTGGCGACGCGTTCGAGCAGCAGTGCCGGCTCACGCTCGATCACCTTCGTGGCGAGCTCGATGGCGACGCCGTAGTCGACGGAGAACTCCAGGTCGTCCGTGTGCCCTGCGCGGCGGGCGTCGAGCTCGATCACGATGTCGATCTCGAACGGCTGGGGTCGCTCCTGCTCCTCCGGAAGGACGCCGATGATCCCCACCGCGCGGATGCCGGTCAGTTCGATGCGGTCGGTGTTGATGGCAGACCTCCTCGGCTCGGAGCCGTCGGCACAGCGTCAGCTTGCCTGCTCGCCCCCACAGTGTGCCTGGTCGGGATACCGGGTCGTCGCGTGACGTGCATCGCCAATAGGTTCGGGTCGTGCCCGACATCCGGCTCGAGCCCGTGCAAGCGGAGGACATCGACCTCCTCCACGACCTCGTGCGTCGCGCCGAGGTCGCCGACCGCGTCCCGCTGGTGACGGCTCGATCCGAGGTCGAGGAGTGGCGGGCGGGCGCGCACGTCGACGCCGGACTTGACCTGCGGATCGCCCTGCTCGGCGGCGAGCCGGCCGGCTGGGCGCGGGTGGACCACGTCCCGTCCGGGACGGGGCTCGAACGGGCGTACGTTTTCGGCGCGGTGGTGCCGGAGCTGCGCCGGCGAGGGGTCGGCACCGAGCTGCTGGACTGGGGCACCGAACGGGCGCGCGAGCTGCTCGCCGCCCATGAGCACGACCTGCCCCGGTTCGTCAGGGTGCATCAGTACGACTGGATCGACGACGCCCACGCCCTGTACCGGGCGGGCGGCTTCACCCCGGTGCGATGGTTCGAGGATCTCCTCCGCCCGCTCGACGAGTTGCCGGAACCGACCGTGCCCGAGGGACTGCGGATCGAGCCCTGGGACGTCGCCCGTGGCGAGGAGGCGCGGCTCGTGAAGAACGCCGCGTTCGCCGACCATTGGGGCTCGACGCCGAGCAGCGTCGAGAGCTGGGGCGAGTGGCTCGGTGGTCACGGCGCTCGACCCGATCTCAGCCTGATGGCGTTCGCCGGCGACGAGCTCGTCGGCGTCTCCGTCAACGAGCACTACCCGGACGACGAGGAGCTCCTCGGCCGGCGTGACGGGTGGATCCAGAGCCTGGGTGTGCTCGGTACGTGGCGAGGACGGGGTGTCGCTTCGGCGTTGATCGCGCACTCGCTGCATGCGTTCGCCCGCGCCGGCTTCACCCACGCCGCGCTCGGCGTCGACACGGACAACCCGACCGGAGCCGCCGGTCTCTACCGGCGGCTCGGCTTCCAGCCGATGCACCGCGCGGTGACCTCTCAGATCGAGGTCACTCCGTCGCCCAGATGAGCACCTCGGCGCCGGTTGGGCCTGCCGTGAGCTGCGGCGATCCTGCTCCGGTGAGCCGTACCGCATCCCCGGTCGCCAGCGCACCGGCATCCTCGAGGTCGGCATCGCCGCGAGCAAGGAACAGGTGCACGTGGCGGTCGTCGGGCACGGTGACGGTCTCGCCAGGCGTCAGGCGCCCGCCCCACAGCACGGCGCCGCGCTGGCGGATCGAGATCGCTGCATCGTGGCCTCGACCGGAGGCGATCGGTACGAGGCCGCCCTTCCCGAGCGAGTCGTTGATGTCGAGCTGCTCGTAGCTCGGGTTGATCCTCGCCGTGTCCGGCTCGACCCACATCTGTACGAAGTGGACGTCGGCGTCACCACGAGGGTTCATCTCCGAGTGCCAGATGCCGGTGCCGGCCGACATTCGCTGCGCCAGGCCGGGGTACAGCAGGCCCTGGTTGCCCTCCGAGTCCTTGTGCTCGAGCTCGCCGTCGAGCACCCAGGTCACGATCTCCATGTCCTGATGGGGATGGGTGTCGAAACCGGAACCTGCCCGAACGACGTCGTCGTTGTTGACGAGCAGCAGCCCGTGGCCGACGTTCGCCGGGTCGTAGTGGCGGCTGAAGCTGAACGAGTGGTGTGAATCGAGCCAGGCGATCCGGGTGTGGAACCGATCGGCGGCCCTGCGGATGTCGAGTGTGGGCGTCATGTGCTCCAGAACCTCCCGGAGACGCAGAATATTTCCACTTGGAAGTACAGTGCCGACATGGAGCGGATGTCGTCAGAGGCGCTGGAGCTGTGGCAACGCTGGCTGCGGTTCCACCGTCGGATGCTCGACCGCTTGGACCACGATCTGCGTGCGACCCGGTTGCTCTCGCTCGAGCAGTACGACGTGCTCTTCCAGCTCAGCCAGGCTGACGGGCCGCTGCGCATGGGTGAGCTGGCGGCATCGACGTTGATCGCGCCGAGCTCATGCACCCGCATCGTCGGCTCGCTCGTCTCGGCCGGACTCGTCGCGCGCGCGTCCGATCCCGACGACCGCCGCGCCGTGCGCGTCGCGCTGACTGCTGCTGGTCGGGGTGCGCAGCAGCGCGCCGCCACGGTGCACCTGCGGGGACTCGCGGAGGCGTTCGCCGGTCGTCTCGACGATGCTGCGCTGACCGCGCTCGCTCGGGTGCTCGACCAGCTCGAGGCCGGCGATCCGACAGCGTGAACGCCCGCCGGGCGACCCGCCGGCAGGACTCGCCCCGGGATCAGCTGGTTGGGCCCCGCTGTGAATCAGCTGGGACGGATCGCGCGCAGCCCGGCCCAGGCGAGGTCGGCGATGCGACGCCCGATCACGTCGGGGTCGAACGACGCGTCGTCGGAGATCAGCCGCCGGCTCACGCCTTCGGCGAGTCCGACGAGCCCGTGCGCGATCGTGCGTTGGTGCTCGGGGTCGATCTCGACCGCGATGAGCGGAGCGATCGCCTCGGCGGAGGCGTCCTCCACCCGGCGGATCGCGTCGGCGAAGGCGTCGTCGCGGCGGGCACCGCTGCCGAACAGCAGCCGGAACTGATCGCGGTCGTCGTGCACCCAGCGGAAGTACGCCTTGATGCCGGCCTCGGTCTGCGCCTTGCCGTCCGGGGCCTCGCTGGCCGCCTTCGAGATGGCTGTGATCAGCTGGTTGCCGACGTCCTCGAGCAGCGCCAGGTAGAGCTCACGCTTGGAGGCGAAGTGCTGGTAGAGCACCGGTTTCGTGACACCGGCGGCGTCGGCGACGTCGTTCATCGACGTGCCGTGGAATCCCTGGCGAGCGAACACCTCGAGGGCGACATCGAGCAGTTGCTCGCGGCGGGCGGGAGCTGACAGGCGCGGCGGCATAACGGTTACTGGATGGTAACAAATCCGGGCGGCGCTGCATGATTGGGTTCCGAATGCGGCCGTCGGCGAGTCTGCGTCAAAAACCCCGCTCGCGGTCGTCGCGCTCGGCCGCCTTCACGGCGTAGCCGAGGACGATCGCGGGGGCGAGCAGGATCGATCCGGCGATCATCGTGCCGACGACGATCGCCACGAGGGCGCCGGTGAAGCCGAGCGCGAACCCGATCACGAACACGGCGATGGCGACACCGAACAGGAGGTACCCGATCCGGTTCGCGATCAGGGACCACTTCGCGAACTGCTGGCGTCGGGCACGGACGGGGTCGATGTTGTTCACAGCCCCATCGTGGCGCGCGAGTACCGTGCGCCGCCATGACAGGCCCGACGGTGCGCACCGAGTGGCGCGAGCGCGTGCTCGTCGCCACCATCGATCGGCCGACGCGTCGCAACGCTGTCGATCACGAGACGCTGCTGTCGCTGCGTGCGGCGCAGGTCGCCGCCGTCGAGGGTGACGCAAGGGCGTTCGTGCTCACCGGCGCGCCGCCGGCGTTCTGCGCGGGAGCGGATCTGACGGGCGTCGAGAGCGGTGAGTTCACCCGGGTGCTGCTCGACGTGCTGCAGAGCTTCGGTCGGTTGCCGTTCGCCTGCATCGCCGCCGTCGACGGTCCTGCGCTGGGCGCGGGTACGCAGCTCGCGATCGCGTGCGATCTCCGTGTGGCCACACCGTCGAGCCGGTTCGGGATCCCGGCCGCGAAGCTCGGGCTCGTCGTCGACCACTGGACGGTCGAGCGGTTGGCGCGCGAAGTGGGCTGGTCGATCGCCCGCAACATGCTCCTCACGGCGACGGCCTACGACGCGTCGGCTCTCGTCGCACCGGGCTTCGTCCACCGTCTGGGCGGATTGGACGAAGCGCTCGGGTGGGCGGAGGAGATCGCGCTCCTCGCGCCGCTGACGATCGCGGGTCACAAGCTCGGGCTCGAACAGTCGGGTGCCGTCCCGGCCCACGATGATCTCGTCGCCGAGGCCCGCGAGCGGGCGTGGGCGAGCGCCGACGCCGAGGAGGGACGCATCGCCTTCCTCGCCAAGCGCCCGCCCCGGTTCACCGGCACCTGAGACGCTCGCCCGCTCGGGCGCGTGTCCGGAGTGGCGGCGGCGCCGGCCAGATCCGGCTCACGCGAAGCTGTCCACCTGGGGAACGTTGCGCAGCGGGCCGTCGAGCAGCGCGACGCCGCCTTGCCACTCGTCCCCGAGCGGTTCGGCCGTCGAGCCGACGATCGGCGTCTTGGCGAACGTGTAGATGTTCAGCGCGGCGGGCGACAGATGCTTGCCGATGCATCCGGACACGACGTACGGGTGCGCCTCACCCTCGGCGCCCTTGTAGAACACGACACGAGTCATCTCGTCTTCCTCCTCGTCTTCGATGATGATGGTCTTCTGATCTCTGGTCGGCGCCGAGTAGTCGACGCCGGGGATGCGAGCACCGTGTGTCCACTCGCGGGTGACGCGATCGGCCGTCCACGAGCCGACTCCCCACTTGCCGCCTTTCGCTTCGATCGTGGTGCCGTCTCCGAGCGACCACGCAACATGCGCGATCTCGGGTCGCGTCGCCGCGGTGAAGGGATCGGTCGCGCCGAACTTGAACAACAGGGCGCCCCGCGTGGCGATCGCTTCGTCAACGTCCATGTCGAGGTGATGGC
This sequence comes from Acidimicrobiia bacterium, assembly GCA_050248955.1. Taxonomy (GTDB): domain Bacteria; phylum Actinomycetota; class Acidimicrobiia; order Acidimicrobiales; family Ilumatobacteraceae; genus JBFWRK01. The sequence goes on from JBFWRK010000003.1 coordinate 240,189, forward strand.
TCCGGCAATGGGTCGCCTGGAGCCAGGAACCGTGCGGCAGGAGCGGCTTGACTCCTGCGTGGCCGCATGCCCAGCTCACGAGTCCGGAGCAGTCGAACACGTCCGGGTCGGGGTTCTTGAAGTCGACGGCGGCTCCGAACTGGTACCGGTCGCCTGCTTGAGCGACCGAGTACATCAGGACTTCTTCGATGGTCGTCATCGTCGGTCACCTCCCCTCGAGCGATCTCATGAGCGCCGGGCTCGGGGGGTGATACGTCGCTGCGAACCTCGACAAGAGATCGTCAACGTCGCAACGCGTCCGACATCGACCAGCAAGGCCGGCCGACCGCCGGTCGACGGAAGGTCGTGGACGATCAGGCCTGGCAAGTCGCGGGACCAGGCGCTGCCGAAGGGTCGATCGGCCTCTTGACCGCCTCGGACCCCTCCCGCACGGTGGCTGTATGGAGCCACGTCACGTAACCATCGGCGCTGGTGCGGCGATCATCGTCGGTTCCTGGGGCACGTGGATGGCCGTACGTAGCGGGTTCGGCCAGATCGAACTGTCAGGCCTCGAGACGGATGACGGCAAGCTGACAGCGGGTCTTGGAGTGCTCGTCGTTCTCGCTGCAACGCTGATGAAGCTGAGCGGGAAGGGTCGCGCACTCGTCACAGGCCTGGCTGCCGCCGCTGCCGGTGCAGTCGCCGCGTACGACTACTCGGACATCTCGAACCGAGTGGAAGAAGTGAACTCGGAGTTCATCCAGGCCTCCGTCGGATGGGGGCTGTGGCTGGTGCTCATCGGCGCCATCGTCGGTGTGGCTGCAGCGATCAGCACCTGGCCGAGAGAGAAGGCTGCCGTGCTTGCGGAGGCCGCGTCTTCGACCGCCCCAGCCGGAGAGTGCGCCGCCATCCGTCAAGTAGAGGGTTCGACCACGCTCGAGCTACTCGACTCCCCAGCCGCGCCGGAGTAGCGGCTGATTGTCGGCGGCAATCGGAACCAGTCCAATGGCGGCCATCTGCTTCTGCCGCCGTCGGCCACTTGACCCCCGAGAGTGGGCCAGCTGGCACGCGTGTGCGCCGGGCCGGCGATCGGATGAGCGAGACGCCGAGGTTCGCCTTGGGCCCTCGGCATGCGGCGACCCCTCCGAATGACGGTCCGTGCATGGACCCACATGTGTGAGTGATCACGTTGTCGGATTGCTCGAGGCTGAGGCGGGTGAAAGCAGATCCTTCGCACGCTTGTCGGCGAAGCGCGTCACTGCTTGCTGGCTTGCACCGAGTGCGAGTGCGGCGGCGAGCAAGGCTTGAAGGGAGGCGAATCCGCCTGTGACCTGGTCGCTCGCGACCAGCATGATGCCAAGGGTGCTCGTGAGCGATCCGGCGGCCACTTTCAGGAGCGCCTGTTGTCGTGGAAGGTTGAACGGGCTTTGAGCGCTGGGAGCTTTCGAAAGCGTTCCAATGACCGTGAGCAGGGCGCCGAGACAGCCAAACAACATGACCATGGAGAGCAGAACCCATGGTTGCGCATTGGCGTAGTTGACAGGGCCCGTGGCCGGGCTTGGTACGTCGATGAAGCTGAACGATCTCGCTCGCCACTGGATGACACATAGCGTCACCATGGCCAACGAGATCAGCGCGCTGACCGTGAACAGCGTGTTGCGCAGTGAGCGTGCCTGCTGGTGCATCCCGTCCGATGCGCTGTGCGAGTTCCGGAGCAGAGCCAACGAGCGGTCCTTGGGCGGGACATGTCCGCCCTCACGTAGCTTGTTGAAGGCCACGAGCGCCGAATCCTTCGGGGCGAGGTAGTAGCTGGCGTGGACCCAGGCATCATCCGCGACGGACTTGGCGTCGGTTGAGGTCAAGAGCATCAGGCCCTCTTCAACCTCCCGTAGCAAGGCCCACGTGTGCTCTATGCTGCTTCCCGTCCACCAGCGAGTGAACCCTGTGCGCCCATCGATGATGAGTGCGCGGGCACGCTCCAGCAGTGCGACCAGACGCTTGATCTCAGTCATATCGGCGCTGCTCGCGCCAGGACGGACCCGATCGATATCGCCCTCCAGCTGCAAGCGCTTCCGCTCAGCTACCTGCCGCCATGGCGCGTGCGCGCCTGACCAGAGTCGAGCAGGCGACTTGGCGGTTGACCAACCAGCCGGCGGATCGGCCAGCCTGATCGTAGACGTCACGTCAGCATCATCTGGGCCGGCAGCCTCACCCTTCGCGATGCGCGTCATCGTCCAAGAGAACCTGTCTTCGTCCAGGAAAGCCATAGCGACCTCCTTTCGACTCCATCCCCAACTTCAGACGTGCACGCACGATCCGGATAGGGCCCTTCGTCACGGCTTCCCCACACCGGTGGTTGCCGCGCACCGAGACTCACGCCGAACGCGGCCCCTTATCGACGCCCAGCATTCCGCTTGGGACGACAGGAACTGGCACCCGGCTCCTTCCCCCCAGCGGACCCTGGGCAGCGACGTCACCCCGACGTGAGGAGCGGTCGGCGTGAAGTGCCAGGCCCGGCACGTCGTGGAAGATCGTGTCGGCAGACACGAGTGGCGCGTCGATGCACAGCGCCGTCGAGGCGATCCACAGATCGTTCGTGTGCGCCGGATCAGCGATCGGATGAGCGACACGCCGACCCGTCGCCCGAGTTTCTGCTACGACAGTGATCAGCTCACGGACACCGAGGTCACGGTCGTGGTGCGATCGCAGCTTGGAGCCGCTCTCGTCGTGACGACCCCACTCGGCGACGAGCGCCCCGTAGCGCAGCTCGGCCACCGTGGTGACCGACAAGGCGCGGTCCCGGGTCACCGGGGTGAGGCGCGCACCGGGCTCCCCGGAAGCACGTCAGGCACGAGTTCGCTGTCACGTACCACGAACGTCCCGCCGACGATGACGTGGGTGATGCCAGACGACGGGCGCGTGGAGGCGACGTACGTCGCCTGGTCGGTCACACGTGCCTCGTCGAACACGATGAGATCGGCGTCCGTGCCGGTCTGTACGCGACCCTTGCGGCGCATCGCGGGGACGGCCCCTTGGAGCACCTCTGCAGGAAGCAAGGTCGCGCGCCGGACAGCCTCGATGAGCGGCTCGCCTTCCTGCCGCCACAGCCGGAGGGCGCGCCCGAACGTGCCCGCAGTGCGCGGATGGGTGACCGCCTCTGGCGGCAATGGCCAGACACTGAGGTCCATGTCCGCTGTGTCAGTCCACAAGGGCGGCATTGCGTCGCTCGCGACGATCGCGTCGGCAAATTCCAAGGAGCGCCGCAGCACCGCGGCGTCGCCGGGTTCGGACTCGTCGAGGAACTCGCCGATGACGAGACCGCCGGGGTCAGTCGCCCGCAGCTCGCGGAGTCGGGCCTCGTCGGCGATGCGCTCGCCAGTGCGGAGATACGTGATCGAGGTCGTGCTTCGGAAGCGCTGACGCAGCTGCTCCGGCGCGAGGAACGCCGCGCCAATTGCCGTCGATCCCGACCCGTAGGGATACGCCTCCGTCGTGACGCGGGCGCCTTCCGCCTGGCAGCGGCCGACCAGTGCGAGCACTCGGTCGATGTGCCGCCCCGACGTCGAGTTGATGTGGCAGTAGTGCATGTGCGCGCCGGTCGTGCCCGCAGCTCGGACGACTTCTTCTGCGCCGTCGATCGACGTCTCTGGAGCAAACTCGACGATGTCCCGCGAGTGCGTGAACGTCGGCACCCCGGCGGCGGCCGCCAGTTCCGCGACGGCGAGATACTCGGCTGGATCGACCCCGGACGTGTAGCCGATGAGCACTCCGACACCGACGGCGCCGGCGGCGAGGTCGCTCGAGATCTGGTCGAGGATCCGCGCCACTTGTGCCGCGGTCGCTGCGTGTTGCCATTCGGCGCCGGCCAATCCGCCGAAGATCGCCGCAGCACTCCCGTCGAGCGGCGTGTCCGCGATCACGTGCATGCGGGCGGCCGCCCATGACGCCGAGAAGCCGTAGTTGATCGGGGAACCTCGCTTCGCTTCTCTCGAATACGCGAGCTCCACCGGGGCGCGTCCGGCTTCGAGGTCGAGCGCGGTGGTGACCCCATCGCACGCCTGGAGCCGCCGACCGGGCAGCGTCTGCGCGTGGCTGTAAAGGTCGACGAAGCCAGGGGCGACGACGAGCCCGCGGACGTCGACGGTCGTCGCGCCGTCGAGACGGTCCCCGACCGCCGAGACCGAGCCACCGTCGATCCCCACGTCACAGACGCGGTCAAACCCGGTCTCCGGATCGACGACCCGACCACCGGCCAGCACCAAGCTGTGCGACATGCGCCAACCTCCTCCGACCGCACCCCGGCGGCGAGGCCCGTGAACCTACGACGTCTGCTCGGGGTGCGAAGAACAGCCTCGTCCCCGCAATGTGCCGCTCGGTGCCGACGAGGCGGGTCTCGGACGGCGTCGAGGTTGTGCATGCACCCGACGAGGGCGACGACACGATCGCCGCCAGCGCCCGGGCCTCGCGGCGGTGGCTCGCGCGCTGATGTAGGCGTCGATCGGAGCCGTACGCCGAACGAGGACTGGCGAGATCGACAGAGGACGGGAGTCAGCGGGGCGGTTCGTCGGCGTCGGCGAACCATGGCTTGACGTCGAGCACGGGCGTCCCGTCGAGGAGGTCGACGCCTGCGAAGTCGACGACGTTGCCGTGCACGCCGCGGTTGCTGACGAGGCTCAGGCCGATCGGGTTGGGTCGCTGAGGTGCCCGCGACGCGAACACGCCCTGCACCTCGCCGGTCGCCTCGGTCGCCCGCGGCACCAGCTGCAGTGGCGTGGACTGTGACTCGATCGGCTCGGCGTGCAGCCAGGTGATCAGCCAGAGGAACTCGTACCGGTCGAGGCCGAGCAGCGCGTCGATGAGGTCGTCGCGCACGACGACGGAGCCGGTGGTGCCTACGTTGTGAAGGCTCTGCGGCGGGAGGAGCTCGGGATCGGTATACCCGCTGCGAACATGCCCGATCGGTACGACTCCGGTCATGCGCGCGACACGCCGGCGCGGGCGGCGAAGTGCTTGGCGTGCTCGATCGCCTCCGCCTTCGACTTCATGTCGAGGATGGCGAACCCGGCGATGAGCTCCGGACTCCGCGGAACGTCGGCCTCGTGCGCCTCGTCCGAGTAGTGCATGACCATGTAGCGCATGTGGTGCTCCTTGCGTCGTTCGTGAGCAGGCCCGGTGTTCGCCCGTAGCATGGCTGCCGGGCCCGCGAGTTCGTTTTCATGCCGAACGGCGACCCGCCAGATCGACACCTGGCGACGCTGGCCCGAGTTGCCCACCATCACGTCGGTCACTGACTTCGACCGACCGCTACTGTCATGGGGTCATCTACGCCAGACACTCACACGACTGCGGCCGAGCGCTATACCCCAACCAGTGCCGTCGACGGCGATCGGCCATGACCACCCGGAGCTGTGCAGAATCTGAGTGATCCGGTGGACCTGCCCGTGGTACTCGAGGAGGTCGCCGGGCCGGAGTTCCTCGGCATGAATGCTGGTTGTCGTGGTCATGACGGGCCTCCTTGAATCGTTGGGAACACTGCTGTCATCGTGCTCCTCGGGCCGATTCAGATCGTCTGTCCTTCGGCGCTTTCATCGTGAGACCGGTTCACCCGAACGATGTAGCTGGGTGTCCCCCCTGCGGCTGACAGGCCTGCCGGCCGAGATGCCCTTGTCGCCGTCGCCAACCTCGACACCGTCATCCGCCGCTGCACACGGCCCCTTCCCGTGCCCCCTACGACTCCCGCGCTGGAACGCGGAAGCGGGCCACCAACCGCCGGGCAGGCGGCGAGTGACGGGGCAGTCGGACCTGGGAAATCCGCCACGCTGAGCGGTTCGCCACGGCGAAGAATCTGTTGGCCACCGCTGGGCAGTTCTGGTAGCCGCTGACAGCTGATCGGCGCGTCTCGCTGGCGTGTCACGGCCAGTAGCAGGCGGCCTCTTCGTCGAAACCGTCTCTTATGGTCAGAAGCCGGGGGGAAGCAGGCGGTTGACGTTCTCGAACCAGAAGTACAGGACGACGACGAACGGGCCGATCCCGGTGAGGGCGCCGATCCAGTTGCGGGTGCGCCGCCCGATGAATGTGAACAGCAACGCCACTGCGGTCAGCGCGAAGCCCCACAGTGCGACCTGGCTGAAGGCGGCCTCGTCGCTGAACCAGCCGTCGGAGAACGCGTCGGCGGAGTCGAGGGCGGCGAGCTCCTCAGCGTCCTCCTCGGCATCGGCGGGGGGCACGTCGTCGACCGCGGCGGCATCGGTCACGATCGGCGACTCGTCACCGGCGACCGTCGACGGATCCTCGTCGAGACCGTCGTCGGAGCCGGCCGGGAGCGGCGCTTCGTGGCCGTAGTTGATCACGGGCGTCTCGACCGGGTCCGACGCCGCGACGTCCAGCTCGGCCGTCACGATGATCCGCTGCCTGGCCGAGTATCTCGGGTGGCACGACGTGAGCGTGAGCATCACCTTGCCGGGCTGGTCAGCGACGACGGAGTAGTCCGACGGCGCGACGATCGACTGCCCCGTCACCCGGTAGACGAACGCACCCTGGAGCGTCGTGACCTTGATCTCGTCGCCGACCTCGAGCTCGTCGATCCGGTAGAACGGCGCGCCGTACGTGGTGCGGTGGCCGGCGATCGCGGCGTTTCCTGCCTGACCGGGCAGCGGCGTGTCCGGGTAGTGACCGATGCCCTTTTTCAGGTCCTCGGTCCGCACGCCGGCGACGATGACGCCGCTCATGTCGATCTCCGGGATCTCGATCTTGCCGAGCGCGCCGCCGAGCACGAGCAGCTGGATCGCGGGATCGACGGTCGTGCTCACCGGCGCTGACGTCGTCGGCGCGACCACCGTGGTGGCCGGCGCGGCGAGCGATGTCGTCGGGACCGAGGTGCTGGCTGCCGGCGCCGTGGCGGCCGTCGCGAGGAGCTCGTCGAACTGGTTCTCGAGCCGGTCCTGCGCCTGCGCGTACTGGATGCCGGTGCCCCAGAGCTGGTACGCGACGAACGCGAAGATCAGGAGGCCGGTGGCGATCAGCGTCTTGCCGACGCCACCGACGACCCACCGCCAGTCGCGCGGCGGCTTCGGGCGGAGGTAGGGAGGCAGCTTGCGCGGGTTCACCGGCTCGACCGCCGGCGCGTCGGCATCCGAGTACTCGATGCCGTACTCGTACTCGACGTAGTACTCCTCGTCGTTGTCGTCGGCGGCGTCGTCGAGATGGCCGTCCGCACCGCGCGCGACGTGGTCGGCGTCGGTGTCGCTCACTGCCGGTCGTCCATACGGATGGTGACGCTAGGGGGTTCGGCGCATGACGCGCTCGTCACCCTGGGAGCTGGTTCGGTACGGTCTGCGCACGCCATGGAACCCGTCGTGCACCTCCAGGACGCCGTCGCGGTGCTCGGACGGTTCCCGGCGCTCGCCGGCGCCACCATCGATGTGCCGCGCGGTCAGATCGTGCTGCTGCGCGGGCCGAACGGCGCCGGCAAGACCACGTTGCTCCGGCTCTGCGCCGGATTGGTCCCGGTGACCAGGGGCGACGCTGTCGTGCTCGGGCACGATCTGCGCATCGACCGCAGCGCGGTGCGCGAGCAGGTCGGCATGCTCGGCCACTCGAACGGCCTGTACGGCGACCTGAGCGTCGGGGAGAACGTCCGCTTCTGGGGGCGCACGGTGCGAGCGAGCGAGGCCGAGATCATCGACTCGCTCGAGCGTCTCGGGCTCGGCGGCCGCCTCGCGGAGCTCCCCGTGAGCCGGTGCTCGGCCGGTCAGAAGCGGCGCACCGCGCTCGCCTGCCTCGTGGCTCGTCGGGCCGAGCTGTGGCTGCTCGACGAGCCGCACGCCGGGCTCGACGCCGAGGGTCGCGACGAGCTCGACCTCGTGCTGCGTCAGGCGGCGACCGCCGGCGCCACGATCATGGTCGCCTCGCACGAGCTCGAGCGGGCGGGCGCGCTGGCGCAGCGGATCGTCACGATCGCCGGCGGACGCGTGATCGGAGACGAGCCGTGCTGAGGATCGCCCGGCTGGTGGCGGCGAAGGACCTCCGCGTCGAGTGGCGTTCGCGGGTGATGACGAACCAGGTGCTCCCGTTCGCCGGTGTCGTCCTCGTGCTCTTCGCGTTCGCGCTCGACAACGGCGGGGTGGTCGAGCGCGATGCAGAGCGGGCGACCGTGACGGCGTGGGTCGCGCCCGGCCTGCTCTGGTTGGCCGTCCTGTTCAGCCTGCTCGTCGTCGTCCAGCGGTCGTTCGCGATCGAGACGGCCGATGGTGCGATCGACGCCTTGCGCGTCGCGGGCGTCGAGCCCGGCGGCATCTTCCTCGGGAAGGCCGCCGCCCTCGGGGTCCAGCTGCTCGGGTTGGAGGTCGTCCTCCTCGGCGGGATCATCGTGCTCTACGACACCCACCTGCGGGCGGCCGGCGTCGTGCTGTTGGTCACGACCCTCGTCGCGGCTACGTGCGGGCTGGCCGCCGTCGGTACGCTCTACGGCGGACTCACCGCTGGCGCGAAGGGCCGAGAGACGCTCCTCCCGCTCCTGCTGCTCCCAGTGGTGGCGCCCGTTCTCATCGGTGCCACCCGGGCCTGCGAAGCAGCGTTCGGGACCGGCGGGGCGGCGGTCTCCGAAGGCTGGCCATGGTTCGGCTTGCTGGTGGTGTTCGCGGCAACGTTCGGTGCGGTGGGCACCGTGGCGTTCGGGCCCTTGTTGGACGAGTGACCCCCGACCAGGTCTACTGGTGGTCGATACCCTCGACAGTGTGAGCGGCACCCGCCGCGAGGAGACAGCAGCATGGCGTCCACTGCCGGCCAACTCAGCAGGACGAGGGACGAGGCCAGTCCTGCCCGCCGCTGGTCGCCGACCGGCACGAGAGCGACGCGTCTGCTCGGGCTCGCCGTCCTCGCCGGCCTGGTCTGGCTGCTCGTCTTCGGCCTCTTCGTCTCCCCGGGCGACGTCGTCCAGCGGGACTCGGTGCGCATCCTGTACGTGCACGTCCCCTCCGCGTGGCTGGCCTATCTGGCGTTCATCGTCACCGCCGTGGCCTCGGCCGCGTACCTCTGGAAGCGGACCCGCTCGCTCGTCTGGGACCGGATCGCCGGCGCCTCGGCCGAGATCGGTGTGCTGTTCATGGCGATCACCCTCGTCAGCGGATCGCTGTGGGGCAGCGTCACGTGGGGGACGTACTGGGTGTGGGACGCCCGGCTCACCACGACCGCGTTCTTGTTCGTCACCTACGTCGGCTACCTCGCGGTGCGACGCCTCGGCGGATCACACGACGCGAGGGCGCGCCGTTCGGCCGTGCTCGCGCTGCTCGCCGTGCTCGAGATCCCACTTGTCCACTTCAGCGTGGTGCTGTGGCGCCCGCTGCACCAGGAGGCATCGGTGGCGAACCCCACCGGCGACGTCGAGATGGACGGCCTGATGCTCTTCAGCCTCTTCGTCGGGATCGTCGCCTTCACGCTGCTCTACGTCTGGCTGCTGCTCCACCAGCAACGGGTGCTCGCGATGGAGGATGCGATCGACGACCACGGTCTCGATCTCGCCCTCGCCGAGCGCGTGAAGGAAGGGCAGCCGTCATGAACGACGCGGGTGTCATCATCGGCAGCTACGCGGTCACGATCGTGGGCATCGGCGCGTACGTCGCGTGGATGCTCCGCCGTGCTCGCCGGCTCGCTGCGCACATCCGTGACGAGGACCGCCCGTGGACCTGAGTCCTCGTAGCACCACCGCCCTCGACGAGGCGACGCCGCCCGCACGTCGCAAGCGGCGCTGGGGACCGTACGTCGTTCTCGGCATCGTGCTGATCGGCGGCGCCGTCGTCGTGTCCAAGTTCCTCACGTCGGCGATCGACTACTACTGCAACGCGGACGAGGTCGGCGTGTCGGCCAAGTGCTCGGGTGATCGGCGCCTGCGGGTCCAGGGCAAGGTCGAGGAGGGGTCGCTCGTCGAGGGTGCCGATGGCAGCATCTCGTCGTTCGTGGTCTCGTTCAACGGTGCCGAGCTGCCCGTGGACTACTCGTCCGGCCAATCGCTGCCCGACCTGTTCCAGGAGTGCATCCCGGTCGTGGTCGCCGGTCGCCTGCGGGACGGCAACTTCGAGGGCACGAGCGTCGAGGTGAAGCACTCCAACGAGTACCAAGAGGACAACGCCGATCGCATCGACCAGGCCGAGAGCGCAGCGTGCTTGCAGCAAGCCTGAACGGATCGGCCGGCGTCGCCGCGCTCCTCATCGGCCTGACGGCATCGGTCTTCGGTGCGATCATCCTCGTCTTCGGCATCCGCCGCCACGACGGCCGGATGCTCGCTGCCGGCAGCCGATATGCGTTCGTCGTCGCAGGCACCGGGGTCCTCGCGTTCGCGGCGATGGAACGGGCGCTCATCACGCGTGACTTCTCGCTGAAGTACATCCAGGACGTCGGGTCGTCGGCCACGCCTCCGCTCTACAACTTCACCGCGTTGTGGAGTGCCCTCGAAGGCTCGTTGCTGTTGTGGATCCTGGTGCTCGGTGGCTACACCGCGGCGATCGCGCTGCGCTACCGCGCCCGTCGAACCGATCCGCTCGTCGCCTGGGCGATGGTCGTGCTGCTCGTGATCTGCGCGTTCTTCTACTCGCTCACGCTCTTCGCCTCGAACCCGTTCGCCTCGGCGGCGACGCTCGTCGAGGACGGCCGTGGCCCGAACCAGCTCCTGCAGAACCACGTGCTCGTGCTGTTCCACCCGCCGATGCTCTACCTCGGTTACGTCGGGATGAGCGTCCCCTTCGCGTTCGCGATCGCCGCGCTCGTCACCGGCCGCGTGGGCGAGGGCTGGCTGCTCGAGACCCGACGTTGGACGCTGTTCGCGTGGGGCTTTCTCACCGTCGGCATCATCCTCGGCGGCTGGTGGAGCTACGAGGTGCTCGGTTGGGGCGGCGTGTGGGGCTGGGACCCGGTCGAGAACGCGAGCTTCCTGCCCTGGCTGACCGGTACGGCCTACTTGCACTCCGTGCTCGTGCAGGAGCGGCGCGGCATGCTGCGAGTCTGGAACCTGTCGTTGCTGATCGCGACATTCAGTCTCACGATCCTCGGCACGTTCCTGACGCGATCTGGTGTGTTGAACAGCGTGCACGCGTTCAGCGAGAGCGGCATCGGGCCGTACCTCCTGGGCTTCTTCGGCGTCGTGGTCGCGGTGTCGCTGGCACTGATCGCGTGGCGAGGCGATCGGCTCCGATCACCGGGCACGATGGACTCGCCGCTGTCACGGGAGGGCGCATTCCTCGCCAACAACGTGATCTTCGCGGTGTTCGCGTTCGTCGTCCTGCTCGGCACGGTCTTCCCGTTGATCGTGCAGGCGCTCGACGACCGCGAGATCCGGGTCGGCGCCCCGTTCTTCGACCGGCTCGGCATCCCGATCGGCATCGTGCTGCTGTTCCTGATGTCCGTGGCGCCGGTGCTGCCGTGGCGCAAGGCCTCGCAGGAGCTCCTGCGCGACCGACTGTTCTGGCCGGCGTGGTGCGGGGTCGGCGCCGTCGCCGTCGCGGTGCTCGTCGGTGCCGACGGGTTCGCCCCGCTCCTCGCGTTCGGACTCGCCGGGTTCGCGGCCGGTTCCGCCCTTCGCCAGCTCGTGCTCGCCACCCGCCGCCAAGGCCTGCGAGGTCTGCTCGGGCGGGCGAACGGCGGGATGATCGTGCACCTCGGTGTGATCCTGATCGCCGTCGGGCTCACGGCGTCGAACGCCTACACCCGCACGCAGAGCTTCCGCCTCGATCCCGGCGAGACGGTCACGTTCGCGGGGCACACGTTCACCTACCTCGACCGCGAGGCGTTCGACATGAGGGTGAAGTTCGGCGTCAAGGCGCTGATCGAGGTCGACGGCGAGCAGACGTACGCGCCGGCGATCACGACGTACAAGGGCCGTGGCGCGTCCGTGCCCACCCCGTCCGTGCGCACCGGGCTCACGAACGACATCTACCTGACGCTCGGCGACCCGGCGCCGCAGGACCCGGGCGATCCCGCCCGCATCACGGTGTCGATCAAGCCGATGGTCCTGTGGCTGTGGGTGGGCGGCCTGCTGATGGCGATCGGCACGATGCTGGCGGCGTTCCCCGGCCGCCGGCGGCGTCAGCCGACCGATCCGGTGTCGGCGCCCGTCCCCGACCTCCGGGAGACCGAGCTCGAAGCGAGCGTCCCCGGTGGCTGAGTCGCCCGTCGCCGAGACCGCGCTCGACGCGCCCGTCCCCGCGGACGGCCCTGCGCCCGGGCGTCCCCGCCGGCTCGCGCCGTTCGTCGCGCTCGCGGCCGCCGGGGTGTTCGCGATCTTCTTCGTGATCCTCGCCGGCTCCGACACCCGCACGAACCAGAGCGACCCCGACACGCCGCTGCTCGGCAAGGCCGCACCGCTGATCGTCGGCGACACGCTCGACGGCGGCACCTTCGATCTCTCGCGACGGCGGGGGAGCTGGGTCGTGCTGAACTTCTTCCAGTCGAGCTGCGCGCCGTGCAAGGCCGAGCACCCCGAGCTCGTCCAGTTCGCCGCCGACCAGGCAGGGCTCGCCGACGGTGCCGAGCTCGTCACCGTGGTCTGGCGCGACAACGCCGCGGCAGTGCAGGCGTTCTTCGACGAGAACGGCGGTGGTGACTGGCCCGTCGTCCTCGATGACGCCGGCGTGGCGGTGGCGTACGGCGTCGCGAAGGTACCCGAGACGTGGATCGTCGACCCCGCCGGCCGCATCCGCGTGCACTACGTGGGCGAGATCACGGCGTCGGGACCGACCGGTCTCTCGGCGAAGCTCGACGAGCTGCGGGCACTCGGATGAGCCAGGGATCGTCGATCAAGCGCTGGCCCGGATGGCTCGTGCTGTTCATGGTCCTGGCCGCGTTGCTCGCGATCGGCGTCCAGCGCGCCGGCGAGCCGCGCACGGCGGACGAGCGCGAGCTCGCGATCTACGAGCGCATCGCCTGCCCGGTCTGCGACGGTGAGAGCGTCGCTGAATCGCGCGCCGAGTCGGCGGTCCAGATCCGTGAAGTCGTGGCGCAGCTCGTCGTGGACGGACAGCTGACGGACGACGAGATCGTCTCGCAGATCGACGCGAGCTACGTCGAGGAGCTCGAGCTCACGCCGAGCGCGTCGGGCCTCGACCTGCTCGTGTGGGTGTTGCCTGCCGTCGTCTTCGTCGGCGCCGCAGCCGGGTTGATCGCCGTCTTCCTGCGCTGGCGGCGGGCACCGGGTGGCACCGGTCCGAGCGACGAGGACCGCGCGCTCGTCGCTGCCGCGCTGGCAGAGTCGGAGACCTCCGCATCGTGACGCGCGCCGGTGGCATCGATCCCGACGAGCTGGCCACCCTCGAAGAGGAGCGGTCCTTCCTGCTCCGTTCGCTCGCCGATCTCGAACGGGAGCACGAGGCCGGTGACGTCGACGACCACGACTACACGACCCTGAAAGACGACTACACGTCTCGCGCGGCGCGTGTGCTGCGGGCGATCGAGGCGGGGCGGGCAGTGCTGCCGCCGCGTCGCCCGACGGACTGGCGGCGGGTCATCATCGGCGCGGTCGTCGCCGTGCTCGCCGTCGCGCTGATCGGCTGGGCGCTCACCCGCGACACGACCGATCGCCGGGCCGGTGACACCATCACGGGCGGGCCGACCGGCACCGATGTCAACAGCATGCTCGTACAGGCGCGCCAGCTGCAGACGAGCGATCCGCTCGCGTCGATCAAGCTCTACGAGCAGGTGCTCGCCCAGGAACCGGAGAACATCGAGGCGCTGACGTACCGCGGCTGGACGGCGGCGTTCGTGGCGCTCGGCCTACCGGAGGGACCGGACCGCGACGTGCTCGTCAGCTCGGCGACGTCGTTCCTCGACCGGGCACGAGCGGTCGACCCGACGTATCCCGACGCGCAGTGCTTCACCGCGATCGCGCGGTTCCGCTTCGCCGGCGATTCGCAGGGAGCGAAGGAACCGCTCGAGCGTTGTCGTGAGGGCGACCTGCCCGCTTCGGTGCAGAGCCTCGTCGACGCGCTGGGTGCCAGCATCGACGAGGCGCTGGCGGACGGTGCGGGTGAGAGCGACGACCAGAGCGCGACGACAGTGGCGACCTCCGAATTGATCGCGTCGACCGCTTCGACCACCGCGCCGTAATCCGCCGCGCGTAGTCCGCCGTTCGCGACCAGGCGCTCGTTACTGTTCGACCGATGGACACGCCGCCCCCGCCGCCGCCGAACTACAACCCGCCGCCCCCACCCGGGTACACGGCGTACAGCGCGGCAAACGTGCCGCAGAAGACCAACGGCATGAGCATCGCCTCGCTGGTGCTGAGCCTCGTCGGCGTGATCCCGTGCTTCTGGGGGCTCCAGGTCCCCGGTCTGCTCGGCGTCATCTTCGGGCTCGTGGGCAGGAGCCAGATCAAGAAGTCGAACGGCACGCAGAAGGGCAAGGGTCTTGCCATCGCCGGTCTCACGGTCGGCATCGTCCTGCTCGTGATCTGTGCGGTCGTGTGGGCCTACATCATCTTCAGCGGCGACTGCGAGTTCGACGGCGGCACGCTGTCCTGCCAGTCGTCCTGATCGATCGGTAGCGGCACGGCCTGATCGAGGCGTTCAGTCGGGCGGAGGCCACGCCTCGGCGCGGCTGAACGCCTCGACGCGTCCCGCCTCGTCGCGCTCGATCACCCAGACCGAGCCCTTCCGCCAGTTCGGCACACCCTTGATGTCCATGCCTCGCCGTTCGAGCGCGCTGATCACCTCGGGGATCACGTCGCCGTGACTGCACAGCACGGTCCGATCGGGGACCGACACGAGCATGTCGAGCACCTCGACGAACGCGCCGCCCTCGCTGAGCAGGTCGTCGATCTCGATGGACAGACCCAACAGTTCAGCGAGCGGCTCGAGCGTCTGGACGCACCGGGCGAACGGGCTCGACACGAGGCGCGCAGGGCTGGTCTGCGCGAGCCGCGTGGCGAGCGCTTCGGCCTGCACGACGCCTGCCTTCGTGAGCGGGCGCTCGCGATCGTCGCCGTTCCAATCCCTGCGGTTGCGGGCCTTCGCGTGGCGCACGAGGTAGAGCGCCACGGTCATTCGCCCGTGAGCGCGCGTTGCCGAGCGGTCAACCGGCGGACGATCCCGATGAAGCAGATGCCGGCAGCGATGGTGATCGTCGTGCTGGCGAGGGTCCACATCGCGGCGCTGTCGTAGAACTCGGCCAGATCGTCGACATCGGTCGACGCACCACGGCTGCCGAACTGCACGACGGCGACGAGGACCCCGCCGATCCCGTACAGCGCCCACCACAGTGGGATCAGCGGGAGCCCCGGGTTCTGCCGCCACGTTCTTCCGGCGGACGGCGCCGGGCCGGAGCCCTTCCAGAGCTCTTGCAGCATCAGCCACGGGATCACGAAGACGCACGGTGGGCAGAACCAGCCGCCGACGGCCCACCCCGGCGCCCACGTCGCATCGGTCCGGCCGGCGATCCGCACGTTCCGCGCCGCTCGCCACATCCAGACCATCACGCACACGACCAGCGCGATCTGGCAGCCGCCGGCGACGATGCCGATCAGGCCGATCGTGCTGATCGCTGCCTCCACGTCCGATTTGGGCACGCTGCCCTCGACGAAGTCGGCGAACCGGGACCGGAAGGCGACGATCACGACAGCGGAGATCGCGTTCATCGCGAGCACGATCGCGAGCAGGATCTGGATCGCCCGGGCGAGGCCGGCGAGTCGTTCCGCGCCTCGGCCGATCAGCATGCCGGGCTGGTACGGCGTGTAGCCCGACGGGATCGCCAACGTCGGCGGCGAGTGCGGCACGGGCGACGTCGGCGGAGGCTGCGGCACGGGCGGCGTGGGCGGTGTGGGCGGTGGCTGCGGGGTGGACGATGTCGGGGGCGGCGGGAGCGACTCCGGCATCGCGTGAGCGTAGTTGGCAGGCGGTGCAACGGCTGCGGCGCTCGACCAGACTGTTCCGGTGGGATTCTTCGATCGGAACCGCCAGAACCTCGAGAAGCAAGGCATCGACCCCGCCAGACTGCCGCCCGGGCAGTACGCCACCGAGCGGTTCCCCGTGCTCCACGTGGGTGACGTCCCGACGTACGAGCCGGGGGAGTGGAGCATCAACGTCTTCGGCCTCGTTGACGAACCGTTCACGTTGACCTACGACGAGCTCGTCGAACTGCCCTCGGTCACGTACACGCAGGACATCCATTGCGTGACCAAGTGGTCGAAGTTCGACACGTCCTGGACGGGTGTGCGCGTGCGCGACCTGCTCGCGCGCGCCGGGCTGCGGCAGGGCGCGACGCACGTGATGGAGCATGCGGAGTACGGCTACACGACGAACCTGCCGCTCGCCGACATCACGACCGACGAGGCGATCGTGGCGTACCGCTACGACGGCGAGCCGATCGAGCCGATCCACGGTGGCCCGGTCCGCGTCGTCGTGCCGCATCTGTACTTCTGGAAGTCGGCGAAGTGGGTGCGCGGGCTCGAGGTCCGCGCCGGGGACGAGGCGGGGTTCTGGGAGCGCAACGGCTACCACATGTACGGCGACCCCTTCCGGGAGCAACGCTTCTGGGGCGACTGACCCTCGTTCGTGGCGTCGTTGCCCGACCTGTCCGTGGATGCGGCTGATCGGCACGCGGATCCACGGACAGCGACGCCGGGGAACCGCTCGCGCAGGCGCGGGTACGCTTCGGCCGTGGCGAGTCCCCGCGTGGGCCGGCGCGCCGGTTGGGGAGACGTGTACGACGCGCTGTCGGCACGGGATCCCGCTGAGCTGACGGCGGACGAGCGCGATCTGCTCGCCGACGCGCTGTTCTGGCTCGATCGGCCGCAGGAGTCGGCGAGCACGCGACAGGAGGCGTACACGGCGCACGTCGCAGCCGCGAGGACCGACAAGGCCGCGCTCGCGGCGTGGCGCCTCTTCTACGACCACTTCCTCGTCGGCGAGACCGCGATCGCCGGCGGATGGCTCGAGCGCGCCCGCAGCCACGTGACGGCCGGCGATGCGATCGAAGCGGGATGGGTCGCCATCGCGGACGCCGACTGCCATCTCTCCGCCGGTGACGCCACAGCCGGACTGCACGACGCGCAGCAGGCGCTCGCCATCGGCCGGCGAGCCGTAGATTGTGACCTCGTGGCGATGGCGCTGCAGGCCGAGGGTCGGGCGCTCTGCGAGCTCGGTCGGTCGCAGGAAGGTGTCGCCCGCTTCGACGAGGCGATGGTGTCCGTCGTCAGCGGCGAGCTCGATCCGCTGTTCACCGGATGGGTCTTCTGCAACGTGCTGTCGACGTGCCACGGCCTCGCCGACCTCGGCCGAGCAGCGCAGTGGAGCGACGAAGCGATGCGATGGTGCGACACGCTGCGCGAGGGGCTGATGTACCCGGGGCTCTGTCGCATCTACGCGGTCGAGCTCGCCTGCCTGCGCGGCGCGTGGGCGGCCGCCGCGGCCGATGCCCGCCTGGCGTGCAACGAGCTGACGGCGCACGACCCGCGGTACGCCGGGGAGGCGTTCTACCTCGTCGGTGAGCTGTGCCGCCTGACCGGCGATCTCGACGGCGCGCAGGAGGCGTACACACAAGCGCACCAACTCGGACGCTCGCCGCAGCCCGGCCTCGCGCAGGTGCGCCTCACTCAGGGCCGTCACGCGGCAGCCGTCAACGCGCTCCGCCTCGCGCTGCGGCCGGGTCCCACCGCGCCGCTCCCGCGGACACAGCTGCTGGCTGCGCTCGTCGAGGCGGAGCTCCGCAACGGTGACACCGCGGCGGCCCGAAACGCTGCCGACGAACTGTCCACGATCGCCGACCGGTCGCACAGCCCGTACCTCGGTGCGGTCGCCACCGTCGCCGACGGCTCGGTGCTCCTCGCGGTCGGCGATCCGCTTGGTGCGCTGCCGCGACTGCGTGATGCGTGCTCGTCGTTCCGAGTGCTCGGAATGCCCTACGAAGCGGCGCAGGCGCAGACGATGATCGGGATCGCGACGCGGCTCGTCGGCGATGAGGACACGGCCGTGCTCGAGCTCGCTGCGTCGCTCGCCAGCCTCGAACGGTTGGGGGCGCGGCTCGATGCGGAGCGAGTGCGGCGGCTCCTCGCCGAGGATCGTCCGCCGGACTCACCGCTCACCGCTCGTGAGATCGAGGTGCTGCGCCTCGTCGCCCGAGGCGGCACGAACAAGGAGGTCGGGAAGGCACTGTTCCTGAGCGAGCACACCGTGGCCCGGCACCTGAGCAACGCGTTCACGAAGATCGGCGTCACGTCGCGCGCCGCCGCCACGGCGTACGCGTACGAGCACCGGCTCATCCCACGCGAGGACGATGGTCGATCCTGACCATGCGCGCACGGGCGCGATGGTCCGTTCGGGCGACGTCAGCGATGGGACTCCGTTCGTACCGTCGCTGCATGAGCAACTCCTCCGAGACCTTCCAGATCCCGCTCGAGGCGGCGGAGATCTACGAGTCGAGGTTCGTGCCCGCGTTGTTCGCGGAGTGGGCGCCGCACCTCGTCGACATGGCCGACGTCTCGCCGGGCCAGTCCGTGCTCGACGTCGCATGCGGGACCGGCATCGTCGCCCGCACGGCAGCGGAGCGGGTCGGCCCGAGCGGCAGGGTGGTCGGCCTCGATCTCAACCCGTCGATGCTGACCGTCGCGCAGCGCGTCGGGCCGGACATCGAGTGGCGCCAGGGAGATGTCGCGGCGATGCCGTTCAGCGACGGGAGCTTCGACGCCGTCCTCTGCCAGATGGCGCTGATGTTCTTCCCCGACCCGGTCGTCGCGCTGCGTGAGATGGGTCGCGTTGCTGCGACGGCGGGCGTCGTCGGCATCGTCGTGCCGGGCAGCCTCGCCTCGCAGCCTGCGTACGGTCCGTTCGTGGAGCTCGCTGCGCGGCATGCGGGTCCGGATGTGGTCTCGTTGCTCAGCACGTACTGGCGTTGCGGCGACCTGGACGAGCTCACATCGACGATCGAAGCGGCCGGCCTTCGTCTCGTCGGCAGCCGCACGCGGCTCGGCACGGCACGGTTCGGCTCGGTCGACGAGCTGGTGGCGACCGAGGTCGAGGGCACGCCGCTCATCGAACGGATCGACAACGAGACGTACGAGCGGATCCGGGAGGGTGCCCGGACGGTGCTGGCTCGGTACGTGACCGAGTCCGGCGCGCTCGAGGCGCCGATCGAGTGCCACATCATCGTCGCCCAGCCGGCGCGCTGACCGCCCGGCGAGCCGGTTTCGGCGCTGTTTGCGGCGCGATGACCGCCCGGCGCGCTGCTTGCGGCGCGATGACCGCCCGGCGCGCGGACCGCCCGGCGAGCTTGTTGCGGCGCGCTGGTTGCGGCGCGGTGACCGCACCGATCACGTCAACGAAGGTGATCCGTGTCAGGGAATCCACCGCATCGTGCAGATTCGCTGACATGAACCGGGGACGCTGACATGAACGAGGTGGTGGCCGGCGGGACGGGCTGGCGACCCAGCGAGCGGGTGCGAGCGGCCCGGGCGGGGACCGGGCGACCCAGCGAGCAGGCGGGGACGGGCTGGCGACCGGGCGAGCGGGCGGGGGCGCGGGCGGCGCGGGCGGGGACCGGGCGGCGCGGGCGGGGACCGGGCGGCGCGATGGGGGCCGGGCGGGGGCCGGGCGGGGGATCGGGTCGGGGCGATCAGTGGTCGAGACCGGTGCGGAACCTGGCTCGCGCCCGAGTGCGGGTGAACGCGTCGATGCGGGCGACCCGGGTCCGGGCCGGCGGGTGTGACGCGAACAGCCGGTCCTGCCAACGCGTCGGGCGTTCGGCGAGCCCGCTGGCGACGAACCGTCGCAGCGCGGCCGACAGGTGCGGCCCGAAGCCCATCTGCGAGACACGTCGGTCGGCCTGGAACTCCGCGCTGCGACCGACCAGGTTGCCGATCGCGTTGCTCGTGAGGATCGCGACGAGGAAGACCCACGCCGCGGCGTTGAGGATGCCGCTGATCAGCCGCCCGATGATCGTGAAGCCGGACGACCCGCGGGCGAAGGTGTCGGTAGCCGCGCGGGCGATGTTCTGGAGGAAGAAGCCGATGCGGGCGAGGAGCACGATCGGCAGCGACAGCCACTGCGCGACGGTCAACGCGACCGTGTGGAGGCCGAGGTGGTGGCTCAGCTCATGGGCGAGCACGCCGGCGAGCTCGCCGTCCGGCAGCACGTCGATGGCGTACGAGGTCACCACGACGAGGTGCCCGCCGCTCGCGAACGCGTTCAGGTCGTCCCCGTCGACCACGGCGAGCACGAACCGCTCCGCTGGCACGTGCACGGCCTGGGTGACCGATCGCCACACCGGCTCGAGGATCGCGAGCTCGTCAGGCGTCGGCCGCCGCGCACCGAGCAGTCGGGTGAGCAACAGGCGCTGAACGGGCCGCAGGAACAGCAGGATCCCGGCAGCCGAGTAGGCGACGACGAACAGCCAGTACGGCACGTCCCACCAGAGCCGGACGACGAGCCAGACCAGTGCGAGCGCGAGCGCGCAGACGGGCACCAGCGCGACCGCCGGTAGCACGGCCGTGAGGGCGCTCGACTCCAGATGTCTGCTCGGTGGTCGACGGGCCATGCCGGACAGGCGTTCCTCTCAGCTCGTCAGGTCGACGCAACGATACGGGCTGGCAGGGCACGTTCCTGAGCCGAAGTGGTCAGAGTGCTTCGAGTGGCCCGACGAGCTCTTCCTGCAGGCGGGCGAAGGCCGCCGGCAGCTGCGCGACGTCGTACGCCGGCGGTGGCGTGATGAACCTGGTGAAGCCGATGTCGGTCAGCCGCTTCATGCCGTCGAGATCGCGTGCCGCGGTCGTGAGCACGATCTGGTCGGGGTCGCGTCCTGCGTCGGCAGCGGCGCTGCGCATCACCGCGAGGAGCGCGCCCAGCTCCTCGACCGATCCCTTGCCGGGGAAGAACCCGTCGCCGAGTCGCCCCGCTCGCCGCGCGGCGATCGGCGTGTGTCCGCCGATCACGATCGGCACGCCCTGTCCCTGAGCTGGGACGGGGTGGGCGATCGCCTCCCCGAACCGCGTGAACTCGCCGTCGAAGCTGGCACGGCCCGACCACAGGGCGCGCATGACGGCGATGTGCTCGTCGGTGCGCCGGCCGCGCTCGGCGAACGGCACGCCGATCGCCTCGAACTCCTCCTCGAGCCAGCCGACGCCGACGCCGATCTGCACGCGACCACCGGACAGCACGTCGAGCGTGGCGATCTCCTTCGCCGTCACGATCGGGTTGCGCTGCGGGAGGATGAGGATGCCCGTCCCGAGCGTGATCCGCGACGTCTGGCCGGCGACGTAGGCCAACCAGATCAGGGGATCGGGGATGTCGAGCTCCTCGCCCTGGATGCGGCCCTTGCGGTTGTAGGGGTACGTCGACTGGTAGCCGATCGGGATGATCGCGTGCTCGACCGTCCAGAGCGACTCGACGCCGTGTGCTTCCGCGGCGCGGGCCAGCGCAGCGGCAGCGTCCGGCTGGGCGAACGGGCCGGCATTGGCGAATGCGATTCCGACGGAGCTGGTCATGGGCGCATCCTCGCGCGGGTGGGCAGGACGTCGAGCCGGACGTCGACGAGGACGTCGAGCCGGATGTCGAGCCGGACTTCGACCAGGACGTCGAGCCGGACGAGTGGCTCCGATCGACCGTCGATCAGGGGCGGGGGAGCGCGGCAGGGATCTCCGCCGTCAGTGCGCGCACGACCCACTCGCCGACGAAGACCGCGAGCTCGTCGACCGACAGCTCGATGCGCCCGGAGCGGTGGAAGTGGCTGAAGTGCGACACGGCGCCGTGGACGCCCATCGCCAGGAGGCGCGCGTCGTGGTCGTCGGGGACGAGACCGGCGGCCTGTGCTTCAGCCACGAGCCGGGTCGTGTCCGCGATGTAGACCTCGCTGCCTTCACGGAGCACGGGCAGGATCGCCTCGTCGGCGCGCTCCATCTCGAGCAGCGCGAAGAACGCGATGTGCTCGGCCATGAACCGCACGCTCGCCTCGGCGCCCTGGCGGATCCGCGTGACCGGGTCGGCCTCGGGGTCCATCGCCGCACCCTGCGACCGGCGGAGCTGGGTCCGCATGCTCCGGACCAACTCGGCGAACAGGCTCTCCTTCGTCTCGAAGTACCAGTAGAAGAGGCCCTTCGCGACCCCGGCCGCTTCGCAGATGTCGGCGATGCGCGTCGGGCCGTAGCCTCGGCTGGCGAACAGCGTCGACGCCGCGTCGAGGAGCTGCTGCTTGCGCTCCTTGCCCTGATCGGTCAACCGCCGTGTCGTGCTCACGGCGACAGTCCACCGCAACTTGACCCATGGGTCAATCCTGGATCCGACCGATGCCGCCCGAGACGACGCGTCCCGCGGTGCCTCCTATGCTCGCACCATGGCCGGGAGTGCGCGTAGCGAACGGATCGCGGACCGGCAACGCAACCCGAAGTGGAAGAACCCGCCGGTCCGCATCGAGATGCTCGAGTGCATCAACTGCGACGCCTGCCTGCGCCACTGCCCGCCTCACTTCGGCGCGATCTTCAACCACGGTCCCGACGTCGTCATCATCCCCGAGCTCTGCAGCGGATGCGACAAGTGCTTGCCGGCGTGCCCGGTCAACTGCATCTACCCGTTCCCGGACTGGCACGAGCGTGGTTCGCCGGCGGAGTGGTGGGACGAACCGGCGAGCGACAACGATCCGTACGCCACGCGCTAGACAGGCAGCATGACGACCGATCTCATCCCGGGCGCCGAGCCCTGGTCCCATGAAGGCGGCCCGAGCGGCGCATTGTGCCTGCACGGCTTCACCGGCAGTCCGAGCTCGATGCGCGGCATCGCCGAAGCCTTTGCCGCCGCCGGCTTCTCCGTCGAACTGCCCCGACTCCCCGGTCACGGCACCACCGTCGAGGAGATGATGACGACCGGCTGGGTCGACTGGACCGGCGAGGCCGAAGCGGCCTACCAGCGGCTCGCGGCCCGCACCGAGTCCGTCGTCGTCGCCGGCCTGTCGATGGGCGGCTCGCTCACGCTGTGGACCGCGGCACACCACCCGGAGGTGGCCGGCATCGTCTGCATCAACCCGGCCACCCAGCCGCAGCCGGCCGAGGTGATGGACATGGTCCACGGCATGATCGACGAGGGCACCGAGCTGATGCCGGGGATCGGCTCCGACATCGCCAAGCCCGGCGTGGTCGAGGCCGCGTATCTCGGTACGCCGCTGCGTCCGCTGGTCTCGATGATCGCCGGCATCGTCGAGCTCGCTCCTCACTACGCGTCGATCCACTGTCCGCTGCTGCTGATCACGTCGGCGCAGGACCACGTCGTCGACCCGGCGCAGTCCGACTACCTCGCCGAGCACTACGGCGGCCCCGTCGAGCGGATCGCGCTCGAGCGCAGCTACCACGTCGCGACGCTCGACTACGACCGTGAGCTGATCGAAGAGCGGGCCGTCGACTTCGGCCGCAAGGTCACGACAGG
Source organism: Acidimicrobiia bacterium (assembly GCA_050248955.1). Taxonomy (GTDB): domain Bacteria; phylum Actinomycetota; class Acidimicrobiia; order Acidimicrobiales; family Ilumatobacteraceae; genus JBFWRK01. The sequence continues at coordinate 263,549 of JBFWRK010000003.1, forward strand.
GTGAACCTGCTCGCCACGATCCCGAGTCCCGGGTCGGGCGCGATCCACATCGGGCCGCTGCAGCTGCGGGCCTACGGGCTCATGATCGCCCTCGGCGTCATCGCTGCGGTATGGCTGTTCGGCCGTCGGATGGAGCAGAAGGGCATCGGCACGCGTGACGATGCGTCGTCTGTCTCCGTCTGGGCAGTGGCCGCCGGCGTGCTCGGAGCCCGGCTGTACCACGTGATCACGAGCTGGGACACCAGCTTCTCGGACAACCCGCTCCGGATCTTCGAGATCTGGGAAGGCGGCCTCGGCATCCCCGGCGGCCTCGTCGCGGGCATCCTCGTCGGGGTGTGGCGGGTGCGGGCGCGGGGCTTGCCCGTTGCCGCGTCCGCCAGTGCCGCGGCGCCTGCGATCCCGCTCGCCCAGGCGATCGGGAGGTGGGGCAACTGGTGGAACCAGGAGATCTTCGGCCGCCCGACGAAGCTGCCCTGGGCGCTCGAGGTCGATGACGACGTCGCCCGACGCGCCGGGTATCCGCCCGGCACGACGTTCCACCCGACGTTCCTCTACGAGTCGCTCGGCAACGTCGTCATCTGCATCGGGCTGCTCTGGATGGATCGCCGGTTCAAGCTGCGGCCCGGGCGACTGCTCGCCGTCTACCTCGCCGGGTACGCACTGCTGCGCTTCGGCGTGGAGTCGTTGCGCGTCGACGAGGCGAACGAGATCCTCGGCCTACGGGTCAACACGTGGGTGTCGGGCGTCGTGCTGGTCGGTGCGGTGGGCTTCCTCGTCGTCGACCACCTGCGCCACCGCGGCGATCCGGATGCGCCCGACGCGCCCGACGAGAGCACGAGCGGCGCAGCGGAGGCGACCATGGCCGACGACGAGGCGGACACCGCCTGACCGCGCCGTGCTACTCGGACGTCAGCCCAGCCGCCAGACAGAGACGTGGGCATTGCTGGTCGAGGTGAACGGCTCCCGGTGCCACGATCCCCAGCGATGCTCGAGCGTCAGCCCGGCGAGCCGGGCCATGAGGTCGAGCTCCGCCGGCCACGCGTAGCGGATCTGCACGGGGTAGATCTCCGTGCCCGCCGCGGTGATCACGATGTGGGCGGCATCGACGCGCTGGTTGGCGGCGTCGTGCATCGCGGACTCGAGGTGCACGACGTCGACGCCGATCAACTCGGTCGACATCCGCTGGCCGCGGTCGAACCGACCGAGGTCGGGGACGAACGCCTCGACGACGAAGCGCCCGTCGGGTGCGAGCGCGGCCGCGACGTTCGCGAAGCACCGGAGCTGGCTCTCCTGGTCGGGCAGTGCGAACAACGTGTTGAAGGCGACGAACACGAGTTGGTACGGCCCACCGAGCGGGACGGAGGAGAAGTCGCCGATCTCGACCGGGATCGCGTCGCCACCCGGCTTCGCGCGGAGGTGCTCGGTCATCGCCGCGGAGGCGTCGACGCCGGCGATCACCGCTCCCCGTGCTGCCAGTGGGATCGCGATGCGACCGGTCCCGATGCCCAGTTCGAGGATCGGGCCGCCCTCCGCAAGGTCGTGGAGGCGCTCGGCGGCGGCGTCGCTGCCGGCGCTCGCCGGGTACAGCTCGTCGTAGATCGCCGCGATCCGGTCGCCGTAGGTCGCGCTGTCGTACGTCGCCATGCGGACAGCACACCACTGCGACGGTCTGCGCACCATTCATTTGCGGTAGGGCGATTTGCGGTAGGGCGATTTGCGGCAGGGCGCTCCGGATGCGGCTCAGTGCTCGAGGACCGCGCGCAGCTGCTCGGCGAGGACCTCCGGGATCACGGGGTTGAAGTACTCGCCGCCGCCGACCTCCGCGGCCGCGATGAACCGTTGCACGCCGGCGGCCCGCCACGGAGAGACGACCTCGATGCTCAGCCACGCTCCGGGCCACGCGTCGCCGTCCGATGGTCGCTGGTTGATCCACAGCATGTACGGCATCGCCCGGTCCCACAGCCGGTCCAGCGCGCCGAGGACATCCACGAGCATGTGCGCGAGACCGGCTCGGCCGGCGTCGTCGAGCGAGGGGAGGTCCGGGACCTGCTGCTCGGGAGCAAGGGTGATCGCGATCGGGAACACGGGTGCGTTGGGCACCCACGCCCGCCACCCGTCGATGCGATGCACGTGGCGCTCGCCCGGTCCGTCGTCGGGCACCCACCCGTTCGCGAGCAGCCGCCCCGGCCGCGCAGGGACGTGGTCGTACGCGTAGATCTGCCCGTGCGGATGCGGGATCGTCGCACCGACCTCGGGACCACGGTTCTCGAACACGAGCACGTAGTCGACGTCCGCGCGGGCGCCGAGCTCGGCTGTGCGCGCCGCCCAGAGGTCGACGACCCGGCGGGCCCCGTCGATGCCGAGCGAGGAGAACGTCGCATCGTGATCGGGCGTGTAGAGCACCACTTCGCAGCGATCGCCGGTCATCGCCGGCCAGCGGTTGCGGAACCAGCGGACGTCGTACGGCTCGGGCGCCTCCAGCCCACCCGGGCAGAACGGGCAACCGCGCGAGGGCAGGTTCGGCCGGGCCTGGCGTGAGCCGACGACGTAGACGCGGTCCTCGGAGTAGGGGTCGGTGCGCAGATCTCGTTGCGCTGCCACGTGGGTCACCGCCCCCGTTCAGTCGGGAAGGCGGGCACCGGTGGCGGTGTCGAACAGGTGCAGTGAACCGGGCTTGGCCGTGATCGTCGCGTCCATCCCCGGGCGCGCGTCGCTCAGTCCTTCGCTGCGCACGATGACGTGGACATCAGCGCCGTCGATCGGCGCGGTGCAGTACAGGAAGGCGTCGGAGCCGAGCTCTTCGACGACCGCAACGGTTGCCGCGAGACCGTGACCACCTGGCTCCGCGAGGTGCATGCCCTCGGGGCGGACACCGATGGTGATCTGGTCGCTCGACAGCGCGGCCTGCTGCTCAGGGCTCAGCGAGACGGTCAGCCCGCCGGCATCGGCTTTGTCGCCGGCGACCCGGCCGTAGAGCAGGTTCATCGCCGGCGACCCGATGAACCCCGCGACGAAGGCGTTCCCGGGCCGGGTGAACAGCTGGCGCGGGCTCGCGCACTGCTGGAGGATGCCGTCCTTCTGCACGGCGACGCGGTCACCCATGGTCATCGCCTCGACCTGGTCGTGGGTGACGTAGACGGTCGTGACACCGAGGCGTCGTTGCAGTGACGCGATCTGGGTGCGGGTCTGGACGCGCAGCTTGGCGTCGAGGTTCGACAGCGGCTCGTCCATCAGGAACACCTGCGGCTGGCGCACGATCGCCCGGCCCATCGCAACTCGCTGGCGCTGACCTCCCGACAGCTTCGCCGGCTTGCGGTCGAGGTAGTCGTCGAGGTCGAGCAGGCGGGCGGCTTCGCGCACGCGGGTCTCGATCTCCGGTTTCGGGATCTTCTTGATCTTCAGGTGGAACCCGATGTTCTCGGCGACCGTCATGTGCGGGTAGAGCGCGTAGTTCTGGAACACCATCGCGATGTCCCGATCCTTCGGCGGGAGGAACGTGACGTCGACGTCGCCGATGCGGACGAAGCCGGCGTCGATCGGTTCGAGTCCGGCGAGCATCCGGAGCGTCGTCGACTTGCCGCAGCCAGAGGGTCCGACGAGGACGAGGAACTCGCCGTCCGCGACCACGAGCTCGAGGGCGTCGACGGCAGGGCGTGGCGAGCCGGGGTAGATGCGGGTCGCGCGGTCGAACGTGACGGTGGACATCAGGAGTTCCTTCTGGTGTCGGATGCCGGCCGCGCGAGCACCAGCTGCGTGCCGTGCGCCTGGATCGTTTCGCGGGCTTCGTCATCGAGCCCGGTGTCGCTGACGACCACGTGGGCGTCGCGCAGCGGCACGATGGTGCTGAGCCCGCGCAGTCCCCACTTGGTGTGATCGGCGAGGATGACGAGGCGCTGGCCGGCCTCGACGAACGCCCGGTTCGTCTCCGCCTCGACGAGGTTCGGCGTGGTGAACCCGGCACGCTCGCTCATCCCGTGCACGCCCATGAACACCTGGTCGACGTGGAGCGAGCGGAGCGCGCTGAGGGCGACCGGGCCGACGAGCGCGTCGGACGGGGTGCGCACGCCACCGGTGAGCACGACGGTCCGATCGGGCCGGCTCGACTGGTGGAGCACATCGGCCACCCTGATCGAGTTCGTGACGACGATCAGATCGGGGATGTCGACGAGGTGGTACGCGAGCTGCCAGGTCGTCGTGCCCGCGGTGATCGCCACCGCTGTGCCGGGACGGATCATCGCCGCCGCTGCCTGCGCGATCGCCCACTTCTGCTCGGTCTCGCGATGCGACTTCGCTTCGAAGCCCGGCTCGTCGGCGCTGCGCTGGTCGGCCGCCGTGGCCCCGCCGTGGACCTTCTCGACGAGCCCGGCAGCGGCGAGCACGTCGAGGTCCCGCCGGATCGTCATGTCCGAGACCTTCAGCCGGTTGGTCAGCTCGCTGACCCGCACGGCGCCTCGGTGACGGACCTCGGCAAGGATCAGGTCCTGGCGCTGGCGGGCGAGCACGCGCGTCGACCCGTTCCCCGCATCGCGGCCGGCCCCTCCGTCGTCGTGCACGTCCCGTAGGGTGCCGTACCGAGCGAGACAAGTCAACAGAATCGAACGTGAACACACGTCCAGATCCGGAAAACCACTCCGCCATCGTCCGCCAGAGGCGAGCGGTTCTGTTCGATTGGGTCGCAATCCCTTGACAGTTCCGTGGGAGCGTGTCACTTTTCGGTTGCTTCTGCTGGTTCTCGCAGCTTCTGAGGGGGAGATCTCATGTCCGGCACCACCCAACCGTCCCCGAGCCCGTCCGCGGTCGGGTTCTCCGTGTTCTCGCGGCGGCAGATGCTCGTCGGCGCTGCCGGCCTCGTCGGCGCGGCCGGGCTGCTCGCCGCGTGTGGCGACGACGACGACACCGACACGACGGGTTCCGGCGACACCGCCGCGGCCACCGGCGACACCGGCGCCGCCGCAGGGGCCGGCGCGTCCGGCACGGTGACCTTCGGCTCGAACTACTCCGACACGAAGGACAGCGCAGCGGTCGAGGCGATGATGGCCGCGTTCCCCAACAAGGACATCACGGTCACGATCAACACGACCGACCACAACTCGTACCAGGAGAACATCTCCACCTACCTGCAGCAGCCGGACGACGTGCTGTCGTGGTTCGCCGGCTACCGCATGCGCTTCTTCGCATCGCAGGGTCTCGTGGGCGACATCTCCGACGTGTGGGCGAACCTCACCGAGTTCTCGGAGGGCTTCAAGACGGCCAGCACCGGCGACGACGGCAAGCAGTACTTCGTGCCGCTGTACTACTACCCCTGGGCCGTGCATTACCGGAAGAGCCTCTTCGAGGAGAACGGCTACACCATCCCGACCAAGTGGGATGACTTCATCGCGCTCGCCGAGCAGATGAAGACCGACGGCCTGACGCCGCTCGTTGCCGCCAACGACGGCAAGTGGCCGCAGATGGGCATGTTCGACCAGTTGAACCTGCGGATCAACGGCTACGACTTCCACGTCAGCCTGATGGCCGGCAAGGAGTCCTGGGAGGACGACAAGGTCAAGGCCGTGTTCACGCAATGGGAGCCGTTGCTGGCGTTGCAGCAGGACGGCGCGAACGGCCGGACGTGGCAGGACGGCGCGAACGCGCTCGGCGACAAGTCGGCCGGCATGTACCTGCTCGGCACGTTCATCACCTCGAACTTCGACCCGGCGACGAACCCGGATGCCCAGTCGATCATCGACGACATCGACTTCTTCGCCTTTCCCGAGATCAACGCCGAGCACGGCCAGGACGCGGTCGAGGCGCCGATCGACGGGTTCATGATGGCGGCCGATCCGAAGAACGAGCCCGGTGCGAAGGCGCTCCTCGGGTACCTCGGCACCGGTGCCGCGGCCGAGGCGTTCCTCGCTGTGAACCCGGCGAGCGTCGCCGCCAGCAGCACGGCGAGCACCGCGAACTACACCGCGATCCAGAAGAAGTCGGCCGAGTTCGTCGGCGGCGCGAAGTACATCGCGCAGTTCCTCGATCGTGACACGAACCCCGAATTCGCCTCGAACGTGATGGGTGACGCGATCGCCAACTTCATCAACGACCCGTCGCAGATCGATACGATCCTGAAGAGCGTCGAAGAGCAGAAGAAGACGATCTTCACCAGCTGAGCGAAGGGGGCCTCGCCGGTGACCGCACCAGCCGAGCTCACGAGCGGACCTGCCGAGGCGGCTGGTGCCCTGGCACCCGTCGCGTCGGCGCCCGAGCGGCGCCGACGCCGCTACTCGCAGCTGACGCGGCGGGACAAGATCACGATCAGCATCATGGTCGGCATCCCGACCGCGATCCACGTTGCGTTCGTGTGGTTCCCCGCGCTGGCGACGGTCCTGCTGTCGTTCAGTAACTGGAACGGCATCGCGGCCGTCGGCGACATCCGCTTCGTCGGGTTCCGCAACTACTGGGAGATCTTCACGGTCTTCGACAACAAGCTGTTCCCGGCGATCTTCAACAACGTCATCCTGTTGGTCTTCCTGTTCGTCGGGCCGACGGCGTTCGGCATCTTCCTCGCCTACCTGCTCGACAAGAACATCCGCGGCTCGCGTATCTACCAGAGCCTCTACTACTTCCCGGTCGTGCTCTCGCTTGCCGTCGTCGGGATCATCTGGAAGAGCGTGATGTTCTCGCAGCGTCAGGGCCTCTTCAACGAGGTGCTCACCGGGCTCGGGAGGGAACCGGTCGACTTCATCGGGACCCAGAACAAGCTCTTCACGATCGACTTCCCGGGGCTCGACTTCGGGCTCGGCCCCTCGAAGAACTTCATCTCGATCCTGATCGCGATCGCCTGGCGCCACGCCGGGTACATCATGGTCCTCTACCTGGCCGGGCTGAAGAGCGTCGATCCGGCGCTGCGCGAGGCCGCGGCGATCGACGGCTGCAACGAGTGGCAGGCGTTCCGAGGCGTCGTGTTCCCGGCGATGCGGCCGATCAACATCGTCGTGCTCGTCATCACCGTGATCGAAGCGATGCGCACCTACGACATCGTCGCCGCGCTGAACAACCCCGTCGGCATGGAGCTCACGTCGCTGCTCGTCACGAACAACATCCTCGGCGAGGGCGGCGGCAACGTCGGGCGCGGCTCGGCGTACGGCACCGTGCTGCTCGTGATGTGCATCGGGTTCATCATCTGGTACGTCGCCAACAGCTACCGAGAGGACGCACGATGACCGCGGCGATCGGGGTCACGGATCGCAACCGTCAGCGCCTCCGCCCCGCCCGGATCGCGCTGCACGTGTTCCTGATCGCGACCGCGCTCGTCTGGCTCGTCCCGATCGCCGGCGCGATCTACACGTCGTTCCGCCCCTACGGCGAGACGTCGCGGAACGGCTTCCTCTCGCTCCCCGACACGCTCACGCTGGACAACTACCGGAACGCGTTCACGCAGGGAGAGATGGCGCGTCACTACTGGGTGACGTTCTGCATCGTCGTGCCGGCGCTGATCATCACGCTCGTGCTGTCGAGCCTCGTCGCGTTCGCGGTGAGCCGTTTCAGCTGGCGGTTCAACGTCGTGCTGCTGGTCGTGTTCACGGCCGGCAACCTGCTGCCGCAGCAGGTGATCATCCAGCCGCTGTTCCAGATGTACAAGCGGATCCCGATGCCCGAGCTGCTCTCACCGAACAGCGGCAACCTCTTGAACACGCTGATCGGCGTGATCCTCATCCACGTCGCGTTCCAGACCGGGTTCTGCACGTTCGTGCTGTCGAACTACATGAAGACGATCCCGCGCGAGCTGAACGAGGCGGCGATGGTGGACGGCGCCGGCGTCCTGCGGCAGTACTTCCAGGTGATCCTGCCGCTGTGCCGGCCGGCGCTCGCCGCGTTGGCGACGCTCGAGTTCACGTGGATCTACAACGACTTCTTCTGGGCCGTCGTGCTGGTGAACCGGGGCGACGATCGGCCGATCACCTCGTCGATCCAGAACCTCACCGGTCAGTTCTTCTCCGACGACAACCTCGTCGCGGCGGGATCGATGTTGATCGCGCTGCCGACGCTGATCGTGTACCTGCTGTTGCAGAAGCAGTTCATCAGCGGTCTGACGCTCGGCGCCAGCAAGGGCTAGAACGTCGCTCGTGCGCACCCTCGTCCATCTCGCCGGTCCCACGGCGAGCGTCATCGTCGACGTCGCGTCCGGCGTGCCGGCGGTCCTGCATTGGGGCTGCCCGCTCGCCGACGACACCGACCTCGACGCGCTGGCCGACGCGATCGCGCGGCCGATCGCCGGCGGCGCGCTCGATGTCGAGCCGCCGATCACGCTCGTGCCGCTGCACGGCGACGGGTTCGCCGGCCGGCCCGGCCTCCTCGGGAGGGCCCGTGGCGGGGTGGCGTGGGCGCCGCGGTTTGCCGGTGGCGAACATCGGCTGCTCGCGAACGACGGTGCCGGTGCGGAGGCCTTCTCGGCGCGCCTCGAGGTCGTCGCGGAGGACGCCGTGGCCGGGCTGCGGTTGAGGACGGTGCTCGGGCTGGCGCCGGGTGGCGCGCTGCTCGCCCGGGCCGAACTGACGAACACGGGACCCAGTCGCTACCTGCTCGACGCGCTGACGATCACCCTGCCCGTACCGGCGCAGGCGTCCGAGCTGCTCGGCTACACCGGTCGCTGGACCCGGGAGCTGCAGTTGCAGCGCTCGCCATGGACGCACGGCGCGCGCATCACCGAGAACCGGGCGGGGCGGACGTCGCACGAACACCCGCCGCTCGTCTGGGCGGTCACGCCGGGGGCCGGCGAGTGGCACGGCGAGGTGTGGGGCGCGCACCTCGCCTGGAGCGGCAACCACGTGATCGTCGCCGAGTGCCTGCCGGACGGTCGTCGCTACCTGCAGCTCGGCGAGCTCCTCCACCCGGGCGAGGTCTGCCTCGAGACGGGGGACCGCTACGAGACGCCGTGGGTCGTCGCCAGCTACGCCGGCCACGGTCTCACCCCGGCATCGTGGGCGTTCCATCGCCACGTCCGCTCCCGGCCGAACCACCCGCGGCCGGAGCGTCCCCGTCCCGTGCTGCTCAACACCTGGGAGGCGGTGTACTTCGACCACGACACCGAGCGGCTGAAGCGGCTCGCCGAGGCGGCAGCCGCGCTCGGCATCGAGCGGTTCGTGCTCGACGACGGATGGTTCGGCTCGCGGCGCGACGATCGTCGCGGTCTGGGCGACTGGTGGGTGTCGCCGGAGGTGTATCCCGACGGCCTCGCGCCGCTCATCGACCACGTGCGCGGCCTCGGCATGGAGTTCGGCATCTGGGTGGAGCCCGAGATGGTCAACCCGGACAGCGACCTCTACCGCGCCCATCCCGAGTGGGCGCTCGACACGCCGGGCTACGAGCCCGTCCTCGGCCGCCATCAGCTCGTGCTCGACCTGGCTCGGCCGGAGGCGTTCGCCCACGTGTTCGGTCAGCTCGACGCACTGCTCTCCGATCACGACATCGCGTACGTGAAGTGGGACATGAACCGCAACCACGTCCAGGGGAGCGGTGCGAACGGTGCAGCCGGTACGCGAGCGCAGACGATCGCGCTCTACCGCTTGCTCGACGAACTGCGGGCACGGCACCCGGCGGTCGAGATCGAGAGCTGCTCGTCCGGTGGTGCTCGCATCGACCACGAGATCCTCGCCCGCACCGAGCGCGTGTGGACGAGCGACTGCAACGACGCGTTGGAGCGCCAGGCGATCCAGCGCGGCGCGTCGATGTTCATCCCGCCGGAGGTGATGGGGGCGCACATCGGTCCCACTCGCTCGCACACGACGGGCCGCCGGCACTCGATCGGCTTCCGCGCCGCGACGGCGATCTTCGGCCACCTGGGGGTCGAGTGGAACGTGCTCGATCTGGACGACGAGGAGCGCGCCGCGCTGCGCGAGGTCATCGCGCTGCATCACCGCTTCCGACCGCTGCTCCACGGCGGTGACGCGGTCCGCTTCGATCTCGCGCCGAACGGCCCCGGCGGCGACGGCGCTCCCGACGCGATCGCATACGGCGTGTACGCCGTCGAGCGCAACGAGGCGCTCGTCTGCTTCGCGCAGCTGCGCTCCGGGATGTCACTCACGCCGCCGCCGTTGCGGCTGCCTGGCCTCGCTCCCGACCGACGGTACGTCGTCAGGCACGTGCCGCTCCCCGGAGGCCTGCGCGGCACGAGCCGCCGCCTTCCCGAGTGGTTGGTCGATCCGGGTGCGGAGCTCGTGCTGACGGGTGCCCAGCTCGCAGCGCACGGGATCCAACCGCCGGTGCTGTGGCCGGAGACGGCGATGCTGCTCCACCTGTCGACCTGACGGCGCGATCGCGCCCGCCGACGTCGTGTGCGACGCGGGACTCGCGGATCTGACAGAGTGTCAGAAACCAATCGCCAAGGGGGGCCGATGAAGTTCTGGTGCGCGACCGCGTTCATGAGCACGTCAGAGCTGGTGCACATCGCGACGCTGCTCGACCAAGCCGGCTACCACGGCCTGATGGTCAGCGACCACCTCGTGTACCCGCGCGAGCTGGCATCGAAGTACCCCTACTCGCCGCATCCGGATGGGAGGCCGATCTGGGATGCCGAGACGGGTTGGCCGGACCCGTGGGTGCTGATCGGTGCGATGTCGAGCGTGACCACGCAGCTGCAGTTCACGACGAACGTCTACGTCGCCGGCCACCGGCCGATCCTGCAGGTGGCGAAGGAGATCGCGACCGCGTCGGTGATCTCGAACGGGCGCGTCGCGCTCGGTGCCGGGGCGGGGTGGATGAAGGAGGAGTTCGATCTCCAGGGCCAGGACTTCTCGACGCGCGGCAAGCGGCTGACCGAGATGATCCAAGCGCTGCGCGAGCTGTGGAAGGGCGGCTGGGTCGAGTGGCACGGGACCTACTACGAGATCCCGGCGATCACGCTCGAACCACACCCGCCGGCGCCGATCCCGATCTACACCGGTGGTCACACGGATGCTGCGCTGAAGCGGGCAGCGCAGGTGGCCGACGGCTGGATCGGCAACGCCTATCCGTGGGACGAGTGCGCGCATCACATCGGGCGGCTCCAGCAGTTCCGGCGCGAGGCCGGCCGGGAGGACGAGCCGTTCGAGATCGTCTGCGGGATCTACGAGATGCCATCGCCCGATCTGTACCGGCGCGCGGAAGAGGAGCTCGGGTTGACCGGGACGATGTGCATGCCGTGGGCGATGGGCAACGTGAGTGCCGGGGACCGCACAGGGCTCGACGCCGTTGCGTCGGCATATCGGAGCTTCATCGACGACTTCGCGGAACGCGTCGTCGATCGCTGCCGGTGACGGGTCCTCACGGCGCGTCATGACGTTCGAGCACCTCCTGGCACCTGGTCGCATCGGACCGCTGACGCTGCGCAATCGCATCGTGATGTGTCCGATGGGTGATTCCTTGGCCGAGACGGATGGCTCGGTCGGCGACCGGCAGCGGGCGTTCTACGGCGCTCGGGCGCGTGGCGGAGTGGGGCTCGTCCTCGTCGGCTCGGTGGGCATCGCCTACCCGGACGGATCGTTCGGGCAGCTGCAGACCGCCGCCTCGGACGACCGCTACATCCCTGGCCTGCGGAGCCTCGCCGACGAGGTGCACCGGCACGGCGCCCTGATCGGCGCGCAACTGGTGCACGACGGCGCGAACTCCCGCTTCGACATCGAACGCGGCGTACCCCTGCTCGTCCCGTCGAAGGTGCGCCCTCGCTCACCCGATCGCCTGACGATGATGGTCACGCCCGACGAGGCAGCCGCGCTGATGCGATCGTTCACGCAGCCGACGTCGAAGCTCGAGTTCCGGGAGGCGACCGAGGACGATCTCGCCGCGGTCATCGCTTCGTTCGCGTCGGCAGCGCAGCGTGTCGTCGCGGCAGGCTTCGACGCGATCGAGCTGCACGCCGGCCACGGCTACCTGCTGGACGCGTTCTTGTCGCCGGCGTCGAACCGTCGCGAGGATCGGTGGGGAGGCGACCTCGTCGGCAGGTCCCGCTTGCTGCTCGAGGTGATCGGAGCGGTGCGCGCCGCCGTCGGACCGGCGGTCGGCGTGTGGATGCGGATCAACGCGGAGGAGCGCTACACGGACGGCGGCGAGACGCTGGACGACATGCTCGCCGTGATCGCGCTCGCGGAGGCGGCCGGCATCGACGCGGTGCATGTCAGCGCATACGCGAACCCGATGGTGGGCATCGGCATCACCGACGCTCACACGCCGCACGAGCCCGGCCTGCTCGTGCCGCTGGTCCGCGCGGTCTCGGCGGTGGTCTCCGTGCCGGTGATCGGCTTCGGCCGCCTCGAGCCGGAGGCGGCCGACGAGCTGATCGCTTCGGGGGGCGCAGACTTCGTCGCGATGGGGCGCAAGCTGCTCGCCGATGCCGACCTGCCGCGGAAGCTGGCCGAGGGGCGCCCCGAGGACATCCGGCCGTGCATCTACCAGTACCGGTGCATCGGCAACGTGTTCCTGAGCGAGCCGCTGGCGTGCGTCTCCTCGGCCGCCACGGGCCACGGCGACGAGAGCGCACCGCCGGCGGCGATCACGCCCAGATCGATCGTGATCGCCGGTGGCGGACCTGCCGGACTCGAGGCCGCCAGGCTGCTCGCCGCGTCAGGGCATCGAGTGGCCCTGTACGAGGCAGCAGCAGAGCTCGGCGGTCGCCTCCGGCTCGCCGCGTCGTGTGACCCGACGATGGCGCGCCTGCTCGCCTGGCTGATCGGCCAGGTGGAACAGGCGGGCGTCGTGCTCAGCGTGGGCATGCCGCTCGACGCAGCTGTGCTCCGGCGCGGTGCCACAGGATCGAACGACGTCGACCTCGTCGTGGACGCGACCGGAACGGCATGGCCGGGCATCGACCCGCTCGGTCCCTGGCTTGCCGGCGACATCGCGTCCCCGGCGCCGGGCCGCGACGTCGCGATCATCGGCGGCGACCGCCCGGGGCTGGCGTTGGCGCGGGTGTTGCTGCGCCAGGGGCGGCAGGTCACGGTCGTGGAGCCGAGCGGCGTGTTCGGCCAGGTGCTCGGCCTGCCCGGCCGCTTCCGCGAGGTGCACGAGCTGGAGCAGGGCGGCGCGCGACTCGTGAGCGAGCTGCCCGCCGATCCGTTCGACACGGTGATCGACACCGGACGCGCCGCGCCAGAGCCGATCGTCGACCTCGGTGTGCCCACGATCGCGATCGGTGATGTGACAGGAGCGAACGGGATCGAGGCCGCGTTCGCATCCGCCCGCCGGCTGGTGCTCGACCTCGCGCTCGCGCCGGTCGGCTGACGGCGGAACCATGCCGACGTTTGCCGACCACGTGCGGGCGCGAGCCGACGACGACTCGATCGCGCTGCTCGCTGGTGACGATCGATGGACCTATCGCGAGTGGTGTGCCGAGGTGGCGGCTCGCGCCGCGCTGTGGTCGACGATGCAGCGCGACGGGCCGCCGCACATCGGCGTGCTGCTCGAGAACGTCCCCGACTTCACGATGTGGCTCGGTGCCGCGGCCGTCAGCGGAGCGACGATCGTCGGGATCAACCCGACCCGTCGAGGCGCGGAGCTGGCGCGCGACATCACGTACACCGACTGCCAGCTCATCGTCACCGAGCGCAGCATGCTGCCGTTGCTCGAGGGACTCGACCTCGGAGCCGCCGAGGGCCGGGTGCTCGTCATCGACGCACCGGAGCAAGCGGCTGCGCTCGCGTCGTACCGCGGTGTGTCGCTCCCCGAGGTCGATGTCGACGCAGCGACGCAGTTCCTCCTGCTCTTCACGTCCGGCACGAGCGGCACGCCGAAAGCGGTGATCACCTCGCACGGCCGGCTCGATTCCGTGTCCGGCGCGATGCGGATGATCACCCAGCTCGCGCCCGACGACGTCGCCTACATCTCGATGCCGCTGTTCCACTCGAACGCGCTCTTCACCGCCTGGGCGCCGAGCCTGGCGGCCGGCGCTGCGGTGGCGCTGCGGCGGAAGTTCTCGGCCTCGGCGTTCCTCGCCGACGTCCGGCACTACGGCGCGACGTACTTCAACTACGTCGGCAAGCCGCTCGCGTTCGTGCTCGCGACGCCGGAGCAGCCAGACGACGCCGACAACCCGCTGCGGCGGGGCTACGGCAACGAGGCGTCGGAGCACGACCTGCTGCGCTTCCAGGAGCGCTTCGGCTGCGTGCTCAGCGACGGCTACGGCCAGACGGAGACCGGTGCCTCGGTGGTCCGCGTGTCCGGCATGCCAAGCGGCGCGCTCGGCGTGCCGGCGCAGCCGACGGTCGTGGTGCTCGACCCGCTGACGGGTGAGGAGTGCCCCCGGGCGGTGTTCGACGCCGATGGCAAGCTGCTCAACGCCGATGTCGCGACGGGTGAGATCGTGAACCTCGGCGGCGGCACGTTCGAGGGGTACTGGAACAACGACGAAGCGAACCGGGAGCGGCTGCGCGACGGTGCCTACTGGAGCGGCGACCTGGCGTACCGCGACGATGCCGGCTTCTTCTACTTCGCCGGGCGCAGCGCCGACTGGATGCGGGTCGACGGCGAGAACTTCGCGGGCGCGCCGATCGAGCGGATCGTGATGCGCTTCCCGGGCGTGGTCCTCGCCGCGGTGTACGGCGTTCCCGATCCTGCTGTCGGTGACTGTGTGATGGCCGCGCTGCAGCTCGCGCCCGGCACGTCGTTCGATGCGACCGCGTTCGATGACTTCCTGGCCGGCCAACCCGACCTCGGCCCGAAGTGGGTGCCGTCGTTCGTGCGCGTCGTCGAGGCGCTCCCGATGACGCAGACGAACAAGGTGCTGAAGCGCGAGCTGGTGCGGCAACGCTGGCACTCGCCGGATGGAGGAGCGCTCTGGTGGCGTGTCACCCCTGGCGCGCCGCTCGTACACTTCACGGCTCGGGACGCGGCCACGCTGCGGGCTCGCTTCGATGAGCACAGGCGCGCCCAAGTCCTCGCCTGAACGAGATCACCCCGCGGGCGCACCGATGGTCGCGGCGAGGAAGGCGAGGACCGTCGCGACCTGGCCGGCCGCGTCGAACGCCGTGTAGTGACCGGAGCCGGGCACGATCACGAGCTGCGATCGTCCGGGACCGAACAGGGCCTCGATCTCCTCGTGGAGGGCAACGCTGCCCTGGTACGGCACGACGCAGTCGACGTCGCCGTGCTCGATCAGGAACGGGGGAACCACTCGATCCGGGATCAGGTACGTGATCGGGTTCGCCGCCGCGGCGAGCTCGGGCACGTCGGCGGGTGGCGCACCGAGCAGCTGGGTCGAGGCCGGATCCGGTTCGTCCGCCGGTCGCAGCGCACCGGCACACGCCGGGTTGGCGGCGAGCTGGGCGTCGGCGGCGATGAGATCGACCGGGCCGTACCAGTCGACCACCGCGCTGACCGCGCTCGACACACCAGCGTTGCCGAGCCCGGGATCGTCGTAGTTCGGCACCCCGGTCGTGGTTCCGAGCAGCGCAGCGAGATGGGCACCGGCGGATTCGCCCGCAGCGGCGATGCGGTTGGGATCGATCCCGTATGTCGGTGCGTTCGCGCGCAGCCAGCGGATCGCCGCCTTCACATCGAGCAGCTGTGCGGGGAACACGGCCTCGTCCGACAGCCGGTAGTTGACGCTCGCGACGGCGTATCCCTCGCCCACGAACAGCGGGACGACGCCGGCCGCGTACTCGTTGCGCTTGTCGCCGGCCATCCACGCGCCACCGTGGATGAAGACCAACAGTGGGAGCGGCGGTTCGGCATCGGGTGGCAGGTACAGATCGAGGCGCTGCGCATCCGACTGCGACGCGTACTCGATGTTGCTCACGTCGGGGAGCGGACTCCACGCGGGCACCGTCGTCGATGTCGCCCTTCCGTTGGTGGCGTCGGTCGAGGTCGTCTCGGTGGCGACGGTGGCCGCTGTCGAGGTCGTCTCGTTGGCCGTGGCCGTGGCCGTGGCGGTGGCGGCCGGCGGGTCGGAGGGGACGGGCGCGGTCGTGTCGTCCCCGCGGCACGCGGCAAGCAGCAGCGCTGTCGCGGCGAGTGCTGCCCGAAGCCCGTGGGCACGTCGCGATCGTGTCGGCACGTTGTCATCCTCCGTCCGCCCTCCATCGCGCCACGGGGCACGCTCGGCCGACAGGGCCGTTGGTCCCCCACACCAGCCGCCCCTCCAACGGCGGGGCAGGGGCGCGGGTCGGTGGCGGGGAGGGGGTGCGGGTCGGGGGGTGCGGGTCGGGTCACGTACCGTACGGCTGATGCACGTCCCGCTCGAGCGCGTCGCCCTCGGACCGCACGGCCTCAGCGCCGCCGAGGT
Organism: Acidimicrobiia bacterium; assembly: GCA_050248955.1. GTDB lineage: Bacteria > Actinomycetota > Acidimicrobiia > Acidimicrobiales > Ilumatobacteraceae > JBFWRK01. The sequence goes on from JBFWRK010000003.1 coordinate 279,777, forward strand.
CGTCGCCGTGGCCCGCCACGACGTGCCGGTCGAGCTGACCGACGAGGCACGGCGGGCCGTCGTGCTGAGCGCCTCGCTCGTCGAGGGTTTGGCCGACCGGACCGAGCCCGTCTACGGCATCTCGACCGGCTTCGGCTCGCTCGCCACGACCGTGATCCCGCCCGAGCGCCGGGCCGAGCTCCAGCGGGCCCTCATCCGGTCCCACGCCGCGGGCATGGGACCGCTGATCGAGCGCGACGCCGTCCGGGCGATGATGCTGCTGCGCGCGCGGACGCTCTCGATGGGCTACTCGGGGGTACGGCCCGTGGTCATCGACACCATCGTCGACATGCTCAACGCCGGCATCACGCCACCGGTGCACGAGCACGGATCGCTCGGTGCGAGCGGCGACCTCGCGCCGCTCGCCCACGTCGGTCTGGCGTTGATCGGCGAGGGAGAGTGCGCCGACGCGCTCGCAGCTGCGGGCATCGAGCCCGTGACGCTCCGGGCGAAGGAGGGGCTCGCGCTGATCAACGGCACCGACGGCATGCTCGGCATGCTCGTCCTCGCGCTCGCCGATTTCGACGTCCTGCTGCGCACGGCCGACATCGCCGCCGCGATGTCGATCGAGGCGTTGCTCGGCACCGACCGCGCCTTTGCCGAGGACCTGATGGTGCTGCGTCCGCATGCCGGCCAGACCGCATCGGCGGCGAACCTGCGCCGGCTGCTCGCCGGGAGCGCGATCGTGGCCAGCCACCGGACAGACGACCCACGGGTCCAGGACGCCTACTCGCTGCGCTGCACGCCACAGGTGCACGGCGCGGCGCGCGACACGGTTGCGCACGCCCGAGCGGTCGCCGACGTCGAGCTGCGTTCGGCGATCGACAACCCGAGCGTCCTGCCCGACGGCCGCGTCGAGTCGTGCGGCCACTTCCACGGCGCGCCGATCGGTTTCGCGTGCGACTTCCTGGCCATTGCCGCGGCCGAAGCGGGTGCGATCGCCGAGCGACGCACCGATCGCCTGCTCGACAAGTCGCGCTCCGCCGGGCTGCCACCGTTCCTCGCGGAGGACGCGGGGGTCAACTCGGGCTTGATGATCGCTCACTACACCCAGGCGGCAATGGTGGCCGAGAACCGTCGGTTGGCCGCACCGGCCAGCGTCGATTCACTGCCGACCTCGGCGATGCAGGAGGACCATGTGTCGATGGGATGGGGCGCGGCCCGCAAGCTCCGCCGCGCCGTGGCCAACCTCAGCCGCATCGTTGCCTGCGAGCTCGTGTGCGCCGGCCGGGCGCTCGAGCTGCGTCGCCCGCTCGAACCGGCTGTGGCCACGGCGGCAGCGCGCGCTGCGCTGCGCGACGCGGGTGTTCCCGGTCCGGGCCCGGACCGCTGGCTGGCGCCCGAGCTCGGGCTCGCCGAGGAGCTCGTGATCACCGGCGCCGTGCTGACCGCGGTCGAGCACGTCGCCGGGCCACTCGAATGAACGTCGATCAGGAGGATGCGACCATGGCAGGACCTCGTCCCGTGAGGGCGCCTCGTGGCACCGAGCTGAGCTGCCGGAGCTGGCCGCAGGAAGCGGCGATGCGGATGCTGATGAACAACCTCGACCCCGACGTGGCCGAGCGGCCGGACGATCTTGTCGTCTACGGCGGCACTGGCAGGGCCGCACGTTCCTGGGATGCGTTCGACGCGATGGTGCGCACGCTGCGGACGCTCGGGGACGACGAGACGATGCTCGTCCAGTCGGGCAAGCCGGTCGGCGTGTTCCGCACCCATGAGTGGGCGCCGCGGGTCCTGCTCGCGAACTCGAACCTCGTGCCCGAGTGGGGGACGTGGGAGGAGTTCCGGCGGCTGGAGGCGCTCGGGCTCACGATGTATGGCCAGATGACCGCCGGTTCCTGGATCTACATCGGCACCCAGGGGATCCTGCAGGGCACGTACGAATGCTTCGCCGAGATCGGGCGGCGAAGCCACGGGGGCTCGCTCGCCGGCACGATCACGCTGACGGCCGGACTCGGCGGCATGGGTGGTGCACAGCCGCTCGCGGTCACGATGAACGGCGGCGTCGCGCTGTGCATCGATGTCGATCCGCACCGCATCGAGCGCCGGCTCGAAACCCGTTACCTCGACGAGGCAGCCGACTCCCTGGAGGACGCGATCGCCCGCTGCGTCCGCGCACGCGACGAGCGACGGCCGTTGTCCGTCGGCGTCTGCGGGAACGCAGCGGTGCTGGTGCCGCGGTTGCTCGAGCTGGACTTCCCGGCCGACATAGTGACCGACCAGACGAGCGCTCACGACCCGCTCACGTACGTGCCCGCCGACCTCACTCCGGAGGCGACGGCGGAGCTGAGCCGTACCGACCCGACCGAACTGATCCGCCGCGCCCGAGAGTCGATGGCGGTGCACTGCGCAGCCATGGTCGGCTTCCTCGACCGGGGGGCCGAGGTGTTCGACTACGGCAACAGCCTTCGTACCGAAGCGAAGCTCGGTGGCTTCGAGCGCGCCTTCGACTACCCGGGCTTCCTGCCCGCGTACATCCGCCCGCTCTTCTGTGAGGGCAAGGGACCGTTCCGTTGGGTCGCGCTCTCCGGCGACCCGGCCGACATCGCGGCGACGGATCGCGCCGTGCTCGAGGAGTTCCCCGACGACGAGCACCTCGCCCGTTGGATCACCATGGCGAGCGAGCAGGTCGCGTTCCAGGGCCTCCCGGCGCGCATCTGCTGGCTCGGCTACGGCGAGCGCCACCGGCTCGGACTGAGGTTCAACGAGATGGTCCGCCGTGGTGACGTATCGGCGCCGATCGTGATCGGGCGTGACCACCTCGACTCCGGATCCGTCGCTTCGCCCTACCGGGAGACCGAGGCGATGGCGGACGGGTCCGATGCGATCGCCGACTGGCCGCTCCTCAACGCGCTCGTCAACACCTCCAGCGGTGCGACGTGGGTGAGCATCCACCACGGCGGCGGTGTCGGCATCGGCCGGTCGATCCATGCCGGGATGGTCTGCCTCGCCGACGGCACCGAGCTCGCCGCGCAGAAGCTCGAGCGGGTGCTCACGAACGACCCCGGCATGGGCGTCATCCGCCACGCCGACGCGGGGTACGAGCGCGCGGTCGACGTCGCAGCCGAGCGAGGCGTGCGGATCCCGATGCGGGAGGGCGCATGAGCACGCCGATGATCGATGTCGATGCGTTCCGTCGCGACGGAGCGGTGTGCGTGCGTGGCGCGTTCGATGAGGCGTTCGTCGACCTCGCTCGCGTGGCGATCGACGCCAACCTCGCCGATCTCTCGCCGTACGCGAAGCGGGCCAGTGATGCCGACGACGGTGCGTTCATCGAGGACTTCTGCTCATGGCAACGGATCCCAGCGATGGAGCGCTTCATCCGGACCTCGCCGGCAGCCTCGATCGCGGCGCGGCTGATGGGTGCGAGGAGCGTGCGGCTGTACCACGATCACGTCCTCGTGAAGGAGCCGGGCACCCGGCAGCGCACGCCGTGGCACCAGGATCTGCCGTACTACAACGTCGAGGGCCGGCAGAACGTCAGCATGTGGTTCCCGGTCGACCCGGTGAGCCGGGCGGCCACGCTCGAGTTCGTTGCCGGCTCGCACCTCGGGCCGTGGTACATGCCTCGAACGTTCCTCGACGGCCAGGCGAAGTGGTTCCCCGAGGGTGCCCTCGCGGAGCTGCCGGACATCGATGCCGACCCCGAGCACCACCGGGTGATCGGCTGGGAGCTCGAGCTTGGCGACGCGGTGTTCTTCGACATGCTCACGCTGCACACCGCCGGCGGTGTCGAGGGACCGAATCGGCGACGTGTGCTCTCGCTCCGCTTCCTCGGCGACGACATGGTGCACGCCCCGCGGCGGTGGACGACCTCGCCGCCGTTCCCGGGTCTCGAGGACGAGCTGCCGGCGGGCGCTCCGCTCGACCATCCGCTGTTCCCGCTGCTGTGGGAGGACGGCGTGGTCAACGGCGTCGGCGACGCATCATGACCGTTCGTGAGATCGTCACCGTGGGTCACCCCGTGCTGCGCGAGCGGGCGCGTGAGCTCTCGCTCGACGAGCTCGCGTCGTCCGAGGTGCAAGCCCTGATCGACGACCTCGTCGACACGATGCGCGATGCCAACGGCGCCGGCCTGGCCGCCAACCAGATCGGCGTCGCGCTCCGAGTCGCGACCATCGAGGTCGGCGACAACCCGCGGTATCCCTACAAGCCGCGGATCCCGCTGACGATCGTCGTGAACCCGGTGATCGAACCGCTCGACGCCGAGCTCGTCGAGATCAACGAAGGCTGCCTGTCCGTGCCGAACCTGCGCGGCAACCTGCTGCGTCACGTCAACGTGCGCGTGCGCTACCTCGACCGTCACGGCGTCGCCCACGACGAGGTGAAGCGGGGCCTCACGGCGGGCACGTTCCAGCACGAGTGCGACCACCTCGACGGGGTGCTCTTCCTCGACCGGGTGACCGATCCGCGCACGTTCACCACGTGGGAGCAGTTCGAACGCTTCCACCGTGCCGACTTCGTCGAGCGGATCACGAGGTTCGTGGAGCGGGTCGGGTCGTGACCGACGGGCTCGTTGCCGGCCCGCCTGGCGCCGCCCCGGCCGTCACGACGTACTGGTGCGAGCTCGCGTGGCTCGGTGACGCCACAGGCCATGTGGAGTCGGGCGTGACCGTGACCGTCGCCGGTGACCGCATCACCGCCGTGACCGCAGGCGTGCAGCCGCCAGCCGGCGCGACGCAACTGGGCGGTCTCACGGTGCCGGGGTTCGCCAACGCCCACAGCCATGCCTTCCATCGAGCGCTACGCGGTCGCACACACGGCGCGACCGGCTCGTTCTGGACGTGGCGTGCGGCGATGTACGAGCTGGCGGCTCGCCTCGATCCGGACCGCTACCTCGCGCTCGCGACGGCAACGTTCGCCGAGATGGCGCTCGCCGGCTACTCCTGCGCCGGCGAGTTCCACTACCTCCACCACGCGCCCGGGGGCCGTCCGTACGACGAGCCGAACGTCATGGGCGAGGTGCTCCGCTGCGCGGCAGCGGATGCGGGCATCAGGCTCACGCTGCTCGACACGTGCTATCTCGACGGCGGTTTCGGGACGGCGCTCGACGAGGTGCAGCAGCGGTTCGGCGACGGTGATACCGATTCGTGGACGGCGCGCGCCGACGCGCTCCCTTCGTCGGACACGGTGCGCATCGGCGCCGCGATCCACTCCGTCCGGGCGGTCGACCCTGCGTCGGTCACTGTCGTCAGTGCCTGGGCGGCCGATCGCACCGCGCCGCTGCACGCGCACGTGAGCGAGCAACCGGCGGAGAACGAAGAGTGCCGCCTCGCACACGGTTGCACCCCGGTCGAGCTGCTCGACCGGCAGGGCGCGCTCACCGAGCGCTTCACCGCGGTGCACGCCACGCACCTCGTCGATGCAGACGTCGCGCTGCTCGCCCGCGCCGGCGCGACGTGCTGCCTGTGTCCGACGACGGAGCGCGATCTCGCCGATGGAATCGGCCCCAGCGCAGCGTTCCGCTCGGCCGGCGTGCCGATGTGCCTCGGCACCGACTCGCACGCCGTCATCGACCCGTTCGAGGATGCCCGAGCGGTCGAGCTCGACGAGCGCCTGGTGTCCATGCAGCGGGGCACGCACCGTGCCGGCGAACTGCTCGCGATGGCGACCGTGGTCGGGCACCGGAGCCTGGGATGGACCGATGCCGGGCTGATCGCGCCGGGAATGCTCGCCGACCTGACGACGATCTCGCTCGACTCGGTCCGTCTGGCCGGCACCGACGCGTCCTCCGCCGATGCCGCCGTCGTGTTCGCCGCGTCGGCCGCCGACGTCCGCCACGTCGTCGTCGGCGGTCGCGTCATCGTGCGCGACGGCGCCCATGTGCGCATCGACGTCGCAGGCGCACTCGATCGTTCGATCCGGGACGTGTGGGCGTGAGCGACGTGCCGCTTGCCGGGACGTCGTTCGTCATCGACGACATCGGCCGCCTGGCCACGAACGACGAGCGGCTCGGACTCGGCGTGGCAGGTGAGCTGCACGACGCCTGGGTGGTCGTGAGGGACGGTCGCATCGAGGCGGTCGGCACGGGCGCGGCACCGGCGGCAGACAGCAGGATGTCGGCCGGCGGACGGGCGGTGCTGCCGGGCTTCGTCGACAGCCACACCCATCTCGTCTTCGCCGGTGACCGCAGCGACGAGTTCGCCGCTCGCATGGCGGGTCGGCCGTACGAGGCCGGGGGGATCCGGACGACGACGACGGCCACCCGCGCCGCCACGGACGCCGAGCTGCGCTCGCTCGCCCGGGCCCGGCGCGCGGAGGCGCGCGCCTCGGGGATCACGACGATCGAGATCAAGTCGGGGTACGGCCTCACGCCGCCCGACGAGGCCCGGCTGTTGCGGCTCGCGCGCGAGCTCACCGACGAGACCACGTTCCTCGGCGCCCACGTGATCCCGTCCGAGTTCGTCGGGCGCGCCGACGACTACGTCGCGCTCGTGTGCGGGGAGATGTTGGACGCGTGCCGCGGGCAGGCGCGGTGGATCGACGCGTTCTGCGAGGAGGGTGCCTTCGACGCCGAGCAGTGCCGCGCCGTGCTCGAGGCGGGTCGTGCCGCCGGTCTCGACCTCAAGCTCCACGCGAACCAGCTCCGCGCCGGCCCCGGCGTGCAGCTCGCCGTCGAGCTCGGCTGCGCGTCCGCCGACCATTGCACCTACCTCACCGATGCGGATGTCGCTGCGCTGGCCGGCGGAAGCACCGTCGCGACGTTCCTCCCGGCGACCGACTTCTCCACACGGCAGCCCTATCCGGACGCGAGGCGGGTGATCGATGCCGGAGCGGTCGTTGCACTTGCGACCAACTGCAACCCGGGGTCGAGCTACACGACCTCGATGCCGTTCTGCATCGCGCTCGCGGTGCGCGACCTCCACATGACCGTCGACGAGGCCGTGTGGGCGGCCACGGCAGGTGGTGCCGCAGCGCTCAGACGCAGCGATGTCGGACGGATCGTGCCCGGCTGTCGAGCGGACCTCATCGTGCTCGACGCGCCGAGCGCTGCCCACCTCGTGTACCGCCCCGGCGTCGCGCTGATCGCGACGACGATCGAAGCCGGTGAGATCGTCTTCTCGGCCGGCTGAGCGGTCGCTGACGAAGCCGTCCGGCGGTGGTCAGGCGATCGGAAGCGTGACCGTGAGCTTGTCGATCGTGTGGGCCTTGTCGACCTCGAACGTGGTGATGTCGATCGTGCACGGGTTGGCAACGGTGATCGGCGCTGCAGGGACGAACGAGATCGTGTACTGGGCGAGCCCGCTGAGCCGAACGGGCGGCGATCCGCAGCTTGCCTTCACGGTGATGTCCCAGGCGCGGTTCAAGGTCACCGACACCGAGACAACGGTGTCGGTCATGCTGACGACGCTGTAGGCCTTGATGTCGACGACGGTGGGTGTGATCGTGAAGCGGGCGACGGCAGTCGTCGCCTCGAAGAGCGGCGATACCCCCGCGGACGCCTCGACGGTGCAGATGCGCGGCAGCACCGCCGTGGACGGGACCTGCAGCGTCGCCCCCTTGAGGGTGCACAGGCTCGTGCCGCCACCGTCGGGCACGGTGCGGTAGCCGACGACCGCGCCGGAGCTCGCAGCGGCCGAGAGCGGAATCGAGAACGGGCTGCGCGGATGCTCTGCAGAAGCGTCGGCGAAGCCGTGGATGACGGTCTTCGCCTTCGAGATCGTGATCGAGCGACTGAACGGCGCCGCCGGACCCCAGCCGTCCCCGCCCGGCTGCGACACCGTGATGCTGCACGAGCCGACGTCCTTCGCCCTCACGACGCCGAGCTGTGCGTTCTCCACGACGCACGCACCGTTGGTGTCGTACGAGACCGGGAGCCCGGAGCTCGCGGTTGCCGCGATCGACCTCGGCTCGCCGTACGCCCACTGCCCGACGAGGTCCGGGAACGAGATGGTCTGCGGCCGCAGCGCTGTCGTCGGTGGCGCTGTCGTCGGGGGCACCGCCGTAGAGGTCGTCGTGGTCGGGGGAGTCGTCGTCGTGCCCGCCGTGGTCGCGGGTGGTGCTGTGGTGGTGGCGGGCACGTCGCCACCACCGATGGGGTCGTCCGTCGCCCAGATGATGAACGGCGTCGTCGGCGTCGCCGGCAGGGTCGGCGCCGCCGACGCCACGTCGCTCGTCGGGGGCGACGTCTCGGGTACCGGGTCTTGCACCTCCGCGGTCGGCGGAGGCAGGAGCGTCTCCAACGAGATGCCGTCGCCGCCATCGATGCCCGATGAGCCGCACGCCGACAAGGCCGCCACCGCGAGCATCGCCACCACCTCGAACCTGCGCATCGTCGCTTCCTCCCGCCTCGGAGCCGCCCTGCGAGCAAGGACGTGATCACCAGTTACGTCGCGTTGCGTGACCGCTGTCAAACGGAGCCGCAGCCGACCCGACACCGTCCGAGCCGTCTCCGGGTCATCTCCGGGCCAGCGTCCGGGCCAGCGTCCGGCGACACGCACCATCTTGCCGCGGACACGCTTCTGACATGCTGTCAGAAGCACTGGAGGAGGCGGCGATGGGGGTCTACTGCGTCACGGGCATCGTCTCGGGGATCGGCGCGGCGACGAAACGCAGGCTCGAGACTGACGGGCACGACGTCGTCGGCGTCGACCTGCGCGACGCCGAGATCGTCGCGGACATGGCGACCGCCGCGGGCCGCACCGCCGCGATCGAGGGGGTGCTCGCCGCGTGCGGCGGCGTGCTCGACGGCGTCGTGCCCTGCGCCGGTGTCGGCGGCGGCGATCCCGCCGTCGTCCTCGCAGTGAACTACTACGGCGTCCTCGCGCTCGTCGAGGGCCTCCGACCGGCGCTCGCGCAGCGCGGCGATGCCGCCGTCGTCCTCGTGTCGAGCAACTCGACGACGATGACCCCGGGGCTCACGCGGGCGGACGCCACGATGATCCTCGACAACGACGAGCCGACGGCGACGCGCCTGTTCGCCGATCGCGGCTGGCTCGCCTACCCCGCCGGCAAGCTCGCGCTCGCCTACTGGGTGCGGTCCAGCGCCGTCGCGTCCGGATGGATCGGGGCCGGCATACGGATCAACGCCGTCGCGCCCGGCGTGATCGACACGGGCATGACCAGACCGTTGCTCGACATGCCGGGCATGAAGGTAGCGCTCGAACAGATCCCCATCCCGGTGCAACGGTGGGGACAGCCGGAGGAGATCGCGAACGTGATCGCGTTCCTCCTCTCGCCCGCGGCCAGCTTCGTGGTCGGTCAGGTGATCTTCGCCGACGGGGGTACCGACGCGGTCGTGCAGCCGACAGGCCATCCGCACCCGATGGGCGGCTGAGCTATCGGTCGCCGGTCGACAGGAGGTACCGGCGGCCGTGCTGCGCGAAGCGGCCGGAGAGCGCGCTGCGATCGTCCGCGGTCATCCGGCGCAAGCGTTCGCCTCGGTCCGGTCGCCACCACACGGCGTCGTCGCACGCCCAGCCTTCGGCGCGCAGTGGCGGCTTGTGCACCTTGTTGTTCGCGGTGAGCGGCATCGACGACACGACGCGCACGAACGCCGGTGCCCACTTCGTGCCGAGATCACGTTGCGCCACGAGGAAGTCGTCGAACGCGCCCGGATCGAACGGCACCTCGGGCGCCATCTCGACGGCCGCCATCACCTGGTCACCCGTCCGCGGGTCCGGCACGGCGTACACCGCGACCATCACCGCACCCGGGAACCGGTGGAGGATCCGTTCCACAGGAGCGGCGGCGAAGTTCTCGCTGTCCACGCGCAGCCAGTCGGCGCTCCGTCCGGCGAAGTAGAAGAAGCCGTCCGCGTCGCGATACGCGAGATCGCCGGTCCAGTACCAGCCGTTGCGGAGGCGGTCCTCCGTGGCTTCGCGGTTGTTGTAGTAGCCCTCGAAGAGACCACCGCCGGCTCGGTTCACGAGCTCACCGATCGCGACGCTCCCGTTGATCAGCGCGCCGTGCTCGTCGAACCTCGCCGGAGGGCACTCGTCGCACGAATCGGGATCGATCACGGCGACGTCGGCCCCGTTGTCCGTGCGGGCGCGCCCGAGGGCATGCTCCGGCGTGTCGGGCGTGCGCATGATCACGACGACGCTCTCGCTCGATCCGTAGCCCTCGACGAGCGGTGCGCCGAACCGCGCTTCGAAGCGGGCGCGATCGAGCGCGCTCGCTTCGGTGCCGAAGCCGAGGCGCAGCCGGTGGTCCTGGTCGTGTGGCGTGGCCGGCTGGGCGAGCACGTACGCGATCGTCCGGCCGACGTAGGTGAAGTAGGTGCAGCCATGACGTCGGATGTCGTCCAGCCAACTGGTCGCGGAGAATCGGCGGCGGAGCACGACGGTGGCACCTTGGCTGAGCGCGGGCGCCCAGCAGGCCATCAACGCGTTGCCATGGAAGAGGGGCATCGCGCAGTAGCAGACGTCGTCGCGGGTCACGCCGTAGCCGAGCGCCGCTCGAGCGCCCGCCATCGCCATCCGCTCGCTGCTGCAGACGACGGCTTTGGGTGCGCTCGTCGAGCCCGACGTGAACAGGAGGAACAATGCCCGGTCACCCGGTGGGTCCGCGTCGGGCAGCCGTGCGTGCGCGGCACTGTCGGCGATCAGCTCGCGCCACTCGGGCGAATCGACCAGGAGCACTCGCCCCGTGGCGGCACCGAGGTCGAGCCTGTCGAGCAGGGCCGCCTGCGCCGCATCGGTGATGACGATCTGGCAGTCGGTGTGGCGGATGTCGCGAGCGAGCTCCTCACCGCGCCTGGTCGGGTTGATCCCGACGATCACTGCACCGACGAGCGCCGCACCGCCCGCGAGGAACAGGTACTCGGGCACGTTGTCGAGCAGCACACCGACGTGGAACGGCCCGTCGCGGCGCAACGCGGTGAGCGCTGCTGCCCTGGCTGCGGACTGGTCGACGACGTCGGCCCAGCTCCACGTGCGGTCCTCGAAGACGTAGCCGGGGTGGTCGTCGGTGGCCCGTGCCCGCAACAGGGAAGCGACCGTGCTGCTGGTCACGCAGGCACCGTCGCCGACGATCCGAGCCAACCTGGTGGCGGCAAGGGGTGCCGGTACAGGGCAGCCGCGTTCTCGCAGCACAGCCGATCCAGTACTCGTTCCGGGAGGTGACCCCATGCCCGCTCGATCACGTCCTGCGTGTCGGGCCAGGTGCTGTCACCGTGGGGATAGTCCACCTCGACCATCACGTGGTCCTCACCGATCGTCGCGTACAGGTCGATGGTCGACGGATCGTCGATCGTGCAGAACCAGAAGTTCCGGCGCAGCACCTCGGCCGGCCGCAGCTCCCACCCGAGGCCGTAGCCGGATCGGTCGACGAGGTTGTCGAGACGGTCGACGAGCATCGGCACCCAGCCGATGCCGCCCTCGCTCATGGCGATCCTGAGCTCGGGATGGCGCAGCGCGTAGCCGCTCCACAGCCACTCGGCGCAGGCGTTGAGCGAGAGCTGACCGAAGAGGGTCGCGCCGAGTTGCAGCGCGGGTGCACCGTCGGGCATCGGGTACATCCCGCTCGATCCGACGTGGAGCGAGATCACGGTGCCCGTCTCGACGCATGCCGCCACGACCGGGTCCCACCACCCCGAGAACAGGCTCGGCAACCCGACGTTGTGCGGTCGCTCCGGCAGCGTGACCGAGACGAAGCCGCGCGCCGCGTTCCGCCGGATCTCGGTCGCGGCGAGCTCGGGGTCGGCGAGGTAGGTGATGCCGCAGGCGATGAAGCGATCAGGGTGGGCGCCGACCCACTCGTCGTGCAGCCAGTCGTTCCAGGCCTGCGTCACCGCGAGGCCGAGCTCGGGCTCCGAACACGCGGAGAAGACCCGGCCGGCGAACCCGGCGATCTGGGACGGGAAGCATAGCGACGCCCAGCACCCGATCATGTCCATGTCGCGCACCCGGTCGTCGACGTCCCAGCAGCCGCGACGCATCTCCTCGAACCGGGCCGGTTCGAGCGACCTCGTCTCGGGTCGGCGCCCGACGACGGCGTTCATGCCGACCTGGGTGAACACCTGACCGTCGAACGTCCACACCTGGCGCCCGCGCTCGTCGACGACCAGTTGCGGCGCTCGTTCCTGGAGTGTTGCGGGGAGCCGTCCGTCGAACATGCCCGGTGGCTCGACGAGGTGATCGTCGACCGAGATGATCGCCCTGCGCACCGCCGGTGGCACGGGGTCAGGGAGCAGGATGCTCAGGTCGGGCTCGCCGATCGCGTAGGTCACTCGCTGCCTCCACCGTGCTGGGCCGACCCACACACCGTATTGGATGGGATGGAGCGGTGAGACGGTCTGGTCAGCCCGCTGACCCGGCGCACACCGTCGGGAGCGAGCGTGCCCCGGCGAACGTCGATCGCTCGGTCGGGGTCAGCTCCCGCGCCGTGACCTGGCAGGAGTCGAGCGACCAGCGGGCCGGATCGAGCGGCCAGATCACCGCCGCCGTCCCGTGAAGGCTCACGGCCACGCCGGTGCCCGCCTGCACGTCCCGCACGCCGTCGTCGTCCCAACGGATCGGCAGCCCGACCGGCGTGCGCTCCGACACGTCCCACCACCGCATCGTGCCGTCGTCGCCGGCGGAGAGGAGGAGGTCGCCGGAGGGGTCGAAGTCGACGCGGCGCACGCGGTCCGTGTGGCCGGTCAGCACGCCGATCTGGCGCCAGTCGCTCGTCGCCCACAGGATGATCGTGCGGTCGTCGCTGCCGCTGGCGAGCACGGCACCGTCCGAGCTGAACGCGATCGAGCTGACCTCGGCGCCGTGCCCGACGAGCTCCATGTTCTCGCCGGAGGCCACGTCGATCACCGCGACCGTGCGCACCTCCTCGCCGGCGCGACCCGCAGCCACGGTCGAGCCGTCGGGGGACACCGCGACATCCGTGAGCGGCCCGTCGGCGAGCGTGAACGGGCCGGCCACCGTCGTGAGATCGATCGCCGAGAGGAGGAGGACGTCACCGGCCGTCGTGGCGACGGCGATCGTGGGATCACCGTCGCGAGGCAGGGCGAGCGCGGCGACGTCGAGGTCGTCCCGTCGAGCCCGGGTTGCTGCCGTCCCGGGGTCGATGATCGTCACTCCCGGGCCACCGAGGACGAGCCCTCCCTCGGGGAGCGCGACGGCCGAAGTCACGTCCCCCGCGCTGCTCGCGTCATCGAGCACGGTCGTCGTCGGTGTGCCGTCGCTCGACGTCCTGACGAGGACGCCGGTGCGCGTGATCGCCATGGTGGTGTCGCTGGCCGGGTCGATGGCGACGGCGACGATGCCGTCCTCGGCGACCGTGAGGTGGCCGAGCGCCGGGCGGCCGAGCGCATCCCACTCGACGACGGCATCGGTGCGGACGCCGACGACCCTGCTCCCGTCGGCCGACAGCCCGGCCGCGAGCATCGTCGCGAGTGGCTCACCGAGCGGCGACGCCGACCGCATCGGTGGGCCGGCCGGACGGCCCCCGGTGAGATCCCACTGGCGAACCTCACCGGCGATGTCCACCGACACGAGGCGTTCGCCGGCGACCTGCAACCCGACGACGGGCTCGCTGTGACCGACCAACCGGAGCGGCTCGACCAGTCCGCCGGCGACGAGTGCCTCGACGTCGAAGACCAGGATGTCCCCGCTGCTCACACCGCCGACCATCAGCCGCCCGCCCATTGCGTCGAACGCGAGTGCCTTGACGAGACCGGTCTGCTCCGACGACACATCGGCGAGCTCGGTCCCGAGCTGATCCCACAGGGTGAAACCGAACCGTTCCGTGCTGGCACCCGCCACCCGGTTGAGGTCCGGTGCCACCGCGACGGCGCTCGGTCGCCCGTCGACGCTCGCGATCGCTCCACCGTTGCCGGTGAGCGTACGGAGCTCGATCGTCCCCTCGGACGTCCCGAGAGCGAGCAGGTTGCCACCGGCGTCGACGGCGGCGACGATCGCCGGCGCATCGGTCGGGATCGGTTCGAGCCCGGTCCCGGACGGTGACGTGAGGACGGTGCCGTTCTGGAGCGTGGCCGCGATCGCGCCGGAGTTGCTCGCCGCGATCGCGGTCACCGACGATGCCTCACTCGCCGGACGGAGCATCGTGCAGGTGTCCTCGATCGCCGCGCACCGCCACACATCGCCGCGGACCGTGCCGACCAGCAGGTCGTTCGTCCCGGGGACGACGACGGCGGCGTTCGACGCGTCGCCGATCGCCGGGACCCAGCTCTGGAGCATCTGGGCCGGTTGGGTCAACGACGTGAGCAGCGCGGATCGGGTCGCCGGGAGGTCGGACACGGCGTTGGCCAGGGTGGCGAGCCGGATCCCCAGATCGGGACGGTCCCCGGCTTCCCTGACCGCCTGGGCCGCGAGTCGGATCGCGAATGCATCGCGGTTCTCCCGGCGCTGAGCGGCGTTCTGCCGGAGGAGCACGACCGCCACCGCGATCCCGGCCACCGCGACCAGCAACGATCCGAGTGCGAGCCATCGCCGCCGAGCGCCTCGTCGCGCCGCTCGTCTGCTGTTCTCCAAGAAGTCGTGTTCGACGCGGGTCAGGAGGAGGCGACCCTGGCCGACGAGCGGGTCAGCCTGAGCGAGGAGTCCGGCGGTGGCGAGATGGTGCTCGGAGCGGTCGGAGGCCTGCCAGTTCGCCGCTGCCTCCTCGACGCGCTGACGCACCTCCTCGTCGCCGGCCCGGGCCGTGATCACCCAACCCTCGAGCCGATGCCACGACGAGATCACTGCGTCGTGCGCGAGCTCGACCTGCTCCCGGTCGGCCACCACCAGCCTGGCCTTCACGAGCGAATCGATGATCGCTCGGAGCGTCGTCGTGTCGTCGCGCAGGACGTCGAGATCCGCGAGCAGGCGGCGCCGGCGGGCAGGGGGCGATCCGGGCGACAGGTGGACCAGCCGGAGCACTGCACTGCGGATCAGCGGTTCGTGTGTCGGGAGGAAGGGCTGGATCGCCCGCTCGGCCAGCTCGTCGATCGCACCCGTCACCCTGCCGCCCTCCGCGTAGGCCCGCAGCGTCAACCGGTCGCCCAGCCGCTTCGACCACATCTCGTTGAGGGCCACCGACAGCAACGGCAGCGCGTTCGGCTGGTCGCGCACGTCGAGCAGGATCTCGTCGAGGAGTCGTGGCTCGAGCCGAGCGCCGCAGACCCACGCGGGACGCTGGATCACGTCTCGCAGTCCGTCGTCGCCGAGCGGGCCGAGGAGGTGCGTCCCTGCCGAGACGAGCCGGGCGAGCCCGGGATGCTGGAGTAGGTCGTTCAGGAAGTCGGAGCGCATCGTCACGATGATCCGGACCGCGTCCGGGCAACGCTCCGCCAGGTGGGTGAGGTTGCCGGCGAGTGCCTGCCGCTGCTCGGGGACGTCGCACTTCGTGAACATCTCCTCCAACTGGTCGACGAGGAGCACGAGCCCCGTGCCCTCCGGAAGATGTTGGAGCACGAGGAGGACCGCTGTCGCGAGCACCGCCGGATCGATCGAGCAGCGGTCGGCGAGCGCGGCCGGCACGTCCGGATCGCTGCTCGCCAGCACGGCGAGGCCGGCGAGCACGGAGCGGCACGGTTCGTGTCCGGGTGTGACGACGACGGATCGCCAGGCGCGCACCTCGTCGAGCGGCGTCGCCACGAGGCGGGGGAGCACGCCCGCTCGCGCCAGCGAGGACTTGCCGAGCCCGCTGGGCCCGACGATGGCAGCCAGGCCGGGCCGCCGGCACAGCGCGAGCACCGCTCGGGCGTCGGCGTCCCTGCCGAAGAAGAGATCCGTCTCGTCGCTGTTGAAGGATCGCAGCCCCGGGTACGGCACCCGGCCGCTGGTCGTAGCCGGTGGCTCCGCGCTCGCATCGAGGCCCCGAACGGCGTCGGCGATGCGATCGACGATCTCGTCCGTGAGCGCATCGTCGAACTCGAGGTACGAGTACCTGGTGAGCTGCTGCCAGTGGTCGCCTGCTCGGGCCGCCCCGGGGAGCAGCAACGGGATGATCGGGAAGTCGAGGTCGGCGACCGATCTGTCGAGCGCCTGTTCGACCTCGAACGCCTGCACGCCGCCGATGCCGGACGGCCCGATCGCGACGACGACGGATCGCGCGTCCCGGATCCCCTGGGTGATCTCCTCGCGCCAGCGGTCGCCGGCCTGGATGTCGGTGCGGTCGAACCAGACGTCGAGCCCGCGCTGCGAGAGCCCACCGGCGACGAGCGCGACGTGGTCCTCGTCGCTGTGCCGGTAGGAGACGAAGACGTCGGGCACGGCCGTCAGGGAGTGGGGAGCGTGATCGTGATCGAGTCGCTGGTGTGGCTGGCGTCGATGGTGTCCGTCCTGACCGTGATCACGCACGGAGCGGCGCTCGTGAGGGGGGCCAGGAAGGCGACCGTGAACGTGTACGTGGCAGCTCCCACGAGGCGGTCAGGAGCAGTCCCGCACACGCCACCGGCCGCGTCCGCGGTCTCGACGACAACGCTCCAGGCGAGGTTCAGGCTCACCGACACCGACACCGACGTCGAGCCCTCCGGGGCCGCGCCGACCGTGTGCCCGGTGAACCTGACGATCGTCGGATCGATCGTGAAGCGTGCCCTGACACTCGCGGCATCGTACAGCCGAGATGCGTCCACGAACGCTTCGACGATGCACGTCCGTGGCAGGACGCCGCCGGTCAACGGCACTTCGAGGTTCGTGCCGGCGATGGTGCAGTAGTGCTCCCCGAGATCGTCGGCGAGCGTGCGATAGCCGACGGTGGCTCCGGAGCTCGTCGAAGCCGTGAGCGGGATCGAGAACGGCACTCGGCGATGTTCGGTACGGGAGTCCGCGATGCCGCTGATGACCGGCTTCGCCTTCGCAATGGTGACGGATCGCGTCACGGGTGGCGCAGGCTGCCAGTCGGCGGACCCACCCTGCGAGGCGGTGACGCGGCACTCGCCGACATCGGTCGCCCGGATGACGCCGAGGGCGGGGTTCTCCACCATGCAGGCACCGGTGGCTCGGAAGTCGATGGCGAGGCGGGAGGTGGCGGACGCGTTGATCGTGCGCGGCTCGCCGTACGCCCACGGTTCCAGGATCGCCCCGATGGTGATCTGCTGCGGCTGCGGCGCGCTCGTGGTCGGCGTCGTCGTCGACCCGCGGGAGGTCGTCGTGGCCTGCGTCGTCGTCGTGGGGCCGCCACCCGTGCCAGGCGGCGTGGCAGACGTGGTCGTCGTGTCCGCGGTCGTCGCCGAACCGGCGATCGTCGATGCGGAGGCCGACGTCGTACCCGGGCCACTGCTGCTCCCGGACGTGGCGCCGGGGTTCGAGCCGGTGGTCGTCCCGCCGGCGGACGGCCGTGATGTGGACGTCGAGGCCGTCGGACCGGCCGATGCCGCGTCGGTCGAGGATGTCGATGCATCGGGCGCAGAATCCTGGACCTCACCGGTCGGCGACGACAGGAGCGTGTCGAGTGCCGTGTTGTCGGCATCGTCGGTGGTCGGTGAACCGCACGCGGCCAGCAAGCCGGCCATGATGAGCGCCGCCACCACCTTGCACGAACGCATCGTTGCTCCCTCCCACCCCGGAGGAGCCCACGTCGGTTCCTGCCAGCCGGAGAATGCCCATTACGAGCGAGGACCCTGGCGATCAGATACGTCCAGGGTGGTGACCGATGTCAATGGGCCGTCCCGTGCGACGGCCCGGCCTGCCTGATCCGGGCCCTCGACGCCTAGCATCGGTACCCGTGTCCGAACGCATCTCCGCCGAGGTCGTCGCCAAGGTGGCCCACCTCGCGCGTCTCGCTCTCACCCCCGACGAGGTCGAGCGCTACACGCATCAGCTCGCCGACATGCTCGACCACTTCGCAGACATCGACTCGCTCGATCTGTCAGCGGTGCAGCCGATGACGCAGCCGTTGCCGCAGCAGAACGTCTTCCGTGAGGACGTCGAGTTGCCGCCGCTCGACCGCGACGAGGTCCTCGCTGCAGCTCCCGACGCCGAGGACGGTCGGTTCCGGATCCCGCCGGTCCTCGGGGAGTCGGCATGACCGCGCGGCCGTTCCCGACCGCGATCGAGCTCGCTGCATCCGTCCGCTCGGGCGCCCGCAGCGCAGTCGACGTCGTCGACGAGCACCTCACCCGGATCGCCGGTCGAGAGGGTGAGATCCACGCGTTCAACCTCGTGCTCGCCGACGAGGCGCGGGCCGCCGCGGCCGAGATCGACCGGCGAGTCGGCACGGGCGAGGACCCCGGTCCGCTCGCCGGCGTTCCCGTCGCGCTGAAGGACAACCTCTGCACGCGCGGTGTCGCGACGACGTGCTCGTCGAAGATCCTCGAGGGCTGGAAGCCGCCGTACACGGCGACCGTGGTCGAGCGGCTCGTCGCCGCCGGTGCGATCCCGATCGGCAAGACGAACCTCGACGAGTTCGCGATGGGCTCCTCCACCGAGAACTCGGCGTTCGGTCCCACCCGCAATCCGCACGACACGAGCCGCGTGCCCGGAGGTTCGAGTGGCGGCAGCGCCGCCGCCGTTGCGGCGGGCTTCGCGGCGGTTTCCCTCGGATCCGACACCGGCGGTTCGATCCGCCAGCCGGCCGCGCTGTGCGGCACGGTCGGCGTCAAACCGACCTACGGACTCGTCAGCCGCTACGGACTCGTCGCGTTCGCATCCAGCCTCGATCAGATCGGACCGTTCACCCACACCGTCGCCGACGCCGCCTTGCTGCTCGAGGTCATCGGCGGTCACGACCCGATGGACTCGACCTCGATCCAGCAGCCCGCGCCGTCGCTCGGCGCGGTGTTGGACCAAGGCGTCGACGGACTGCGGGTCGGGCGGATCACGGACCTGCCCGGGGGCGCCGATCCCGACGTGCTCGAGCGAGTGGAGGCGGCGTTCGACGCGCTGCGCGCCGCGGGAGCACAGATCGTCGACGTGGAGGTGCCCGCGTTCGGGTACGGGCTCACGTCGTACTACCTCGTCGCGCCCGCCGAGGCGAGCAGCAACCTGTCCCGCTACGACGGGGTGCGCTACGGGTTGCGCGTCGCCGCCGACAGCACGGTCGACATGATGGCCGCCACCCGCGCCGCCGGGTTCGGCGACGAAGTGAAGCGGCGGATCATGCTCGGCACCTACGCGCTGTCCGCCGGCTACTACGAGGCCTACTACGGCAAGGCGCTCAAGGTGCGGCGGATGATCGCCGACGACTTCGGGCGGGCGTACGAGCGTGCGGACGTGCTGCTCACGCCGACCTCGCCGACCGTCGCCTTCCCGCTCGGCTCCAAGGGTGACAACCCATTCGCGATGTACCTCTGCGACACGTACACGATCCCCACCAACCTGGCCGGCCATCCCGGCATGAGCGTGCCGTTCGGCACCGGCGCCGACGACCTGCCCGTCGGCGTGCAGGTGCTCGCGCCGGCGCTCGGCGAGGCTGTGATGTTCCGCGCCGCGGCAGTCCTCGAGGAGGCAGCGAAGTGAGCGACACGACCGAGACCGTGGTGCAGCACGAGTCGGGCCTGCCGAACGGTTGGGAGCTCGTCGTCGGTCTCGAGGTGCACGTCGAGCTCGCCACCCGCACGAAGCTGTTCAGCGCGAGTGCGAACCGCTTCGGGGACGAGCCGAACACGAACATCGATCCGGTCACGCTCGGACTGCCCGGCGCGCTGCCGGTGCTGAACCGGCAGGCCGTCGAGTTCGCGATGAGCATCGGCCTCGCGCTCAACTGCCAGGTACGTCCGAGCATCTTTCATCGGAAGAACTACTTCTACCCGGACCTTCCGAAGGCGTACCAGATCTCGCAGTACGACGAGCCGATCACCGTCGACGGCTGGCTCGAGCTGCCGAGTGGGAAGCGGATCGGCATCGAACGTGCCCACATGGAGGAGGACACCGGGAAGTCGACCCACGTGGGCGGTACGGGTGGCCGGATCCACGGCAGCGACTTCTCGCTGATCGACTTCAACCGTGCCGGCGTCCCGCTCGTCGAGATCGTCAGCCGGCCCGACATCCGCACGTCCGAGGAAGCGCGCCAGTACGTGACCGAGCTGCGGGCGATCCTCGTCGCGATCGGCGCCTCCGACGCGAAGATGGAGGAAGGGTCGATGCGGGTCGACGCCAACGTCTCCGTACGACGGCCCGGGGATCCCTTCGGTACCCGCTGCGAGATCAAGAACGTGAACTCGGTGCGCTCGCTCGGACGGGCGATCGAGTACGAGGCGCGCCGGCAGATCGACCTGATCGAGAGTAGTGACCGGGTCCGCCAGCAGACGCGCCACTGGAACGAGAACGACGGCCGCACGCACACCCTGCGGACGAAGGAAGATGCGGACGACTACCGCTACTTCCCCGAGCCCGACCTCGTGCCGGTCGTGCCCGATGCCGCCTGGATCGAGCGTGTGCGCGCCGCGCTGCCGATGCTCCCCGCCGCCCGCCGGCACCGTCTGGCCGAAGCGACCGGCTCGCCCGTGGATGCCGAGCCGGTGATGCTCGTCGTCGAGCGCGGCCACGACGAGTACGTGCTCGCTGTGATCGCGGCCGGTGGTGAACCGGTTCGTGCGCTGGTCCACGTCCAGCAGAACCTGGGGGACGGCGACAACGCCGAGCGCGTGCCGGCGGCCGACCTGGCTGCGCTCACCCGGCTCGAGGTCGACGGCAAGCTGACCGCGACACAGGCCCGCCTGGTCCTTGCCGAGCTGATCGCGTCGGGCGGCGGCGACGCGGCGGCGATCGCGACGGCGAAGGGCTTCGAGGCGATGGACAGCGCCGCGCTGGAAGGCGCCGTCGACGAGGCGATCGCTGCCGATCCTGATGCCTGGGCGAAGTACTGCGCCGGGGAGGAGAAGGCTGCCGGCGCGCTCGTCGGGCGGATCATGAAGGCGACGAAGGGCAAGGCCGACGGCAAGGCCGTCACCGCGAGCCTGCAGACCCGACGCGCCGCCGCCACGACCTGACCGCTGCTCGCCGGCGCCAGCTGCCCCGACGAAGCGCTGGCGCGTTCGTCAGCGGACGTCGCTCGCGTGGACGGACCGGGCGCACTCGAGGTACTCGAGGACGGTCATGCCGGGAACGATCTCGTACGAGACCGAACCGTCCGTCGAGAGCCGCCGGAGCACCCGTGCGAGGCCCTCGGCATATGACTGTGCCAGCTCTGCGTCGTCCCACTCGTACAGACCGGCGTAGTCGCCCGTTTCCGGGTCCTCCAGCCACATCTTGGAGCGGAACCCCTTGAGGCCGACGAAGAGCGGTGTCGTGACGATGCACGTGACGCGGAACAGCGCCCGCGCCCAACGCCGGCGCGGCCCGAGGACGCCGAGGTGGAACCGCGGCTGGAGCACAGCGGGTGGGGATGACGTCGACCACGCATCCGGGTCCTTCACGGTGCGCCGGAACGCCGTGTACGTGCGTCCGTCACTCATCCGCAGCTCCTGGCCGATGTGGCCGCCCCTGGCGCTGTGCGTGCGCCGTGTGAGCAGATCGCGCGCAGCGGTCGGGAACGAGCGAACCCACGTCGAGAACCCGAGTGAGACGGGAGCCATGTGCACCTCCGACACCACACTGCCTCGGCCAGTGACGATCGCGCAGGGCCGAACGTCACGACGCGCCGCGGTCCCTGTGCCGCCCGTCCGCGGCCGGACGACGGTCAGCCGGCGGTGAGGCGGACGGGGAGCTGCTTGATCCCGTGCACGAAGTTCGACCGGAGGCGAGTCACCTCGCCGGTCAGCTCGATCGAGCCGACCCGTGCGAGCAGCTCCTCGAACAGGATCCGCATCTCGAGTCGGGCGAGGTTCGAGCCGAGGCAGAAGTGCGGCCCTCCGCCTCCGAAGGTGACGTGCGGGTTCGGGTTGCGGGAGACGTCGAACCGGAACGGGTCGGGGAACACGTCCTCGTCGCGGTTCGCGGAGGCGTAGAGCATCACGACCGCGTCGCCCTCCCTGATCTGGACACCGTGGAGCTCGACGTCACACGTGGCGGTGCGCCTGAAGTTGTTCACGGGCGTGCCCCACCGGAGCATCTCCTCGACGCCGCTCTCGAGCAGACCTCGTTCGGACCGCATCGCCGCGAGGGCTTCGGGATGCTCGATGAGGGCGAGCACGCCGTGGCTGATGCCGTTGCGGGTCGTCTCGTTCCCGGCGACCGAGAGCAGCAGCACGAACAGGTCGAACTCGTGCTCGGAGAGCTTGTCGCCGTCGTGCTCGCCGAGGAGCATCGTGATGATGTCCTCGCGCGGGTGCACGGCGCGGTCTGCGGCGAGAGCGTTCGCGTACATGTAGAGCTCTGCCGCCGCGTTCGTCGCGTCATCGATGCCACCGGAGTAGTCCGGATCGGTGGAGCCGATCATGCGGTTCGACCACTCGAACACCTTGCGGCGGTCCTCTGCCGGGATGCCGAGCAGCTCGGCGATCGCGATCAGGGGCAGCTCCGATGACACCGCTTCGACGAACTCGAGCGTGCCTGCTTCGAGCGCGTCGGCCACCAGGCGCTGCGCCACCTCCCGGTAGTGGTCCTCGAGCAGCCGCATCGCCTTCGGCGTGAACCCTCTGTTGACGAGCATCCGCAAGCGGGTGTGCTCCGGAGGATCCGTGTCGATCATCATCCGCGCTACCTCGAGGTCGGGACGGTCCTCGTTCATCAGCGAGCCCTTCCTCGCTGACGAGTACCTCTGGAACTGGCGGCTCACCGTGACGACGTCGGCGTGACGGGAGATCGCCCAGAACCACTCCGGGAAGCCCGGCTCGATGCCGCGATGGCGGATGATCGGCGCCTCGCGGCGCAGGCGGGTGTACAGCTCGTGTGGTGGTCCGTTGCGGTACACCTCGTTGCTGATGATGTCGAGCGTCTCTGGATCGAGCGCTGCGGTCGACGTGGTATCGGTCATCGGTCCACTCCCAAGATCAGCCCACTCGTGGGCACTCCGGTCCCGGCGGTGACGAGCACGTGCTCGACGTCGGCGACGGGGTTGACACTCGTACCTCGTACTTGGCGCACGGCCTCGGCGATGCCGTTCATGCCGTGGATGTACGCCTCTCCGAGCTGGCCGCCGTGTGGATTGAGCGGCAGGCGGCCTCCGAGCTCGAGGGCACCGTCCCGGATGAAGTCCTTCGCCTCGCCGCGTCCGCAGAAGCCGAACTCCTCGAGCTGCATCAGGACGTACGGCGTGAAGTGGTCGTAGAGGATCGCGGTCTGGATGTCGGCCGGCGTCAGCCCGGACGACGTCCACAGCTCGTCGGCGACCACCTTCATCTCGGGGAGCTGCGCGATGTCGTCACGATAGAAGCTCGTCATCGTCCATTGGTCCTGGCCGGCACCCTGCGCGCCGGCGACCAGCACGGCGGGAGGGTTCGGAAGGTCCCTCGCCCGCTCGATCGACGTAACGACGAGCGCTTGGCCGCCGTCGCTCTCCTGGCAGCAGTCGAGCAGGTGCAGTGGCTCGACGATCCAACGGCTCGCCTGGTGGTCCTCGAGCGTGATCGGCTGCTCGTGGAACCACGCCGCCGGGTTCGTCGCCGCATGCAACCGGGCGGCCACCGCGACGCGACCGAAGTCCTCGCTCGTCGTCCCGCTGAGGTGCATGTACCGCCGAGCGACCATCGCCACCCAGCTCGCCGGCGTGAGCTGACCGAACGGCGACGTCCACGAGAACTGGGCCCGCTCCGCCGTCGCCGCGTTCGGGATGTCCTGCACGCCGGCGCCGAACCGGCGACCCGAGCGCTCGTTGAACGCGCGGTAGCAGACCACCACATCCGCGATCCCGGTGGCGACGGCCAGTGCTGCCATCACGACCGTGCCGCATGCGGCGCCGCCGCCGTAGTGCACGCGGCTGAAGTGGCGCAGCGCGCCGATGCCGACGTTCCTGGCGATCTCGATCTCGGGGTTGCTGTCCGCCGAGTACGTCACCATGCCGTCGACGTCGGACGGTTGCAGCCCCGCGTCGGTGATCGCGGACAGCACGCTCTCGCAGGCGAGGCTCATCTCGCTGCGGCCCGAATCCTTGGAGAACTCGGTCGCGCCGATGCCGACGATGGCCGCTGCACCACCGAGGCGGTTGCCGGTGTTCATGCCGTCGCTCCGGCGGGCAGCGCGACCTCGACCGTCGCCACGACGTGGTTGCCGTACTGGTTCGCGCCGGTGACGGCGACCGTGGCGACGGCACCCTCGATGGCAGTCACGCGGCCAGTGAGCTGCATCGTGTCACCGGGGTAGTTCGGCGCCCCGAGGCGGAGCTTGACGGAGCGCAGCAGTGCGGCGGGGCCGGCCCAGTCGGTGACGAAGCGACCGACGAAGCCGTTCGTCGTGAGGATGTTCATGATGATGTCCTTCGACCCTCGCTCGACCGCGGCGTACGGGTCATGGTGGACGATCTGGTAGTCGCGGGATGCGATCGCGCCGGCCACGATCAGCGTGCGGGTGAGCGGGACGTCCAGCGCGGGCAGTTCGTCGCCGACGGCCACGTCGGCGAGGCGGCGCGAGCCGCGGCGGGCGGGCTCGGCCCGGTCGGTGGATTCGGTGGGGTCGTCCGGCTCGTTCATGTCACGCAGTCGCGATCAGGCGGCCGAGTCGGGCGAGTTGGGCGCTGGCGCCGCCCAGTGCCGTCGCCAGCTGGATGCCCCAGAGGAAGTAGCGATGGACGGGATAGTCGACGTCCGCGCCGAGGCCGCCGTGCAGGTGCTGGCTCGCGGTGACGACCTCTTGCCCGCCATCGGTCGCCCAGTACGCGGCGACGAGCACGTCGCCTGCTGCGTCGATGCCCTCCGCGAGGCGCCACGCGGCGTTCAGCGTGGTGACCCGCATCGCCTCGCACGTGATGTACCCGTCCGCAGCCCGCTGCGTCACCGCCTGGAACGCGGAGAGCGGCTTGCCGAACTGGATCCGGTTCGACACGTGCTCGGCCGTGATCCGCAGCGACTCCTCGGCGACGCCCAGCTGCAGCGCGCACAACCCGGCGAGTGCCCGCTCGAGCAACCACGCGAGCGCGTCCCCGCTGTCGAGCTGCGGGCCGCCGAGCAGGTCGCTGTCGTCGATGTGGACATCGAGATCGAGGTGCGCCTGTGGTTCGTGGTTCGTCGTCGTGATCGCTGTCCGGGTGACGCCGGCTGCGGTGGGGTCGACCAGCGCGATCACGATCGTGCCGTCCGGCCGGCGTGCCGGCATGAGGATGCGCCGGGCGTGCTGACCGTAGGGGACTGCCGGCTTGCTCCCGCGGAGGCGCACGCCGCCGTCGGCGGGGACTGCGACGACGGATGGTCGGAGCGCGTCGTTGGCACCTGCCTCGGCGAGCGCCGCAGACAGCACGACCTCCCCCGAGATGACGCCCGGCAGCCACGTCGCGCACTGCTCCGGTGTACCGAACTCGGCGATCGCGAGCGCGCCGAGCACGACCGTCGACCACAACGGTACCGGCGCGACGCGACGGCCCTGCTGCTCGAGCAACAGCACCAGTTCGACCATGCCCATGCCGCTGCCACCGAGCGCCTCCGGGAGGCAGAGCCCGATCAGGTTCGCATCGGCGAGCTGGCGCCACAGCTCCTTGTCGAACCCGTCACCCTGCTCGGCAGCTTTGACCCGCTCGACCGTTGCACCGTGCTCGAAGATCTGTGCCGCCAACGCCCGGACGACGTCCTGCTCCTCGCTGAGGTCGAAGTTCACGGCTGCTCCTCGGTGAGGATGCGGGCGAACGGGAGCTTCATCCCCGGGCCGGCGTCGCGCACGTCGATGACGACGCGGGCGCCGATCGCCAACGCACTGTTCGGCGTGTCGACCGTGTTCATCACCATCCGCACGCCCTCGTCAAGATCGACGAGCACGATCGGCAGCGGATAGTCGAAGGGCGGCACCTGCGGATGGTGCGCGATCACGAAGCTGTGGATCGACCCGGTGCCGGCCGCTTCGAACGAGTCCCAGTCCAGCGAGTGGCAGGCAGGGCACATCGGACCGGTGGGAAAGCGCTGCGCGCCGCACCCCGTGCAACGCTGGATCAGCAGCCGACCTTGGTTCAGCCCGTCGAACCACCACTGGTTGTCGAGCGTGGTCGCCGGCGTGGGACGTGCCGGCGTCGTCGACGGTGACGGTGCCGTCGACTTCGACGGTGCCATCGACTGCGGTCGGAATCGCATGATGCGGAAGTGCATCGTTCCGACGAGCGCGCCGTCTCCGTCGTGGTAGTCCTGGCGGGTGCTCACGAAGTGGCCACTGCCCAGGGCCGTGTGCTTCTCGTCCGAGATCGCGTCGATCACCGTGCGCATCGTCAGCCGGTCACCGACGTGGAGGTAGCGGACGTACGTCTGCTCGCTGTTCGTGCCGACCACGGACGTGAAGCCGTGGCTGAACAAGAGCTGCGTCATCCGCTCGTAGGTGTCGTCCCCGCTGGTCCGGCGGCCGGCGACGCCCCACATGACCCATGCCTGCAGCATCGTCGGCGGCGCGACGATCCCAGGGTGGCCGGCGGCGCGGGCCTCTGCGTCGTCGAGGTAGATCGGGTTCTCATCGCCGACCGCCTCGCACCAGTGGCGGATCATCGGCGCGTTCACCGCATCAGGAGCGACGACCGGCGGGCCGAGCTCGAGACCGACGAACGTCTGGAGCTGGTCGTAGAGCTCCGTGGGCGAGCTCATGCTCGCACCAGCTCGGACCACGGCACGTCCTTGTCGGTGTGCGGCTCGCGAGGGAGCCCGAGGCCGCGCTCGCCGATGATGTTGTGCTGCACTTCGTCCGTGCCGCCGCCGATGCGGATGGCGAACTGACCGAGGTGATGCTGCTGCCAGCGACCGTCCTCCGGAGCGTCGGCTGCCCAGAGCGTGCCGTCCGGACCGAGGATGCGCGTCGCGAGGTCGGTGGTCGCCGACCAGTGGTTCGCGGAGGCGAGCTTCATCGTGAACATCTCAGGTCCGGGCATGACGCCGCGGGACATGGCAGTGCGCATCCGGTAGCCGAGGTAGCCGAGCACCTCGGATCGGCAGTGTGCCTTCGCCAGCTCCTGGCGGATGCGCGGATCACCGGCGACGCCACGGCGGCGGGCGAGGTCGATCAGCTGTTCGACGGTCCACGCCCCGCCACCTGAGCCGATGAAGGCGCGCTCGTTCGAGAGCGTGGTCTGGGCGACGCGCCAGCCCTCGCCTTCCACGCCGACGAGGTTCGTCGCGGGGATCCTCACGTCCGTGAGGAAGACCTCGTTGAAGTGGGCGATGCCGGTGATCTGCTTCAGCGGCCGGACATCGATGCCGGGCGAACGCATGTCGACCAGGAAGTAGGAGATGCCGCGGTGCTTCGGTTGCTCCGGGTCGGTGCGGGCGAGGAGGATCCCGAAGTCGGCGAACTGCCCGAGCGACGTCCACACCTTCTGGCCGTTGACGATGTACGTGTCGCCGTCGCGAACGGCGAGTGTCCCGAGCGATGCGAGATCGGACCCGGCTCCCGGCTCGCTGAACAACTGGCACCACACCTCGTCGCCGCGCAGCATCGCGTCGAGGTGTCGCTGCTGGTCGGGCGAACCGTGAGCCATGAGGGTGGGTCCGACCATGCCGATCGACACCGCGAACGCGCCGACGGCGACATCGAAGCGGGCCTGCTCCTCGGCGAAGATCGCGGCGTGGACAGGTCCCGCGCCACGGCCGCCGAACTGCACCGGCCAGGTGATGCCCGCCCACCCTTGGGCGTGGAGCGTGGCCTGCCAGGCCTTGCAGGCGGCGACGTGAGCGGCGAGATCGCCGTGGTGACCGGACGAGGCCGCCGTCGCGGTCGAACGAAGCGTCGCGTGATCGCTCAGCCAGGCTCGAGCTTCGAGACGAAAGGCCGCCTCATCGGGCGTGTCTCCGATGTCCACTCCGGACCTACCTCCCCCCGTGCAGCGGCCCCTCACATGGTTTCTGACAGTCTGTCAGATCTCGCGGTCCCCGGGAGAAGCCACCTTCCCCCGTTCTCTGATCTCCCCCGGACTCGACGTGTCTCGGGGCGATCAGAGAAGCCAGGGTGGCCGGTTCTCTGATCCCCTCGGGACTCGACGTGTCCCGGGGCGATCAGAGACCCGGGTGGGGGAGCGCGGCATCGACCGCGGCGAGCGCATGGAGCCTCGTCGTGGGGAACAGCCGCCAACGCGTGTCTGCCGGGTCGACGAGGAGCTCGATCTCGGTGCAGCCGAGGATCACGCCTTCGGCGCCATCCGTGACCAGCCCGTCGATGATCGCCTCGTAGCGCTCTCGCGAGCGTTCGACGACGATCCCGCGGACCAGCTCCTCGTAGATGATCCGATGGATCTCGGTTCGGTCCGGCTCGGTGGGAACAGCGACGTCCAGGCCGTGGCGGAGCTCCAGGCGGGAGCGATAGAAGTCGCGCTCCATCGTGTAGCGCGTGCCGAGCAGGGCGACGCGGCCGATGCCGGCGGCGCGGATCGCGTCGCCCGTCGCGTCGGCGATGTGGATCAGCGGGATCGTGAGCGCGGCAGCGATCTCGTCCGCCACCTGGTGCATGGTGTTCGTGCAGAGCACGAGGAGCTCGGCGCCGGCTCGCTCGAGGCGCTGCGCGGTCGCTGCCAGCAGTGCGGCCGCGCCAGACCAGTCGCCTGCTGCTTGGAGCCCCTCGACGGTGTGGAAGTCGAACGACCACATGATGCATTCGGCAGAGTGCGTGCCGCCGAGGCGGCTACGGACCTCCTCGTTGACGAGCTGGTAGTAGAGCGCGGACGACTCCCAGCTCATGCCGCCCAGGAGTCCGATCACCTTCACGGGGACCACGCTCGCGCACTCGCAGCCCGACCGCGCGCGGCTGCTCAGCTCGGGCGGCGCTGCTCGAAGATCGCGGCGAAGGCGGCGTCCTCGATCTGACGGGCGCGCTTCACCGACGGCAGTCGACCGTCGAGCATGACGCGCTTGGTCGCCATGAGCGAGGCGAGCGGGAACTCGGCGATGCGGTGGGCGAGCGAGAGCGTCTCGGAGAGCACCGTGCCATCCGGGCACACCTGGAGCACGAGCCCCAGCCGGACTGCCTCGTCCGCGCTGACCCAGTCGGACGTGAGCAGCACCCGTGCGGCTTGTTGCCACCCCATCCGCGCCGGGAACAGCACGCTGCTCCCTGCCTCGGGTGCCACACCGAGCGCGGTGAAAGGCGCCCGGAACCGAGCCGACGAGTCGGCGAGCACGAGGTCGCAGTGCGCGAGCAGCGTGAAGCCGATACCGACCGCGAGCCCGTTCACCGCCGCGAGGAGCGGCTTCGGGAACCCCTGCAGCTCGTCGACGAACGACGGGAACGCCGACGGTTCGGACGCACCAGTGGCGAGTGCTGCCATCTCACCGAGGTCCTGCCCGGCGGAGAACGCCCTCCCGTTCCCGGTGAGCACGACCACGCTGACGGCATCGTCCTCAGCCGCATCGCTCAGCGAGTCGGCGGCCGCCGTGTAGAGCTGGTTCGAGAAGGCGTTCAGCTTGTCCGGCCGGTTGAGCGTGAGGATCCGCACCTCTCCGTCGTCTCGGGCCACCACGACAGCGTCCTCCATGGTGCCCTCACGCATCCGGCTCGACGAGCGCCGGCGTCATCCGGGCCACACGACCGACTGCATCTCGGTGTAGGCGTGCAGACCGAAGTCCCCACCGTCGCGACCGACGCCGCTCATCTTGAACCCGCCGAACGGCGTCTCGTGGTTGCGCTGCGCGGTGTTGATGCCCACGTTCCCGGATCGGAGCTGACCGGCGATCCGGAACCCCCGCTCGCTGTCCCTCGTGAACACGTAGTCGTACAGGCCGAAGGCACTCCCATTGGCGAGCGCGACGGCCTCGTCCTCGTCGTCGAACGGGAGCACGACGATCACCGGTCCGAAGATCTCCTCGCGCACCGGTGTCATCTCGGCGGTGCAGCCGGCGAGCAGGGTGGGTGCGACGTAGAACCCGCGCTCGAAGCCGTCCGGTCGACGACCGTCGACGATCAGGTCGGCACCTTCGGACGCGCCGGCTGCGACGTAGCCCTCGATCCGCTCCCGTTGTGCAGCCGAGATCACCGGTCCGACGATCGTGTCGGCGGCAGTGGGGTCGCCGACCTTGAGGTGCGATGCGTACGTCTGCAACCCGCCGATCACCTGCTCGTAGACGCTGCGATGGACGATCGCCCGCGTCGGTGCGGTGCAGATCTGACCGCTGTGGAACGACCAGACGCTGCCGATCGTCGCCACGGCCGTCGCAACGTCGGCGTCGTCGAACACGATGCCGGCGCCCTTGCCTCCGAGCTCGAGCAGGAGCCGCTTCATCGTCGCGCCGCCCGCCTGGAAGATCCGCTGCCCGACGGCGGTCGAGCCGGTGAAGCTGACCATGTCGATGTCGGCGGTCTCCGTCAGTGCCGCTGCCGGCTCGGGCCGCGTCGACGTGATGACGTTGACGACGCCAGGCGGGAAGCCGACCTCGTGCATGATCTCGGCGAGCTCGATGACCGCGAGTGGATCCTGCGGCGCCGGCCTCATCACCACGGTGCAGCCGACCGCGAGCGCTGGGGCGACCTTGCCCGCCTGGTTCACGAGCGGGAAGTTGTACGGCGAGATGCAGGCCACGGCACCGACGGGCGGCCGGTTGACGACGGCCCCGATCAGCCCGCCGGCTGCGAGTGGGGTGCCCGGCATCGGCGACGGCGGCAACGGGATCCGCAGGTCCTTCGACGCGTCGCGGGCGTAGCGCTGGAAGCGGTCGATCGCGACCGGCACCTGCATCCGCGAACCCACCATCGCCGTCGCACCGGTCTCGGCGATGATCAACGGCACGAGATCGGGCTGTCGCTCACGCAGGCGATCGGCGACGGCGAGCAGCAGCCGCGCCCGTTCCTCCTTCGGGGTCCGGCTCCACGCAGGGAACGCCCGTTGTGCGGCGCGTGCGGCGGCGAGCGCCTGCTCCACCGACGCCTCGGGTGCCTGGCCGACGACCTCCTCCGTGGCCGGGTTCGTCACATCGCTCGTGCCCCCGTCGCCGTCGACCCACTCTCCGCCGATCAGCAGGCGGTAGCGCTTCATCTTCGTCCCCTCCGCCGGCGCGCGCCCCCGGCGAGCTCGACCGAGGCCCAGGCTACAATCTGACGTCACGTCAGATTTCAATCGCCGTGCAGGCTCCGGGGAGGTCGCGATGCTCGATGAGCTCATCAGGGGTGGGACCGTCGTCGACGGAACCGGGGCGCCCGGGCGGGTCGCCGACGTCGCCGTGCGTGATGGCCGGATCGTCGCGATCGGCACCGTGGACGAAGAAGCGGCACGCGTCGTCGATGCCGCCGGGATGCTCGTCACCCCCGGCATCATCGATCCGCACACGCACTACGACGCGCAGCTGATGTGGGATCCGACGGCGAGCCCGTCGAGCCTGCACGGCGTGACGACGGTCGTCGGCGGCAACTGCGGCTTCACGCTCGCACCGCTCCGACCAGGTGACGGCGACTACCTGCGGCGGATGATGGCCCGCGTCGAGGGCATGCCACTGCCCGCGCTCGAGCACGGCGTCGAGTGGTCGTGGGAGACGTTCGGTGAGTACCTCGACCGGCTCGAGGGCCGGATCGCCGTGAACGCCGGCTTCCTCGCCGGTCATTGCGCGCTCCGCCGGTACGTGATGGGCGCTGACGCCGTCGGCAAGGAGGCGACGCCGGCGCAGCTCGCCGCGATGCGGGCCGAGTTGCGAGTCGCGATCGAGGCCGGCGCGCTCGGCTTCTCGTTCACGAAGTCCGGGTCGCACAGTGACGGCGACGGACAGCCGGTCGCGAGCCGTTGGGCGAGCGACGACGAGCTGCTCGCGCTCTGCGAGGAGACCGGCGCGCACGTCGGAACGACGCTCGAAGGCATCGTCGCGGGGTGCCTCGACCAGTTCGCCGACGAGGAGATCGAGCTGCTCGCACGGTTGAGCGCGATCGCGAACCGACCCGTGAACTGGAACGTGCTCACGGTCGACTCGCGGGTGCCCGAGCGCGTGCCGCGCCAGCTGGTGGCAGCCGACAGAGCAGCCGAGCTCGGTGGTCGGGTGGTCGCGCTGACGATGCCCGTCCAGGTACCGATGAACATGAGCTTCCTCAACTTCTGCGGGCTGTGGCTGATCCCCGGTTGGCAGGACATTCTCGGCGTCCCGGTGGCCGAGCGCATCGAGCGGCTGCGCGACGCCGACACCCGCGTGCGGCTGCTCGAGCTCTCGCAAGCACCCGAGGCGGGCGTGTTCCGCAGGTTGGCGGACTGGGCGCAGTACGTCATCGGCGACACGTACGCACCCGAGAACGACGGGCTCACGGGTCGGTCCGTGGCTGACATCGCTGCCGAACGCGGACGGTCGTGGTTCGGCACGCTCCTCGACATCGTGATCGCCGACGAGCTGCGCACGATCGTGTGGCCGACGCCGCAGGACGACGACGAGCAGTCGTGGGCGATGCGCCGTGAGCTGTGGGCCGACGACCGGGCGATGATCGGTGGCTCCGACGCGGGGGCCCATCTCGACCGGATGTGTGGCGCGCCGTATCCGACACGGTTCCTCGCCGACTGCCTGCACGGCCGCCGGCTCGTGTCGGTCGAGCGGGCGGTCGAGCTGATGACGCGGGCACCGGCGGCGCTTTTCGGCCTGCGCGATCGGGGCGTGCTCAGCGTCGGTGCGATCGCCGACATCGCCGTGTTCGACCCCGCCGGGGTCGGCTCGGGTGGCGCCACCCTCGTCACCGATCTGCCGGGCGGCGCGGCCCGGTTGACCGCGGCGTCGACCGGCGTCGTACGCGTGCTCGTGGGCGGTGTGCCGATCGTGGTCGACGGCCGACCGACGGGCGAAACCCCGGGCGTGGTGCTCCGCTCCGGGCGTGACACGGAGACCGTCACGGCCCGTTGAGCGACGGGGTCGTGGCGCCACCCGGGTCGAGTGGCCCGTCAGGTTACCGGTGAGTAGCCAGTGGGGTTACCCAGTGGTAACTTGAGGGCATGTCAGAGTTCTCTTTGCGCCTCAACGAGGATCAGTTGCAGATCCAGAAGTGGGTTCACGACTTCGCCGACAACGTCATCCGACCTGCTGCTCACGAGTGGGACGAGGCCGAGGAGTTCCCCTGGCCGATCGTCCAGGAAGCTGCGCAGGTCGGTCTCTACGGTGTCGACTTCCTGATGAACGCATTCGGTGACCCGACCGGCCTCACGCTGCCGGTCGCGATCGAAGAGCTGTTCTGGGGCGATGCCGGCATCGGCATGGCGATCATGGGCTCCGCGCTCGCCGCCGCCGGGATCTCCGGCAACGGCACGCCCGAGCAGGTCATGGAGTGGGTGCCGCAGTGCTACGGCACGCCCGACAAGGTGCAGCTCGGCGCGTTCTGCGTCTCGGAGCCGGATGCGGGGTCCGACGTTTCGTCGCTGCGCACCCGTGCGATCTACGACGAGGCGACCGACGAGTGGGTGCTGAACGGTACGAAGGCGTGGATCACGAACGGTGGCATCGCCGACGTCCACGTCGTCGTCGCCGCCGTCGATCCCGATTTGAAGGGCCGCGGCCAGGCGTCGTTCATCGTGCCGCCGGGCACGAAGGGTCTGTCGCAAGGCCAGAAGTACAAGAAGCACGGCATCCGCGCCTCGCACACGGCCGAGGTCGTGCTCGCCGACGTTCGCGTCCCGGGCAGCTGCCTGCTCGGCGGCAAGGAGAAGCTCGACGCCAAGCTCGCCCGTGCCCGTGAGATGGGCCGCACGGGTGAGAAGCAGCCGGCGATGTCGACGTTCGAGGCGACCCGCCCGGCGGTCGGCGCGCAGGCGCTCGGCATCGCTCGCGCCGCCTACGAGTACGCGCTCGACTACGCCAAGCAGCGCCACGCCTTCGGCAAGCCGATCATCATGAACCAGGCGATCGCCTTCAAGCTGGCCAACATGATCACCGAGATCGACGCCTCCCGGTTGCTGATCTGGCGTGCGGCGTGGCTGGCCCGCAACGGCGGCTTCACGAACGCTGAGGGATCGATGTCGAAGTACAAGGCGTCGGAGACCGCGGTCTGGGTGACCGAGGAAGCGATCCAGATCCTCGGTGGCTACGGCTACACCCGGGAGTACCCCGTCGAGCGCTGGCACCGCGATGCGAAGATCCACACGATCTTCGAAGGCACGAGCGAGATCCAGCAGCTCGTCATCAGCCGAGCCATCTCCGGCCTGCGTATCGAGTGAATTTGACCTGGTGGTGCTTCGCTGCTGGTCGGCGCTCGCCGCTTATCCCTAGGCATCAGACCTAGACCCTGTCACATCCCCGGCGTATCGTCGCGGGCGTGGCGACGATCCGCGAGAAGCGCCCAGGCGTGTGGGAGGTCCGTGTGTTCACGGGCTCCGACGCGCGTGGTCGGCCGACGCAGATGTCGCGAACGGTGCACGGCGGCAAGCGTGACGCGCAGCGCCTGGCGGCGCAGCTCGAGGCGTCGGGTGGCAAGGCCAAGCCGGCTGGCCGCTCGGTCGGCGATGTGCTCGACGAGTGGGTGAAGCAGAACCTCGACACGTGGGCGCCGTCGTCGGCACGTGACCAGCAGAGCCGGGTGCGGTCGATCAAGAAGGACCCGATCGCCCGGCTGCCGCTAGCCCGGCTGACCGTGGCGGATGTCGAGCGGTGGCACACGCGCCTGCGGGCGGGCGGCATGGCCGACCCGGGGATCAAGAACCAGCACGGCGTGCTGCGCGCCGCGCTGTCGCAGCCGGTGCGGTGGGGCTGGGTGTCGTCGAACGTCGCGTCGCTGGCGCGCCTGCGCTCGACGAAGGTGCAGCAGCGCAGCGTGATGTCCGTCGACGAGGTGCGCGCCGTGATGACCGCGGCAGCGTCAATCGACGCCGCTGCCGAGTTGGCGTTCCGCATCGCCGCCGTCGCCGGAGCGCGCCGTGCCGAAATTGCGTCGCTGCGGTGGACCGACGAGCACGACGGCCAGTTGCTGATCGACTCGGCGATCGAGATCACCAAACGCGGCGACGGCGCGCCCGAGCTGCGCGAGGCAGCGACGAAGACCGCCAACGTGCGCACCGTCACGCTCGACGCCGACACGGTCGAGATGATCGACAAGCTCCGCCGAACACGTGAGCCGTACGGCCCGTGGATGTGTGGCCTCGGCCCCGAGCTGGTGAGCCCCGACCGCATCAGCTGGTGGTGGAAGCGGGCGCGCCAGATGTCGGGCATCGACCCGAAGTGGCGATTGCACGACATGCGCCAATGGTCTGCGACCGTCGCTATCGGCCAAGGCCACGACGTGCGAACCGTCGCCGGCCGCCTCGGCCACTCCAACCCAGCGATGACGCTCCGCGTCTACGCCCACGCCTTCGCCGCCGCCGACGAAGCAGTCGCCGCTGGCCTCGGTGAGATCCTGAAGGGCAAGCAGTGAAGCGCCTGCCCTTCACCGACGCGTTCGTGGACGAGTCCGTCCGCGGGCGCCGGTACCTACTGGCGTGCGTGATGGCCGAGGCGCGTCACCTGCCCGAGCTGCGACTTGCGATGCGGGCACTGGCGGTTCACGAACGGGTCCACTTCAACAACGAGTCCGCGCGCCGGAAGCGCCTCGTGCTGTCGACGATCGCCGAGATGCCGATCGGTGTGTTCATCGCCGTCGCGCAGCGAGGGCACGGCGCCACCGAGTTCGCGGCACGGAACGCGTGTCTCACCGCCGTCGTCGAGCGTGTTCAGCGGAGCGACGTACCGCGGCTGGTGATTGAAAGTCGCGACGACGATCGGGAGGACGAGCGGCACTTGGTCCGTGTCCGACAGCCGGAGCCGTGGCTGGTGTTCGAGCATCGACGGGCGAGCGCCGAGCCGATGCTCTGGGTAGCCGACGCGATTGCATGGGCGCACGGTGCCGGCGGGAACTGGCGCCTGCTCGTGGAGCCCGTGGTGGAGGACGTCACCGAACTTCGCCCTTAACGCGCAGAACCCGGTTCCCCTACCATCCGGTAGGCAACCGGGTCCACTTCCAAGGGCGCTTGCCCGAGGCACAACCAGTATGCGCCCGGGGTGTGCGATTCGCAAGCCGGTTTCGACGGTGTGTGCGACTGACGACCCAATCGCTGATCCCGAGTCATGAGTAATGAGTCGGGACAGCTAGGGGTAGTCGAAACCCCATCTTCCGAGTTATCAGCCCGGTGCTCTGCCACTTGAGCTATAGCCCCACGAGGGCCACCGGCGAGCTCGCCGCGCTTCCAACGTTCGGTCTGGATGCGATCGTTGATCAGGTCGACGTGCTCGTTGCGGGTGGTCGTGATCGCCAGCGGACCGCATCGTGGCTGGCAGCATCGACCAGCACCTCGAGACGATCGCCACCTACTGGACCGAGTGCCGCGACCACGGCCAGTCGATCCCGCCGCGCCGACACCGCCGACGACATCGGCGCCTGGGTCGGCGACCTCATCGCCACCCGGCGCAACGACCGCACGCTCATCACGTCATCCGGCCAGTTCGTCCGCAACCGCGACCAGTGGACCGTGACCGCCATCGACGGACACGGCGACATCACCGCCGCCCGCATCGACGGCGGAGGCGTGGTCGTGTTCCCCGCCGAGTACGCCCGCGACCACGTCCGCCTCGGCTACGCCGCCACCGAACCCGGCAACCAGTCCGACACCCAAGACCGCAGCCTCACGTTGGCGACCGCCTCGACGACCGGCCGCGTGTACGTCGGCATGACCAGAGGCCGGCAGGCGAACCACGCCCTTGTCGTCACCGACACCAACGACCTCGCAGCGGCACATGACATTCTCGAACGAGTCATCACCTGCGACCGAGCCGACGTCCCTGCCGTGACCCGTCGCGAGCAGCTCGTAGGACATGTAAGTAGCGACCGGTCGACCGAGGTCCTCCGGCAGTGGCTCGAGGCAGCCGACACGCGCCCACCGCGGCCGTGGACAGGCGGAATCGAGATGGATTGACCACCCTGCCGAGCCGCTCCAGTCAGCATGCTTGCCGTGCGGGTCGGACTCGAACGCAAGGTGGTCCGGTTATCGAAGTGCGACGGCATCAATGTCTGGGCGTGAGAAGCCTTTCGGTAGATGGCCGTACGTAGTGTTCTTGGTGAGCCATGCCACTTGTCGGGGCCACTCAGTCTTCAGTTGTGCTCCGAAACGCGCGACCACCCAAAACTGAACTCGAACACGCGGGAGCGCGAGCACGAGTCCGGCAGAGAAGCGATTGATGCCTGCCGACTTGGGCTGGCCGTGGAGGGTCGGTGTGAACACCGCCGTCGTGAAGATCGTGGACGACTCGACCGCGGCCGCGCCGAGGGACACGGACTTAGCCATCTCATCGAGATCGTTGTTCATGATCCGGGTCCCGTCCTTCGGGTTCAGGATGACCGCAGAGCGGATCTCTCCGTCGCTCACGAGCTCAGGTGACCCCCAGATCTCGCCAAGGGCTTTCACCCACAGAACCTTGAGCATGTATCGCCGGACCACGGCCACCCCGACGTTCCCGAGCCTGTCGGACGGCCTCGTAACCCATCGTTGAACGGTTCCCGCGAACGAATGGTCCAGCTGCTGCATCCACCCGTTGTTGCAGTTCGCGCACACGCATGTGACGAACTCATCAGCGATGGAGTGAGACCGCTCCGCCACGTACTCGGGCGTGAGCTGGTCCAGAGGAACGTCGACCTCGATGTGGATGTCATCCAGCGTGAAGCCCGCCAGATCGAGCACGCGCTTGGACATCGGATGCTCGCGGGTCATCTCGCCGTGCGACCAGCAGAAGATGCACCGCGGCTGGCTGTGCTCCGTGCTCACTGCGCTCCACTTCTAGGGCCTACCGTGCCAACGCGATTGTCGCACGTAAGCCTCGTCAGTCTTCGCGAATAGCTGAGTCTGCTGATGACGCCTGCGCCTCACCGGCGGCGGGAGACGCCTCAGCGCGGCTGACCAGCCGAGCGGTGGGTGACGGCTCGCTGGGTGTCGCGTTCGTCCGCTCGCGGCGCGGTCGGGATAGCGGGTGCCGCCGGCTCGAAGCAGAGGCGGAAGGGGTAGCCGGCTCGGGCAAGCCCGATCAGGTCTCACCAAAACCTTGCAGCAGTCCCATCGACTCGCTGGTCGCAAAGGGTTCGTGGGACGCAGCAGGAGGTTGGGCTCGTGGCCTTCAGATACCGCA
Source organism: Acidimicrobiia bacterium (assembly GCA_050248955.1). Classification (GTDB taxonomy): domain Bacteria; phylum Actinomycetota; class Acidimicrobiia; order Acidimicrobiales; family Ilumatobacteraceae; genus JBFWRK01. The sequence goes on from JBFWRK010000003.1 coordinate 317,713, forward strand.
AGTCGATCAGGATCGTGCCGTGCGTGAAGCTCAATCTGTCCAAGAGTTGTGTCTCTACTTCGCTCGGTCGACGAGGTGTGCCTCGGTGAACGTCGGGCACGGTCGCGTGAAATCGACCGTCGGGCTCCCTGGTTCGGGCATCTCCTACAGCAAGAGCAGTCCAACAACCTCGAAGTCGAGGAACGCCGCTGCCGTACGTCAGCAGACTGCCAGGGCCGTCCAGCCGAAGATCCCCGCCGACGACAAGAAGGTGCTCGACGCAATCAGCACGGCGAACATCACGCTGCTCGATGACATCGCTCGAAAGGGGAAGTCCGAGCATGCGTTGCCCGCAGCGATGCTCGCAGGCTTGATCGCGATCGAGTCGAACGCTGCTTGGGGTCGCCAGATGCTCGAGTGGGTATAGGCCCAAGGCCACGATCCGGCGGAGTACCGGCTGGTCAAGACCTACTTGGCCTCAACACGGCTACCGGTGCAGATCACACCAGAGATCGAGATCGACGAAGCACTCGGCCGCAACCTGATCGGCCTCATGCTCGCCGAGTGGAAGCAGGCCAACGGAGACGTGCACGGCGCAGCCGACATCATCGAGCAACTCGAACCGACACCCGCGGCAGCGCTCTCGCTTTCGGAGCTGTACTTCGAACTCGGCCGCTACAGCGAGGTCGTCGAGGTCACCGATGGGTTGGAGAACGGCGACGATGTCACGGCGCTTCTGCTCGTCTACCGGGGCGTCGCGCTGCGCGAGCTTGGCCACCACGAGTCGGCGCGGTTGGCCTTCAAGGAGGCATTGCGCGCTCGCAGCAGATCGCGCGAGGTCCGCTTCCGTGCGCTCGTCGAGCGGGCACTGACGTACCACGCCGAAGGCAAGCTTGGACTGGCGCGAAAGGATCTCGACCGAATCCGCGCAGAGGATGCCAGCTATCCGGGTCTCGCCGACGCCCTCATGCTGCTCGGGCTCGACAGCGTGAGGCCAGAACTCGGCAATGACACCGAAGACAGTCCGGCAACGGCGACAGCCCCGGCCCCACCGCTGCCACCGCCGATCTCGGCACGAAGTGGCCCGCCAGCGAATTGGTACACCGATCCGAGTCGCTCGCACAGTCACCGGTATTGGGACGGCACTGCGTGGACCGAGCACGTTTCCGACAACGGAGTCACCGGGTCGGATCAACTGGCCAACCCCATGCCGCCTCCGATCGGCTGAGTCGTGCCCGTGTCTGAAATTCGTGTGCGCCGCAGGCCCGGGGGCGCGCACAGTACGCGTGCCTGACGACGATCCGACCCAACGGGCGCGTCGCTGGTTGCGTTTGTGTCGTTTGTGGTTGATACTGGGCGGATGAGTGCGACCAAGGCCGAGGTGTTCGATCTGGAGGAGCGCGACCGTGTCGTCGTCGCGGCGCTCGATTCTGAGCAGTCGTCGGTGAGCGTCCGGGTGGGTGACGAGACGGTCGTGCTTCCAGAGAATGCGAACCGGGCAGTGCGGTCGCTACTGCGCGATCTCGCGACCGGAGTGCCGGTGCACGTCATTCCCGCCGATGCGGAGCTCACGACGCAGCAGGCGGCCGATTTGCTCGGGCTCTCGCGGACCTATGTCGTTCGGTTGATCGACCAGGGTTCGCTGCCCGCTCACATGGCCGGCACCCATCGTCGACTGCTCGCGAGTGACGTGCTCGCCTATCGCGAGTGTCGAGCCTCCAAACTCGCTGCGCTGGGGGAGTTGACCGAGGCTGACGAGGAACTCGGGCTGACCTACTGACCGTGGCGCCGGTCTACGTCATGGACGCCTGTGTTCTTTACCCAGTCGTCCTTCGCGATCTGCTCCTCACGCTTGCGACCCTTGACGCGTTCGAGCCTCGCTGGACGGATGCGATCCTCGACGAGATGACGCGCAACGTGCTCGCCGATCGCCCCAGCATCGACCCAGCGCAGTTCGACGCACGCTCGGTCGGTGCCATGCGGCGAGCGTTCCCAGCCGCGTCAGTCGAGCGGTACGAGCACCTGATCGACCAAATGGACAACCATCCGAAGGACCGGCACGTGGCGGCGGCAGCCGTCCACGTCCGCGCGTCGGCGCTGGTGACCTACAACGTGCGCGACTTCGACAGTGAGCTGCTCCGGCAGCGTGCCATCGCCGTCGTCACGCCACCGCAACTGGTGGGACAACTCGTAGCTGCCGAGCCCAGCGTGGTGGCCCTCGCGGTGTGGTCGATGGCGGCGCGCAAGAAGCGGCCGCCCATGTCTCCGACGGATGTCGTCGCAGCGATCGTCCGTCAGCAAGGCTTCGAAGCACTCGAAGATTCGCTTCAAGTTCTGGTCGATTGACGCCCGCGAAGCTAGGACGAGGGCATCCCTACTGGCGATCGTCGCGTTAGGGACGGCGCGAAATAGAAATGGCCTGAAATTGGCCTCATCCCTAGTTTTGACCCCAGAAACGGGTGGAAACGGTGACACGAGCCGGAATCGAGCGTTCGCGAATCTCCTGCTCGCGGCCACAGTGCAACACCACGTCACACCAGGAAAACCCGAGACCGTGAGCCACACGATCTTCGAAGGCACGAGTGAGATCCAGCAGCTGGTGATCGCCAGGGCGATATCGGGCATGCGCATCGAGTGATGCAGCGCGTGCGGGAACACCGCAAGGAACGTCCTGGCGACTTCGCGAAATCGGTGCTGCCCCGGGTGTGTCCGACTGTCAGGGGCCGAGGGTGGCGGCGGGAATGACGACGACGCCGTCAGGCCGGGTGTAGCCGTATCCGGTGGCGGTGACCACGGCAAGCGTCGCCGGTTCGCCGACCTTGGTCGTGTCGACCTTGCGAGCGAAGGTGAGCAGGTTGGCAGCAGCCATCTCGATGTCGGCCTGGCCGAGCTTCACCTCGAACGCCGCCCAGCGTCCGTCGCCGGCGGTGACGACCGCGTCGATCTCCAGATCGTCGGAGTCCCGGTAGTGCTGCACGGTGCCATCCACGACGTCGGCGAACACCCGCAGGTCACGCACGACGAGCGCTTCGAACAGGTATCCGAAGTAGTTCAGGTCCGCGAGCAGCTGGTCCGGTCCGGTGCGCAGGGCGGCAACAGCAATTGACGGATCACAGAACTGCACCCGTGGCGAGGTGCGCAGCCGGGCCCGCGAACGCAGATGTGACGACCATGCCTCCAACGGGTCGAGCACCATGAGACGTTCCAGCGGTGCCAGGTAGTCGTAGACCGTCGACCGTGCGATGTCAGAGTCGTCGGTGCTCGCGTCCTGTGCGACACGGGTGACGACGTAGTCCATCCCGATGTTGCGGGCGAGCGACCGCAGGACCCGCAGCGCAAGCCGGGGATGACGCCGGGACGGGTCGATGGTGGGCAGGTCCACCTCGGTGATCGTGGTGACGTAGTCGATGTTCGCCCGCGCCGCAGCGGTGACGGTTCGCGTCAGGTTCAGCGGCCAACCACCACGAACGACCAGCTCGGCGTAGCGGGGCACGGTCACCTCGGTCGGTTTGGCGGTCGGCCGGTGTCCGTCGAGCAGCGCCGCCAACGACATCTCACCGGTCGAGTCGCCCGATTCGATCAGGCTCATCGGTCGCATCGTCAGACGGGCGAAGCGACCGGCGCCGCTGTGGCGGCGGGTGTCGTCGGGCGGGGTGGCGGAGCCGGTGAGGATGTACAGCCCGGTGCCTTGGCGGCGGTCCACCTCGGCACGGATGTGGTTCCACACGCGAGTGGCGTCGAGCTGCCACTCGTCGACGAGCTGGGGTGGGTCACCGGACAGCACCAGGGTCGGGTCCACCCCCAGTGCCACGCGTGCCTGGTCGTCAGTGTCGAGGTAGACGCGGCTGGCGGCCTGCTGTTCGGCTGTGAATGTCTTCCCGCACGCCTTCGGGCCTTCGATCAGCACCGCTCCCGCGGACGTGAGCCGCTCGGCCAGCAAGGCGTCGACGACACGGGGACGGTACACGACCACGTCACCAGACTACACACTGCAGTCGCTCCGGGCTACACATTGCGGTCTGTTGGGGATGCAGATCGCGGCCATTCTGGGCTACAGATTGCGCTTTGAGTACTCGGATGGGGTCGTCAGCGTCCAGTTGCGTTTGTGTCGTTTGCGAATGAGACTTGCGCACGGGTGCGTCCAAAGTCGAGTCGATCGATTTTGAGCAGTCGTCAGTGTTCGGGTGGGAGACGAGACGGTCCTGCTCCCAGCCGATGCGAGCCATGCTGCGCGGACGCGTGAGGCGTCCGTGCCGAGATCGTTCGACAGCTCGAGCCCTCGAACTGGGCGGCCTGCGTCGCGCACGGTGCCTACGCTGGCCGGCCATGGCACTTTTCCACCTCGCGACGATCATGCCAACCAAGGCCGAGCTCATCGCCAAGTGGGCGCCGACCCAACCGTGGGGTCCCCCAGCGGACGTTCCCATCGAGGTGATCGGTTCCTACCGCTTCGACGATCCCGACGGTCGAGTCGGCATCGAGACCCACCTCGTCACGGCCGGCGCGACACTGCTGCAGATCCCACTCACCTACCGGGACGAACCCCTCGACGGGGCCGACGACGCCCTCATCGTCGAGATGCAGCACTCCGTGCTCGGCACCCGCTGGGTGTACGACGGACTGCGCGACCCCCGACTCGTCATCATGCTCGCCGCCGTTGCCATGACCGGCCAGGGCGAGGCCCTCGGCATGGCCGTGTACGACGGCCGCTGGTACATCGCGCCGAGCAACGTCCGCATCCAGGGAGGGGGCTGGACGCAGGAGCGAGTGCCGGTCGACGGGTTCGAAGTCGAACATGACGACACGACGAGCGTCGTGCTCCGCAACGACCGGTTCGAGCTGACGGTGTTCCGACGCCCAATGCCCGGACCTCGCCCAGCCATCGGGCTCACCGCGACCTGGGACCAACAGCCCGACCCCATCGTGCTCGCCGAGGCACGGGAACGCTAGACCGGGCGCAGCCGACCGGCCGTCCGGATCACTCGCCGGTCGAGCCGTCGATCCGTTCGCGCACGATGTCGGCGTCGCCGTTGTGACGGGCGTACTCGCCGACGAGCTTGTGCAAGTTCCATCGCACGCTGCGCCCGTTGCCCGAGCCGATCGAGTCGAGCGAGCCGGCGCTGGCGAGCGCTCGATCGGTGGCATCGCACTCGTGGCGCCAGTTCGCCATCGAGCCCTCGGCCATCGACGGATCGACGTCGAGGTCCCACTCGGGGCCGCCATCCACGTAGTCGCCGTAGACGAAGGCCAGGTCACCGCTACCGCCGATTGCCCAGGCGCCATACACCCGTTCCATCTCAGTCATGTGGCGCACCAAACCGAGGATGGTCACAGCCGATGGTGGCGCGGCCGCCGCCGTCAGCTGCTCGGTAGACAGCCCGGTCGCGTTGTTCGCCAAGGCGTCACGATGGAACCGGAGCCAGCCGACGACGATGTCGGTCTCGGAACCGTCCGCCGGTTCCTGCACACGCATCGAGGCATCCACGGCACCACGATTGCACCCCCGGGGCGGCAACGCTCCATCTCAAACACCCGCCCGTGCCACCTGATCAACTCGGACGTCTACGCAGCCCCGTCGAGATCGGTCCGAGCTCTTCCGATGCTCACGGCATGGCCCCCGTCAGGTCCGAATGAGTCGGAGCCTGAGCCTTCCCGTCGAAGCGGACGTGGCTTCCTACAGAGTGCGGTACTGGAGGTGTACGACGCCGTTGCTGAATCGGCGCACGTCGAGGAGCGCGAGCTCGGCGCGCGTGTCGGTGGGCAGCGCCGGCTTGCCGCCACCGAGGACGACGGGCCAGATGAACAGGTGGCACTCGTCAACCAGCCCGGCCCTGAAAGCCTGTGCCGCGAGGTTCGGACCTCCCACGATGAGATCGCTTCTGGCCGCGGCCTTCAGGTCGCGTACCGCCCCGGGGTCGAAATGGCGTTCGAGCCGAGTGTTGGCAGTTGACACCGCGGCCAGGGTCGTGGAGTAGACGACCTTGTCCGCTGCCTGCCAGACGTTCGCGAAGTCGCCCATGAGGGTCCGACTGCGCGGCCAGGGCGGCGTCGGTTTCCCACTTGGCCATTGCCGCTCCTACATCGCCGCCGACGCATCTCGACGACCTTGTTGTCCGACAGTACTGGGCGGGGCTGCGCGAGGGTCCAGCCCGGCTTCGAGGACGTCGAGGGCCTGTGCGAGGACATCGACGACGGCGAGCTCCGGGTTGGCCTGGCTGGTGAGCCAACTCGCCGTGATCGCCGCGTGGACGGCATGGACGAACAGGCGCGGCCGGACGTCGACCGTCGGATCGACCGACATCCGCAGCGCGACGAGCGCAACGAGGGACTCGAGCATGAGGACCCGTTCGCCGAACAGGCGCGCGAGCAGCGGCGCGTTGCCCTCGGTGATCTGCCGGAGCACCTGCTGGGACTCCTCCACACCGAACGAGGCAACAGGCACGTCGACATCGTCGATGCGTAGCACCGAGTCGATCGCCGCATGACGAAGGGCGACCATCGCGGCCTCGTGCGGCGGGCGGCGGATGAGCGCGTCGCGGAACAGGTCACCACCGCGCCGCGCTTCGAGCAGCACGACTCCCTCTTTCCCCTCGGGGAAGTGGCGGTAGAACGTCCGCACCGAGATCCCGGCCGCCTCAGCGATCTGCTCGGCGGTCACCGAGTCGAAGCCACGGTCGACGAACATACCGAGTGCCACGCGCTCGATGGCATACAGCGTCGCCACCCGCTGGCGCGTCCGTACGCCGGTCGTCTCCTCGGCCATTGCCTGCACCCTACGAAGCGTGTCAGACTGCGTCAACAGATCTGTCATGACATGCCAGATCGTTGGGGACGCGTCGAGGGGACAGGAGCCGGCGATGGAGATGAACGACATGGTGCTCGTGAGCGTGGACGACCACGTGATCGAGCCGCCCACGGTGTTCGTCGGACGGATGCCGGATCGGTACCGAGACCAGGCGCCGAGGATCATGGAAGACGACCAGGGCAGTCAGTTCTGGTTGTTCGAAGGGCAGCGCGCCCAGAACATGGGGCTCAACGCCGTCGCCGGATGCCCGCCCGAGGAGTACGGGCTCAACCCGTTGCGCTACGAGTTCATGCGTCCCGGTTGCTACGACATCCACGAGCGCATCCGGGACATGAACGCGAACGGCGTGCTCGGTTCGCTGAACTTCCCGACCTTCGTGCACTTCTGCGGCCAGCTGTTCCTGCGGGCACAGGACAAGGACCTCGCGTTGGCGTGCGTGCGCGCGTACAACGACTGGCACATCGACGAGTGGGCGGGCACCTATCCCGACCGGATCATCCCGATGTCGATCATGCCGCTGTGGGATCCGCAGCTGATGGCTGACGAGATCCGACGTGTCGCGGGCAAGGGCTGCCACGCCGTCACGTTCTCCGAGAACCCGGAGAAGCTCGGTCAGCCCGGCCTCCACGGCGACCACTGGGATCCGTTCTTCACCGCGTGCGTCGAGACGAACACGGTCGTCTGCATGCACATCGGTTCGTCGTCGTCGATGACGGTCACCTCGCTCGATGCACCCGCGGACGTGAGCATCGCGATCACACCGATGAACTCGTTCCTGGCGCTGAACGACCTGATGTGGACGCCGATCTTCAGGAAGTTCCCCGACATGATCATCGCCCTGTCGGAGGGCGGCATCGGCTGGATCCCGTACGCCCTGGAGCGGATGGACTACGTCTACAACCACCACCACGCCTGGACCGGCGCCGACTTCGGCGGGATGATGCCCACCGACCTGTTCCATCGCAACGTCTCGACCTGTTTCATCGACGACCGCGCCGGCATCGAGCTCCGCCACAAGGTCGGCATCGACCGCATCACCTGGGAGTGCGACTACCCGCACTCGGACTCCACCTGGCCGCACTCGCCGGAGCTGCTCGGGCACTGCCTCGAAGGTGTCCCTGACGACGAGGTGGACAAGATCACCCACCGCAACGCGATGCGGCTCTACTCCTTCGACCCGTTCGCCACCCGGACGCGCGAGTCGTCCACCGTCGGCGCCCTGCGTGCCGAGGCCAAGGACGTCGACGTCTCGCTGCGCAGCATGGGCCGGGGCAAGGGCACGCCGTTCACCGCCCGCCAGCTCGCCGAGCTCGCCGGCCGCGACGCCGCCGCCGCCAAGTGACGCGGCGCACGGACATGACCGACACCGCCAAGAACGCCGAGCGGATCGTGGTCGATTTCGACCAGCACTCCCACGAGTATCGCGATCGGTACCCCGAGATCAGCCACGAGCTGCGATCGAGGTGCCCGGTCGTGTGGACCGAGAGCCACGGCGGCCACTGGATCGTCACCGGACTCGATGAGGTCAGCGAGATGTACAAGCACGCCGACCTCTTCTCGGCCGTGAAGGACCCCGACCCCACCAGCCCGTACCGCGGCATCCAGATCCCCGACCCCAACCCTGGGGTGTCGGCAGGGTTCCTCGAGATGGATCCGCCGACGCAGCTCGCCTACCGGCACATCCTCAACCCGTTCACGTCGCCGGCAGCCGTGCGCAAGTGGGAGCCGATGGCGCACGATCTGACGCGGGCCTGCCTCGAGGACGTGATCGAGTCGGGCCGGATCGACGTCGTCGACGACCTCGCCAACATCGTGCCCGCGGTCGTCACGATGGCGCTGCTCGGCCTTCCCCTCGATGACTGGAAGGTGTTCAGCGAACCGATGCACGCGTTCGTCTACACACCGCCCGACAGTCCCGACCTGCCCCGCGTCCAGGGCCTGATGTTCGAGGCCATCATGCACATCGCCGAACGGGTCGCTGCCGCACGGGTCGACCCGCGACCCGGCGCGATCAAGGCGTTGATCGACGCCGAGATCGACGGCGAGCCGCTCCCCGACGACAAGCTGTTCGGCACCCTGTTCCTGCTCATCGCCGGAGGGCTCGACACGACGACCGCGCTCACCGCCAACGCCATGAACTGGCTCGCCCGCAACCCGGCCGAGCGCGAGCGCCTTCGCAACGACCGTGGGCTGCTCGACATGGCGACCGAGGAGTTCCTCCGCTGCTTCAGCCCGTCGCAGGGCGATGCCCGCACCGTCACGCGCGACTGCGTGGTGGCCGGGTACGAGTTCAAGGAGCACGAGCGCGTGCTGCTCAGCTTCGCGATGCCCAATCGCGATCCTCGCGTCTTCGACGAGCCGGACGAGCTGCGCATCGACCGGTTCCCCAACCGGCACGCCGCGTTCGGGTTGGGGAACCACCGCTGCCTCGGCTCGAACGTCGCCCGCACGCAGTTCAAGGCGATGCTGTGGGGGGCGCTGCAGCGGCTCGGCGACTTCGACGCCGACCCGACCGGCGCCGAGCGCTACGAGTCGATCGGCATCATCAACGGGTGGCGGCACATGCCCGCCACCTTCCCGCCGGGTGAACGTGAGGGGCCGGGACTGGCGGAGACGATGGCCACCTGGCAAGCCCGCCTCGATCGAGAAGCCGCTGAAGCGGCAGGAGCCTGACCGCGATGCGCGTCTACGTCGATGAAGCCCTGTGCCAGGGGCACACGCTGTGCGCCATGGCGGCGCCCGAGGTGTTCTCCCTCCGAGACGAGGACGGCCATTCCTACGTGGCGGTCACCGAGTTCACCCCCGAGGTGATCGCGGCGGCCAGGCGCGCCGCCTCGACCTGCCCGGAACAGGCGATCGTCGTCGAGGACGAGTAGCGCCGCGAACGGCTCTCGATCGAGCGTTCCGGCGTCAGCTGTGGTCGTTGGACCCGGTGACCTTGTCGTCGACGGGGTCGGGTGGCAGCACCTGCCGGAACGCCGATTGGTCGATCACCTCGCCTTGCCAACCCCAACCACCGTCAGGAACCTCGTGCAGGAGCACGTAGGTGCGATCGGTGGTGGGCAGGCCCTCGGCCTCGACCGCGGCCGTGGTGACGCGTTCGACCATCAACCGCTTGCGGGCGGGGGAGAGGAAACCCTCGGGTGTGTAGATGTGAATGACGGGCATCGTCTGGTCCTTTCGTGCTGCGTGCTGCGTGATGCAACTGGATGATAACTAGACCAGTCGTCATAGTCAATAGACCAGTCGTCTGAGTTTTCTGTATGCTCGGCACATGAGCCGAACCACGCGTGAGCGGATGTTGACGACCACCGCCAGGCTGTTGCAGCGCCAGGGCTTCCACGGGACCGGGCTGAACCAGATCGTCGCCGAAGCCCAAGCGCCCAAGGGATCGATGTACTTCCACTTCCCGCGTGGCAAGGAACAGCTCACCGCAGAGGCCATCGCGTTGTCGGGTTCCGAGGTCGAGTCCGCTCTCGCCGACCACACCACTTCGTCGGCGATCGCATCGCTCGACGCGTACCTCGCCGACGTGGCCGCCCTGCTGGAGCGCTCCGGCTACCTCGAAGGCTGTCCGATCGCCACTGTCGCGCTCGAGATCGGCGCGAGCTCGGAGGAGATCGGTGACGCCTGCGCGGACGCGTTCGGTCGGCTGATCGGGCGCGTCGCGTCGTGGATCGAATCCGATGGGGTCGATCCCGTCGCGGCGCGCGATCGGGCGCTCCTCGTCTACGCCGCCATCGAAGGCGCGCTCGTCTTCGCCAAAGCCCGCCGTTCGATCGAACCGCTCACGAAGCTGCGCGCGCTGCTCCCGCTCTTGCTCGATGTCACCGACGCCGGCTCGACGACACCGCGGCCGAGCGCGAAGGATCGTTGATCAGGAGCATCAGGCCTGCGCCCTGGCGCTGCGCTCGGCCTGCGAACGGGCGCCGGTGCGCCGCGTGAGCGAACGCACGACGCGGCGGATGTTCACAGATGCTTGACGGACGCGACGCGGCCCGGACGGTTCCCGATGCCCTCCGGGGCACCGTGCTCCGTCACACCCGTCCCTCGGCGCCGCCGACGCTCACACCACAGGGTGCAATCACACATGACAGCAGCGATCTCCACCTTGCAGCCTTCCGAGCCGATCGGTCTCGTCTCGAAGCTGCTGGCACTCGTCCCGAGGGGCGTCCGTCTGAGCGACGCTTCCTGGCAGCGCCGGCACCGCTTCATCGAGGCCGTGCTCTGGTTGGCGATTCCCGGGATCATGCTCGTCGGCTTCGCCCGCGGCTACGCCGCCGGCCACGTGCTGCTCGAGACCTCACCGGTCATCCTGTTCGCGATCGCCAGCCGCGCCGTCAGCGCCCACGGGCTGAGGGCGGTGCTGGTCAGCGTCGGCCTGCTGACCACCGACGCGATCCTCGTCCACTTCACCGGCGGCCTGATCGAGGCCCACTTCACGTTCTTCGTGATGGTGCCGCTGATCGCGTTGTACCAGGACATCATCGCCTTCGCGTTCGCCATCGTCTTCGTGAGCGGCCAGCACGCGATCATGACGATGGTCGACCCGAAGAGCGTGTTCAACCACGCGGCTGCGCAGAACAACCCGTTGCTGTGGGCCGGCGTGCACGCCGGGTTCGTCGTCGCTCTCGTCGTGATCATGCTCGTTATGTGGCGGTTCACCGAGGAGACGCAGCTCGACCTCGCTCGGCTGGAGGAATACAAGGACGAGATGGCTGCGATGCAGGCACGTGAGCGGGTCCAGTCCTCCGAGCTGCAAGGCACGGTCGATCGGATGCTGGTGCTGCAGGCCGAGGCGACCGAGCTGCAGACCCGTGAGCGGGCGCAGGCGGACGAGTTGCAGGCGAAGGTCGACGCGATGCTGGTGGCGCTCGGCCGCGCCGCTGCCGGTGACCTGACCAGCACGGTCACGGTGACGGGCGACGATGCCGTCGGTCGCATGGGCATCGCACTCTCGAAGCTGCTCGGCGACCTCCGCCGCAGCGTTTCGCTCATCGCCTCGAACTCCGAGGCGCTCGCCGCCGCGGCCGAGGAGCTGCAGGTCGTCTCGTCGCAGATGGACGACAACTCGAGCGAGACCTCACGCCAGGTGAACTCCGTGAGCGCGGCGTCGGTCGACGTCTCGCGCAACGTCGAGACCGTTTCCGCCGGCACCGACGAGATGAGCGTGTCGATCAAGGAGATCGCCCGCAACGCAGCGGAAGCGGCAAAGGTCGCCACCCAGGCCGTCGAGGCCGCCCGCGAGACGAACGCCACGGTCGCGAAGCTCGGCGCGAGCTCGATCGAGATCGGTCACATCGTCAAGGTCATCACCGGCATCGCCGAGCAGACCAACCTTCTGGCGCTCAACGCGACGATCGAGGCCGCACGGGCCGGCGAGGCCGGCAAAGGCTTCGCCGTCGTCGCCAACGAGGTCAAGGAGCTCGCCAAGGAGACCGCCAGGGCCACCGAGGACATCTCCGCCAAGATCGAAGCCATCCAGGCCGACACCCAGTCGTCCGTCGGCTCGATCAGCGGCATCCTCGAGATCATCAACCAGATCGCCGAGTTCCAGGACACCATCGCTTCGGCGGTGGAGGAGCAGGCGGCCACGACGAACGAGATCGCCCGGCACGTGACCGATGCGAGCCGCAGCTCCAACGAGATCACTGCCAACATGCGCGGCGTCGCCGAGGCTGCCGACAGCACGGCTGCCGGTGCCGCCGACAGCCAGCGCGCAGCGTCCGAGCTCGCTCGGATGGCAGCCGAGCTCCAGAGCCTCGTCGGTCAGTTCGTCTACTGATCGACCCGGGAGCGAGCTCGTCGCCGAGTGCGGCGGTCAGCCGGCGTCGCTGGACTGCTGCCACAGGTTGATGTTGGCGTCGACGGCGTAGACGTCGATCGCGGCGAGCTCGTCATCGGCGAAGTGGGTGTGGTCCAAGGCGCCGAGGCAGTCGGCGATCTGTGACCATCGGCTGGCACCGATCAACGCGCTCGTCACGACCTCGTTGCGCAGCACCCACGAGATCGCCATCTGCGCCAGGGTCTGTCCGCGCTCGCGGGCGATCCGGTCGAGACCGCGCACTCGTTCCAGGGTGGTGTCGTTGATCATGTCGGGCGAGAGCGAGCTGTCGGCGGTGGCACGCGAGCCGGCCGGGATGCCGCCGAGGTACTTGTTCGTCAGCAGCCCTTGTGCGAGCGGCGAGAACGCGATGCAGCCGATCCCTTCCTCGGCGAGGGTGGCGAGCAGGCCACGCTCGATCCAACGGTTCAGCATCGAGTACGACGGCTGATGGATCACGCACGGTGTACCGAGCTCGCGCAGGATCGACGCCGCCCTGCGCGTCGCGTCGGGACCATAGGACGAGATGCCGGCGTAGAGGGCGCGCCCGGAACGCACCGCGTGGTCGAGCGCGCCCATCGTCTCTTCCAGCGGGGTGTCGGGGTCGTAGCGGTGCGAGTAGAAGATGTCCACGTAGTCGAGCCCGAGCCGGGCGAGCGACTGGTCGAGGCTCGCCAGGAGGTACTTGCGGCTCCCCCACTCGCCATAGGGGCCGTCCCACATCAGGTAGCCCGCCTTGGTGGAGATCACGAGCTCGTCCCGGAACGGGCGCAAATCCCCGGCGAGCATCGTGCCGAAGTTGGCTTCGGCCGAGCCGGGCGGGGGCCCGTAGTTGTTGGCGAGATCGAAGTGCGTGATGCCCGCGTCGAAGGACTCGAGCAGCATCGTTCGCGCTTCGTCGGTGAGGTACGGACCACCGAAGTTGTGCCACAGCCCGAGCGTCAGACGTGGTAGCCGGAGACCACTGGCGCCGCAGCGGGCGTAGGTCATCGTGTCGTATCGGTCATCGCGAGGGGTGTGCATGTCGTCCTCCGTTGGGCGGGCGGCCGCCGATCAGGGCCCGATCAGCGTCAGGAGCATGATCGTGGGTTCCGTGCTGACGAGCGAGTGGGGCGTGTCCGGGGCCATGTGGAGCCAGAAGCCGGGCCCGGCGTCGAGCTCCTCCCCGTCAGCGGTGAACGTCAGCCGACCCGTGATCACCTGCACCACCGCGGCTCGCGCAGCCCGGTGCTCGGTGAGCTCCTGGCCGGCGTCGAACCCGAAGACCGTCACGTTGATCCGCTCGTCTCGGTGAACCACCTTGGAGACGACAGCGCCCGATTGCTGGGCGACTTCGGTGACGATGTCCTGGATGGCGACGTGCGCCATGGCTTCCTCGCTTCCCCGACCGTTCCGGACGATCGGCCCACGCCGCAGCCTCTCACGCGTGGTGCCGCCGGGTCGCTGACGTGGAGACTGCGTGCGACACGGGGCAACCTCTGCGCCGGCCCGGTGCTCTAATGCGGCATGGACGAGTCCGCTCCGTCGCTCGTGGACGGCAGCGGCGCGTCCGTGGTGAGATCGGACTTCGAGTTCATCGAGATCCTCCGCTGCGAACTGCCGCGCGTGCAGCGAATCGCACGTCTGCTGATGGGAGATGCGGATGCCGCCGAGGACATCGTCGCTGAAGCGATCGCGCGGTCGCTCCCACGATGGCGAGCCGGCGGGATCGCCGACGGTCCGGCGTACCTGCGGCGGGTGGTCGTGAACCTCTGCACCCGGAGGTGGCGACGACGTGCGTTGGCGCTCCGCCGCGACCATCTCGCGCTCGACTGGATCGCTCCGGTGCCGGACTCCGAGGCAGCAGCCGCTGAACGTGATCGCACCCTGCGGGCGGTGTTGCAACTGCCCGTGCGCCGGCGTGCCGTCGTGGTGCTGCGGTTCTACGACGACCTCTCCGAGGCCACGATCGCGGACGTGCTCGGGATCAGCGTCGGCACCGTGAAGTCACAACTGTCGCGGGCACTCGGGCAACTCCGCGAGCACCTCGGCACTCTGGACCTGTCATGAACGAGCCGCTCGAAACCCGCCTGCGAGAGCACCTGTCCTCGGTCGACCGAGCGCCGGTCGCGGACGTCGTCGCCGTGTCAGCCGCTTCTGACCGAGTCGGGCAGCGTCTGCGGCGAAGGCGTCGCGCCGCCCTGGCGATCGCCTCGGTGGGCCTCGTCGCCATCGCGGGCGTGGTCATCTGGTCGAGCCAGCCGGCCGAGGAGGACGCGGTCTCGGAGGTCACGGAAGCCTCCGCAACGTCGACGGGCGACGAGCTCGGCGCGACCGGATCGACCGGCGGCGCGTCGACGGCATCGACGGCAGCGACGGTGTCCACGGTCTCGACGGCGCCGCCCGCGGCGAGCGCGTGGGCGGCGATCGCACCAGACCCGCGAGGTCCTGCGTGGTTCCCGTCGGCGGTGTGGACAGGCAGCGAAGCGCTGGTCGTCGGCGGACTCGATGTGGACGGCGAACCCGTCCACGGCGCAGCCGCCTACGACCTTGCGACTGACTCGTGGCGCGTCCTGGCAGCGCCACTGCTCTCGAGCAGTCGGATCGACCCGCTCGTCGTGTGGACGGGCGCCGAGATGCTCGTCATCGGCGGCGACAACCCCGACGGCAGCCTCCTCGTGTCCGCGGGTGAGGCCTACGACCCCGCCGCGGACACGTGGCGCCTCATCGCGTCGCCACCCGTCGGGTTCGTCTCGGATCGTTCGCCGGCAGTGTGGACCGGGGACGAGCTGCTCGTGTGGCCGTGGGACGGTGGCGGTTCGACGATGGTCATCACACCGATCGCCTACGACCCGACGAGCGACACGTGGCGTCAGCTCGCCGAGCCGCCCGTCGAGCGTCGTCAGCGGGCGGCGTCGGTGTGGACAGGCACCGAGTGGATCGTGTGGGGCGGCACGGCGGGGGACCGAGAGCTCGCGGATGGCGCCGCGTACGACCCGAGGATCGACAACTGGAGGGTGATCGCGGATGCTCCGCTCTCGCCACGTCGGGTGCGGGCCGTGTGGACCGGCACCGAGATGATCGTGAGCGCCGGGTCCACCGGTGGTGATCGAGTGACCGGCAACGGCGAGATGGCCCTGTCCGACGGCGCCGCGTACGACCCGCTCACCGACAGCTGGCGTGAGATCTCATCGGGGTTGGCGCATCCGGGCTTCGTGCCGGTGTGGACGGGCAGCCAGGTGATCATGTTCGCGAAGGGAGGCGCGGTCGTCTACGACGTGGAGTCCGACCGATGGATCGACACCTGTTGCAGTGACACCGGCGGCGGACGAGGCGGAGGCGGGGGAACCCCGGTTTGGACCGGCACGGTCGTGCTCCTGCTCGGCAGCGGTGATGCGGAGGCGGGCGGCGCGACCTTCGCGCCGCCGGTTCCCGAGCCGGCCGGGTGAACGCGTGCGGTCAGCCGAGATGGTCGACGAACCAGTCCCGGGCGAGCGCAGCAACTGCTTCGAGCGCGCCTCGCTCTTCGAACAGATGCGTCGCGCCAGGGACGATCTCCAGCTTCTTCTCGCAGCGCAGTTGTGCCAGCGCGTACTGGTTCAGTCGAAGGACGTCGATGTCCGCGCCACCGACGATCAGCAGCGTCGGGGCCTGTACGTGTGCGAGGTGGGCGCCGGCGAGGTCGGGCCGTCCACCGCGGCTGACGATCGCTCGGACGTCTGCCCCGCCTGACGCCGCGGCGACGAGTGCCGCTCCGGCGCCCGTGCTCGCCCCGAAGTAGCCGATCGACGCCGCCGCCGGGACGCCGCTGTCCCGCAACCACGTCGATGCCACGACGAGCCGCCGAGCGAGCAGCTCGATGTCGAACACGTTCGAGCGGTCGTGCTCCTCGTCGACCGTGAGCAGGTCCATCAGCAGCGTGCCGATGCCTGCACCGTTCAGCGTGTCGGCGACGAATCGGTTCCTCGGGCTGTGCCGGCTCGAGCCGCTGCCGTGCGCGAACACGACGACGGACGTTGCGCCGCTCGGCACGGTGAGCCGGCCGGCGAGACGCAGCGAGCCGTCGCCGATCGCGACCTCCCGGTCGATCGCTTCGTGGGTCGCTGGCGCAGCGCTCGGTGCCGATTCCCGGACCCGCCGCGCCGCGCTCGCCAGGGCGGCGACCACATCGTCGTCCGACGTCTGCGTGAAGTCCCGGTACCACGGTCCGATGGCGCGGAACGGCTCGGGGGTGGCGAGGCAGAGCAGCTCGTCCGCGGCATCACCGAGATCCTCGATCCAGTGCGGCGGCGCGAGCGGGACCGCGAGCACGACGCGCGCTGCGCCCAGCGCACGGGCGACGCGACAGGCCGCTTTGGCGGTGGAGCCGGTCGCGATCCCGTCGTCGACGATGACGACCGTCCTGCCGGCGAGGCTGACAGCCGGTCGGCCTGCTCGGAACCGCTCGAGCCGGCGTTCGAGCTCGACGCGCTCTCGACGCTCGACGGCGTCGAGCTCCTCGGGACGCACCGCTGCCTCGTGCACGATGTCCTCGTTCACGACCCGGACGCCCCCCTCGCCGATCGCGCCCATGCCGAGCTCGGGCTGCGACGGCACGCCGAGCTTGCGCACGACGATCACGTCGAGCGGCACGTCGAGGGCAGCGGCGACCTCGGCAGCGACGGGAACGCCGCCTCGTGGCAGTCCGACGACCACGCAGTTGCCGTGGAACTGGCCGAGGCGCTCGGCGAGGCGCCGACCCGCTTCGACGCGGTTCTCGAAGAGCGGCGCGCGCCAGCTCCCTTCGCGATGACCCCGGAAGAGCATCAGCGTGATGCCGTCAGGTGTGCAGGTGAACCGGGCGGCCTTCCCAGCTCTCGATGGAGTGGGCTGCCCGGTCGAGCAGGTGGTGCGCAAGGTCGGTCAGGGCTCGCGCTGCTGCGACCTCCTCGCCGATCATCGGCACATCCGGATCGACGGGATTGCGGCGGGCGCGGCCCCATCCTTCGAGGTCGAATCCGGCGCCACCGATCACGGCATCGGCGCGGGTCGACTCGTCGTCCTCGCGGAACGTGATGGTGACCGTCCACACGGTGGGTGCGCTCATGGTGAACCTCCTCGGGGAGATGGTCCGACTGACATGACGAGCATCCGCCTTTTCGCGCCGGAGTGCGAGGGTCCAACGTCCCTCGGCCGGCGATTGGTCACGGACCCAGGTGCTCGGCGAGGAACGTGGTCACACGGGCCTCCCATTCCTCGGGGTGCGTGGTGAGGCCGTCGGTGTGGCCCGTGTCGGGTACCTGCCAGATCTCGACCGTCGTCGGCGACGCAGACCCGATGAAGCGCGCCGCGTCGGCTTCGTCCGACACGTTCCCGGCGGCGATGAGGAGCACCGGACGGGGAGCAGCGACGGCAACCGCGTCGTGCAGGGCGATCGGCGGGTCGGCAGCGGTGAGGAGATCGGTCAGCGAGAACGTCATCCACTCGATGCGCTCCTGGACCCAGCCCCGCACGCCGTAGACGTCCGACATCCAGGCCTTGTCCGCGGCGGTGCGCCCCGTTGCTCCTTCGGCGACCACGGCGCGGATGCCTGGCAGCGCGGCGGCGGCGCCGACCGCCTCTTCGCCACCCATCGACAGGCCGACGGCGCCGATCCGCTGCGGATCGATCTCGGGCTGCCGCTCGAGGAAGGTGACCACAGCGGCGACGTCGTCGTCGCCGTACCAGCCGAAGTCCATCGCCCGGCCGCCGCTCTCGCCGTGGCCGCGGGCGTCGAGCAGCACCACGCCGTAGCCGTGGCGAGCGAGCACGGCCGCGTGATCGAGCGTCGCCGAACGCGTCGAGCCCGCGCCGTGGAGCAGGACGACGGCGGCGCCGTTCTCCGATGGGACGTACCAGCCGGCCAGGTCGACGCCGTCGCTCGTTTGCAGGACGACGTCGTCGTACGCCATGCCGAGGTCGGCCGGGGTGCGGGAGCCGATCGAGGTCCGTGGGACGTTGGTGGCGGCGATCGCGATCGAGAGCGGCGCGAGCACGAAGACCAGCATGACGAGCGCGACCGGGATCACGAGCAGGCGCCGCCAGCTGCGCAAGCGGGCCCAGAGGCGCACCGCGCCGGCGACGAGCAGGAGCAGGCCGGCGACGAGCGCGGCGAGCCCGGCGGCGGCGCGGATCGAGAGCCCGGTCTTGACGACGTGCGGCAGACCGATGCCGACGCCCGCTGCCGTGGCGACGAGCGCCAGCAGGAACTGCGCGTGGCGCTGCCAGCGCACGTCGGTGCGCACGGCGGTGACGGTCACTGCCCCGACGACGACCACGCGGACCGACCGCCACAGCATGCTGCCGTCGGCGCCGACGAGGATCGCGAGGGCGACGCCCGAGAGGCCGGCGGCGACCAAGGGGAGTGTCGCCACACGCGGCCTCTCGAGCGACCCGACGCTTTGCAGCAACGGGACCTGCAACCCGGGCTGGGTGTGCAGTGCCACGTGTCCAGTCTTGCCAGCTCGGCCGCGGCTCGACAGGGCCGTTGGTCCCACGGCGAGCCGTCCCGGATCAGCGACGGATCAGCGCAGCATCGCGTCGACGAGCGGTTGCCCAGCAACGATCGTGACGAGGGCCCCGGCGGCGAGAAAAGGTCCGAAGGGCACCGACGAGTTCCGTGTCGCCCGGTTGCTCACGATCAGCGCCACGCCGGCGACCGAAGCGAGCACGAACCCGAGGAAGATGCCGACCGGCACGAACCGCAGACCCAGCCAGCCGAGATGACCACCGAGGACCGCGCCGAGACGAACGTCTCCGAACCCGAATCGACCCCGAGCAGTCGCATACAGAAACCACAGCACGACCAGCGCGCCGACGGCGCCGATCACGCCCCACCAGATCCGCTTCGGTTCGCCGGCGAGCAGTGCTGCCGGCACGAGCAGCAACAGCCCACTCAGCGCGATGGCGTAGACGAGCGGGCGCGGCAGCGTCTTGGTGTCGAGATCGATGACGGACAGCGGAACGAGCAGCGTGGCGAGCGCGAGGTACGCGGGGAGCTGCCAGACCATGCCGAGGCGCCAGCTCGTGATCGTCGTGAGCCCGACAACGGTTGCGGCGATGTGCAGACGGCGCGACGGGTCCAAGCGTTCGAACATGCGGATCCGTAGGTCGGGCGTGCGACTGGAAATCACAGCTCGATCGAGTTCTCCGACCACAGCCGCTCGGTCACCCAGGAACCGTGCGGCTCGAACCGATAGTTCGGGAAGTCCTTCGTGAACTCGAGCTCGGCACCGACGACCCCGCTGCGGTTCTTCTCGACCGAGAACACCACCTGGCGGCGAAACTCCTCGAGTCGCACGGGCGACGACACGATGTGCACGCGCGAGACGATGTCCGCCTTGTCGTTCATCACGACGACGGCATCGGCTTCGTACGCCAGTGCGGTCGAGCCCCGGAAGTGGTGCAGGTGGAGGCGTCGTGACGCGAGTCCGACCTGGTCGGCCGCCGCGATCGCGAACACCGAGATGTTGCGGTCGAGCGCGAGCTCCTTGAGCCCTTCGGTGACCCGGCTGACCCGCTCTGCTTCATTGCGCACGTCGGGGATCACGGGGACCTTCTGAAGGTAGTCGACGAACAACGCCAGCGGTTCGCCGTCGTAGCGGGCGATGAGGTCGGAGATCGCCGGGATGTCGGTCGACGAGCCGGACGCTTGGAAGAAGATCAGCCGGTCGCCGTACTCGGCCAGGCGGCGCTGTGCTTCCGTGAGCAGCCGATCGCTGTCGAGCGTCTCCCGGAGCGTGAGCGCTCCGGAGGCGACGTCGCGGAGCTGTGCCTGGAGCTCCTCGAGACGCATGTCGTACGGCCGGCCGCTGGCGATGGCCAGCTCGCCGAGCTCGCACGACAGCAACCGGGTGAGCAGTGTCACTTGGTCGTGTTCGTAGCAGAGGTAGATCGTTGTCGCACCACGGCGCGCCATTGACCGAGCCCACTGCAGGCAGGCGATCGTCTTGCCGACCCCGGGCTTGCCGCCGACGAGGAACAGCTCGCCCGGGCGGACGCCTCCGCCGAGGACGTCGTCGAGGGGCGTGAACCCTGTCGCCCGAGCCGTGATCGGGGGATCGAGCGGCTCTGCCTGGCGCATCTCCGCCAGCGTGGCGAGCGCTGACTGCGGTGCGCCTCGGCCGAGCCGGCGAACGGTGAGTGTTGTCGTCATCCGTGTCACCCCGTGACGAGTCTGTTGTAGATGGTGATAGCAGCCGGGCCCAGGATGACGATGAAGATGCACGGCATGATGCAGACCACCATCGGGAACAGGATCTTGACCGGCAGCTTCATCGCCTGCTCCTCGGCGTGTTGACGCCGCTTGACGCGCATCTCACCGGCCTGGACCGAGAGCGTCTTTGCGATCGGCACCCCGAGCTTCTCGGACTGCGTGAGCGCCATGACGAACTGGCGCAGTTCGGGCACACCCGTTCGGTCGGCCACACCGAGGAGTGCCTCGGCGCGCGGCAATCCGGCCCGCATGTCCTGCACGGCGCGGGAGAGCTCGCCGCCGAGCGGGCCGGTGACCGTTGCTGCGACGCGGGCGATGGCAGCGTTGATGCCGAGCCCCGCCTGCACCGTGATGCTGAGCTGGTCGATCGTGTCGGCGAGCGACCGGCGGATCTCCTGCTGGCGCTCGTCGGCTCGCCGGCGCAGCAGGAGATCGGGAAGAAGGAACCCGATCACCACGAGGAGGATGCCGAACACCAGCCCCACTGCGCTCGGACCGGAGACGAACCGCAGCACGCCGAAAAGTGCGCCCATCACTGCCAGGAGCACCTTGACCGCGAGGACACGCTCCACTGTCCAGCGCCGACGCGCACCGGCGCGGAACACGAGCTGCTCGAGCGCGTCCAGCCGTCCCTGCGGCGTGTAGCGGCGGATCTTCCGCCCGAACCGGGCGAGGAGCGGTTGGACGGTCCGCTCGCCGACGCCGCGCTGCAGGACGGCCACGTGCATGTCGTTCGTCGGCGTCGATCCGCCGGACAGGCTGATCGTCGCCCGTTGTGTGCGTGCTCCCGAGAGCGCCCACCACAGGACGAGCAGTGATGTGACAGCGGCCGCCGAGCCGAGCACCAGCGAGATCTCCATCAGCTTTCCTCCGTCAGTACTCGAGGCGGATGAGCCGCCGCATCCAGATCCAGCCGACGGCGAGCAGACCGGAGCCGACCAGCACCATTGCCAGGCCTGCGCCGGTCCCCAGAATCGCGAAGGAGTCGGGGTTGATGATCCGCAGCAGCCCGGCCATCACGAACGGCAGCGCGATCAGGATGTAGGCGGATACCCGACCCTCGGCGGTGAGCGCCTGCACCTGGCGGAAGAGTCGTTGGCGCTCGCGGATCGTTTCGCCGACGGTGTCGAGGATCTGTGCGAGGTCGCCGCCGACCTCACGGCTGATGTCGATCGCGCCGACGACCCACTCGAAGTCGGCGCTCGCCATCCGCTCCGCCAGCGCACGCAGCGACTCGCTGAGATCCCTCCCGACTCGTGTCTCGAGCACGACCCGAGTGAACTCGGTACGTGCCGGCTCCAGTGCCTCCTGGGCGAGCGTGTCGAGCGCCTGCATCACGCCGTAGCCCGCCCGCAGACTGGCGGTCAGCAGTTGGAGCGTGTCGGGCAGCTGCTCGGCGAAGCCTTCCCGCCGTTGCCGAGCCTTGCGTTCGACGATCGCTCTGGCTGCGAGCGGCACGATGACGAGTGCGGCGACGACGCCGATCCGGCCGAGCAGGGCGAGTCCCGCGAGCGAGCCCACGATCGCAGCGACGAACGACAGGAGCACGAACTCGCCCGGTCGAAGCGTGATCCCTGCTGTCTCGAGCGCCCGCGCGAGCGACGTTCGGCGACCTCGGCGTTCCAGGAAGCGCTCCGTCGCCCCGGTCATCCGTTCGCCCACCTGTGACATCGAGGGCGTCTCGGCGAGACCTCGCTTCAGTCCGATCTGGGCCCTGGCCAGACGACCGCGAGGGTCCTCCGGCATGCCGATCAGGCCGAGCAGGAACAGAGCGACGAAGAACACGCCTGCGCCGACTGCCAACCACGTCGCGTCCGGCGTCGGGAGCACCGAGATCGCCGGTGCCTCGTCCGGTCGGCGAACGGTGTCCTCGATTGCCGCGGTTGTCGTCACGGGTGCCTCGGCGGTCGCGGGTGCGAGTGGGAGATCGAGCGGTCTGGTCGCTTCGAGCACGCCAGTCGGCGTCGTCACGCGGATCGTCAACGGCGCTCGGCCGTGTCCGGAGCTCGTGTAGCCGATCCGGTACTGGTTTGCCAGCGCGCTGGCGGTCGAGCGATAGAGCCCGCTCAGGGCCGCAGGATCGCTCGATGAAGTGACCTGTCCGCCACCGCTCGCTGCGAGCTGATCGAGCACGGCGCGGTTGCTCTCCTCGGAGACGAGCTCGATGACGTTCAGTCGGACGCCCGCCGCCGCGAAGACTGCGTTCTCCAACGGGGCCTCGCTCACAGTGTCGCCGCCGTCCGACAGCAGCACGATGGCGCGGTCCGTGGCCCCAGGCGAGAACTGCGCTGCGGCGAGGATGACAGCGTCGTAGAGGGCGGTCTCACCGTCGGCGTACAGCTGCGACAGCTGCAGGGAGGTGATGCCGCGATCGATGGTGAGTGGGGTGACCACGGTCGGCGCCGGTCCGAAGCCGACCACTCCCACCTGCACCTCCGGAGGCAGCAGCGCGAGGAAGTCGACCGCTGCCGCCTTTGCCGCCTGGAGCGGGAGCCCGTCCATGCTCCCCGAGGTATCGATCACGAGGACGATCTCGAGGTTCGTCGTCGAGACGCGCTCGACCGTGAACGGGACCGGCGTGTCCGATTCGAGGACCTCGAAGGCCTCAGCGGGGTACCCGGCGCCGGACAGGCCGGCGGGAGCCGTGACGAGGGCGGTGACCGTCGGGTACGCCGAGACGTCCGTCTCGGTGATCTCGACACTGCCTTTGTCCTGGGCATGAGCCGCCGATCCGCCGAACAACAGGCCTCCGACTGCCAGGAGCACTGCGCCCGTCCACGCACACTTGGTTGCGGCCACGGCCGTCACCGGCGTCCGGCCACGAAGAGATCGGTTTCGCCGAACAGCTCGGCCGGCAAAGGGATGCCGAGCTCGGCGAGGTGTTCGGTGAAGGACGGGCGGATCCCGGTGGGTCGGATTCGGCCGCGGGTCCGCCCGTCGGGTCCGAGGCCGGCGGAGTGATCGAAGGTGTAGATGTCAGACAACGTGATGACATCGCCTTCCATCCCGATCACCTCGGTCACCTGCGTGACCCGGCGCGACCCGTCGCGGAACCGGTGCAGGTGGACGATCACGTGGATCGCCGACGAGATCTGCTCGCGGATCGCCCGGCTCGGCAGCTCGAGCCCCGCCATCAGGACCATCGTCTCGAGTCGAGCCAGGGCGTCGCGGGGCGTGTTGGCGTGGATCGTCGAGATCGAACCATCGTGGCCGGTGTTCATCGCCTGCAACATGTCGAGCGCCTCGGCGCCGCGAACCTCGCCGACGATGATCCGATCCGGCCGCATGCGGAGCGAGTTGCGCACGAGGTCCCGGATCGTGACCTCGCCACGCCCCTCCACGTTCGTCGGCCTGCTCTCGAGACGGATCACGTGCTGCTGACGAAGCTGCAGCTCGACCGCGTCCTCGATGGTGACGACCCGCTCGTCCTCCGGCACGAACGACGAGATCACGTTGAGCAGCGTCGTCTTGCCCGTGCCGGTGCCTCCGGAGACGAGGACGTTGAGCCCTCCCTTGACCACGGCAGACAGCAGCTCGACGACGGACGCGGTGAGCGTGCCCATCCGGATCAGGTCGTCCACTTGGAGCGGATTCTTGGAGAACTTGCGGATCGTGAGCACCGGCCCGTCCACCGACAGGGGCGGGATGATCGCGTTCACCCGGGAGCCGTCGGCCAAGCGGGCGTCGACCATCGGCGACGACTCGTCGATGCGCCTGCCGACCTGCCCGACGACGCGCTCGATGACTCGGCGGAGGTGATCGACGGAGACGAAGCGAGTGTCGGTCCGTTCGAGCACGCCATTGCGCTCGACGTAGATGTAGTCGAGCGAGTTCACCATCACCTCGGAGATCGACGGGTCGGCGAGGTACCGCTCCACCGGCCCGAGCCCGATCACGTCGTGCATGATCTCCTCGGCGAGACCCTGCCGCTCCGTCGCCGACAGCGGGACGTTGGCGACCGCCATCAGCTCCGTGATCTCCTGCGCCACGTAGGAGTGGAGCTGCTCCTGCGTCAGCGTCGAATCGAACAAACGTTGGCCGAGCCGTGCGAACAGCGCCTCGTGAACCCGCGTCTTGAGCTCGGCCACGGCGTCGATCGGCGCCTTCTCGCCGGCGCCGGCCAGTTCGAGCGCCCGACGATCGCCCGTGTCGGCGCCCTGTTCGCGCAGTCGTTCCGAGAGCTTCATCTCACTTCCTCCGCCGGCCGAAGCGGCCCTTCAGGCCCGATCCGTCCGTAGCGGAAGGGGCATCGATGAAGCGAGCGGAGAGCTTCACGATCTCCTGTGCCACCGCTGAGCTCGGCTCGTCGAGCACGATCGGCCGCCCCTGGTTCATCGAGAGCGGCACCGACCGAGAGCTCGGCACCTGGGCGATGACCTCCATGCCGAGCGCTGCCTCGACATCGGCAACATCGATGCCGACCCGGGCGTCGGCTCGGTTGAGCACGAAGTGCCGCTTCGTGCCGACCAGGCCGAGGCGTTCGAGCGCGCTCACCTCCTTGCCGAGGCTGCGAATGCTGGACACATCCATGCTGGCGACGAGCACGACATCGTCGGCCAGCTCGAGCGTGGCCAGCGTCCGCTCGTCGAGCCCTGCGGCAGTGTCGACGACGACGTACGCGAAGTCGCGGGCAAGCAGCTCGAGGATCCGGCCGGCATGTTGATCGGTGACGCCCTCGCCCTCCTCGGGTGACATCGCGCCGCAGAGCACGAACGCCCCCGACGGCTCGTGCTGGGTGAGGTACACCTTCAGCGTCGTCGAGTCGATCGTCGGGGATGTGACGAGCTGGCCAATGGTGTGCTCGGGGATCAGACCGAGCGCCGAGGCCGAGTCTCCGAACTGCACGTCGAGATCGACCAGCACGACAGAGCCCTGGCCGGCGCGGGCGAGGACCGCAGCGAGGTTTGCGGCGACCATCGTCTTGCCGGAGCCACCCTTGGGTGAGAGGACTGCGATGATCCGACCTGACGGTCCGACCTCGACGGGGGAAGCTGTCCTCTGTTCGCGCGCCCGCACCGTTCGATCGAGGGCCCTTCGGAGCGCGGGCTCCAGCTCGGTGTCGATGTACGTGCTGTCGACGACGTCGCGCACGCCCGCGAGGAGTGCGTCCCGCCAGAGGTTCGTGGTCGGCTTTGCGACCAGGATGACCGTCACCTCCGGGTGATCCCGGTCGGCGACGCGAGCGACGTCGAGGGCGAGGTCGAGGCGGACATCACTGCCGACGCAGAGCACGGTCGCGCCCTCGACCGCTACCTCCTTCACGATGCGTTCCGCTTCGAGCGCCGCCTCGCCTTCGATCCAGCGCTGGCGATGGATCGCGGCGCGGGTGCCGACCGCGTCGTATCCGATGGCAACGAGCGCATCCTCGTGCGTGACGAGGGCGACGACGACGCCGGAGGGGTTGGGGCGGCGCACCGGTGGGGCGCCTCCGTTCGTCGTCGGGGCGGGCCAGCTCGTGGTCATCGCGGCACCTCCAGCCCGTAGACCTCGCCGAGCGTCACGATGCGGGTTCCGGTCTGGTCGGTCTCGCCGTTCTGGCCGGTGAGCCAGACGTGCCCGAACTCTGCCGCGAACACGATCTGCTCGGCCTGAGCCGAGTTGACCGCCAGCGTCACCAAGAGCTCGTTGCCCGGCGCTCGTTCGATGTCGGCCTCGCCGTCGTCGTTCGATTCGTCGTTGCCCCGACTGCCGATGTCGGCCGGGTCGCTCTGATCGAACTGGACACCGGTGACCAGGATCTGGTGCAACGTGAGGTGTGTCATGTTGGGCGACTTCTTCGGCGTCGAGGCCTCCTCCGTCCCGCTCGCCGCGTCTGCTTCCGGTACCGATGACGTCTCCAGGTCGAACGGGTCGAACGAGAGCAGCATGCCGACGGTGTCGCCCGCGCTCAGCTCACCGCCGACCGCTCGCTCCGGAGCGAGCGAGATGGTCAGCTCCTGCAGACCAGTTGGCACCTCGACCCGAGTGAGGTCTCGAGCATCGACCAAGCGACTCGAGAGCAGTTGCTCGCCCGGATGCAGGTCGACCGCGGCGACGACGTCGTCACGCACCTCGTCCAGGTCGGTGATCGCATCACCGGCGACCGCCTTCGCAGGGAGGGCCATGAAGCGGATCTTCGCCATGATCTCCGTCGCAGGGGCACCCTTGCGGATCGTCGAGTCGACGACGTACACGTTCTGCTGCACCTCGCCGGCGACCGCTCGATCCTTTGCCGATTGCACGTAGCTGATGAGCGCAAACGTGCCGACGACGGCGAGCACGAGTGCAGCGACGATGCCGATGATCTTTCGCTTCATTCGACGTTCCTTTCCGAACTGAGGGGGAGGTCGATCAACCGACCATGGTGATGACTCGCGCGCCGAGGTCGGCGCCGCCGCCGATCTCACCGTCAAGAGCCGTGACGCGTGTGAACTCGCCGCGGATGCACCGTCCGCTGTTGCCCGGCTCATCAGGACACTGGAACCCGTTCGGCCACGTCGCTCCGGAGAACCGGTATCCGATGATCCTGAACCCGGCGAAGCCGACGACGTGATACGAGCCGTTCGATCCGGTGAGCCCGTTCGTGACGTCGTAGATCGGGATCAGCAGCTCCTTGTTCTGCCAATCGGCCGGATTGCAGCCGTTCGGCACACCGTTGCCGGGTTTGTCGCTGACCCAGCCGCCGGCGGTGATGGTCGCTTGGCAGCCGCTGGTCGCGAGCCAGCCGAAGCCGCCGGAGATCGGGTCGTCAAAACCTGACGGTCCGCTCGGACAGTTGCCGACACTGACGGAGCCGTGGAAGTAGATGTAGTGCTGCGTTCCTTCCGCGGGAGGCGACGGCGGATTGATCGAGCCACCCATCTCGGCGAGCTCGCACTGGGAGAAGATCAACGGGATCGTGGTCGCCTTACCGAGCGCGCCCCACGCCGCGACAGCCGTCGCGTGCACGGTCTTCCCGGAGGATCCGGTGAGGATCTGCGCGAGGAGATAGTCGACCTGGGAGGAGTTGCCACCGTTCCCGGGATTGTTGGTGCTCGTGGTGACGGACACCCAGCCGCTGACTCCGGCGGGGAGCGCGGGTGGCGCCGCGCAAGCCGAGAGGCCCGGGCCGGAACCGCACACGGTGTCGATGTTCGACTGGCCGTCGGAGGCGTTCTTGTCGGCGAACGAGTCCGCCGTGGCGCTCTCGTCCAGGCAGTCGCCCTCGGCGCAGTCCTGGGCGACCGCGAGCGCCCCGGCATCGGCACCGTTCTGCAGCTGCCGCCGCTCGTGGTAGAGCGCTCCGAGATCGAGGACGAGCGCGCCGAAGCCGAGGAGGACCACGATCATGATGGCGACCCAGACGAGGACGACTCCGTCGTCATCCGCGATGCGTGGACGGAGCGTCAGAGACCGCATCGCATGACTCCGGTCGCCGTGAGGGTCTTGGTCCCGATGGGTACGAACGGGATGCCGAACGTGAACGACTCGCTGATCGTGACGCGAGCCTGGCCGTCACCTGTTGCTGGGCACGGCGATTGAGCGATCGAGTCGATGTCGACCGAGGGAGCGGCGTTGGCGACGGCAGTGGCGACCTGGCCGGAGCCCTTACGCAGGGCGAGCTCTCGAGCGCCCTCACGCGCTGCCGCCTGTATGGCGATCTGGGTGTTGTAGGCGCGCCCGAACTCGATGATACCCATGACGAGCATGAGCAGCATGGGGAGGATGATGGCGAACTCCACCATCGCCGCTCCCAGATCATCTCGATGTGTACGCGCACGCTTCATCGGTACTCCCGCTCTCGAGGACGACGGCTCAAGCGAAGCCGCCGGGATGGTCACTCGGACCAATCCCGGCGGCGACGTCGATGGGCGGTGATCAGAGAGCGGCTGCGGCGGCGTCGAAGATTGCGTCGATAGCGATTCCGAGAACACCCGCACCGGCCATCGCGATGATGGCGATGAGAGAGACCATGAGGCCGTACTCAACCATGGTGGCGCCTTCGTCCTCGTCCTTGTGCGCAGCGACCC
Organism: Acidimicrobiia bacterium; assembly: GCA_050248955.1. Taxonomy (GTDB): domain Bacteria; phylum Actinomycetota; class Acidimicrobiia; order Acidimicrobiales; family Ilumatobacteraceae; genus JBFWRK01. Next base: position 346,521 of record JBFWRK010000003.1, read on the forward strand.
GATCCTGGAGGAGGGTGATGAACTTCGTCATGTCGTGAGCTCCTGTCGAAAAGCACTCCCCGCCCGGCGCGGTGGAGCCACCGTCAACATCGCTCATCGACGAGCTGGCGGCTTCGTCACGATTGATGAATTGGCGGCGGCGCCCGGCAGCCAGCCAGCGCGTGTCGCCGTCGCGACTGCGGCGAGCTGCGAATGGACGCCGAGCTTCTGCAGCACCGCCCGGATCTGCGAGCGCACTGTCGCCAACGAAACCGTCTGCATCGCGGCGATGTCCTCGGCTGAGAGCCCGTCGATCATCGCCGCCAGCACCTCGCGCTCGCGCAGCGTCAGCCGCTCGAACGGTGACATCGCGTGGTGCAGGTCGGCTCTCCAGAGCCGCAGTTCCTCGAGCATCTGCTCCTTCGCGGTCCTGCCGATGAGCGACCGGCCGGCGAGCACGTCTTCGACGGCGACCACGACCTCGTCGACATACGCGGACTTCGAGATCCATCCCTCGACGCCGGCCTCGAGCGCGGACGCGAGCACGTTGCGGTCGATCTCCGACGTCAGGAGCACGACGGCCGCGCCCATGTCACGCAGCGGCACGACGAAATCCAGCCCGCTGCCGACATCGCCGAGGTGGAGGTCGAGCAGCACGCACTGGGGAGCGAACGTCCTTGCGATCTCCACGATCGCCGCAGCGGTCGGACCACTTGCCACCTCGGCATCCCACCCACGCGCCTGCAGCGCCAGCTGGAGACCGGACGCCACGAGCTTGTGGTCGTCGACGATGAGCACCCGAGCGGTCAAGCAGAGCCGTCCGCCGCGAGTGAGTCGTGGCCACGACCGAACCGGAGATCGAACATCGCGCCGCCGCCGGAGCGCGCAGCGACGCTGATGGATCCACCCTGGCGCTGCATCAACCGGCGGGCGACGAACAGACCGATCCCGGAGCCGTCGCGGTGGGTGCTGACCCCGCGTTCGAAGATCCGCTCGCGATCGGCGTCCGGAACGCCTGGACCACGATCCTCCACCCGCAGCACGACAGCGTTGTGGTACTCCGCATCGACGAGCAGCGTCACGGGCGATCCCGGGGCATGGCGACGGGCGTTGGCCAGGAGGCCGGCAACGACCTGGGCGGTGTCGACGGGTGACCCTCTGATCCTCGTGCGACAAGGGATCTCGACGTGCACGTCCAAGCCCGCGGCCCGATGGCACGAGACGACCGGCATCACCACGTCGAGCAGGTCGAACGTCGCCTCGGGCGCGGTGACATCGCGGTTGCCGTCATCGATCAGGCCGTGAAGTCGATGGACCTCGGCGACCATCGCCTCGGACAACGCGGCGAACTGATCGTCGGTCAAGACGTCACGGTGGTGACTGATCCCCTGGGCGGCGGCCTCGATGCCGAGGAGCGCGGCATGCGCCTCGTGGCGATGTTCGGCGCGTGCGGTCGACACCGCCTGAGCCCGGGTCGTGGCGAGGGTTGCCTCGACGAGTGCGTCGAAGGTCCGACGCTGCTGTCCCGCGTGGCAGCGGTAGAGCGTGACGGCGACTCCGAACAGCCCGATCCCCATCGACGTGGCGATCAGCAGCATCGAGGCCGTGACGGCGAACGTTGCGCCCGACGAGCCGAGGACGAGCGCGACGCCCATCCCGGTCGAGACGACTGCGGTCCAGTGAAGCAGGTGGCTCCCGGTTCGGTACGCCACCCAACCGTGCATCGTCGCGACTGCCGCCCAGCTGAGCGCACCGGCGCCGGACAACTCAGCGGGCCGCCCGCCGAAACCCGGCATGAGGATGGAGACCGTCACGATGATGAAGGCACCCCAAGTTGTCGCCGCCGCGATCGGGGCGACGGTCTCGCGCCATCCACGCTCGGCATCGATCTCCGGTCGCGTGGCGGCGGCTCCGAACAGCACCAGCGCCGGCATCCCAGCGAGAACGAAGCCGGGGGTGAGGCGCGACGAGATGTCGATGCCGAGCAGTCGGGGGAGAAGGACGCCGCCGCCCACGGCGAGGAGCCCGTAGAACCCGAGCGCCACCCCGGCGGCGAGGGCCCGCTGATCGGCGGACACGCGCCACATGAGGAGGCAGAGCAGGGCGAAGAGCACGGTCGAGCTCATCGCCATGGAGGCGGCGAAGATCGCCAGCCCGTCGTTCGAGATCCGGTCCGCCAACGTCGTCCGCTGCAGGAGCGTGAACAGGACCCACAGCGCGCCGAGCAGCACGAGACCGGTCACGAGACGCGCCGGGTCGCTCTCGGCACGAACCGTGCTCGAATGCCGACGATCTACCCCCCGGTACACCGGCCCGCCCGAATGACCGCCATGGCCCCGCCTCTCACCGCTGTGTTCGCCGCCGCTGACCAGGATTCGCCCCTGGCCCGACGCCGCGCATGGTAACGAACCCCCTTACCGGCGGCTAGGGGGCCATACAGCCCCTGCTGGCCGGCTCGCTACGGGCTCGGCGATCGCGGTGCCACGCGAACTGGCGGGCGAGGCCCTCCGCGGGGGAGACGCGAGCCCGGTACCCGAAGTGCTCCGCCGCCTTGTCGCAGATCGCGGCCGTCGCACGTTGGTCGCCAGGGCGAGGATCGGTGTGGACGAGCCGCGGACGTGTGCCTGCTGCGGCGCTGAGCAGCTCGATCGCCTCGAGCACCGAGACGACGTCGCCGCCGCCGATGTTGTAGATCTCGCCGAACTGCCCATGTTCCACGGCGAGCACCGTCCCGCGGACGCAGTCGTCGATGTAGGTGTTGGAGCGCGTCTGCGAGCCATCGCCGAAGAGCTTGATCGGCAGATCGTCGAGCAGCGCCTCGCTGAAGATGTGGTACCCCATGTCCGGTCGCTGGCGAGGACCGTAGATGCTGAAGTACCTGAGGATCAGGGCGGGGAAGTCGAACTGGCCGAGGTTCGCGAGCACGAGGTGCTCGGCCGCGAGCTTCGTCACCCCGTACGGCGATGCCGGACGCAGCGGCATGGTCTCGTCGCCCACGGCGTCGGACCCGTACACCGACGAGGTCGAGATGTGCACGAAGCGGCCGACACCGGCGAGGCGGCAGGCGTCGACGAGGCGGGCCGTTCCGACGACGTTGCAGGAGCTGTAGAGCTCGATGTCGGTCCAGCTCCTCGCCAGCCCCGGCATCGCTGCGAGGTGGACGACCGCCTCGACGCCGTCGAGATGTGGCGCCAGGTCGTCGGTGCGCAGATCGGCCTCGACGAACGCGAACCGCTCCTCGTCTGCGAGCCCGGCAAGGTTCGACTGCTTGACGGAGCGCGCGTAGTAGGGGATGAACGCGTCGATGCCGACGACGTCGTGTCCCTCGCCGACGAGGGCTTCACAGAGATGGCTGCCGACGAAGCCGGCGGCGCCCGTGACGAGTGCTCTCACGACGACTCCCTCCTGTTGCCCGGTGTGCTCACGAGATCCCGTCGCGCGAGACGCATTACCTCGGTGACGATCTGCTCGGGGTTCGCGTCGTCCGTGCGCCTGCGGAGCACGTCGAGGCCGAACGCCTCAGCGGTGAGGACGACGAGGTCGAGCTCGGCGCGCTGCTGCGCCACTGCGGCGAGCCCGTCGGGCATGGACGAGTGCTTGACGGCGTGCGCCTTGTCCCGCCCGCGGATCCGCTCCACCAGCTCGCGGTCAGGAGCGTCGAGCACGAGGACCGCGTCCAGGCGATCCGCCCAGCTCTCGATCTCACGCTTCAGCCAGCGGTCGTCGGTGAGCTCGGGCCGCGCGGCCAGCAGACGGCTGAGCGTGTACAACGGTCCCTGGTCGAGGACGAGGACGTCGTCGCCGGAGCGCCGGGCGAGCGAGTCGAGCACGACGAGCCGCCCGACCCACGCGAGCTGCCGTCGGGTGGTGCGCTCGTGCCCGAAGACCCCGCGCCCGATGAGCTGGAGCGCTCTCGGGGCCGCCCGCCCGGCAGCGAGGGCGCGTCGCAGCAACGGTGCCGCGGGCGAGACCGAGCTGACCGTTCTGACGCCCGGCTGCCCCGCCATCAGCCTCGCGATCGTCGACTTGCCGGAGCCGGCTGGACCGACGATCTCGACGATCCACCTCGGCCGGGGCGAGCTCACACCGCTCCCCACACCACGGAGCAGACCTCGCCCAGCACTTCGTCGAGCGGACGCGATGCGTCGATGATCGTGACCGGGATCTCCGACCAGTCGACCGACCGGACCTCGCGGTTGCGCTCGCGGACGAACACGGCGTCCTGCTCCGGCCGCCGTGCGACCGCGACCTCGGGGTCGACGGACATGACGAGCATCAGGTCCGGCGGGAGGATCTCGTCGTAGCAGTGCAACTCGTACCGTGCGATCCGCCGGGACAGCGGTCCCAGTCCGTCGGTGCCGGCCAGCCGAGCGACGCGGGAGCCGTCCATCAGCGAGAGCTGCGGCGTCGGGTACCGGTCGCAGATCGCGATGCCTCCTTCGGTCGCGAACCGACGCGCTCGCGCGTACGTGCGCCGGCGGTCCCTCGCATTGAGCGCATGCCAGACGAGCCAGGCGCGCCCGGGGCAGCGCGCGCCGACCGTCGCATCCGCCGGGAGGCGGGTGCTGGCAAACGCGCCGACCAGTCGCGCCGCCCGGATCGGCGTGCGCACCGCGTGCGAGAGCATCGATCGTCGCGGCTTGCCGAGGTGGAAGCGGCGGACGTCGAGGTCGTGCCCGAGCCGAGCGAGCACCGCCCGGACCGACGACGACTTGCCGGATCCGTCACCACCGACGATGGCGATCAGGCAGCCGCCGGCGACGAGACGTTTTCGCGAGCGCCGACCGAGCACCTTGCGGACGAACGCGTACCGGAACCGGAGGACGACCTTCCTCAAGGTGTCGAAGCTGGGACGCTGCCGGCTGTGCGTCGCGAGCGCGCGCTGCAGCGATCGCGCCGTGCGGATCCGTCGACGTCGAGACGCACCCGGCTCGACCGCCTGCCGGCACCGCTCGAACAGCGCCGCATCGAGGAACGGAAGGTGCTCGCCGAGCAGCCGGCCGACATCGGCGGGATCGACGCGCTCGCTGAGGAAGGCGAGCTCGCGACGCTCCGAGCTCGACAGGCGTCCCTGCCCGGTGATGATCGCGTCCCACGACGAGTGCTTGAGCATCATCCTGATGACGAACACGATCATCTCGAGCGAGCGCGGCGGCACCTTGAAGATCCCGTCTCGTACGGCGGTGGAGAGATAGGCCCGCTCGAGCGGGAGGTGCACGTTCTTCGTCATGTCGTCACCGAGCACGAGCTGGTGGTGGATGTGGGCGTGCACCAGCCGGTCGGATTCATCGTCGAGCCCGTACCAGTCGCTGATGCCGGGGAGGCGGAGCTCGGGCGGCAGCTCCGCCGGCTTGAACCCGCACTGCAGGAGGATCTGGCCGAAGCGCTGGGCGTCGGTCCGGTCCACGAGCAGGTCGAGATCGTTCTCGCCGCTGGCCGACCGATCGAGCGCGTCGTTGCTCTTCCAGTGGCAGTAACTGATCTCCGCGTCTTCGAGCGCGCGACACAGCGTCTCGACGATCTTCAGCGGGGGACGGTTGGTGGTCCGCATCAGCCGGGTTCCATCACCAGGCCAGGTCGATTCGCGGTGCGGCGCCGGCACGCGCGGCGGCGTCGTAGATCGGGACGTACGCGGCGTGCATCGCGGCGATGCCGAAGCGATCGTCCACGATCTGCCGGCAACGTCGTCCGAGCGCCGCTCGTTCCTCGGCCGGGAGCTTCGCCAGCGCATCGATCGCCGACGCAAAGCCGTCGATGTCGGTGCATCCGACGAGCGCGAGCTCCGGTCGACCGATGTCGATCTCGCGGTGCGGCGCGATTTCCGACAGGAGGACCGGTGTGCGGCACGCCATCGCTTCGAGGACCGCCACCGGCAGCCCTTCACCGAACGACGCGGAGACGCAGAGATCGGCCTCGGCGAGGCGGCGATGGACCTCCGAACGTTCGAGCAGACCGGCGAACCGGACACGGTCGTCGTCCAGCGGCAACGTCCGCACGAGCGCCTCCAGGTCGCGACGGAGCGGGCCGTCGCCGATCACGGTCAGCTCGACGTCTGCGGTCGTACGGGCGACGGCTTCGAGCACGGTCGCCATGTTCTTGATCGGCACCATCCGACCGACGAGGACCACGCGGAAGCGGCCGTCATCGGCACGCCGGCTGGCGATGATCGCGCGGTCGATACCAGCCACATCGACCGCGTTCGGTACGACGTGTGCCTTGTCCCGCACGAGCCACTTCAGCCATCTGGGCATGCTGTCGAGGGCGGCCTGGCTGCAGAACACCACCTGCGGGTACGCGGCGAAGATCGGCACCATCAACAGCCGGTTGCGCGGACGGTAGTTCCCGTACGAGTTCTGCACCGTGTAGATGCAGTTCGCGCGCCGTGAGCGGCGCAGGCCCAGGGCGGCGAGCAGCAGGAGGCCGGTCTGTGGCGCGTGCACGTGCACGACGTCATAAGGACCGGATCGGAGCGCGCGACGAAGCGCTTGCCATCCACTGCGCACGCTGCCGGAGCCTGCGAACATCTCGACCGATGGGGGACTCGTCAGCGTCGGCGCGAGGAACGACACGATGGAGATCCTGCGCTGATCCGCGAGCGGCAGACAATGCTCGTTGAACTGACCGTTCGTCTCCTGCACCTTCAGGATCACGTGCAGTACGGACGGGCGTACCGTCCCACGCGCCATCGCGGCCTCCGTCCCTCGCCTCAAAGGCACGTCGCCGTGCCGCCCACCGACGGTCGAGCGCATGCCCTACCCCTGATCGCCCTGTCGCCGCTGTGCACGAGACTAGTCAGCGTGGCACGGCAGCAGTTCGCGACCGGGGGCCGTCGGTGAGTCACGACGTGCGCCGTTCGACCATCGTGGAGTTCTCGGGCATACCCGGCGCCGGCAAGTCGTTCCTCGCCCACGAGTTGGCCGCCGCGCTCGCGGCTGACGGGCAGCTCGTCGACGAGCCACTGTCCGTCGTCTCGCCCCAGCTCCGCACCTCGCGCCGGGCGATCCGGAAGCTGTGGCTCGCTGCGCTCGAGGCGCTCCGCGAGCCGGTGGCCGCGGCGGGCATCGCCGTCGCGATCGCCCGGTCGGGCCAGTCGACACGTGATCTGGTGCACCGCGTGCAGAACTGGTTGGTGGTGCGCGCCCTGTACCGCCGGTCGCGCAGCCGCCCGGGGACGCACGTGTTCGACCAGGGGATCGTGCAAGAGCTCTGCTCGATCGGTTATCGAGGTCGCTGGCAGGCGTGCCTGGAGGCCGCTGCCCCGGGACGCCGTGATCTGGCACCGGACGTGATCGTGCGGGTCGCCACGCCGGTCGGCACGGCGACGCGGCGGCTCGCTGCTCGCAGCGGCGCGCAGAGCCGCGTCGAGGAGCTCGATGCCGGGGAACAGGACCGTGTGCTCCGTGGACAGGTCGTCGAGCTCGACGAGATCGAGCGGGCTTGGGTCGATCGATTCGGGCAGCGGCGCGGAACCCGCCGTGTCGAGGTCGACAACGACGGGCCGATCGTCGGCGCCACGCTCGAACGGATCCTCGACGCGCTGGGCTGACGCGACAGCAGCGGTCAGCGGTCGCGGCGCTCGAGGTCGCGCTCGTCCGCGTCGAGCTCGTCCTCGTCGGACCGTGGGTCGTGGCCGTTGCTCATCGTGGCGAGGTCGTCGTACATGAGCTCCGGTGCCGCCGCGGGCTTCCGGGGGGCGCGCTTCGCCGGCTGGCGGCGCGGCTTCGGTTCCCGCTTCGCGCGTGTGGTGCTCTCGAGTTCCATGGCGTTGTCGGCGGAAGGCTCGGACACGACGTCGGCCGGCGTGTCACCGTTGTCGGATCGCGCCACCGAGCGGTCGCTGATCTCGTGCTTGCGGCGGGCACGAGGCCGAGGGTCGGATGCCTGCTCGGGATCGACGACGGCGAGCGCGTCATCGCTCTCGTCGTGGTGCGGGCCGGCAGCCAGTGGTCTGGACAAGCGTCCCGTGAGTCTGGAGAAGAACCCGGACCGGACGACGACCAGACCGTTGGGGCGTACGCCCAACGCGGTCAGATCCTCGCCGACGCGGCGTTCCTCGCTGCGCGTGAGCCGGTTGCGGATGACGAGCACGACGGCGTCGACCCGTTCGGCGACGAGCCCGAGCTCCGAGATCCGTTCGGTGAGCGGAACGTCGAAGACGAGCACGTCCGCGAACGGTCCGACATGCGCGACGATCCTCTCGACGGCCTCGGGCGACAGCAGCAGCGAGGGGTTCACGCTCGGATGACCGGCAGGTAGCACCTGCAGGTACTCGTTCACGGTGCGGACCACGCCCCGCTTGGGACCTCGGTGCTCGAGCAGTTCGGAGACGCCCGGCACGAGCGGTAGGCCGCAGAGGCGATGGATCACCGGGTCGCGCAGCCCGAGGTCGATGAGCGCCGCCGGGACGCCACCATGCGACAGCGTCGCCGCCAACTGGGTGGCGACCCGCGACCGTTCGGCGGACGAGGTTCCGGTGACGACGATGGTCCGCACCGGGTTCGGTCGGCACGCCACGCGGAGGTTGCCGAGGATGGCTGCGCCCTCCTCGCTCGCGAGTGCGTCCGGTACCGTGGCCGGGCCGGCGGTGCGGCGTGCCCTGACGACGCCGAGGTACGGGATGTCCTCCTGCGAACGGAACGCCCGCTTCCTCCGTTCTCTGACCAGCTCGAGGACCAGCGCGAGCGCGGAGGCGATGATGAACCCGATGATGCCGGCGAACAGCGTGTTCATCTGCACGTTCGGTCCGATCGGTGTCGGATCGGCTCTCGCCGGGCCGACCTTGACCTGACGGTACGGGCTGAGGTCCTCGGTGACGGCGACGAGCTGGTCGGCGATCTCGTCGGCGGCTTGCGCGGCGGCCTCCGGCGTCTTGCCCGTGACGTGCAGGTCGAGCAGGAGCGTGCGTGGCGCGAGCTGGACCGTCACCCGCGAGCGCAACGACCGCCAGTTCCCGTTGATGCCCAGCGCGCCAGCCGCCGGCTCGAGCACCGGGGCGCGCACTGCGAGCTCGGCGAACGTGAGTGCGAGCTGCTCCTTCGTCGCGCGATCGCTGTTCTCGATGATCACGCCGGGCGGCTCCTGGCCGACGAGGACGCTGGTCGTCGCCTCGTACGTGGCTGCCTGTGCGCTGGTGACGAGATAGCCGAGCTCGGCGATGACGACCGTCACCACGAGCACGACGATCCACCGGCGAAGGATGGCCGTGGTCAGCCGTTGGAGGTCGAGACGGTCGTTCATCGTGCAGTGGCTCCGATCGTAGGTCCCGCCACGGTGTCCGGATCGACCGGCGCAGTGCGGATCAACTCGACGAGGCTCAGGCCGAGCCCGAAGAGCAACCAGTAGTGGCGGTGGATCATGATCGGGATCGTCATGAAGATGGACATCACGGCCATCATCGACGTCGCGCTCGCCCACGCCAAGCGTCTCGTCTCCCTGTCGCGTGCGAGTGCTCGCGCACGGAGCACGAGCTCGAACCACGTGATGAACAGGAAGGCGCATGCGGCTGCGCCGATCACACCCGTCTCGGCCATCAGGCCGAGCCACATGTTGTGCGGTGCCTGCGCGGTTGCCTGCGGGTGGTACTTCTGTGCGACGAAGCGGAAGTTGTCGAGGCCGGTGCCGACGAAGGGTGAGTCGATGATCTCGGCGACTGCGGCGTCGGCCAGGCGTTCGCGATCCGCGAGCAGCGTCGTCTGCTCCTCGGCGTCGGCGGTCAACGAGCGGTCGACTCGATCGCGCAGCGTCACCGGGAACACCGTCGTGTTGAAGAGCACCACGACGACGGCGCCGATGCCGAGTGCCGTCAGGAGCAAGCGTCGCCCGCTGCCGCTGCGCCCGTTCGAGAACACGATGTACGGCACGAGCCCGACGAGCGTGGCGAGCGCGCCGCCGCGTGAAGCCGATGCCGCGAGCGCCCAGATCATGAGGTAGAGCAGTCCGCCGCCGATCCAGCATGCCCGCCATCGCTGGCCGCGCTCCCAGAGCAACGTGACGAAGTGCAGCACGAAGGGCAAGAGGTACGCCGTCGGGTAGGACAGTCGGTTCGGGTTGTCGCTGTAGAACGCGAGGATGCGATCAGCCCCCTGCGCCTGCTGCATGACGAGCGAGGCGGCATTGCCCGCCAGGGAACCGATCGCGACCATCGTGATGGCGAGATGGAGCATGCGACGCGTGTTCACCACGGTCAGCACCACCGAGAGCTGGACCAGCATGATGAACCCGAGCTGCAGCAACTGGGTGAAGGCTTCAGTGGGATGGGTCGCCCTGAAGCCGCTGGCTGCGGCAGCGCCGAGGAACACCATGATCGCCGGGAAGAAGAGCGGTGGGAGCGCGGCGATCCGCCGCCCGTCGGCGACGAGCAGGTAGGCGACTCCCACCGTCATCACATCGGACACGGTGAGGCTGCCGACCAGCTCGATGTCGGCGGGGGCGAGCAGCGCGCTGAGCAGGAACGCCAACTCGATCGTGTCGAGGCCGGTGCGCTCGCGGACGCGCTGCAAGCGGGTCGGCGCGGCCACCCGGAGCGACGTGATCGCGGTCATCGGCGCGACCTGCCTGCGAGCAGGCGGACGCGCTTGGCGACGCGGTGCCTCGCGCCGGGATCGAGGCCGAGCGAGAACGCGATCGCGAGCGCTGCGACGCCGGTGAGTGCCGAGCCGACGATCAGCACGGGCCACGAATCGACCGAGACGTGCCGGCCGAGGGCAACCGCGGCAGCGAACATGCCGACCGTTGCGAGGACGGGTCGGACTGCGGAGACCAGCTGATCGCGGAACGGGTGCTCGATCGCCTTGCCGATCAGCACCGGGTAGATCACGTTCAGGATGGACCGGCCGGCGACGAGGCCGATGCACAGGCCGGTGATGCCCATGTCGTACTCCCTGATCAGCACGCCCGCCGTCACTAGCGCGACGAGCGAGGACCCGAGGCCCGTGAGCGTCTTGGCGCGGACCTTCAACGTGAGATCGATGATGAACGCGTCGCTGCGGATCAGCGCGAGCTGGACCAGTGTGATCATGAGCAGGAGCAGCTCCGTGGTGCCGGCGAAGTACCGCTCTCCGACCCAGAGCGCGACGAAGGACTCGTTCCACACGAGGATCGCCACAGCGCCTGCCAGGGCGAGGAGCCAGGTGAGCGCGAGCACCTCGCCGCGCACCCGCCGTGCCCGCGGATGATCGCCGGCGCCGATGATGCCGCCGAGGCCGGGGATGCCGCCCATCACCAGCATGGACAGCAGGGGGAGGGTCGCCTCGGGGATGAACTTCGTCAACGAGTAGATGCCGACCAGCTCGACGGAGCCGAGCACACCCAGCACAAGCACATCGCCGGACATCATCAGCTGGTTGACGAGCTTCCACATCATGAACCACGAGCTGAGGCCGAAGAACCAGCGCACCTCGTCCCGGCGCGGGCGCGCCAACCCGAACCACGGGACGTGCGTCTTCGTGATCCGCCAGAAGACGGCTCCGGTGTAGAGCGTGGCGATCATGTTGACCACGGCCACGCCGATGATGCTGAAGTCGAGCCACAGCGCCCCGGCGGTGAGCAGCCCGGAGAGGAGCACGAGCACCGTCGACAACCCCATCCGCCGGTAGCCGAGGTTCTCGCCCTGCAGCGTCGACTGCGGGATGGTCAGCAGGCTGACGTTGATCGAGTCGACGCCGAGCAGCAGGATCGTCCAGCGCAGCGTGGTGACATGCCGCGACGGCGCGTCCAGCAGACCCGGCAGCTTCCAGATCGCAAGTGCCGTCACGGTCGACAGCAGCGGGAGGTAGAACGCCCAGACGACGACGGACGCACCGACCAACCGGCGCTTCTCGTCCGTGTCCTCGCTGTGCAGGCGGTTGGCGATGGCCGACTGCAGCGCTTGCGCGGCTCTGCCGCTCGTCGCCCACAGGTACCCCGTCAGCCGCCAGAGGATCCGCCACGCTCCGTAGAGGTAGTCGCCGAGGCCGTGCAACAGGAGCGGGTTGAGGACCAACTCGACGATCGTCCGCGCGCCGAAGTCGAGTCCGGCGGCTGCGGCGTTGAGCGACGCCTTCCTGGACAACCCGGTCGAGCGAGACATGCTGTGGTCGCCACCGCTCGGCGACCGTGGCAGCGGCTCCCGCTCGGTACCGACGATGTCCATGCGCCCCTTCTCCCGCCCCGCTCTCACCCCGTCCCGGGGGCAGAGTACTCCTCGAACTCGCGCGCTTCTCCGCGACGAACACCAGTCGCTCGGCCTTCGGCTCGGCTCTCGGCTCGGCCGGGTTCTCTTACACTCGCGGCCGTGTCTCATCGTGAGGTGCCCGCTTCGGGCCGATGGGCAGCGGGGAGCCGGCTGTGGCGCGCAGGCAGTCGGATCGGCACGGCCGCCCTCGTCGTGACCGCCGCCGCGTGCTCGACGCACGGGAGGGCTCCGGCGGCGGTCACCTCGTCGAGCTCCACGGTCGAGTCGAGCCCGATCGAGCTCGGGGGCGAGCTGTTGGTCGGCGCCGGTGAGATCGGCGGCTGCACCCCGGCGGCCGAACAGACCGCTTTGCTCGTCGACGCGATCCCCGACGCTACGGTCGCCACGTTCGGCGGCCACGCGCTGGAACCGGCGACCGCAGACTTCTACACCTCGTGCTACGGACCCGCGTGGGGGCGGCACCTGGAGCGCGGCCGGCCGGCCGCCGGCAAGTCCGACCTCGCTGGTGACGCAGGTGCGGCGTACTACGCCTACTTCGGTGACGCGGCCGGTCCTGCGGGTGCCGGCTGGTACAGCTACGACATCGGCGCCTGGCACATCGTCGTGCTCAACAGCGACTGCGACTCGGTCGGCTGCAAGGACACGTCGGAGCAGGTCGAGTGGTTGCGGACCGATCTCGCCGCCAGCAACGCTGCCTGCGTCGGCGCGTACTGGGAGAAGCCGCGATTCAGCTCGGGCTCGCACGGCAACACCGACTCGGTGCAGGACTTCTGGGAGGTGCTGCACGACTACGGCGCCGAGTTCGTCCTCAACGGCTACGACACCGGCTACGAGCGGTTCGGGCCGCAGGACCCGGTCGGCGTCCTCGATCCGGCGAACGGCATCCGCGAGTTCGTCGTCGGAACCGGTGGCGCGCCGCTCGCGCCGTTCGAGTCGATCCAGCGGAACAGCGAGGTCCGCGACGCCACGTCGTGGGGGGTGCTCCAGCTGACGCTCCGCGACGGCTCGTACTCGTGGGAGTTCCTCCCCGTCGCCGGCGGTGAGCTCCGCGACAGGGGCACCGCGATCTGCAGTGGCGCAGCGCCGAGCGCGGCAACGGTCGTCGAGCGAGCGGTCGCCACGATGGCGGCGAGTGAGGACGACGCCGAAGAGCACAAGGCCGGCAGGGTCTCGGTCGACAGCACCGACCTCGAGATGATCCTCGACGGCGACAAAGAGCAGACCGTCGGCCTGCGGTTCCCGTCGGTGGAGATCCCGATCGGGAAGCGTCTGCTCGAGGCGTACGTGCAGTTCGTGGCGGCAACCCCGAGCACCGGCGACGCGAGCTTCCGAATCACGGCCGATGTCGGGGTTCCTGCCGCGCCGTTCACCACGGTGCGTGGTGACCTCTCGCGACGGACCACGTCGGAAGCGTTCGTGACGTGGGCCCCAGCCAACTGGGCGGTCGGTGGCGAAGTCGGACCGGCGCAGCGGACGCCCGACCTCAGCCGGGTGATCGCCGAGGTGATCGACGGTCCGAGCTGGCGCAGCGGCGACCCGATCACACTGCTGCTGACCGGCTCCGGTCTCCGGATCGCGCAATCCTTCGACCGCGCGCCGAACCGCGCGCCGGTGCTCCACCTCGTGCTCGGTGACGCCTAGGCACGTCCCGCGACCGGCCGAGCAGCATCAAGAACGTCTCAAGGAGACCCCTGGCGTTCCGTCACGAACCGTGGGATAGTGCTGGCGAGGGGACGCGGCGGAGGCGGTGGCTGACGCTCTCGTCGCGGGTGGAGAGCGCAATCGGCCTGAATCGCAGTGCGCACGATGCATGGAGCATCGTGGGAGAAGGAGGCGGCGGCGATGGGAATGATCGTTGGGCGAGACGATCGGCGGCGCCGCGTCTGCGCGGTCGTGTTGGCGGGTCTCCTGGCCGGCACGGTGTCAGTCGCGACGCCGGGAGCTGCGGCCAACGCGGCAGCGCCGTCGGTCGCGGACGCCGGAGCGTCGTCGCTCGTGGAGATCCGCTCGACCCCTGCGGCAGATCTCGGCCTGAGCGACCTCGCGGGCGTCACCTTCGACGCGCAGAGCGGACGCCTGGTCCTCGCCGACGCGGGCGTCGACGCGGTCGTGAGCGTCGACCGAGCCGGCGGCAGCGCGACCGGGACAGCGCTGGCCGGCGACCCGAACGCGGCAACGCTTTCGGTCGACCCCAGCGCCGATCGCGTGACTGCGGTCGACTCGAACCGCATGGCGGCCGCCGGGACCGGAGGCGGCGCGACGCTGACGGTGCCGCTGCCCGAGCTTGTCGCGGCCGAGTTCGATCAGGTGGACGGGACCTGGGTGGGACTGACGGAATCCGGGAACGAGTTGACGATCGTCGACCGCTCGCCCGCGGCCGCAGGCGCGAGGTCGACGACGATCGACGTCTCAGCGGTCGGCTCGACACCGCTGATCGCCGTTGCACCCAACCCCGACGACGGCCTGATCTACGTGCTCGGCGACGTGCTCTACGCCGTCGACGAGCAAGGCGCGGTGCAACGCTCGATCCCGCTCACCGACACCGGGTTGAGCGCGCCGTCCGACATGGTGTTCGCCCCATCGTCCGACCAGACGGATGCCCCGGCGACACAGAGCCTGTTCGTCGTCGACAACGGCGCTCAGGGCGGCTCCCGGCTCGTCGAGCTCGGCCTCGATCTCGCCGCACCGATGGCTCTCGCCGCTGGTGCGTTCGAAGCGACGCTCGTCAACACGATCGACATGTCACAGCTCAACCCGCCGGCGCCCGACACCTCCGGCATCGTGTACCTGCCGGCGCAGGACCGGCTGATGGTGAGCGACTCCGAGGTCGAGGAGATGTCGATCTATCAGGGCGTGAACCTGTACAAGGTGACACGCACGGGCAGCTTGACCGACTCCGGCACGACGGTCTCCTTCAGCCAGGAGCCGACGGGGCTCGGCTTCCAAGCATCGACGAACACGCTCCTCGTCTCCGATGACGACGCAGATCGCATCTACAAGGTGGTGCCGGGGAACGACGGTCGGCACGGTACGGGGGACGACTCGATCACATCGGTCCCCACCAGCTTCACCGGGAACAACGATGCTGAGGACGTCACCTACCACCCCGACTCGGGTCACCTGTTCGTCGTCGATGGCGTGAACAAGGAGGTCTATCGGTACCAGCTCAATGGGACCTTCGTGTCGCAGTTCGACGTCGGCGCGTACGGCGCGGGTGATCCGGAGGGGATCGCCTTCGACGCGGCCACAGGCACATTCTTCGTGCTCGACGACGCCTCAACGACCATCTACCAGGTCGACATCGACGGCAACCTCGTGAACACGATCGGCATCGGCGCAGCCGGCGCGCTCAAGGCGGCCGGCATCGCCGTAGCGCCGGCGAGCAACGGCAGCGGCAACCGCAACCTGTACATCGTCGATCGTGGCATCGACAACGACGGGAACCCGAACGAGAACGACGGCGCGATCTACGAGATGAGCATCCCGGGCGGCGGCCCGGTGAACCAGGCGCCCGTGGTGAACGCGGGAGTCGATCAACTCGTCACAGCGCCCGACACGGCGGCGCTGGTCGGCACCGCCTCGGACGACGGTTTGCCCGATCCGCCGGCCACGCTGACGACGACGTGGTCGCAGATCTCCGGTCCGGGGACGGTGACGTTCGGCGACGCGTCGTCGCTGTCGACGTCGGCGTCGTTCTCCGCAGGAGGCGTGTACGTGCTCCGCCTGACTGCATCGGACTCGCTCAGCTCCTCGACCGACGAGATCGAGATCACCTTCGTCGATCCGAACGCCCCATCGCAGCTGAACGTCGCGATCGCGGCGTCGACCGACGACGCGGAGGAGAACAACGCAGGCGGCAACGTCAACCGGAACAGCGCCGATCTCGAGCTCGTGGACGACGGCACCGTCAACCAGACCGTCGGGTTGCGCTTCGTCGGCGTGAACATCCCGGACAACGCTGTCATCTCGAACGCGTACGTGCAGTTCACGGTGGACGAGGTGAAGACCGCCGCGACGTCGCTGACGGTGCGCGGTGAGCTGTCGAACAACGCGGTGACGTACAGCTCGCCGGTCTTCAACGTGACGTCACGGCCGGACACGACGGCGTCGGTGGCGTGGTCGCCGCCGGCGTGGTCGGTGGTCGGCGTGGCGGGTGCCGCGCAGCGAACGCCGAACCTGTCGGGGATCGTGCAGGAGATCATCGATCAATCCGGGTGGCTGACCGGCAACGCGGTCGCGTTCACGATCGCCGGGACGGGTGTGCGCACAGCACGGGCGTTCGACTTCGGCAGCGGTGCCGCTGTGCTCCACATCGAGTACACGATCGGCGGGAGCCCGACGAATCAGGCGCCGGTGGTGAACGCGGGTGTGGATCAGTCGGTGACGTTGCCGTCGTCTGCTGCGTTGGCCGGTTCGGCCACGGATGATGGGTTGCCGGCGCCACCGGCGACGGTGACGACGACGTGGTCGCAGGTGTCGGGTCCGGGGACGACGACGTTCGGTGATGCGTCGGCGTTGTCGACGTCGGCGTCGTTCTCCGAGGCCGGGGTGTACGTGCTCCGGTTGACGGCGTCGGACTCCGCCCTGTCCGCGAGCGACGACGTCCAGGTCACGGTCGGTGCGGCGCCGCCAGGGAACCAGGCGCCGGTGGTCAACGCTGGTGTGGATCAGTCGGTGACGTTGCCGACGCCTGCGGCGTTGGCCGGTTCGGCCACGGATGATGGGCTGCCGGCGCCACCGGCGACGGTGACGACGACGTGGTCGCAGGTGTCGGGTCCGGGGACGACGACGTTCGGTGATGCGTCGTCGTTGTCGACGTCAGCGGCGTTCTCGGTGGCCGGGGTCTACGTGCTCCGGTTGACCGCGTCGGACTCGGTGCTGTCGTCGACGGACGACATCCAGATCACGGTGAACCCGGCGGCGCCGGGGAACCAGGCGCC
>JBFWRK010000003.1:363711-388169 GCA_050248955.1 Acidimicrobiia bacterium
CGACGTCAGCGGCGTTCTCGGTGGCCGGGGTCTACGTGCTCCGGTTGACCGCGTCGGACTCGGTGCTGTCGTCGACGGACGACATCCAGATCACGGTGAACCCGGCGGCGCCGGGGAACCAGGCGCCAGGGGTGAACGCCGGTGTGGATCAGTCGGTGACGTTGCCGACGCCTGCGGCGTTGGCCGGTTCGGCCACCGATGATGGGCTGCCGGCGCCACCGGCGACGGTGACGACGACGTGGTCGCAGGTGTCGGGTCCGGGGACGACGACGTTCGGTGATGCGTCGTCGTTGTCGACGTCAGCGGCGTTCTCGGTGGCCGGGGTCTACGTGCTCCGGTTGACCGCGTCGGACTCGGTGCTGTCGTCGACGGACGACATCCAGATCACGGTGAACCCGGCGGCGCCGGGGAACCAGGCGCCGGTGGTGAACGCCGGTGTCGATCAGTCGGTGACGTTGCCGGCGTCCGCTGCGTTGGTCGGTTCGGCCACCGATGACGGGTTGCCGGCGCCACCGGCGACGGTGACGACGACGTGGTCGCAGGTGTCGGGTCCGGGGACGACGACGTTCGGTGATGCGTCGTCGTTGTCGACGTCAGCGGCGTTCTCGGTGGCCGGGGTCTACGTGTTGCGGTTGACGGCGTCGGACTCGGTGCTGTCGTCGACGGACGACATCCAGATCACGGTGAGCGCACCGGGTGGGTCCTCGACGTTGGACGTGTCGATCTCGGCGGTGTCCGATGATGCCGAGGAGAACAATCCGAACGGTGTGGTCGATCTGACGAGCAGTGATCTCGAGCTCGCTGTCGACAAGACGTTGGTGCAGACGGTCGGGTTGCGGTTCGTCGGGATGGCGATCCCAGTGGGTGCGGTGATCACGAACGCCTACGTGCAGTTCACAGTGGACGAGGCGAAGTCGGCGGCGGTGTCGTTGACGGTGCGCGGTGAGCTGTCGCCGAACCCGCCGACGTACACGACGGCGACCGCGAACGTGACATCACGCCCGGACACGCTGGCATCGGTGGCGTGGTCACCACCGGCGTGGACACCGGTCGGGGCCGCTGGGGTTGCGCAGCGCACGCCGAACCTGTCGGGGATCGTGCAGGAGATCATCGGTCAGGGAGGGTGGGCGTCCGGCAACGCGATCGCGGTGACGATCGCCGGTACGGGCACCCGCACCGCCAGGGCATTCAACTTCGGCGGCGCCCCCGTCCTCCACATCGAGTACTCGGGTGGCGGTGGCGGTGGTCCGACGAATCAGGCGCCGGTGGTGAACGCCGGTGTCGATCAGTCGGTGACGTTGCCGGCGTCCGCTGCGTTGGTCGGTTCGGCATCGGATGACGGGTTGCCGGCGCCGCCGGCGACGGTCACCGTGACCTGGTCGCAGGTGTCGGGTCCGGGGACGACGACGTTCGGTGATGCGTCGTCGTTGTCGACCAGCGCGTCGTTCTCCGTGGCCGGGGTGTACGTGTTGCGGTTGACCGGATCGGACTCGCTGTTGTCGTCGACGGATGACATCCAGGTCACGGTGAGCGAGCCAGGGACGAATCAGGCGCCGGTGGTGAATGCTGGTGTGGATCAGTCGGTGACGTTGCCGGCGTCTGCTGCGTTGGTCGGGAGTGCGTCGGATGATGGGTTGCCGGCGCCGCCGGCGACGGTGACGGTGACGTGGTCGCAGGTGTCCGGTCCGGGGACGACGACGTTCGGGAACGCGTCGTCGTTGTCGACCAGCGCGTCGTTCTCTGCCGCCGGGGTGTACGTGTTGCGGTTGACGGCGTCGGACTCCGCCCTGTCGTCGACGGATGACATCCAGGTCACGGTCGGCGCAGCTCCGACGAATCAGGCGCCAGTGGTGAATGCTGGTGTCGATCAGTCGGTGACGTTGCCGGCGTCCGCTGCGTTGGTCGGTTCGGCATCGGATGACGGGTTGCCGGCGCCGCCGGCGACAGTC
Source organism: Acidimicrobiia bacterium (assembly GCA_050248955.1). Lineage (GTDB taxonomy): Bacteria > Actinomycetota > Acidimicrobiia > Acidimicrobiales > Ilumatobacteraceae > JBFWRK01. The sequence continues at coordinate 365,661 of JBFWRK010000003.1, forward strand.
ACGGTGACCTGGTCGCAGGTGTCCGGTCCGGGGACGACGACGTTCGGCAACGCGTCGTCGTTGTCGACCAGCGCGTCGTTCTCTGCCGCCGGTGTGTACGTGTTGCGGTTGACCGGATCGGACTCGCTGTTGTCCTCGACGGACGACATCCAGATCACGGTGAGCGCACCGGGTGGCTCCTCGACGTTGGACGTGTCGATCTCGGCGGTGTCCGATGATGCCGAGGAGAACAACCCGAACGGTGCGGTCGATCTGACGAGCAGCGATCTCGAGCTCGCTGTCGACAAGACGTTGGTGCAGACGGTCGGGTTGCGGTTCGTCGGGATGGCGATCCCGGTGGGTGCGGTGATCACGAACGCCTACGTGCAGTTCACGGTCGACGAAGCGAAAGCGACGGCGCCGGCGGCGTCGTTGACGGTGCGCGGTGAGCTGTCGCCGAACCCGCCGACGTACACGACGGCGACCGCGAACGTGACAGCACGCCCGGACACGCTGGCGACGGTGGCGTGGTCACCGCCGGCATGGACAGCGGTCGGTGCTGCCGGGGTCGCGCAGCGCACACCGAACCTGTCGGGGATCGTGCAGGAGATCGTCGGCCAGGCAGGGTGGGCGTCCGGCAACGCGATCGCGGTGACGATCGCCGGTACGGGCACCCGCACCGCCAGGGCATTCAACTTCGGCGGCGCCCCCGTCCTCCACATCGAGTACACGATCCCATAGGTCGTGTTGCGCCGGCGGGGCGGGTCCCGCCGGCGCAGCACTCAGTGCCGCGCGGCGGTGTGATCGTTCGGGAGCGCCGACCTCGGTGCGACGCGTTCGCCGGTTCGTCGAGCCGCGACGAGCGACTCGTACAGCGCATCGAGCCGGTCGACCATCTGCCCGGCACTGAACTGCGGAAGCACCCGCTCCCGCCCCTGGCTGCCCAACTGCCTGGCTTCGGCCGGGTGCTCGAGGAGCCACAGGATGTTCTCGGCCTGGGCGGCCGGATCGAACGGTGGCGACAGCATGCCGGTCTCGCGGTGCGTCACCAGTTCCGGCATCCCGTTCACCGCGGTCACCGCGACCGGGACGCCGAGCACCATCGCTTCGGTCAGCGCCCTTCCGAGCCCCTCCCACAGGGAGGACAGCACGAACACGTCGAGGAACGGGAGGATCTCGGGAACGTCGTCACGATGACCGAGCGCACGGATGCGCGGTTCGTCGGCGATCGCCCCCGCCACGTCGTCGGCGAGCGGGCCGTCGCCGATCATCAGGAACTGCGCGTCGGGACGCTGGGCGAGCACGAGCCGGGCGGCCGCGACGAAGTCGAGCGGCGCTTTCTGGGGCGAGAGTCGGCCGATCATCGCGACGATCGGTCGGTCGGGATCGAGGGCGAGCTCGTCACACTTCGAGGTTCGGTCGGACTCGACGTCGAAGCGCGAGTAGTCGATGCCGCTGTAGACCGTGACGACTCGTTCGGGCGGCGCGATCTTCGACCGCAGCACCTCGGCCCGGTTCTGATCGCACACCGTCACGATCATGTCGCTGCGGTTGGCGGCGAGCCGCTCGAGGAACAAGTAGAGCCGGGACGTGACCAGGTTGGTGAGTCGCTGGCGCCTACCGGTCGGGCGCCCGCCCGCATCCTGCCAGGACAGCAGGTGCATGGTGTGCAGGATCACCGGCGCATCGGCGCGCTTCGCGGCAAGCCGCCCGATGACACCCGCTTTGGCGTTGTGGGTGTGCACCACGTCGTAACGCTGCTCGCGCAGGAAGCGAGTGAGCTGTCGGAGCAGGAGGAGGTCGTCGATCGGGCGCGGCGCGCGACGCAGCCGCGGGAACAGGAACAATGCGTCCGCGACGCCCCGGCCTTCATCGATCTTGTCCTCGTGCTCGTCGCCCGAGCCGAGATGGACCTCGTACCGCTCGCGCCGCAGCCCTTCGACGGTCGCGAGGGTGTTGTCGGTCCCGCCGCCGAACCCGAGGTGGGTGATGAGGTGCAGCACCTTGATGCGATCGCCGCGATCGCTCGCCGCTCCCAGGACCGATGTCTCCCCGGATCCCTCGTCGACCATGTCGCTAGCTCGCCGCGGCGTGGGGTACGACGTGGCGAACGGATCCGAACCGGAAGTCGGTCATCAACCGCTCGAGCCGTGGCTCGACCTTGTCGAGGTTCACGTAGTGGCGGAACTGGGAGAGGCGGGACCCGCGCATCCGCGGTTGCCCGGGGTCGAGCTCCCAGGGGTGGAAGTACAGCATGAGCTGGCGCCCGGACACCTCGACGCCTTTCAACAACCGGCGGAAGACCGAGTACGGACAGAGGCGGAAGTAGCCGCCGCCACCGACGGGGATCCGGACGCGGGCGAAGACGGTCGTCGCGGGAGGGAGCTCCCAGATCGGGCCTGCCGGTGTGTCGATCTGGTGGGGGTCGGGGTTCGCCCCCCGCATCCCGTAGACGTCGTGGACGATCGGGAAGACGCTCGAGTCGTAGGCGTAGCCCTCCTCGACGAGGATCTCGTGCGCCCAGGACGTGTCCTTCACGATGGTGAAGCTGGGCGCGCGGTAGCCGTAGACGCGCTGGCCGATGATGCTCTCGAGGATCGCCCGCGCCCGTCGGACGTCGGCGCGGAACTGGTCCCGTGTCAGCGTGGTCACGAGCTCGTGGCCGTAGCCGTGCGATGCCACCTCGTGGCCCGCGTCGAGGATCCGGAGCACGAGCCGTGGATGTCGTTCGGCGATCCATCCGAGGATGAAGAACGTCGCGTGCTGATTGGTGTCCGAGAGCAGCTGGAGGATCTTGTCCGTGTTCGGCTCGACCCGGCTCTCGAAGTCGTCCCAGCGGTGCCTGCGGGCGACCGAGTCGAACGCAGAGACCTGGAAGTGCTCTTCGACATCGAACGAGAGACAGTGGATCGGGAGGTCCGGTACCGCGCGCACCGTCATCGCGCGCCCTCCCCCCTGGTCATCACCCGGAGCGTTTCGGCAGCGATCCGAGCATCGAGGCGGAGGCTCATGTGCTTCACGTAGTACAGGTCGTACTGCAACTTCTGGTACGACTCTTCCTTCGATGCCGCGTAGGGGAACCGCACCTGTGCCCACCCGGTGATGCCGGGACGGACCGTGTGGCGCAGGTCGTAGTAGGCGATGTCCGCGCGCAGGTCCTGGACGAACGTCGGGCGCTCGGGACGCGGACCGACGAGGCTCATCTCGCCACGCAGGACGTTGACCAGTTGCGGCAGCTCGTCGAGTCGCCACGTGCGCATCCAACGCCCGATGCGGGTGATGCGGGGGTCCGCCTCGGAGGCCCACACCGGCGAGTGGACGCACTCGGCGTCGGCACGCATCGAGCGGAACTTCCAGATCGAGAAGGGCCGCCCGTTGAGGCCGATCCGGAGCTGCCGGTAGATGATCGGTCCGGGCGAGTCGAGCCGGACGAGCAGGCCGAGCAGGGCCAGCACCGGCGCCATGACGACGAGACCGACCGCAGCGATGCCGGCATCGCTCGCCCGCTTCAGCGCGACGACGACGCGAGGGCGGCGGAAGCCGTCCGAGAAGATCACCCGGTAGGGCGTGATCTCGTCGATGTGGATGCGGCCCGAGACCTGCTCGAGGAGGTGCATGCCCTCGACGACCTCCACACCGGTCGTCTTCAGATCGAACAGCGCCTCCGTCGGTAGCGTCCGATCGTGCTCGTCGAGCGCTACGGCGATCGCCTGGATCTGTTCCTTCTCGACGACGTGGAAGAGATCGCTGAACGTGCCCAGGAGCGGGCCGCCCGCCAGCGACGGCTCGACGCGATCGCGATCGTGGGTGAGGAACCCGATCACGTCGTTGGAGCTCCGACGGTCGGCGAGCACGGCGGCGAGCTCCCGCGCCCGATCACCGGACCCGAGGATGACGGTCCGACGGCGAAGGCGTGGTGCGACCTTGGTCGACCCGAAGACCGGATGGCTCCGGGCGGTTGCACCGAGCGCGTCCTCAGCACCGTGCTCCCCCAGGAGGACGACCGCGTCCGACGCGGCGATCAGCCAGCTCGGGTCGGCGATGTCGCCGAGGAGCGCGACGTCGGCGCTCGTGCCGTGACGCGCGACGAGACGTGCGAGCGTTGACTTCCCAGTGCCGGCGCCGACGACGACGAGCAGGGGTCGCGGACCCGCGTCGGCGTGGTGCAGTTCGCGCCTCAGCGTGGCCGCGATCTCGAACGCATCGCGCCGGTTTCTGATCGTGCAGAGGTGGAGCACCCACCGGCGGTCGAGCGGGAGGTCCCATGGTGCAGCGGCACGCTCGCGGAGCCACGTTGCGTCATGGATCGGCACTCCGTCCGCGCGGTGCACTGGATCGAGGATCTGCGCGGGCACGCCGGCGGCGAGGAACCGGTTCGCCACGTCGTCGGCGTCCCTCGCCAGCGAGGTCCGATCGTCGAGCAACCACGAGACGAGCCTGTTGCGCGAGCGGGGCTCGGTCTCGACCGGGAACGCCGCGCGCGGTGCAACCACGGTGAGCACGTCGGCGAGGCGGGAGTGCGCAGCGACGACGTAGGGGTTGATCGGGATCGGAACGTCGACCGGCACCCGCGCGGTCGATCCGTTCACAACAGCCACGGCTGCTGGGGTCGAGATCAGCTCGCGCAGGCTGCGCTGGCGCGCCGAGTCGCCGGCGCGAGTGCTCACGCACGACAGTCGCGGCGGTTCGACGCTCTCGTCCCACAACGCAGGGTGCACCGGCGCGGATCTGCCCAGATCCGGCCTTGCCATCTCAGCGACCATGTCCGATCCCTTCCGACGATCGTGACACGGAGGTCAAGGTCTCGATGCGCAAACGGGCCGCGCGCAACCCCCACCCGCGATCCGCCGGAAGCATCGTCGTCCGCCGCCGTGAAGATCGAGAATGAGCGCCTGCCCGGTGCCCATCCGCCACGCCCAGTCGCCCCGCGCCGCCCCTTTCGCCCCTTGCATTCATGCAGCCGCTACTTGACGGCCGCCAGATGTTCACCTTAGAGCATGACCACGCCCGGTGATAGAGAGAGGTTGTCATGCGCGGTGCGAATTAGGTCATCCGACCTACAAACCTTCCGCAGTGATGCGACGTCCACCATCACAGTGAAATCCTCAAACAGCGACCATGACGGCCAATTCGTCGTCCCGGTACGATCTCGACATCGCCGTGAAACACGGCAGTCCAGTCGAGAACAGGCAGACTCGAGCAAAACGAATGAGGTCACGCTCCGTGGTGTTCTCGTGACATTGTGAACGAGAAGCGGCCACGGAGCGTGCCCGCAAAGCGCTTGCTGTGTGCACCATCGTGCGCCATGCTGTGCAACGTGTTCAACGGCGGTGGGGGTGGGACCCCGATGATCTCGCCGCGACCGGATGCAGGTCTGGTGGTGGCGATCATCGGTTCGGACGGCTCGGGCAAGTCGACGCTCTGCCGCGACCTGTCGGCCCAGCTGCGCTCGCTCGGACCGGTCGACGACGTCTACTTCGGCAGCGGCGACGGCACGTCGTCGTGGCTGCGATGGCCGTTGGTCCAGGCCCGCCGGCTGCTCCCGTCGCCGAGGGCGACGAACGCTGCTCCGCCGAGGTCCCGCGATGTTGCCGAGGCGGATACGTCGCGACGCCCTCCGCTCGTCGCCGGCGCGCGCGTCGTGTGGGCCCTGACCCTGGCGTGGGAGAAGCGGGCGAAGTTGCGCGCGGTGAACCGAGCCCGGCGCAGGGGGCGTCTCGTGCTGTGCGACCGGTTCCCACAAGCACAGGTGGGCGGACTGATGGACGGGCCGCTGTTGCACGCGTGGACGCTCCGCCGCAGCGGCATGCGTCGCGCGATCGCGGGGTGGGAGGCGCGGGCGTATCACCTCGCCGAACGCCAGCCACCCGACCTCGTCCTCCGGCTCGTCGTCGATCAACTGCATGCCGAGCGCCGGCGTCCGGAGCACGACCCTCTGGACCTCCGCCGGCGACGAGAGATCATCGCCGCGCTGCGCTTCGACGGTGCGCGCTTCGGCGTAGTCGACCTCGATGCGACGATGCCCGTGGAGGACGTCCGCCGAGCAGCACTGCGCGCGATCGACGAGTGCCGCGACGGTGCTCCCTCGAGTTGAGCAAACGTGGCGACCACGGGCACGTGTGGTCGCGAGCGACGCTCAGTCGACGTCGAGCCGGCTCAGCCGGACCGACGCCAGGACCACCGCCGCGACGGCGACCACGAGCGGGACGACGATGCCGGTGACCAGGGAGAAGTCGGCGAGATCGAGCTCCACGCCAGTGCGCTCGACGAGGATCGACCGGGTGTACTTGCGCAGCGCGAAGCGGGCGACGCCCGCCCCGCCCTGGGCGATGAAGCCCTCCCAGATCAGGATGTAGGCGAGTCCCCACACCGTCGCGCGGCGGAGCGCGACGCCGAACAGCGTGAACACCGCGACGTAGGCGACGGCACCGACGGCGCCGGCGACCAGCGTCCCCGACACGATGCCGCTGCCCACACCGGTGAGCGCCGCCGCGGCAACGACTGGCACGAGCGTCAGCGGGGCGACGATCGTGAGTGCCGCAAGCGCCGCCCCGACGACGACGGGCCAGCGGTCGAGCGGCCTGAGCCACAGGTAGACGAGCGTCTTGTCGTCGCGGAGGTCGCCGATCGCCGCGGTGCCGAAGACGAGCGCGACGACGGGTATCACCACCGCGAAGCCGAGGCCGGCGATCAGCCTGACGGCGTCCTCGGTGGAGGCCGTGTCCGACGCGCCGATCGCGAACCCGGCGATCGGCGCGAGCAGCGACATCAGGCCGAGCGCGAGGAGGCGACCGCGACTGACGAGCTGGCGGATCACGATCCGGTACACGAGAGCAACGCCCGCGCCTGGGCTGACATGGCGTCCCGGCCGTCGCTCGGCAGGCGACGCAGTGGCGATCGTGGGGTCGGTCATCGCTTCTCCACGAGGTAGCGGAACACCGACTCGAGGTCGTCGTCGAGCGGCGTGACCTCGGTGAGGCGGACGCCGAGGCCGCGGGCGAGGGGTGCGAGGCGGCGACCGACCGCGTCGGCATCGAGCGTGTCCGCCAGCACGTGCGTGGTGCCGAGGCTGAGCCCGACCACGAGCCCGTCGGCGACGAGGGCGGTGGCGAGCCGTCGCGGGTCGTCGGCGCCGATGCGGATGCGGTGCGGACGGTCGTCCATCAGCTCGCGGAGATCCCGGTAGTCGCCCGTGGCGACGAGCCGACCCTGCGCGATCACGAGCACGCGCGACCCGAGCCGCGCGACTTCGTCGAGCACGTGGCTCGACACGAGCACGCACCGGCCGTCGTCCCCGAGCCGGTGGAACAGCGCGATCATCCGCCGGCGCTGCACCGGGTCGAGACCCGTCAGTGGCTCGTCGAGGATCAGCACCTCGGGGTCGTTGACGAGGGCGGCGGCGACCTTGACCCGCTGGCGCATGCCCTTCGAGTACGCGCCGATCGGCTTGCTGTCGTCGTCATCGAGCTCGACGGCGGCGAGCGCCGCCTGCGCGATCTCGCGGGGCGCCTCCATGCCGTGGGAGGCCGCCGCGAACGCAACGAACGCACCTGCGCTCAGGTGGTCGAACAGCGCGTCCTGCTGTGGGACGAGCCCGATGCGGCCGCGCACGTCTCGGTCGACCCGGGGGTCGAGGCCGAGCACTCGCAACGCACCCTTCGAGGCCGGCGTGAGGCCGCAGAGCATCCTGAACAAGGTCGACTTGCCGGCACCGTTCGGCCCGAGCAACGCGGTGACACCTGCACCCACCGCGAAGCTCACGTCGGAGACAGCGACGACGTTGCCGAAGAACTTCGACACCTCCTGCACGGCGATCATCGCCGACGGGTCGTCGAGCGGAGCACCGGCTTCGGGTGGCGCCGCGGGAGCAGCGAACGGCACTGGAGGCGGGAACGGCGTCGTCATCTCGCGATCACCAGGGTCCGGTAGCGCCATCCGACGACAGCCAGGCCGCCGACGGTCCAGCCGACGTTCACCGCCACGACGCTCAACGTGCTCAGCTCCGGGAAGTTACCGGGCTGTCCGAACACGCGGTAGACGAGCTCGAACGGTGTCGAGAACACGTCGATGAGTCGCCAGTACGGACACAGGTCGGCGGCTTCGACGAGCGCCGACGCCAGGATCGGTGTCGCGAGCACGAGCAGCACGACGGTGGTTGCGGCGAACGCGCGACGATCGGTGAGACACGAGACGGCCATCGAGATCGCCGACAGGGCAGCCGACACCGCGAAGCCGGACACCACGATGCGAAGCAGGACGAGCAGCCAGCTGCCGAGCCCGTCCGGACCGCTTCCTTCGAACGTGTAGCCGAGCAGGACGAGGAGCGGCGGCCCCAGGGTCACGAGCCCGAGCGTGCCGACCACCGCGATCGACTTCGCCGCGAGATAGGTGCCGCGGTGCAGCGGCGTCGAGAGGTACAGCGCGAGCATCCCGTTGCGGCGATCGCCGACGAGGACCTCCGGCGCGACGAGCGCCGCGAAGAGCACGATCGCGGCGGTGATGAAGCCGTAGTACCCGGCATAGTCGGCGATCTCGCCCGGCTCGAGGATGTCGTCCGGGATGAGGACGGCGGCGCCGACGAAGACGATCGCGGGCACGTACGCGATCGCGACGGAGAGCAACGGGAACAGCTTGTAGCGAGCGAGGCGGCCGAGGCCGAGCGTGGCACGCACGCTCTGCCACGAAACGCTCCGGATCGCGCCGGCAACGCCCGATCGTTCGCCGTCGTACCGGGCGAAGCCGCGCTCGACGATCCGGGCGTCGCCGCGACCGGGGACGCTCATGCCGACGCCGCCGAGAAGATGTCGTCCAGCGAGCGGCGGCGGGTTCCGAGCCGTCGCAACCGCGCGCCGACTGAGGCGACTGCCGCGCACGCGACGTCGAGCAACTCGTCGTCCGGGAGACCGGTCACGACGAGGACGGTGCCGTCGCGGCGTACGGAGGCGCCCGAGTGCTCGAGGTGCAACGCGACGCGGTGGATCGAATCGGGCACGTCGTCGATCTCGACGAGTTCGAGCTCCACGCCGCCGGAGGTGCCGGCGAGCTCGACCATCGAGCCCTGTGCGACCAGCCGGCCGCTGTCGAGCGCCACGACGTGGTCGCAGACACGCTCCACCTCTTCGAGCACGTGCGACGAGAGCATGACGTCGATGCCGAAGTCGCGGTGGATCTGCACGATGAGGTTGAGCATCTCCTCACGCTGCACGGGGTCGAGCCCGTCGGTCGGTTCGTCGAGCACGATGAGCCGGGGATCAGCCGCGATCGCCTGGGCGAGCTTCACCCGCTGCCGCTGGCCGGTCGACATCGTGCCGAGGGCGCGGAACCGCTCCTCGCCGAGGCCGACGAGGTAGAGCGAGTCGCTGGCACGGGTCCGTGCCTCGTCCCGTGGCAGCCCCTTGACCTCGGCGAGATGGCGGACGAAGTCGTACGCACGCATGTCGTCCGGCAACACGTTGCGTTCCGGGCCGTAGCCGATCTGGGCTCGGAGCTCCGGTCCGTCGTGCGCGGGGTCGAGACCGAGCACACGGATGGTCCCTGCGCTCGGTCGCAGGAGGCCGAGGATCATCGAGATGAGCGTGGTCTTGCCCGCTCCGTTCGCTCCGACGAGACCGGTGACGCCGGACGGCACGGCGAGATCGAGCCCGTCGAGCGCGCGGGTGCTGGGGAACTGCATCACCAGTGACTGGGTCTCGACGATCGTCGGCACAGCTTCAGTGTGTCAGCCGCGGTGCGTCGACAGGTCACTCTCGAGGCTGATCGCCGCCCGCCGGGAGGACGATCTCGTGTTCGTGCTCGTCGACGGGTTCGAGCGGCCAGTGCTCGGCGAGGAGCTCGAGGCTTCGCACCCGGGCCGAGAGATCGAACGCGACGGCGGTCACCATCAGCTCGTTCGCGGCGGTGCGCACCGCGAGGTCGCGCAACCGCGTGACGACATCGGTGACCTCGCCGACGATCCGGTTCGTGGGCAACCGCTGCGCCTCCGGGAGATCGGGATGTGCTGCCGCGGCGGCCGCCGACGGCAGCGGCGTGAAGCGGCCGGTGCGTCGTCCGAGCGCCGTGAGCCGGCTCGACATCCCGTGCCACTCCGCCTCGTCGGCCGTCGACGCGGCGAACACGTTCGCGGTGACGATCATGTAGGGCGCGTCCAGCACCGGCGACGGCTCGAAGTGCTGCTGGTAGAGCTCGACGGCCTGCAACGTCCCGCCCATGTCGAAGTGATGAGCGAACGCGAACGGCAGGCCGAGGTAGCCCGCGAGCTGCGCGCTGTAACCGCTCGATCCGAGCAGGTAGATGTCCGGCGAACTGGTTGCCACGGGTGTGGCGTCGAACCTCGTCCACAGGCCCTCGGTGGCGCGCACGTCGCCGAGCAACCCCATGAGGTCGATGAGGTGACGCGGGAAGTCCTCGGCGCCGAGTGCATCGGGTGAGCGACGCAGCGCTGCTGCGGTCGACTGATCGGTGCCCGGCGCCCGGCCGATCCCGAGATCGATGCGGCCTGGATGGAGCGCCTCGAGCATGGCGAACTGCTCGGCGACCACGAGTGGTGCGTGGTTCGGCAACATCACGCCGCCCGAACCCACCCGGATGCGTGCCGTGCGCGCGGCCAAGTGGGCGATCAGCACGGGCGGCGCCGTGCAGGCCACGCTCGGCATGTTGTGGTGCTCTGCGACCCAGAACCGCCGGTAGCCGAGATCGTCGGCCCGCTGGGCGAGCACCGTCGTCGCCTGCAGGGCGTCGGCGCTCGAGCCGCCTTCGTTGAGGATCGAGAGGTCGAGGACCGAGAGCGGAACGGGTCCGGGTGCACTCATGCTTCAACGGTACGGCGGATCGGCGCACTCCGGCAGCTGTCGGATCAGGCTTGTTCGGACCACCACGCGAGGACGCCGTTCGCAGCCGCGACGGCGGTGCTGAACGTCGCTTGCAGGAGGTACCCGCCCGTCGGCGCCTCCCAGTCGAGCATCTCGCCGACGACGAAGACGCCTGGCCGAGCGCGCAGCATGAACCGCTCGTCGACACCGGACAGCGCGACACCTCCCGCGGTCGAGATCGCCCGTGCCAAGGGCTGCGCCGCGACGAGTCGCACGGGGACGTCCTTGATCAGCGCGGCGAGACGTTCGGGCTCGGTCGGCAACGCGCCGTCGCAGGCCTCGCGCAGCATCGCCACCGCGACGGGCGGGAGACCGGTGGCTCGGCGGACGAACGTCGCGGCCGAATCGCTCGGCCGCCTGCGGTGGAGTCGGCGCTCGAGCTCGGCGACCGTGAGGTCGGGATGGAGGTCGACGCTCACGACGGCGGTCCCGTGCTCTTCGATCGCGTCGCGCAGCACGGCCGACAACGCGTAGACGACCCCACCCTCGATGCCGTGCCGCGTGATCACGGCCTCGCCCCGGACCGACACATGGTCGAACGAGAGACGCACGTTCTTGAGCGGCTCGCCGGCGAAGCGCTCGCGGAACGCGTCGCTCCACGCCGCGGTGAACCCGCAGTTCGCAGCGCGCAGCGGGGTGACCGGCACGCCGGCGTCCGACAGTGGTGCGACCCACGCGCCGTCGGCCCCGACCCGCGGCCAGCTCGCACCGCCGAGCGCGAGCACGGTCGCGTCTGGACGCACCGTCAGGTCCTGGCCCATGGGATCCGTGAAGCGCAGCGCACCGCTCGCATCCCAGCCCTGCCATGTATGGCGCAGCAGGATCGACACGCCGAGCTGATGCAGGCGTGCGAGCCAGGCCCTCAACAGTGGTGTTGCTCTGAATGCCTCCGGGAACACCCGACCGCTCGACCCGACGAAGGTCTGCTGCCCCAGTGCCGCCGACCACGCCCGCAACGAGGTGGGTGGGAAGGCGCGCAGCGCCGGCTCCAGCCGCTCACGCGCGGTGCCGTAGCGGTCGAGCAGGCGGTCGAGCGGTTCGGAGTGCGTGAGGTTCAACCCGCCGCGACCGGCCAGCAGCAGCTTGCGCCCCACGGACGGCATCCGCTCGTACACCGTGACCGTCGCCCCCGCTCGAGCGAGGACCTCGGCCGCCATGAGCCCGCCCGGACCACCGCCCACGATGGCGACGTCCCGGTGTCGCGGAGGGCTCATCGTCCGAAGGCTACGGACCGAGCGGCCGGGCGTTCAGCGGTAGCGGTCGAGCACGGGTGTGGAGAGCGTCTCGCCGTCGTGGGTGATCACGAGCCCGCCGTAGTCCGGATGCTTCGTGTGGAGCCACGTGAGGCCGTCGATCCCCATCACGAACACCGCTGTCGCGTAGGCATCGGCAAAGGTCAGATCGGGTCCGACGATCGTGACACTGGCGACCTCGGCCGTCGCCTCGCCCGTCGCGGGATCGATGATGTGGGCGCCGCGCTCGTACGTCGCCGACGTCGCCACGGCGAGCCGACCGGAGGCACGCAGCACCGCGGCGCTGAGATCCGCGTGCTCGGGGTGGCGGACGCCGATGCGCCACGGTTCGCCTGGTCGCGGCTCACCGCGCACGGCGACGTCGCCGCCGGCGTTGATGCACAGGTTCCTCGCGCCACGGGCGACGAGCAGTTCGGCGGCGTGCTCGATCGACCAGCCCTTCACGACGCCGGACGGGTCGAGCATGCTGCCGTTCGGTGCCGGCACGGCCAGCGCGTCGAACGCACCGCCGGTGTCCTCCTGCAGCGCCTCGCACAGCAGGAGCACCTCGCAGATCTCGTCGCTCACGTCGTCGAGCGTGAGCTCGCCGAGGCCGAGGCGGCTGATCGGGCTGTCGATCCGGTACGTGCTGAACGTCTCGTCCACGTGGTGCAGCCAGGCGACGATCTCGTCGATCGCGCCGGCGTCGATGTGGTCGCGCACGTCGATCGAGACCGCCATGCCCATCACGTGCTCGACGTGATGGAGGCCGGAGAAGGTCGTCATCCCGGTCACCCGACCGCCTGGGCGCGGGCGGTGTCCAGCGCCGATTGGAGCGACTGCGCGTAGCCGATGCTCGTGTAGGTCGCACCCGACACGGTGTCGATGTCCGCGCTCTGCGCCGTCAGCGTTTCCTGGCGCAGGATCGGGGTCGCGTAGTCGTTGATCTGGACGCTCTTGCGCTCACTGTCCGGCGACTGCAGGGTGGTCACATCGGTGATCTCGCCGTTCGACACCGTCACCTGGACCTGCACCGGGCCCCACCGGTTCGTGGCCGTCTCACCGACGAACGTGCCATCGGCGAGTCCGGTCGATCCGGTGCCGGTGGTCGCGATCGTCGTGGCTGCCGCGCTCGCGCTCGCCGATCCGAGGCCGGACGATCCTGCTGCGGCAGCGGCCGGCGCTGCGATCGTGGACGCGGTCGTCGGTGTCGCGTCAGTCGCCGTCGCGCTGTTGGTCGGTACGCCACCAGCGCTCACCGGCGAACTGCCGTCCACGTAGGCGAAGTACGCGCTGAGCCCGCCCGTCGTCACGACGCTGACCGCGAGCGCCGCGGCTCGGCTGCCCTTCGCCGCGTGGCGGCGCTTCTTCCGACCTGGTGCCGCCCCGGTCCGGACTGTGGCCGGCGGTGTCCGCCCGCCGGGCGGGGGTGGCGGGGTGGGCGTGCGTCGAGCTGCGAGCCGGGCGAGCCGCTCGTCGACCAGGGGATCACCCCAGACGGCCGGTCCGCCGGTTCGATCGTGGAGAGCGTGTGCCATGGAGACAGTAAGCCCGACCAGGGTAAGAGGCGATCAAGCCATCCCTGAGAACAACCTAAGTGTCCAGCGGGCGTGCCCGGTTGCTGGACACGAGCCCGAAGAGGCGGATCGCGGCGGGGTACACCGCAGCGCCGGCGAGGACGACGAGGAGCGCTCTGAACCCGAACGCCGTGGCGTCCGAGCCGGTCTGGTAGCCGTGGATGCCGGCGAACAGGGTCGCCGGCACCGACAGCAGGTGGATCGCCCGCCAGACCGGCCGCTTGAAGCGGCGCTTCGGCCACGACGTGAACACCACGGCGGCGAGCAGATAGAGCGCGACGACGCCCCAGGTGATCGCAGCCGTCTGCGTCGTCGCCGAGTTCGGCACGAGGATGTCCACGAGTCCGAGCGCGAGGTCGCTGTCAGCGAACACGGCGAGCAGATGGACACCCGTGAACACCAGGGCCAACCCGCCGAGCCAGTTGTGCAGGTCGAGCCACCACGCCGGGCGGAGACGGTTGCCGGTCTCGCGGGCCGAGAAGAGGAACCCCCAGGCGAGCGCGGCGGCCATCAACACCGTCGCGACGATCCCGGAGGCTCGGGTGAGATACCACAGCCAGTCGTTCATCGGATCGCTCCTCGAGTCGTTCCGGCGGGTTCGACGCCCTCGATCGGCGGCAACGTCACGTGGACCCGCGTTCCACCGGTCGCTCCGCTCTCGACGGTGACCCGCCCGCCGTGCGTGTCGACGACCTGGCGGACGATCGCCAGGCCCAAGCCGGAGCCGGGGGTCGACCTCGACGTCGGCGCTCGCCAGAACCGGTCGAACACGTGCGGGAGATCTCCCTCGTCGATGCCGGGGCCGGCGTCGGTGACGGTGATCTCGGCGCCCTGCAGCGTGACCGCGACCGTGGCACCTGGCGGCGACCACTTGACCGCGTTGTCCAAGATGTTCAGCACCGCCCGTTCGAGCATCGCTGCCGTCCCGCGCACGGAGGCCGGCTCGTCGATGGTCGTGACGAGGTTGACCGGGCCTGCTCGCCGCTGGGCACGGCGCACGGCCGCCGTCACCACGGCATCGAGCGCGACGGGTTCGTCATCGATCTCCGACGGGTCACCGTCGCCACGCGCGAGCGCGTCGAGGTCGCCGACGAGCGTCGAGAACTCCTCCATCTGGCTCCGCAGGTCAGCGAGCAGGTCGGCGCGATCGGCGGCGTCGAGCTGGCGCTCGTTCGTCAGCATCTCGATGTTGGTGCGCAGGCTCGTCAGGGGCGTTCGCAGCTCGTGGGCAGCGTCGTCGATGAGACGCCGCTCGTGGTCGCGCGCCGCTGCGAGCGATGCGAGCATCGTGTTGATGCTGTGGCCGAGCTGCGCGAGCTCGGTACCGCCGGTCTCGGGGACGGGCAGCGTTGCATCCTGCGTCGCGGCGACGTCCTTTGCTGCCGCGCTGAGCTCGGCGACAGGTGCGAGCGCTCGCCGGGACAGCACCAGTCCGAGCAGCCCGGCGATCACGATGCCGGAGACGGCGAGGAGCGTGAAACCGATCGTCAACCCGTGCAGCGTCTCGTCGACGTCGGTGATCGGGCGGGCGACCTGGACGGCGTAGCCACCGGGCGACGATGTCGTCACCATCCGGAAGTGCCGGCCGGCGATCGTCGCGTCGCGGAACCGCTCGGACCGCACGCCGGTGGCGACCTCGATGTCGCCCTCGTCGATCGGCAGCGCGGTGACGTACCGGGGAAGGTACCGGACCGTGCCGGAGGCATCGATCACCTGGAACGTCGCGATGCCGCCCTCGAGCGGCTGCTCGTCGCCGTCGCCGTCGCCGCCGGCGAGCGGGTCGGGTGGCAGCGGTCGGTCACCCTCGTCGCCGCCGGACCCGCTGGTCTCGCCGGCTTCGCTCCCTTCGTGCTGAACGAGCTCCAGCGCGCGCACGCCTGCGGCCTGCTCGCTGAGCGCGTGGTCGATCTCCGATCGCAGTTCGTGGCGGGCGAAGCCCACGCCGAGCACGGCCACCCCGAGGATCGCGAGCGCGGCGGCGACCGTCGCCGCGAGGGTGAGCCGGATGCGCAGCGTCATGCCGGCTCGCGCAGCACGTAGCCCACACCGCGGACGGTGTGGATGAGCCGCGGCGCGCCGTCCGGCTCGGTCTTCCGCCGGAGGTAGCCGATGTACACCTCGAGCGAGTTCGAGTTGGCGCCGAAGTCGTAGCCCCACACGCGCTCGAAGATCACCTCGCGGGTCATCACCTGCCGGGGGTGGCGCAGGAAGAGCTCGAGCAGCGAGAACTCCGTACGGGTCAGCTGGATCGGGTGATCGCCGCGCGCCACGTCGCGGGTGATCGGGTCGAGCGAGAGGTCGAGGAACGTGAGCGTCGCTGCCTCGCCCGCCGTCGACGTCGTCGTGTGACGGCGGAGCAGTGCCCGCAAGCGAGCGAAGAGCTCCTCGAGCGCGAACGGCTTCAGGAGGTAGTCGTCGGCGCCGGCGTCGAGCCCGGCAACTCGGTCGGAGACACCGGAGCGGGCGGTCAGCATGAGCACCGGCACGGCGTCACCCTTCGCCCTGATCAGCCTGCACGTCTCCAGCCCGTCGAGTCCCGGCATGCCGACATCGAGGATCACGGCGTCGATCGTCGTCTGGGCGAGCAGGCCGAGCGCATCACCGCCTGACCCGGCGAGCTCGACGGTGTAGCCCTCCGAGCGCAGCGCGCGGGAGAGTGCGTCTCGCACCGGCTTCTCGTCGTCGACGACCAGCACTCGCATGCACACAGCCTTCCAGGCCAGGACGGTGACGTCGTAGGGTCCGATCCGCCGGCGGCGGACGTCGACATCGAAGCGGCGACGTCTGAGCCGTGGTCGTGAACGAGCTGAACTTCAGCTGAGAATCACCGCACGAGCAGCGTTGCCGGCGCCTCGCCCTGACCCGATGGGCGCTCGACCAGCTCACCGATCACTGCGGCCTGCAGCCCGGCGTCGGTGGTCATCGAGATCGCGTCCCCCGCCCTGTCGGCGGGGCAGGCGAAGACCAACCCGCCGGAGGTCTGCGGATCGGCGAGGAGGTGCAGCACGTCGGCACCGAAGCCGCCGGAGTCCAGCGACGGCATGACCCAGTCGAGGTTCCGCAAGGTCCCGCCGGGCACCGTGCCGGCGGCGAGCAGCCCACGAACGCCCGGCAGCGTCGGCACGCGCTCGTGCTCGATCACGGCCCGCACTCCGGAGGCCAGGGCGAGCTTGTGCAGGTGTCCGAGGAGTCCGAACCCGGTGACATCGGTGCCGCACTGCGCGCCGACGCTCAGCGCGATCCGCGCCCCGTCGTCGTTCAATCGCGTCATCGAGGCGACCGCCGCGTCGAGGTAGCCGGCGAGCGGCGCGCCGGGCTCCGCCTCGGCGGCCGTCGCCCGCTTGAGCGCGGTCGACACGAGTCCTGTGCCGATCGGCTTGGTGAGGACGAGCACGTCGCCGGCGCGTCCCTTCGCGTTCGTCATGATGCGATCGGGGTCGACCTCGCCGACGACAGCCTGTCCGTAGTGCGGCTCGGGCGCGTCGATGGTGTGCCCACCGGCGACGACCCAGCCGCCGGATGCTGCCATCTCCGCCCCGCCGGCGAGCACCTCGCCGAGGAGCTCGAGGTCGATCTCGGCGGGCCAGCTGACGAGGTTGAGCGCGAACAGCGGCGTACCGCCCATGGCGTAGACGTCGGATGCGGCGTTGGCCGCTGCGATGCGACCCCAGGTCCGCGCGTCGTCGACGATCGGCGCGAAGAAGTCGCACGTCGCGACGAGCGCTCGACCGTCAGGACGGCGCCACACGAGCGCGTCGTCGCCGTGTTCGACCCCGACGATGAGGTTCGCGTGCTCGACGACGGGGACGTGGCGCATCACCTGCGCGAGCGCGGATGGCCCGAGCTTGCAGGCGCATCCCGCGCCGTGGCTGAACGAGGTCAGCCTGACGGCGGCGCCGACTCCAGTGCTCACGATCATGGTCGGCACGCTACGGCGCTTCCGTGTTCCGTCCGAACCTGCTACGAACACCCCATGCTGCTCGGCGCGATCTTCCCGACCAACGAGATCGGCAACGATCCGATCGCCATCCGGGACTGGGCGCAGGCGGCCGAAGCGCTCGGCTTCTCCTCGATCATCACCTACGACCACGTCGTCGGTGCCGTGCACGAGGGGAGGGAGCCACCGCTGAGCGGGCCGTACACCGAGCGCGATGCGTTCCACGAACCGTTCGTGCTGTTCGGGTTCCTCGCCGCGTCGACGTCGACGATCCAGTTGCAGACCGGCGTGCTCATCGCCCCGCAGCGCCAGACGGCGCTCATCGCGAAGCAGGCGGCAGAGGTCGACGTGCTCTCCGGTGGCCGGCTCGTGCTCGGACTCGGGACCGGATGGAACTACGTCGAGTACGAGACGCTCGGGCTCTCGTACGCGCAGCGCGGCCGGTACCTCGACGAACAGGTGGATGTTCTGCGGAAGCTGTTCCGAGAGCCGGTCGTGGACTACTCCGGCAGCTTCCACCGGATCGACCGAGCCGGCCTCCTGCCACTGCCCGTCCGGGACATCCCGATCTGGTTCGGGGGTGGGAGCGACGCGGCGCTGCGGCGTGCGGCGCGGCTCGGCGACGGCTTCGTCTTCGCCGGAGCCGGGCGGCGGGTGCGGGCCCAGTGGGAGCAGCTCCAGGGTTTCCTCTCCGAGCAACAGCGCTCGGTCGAGGGGTTCCCCGTCACGGCGGTCATCGACTACGCGCTCGGGCCGGATGTCTGGATCGAGCAACGCGACGCGTGGACGGCCGTCGGAGGGACGGAGCTCGCGGTGTCGACGATGGACACCAACGCGCGGTGGCGGGGTGGATCGATGAACGGCTTCACGTCGCCGGCGGAGCACGTCGCCGCACTCGAGCGGTACGCGGCGGCGCTCAGCGCGTAACGAGCCCGCGAGCACCTCGGGTCAGCCGTCGAGACCGAGCACTCGCATCGCGTTGTCGCGCAGGAAGTGCGGCCAGACCTCGTCCTTGAACGGCACGTTCGGCATGTCGTCGAAGATCCGCTGCAACGTCAGGCCCATCGGGAAGTAGCCGGCGTAGATGACGCGATCGGCGCCGCGGGTGTTCGCGTAGTCGATGATCCGCTGGTCGTAGTGCTTCGGCGCGAACGCGCTCGTCGAGTAGTGCAGGTTCGGCCACTTCAGCATCAGCTTGACCATCAGCTCGGTCCACGGTTGGCAGCCGTGGCGGGTGACGATGGTGAGCTCGGGGAAGTCGTAGCAGACGATGTCGAGCATCTCGACGTGCTGGCACATGCTCGGCAGTCGCGGGCCGGGGATCCCGGCGCAGACGAAGATCGGGATGCCGAGCTCCGCGCACGTGGCATAGACCGGATACCACTTCGCGTCGCTGATCGGGATCTGTGGCGTGCAGCCGGCCGGGAAGGTGCCGACGGCGCGGATGTCGAACTCTGCCTTGAGCCGGCGGATCTTGCGCACCGTGCCGAGGATGTCGTTGGCATCCGCGCTGGTGGACGCGATGAAGCGGTCGGGGTGCTCGCGCAGCGCCCGTTGGCTGACCGGGTCCTCGCAGCCGACGAGCCCGCGCTCGATGCCGTACTTCGTCATCTCGCCGAGCGTGACTGCCACGGGATCGACGTCGCCCTCGAGCGCCCCGGGGACGTTCTCCTTGAAGAGGTACTCGACCGGGAACATCGTCTCGCGGCTCTCCGAGTCCTTGATGTTGCCGCGGAAGAACTCGTAGATCCGCCGGGGATCGGGGTCGGGGAACCCGATCATGCAGTCGATGATCCCGATGTCGGTGGGCATCGTCATCGCGGTCAGCCCTTCAGCCCTTCAGTCGTTCAGCAGCGCGAGCGCGTTGTCGCGCATGACGAGCTTGACCTCGGCCTCGGTGAACCCGTGCAGGTCCTTCACGAACGCGAGGGGGTCGGCGAGCCCTTCGGCGTGGGGGAAGTCCGAGCCGAACAGCACGTGGTCGACGCCGATCGCCTCTGCGAGGGTTCTGATGTCGTCCTCGTAGAACGGCGCGACCCAGAGGTGCTCGCGCAGTTGCTCGACCGGATCGCCGTGGAACGCGAGCGGGTTCTGCGCGTAGGCCTTCTTCAGCTTCTTGAGGAGCGGCGCCACCCAGTCGGCGCCGGCCTCGATCGACGCGACCTTGATCGCGGGGTGGCGGTGGAAGACGCCGTGACACGTCAGCACGGCGAACATGTCGAACGGTGCGCGATCGCTCATCATCCCCCGGAGCGGCGAGAACTGGAACGCCTTGAAGTCGCCGGTCGGCTCCCAGTCGTCGATGTACCGGCCGTACCCGGCATCACCCGAGTGGAAGGCGACGACGACGCCGGCGGCAGCGGCACGCGACCAGAACGGGTCGTAGACGGTGTCGCCGGGGGAGCGGGTGCGACCGCCGACCTGCGGCACCGGCGAGGTCCGCATGACGACGACGCGGGCGCCGCGGCTGATCGCCCACTCGAGCTCGGCGACGGCCCAGTCGGGGTCGGCGAGCGTGATGTACGGCGCGGCGAAGATCCGGTCGCGGTACGCGAAGCCCCAGTCCTCGTCGAGCCAGCGGTTGAACGCGCGGAACGCGGCGAGGAGGGCGGGAACGTCGCCCCGGAGCGATTCCTCCATGCCGACCGCCAGCGTGGGGAAGAAGAACGCACCGTCTAGGCCTTGCTCGTCCATCAACGCGAGGCGGGCGTCCCGATCGCGGTAGGCGGGATGGATCGGGTCGAGCTCGCCGAACATGGCGCGGATGTCGCTGCCCGCGACCTTCCCCCTGAAGTAGAGATCGAGCGCGCCCGGTTTCGACACCGGGTCGAAGGTCGGGTTGGGGATGAAGCTGTTCACCTTGCCGCCGACGAGGAGCCGTTGCTTGCCGCCGATCTCGGCCCACTGCATGCACCGGCGCTCCATCTCCTTCGGAATGTGGCGGATGAAGGCGTCGGTGGCTTCGTAGTAGTGGTTGTCGGCGTCGAAGGGGCGGAAGCCGAGTGGACTCATGTGCCGCACCGTAGTGGTTTCTGACGACCCGTCAGACGTCGAGCGTCGTGGGGGTGGTGTCCCGTACGGTGTCGATCATGGCTGAGCGAATCGTGGTGGTCGGGGGCGATGCCGGTGGGATGACGGCGATCTCGCCGATCAGGAGCGGCAAGCCCGATGCGGAGATCGTCGCGCTCGAGCGCGGCAACTGGACGAGCTACTCGGCTTGCGGGATCCCGTTCCTCGTCGGTGGCCTCATCGACGGTGGCATCGAGCGGCTGGTGGCGCGCTCGCCCGAGCAGCACCGCCGGAACGGCGTCGACGTGCGCATGCGTCACGAGGCGATCGGCATCGACACCGGCGCGAGGACGGCCGAGGTGCGCGACCACGTCGGCGGGTCGACGTACACGCTCGGCTTCGACCAGCTGATGCTCGGAACGGGCGGTCGTCCGATCCGGCCGCCACTACCGGGCATCGATCTGCCGTTCATCCACGGCGTGCAGACGCTCGACGACGCTGCCGACCTCCTCGCTCACGCCGAGGGCAACCCCGGCCGCGTGGTCGTCGTCGGTGGCGGGTACATCGGGCTGGAGATGGCTGAGGCCTTCCTCCACCGCGGGTGCACGTCCACCGTGATCGATGTCAGCCCCTACCCGCTGTCGCTCCTCGATCCGGAGCTCGGCCGGCTCGTCGCCGACGCGATGGAGCGCCACGGTGTCGAGCTCCGTCTCGGGACCGAGGTGCTCGGCTTCGAGCCGGACATCGTGCGGACGGACGCCGGCGACGTGCCGGCCGATCTGGTGATCCTCGGCATCGGAGTCGCGCCGAACTCCGAGCTCGCCGCTGACGCGGGCATCGAGCTGGGTGTGAAGGACTCGATCCGCGTCGACGACCGCCAGGAGACATCGGTCGCCGGGATCTGGGCGGCGGGCGACTGCGCCGAGACGACCCACCTCGTGAGCGGTGAGAAGGTCCACATCGCGCTCGGCACGTACGCGAACCGGCACGCGCGCGTGGCCGGCATCAACATCGCCGGCGGGAACGCCCGTTCCCAGCCGGTGCTCGGCACGGCGGTGACGAAGCTCTGTGAGCACGAGATCGGGTTGACCGGGCTCAGCTCGAAGCAAGCGGCAGCGGCCGGGTTCGACGTCATCGGCGCCGTGATCGAGTCGACGACGATCGCCGGGTACCTCCCGGACGCGCCGACGATCACCGTGAAGTTCGTCGTCGAGCGGGGCAGCGGCCGCCTGCTCGGCGCGCAGATCGTCGGCGGTCGTGGGGCCGCCAAGCGGATCGACACCTGCGCGACCGCGATCACGGCAGGCATGGACGTCGAACGCATCGCCGATCTCGACTTCGGCTACGCGCCGCCCTTCTCACCGCTGTGGGACCCTGTCGCCGTGGCTGCCCGCGAGGCCGTCAAGCACCTCTGACCGACACCGCTCAGGAGCTGTGGCGGTCGACGATGGCGAGGAACTCGTCGACCGCCGAGCGCCGGCAGCGCACCGCGATCTGGCCAGCGGGGACCCTGACGGGGTCCTTCCGGCTGACACCGAGACGGACGTCGATCCCGGCCGCGCGCGCGTCGGCGAGGATGCGATCGACCGTCGGCCGGTCGAGTGCGAGCAGCACGTTGACCGTGCCCCTCCGGTACCGCCTGCGGTCGTAGAGCAGGAGCGCGAGCAGCAGCAGGCCACAGCCGATGAACGGCGCGAGGAGGATCGACATGTCCGCGAAGCTCGTGATCCCGACGCCGAGCGCGACGCCGCCGACGGCCACCAGGACCCAGACCGGTGTCGCGAGCTCCATCGTCCGGAACGGGCTCGAGGCGGTCACGGGCCGGGACCGTACCGCAGCTGTGCTCGATTACGGTTGCCGATGGTGATCCGTGGAGCACGACGGGGCGTCGCATGACGCGGGGGTTC
>JBFWRK010000004.1:0-81675 GCA_050248955.1 Acidimicrobiia bacterium
CAGGGGCAGGCCCGACCAGCTGCGGCATCCAAGAAGACATCACGATCCTCCTCGCCGCCCGCCTCCGAAGCCTGACGGCCAGGAACGAGCGATTCAGGGATCACCGGCATAATGGCCGATCCCGGGCACTCGTCCCGTCAGCCCGTGTGCCCGGCATCGGCGCTCCGACCCGCCGTCTGCCAGTCGGTCGCGGCTGTCGCAATTCTGTGTCCACTGAGCGCCCGAGATTCCCCCGCGTGTGCATCTTCTGGATGGCGCCGGTCGGCTGACAGATCGGGAGGACCGAAATTCGCTAGAGAAGCGGCAGCACGTCGGTGACGAAGCGGCCCATCTGCTCGACGGCCTTCTCGTAGGGGTCACCGATGAGGTGCGGGAAGATCGTGATGTTCTCGACACCCATCAGGTCGCGGAAGGACTGCACGCCGGCAGCGACCTCCTCCGGCGATCCCACGAGGATGGTCTTCTGCTCCATCGACTCCTCGAGCGTGGGGATCAGCCCGGGCTTCGCCGGCTTCCCGTCCGGGCCCATGTAGCCACGGCTCCAGCCGTACGGCCCGAGGAACTTCCAGAACTCGTCGTGACCGGGACGGGCGGTGCGCATCGCCTCTTCGTGGCTGTCCTCGATGCGCACGCTGACGACGAGCATCCGCTTGTCGCCTTGGGCCAGGCCGCTGCCGTGGTGCTGCTCGTGCAACTCGCCGTAGCGCTCCCACATCCGCTTGATGAATGCCGGGTGCTGGTTCCAGAAGACGGCGCCGTGGTCGACGACCGGGACGTACTCGACGGTCGGCGGGCTCGTCACCGCCTGCCAGATCTCGAAGGGGTGGATCGGGCGCGGGACGAGCGTCAGCTCGGTGACGGTCGCACCCCGGTCGGGGATGCCCGGCACGGGGAACTGGAAGAACTTGCCGGTGAACGAGAACGACTCCTGCGTGAGCGCGGTGCGCACGACCTCCATCGCCTCTTCGAACCACTCCCGGTTGCGGATGTCGTCGGCCGCCTGATCGGGGTTGTCGGCAGAGCCGATCGAGACCTGGTCGGGGTTCAGGTGGAGGATCTCGCGCGGCACCGTCCCGCGACCGACACCGAGGATCCCCCGGCCGCCGGACAGGTTGTGCATCGTGGCGAAGTCCTCCGCGAGCCGCAACGGGTTCCACTGCGGCACCACGTTGAACATTGCGCCGAGACGGACCCGTTCGGTGCGGGCGGCGATCCACGTGGAGATCAGGAGCCCGTTCGGGATGACCTCGTAGCCCTCGTACTGGAAGTGGTGCTCGGTGGTCCAGAAGCTGTCGTAACCGAGACGATCGGCAACGGAAGCCGCATCGATGTACTTCAGCGTCGCCGACCAGCACGCGGCGTTGTCGTAGCGCCGGTCCATGGGGTTCGGCAGGCCCGCGCCGGCATCGGTCATCTCGACGCCACCGAAGAAGAACGCACCGACCTTCATTGCTGCACCTCGTCGTCTCGGGCCCGGGAGCCGTGCTGACCGCCATCGTAGGACTCGCAGATCGGTTGGGCCCATTGCCGACGAGTCGTGAACACTGGTCGCGATGAGCCCGCTCGATGCGCCGCAGCAATCCGTCGTCACCCTCGACCTCGAAGGCGTGCTCGTGCCCGAGATCTGGATCGCGGTCGCCGAGCGGACCGGCATCGACGCCCTGCGCCGGACGACCCGCGACGAACCCGACTACGACGTCCTGATGCAAGGCCGCCTCGCCCTGCTCGACGAGCACGGGCTGAAGATGTCGGACGTCGAAGCGGTGATCGCGACGCTGAACCCGTTCGAGGGGGCGCTCGAGTTCCTCGACGAGCTGCGCACGATCACACAGGTGCTGATCCTCTCGGACACGTTCGAGCAGTTCGGGCGCCCGCTCATGCGCCAGCTCAACTGGCCGGCGCTGCTCTGCCACCGCCTCGTCGTCGCCGACGACCGCATCGTCGACTACCGCCTGCGCATGCCCGACCAGAAGCGCCACGCGGTCGAGGCGTTGCGAGCGCTGAACTACCGCGTGGTATCGGCGGGCGACTCGTACAACGACACGGCGATGCTGTGCGCCGCGGACGCCGGGTTCCTGTTCCACGCGCCCGAGAACGTGAAGGCCGAGTTCCCCCAGTTCCCGGCGGTCGACACGTACGACGAGCTCTTCGGACTGATCGCCGCCGAGCTGACGTGACGCGTGCGCGTGCGCGTACGCGTACGCGTACGCGCTAGCCGAGGAGGTCGCGGGCGACGTCGAGCCAGAGCTGCGTGGTGAGCTCGAGCGACTCGACGTCGACGCGCTCGTCGTGACCGTGGAACCGGCGACCGAACTCGGCGGCGTCGATCGTCGGGCTCATCAGCCCCGCGCCGTAGGCGACCGCGCCGAGCTCGCGGTACACGCGGGCATCGGTGAACCCGACACCGATCTGCGGACTGAGGCGAGCGGTCGGGAACGGCCGGTTCACCGCCCGCAGCAGCGCGTCCCACATCGGCGTGTCGAGCCGGCTCATCGAGGCGGCGTCGTTCATGACGATGTCGACCTCCACCGAGTCGGCGAGATCACCGAGCGCGGCGCGGAGGTGTGCCGCGACAGCAGCATCGTCTTCGCCGGGCAACGTCCGCACGTCCACGCCGATCTCGATCGTGTCCGGGATGACGTTCGTCTTCATCTGCCCGTCGAGCACGTTGCACGAGAAGGTCGTGTGGCAGCCGGCGTGGACGGCGGCGAGGCCGCGACCCGGGATCGCGTCGAGCGCGTCGTCGATGGTCGCCGGATCGAGGAGCATCGCCTTGGTCTCCGGCGGCAGCGGCAGCGTGTCGACGCGTTCGCGCCAGAGCTCGTGCAGCTGCGGCGCGGGGCGGTAGTCGGTGATCCGTTGGATGACGGCCGCCGCCTTCACCAGGGCGTTGTCGGCACGGTACGGCATCGATCCGTGGCCCGGCGTACCGCGGATCCGCAGGCGGCGCCACGCGACGCCCTTCTCGGCGACGTTCACCGTGATCGCCGGCGCCTCCGACGGGCCGAGGTGGAGCCCGCCGTTCTCCGTGAGGACGTAGTCGGCGTAGATCGCGTCGCGAGCGTTGTCCGCCATCCACTGCGCCCCGTAGTGGGAGCCCGATTCCTCATCGGCCACGGCGAAGAACACGAGGTCGCCACGCGGCCGGAAGCCGGTGTCCGCGAGGTGTCGGAACGCAACCGCCATCGACGCCGTGAGGTTCAGCATGTCGACCGCGCCGCGACCCCAGACCTCCCCGTCGATCAGCTCGCCGGCGAACGGGTCGTGCGTCCAGCCGTCGGCGTTCACCGGCACGACGTCGGTGTGCCCCATCAGGCAGAGGCTCGGCGCCCCCGGGTCCGATCCCTCGATGCGCGAGACGAGCGACACCCGCCCCGGAGCAGCCTCGTAGCGCTGCAGGTCGAGGCCCGGTCCCTCCAGGAACGTCGCGAGCAGGTCGGCGCTGCGCACCTCGTACCCGGACTCGGGGGTCCCGTCGTTGACGCACTGGTTGCGGATCATCTGCTGGAGCAGTTCGGTCGTGATCGGTGTCAATGACTGCGGCACGGCATGGAGTCTCCCATCGCGCCACTACTGTGCCGAGCCGTGGCCGACGACCGCCTCCCGGTGCTCTACTTCGATCGCCCCTTCCCCGACGAGCTGCGCGACCTCATCGACGGTCGAGCGCTCGTGGTCGGCCCCGACGAGGCGGACATCGCGCTCGCCGATGCGGTGATCGTCGGCGTCGTGCGTCGCTGGGATGCCGAGGCGATCGCGCTCGGACCGCGCCTGCGGGTGATCTCGCGCAGCGGCATCGGCTACGACAACATCGATCTCGATGCAGCCGAGGCCGCCGGGGTCACGGTCTGCTACGCGCCCGACGCGCCGACCGTCTCGACCGCCGAGCACACGATGGCCCTGCTCCTCGCGATCACGAAGCAGGTGCCGGTGCAGCAGGGGCGTGCCCGCGCCGGCCTCGGCACACCGCTGATGCCGAGTGCGCTCGAGCTCGACGGTTGCACGCTCGGACTCGTCGGGCTCGGGCGAATCGCACGGCGGGTCGCGGTCGCGGCGCGCGCGCTCGGCATGAACGTCATTGCGGTCGACCCGTTGCTCCCGGCGTCGCCGCTCGCTGAGGTCATGATGACGACCTGGGCCGAACTGCTCGCGGAGGCCGATGTCGTGTCGCTCCACGCGCCGGCGTTGCCCGAGACCGTCCACCTCGTCGACGACCGCGCGCTCGCGGCGATGAAGCCGGGCTCGTACCTGGTCAACTGCGCGCGCGGCACGCTCGTCGACCAGGACGCGTTGCTGCAGGCGCTCGACCACGGCCACCTCGCCGGCGCGGCGCTCGACGTGACGGTCCCCGAGCCGCTGCCCGCCGGCCACCCGCTGCTCGAGCACCCGAACGTGATCGTGACTCCGCACGTCGCGTCCTCCACCGCCGCCGGCCGGCGCCGGCTGTTCGCGCACGCGATCGACAATGCCATCGCCGTGCTCGAGGGCCGGCCGGCGTCGACCGTGCCCGCCCGCACGGCCTGATAGACCGCACCTCATGGAGACGTTGCGCGAGCAGTGGGTGGCCGGCAGGACGACGATGGGTGGGTGGCTCTCGGTGCCGTCATCCGTCAGTGCGGAGGCAGCGGCGCGCGTGGGGTTCGACTTCGTCTGCGTCGACACCCAACACGGCGCGATCGAGTACCAGACGGCGGTCGGCATGCTGCAGGCGATCGCGCTCGGTGCCGGCGCGCCGATCGTCAGGGTGCCGTGGAACGAGCCGGGGATCATCGGCAAGATGCTCGATGCCGGCGCGGAGGGCGTCATCGTGCCGATGGTGAACAGCGCCGCCGAAGCCGAAGCGGTCGTGCGCGCGTGCCGGTACGCGCCTGCCGGCTCGCGCAGCTGGGGACCGAGCGTGACCGGCATGCGGCACAGCGACTACTTCGCCTGGGCGCGGGACAACGTCGCCGTGATCCCGATGATCGAGACCGTCGAAGCGCTCGGCCGCCTCGACGAGATCCTGTCGACGCCGGGCGTCGACGCGATCTACGTCGGACCCGCCGACTTGTCCGTCAGCCTCGGCCTGCCTCCCGGCAACAACGACGACCGGGCGGAGTTCACCGAGGCCCTCGTGGCGATCGTAGCCGCGTGCCGGAACGCGGGCGTCGTCCCTGGCATCCATGCCAGCGGCGCGCTGTCGGCACGCCGGCTCGAGCAGGGCTTCCAGATGATCACCGTCGCGAACGACCTGCTCGCGATCCGGACGCGGATGGCCGACGAGCTCAACCTGGCCCACGGCGCGCTCGCGAGCACGGGAAGCGACGCGATCTACTGACCGGCGCCGATACGGTGCCGGGATGGCTGCAACCTCATCCGACGTCGAGACGGTCGAGCGGATCATCCCCGCCCCGGCTTCGGCGATCTTCGCCCTGCTCGCCGATCCCGCCCGTCATCACGAGATCGACGGGTCCGGCACCGTCCGCGAAGCGAAGAACGGGTCGCAGCAACTGCGGCTCGGCTCGAAGTTCGGCATGTCGATGAAGCTCGGCATCCCGTACTCGATGGTGAGCGAGGTCGTCGAGTTCGAGCAGGACCGCCGCATCGCCTGGCAGACGCGTCCGCCGATCCCGCTCCTCGGCAAGCTCGTCGGTGGACGGATCTGGCGCTACGAACTGGATCCGGTCGAGGGCGGCACGCGCGTCCGCGAGAGCTGGGACATCACGCACGAGCAGTTCAAGGCACTCGTCCGGCCGGCCCGCGGCAAGACCAACAAGGCCATGGCGGCGACGCTCGCCCGCATCGAGCAGCTGCTCACCGCCTAAACACGCAACGTCAGGCTGCGATGCGGCGACCGCTGATCAGCCGGTGCAGCCGGTGGAAGGCGCCGACCGGCTCGGCGAACATCATCGGGCAGGCACCGTCGACGACCGCCACGCCCGCTTCACGGCACAGCTCGACTGCCCGTTCGGTCACGGCTCCGTTGCCCACGCCCCGGTGCAGCCAGACGCGTGGCACGCCACGTGCGATCGCGTCTTGGACGACCTGCTCGGCTGCGTCCGGCTTGACCATCACGACCACGCCGTCGACCGGATCCGGCACATCGGCGAGGCGGGCGTACACGAGGTCGCCTTCGATGTCGGCGGCGATGGGATGGACCGGGTACATCTCCCGGCCTCCCTCGCGAAGGTGCCGGTAGACGGCATTGGCGAACTGCTTCGGATCGCGCGACGCGCCGACGAAGGCGAGATGGCGCTGCGTGAGGAACTCCTCGATCACGGTCCTGCTGGGCACGACACGACCTCCTCCCGAGACGATCCGTCGTCTCCACCACAGCGTCACCCGGCCACCCGTGTGCCGGTAGGGCCATTGGTCGTCGTCAAGCCATCGTTGTTGTCGGGTTGATGCGGCGTGAGACTGGGCAGGTGCGGCCCTCTTCCTCCCTGCCCTGGTGCTTCGCGGCCGTGTTCGGGCTGCTGGCGTCGTGCTCGACCGGATCGGCCGAGCCG
This sequence comes from Acidimicrobiia bacterium, assembly GCA_050248955.1. Lineage (GTDB taxonomy): Bacteria > Actinomycetota > Acidimicrobiia > Acidimicrobiales > Ilumatobacteraceae > JBFWRK01. The sequence goes on from JBFWRK010000004.1 coordinate 6,486, forward strand.
CTCGACGCCGGGCCGGTCGCCTCGGCACCGGTCACGACGGCACCGGTCGCGACGGCGCCCGCCGTGACGGCCGCGACGACCGCGGTGCCCGCGACGACCGCAGCGCCCACCACCGTCACCGCTCCGCCGACGACCGAGGGGACCACCACGACGACTGCTCCGGAGGAGCTGCCGTTCGTCAGGCAGATCGAGATCGGGCGATCGATCGAAGGGCGCCCGATCACGGCGACCGAGCGCGGCACCCCGGGCGGCACCGTCGTCCTCGTGATCGGTGTGATCCACGGCAACGAGAACGCCGGCATCCGGATCGTCGACGAGCTCCGCGAGCTGGACGTCCCGGAGGGGATCGACCTCTGGTTGATCGAGTCGATCAACCCGGACGGCGTGGCCCACAACGTGCGCGGCAACGCCAACGGCGTCGACCTCAACCGCAACTTCCCGTTCGACTGGCAGCCGCTCGGCGCGCCGGGCGACTGGCAGTACGGGGGCAGTGGACCGGCGAGCGAGCCGGAGACGGCGGCCGTGGTCGGCTTCGTCAGCAACATCGCGCCGGCGTTGACGGTCTGGTACCACCAGGACCTGTTCCGGGTCTCCCCCGGGCAAGGACTCGACGGCCTGATCAGGGCCCGCTACGCGGAGCTCACGGGCCTTCCACTGCTGCGGGTCACCGGCGGCACCTACACCGGTGTCGCGGCGACATGGCAGCGCCGGACGTTGCCGGGCGTCGCGTTCATCGTGGAGCTCGGCGAGACGCTGTCGAGGGAGAGTGCAGCCGTCCACGCCGCAGCCGTCCTCGACATCGCTGGATTGATCGCGGATCAGCCGGCCGGGACGTCCCCGTAGGAGCGCAGCTCCACCGTGTTCCCGTCGGGATCGAGCACGTAGATCGACCAACCGTCACCACGGGCCCCGAAGCGCCGCGCCGGTCCGTCCACGATCGTGAAACGGTCGTCGCCGCTCACCGCGTCGACATCCTCCCGGTCGACGACGAAGCAGAGGTGGTCCATGTTGGCGCCGGTGCGCTCCGCCGCGATGAGATCGATGATCGTGCCAGGGTCGACCCGCACCGAGGGGAACGGGACCGCCTGCCGCCGCCACTCCTCGACGCGCACGGGCGCGAGCCCGAGGACGTCCGTGTACCAGGCGAGAGACCGCTCGACGTCGGCCACGTTGAGCACGATGTGATCCAGGGCGCTGACGTTCATGAGGGCACCGTACCCTCGCGCCCGCGCCGCCGCCGACGTACTGTCGAGCGATGGCAACCACCGTGCGCGCCGCCCGGGAGCGCGACCTCGCTCACCTCCAGCACATCGAGCTGGATGCCGGATCGCTCTTCATCGAAGTCGGCATGGTGAGCATCGCCCAGGCCGATCCGCCAGCGATCGAGCAGCTGCGTGAGCACCTCGTGAACGGGACGCTGTGGGTGGCCGTCGACGACGACGATCAGCCCGTCGCCTACGCGAGCGCGTCGGTCGTCGACGGCGAAGGCCACCTCGACCAGGTCAGCGTGCAACGCAGCCACGCCGGCCGGGGCATTGGCCGCGAGCTCATCGAACGGGTCTGCGCGTGGGCCGCGCGCGAAGGGCTGGACGCAGTGACGCTCACCACGTTCCGCGACGTTGCATGGAACGGCCCGCTCTACGAGCGATACGGCTTCGAGCCGCTCACCGACGCCGAGCACGGCCCGGAGCTGGCTGCGATCCGCACCGCCGAGCGGTCGTCCGGGATCGATGTCGCACCGCGGATCGCGATGCGCCGCCGCCTCTGACGCACGGTCACGGGGCGCAACTGCCCTCGTCGCGCAGTACGAGGCGGTACAGCGCGCCTCCCGCGACGGTCCGTTCCGGCACGAGGTCGACGACGTCGACGATCTCGGGACGCCGTTCGGCGGGACCCTCGCCGGCGTTGCGGAGGCCGGCGAACCAGGCGAGGAACGTCGGACCTGCGCAGATCTGCTCGACGGTCTCGTCGAGCGTGAGCGGGACGTGGCTGTTGCCCGGCCGCGGGCGGGTGAACGCGAACAACGTCGGCTCACGCCTCGTCTGCCACCACAGGCCCTGCGGGTAGTTCGTGAGAACGGTCACGTCGGCCGGCAGCTCGTCGACGGCGTCGAACAGCGCTGGCGCGAACAACGCGCGGTTCCCGGTGCTGAGGTGTGCCTGGTCAGGGAACTGCACGGCGATCACAGCACCGTGCAGCGCCGAGATGCTCGCCAGCGAGGCACCCGCGATCGCGATCGTGTTCCGGTGCCACGCGCGATCGACCACGATCGTCCCCGCGTAGACGAGCGAGATCAGCATCGGCGACATCACGCGGTACTCGATGTCGTTCGCCGTCAGCGCCCGGGCGACGACGGGGATGAAGAGCGACGTGACGGCGAAGACGACCATGCCGGCGTCGAGCGGGTGGACCGGTCGACGGCGGAGCGAGACGACTGCCGCCGCGCCGAGCGCCACGATCGCGACCACACCGACGATCCTCGCGATCGTGTCCGACGGTCGTTCGCCGACGACGAGCTCGCCGACCGCCCGCAGCGGCAGGCCGACGAGCGTCGCCAGGTCCTCGCCGGCGCCGCCCTCGAACCGCGGCCCCAGCGCCTCTCCGGTCCGCACGAGGTTGCGGACGACCCACCCTCCGGCGATCACCCCGGCGACGGCGCAGTACGCGCTTGCGGATCGGATCGCACGGCGCGCGTCGACGCGACCTGATCCGACGACGACCATGGTCAGTCCGGTCAGGACGAGCCCGGCCCCGCCGTAGCGGGTGAGGAAGCCGAGACCGGCCACCAGTCCGCCGAGCGCGGCGCGGCGAGGCGTCATGCGGACGGTGCCGAGCAGGACGATCATCCCGAGCGAGACCGCCGCGTAGGGCGCCTCGCTCCATGCTGCGGATGCGACCCGCACCAGGCCCTGGCTCGCCCCGAAGGCGCACGCGCCGGCCAGGGCCGCCACTGGGCGCACCCGCTCGCGCAGCGCGACCGACATCAGCAGCGTGGCCGCTGCAACGGCGAGGGCGCCGACAATCCTCACCCACACCAGGCTCGTGCCACCCACGGCGAGGACGAGCGGGTAGAGCGGCGGGAACACCGTCAAGGGCTCGCCGGTGAAGTCGTTGAGCCCGGCGCCGGAGCGCAGGTGCTCCGCTGCGGACAGGTACGTCATCGAGTCGGGGGACAGCTGCGGTGCGCGTCGGGTGGCGAAGAGCACGAGCAGGCCACAGGCGACCGAAGCGACGACCGCCGCGATCCATGCCGTGGACGAGTGCGGGTCGCGCAACCGCTGGTCGGCGACATCAATCATCGAGCGAGACCACGCGGTCCGCCACGGCGACGACGGCGTCGTCGTGGCTGGCAACGAGGACACCGCCACCGGCATCGGCGACGCGACGAAGCGCGGCGAGGACCGCCGCCCCGTGCAGCGCGTCCTGGTGGCACGTCGGCTCGTCGGCCAACAGGAGCGTCGGCGACGACACCGTCGCTCGTGCCACGGCAACCCGCTGCTGCTGGCCGAGCGACGTCTCGCGAGGAAGCCGATCGGCGTGCTCGGTGAGGTCGAGCCGGGCGAGCACCTCGGCAACCATCGCCCGCCGCTCGTTGCGGCCGACGCCGGAGAGGCGGAGGACGATCTCGACGTTCTCGGCCACGGACAGCTCGCCGACGAGGCCCAGCACCTGCGGCACGATCGCCGTGCCCTGCCAGCGACGCCAGGAGTCGTCCACGACGAGCGCCTCCCCGCGCACGAGCTCACCAGCGTCCGGCAGGCACCATTCGGCGAGCAGCGCGAGCAGGGTGCTCTTGCCGCTCCCCGAGCGGCCGCGCAGGACGACGATCTCGCCGCGGCGGACCGTGAGGTCGACGGGGGCCAGACCGCTCGACGCGTCCCACCGCTTCGCGACGCCGCGCAGCTCGGCCAACAAGGACCGGCCGGACGTCATGCGACCCGCCGTCCGTGGTCGAGATGGACGACGACATCCGCCGCATCGAGCACGTGGTGATCGTGGCTGGCGACGACGAGCGTCGCGCCACGGTCGACGGCGGCGCGCAGCACGGCGATGACCAGAACCGAGCTCTCGTGATCGAGCGACGCAGTCGGTTCGTCGGCGAGGACGACCACCGGCTCGCCCACGAGCGCGCAGGCGAGCGCCAGTCGTTGCTGCTCGCCGCCGGACAGCTGGATGACGCGCTTGGTCGCTGCGCCCGCCAGGCCGACCACCTCGAGCAGCGACTGCGCCCGGTCGAACGCGAGGTGCTCTCCGGACCGCCGGAGCGCTGCCCAGCCGAGGTTGCCGGCGGCGTCGAGCGAGTCGAGGAGGTTGTCCGCAGGCACCGGTAGCACGAGACCGAGCTGCCGCCGGCGCAACTCGCGGCGTGCCCGCCGGCCGAGCGCGAGCACGTCGCGGCCGGCGATGGTGACCTCCCCCGACTCTGGTCGGTCGATGCACGCTGCGAGTCCGAGCAGCGTCGACTTTCCCGAGCCCGACGGACCCGCGATAGCGGTGAGGCTGCCGCTCGCGACGGTCACGTCGACGCCGTCGAGCGCAACGACCGGACCGGCCGCGCTCGCGAACCGCCGCACTGCGCCAGCGATCTCGACGACGGGGTCAGGCGACATCGCGCATCACCCTCATCGGCCGCGCCCGGGCGACACCGATCGCGCCGATCATCGCGAGCCCCACGAGCGCGGCCGCACCCACGCCAACGGCGCCGAGGAACGTCCCCGGGACGAGTACCACACGCGCCGGCGGTGGCAGCTGACGCAGCGTGTCGAATCTCGGTACTGCCACGTGCAGCACCGCGACGCTCAACGGCACGGCCATCAGCAAGCCGGCAACGAACGGCACGGCGAGCTCGGTCAGCACTGCGACACCCTCGCCGAGCACGCCGGACCCCATCGGGCGTGTGAGGACGAACGCGGCCTGCCGCGACCGGCGGCGGGCGTCGAGCACGAGCAGCTGCGCGAACAGGAGCACGAGCCCGACCATCACGGCGAACGCTCGCAGCGCCGAGTACGACCACTTCACCGCGAGGAAGCTGATCACGTCGAAGACATCGCCCGCGCGCAGCGACCCCCGCACCGTGAAGCCAGCGGCAGCGAGACGATCGCGGGCGTCGGGTGGCGGTTCGCGCAACCACACCTCTTCCGCGAGGGCAAGGCCCGTTCGTGCGAGCGCATCGCGATCGACGACGACGTACGTGGCCCCGGCGTGCTGCCCCGGGAACCAGTGCGCCGTCGCCACCGGCGCCACGACGAGCTCCTGACGGTTGTAGGTCTCGAGTGTGGTCGACGACAGCTCACCACCCACCACGATCGCAGCGAGTGGGGCGTCTGGCGACGCGCCGGAGATCGAGTCGAGCAGCACCGCGAGTGACGAGTCGGCGCCATCGCGGCGGTAGGCGACCGCGTCGGGGAACGTCGTCGGGTCGACCCCGATCACGTTCACGTTGAGGCCGTCGCTGCGCACGCCCAGCCGGCCGACCACCGTGCCGCTGAGACCGGGTGGGAGCTCGAGCAGCTCGACGACGGTCACGACCTCGTCACTCCCGAGGTAGGTGGCCGCCTTGTCGTCGAGCAGCTGACGGGCGCTGTCGGTCATCCCGGTGGCGACGACGAACACGCCGACCGCGAGCGCGATCGCCACGGCGATCGCCGCACTGGTTCCCGGTTCGGCGCCGACCCGGCGGACACCGATCAGCATCGGCGTCGGCAGACCGCCGCCGATCCGCCTGCTCCGCCGGGCCAGCCACGTGAACGGCCGCAGGCACACCGCCGACGCGGCGACCAGCGCAAGGAGTGGGAACGCCTGCGCGAGGAGGTCCCCACCCTTCGCGTCGGCGCCGACGAGACGAACGCCACCGACGCGGTCGAGGCGGAGGTACGCGGCGACCGCGAGCGCCACCAGGAGGAGCTCCCACGGAATGACTCGGTGACGGTGGCGGGCCGGAGCGTCGACCGAGCGGGTGGCGACCGCGGCAACGACCGCGGCGACGAGCAGCATCGCCAGGACCGCGCCGATCGCTCCGGCGAGGATCGCCTCACGGACGGGCCCGGGCTCCAGCTCCGGCGTCGGTCCGAGCACCCGCACCGCGGCGAACGCCAACGCGGTGCCGGCGACGGCACCGCCGATCGCCGGCGCACCTTGGCTCGCGCAGGTCCGCATCGCCAGCCCGAGCGGACCGTCGCCACGCAGGACGCGCAGCCGCAGCTCGCGCCGCCGCTCTCGGGCGACGAGCACCCCGGCGCCGGTGAGGAGCAGCCCGCCTGCAGCGGCGCCGGCGAGACGGATCGGCGCCACCGTCCTGCCGACGACGTCGGCCACGGTCTCTGCCTGCGTGACGATGCTCGAGAGCGCCGGCTCAGGGACATCAGGAACGCGGAACGGCACGCCTCCCTGCTCGCGGGCCTCCTCGTAGGCGGCTCGCAGCCGGGGCTCGTACGCGGCAGTGATCTGCGCGTAGTCGTCGATCAGACGCTCGGCATCGTGGCGGGTGATGCCGGTGCTGTCCGGGCGCAGCTCCCAGATGTGTCCCACCGCATCCTCCGGCAGCTGCGTCAGGACCGCCGGCTCGACGAGCATCACCATCGGCGGGAGATCACCCGAGATGTTCGGGCGGAACAGGTCGCGCAACCCGCACCAGTAGCTCGGCTCCGGTAGGAACGGGACGTCGGCGTAGCGCCCGGCGACCGTCAGTCGAAGCGGCGCCGGTGGCGGCGGGTTCGGCAGTCGGGAGGACGCCGGGACGTCGACGACCAGCACGTCGCCCCGACTCACGCCGGCCCGCTCCTCGGCGCTCTCGGGGGCGAGCAGCTCTCTGTCATCGAGCGTCGCTTGCGACACATCGAGCTCGTCGAACTGCCCGTCCCGCGACAGGAGCACGATCCGGTCGGTCAGATCGTCGTTGCCACCCTCTGCCCGGTAGTCGAACGCGCGATTGCCGAGCTGCGTCCGGATCGGTGCCTCGGTGTGCGCGACCCCTGCAGCCATCGTGTCGAGCTCGTCCTCGATGCCAGCGTCGAGGAAGAACGGCACGGGGACGGTGAGCCCGGCATCGGCCCCACAGGTGCGCTCGAGGCCGACCTGCACGGCCTCCGACGCGGCAGCCGAGACGAAGAGCGGGCCGGCGGCGAGCCCGACGGTGAAGAGCGCTGCGGCCGCGCCGACAGCAACGCTCCCGCCCACGGTCCCTCGCATCGGGTCATCCTCGCGGACGCGACCTACGCTCACCGCGACCATGCGCGAGATCGACACAGGACAGGTCGAACGGGCCGAAGTCGTGCTCCCCTGCGACGACCTGAACGAGACGCTCGCCTTCTACGTCGAGCGGCTCGGGTTCCGCGTCGACTTGATCTCGCCCGCCGACGACCCGCGCGTCGCGGTGATCAGCGGGCACGGCGTGCGGCTGCGGCTGCAGCGCGGAGGTAGCGACAGCCGCGGCCGTATCGACCGCGAAGGCCCCGTCGACGCCGGTACGTTGCGCCTCGTTTGTCACGCACCGGAGACGATGGACGGCGGGACGCTCGAGCTGACCGCGCCGAACGGCACGCGGATCCAACTCGTCGACGCCGATTCACCGCTCGTGCTGCCGCCGCTCGTGCCGTCGTTCGTCGTCAGCAGGATCGGCAACGATCCGCACTGGGGCGCCGGGCGGGCGGGCATGGGCTACCGCGACCTCATCCCTGACCGCCAGGGTGGGCGCTTCATCGCATCGCACATCAGGATCGCGGACGGTGGCCCGGTACCGGACTACGTCCACTTCCACAAGATCCGGTTCCAGCTGATCTACTGCTATCGCGGTTGGGCCCGGCTCGTGTACGAGGACCAGGGCGAGCCGTTCCTCTTGCGGGCCGGCGACTGCGTGCTGCAGCCACCCGAGATCCGTCACCGGGTGCTCGAGAGCTCCGACGGCCTCGAGGTGATCGAGATCGGCTGCCCCGCGCGCCACGACACCCTCGCCGATCACGAGCTCCCGCTGCCGACCCCCGACCACCGACCCGACAGGGACTTCGGCGGCCAGCGCTTCGTACGGCACGAGGTCGCGCGGGCCACGTGGCAGCCGTGGCGGCTCGACGGCTTCGCGTGCCGCGACACCGGCATCGCCGCTGCGACCGACGGCCTCGCCGGCGTCAGGGTCGTGCGCCCGACCGCCTCGCCGACGCGGCAGACGTGCACCCACGGCGGTGAGCTGCTGTTCCTGTTCGTGCTCGAGGGAGCGGTCACGCTCGGGCGAGACGGCGGTGAGCCCGAGCGGCTCGGCGCCGGTGACGCCGTGGTGGTGCCCGCCGGGCTCTCGCACTGGTTCGCCGACAGCTCGTCCGATCTCGAGCTGCTCGAGGTGACGCTGCCGGCGGTGCTCGGTCACCGATGAATCCCCGCCCGTCGTAACGTCTCAGCCGTCGAACAAACGTCAGGGGAGGCGTGATGACAGAGACGCTCGTACTGGTTGGAACGGCCAAGGGGCTGTTCTCGCTGAGATCATCCGACGGCCGTTCGAGCTTCGAGCTGCACGGCCCCGCGTTGACCGGCGAAGAGGTCTACGCCACGTGCATCGACCGCCGCGGCTCGTCCCCCCGGCTGCTCGCCGGCTCGGTGAGCATGCACTGGGGCCCGGTGATCCGCCGCTCCGACGATCTCGGAGCGACCTGGACCGAGCAGGACGCCGCGTCCGTCGCCTTCCCCGCCGACACCGAGGGAGCGCTGGCACGGATCTGGCAGCTCACTCCGGGCACCGCCGACGAACCGGACGTGGTCTACGCAGGGGTCGAGCCGGCGGCGCTGTTCCGCAGCGACGACCGCGGTGAGAACTTCACGCTCGTGCGCGGGCTGTGGGACCACCCGCACCGGCCACAGTGGAACCCGGGCGGCGGTGGTCTGTGCCTGCACACGGTGCTCGTCCATCCGGAGGACCCCGCCCGACTGCTCATCGCGATCTCGGCCGCCGGTGTGTACCTCAGCGACGATGCCGGCGGGACGTGGCGGGCGAGCAACGCGGGCATCGTCGCCCCGTTCCTCCCGGGTGCCCCGACGCCCGAGTTCGGCCAGTGCGTCCACAAGGTGGCGCGGGACGCCGAGAACCCCGAGCGCCTCTACCTGCAGCACCACGACGGCATCTACCGCAGCGACGACGGCGGCAACTCATGGGTGCCGATGCAGTCGATCGGCGGAGTCGACTTCGGCTTCCCGGTCGTGGCCCACCCGACGCGACCCGACACCGCGTACCTGCTGCCGCTGGAGGGCGCCGAGTACCGCTGCACGCCCGGCGGATCGTGCACGGTCTGGCGGACGACCGACGCCGGTGACTCGTGGGAGCCGCTGACGAACGGCCTGCCGACGACCGACGCGCACATGACGGTCCTGCGCGACGGGTTCACGACCGACGGCGACGACCCGGCCGGTCTCTACTTCGGCACCCGCAGCGGTGAGGTCTACGGGTCCGCCGATGGCGGCGACTCGTGGCAGCTCATCGCGGCGCACCTGCCGCCCGTCCTCTCGGTGCGCGCCGCGCCGATCGCCTGAGCACGCGCCGTGCGGGAGACGACATGAACGTGAACGTGCGCGTCCCTGCCGCGCTCCGGGAGCTCAGCGGTGGTCAGGGTGTGCTCGCGCTCACCGTCGCCGAGTCGGCGACGATCGACGACGTCCTCGACGCGATCGGGTCCGTCCATCCCTCGCTGGAACGCCGGGTCCGCGACGAGCAGGGCGAACTCCGCGTCCACGTCAACGTGTTCGTCGGCGAGGAGAACATCCGCGCCCTCGCCGGCGCACGCACCCAGTTGCGTTCGGGCGACGAGGTCTCGATCCTGCCCGCCGTGTCCGGCGGCTGAAGGCCGAGCCCTCGCGGCGTCACCGGCGCGTCGCGGGCAGCACGGCTTGGGTCTGGGTCGTGCGCGTGACGAGGGCGCCGTCGGCACGGGTGACGTCGGTCTGCACCACGATCGTCGTGCGGCCGACGTGCACCGGGCTCGAGCGCACGGTGACCGCACCCTCGGTCACCGGCCGGAAGAAGTTCGTCTTCGACTCGATCGTCGAGGTGATCGAGTCGGGTGGCAGGTTGAACACCGCGCACGCGGCGCCGGTCGAGTCGGCGAGCGCCATGAGGTACCCGCCGTGCAGGACACCGCCGGCGGTGCACCGCTCGGGCGCCCACTCGCCGTGGACGACGACCTCGTCTGCCACGCCGCGCACGCCGACGAGACCGAGCACGTCGGCGAACGGCATCAGCGACCTGAGCATCGAGGTGAGCGCGGCCGCTTCGTCGGCCTGACCGAGATCGGGGTCCTCGTGAGTCGACATCCGGCTCAGGCTACGCAGAACTCGTTTCCCTCCGGATCGGCCATCGTGATCCACGAGTGCGGTCCCTGATGCCCCTCGTAGAGGCGCGTCGCGCCGAGTGCGAGCAGCCGTTCGACCTCCGCATCGCGCTCGTCGGCGCCGACGTGGATGTCGAGGTGGACGCGGTTCTTCACCGACTTCGGCTCGGGGACGAGCTGGAAGTACATGCGGGGCAGCCGCCCCGTGGGATCTTCGCAGGCTGCTGCCTCGCGCCAAACGAGGCCACCGTCGAGCTCCATCACGTCCGCTTCGGTGGCGACGCCCGCTTCCAGCAGCGACCGGATGGCGTCGTCGTTCCGCTCGACCTCGCAATGAAGCGCCCCAGCCCAGAAGTCCGCCATCCGGTGGGGGTTCGCGCAATCGAGCGCGATCTGCACGTTCGTCGTCATGACGGCAGCTCCACCAGCGCAGCGCGGTGCGCGTAGAGATCACGTATCAGTGCGATCTCGGCGCCGTGGTGGATCGCCTCACGGGAGATGTGCAGGATCAGCGCCGCCATCGAGTACGCCGCGAACGGCCCTTCGGCAGGCCCGCAGGGCTCAGCCAGCGCAGCCGCGTCGAGCTTCCTGATGCCGGAGAGCCAGGCGTCGTAGTGCTGGTCGAGCAGCGCGAGCCCGCCGGCCGCGGTCAGCGGCCAGTCGGTCGACTCGTACGTGATGCCGGCTGCGTCGGCGCCGTCGCCGAAGTGGTTGGCCGCCCGCATCCCGAACACGCCGATCGCCACGTGACCCATTCGCCACGCGATCGTCGTGAACGGGGCCGGCGCCGGTTCGGGGTACTCGAAGTCCATCACGCTGTCACCTCCGCCGGCTGCCATCGACGTCCTGGCGTCAGCGCGACGACGGACGTTCCATCCCGGCACCGGTTCCCAGCGGTACTCCTCGTCGGTCAGACCGTCGAGCCGAGGCCGGAGGTGGTCTCGCCAGTGATCGTCGAGCTGTTCGACGAGCTCGTGCGTCCAGTCGATGTCCATGCCCGAACGCTATGGCAGATCGAGGACAGCAACTGTCCTCGATAGCTGACACGATGGCGCAGTGTCAGAAACCACAGCGCGGCTGCTGAGCGTCCTCTCGCGGCTGCAGTCAGGTGCAGCCTCGACCGGACCGGAGCTGGCGGACTGGTTGGACGTGACGGTCCGCACCATCCGGCGCGACGTCGAGCGGTTGCGCGAGCTGGGATACGCGATCGAGTCGCAACCGGGCACCGTCGGCGGCTACCGCCTCGGCCGCGGCGGCACGGTCGTGCCACCCTTGATGCTCGACGAGGAGGAAGCCGTCGCTGTCGCCGTGTGCCTCCGCGCGGCCGCGGGCGGATCCGTGATCGGCGTCGAGGATGCTGCCGGCCGGGTTCTTTCCCGCCTCGAGCAGATGTTGCCGACGCGGTTGCGCCCGCACGTCGCCGCGCTCTCATCGGCGACCACGAGGATCCGCAGCGTCGGCGAGGAGGTCCACCGGGACGTGCTCGTCGCCGTGAGCCGTGCGTGCCGGGAGCGCGACGAGCTCGTCCTCTGCTACCGCGATGCCCGCGGACGCGAGAGCGAGCGCCGCGTCGAGCCCTACCGCGTCGTGAACGCGGGTCGCCGCTGGTACCTGGCGGCGCACGACGTCGAGCGGCGCGAGTGGCGCACGTTCCGGATGGACCGGATCACGTCGGCGACCGTGACCGGGCATCGCTTCGAGCTCGAGGACCCGCCGGATGCGACCGCGCTCGTGCACGCCGCGATCACCTCCGGGCCGTACCGGTACCAGGCGAAGATCGAGTTCGCCGCGCCCCTCGCGGATCTCGCCGAGCTGATCCCGGCGACCGTGGGCATCCTCGAGGCCGTCGACGACAACACCACGATCCTGCTCACCGGCGCCAACGACCTGGACGATCTGGCGACGCACATCGTCGTCGTCGGCGCCGGCTTCGTCGTCCACGACCCGCCGGAGCTACGGGCGCGGATCGCCCAGCTCGCTGCGCTGCTCGGCGCTGGGTCCGTCAGGCCGACCGACCCGTGAACGCGAGGAACCTGGTCTGCTCGTCCGCGCCGGGTGGCGGCTCGATCTCCGGTCCGAGCACGCCCGGTCCGCGGAGCTTGTCGCCGAAGCTCTTGAAGCGCTCCGTGACGCGGCGCGCCTCGTCGAGGTCGATCGTCTCGTCGAGCCCGGTGGCGCGGGCGAGGTCCCATCCGTGGATCAACAGGTCGGCACAGATGAACCCGTCGATCGAGTCCTCGAACGTGGCCTCGCCGAAGACGCCCGTGTACGTGGCCGACGCCCGATCGGGGTCCTCGAGATCGGCCTGCACGGTCGCCCGTGCTGCGGTCCAGGCCGCGAGCGGATCGTCCTCCACGGCGGGGGCGTCGCCGAGCTCACGACCGACGAGGCGGAGGAACGTGCCGTGCGCTTCGATGACGTGCCGCACGACGTCACGCGCCGTCCACTGCTCGCAGGGCGATGGGTTCGCCCATCGGTCGGGCTCGACCGCCGCCACCTTCGCCGTGAACGCGTCCGCCAAGCGTGCGTAGCGCTCGCTGATCTCGCTCATGAGCGAGAGCGTAGATGGCGCGTCCGCTAAGGCCTGCTTGTCATCGCAGCCCCGACCAGACCCGTCCACCAGCGTCATCGACACAGGTGATGACTGGGCAGGCGGCTGTCGGTCAGTCGAGCCCGAGAGCGATCGTCAAGGCGGCGTCGAGTTGGCGCACGCGCTCCGCTGGACCCTGGTGACCTACGGCCCTTGCCGCCGACCGAGCCTGCCGACAGTCTGGATGTGAGCCCTCCGCAGGTCTGACCGCGACGTCACGGACAAGGGGGTTGACAATGGACGTGAAACCGACAACGACGAATGAGGGGTGCCGAGCGAATGACGACGGCGCTCGGGCTGCCGTCGCCGCGCCGGTGCGGGAGTTTCACATGCGACGGATCGACCGCGTTGGTGACGCGGTCTTCCGGGGCCTCGCCCGCATCGGCGTCGGGCCTGCCAGCCTGCTCACCACCAAGGGTCGCCGAACCGGGCGATCGCGGATCACGCCGGTCATCCCGGTACAGCAAGCCGATCGCCGGTGGCTGGTGGCCCCCTACGGCGAGGTCGCGTGGGTACTGAACGCCCGCGCAGCGGGCCAGGTCAGCCTCCGCCGTGGGCGGCGATCGGACACCTACAGGATCCGAGAGATCACCGCAGCCGAGGCCGGTCCGATTCTCAAGCACTACGTCGCCGTGGCCAGTGCCACCCGACCGTACTTCCTCGCGGGCACGGCCGCACCGACCAGCGAATTCATCGCCGAGGCCCACCTCCATCCCGTGTTCGAGCTCACCGCTGTGGACGACTCCGGTGACGCAGAGCAGCAGCCGCGGTCGACGAGCCGGCGTCCGTTCGGGCCTTCAAGAGCGTAGATCCGCGCGCTCCGGTGAGCGACGGAGCCGTCCAGGTCTAGATTCGGATGCGCGAGCGCTCGCGTGCGAGCGACCAGTCACCGGTGCCGACGTTGCGATGATCGGCAACTGGAAGCAGAGGGGAAGATCGTGCCGGACGTCGGGGTCGTTGGCATCGTCGCCAATCCGTCGTCAGCGCGCGACATCCGACGGCTCGTCGCCGACGGCGCCCTCGTCACCACCCACGACAAGGTCAACATGCTCAGGCGGATGCTCGCCGGCCTCGGCAGCGTCGGCGTCAGCCGCGCGCTGTCGATGACCGACCTCGGCGGCATCTCCGCGCAGTTGGCCGACGTGGCGAACGGACCCGCGTCGAAAGCATGGCCGACGCTCGACTTCGTCGATCAGCACCTCACGCAGTCCGCCGCCGATACGACGATCGCCGTCGAAGCGATGGTTGCCGCGGGAGCCGGAGCGATCGTCGTGCTCGGGGGCGACGGCACCAACGCGGTCGTCGCTGATGCGTGCGGCAACGTCCCGATCGCCTCCATCTCGACGGGCACCAACAACGCCTTTCCCCGTAGCGCCGAACCGACCGTCGTCGGGATCGCTGCCGGCCTGGTCGCCACCGGCGCACTCGATGCGGACGAGGTGGCACGTCGGACGAAGGCGCTCACCGTGCGCTCGGACGAGCGCCGGCATCGCGCGCTCGTCGATGTCGCGATCACCACCCATGACAGCGTCGCCTCGGGCGCAGTCTGGGACCCCTCGACGGTCCGCGAGGTCTTCTCGTGCTTCGCCGAGCCCCATCGCATCGGCTTGTCGTCGATCGGAGCCCACATCAGGACGGTCCGACGGGACGACCCGTTCGGTCTGCACCTCCGACTCGGCCGGCCGGCAGTGGCATCGGTTCGCGTCCCGTTGGGCCCTGGGCTCATGGCCGACGTCGACGTTGCCGAGGTCGAGGAGCTCGCCCTCGGCACGACGATAACGGTGGCCACACCGTTCGGCGTCGTGGCCGTCGACGGCGAGCGAGCGTTTCGTTTCGGCCGGCACGACACCGTGACCGTCACGCTCTCCGCCGACGGGCCCCGAGCGATCGACGTCGAAGCGGCGATGGAGCTCGCCTCGGCCCGGGGGTTGCTCATTCGTCCGACGAGGCCCCGTGGCGGCGGAGATTGATCCCTGAACCAGTAGCAGCAACACGCCCAGGAGGACGTCCATGAACCCGCTCAACCGACTCGACCTCTACAGAGCAATGGTGCGGATCCGCGAATACGAATCACGGATCCTGCAGCAGTACCACGCCGACAAGAAGCCTGCGTGGGACATCGGCGCCGGACTCATCCCCGGCGAGATGCACCTCTCGGCGGGACAGGAACCGTCAGCCGTCGGTGTCTGTGCCCACCTGAAGCAGGGCGACGCGATCACTGCCCCACATCGCCCGCACCACTTTGCGTTGGCCCATGGCGTCGACATGAACGCCATGACCGCTGAGATCTACGGACGCGACACCGGGCTGTGCCACGGCAAGGGCGGCCACATGCATCTCTTCGACCCCGAGCACCACTTCTCCTGCTCGGGGATCATCGCTCAGGGATACCCGGTCGCCTGCGGTCAGGCGATGGCGTTCAAGCGGAAGGGCACCGACCATGTCGCCGTCGCCGTCGCCGGCGAGGGTGCCGCCAATCAGGGCGCGTTCCACGAGTCGCTCAACCTCGCCTCGTTGTGGAAGCTGCCCGTGATCTTCATCATCGAGGACAACGACTGGGCGATCTCGGTGGCCCGATCGCATTCCACCGCCAACGCCTCGAACGCCGACCGCGCCGCCGGATACGGCATGCCCGGTGTACGAGTCGAGAACAACGATGTCGAGGCCGTCTTCGAAGCCGCCGGCGCAGCGATCGATCGCGCCCGCGCCGGCGAAGGCCCGAGCCTGATCGAGATCCACACCCTTCGCCTGTGGGGGCACTTCGAAGGTGATGCCCAGGCCTACCGGGGCGCCGACCTCGACACCGTGCACGAGCGCGACCCGATCCCGATCTATGCCGCCGCGCTCACGGAGCTCGGCGAGCTCTCCGAGGAGCAGATCGCATCGATCGCTGCCGAGATGACAGCCGAAGTGGACGCCGCGATCGCGTTCGCAACATCCAGCCCGTCACCGACCGCCGACGATGCCCTGCGGCACGTCTTCGCCTGAGCACGAGAGGAGCAACTGTCATGAGCACTGACACCGCGACCCGCAGGATCACCACGGCCAAGGCAATGGCCGAAGGCATCGCGCTTGAGATGCGCCGCGATCCGAACGTCTTCGTCATGGGTGAAGACGTCGGCGCGTACGGCGGGATCTTCGGATCCACCACCGACCTGTTCGGCGAGTTCGGCGCCGACCGCGTGATCGACACGCCGATCTCGGAGACCGGGTTCATCGGCGCTGGCATCGGCGCCGCCGTCGAGGGGCTGCGACCGGTCGTGGAGCTGATGTTCGTCGACTTCTACGGCGTGTGCATGGACCAGATCACCAACCACATGGCCAAGATCCACTACGAATCGGGCGGCAACGTCACGGTTCCGATGGTGCTCATGGCCGCCGTCGGGGGCGGCTACTCGGACGGCGCGCAGCACAGCCAGTGTCTGTGGGGAACGTTCGCGCACCTCCCCGGCATCAAGGTGGTCGTGCCGTCCAACCCGTACGACTCGAAGGGTCTGATGATCTCGGCCATCCGGGACGACAACCCGGTCCTGTACCTGTTCCACAAGGGAGCTCAGGGTCTGGTGTGGATGGAGAAGAACCCGCGATCCATCGCCCACGTGCCGGAGGAGTCCTTCACGGTTCCGATCGGCAAGGCGGCCGTTGCGCGCGAGGGCACCGACGTCACCATCGTGACGCTGTCGCTCTCGGTTCGGCACAGCCTCGATGTCGCCGAGCAGCTCGCAACCGAAGGGATCAGTGTCGAGGTGATCGATCTACGAAGCCTGGTGCCGCTCGACACCGAGACCGTCCTCGCATCCGTCGCCAAGACCGGACGCGTGCTCGTCGTCGACGAGGACTACAAGAGCTTCGGACTCACCGGCGAGATCGCCGCGGTCATCGCCGAGCACGACCCTGCGGTGCTGAAGAAGCCGTTCCGCCGCCTCGCCGTACCCGACGTGCCGATCCCGTATGCACGTGTGCTGGAACAGGGAATCCTGCCCACGCGGGACAAGATCGCGGCCGCCGTCAGGGAGCTGATGTCGTGACGACAGAGGTCCTCTTCCCGATGATGTCGAAGGAAGAGCCGGACGCCGAGGGCGTGGTCGGCACCTGGTTCGTGAACGACGGCGAGACCGTGCTCGCGGGCCAGGTGATCGCCGAAGTACAAGTCGACAAGGTCTCCCAGGACGTCGAGGCGCCCGTAGCCGGCGTGATGTACCAACTCGTCGCTGAAGGCGTCGGCGTTCGACAAGGCGAGCCGGTGGCCAGGATCGACTGACAGCAGGCGAGGGAGCGGCCAGCGATGTGCTCCCCCAACGCCGGTTGCGACGCCGCGTCCGGCGCTATGCCGGGCGCGTGCTGGCGTCCGGCGCGATGGCACGCGGTGTCGTTCTGCCGCTCCACGCGTCGCGCAGCCGGAGCGTCGGGCCGGTGTGGAGGATGGCACCGGCGTACACGCGCCCGCCGAACTGCACCAGGCCGCCGACAGCGGCGACGGTGAGCGCGGTGGCGAGTGCCGGTTCCCACCACGCGGTCGCGCCCATGGCGATGCGGCTGGGCATGGCCATCGGTGCGGTCACCGGGAAGAAGGAGAGCAGTTGCGCCAGGCCGCTGTCGGGCCGCCCGACCGCCACGAACGAGGCGAAGTAGCCGGCGATCAGCACGGCGATGACCGGCCCGGCGACGCTCTGCGCGTCCTCGGCTCGCGACGCGAGCGAGCCGAGCGCGCCGTAGACCATGGCGTAGAGCGCGTAGCCGAGGACGAACCACACGACGACCCAGGCGAGCACGGCACCGCGGACCGCGGGGACGTCGACCGAGTCGACCGCGATCGTGGCGGCGAGCGCGGCCAGGGCGGTCAGGGCGAACTGGGCGAGCCCGAGCAGTCCGATGCCGGTGACCTTGCCGGCCAGCAGGTTGCGGGCAGGCATGCGGGCGAGCAGCACCTCGACGACCCTGCTCGCCTTCTCCTCCACCACGCCGGTCAACACGAGGTTTCCGTACGTGCTGATCGCGATGAACAGCAGGATGGTCATGAGCATCGCCGCCGTCTCGTCGTCGGGGCTGCGCCCAGCGACCGAGCCGAGCTCGACGTTCTCGACGGGGACCGGCGCGACCAGCGCGAACAGCTCGTCGGGGTTGATCCCGGCCGCAACCGCGCGCTCGCTCACCGCGACCAGCTGGATCGCTCCGGTGACAACGGCCTGCAGCTGCTCGTCGGCCTGGCGCCGCCACAGCAACTGCTGCGCGTCGACAACCAGCACGTCGATGTCGCCGTCGCGGACAGCTTCCTCGCCGGTGGCAGCGTCGTCGTAGGGACGCACCCGCACCGCGGTGCCGACGGCGTCGCCCTGCTCGCTGATCGTCCGAGACAGTTCGTCAGGGATTGCACCGGTCACGCCGACGTCCTTGGTGCCCCCACCGGAGTCGAGCACCGCAGGCATGACGATCACGCCGACGACGATGAGGAGCATGACCGCCACCGATGCGCGGAAGCCGCGCGACCGGCTTCGCTCTCGCATCTCGCGGAGCGCGACGAGCCAGACCTGCTGCAGGCCGCTCATGCCGCCACCGCCTGACGGAACAGCTCCGACAGGGTCGGCGGTTGGTAGACGAACGAGATGACGTCACCGGGATGCGGGGCGGCGGCGACCACCGCCGCCAGGTCGGTGTCGCGTTCGACGCGCAGTCGGGCCCGTCCCGCGGTCGCCTCGACGACTTCCGCCGCCGCCAGCCTCGACCAGTCGGGGGCCGGCCCGCGGTAGCTGACGTCCACGAACCGATGCGGCACCGCGGCCCGCAGGTCCTCGAGTGCGCCGGCGAGCACGACCCGACCGTGGTCGATGATGACGACGTCTTCGCACAAGTCCTCGACCAGGTCGAGCTGGTGACTCGAGAACAGCACGGTCGCGCCGGCCCCCGCCAGTTCGGCGAGCATCTCGGCCATCGCGGCGATGGCGATGGGGTCGAGGCCCGAGAACGGCTCGTCGAGCACGAGCAGGTCGGGCTCGTTGACCAGCGCGGCGATCAGCTGGACACGTTGCTGGTTGCCGTGCGACAGCGCTTCGAGGCTGTCCGACGCCCGGTCCGCGAGGCCGAGCCGCTCGAGCCACGCGTCGACGATCCGACCCACGTCCTTGCTCGACCGTCCACACAGCTGGCCGAGGTAGACCAGTTGATCCCGCACCCGCATGCGCGGGTACAGGCCCCGCTCCTCGGGCATGTAGCCGAACCGCCCCCGCTCAGCAGCGCCGATGGGAGCGGCCCGCCACCGCACCGTGCCCGCGTCCAGCTCGACGAGCCCGAACACCGAACGCATCGCAGTGGTCTTGCCGGCACCGTTGGGGCCGAGGAACCCGGTGAGCCGGCCCGGCCGGGCGGCGAAGCTGCAACCATCGAGCGCGGCCAAGGTACCGAATCGCTTGACCGCCCCTTCGAACTCGAGCACGGTCCACCTCCGACATCGAGCTTGCCCGAGCTGGCGCGTCGGCCGGAAGGGCACAACGGCCCGAAGCCACCCCGGACCTCTGCCTCTCACACGGGTCTGCCTGCCGTCGTAGGGTCGGAGTGCGAACGGGACTGGAGACGATGTGAACGACCAGCGGGGCAAGCGAGCGCGTACGTCGGCGCCATGCGGCGGCGGGGCCGTCTACGGACTGGGACTCATCGGAGCAGCGGTCTGGTTCTGGCAGCAGGCCACCGGCTTCGGTGAGCACGTCGTCGGGCTGCTCAAGGCCTTGGTGTGGCCCGCGTTCCTCGTCTACGAGGCGTTCAAGGCCCTCGGCGCCTGAGGCCGCTTCCGGCCGATGCACGGGCTGCTTCGAGGTTCGCGCGTCAATCCACTGCTGAACGGGCAGATCGTCGCAGGTACTGGACTGCAAGCGCGATCTCCGGCACCAGGGGTCCGGCGGCGAGTTCGAGTGGCTCGAGCGCCGCGAGCGCGCTCTCGTAGACGAACGACGGGGGCTTCATGCGATCCAGTTCGCGATATGCGGATGTGGAGTCGGTCGTTCCCCTCAGCAGGCGGATCATCGCGAGGTCGGCGTACCCCCAGGGATCGCGCATTCGTTGCGACCCGAGCTGTTCCAGGAGTACCGACTCGGCGACACCGAGTTCGGCGGGTACGTCAACTGCCCCGGTGTGGTCACGAAGCACTTCGGGATCGAGCAGGACCCGGCCCGTCAGTCTGTTGATGCGGTTGTAAGTGCTCGCGTTCGTCGTCAGGTCCTTCTCGTACCGGTATCCCTCGTCGTACGCGTCGACGGATGCTTCGAGCCGGCGACGACGCTCCGGTTCGTCGAGGAGCAATGCCCATCGCCGCTGGATCCCACCGATCATCCCGTAGCAGTCGGCAAGCTCGGAATGAAGCTGCTCGCTGCGTCGTGTCGGCGCGTCGCTCACCAGACGTTGCAGCAGTTCGATGGCATCCTGCAGGTCGTCGATCGCTCCTTGCCAATCGCCGTCTTCGCGTGCGCTCTTCGCACTCGCCTTGAGTGCGAGCACCTCGTCGAGATCATCGGTCACGTGACGGATCCTCCCTCGCTCGAGATCGTTGCGCTCGTTGCGCGCGCAGCAGCTCTCGAACCTCTTTGCGCAGTGCTTTGTGACGTGGCTCGGTCGACGTGGCGAGTGCCTGCTCCAAGAACTGGCTGACTCGGGCGAACTCGGCGACAACGTCGTCGAGCACGGGCTCGCCCTCGGCGTTCGAGAGGTGCTGGAGGTACAGCCATGCCGCGATCCACCGCTCCCTGACGGCGGCGCGCAGCGCCGTGTCGTACACGTCGTTCGCGGCGAACAGGATCAGCCGCTCCGGCAGGCGCATCTGATCGCGACCGAGTATCCGCCAAGCACCGTCTCGCTGCTCCCGATCGGGACGCCCGAGCTGCGGGTCGTTCTGCCACACGAAGCTCGCCTGCGCAGCAGCAAAGGTGCCGCCGGGCGGCACCGCTTGCGTGGGAGCGCGCCGTGGACGGCGAGGACCGTCCGGGCGCATGTGGGACTCGACCGCTGGTCTGATCGCGTCCCGTGCGTGGCCTCGTTCGTAGACGACCGGATCGAAGAGGCGGATGAGCGCGGCGTACTGCTCGAGTTGCGAGGACAGTCCATCGGTCGATCCGCCCGATTGACGACCTTGCAGGTGTGCCGTGTCGATGATGGCAAGCGGATCGTGCTCGCTCGCGGCGAGACGTACGCCGAGCTCGAAGAACACGTTCGCCCGCCACTCGCTCCAGTCGACGATGCAGTACGTCGCCCAGCGGACCTGTTCGTAGAGCGCCTGGCCGACGAGGCGTGGCGAGCGGAGGTCGAGCATCCGGCGGGCCTTCATGCCCGGGGTGTGCGCCTCCACGATCGGCCGGAGCTTCCGGTAGAAGCTCGCATACTCGTCGCTGAAGGGGCAGAGGACGAGGATGTTCTTGCTGTCTTCGTCCGCCCACGCCGCCGGCCGAGGGGCTCGGACACCGTGATACGCAGGGAGATCGAGGTAGTTCTCGTCGCGCGTCACGTTGGACGCACCCTCGGCGATCGCCCGGTAGAGATCGTCGTGGAAGACCTCTTCGTCGTCGTACGGCAGCACCCGGGTCTCTTGCACGTTGAACGGCAGTGCAACGGCGTGCGTCCGAACATCGGTCGCGGTCACGCTGATCGTGACGCCGCGGCGCAGAACCGAACGAACGCCCAGGATGAGCATGACCGCCGGCTGGAAGTCCGTGACGTCGACGACGAGCACATCGGCTCGAGCGAGCGCGTTGATGACTGCTGCCCAGTTCTCCACGGAGCCAATCGCCTCGAGTACTGCGACTCCGATCGGATCGTGGTGCGGCTCCGCACCGAAGAGCTCCGTGAAGAGTCCATCGCCGTTGCGATCACGGGCGAAAACATCCGACACCTGGCCGAGGACATCTGCCGTGGAACCCTCGGCGGTGACGACGAGACACCACGGCGACGATGGCAGCTGGCCGATGAACGAATCCGAGATCGCGGACACGAAGCGGATGTCGCCGAGGAGTCGACTGGCAGGAAGCCCGACGAGTCCGTTCGCCAGCGTGCTCCCAGCTTCGGTGACGATGCCGATCAGGCGCTCGTCCCCGAGTCCCGTCGAGAAGATCGGTGCACCCGAGACACCGCGCCATGACTCGTTGAAGCCGCTCGCGACGATCTGGTCGGTGCTGAGCCGGAACTCCGGCGGACCCTGTCCCAGGCTGAGCGCGGTCGTGCCGTTCATCGGCAGCGTCTTCCGGTTGGACCGCTCCTCGTCGACGGCCATGCGGGCGAACCCGCTCGACTCCCAAGCGCCGGATTGGAAGTCGGTCGCGAAGCGCGGGTGCTCCCAATCGCCGAAGCGGCGAGTCGTGCGAACGACCAGCGCATCGACATCGCCCTCGCCCCTCCAGACGACGGTCGCGTCGGCCCACCTCGACGCTTCGGGACCGTCACCCTCGGCTCGCACCTGGATGACGCAATCCAGCAGCTCGGCGACGTGCCGTGCGGTGAGGACGAGATCGCCCGTCAGGAAGTAGCCGGTGGCGACGCTCTCCTCCGCATCGCCGTCCGCTCCCCGCTGTGCAGTCGCAACGACCAACGCGATGCGTTGCCGGTCGAGCCCGCTCATCTCAACGCCGACGGACCGGCTTCGAGATGTCGCTGACCTTGAACTTCGCCCCCGTCTTCGAGACGGGCGAGAGGCGCAGACTCACCTTGTGGGATCCGCCTGCGGTCTTCGAGCCCTTCGCACCGAGCGAGAGCACCCAGATCTTGATGCCGCCTTCCGCTTCTCGGGTGCCGGTGGTCGTCACCTCGACCTCGAGTTGAATGTCCTCGACGTCGAACTGCAACGGTTGGTCGATCGCCCGTCGCGCGGCGGTCTCCAGCTCGGCACGCACGGCATCGATGACGTCGGCCAAGGCGATACCAGGTTCTGACACGGCGGCCATCCTCCATCGTCACGACTCTCGCGCAGGGTAGTCCTCCGGGCTGGAGGCCCCGAGCGGCGCTACCGAATGCCCGCGAACCTGCGCCGCGTCTCACCGGGACCGGTCGAAACGGCGCGCATCGGGACTCGCGCCGGCGTCAGACTGTTGCGGTGGGTGAGCCGGGGATCTCCGACGCGAGCTCGCTGCGGCGCGAGCTCGGCGACGGCCTCGTCCTGCGGTCGGCCCGACACGAGGACGGCGCCGAGCTCGTGGATTTCAACGGGGCGATGCACGCCGATGACGACCTGCCCGCGTCGACGCTCACCGATTGGACGCGCGACCTGTTCGACGTGCCACACCCCACGTTCCGGGCCGACCGCGACGTGACGGTCGTCGAGGACACCGCCACGGGTCGGATCGTCTCCGCACTGTTCCTGATCCCGCAGGTGTGGACGTACGCCGGTGCGGCGGTGAAGGTCGGCCAGCCGGAACTGGTCGCCACGCACCCCGACTACCGGCGGCGTGGGCTGATCCGGGCGCAGTTCGACGTGATCCACGACTGGAGCCGCGCGGCAGGGCACGTGTGGCAGTTCATCAGCGGGATCCCGTGGTACTACCGCCAGTTCGGTTACGGCTATGCGCTCGATCTGCCGCCCCGTCCCGTGCTGTGGCTCGGTGCGACCGCGCCGCCGCCGTCGACCGAGCTCGCGCTCCGGGCCGCGACGGAAGCCGACATCGGGATCCTCGCCGCCATCGAGGCCGAGGCGTCGAGCGGCACGATGTTGGGTCCGCTGCGCGGGACCGACGGGTTCGCCTTGGAGTTGGCCCGTCGACCGGGAAGCCTCGCCGCCCGCGAGGTCCTCGTCGTCGAACCGACGGCCCCGGGGGCCACACCCGTCGGCTACGTGGCCCATCAGCGTCGACTCGTCGACGGCGTGCTCTCCGTGCACGCCTTCGAGCTGCGGCGCGGCACGAGCTGGCTCGCGCCGACCGCGGCCGTCCTGGCCCACCTCCACGATCGGGTCCGCCACCGCGACGGGCCGGGGCGGGGTGTGCGCTTCGCACTGCCGGCGGCACACCCGGCGCTGCGCTGCGCCGCCACCCGGCTCGGCGCGGGACCGCCCGGGACGTATGGGCTGTACGTCCGCGTCCCCGATGTCGTCGCCTTGTTGCGCGTCATCGCTCCCGTGCTGGAGGCGCGCCTGGCCGACTCACCCGCGATCGGCTGGACCGGCGAGCTCCGCCTCGGCTTCTACACCGGCGGGCTCCTGATCCGCTTCGCCGAAGGACGCGTGGCGTCGATCGAGCCGTGGACGCCGCCGAGCGACGACACCGCGAGCGCCGCCGACGCCCGCCTCATGGTCGACGACTTCCTGCACCTGTTGCTCGGCAACCGCATCATCGGCGACCTGGAACGCACGACGGCCGACTGCCTTCTCGCGAGCGACGCCGGCGCCCTGCTGCTCGACGTGCTCTTCCCGCCGATGCCCATGTCGGCGTGGGAGTTCTGCTGATCGCTGCGTCGTCGGTGAGTCGCAACGACATCGTGATCCTGCGAGCCCGCTACCACTATGGCTGAGAAGACGCAATCCATCCGCTCGTGCCGGCGCCCTCGACGCACCGGGTCGGAGCTTCGCGTAGGATGACCACCATCACAGACCTGGGCGTGCGTTCCGATCTCGTCGCTGCTCACCGGCAGGCGTGGGGTGCGCTTGGCCGCCCGGGGACGTGGTGGACCGGGATCCAGCGCGTCGAGCTCGCAGCCACCGCGGTGGCAGCGATGACCGACGACAACCTGCTTCCACCCTGGACGGCGCCGTCTACCGTCGATGGCGGGCTGGCCGGCGATCTCGCGGCGCCCGCGGTGGCTCATGACGCGATCTACCGCATCGCAGCGCATGCGGGGACGCTGTCGGAGTCGTGGTATCGGCAGGTCCGTGACGAGCTCGGCGATCTCGCCTACGTGGAGGTCGTCGGCATCGCCTGCACCGTCGCGGCAGTCGTCGCCTTCCGCCGGGCGGCAGGGCTGGCGCCGCGGGAGCTGCCGCGACCCGTCGAGGGCGAGCCGTCGCGAGATGTTCCTCCCGACTTGGTCCCCGCGGGGCTCAATTGGGTGCGGGTCACGAGTCCGGCCGACGAGGTGGCGGCGGTCGTCCAGGCGTTCTCGTCCGTTCCGGCCGAGTTCCAGCGGCTGTGGATGCTCGCCGACGCTCAGTACATCCCGAATCTCGAAATGGTCGATCCGCATTGGACGCGCGGCACCGTGTCGCGAGCGCAGATGGAGCTCGTCGCCACCCGGGTGTCGAAGCTTCGCGAGTGCTTCTATTGAACGACTGCTCATGCGAGCATGCTCAGTTGGAGCTGCCACGAAAGTGAGACGGAGGTCGATCTCGTCGCTGTTGCTGCCGGCCGGGGAGACGTCGGGATCCCGCTCGGCGACGAGCTGTTGCGGTTCGCCACCGCGGCGGCCAGTCTCCGCGGCGATGCCACCGAGATGCGCGACGCTCGTGACGCGCTGGTCGCGATCGCCGGATACACGGTGATGATCGATTCGGCAGCCGTGGCGGCCAACTTCCACATGATGACCCGACTGGCAGACGGCACCGGTGCGCGTTACCCCGAGTCGCGGCTGAGCGACATGGCGCCGACGATCTCCCGGATGGGCGCCACCGACATGGCTTCGCGACGTTGAACGCTGCCGCTCGTGTCAGATGGTCGGCGGGTGGGTGACCGTGCCGAGATCGACGAACGGCTGATCACCGACCCGTGCCCACGGGTGGTTGCGCACCTTGTCGGTCGACAGGATGTTCACGTCTGCTGCGAGCAACCGATCCCACAGGTCGGCGCTGTTGGCAACGTAGGCGCGGGTGATGAAACCTTGCTGCCCGGCGAACCAGTGGAGCGGGTCACTCCACGCCCAGTCCTCCGTCGCGTTGAGGTTGAAGAAGACCCGATCTCCCTCGGTGAGGCTCGGGAGCGGATCACCGTCGCGTAGTCGCTGGTCGGCGAAGCACAGCCGATCCCGGCTCGAACTCGCGTAGCTCGCCTTCGTCGGCTCGTCTCCCGACAGGACGAGGATGAAGCGGTCGCGCAGCTCGTCCAGTGCCGGCCAACCGGACGCCATCGCCCCGGCCACGAGGGAATCGGCGGAACCCATCAGTGCGGCCGGGCTGAAGAGCCGATCGCGACCGAGGAACTCCTCGATGGTCGCGTCGAGGTAGCGGGGGAACTGACGGCGGTTCCGCGCCTGAGCCTTCACGTCGAGCGTGATCGTGATCACGTCATGGCGGGGCTCGAACAGCGACCAGGTCCGGAGGTGACGCAGGTACTCGACGAGCTGCGCGTCCACCCGGCCCTGGTACTCATCGTGGTGCACGCTCCACGACCAGAGATTCGGTGACTCCCGAAGGTCGAGCTCCAGGCCGCGACACCCCGCCTGATGTGGCTGACGATCGCTCCACACCAGCTGCTCGGTGACCGGGCGCTCGTCACGTTCGAACGAGTTGTGGGATGCCTTGAACTTCACCAGGTGGAAGGGTCGTGGATCCATCGTCGACGCTCCTCGTGATGTGGACGCCGACGTCGAGCGTCCGAATGCAACATGCCGCCTCGGCCTCGGTGCCTCTGAATGGTAGGACCTACCACTCGGACACAAACCACGGAGCTGAATGCTCGGGCTGATTCGACCGCACGGACGACCTCACAACACTTATCCCTTGCGTTAAGTATCTCGGACGGCCATACTTTGCCATATGGCAAAGTATCCATCTCGGCTTGACGGGGTGTTCGGTGCGCTTTCGGACCCGACCCGCCGTCTCGTGATCGGCGAGCTCGGGCGGGGCCCGGCGAGCGTCGGTGACCTGGCGCGGTCGTCGCCGATGACGCTGCCGTCGTTCATGAAGCACATTCGGATGCTCGAAAGCAGCGGGCTGATTCGCACCGCGAAGGCCGGGCGTGTGCGTACGTGCACGCTCGACCGCGAGCGCCTCGCGGTCGTCGACGGCTGGCTCGCCGAGCAGCGAGCGATCTGGGAGGGCCGCACCGACCGTCTCGAGCAGTTCGTCACCAACCCTCGGGCCCTGTCATGAACCCCGACATCGATCCCGATCTCGATCTCGCTCTGGAGCGCATCATCCGCGCCCCGCGAGCCGTGGTGTGGGATGCGTGGACCGATCCCGCGAGCCTCGCGGTGTGGTGGCTGCCCGCGCCGATGCGCTGTCGAGTCGAGCGGCTGGACACCGTCCCTGGCGGCGCGTTCGTGACCTCGATGAGCGACGACGGGATCGAGTTCACTCCTCACCTCGACGCCTGCTTCCTCACCGTCGACGTGGGCGAGCGGATCGTGTTCACGAACGCGATCGACAGTCGATGGCGGCCGGCCACGCCCGAGCCGGTGGCGATGACCGCGGAGATCATCATCCGCGACCATCCTGACGGCACCGACTACCGGGCGATCGTGCGGCACCGCGACCCGGCGGCGCGCGCCCGTCACCAGCAGCTTGGCTTCTTCGACGGGTGGGGAACCGTCACCGAGCAGCTCGCCCGGCTCGTCGAGCGACGGGACGACTCCCGATGAGGCTCACACTCACGCAGTTCGTCACTCTCGACGGCGTTTACCAGGGACCTGGTTCGCCCGACGAAGACCCCAGCGCCGGCTTCACCCGCGGCGGCTGGATGGTGCCCCACATGGACCAGACGTTCATCGCCCAGGCGGCCACCTGGCTCTCCGAGGCAGACGCCCTGTTGCTCGGCCGCCGCACCTACGAGGCGTTCGCCGACGCATGGCCCCGAATCACGGATTCCGACGACCCGTTCACCGAACGGATGAACGGACTCCCGAAGTACGTCGCCTCGCACACGCTGACCGACGCAACCTGGGCGCCGAGCACGATCCTGCGCGGCGACATCGCTGCACAGGTCGCCCAGCTCAAGGCCCGGCCGGGACGCGAGCTCCAGCTGCACGGCTCTGCCCGACTTGCGCAGACTCTGCTCGCCGCCGGCTTGATCGACGAGCTCCGCCTGGTGATCTCCCCCACCGTGCTCGGACAAGGACGACGACTCTTCCCAACGGAAGGGCCAGCCGTCGGCATGCGCGTCACCCACAACAGCACGACACCTGGCGGCCTCACGATCCTCGTGCTCGAAACGACGAGCACAGCCGAGTTCGCGTCCTACGACGGGGTCCGCTCCGTGAACCCATCAGCGACGACCGACCGATGACTGAACCATGCGAGGCGGAGTGCTTCGACCTTCGAGCACAGCGCCACGACAGCCACCAGGCAGGTCCACGACCGCACCGCACCACGGTCCGGACCCTGCCGCGGGGCTACTGATACCGTGCTGCGATGCACCGGTTGGGTGATCGATGAAGGCTGCAGTCTGCGAACGTTACGGGCCGCCGGACGTCGTACAGATTCGGGAGGTGCCGAAGCCCGCACCGGCGGACGGCGAGGTGCTGGTCAAAGCCTTTGCGACGACGGTCAATTCCGGCGACACTCGGGTGCGGGCACTGCGCGTTCCGCGCGGACTGCGCCTGCCGATGCGGCTGAAGCTCGGCTTCACCAAACCGAAGCAGCCGATCCTCGGATTCGAGATGGCCGGGCAGGTCGAGGCGGTCGGAAAGGCGGTCACCCGCTTCCAGCCAGGCGACAGGGTGGTCGCCTCGCGCGGGTTCGACTTCGGCTGCCATGCCGAATACGTGACCGTGGCCGAACAGGGAGATATCGCCACGATCCCCGAGGAGCTGAGCTATCAGGATGCCGTGGCGCTCTGTTTCGGCGGCACGACGGCGCTCATCTTCTTCCGTCTGGGGAACCTCGCTGCTGGTGAAACGGTGCTGATCAACGGCGCCTCTGGTGCGGTCGGCACGATGGCCGTGCAGCTCGCCAAGCACCTCGGCGCAGAAGTGACCGGCGTGTGCAGCGGCGCCAACGCGGAACTGGTCACCGGCCTCGGGGCCGACCACGTCATCGACTACAACGCGGAAGACTTCACACGCAACGGGCAGCGCTACGACGTGATCATGGACAATCACGGCAACGCGCCCTACGCGCGGGTCAAGGGCTCGTTGAAGCCTGGCGGCCGCTTCCTGATGGTCGTCGGCGGTCTCTGGCAGATGCTCGCCGCGACGTGGCAGAAGGCGACGATCAGCGCCAGCCGGAACGACTCCTCGACGGCAGCCGACAACTATCGAACCCTCATGTCGCTGGCCGAGCAGGGAGTGCTGAAGCCGGTCATCGACTCGGTCCTGCCATTCGCGCAAATCGTCGAAGCGCATCGCCGGGTCGACGGCGGTCACAAGGTCGGGAGCGTCGTGCTCACGTTCGGGCAGGACGGCTGAACCATCCGCCGACCCCTGCTGCCCGATACCGCTGCTGGGTTCGTAGCGCGGCGTCGTGCGTGGATGGGCGTGCGAGGTGGCGTCTTGCACGGCGGGCAACCGAACGCCGCCGTGATCACACTGTGACGTGGACGACGGCGCGCCAGGAGGGTCGACAAGTCTCCCACCGTGGTAGTAGACTTTTGTTGTGCCGCGTGGAAACCCTTCTCCGAAGCTCGCCATCACGGTCGACCCTGACGTGCACGATCGCATCGTGTCCGCTGCAGCTGAGGACGGCGTCAGCGTTTCGGCGTGGATGACGACCGCGGCACGCCGGGCGCTGCTCATCCGCGATGGGCTTGCTGCGGTTGCCGAGTGGGAGCGCGACGACGGTGCCCTGACCGCCGATGAACTTCGCGCCGCCCGCCTTCGGGTGAGCGAGGAACTCGCCCGCCCTCGGAAGCAATCGGCGTGACCGTGGTCTACGACGCCGGCGTGTTCGTCGCCGCCGACCGCAGCGACCGTCGAGTCTGGGCCGAACACCGTGTTCGTCTCGAGCTGGGTGTCGTGCCGACTACCACCGCACCCGTTGTTGCTCAGGTCAGCCGATCGCCGCACCAGGTGCAACTGCGCCGGTTCCTTCGTGGTTGTGCGGTCGTTGCGTTCGACGCCGATCAGGCCCACCCGGTCGGAGCGTTCCTCGCTTCGGCAGGCACTGCCGACGTCGTCGACGCGCACCTCGCCATCGTGGCTGCGCAGACTGGGTCGACGGTGCTCACCTCCGACCCGATCGACATGCGGCACCTCTCCAGTCACCTCGCGTCGCCGTTGACGATCGAGCCGATCTGACCGGTACCGCCAGAGCGATCGGAGTCATGGTCATCGGCCCCTTCCCACGACGTGTTCGTCGCTCGTGACTCGGGGTCTCGATGTGCGATGGCAACGTTCGTGATCAACGCTCCGGTCGCCGGGGATCAGCGGCGCGGTGTTCGGCATCGGCATGCCGGTCAGCCGAGGAGCGATTCCGAGCGGCCGCGTCGAACCTGTCGGGTCAACCGGAACGTGGATCACGGGCATTCCGCCAACGACGTGATCCGGCTGCCGGCGCGGCCGTGCTGTCTCCGGTCATCGGTGCATTCGTGCTTGCGCTGTGCGGTTCTGCTCCCGGCGGAAAGACCAACATGTGGCTAGATTCGTCCGCCAGAAAGCGCCATAATGATGGGATGGAAGCTGGCGTCCGAGAGCTGCGAGACCATCTGAGTCGCTACCTCGACGCCGTCCGAGACGGCCAAGAGGTGATCGTCACCGATCACGGCAAGGCTGTGGCGCGGCTCGTCCCGCTCGATCAACCTCGGGCTCTCGATCGTCTCATCGCCGACGGGCTCGTCACCCCGGCCCGAGCACCCAAGCGGGCACGCTCGGCGCGGGGCATCATTGCCAAGGGGACCGTCAGCGATCTCGTCGCCGACCAACGGCAGTGATCGCCTACTTCGACACCTCCGCTGTCATCCCGCTGATCGTCGCCGAGCCATCTTCCAGCACCTGTAACCGGGTGTGGAATGACGCCTCCCGCGTCGTCAGCGTCAGACTCCTCTACCCCGAAGCGAGAGCTGCGCTCGCCAAAGCTCAACGCATGGGCCGTCTCACCGGTCCGCAGCTCGTCGCCGCCGTCGCCGAACTCGAGTCGATCATCACCGAGGTCGACCACATCGAAGTGACCGCCGAGCTCGCCCACGCGGCCGGCGAGCTGGCGCATCGGCACGGACTGCGGGGCTATGACGCGGTGCACCTCGCCGCGGCTGCGGCGGCCGCCGACAGCGACCTCGTATTGGCGACGGGAGATGCCGACCTTGCTGTCTCGGCGACGTCGCTCGGCATCGCGGTCGCGATCACGAACGCCTGACGCCTGAACACGAGACAAGTCCAAACCCTCAGGCCCGGAGGCGCACACATGCCGGGTCAGCTCGGCGCCGATCGCGGGCCGTCGATGCGGGGTTGGTCACGGGTCGGCGGGTTGACACGGGTCTTCGGTCGACACGAGATCGGACTCGTCGATGAAGACGCGGATCCGCCCGGGTTGCGCGTCGCGCAGCTCGATCCAGTCGTCGGTCGTGGGCTCGATGCAGAGCGGCGGATCCGAGACCCAGTACGCCGACGGTCGGACACGCAGCTTCACGTCACCCGCGGCGCGCACATCGATCCAGACGCTGTCTGCATCGATGTCGACGACCTCGGCCGGGCCGTCGATCAGGCCCGTCGAGTTGGTGACCTCCCAGACTCGCCAGTGATCGGAGCGCCAGGCCGGCCGCAGGTACCACAGGTCCTCCTCGAGCAGGCGGGCTTCCTCGAGCCCCGAACGGTCGAGCGGCGCGTCGGCGAGAGCGACGTACTGCACCCCAGCCTCCATCAGCCACGCGCGGTAGTCGCCAGCGCTCAGGTCGGGCTCGTAGAACATCGGCTGGAACCGGATGTCCAGCTGGCGCTCCCAACCGCGGGCGATCGGGAACTCGAACGCGACGTACGCCGTCTCCCAGTGGCGCTGGGTCGGCACGATCTCGACACGAGCATCCTCGGCGTCGACCGACTCGAGGAACTGGAGCAACGGCCGGTAGTACTCCTGCCTCGTCGATTCGTCGCGACCGGACTGGAACATCGCGTCGAACGCCGGCGACCACTGCCACCACAGCAGCGCCGGGACGAGAACGACGAACACGAGGCGTCGCAGCGGCACCAGGGCGAGGAGCACCGGACCGGCGGCGTACATGCCGAACCGCGTGAGGTTGCCGCCGAGGGGTGTCGGAACGAGGAACGCCACGACTGATGCCATGCCGTAGAGCACCGCGGCGATCCGGACCACGCGCTGCTCGACGAGCACGACGACGACGCCGGCGACCACGACGCTCCAGACCAGCGCGGTCCAGCGGAACGGGAAGCTGCCACCCTGCGGATAGATCGCCGAGAGTGCGAGCACGGGTCCGAGCGCGCAAGCGACCAGCGCGACCATCGCTCGGCGAGCACGCCCGATCTCCGCAAGCGCCCACGCCGCCCAGATCAGTGCGAGGAACGCGCCCGTGACCGGGCTCGCCGCCGCGCACAGCACGGACAGCAGACCGGCAACCATGATCCGTCCATGGACGGCGGCCAGCAGCGCGCCCAGGGCGACGGCCATGCCGAGTGCGAAAGGCAGCCGACCGATCGCGATGTTCGTGACGGTCCCCGCTGCGAACCAGATCGAAGCCCAGCGTCGCGGCCCCCCCGTCGCTCGCCGCAGGACGAGGTCGAGGGTCAGCGCCGAGCTCGCCGCGCTGACGACTGCGACGATCCAGATCCCGATGACTGCGCCGAGGGCGGGGAACAGCAGGCTGTAACCCGGAGTGTGGTGGCCGCCGAACCAGTAGTTGTTCCAAACATGGAAGCCGTCGCGCTTCACGAGGCCGACGCGGAAGAAGTGCGCCGCGGTGTCCGTGCCGCGCCAGCCGAGCAGGATCGACAGCACCGCCAGGCTGGCCGCGAGCAACGTCGGCCCAGCGGGAGACGCAAGCAGGCGGCGGGCGTTCCAGAGCGATGGCCTGCGCTCGGGCGCAGTGATCTGGAGTGCGTCGTCGATGGCGGTCATGAGCGCGCTCTCCCGGCCACGTGATCGTCCGTACCCGCCCTGGGCACACAGTCAACCACACCCGTCGGAACGTCGCTCCGTGGCCTTCGTGCGCGCTGGGTAACTGGGTCTGCCTACCCACAGATTCGCTGCGGAGAGTGACGGTAACATTGCGACGCGCAGTCTGGACACACGTGAGCAAAACACGCAACGAGACCCCCAACACCGCTGCACGAGCCTCTGCAGTCAGCCCGCCGGGGCCCGAACGCGTCCCGGCGACGGGCGACCAGCGGCGGCCGGCGAGCGACCAACGTGTCGGATCCGACGAGTTCCTCCACGCCGTCCTCGCTGCGATGCGCGACTGCCTGATCGTGCTCGATCCCGTGCGCGACGAACGCGGTCGCATCACGAACGCCACGGTCCGCTACCAGAACGAGGCTTCCAAGAAGATGTGGGGCGAGCGCCCCGCCGGTTCGCTGCTCATGACGGACGAGCAACAGCGTCCCGCGGTGGCCGACATCTTGACGCTCGCGTGGGAGCAGGGCCCGCAGCACCGCGACGCGTTCAACGACGGGACCTCGGGCTCACCGTGGCAGGTCGCCTACGTCGAATGGCGCCGGATCGACGATCTGATCGTCGCGTTCGCAATGGATCGCACACAGGACCAGCACCGGAACGAAGAGCTCGACCGGTTCCGGGACGTGGTGGCCGCGCTCGACGAAGCGATCTACGTCTACGCACCGATGTTCGACGACGCGGGCGAGATCGTCGACCTTCGGGTCCTGGAGCAGAACGCAGCCGCCGTAGCGCAACCCGGTTCGAGCGTCACGCGGCCGAACATGCTCGCCTCGGAGGGCTTCAGGGTACCCGAGCTCGCCGTGGAGGCAGCTCGGCAGGCGTGGCGGACGGGCAGGGCCGAGCCGTACTTGCTCGCCGTCACCTGCGACAACAGCACGACGCTGCACTACGAGATCACCACGTTGCGGGCGGGGAACCTGCTCGTGCAGGTCTCGGTCGACCGCACTCCGCACCACGAAGTCGAGCAGGCCCGCCAGCGCTATCGCCGAACGCTCGAATCGCTCGAGCAGGCGGTCGTGGTCTTCCATCCGGTCTGGCTCGACGACCAGGTCGTCGATGCGTCGATCGACTACTTCAACGCGATGGCGCTGCGACTGGTACCGACCATGGCGACCTGGTCGCAGCTGAGCACGTTGGACAAGGTCGGCGCCGATCTCATCCAGTACATCGGCGATGTCGCGATCAGTGAGGCACCTCGACAGGTCCTCGTCGAGAACCCGGGCAACACGCGCTACCCGTTGCTCGCGCCCGAGGTGCTGGAGCTCGCGTTCTACCCGGACGGCGACTGGGTGATCGCGGTTGCGACCGATCGGACCGAGACGCGGCGCGCCGAGCGCGAGCGCCGAGCGATGCAAGCGCTGCTCGAGCAGGGCATCGCTCACCTCGTCGAGCCGTTCATCGTCCTCGAGCCGGTCCTCGACGGCGATGTCGTGGTCGACGCCCGACTGACCTATGCGAACAACGCCGCGACAGACGGCTGGGCCGTGCCGATGCCGATCGGCAGCATCCTCAGCGAGTACTGGACCCGGTTCGACGACTTCCTCCACGGCGCGAACGAAGCGTGGTCCGGCGGCACGGCGAGGTACCGCATCGACACCTTTGCGGACCCGCTGCCCGAGCTCCTCCCCACGGTCGACGACGTCACCATCGTGCGGGCGGCCGAGCAGCTCGTCGTCACGTCCAACAACCGCACGGCCGAGATCCAGGCGCTGAACGAGCTCGCCGCTTCGGAGGCGCGCTTCCGCTCCACGGCGGACGCGCTCGTGCAGCAGATGCACGTCCATCAGCCGATCTTCGACGACGCCGGCAACTTCGTGGACACCGAGATCGTGTACGCGAACCCTGCTGCCGAAGCGGCGATCCCCCAGTCCCGCCCGCACGCCGGCAAGCGCGGCACCGCCTTGTTCTTCAACTTCACCGACACGTTCGAAACGCTCTACTCCAAAGCATGGGTGCATCCCGACGCTCCAGCATCGGTCGTGGTGGACAACCTCGACGGCGCCATCGCCCGCATGCCGAGCACGTACCTCGAGGTGCAGGCTCGCCGCATGGGCGACCAGATCGTCACCGTCGCGGTCGATCGCGGTGTGGAGATGCGCGCCGTGCGGGCGCTCCAGCGCTCCCGCGCTCGGTTGCAGGAGGTCTTCGAGGAGATGGCGCTCGCCGAAGAGCGCTTCCGCACCGCCGTCGAGACGATGAGCGACCCGCTGCTGCTGCTCGACGACCACGGCGGCGCGGACGAGTGCCGGATCATCTACGCCAACCGCGCCGCGGCAGCACTGCTCGGTAGGCCATGGGAGTTCGTGCGCGACATCCTGATCGCCGAGGTCGTCGACGACCCGGAGCTCGCGCGCGTGCTCACCGACACCTCTCCCGGGACCGTGGCCGTGCATCTCATCGTGGAAGGCGGGTTGCGAACGTTCGACGTCTCACGCACCGCTTCGGGAGTCCGCCGTGTTGCAGTGCTCCGCGATGTGTCGGTGCGCGACGAGGAAGCGGCGCGACTCGATCAGATCGCGACGCACGACTCGCAGACGGGCCTCCCGAACCGCCGGCTGCTCGACCGCCACCTGCACGAGCGGATCGCGGCGTCGTCGGAGACCGCGCGCTCGGTCGCTGTCGTCGTCATCGAGATCGACGAGGTCGAAGCGATCCGCCGCAGCCTCGGCTACCGCGTCGCTGACCGGATCCTCGACGAGATGGTGCGACGGCTCAGGGCGCATGCACCCGGCGGCTCCTTCGTCGCCGGCCTGTCCACGACGTCGTTCGCTGTCGTGCTCGCCGACGTCATGACATCGACCGATGTCGTCGCCGGTGCGACCGAGCTGGTTCGTGCGCTCGCCCGTCCTGTCGACGTCGGCGGCACCACGTTGCACGTCGGAGCGACGGCAGGCATCTCGTTCGCTCCGCTCCACGGGCGCGAAACGGAAGCGCTCGTCATGCGCGCCAAGACGGCGGCGTGGACCGCCGCCCGCCAGCAGACGGCTGCACTCGTCTGGCAACCCGATGCGGATCTCGAAGCGTCCCGTCGCGTCCAGCAGCTGGGCGAGATCGATCGGGCACTGTCCAACGGCGAGATGTTCCTCGAGTACCAACCGAAGATCGAGCTCGCGACAGGACGGCTCGTCAGCGCCGAGGCGCTCGTCCGCTGGAACCATCCGCAGCGCGGCCTCGTCGCGCCGTCCGAGTTCATCGCCGACGTCGAGCAGTCGGCGCTCGCGATCCCGTTCACCGCGTGGACGCTGCGGGTCGCGCTGTCGACCTGGCTGGCGCACGCGGATGAGCTGCCGCAGGGCAGCCGCGTCGCGGTGAACCTACCGGCGCGTCTCGTCGGCAACCCCGGTCTGATCGCACTCATCGAGGACGCGCTCGTCACGACTGCCGCACCCGCCGAGCTGCTCGAGCTCGAGATCACCGAACGCGGTCTCGTCGCCAGCGAAGAGATCGTCTGGCGCAACCTCGAGGCACTCCGGGCACTCGGCGTGCACGTCGTCATCGACGACTTCGGCACCGGCCACGCGTCGTTGGGCTACCTGCGCCGCCTCCCGGTCGCCGGCGTGAAGATCGACCGGATGTTCATGACCCATCTCGAACGCGATCGCGTGAACCAGGCGATCGTCACGGCGTGCGTCGGCGTCGCGGCAGCCGTCGGCATCGCCGCGGTCGCCGAGGGTGTCGAGACCGAGGCCGAGCTCGCGGCGGCGATCGCGCTCGGCTGCCAGCACGGCCAGGGCTACCAGATCGCGAGGCCGATGCCGATCGGAGCGTTCCTGGCGCGGCTCGGAGATTCCGGCACCATCGTCGTCTGAACCGAGTGCCGCTACCCGCGGGTCGGTGCTCCACCGGCGCTCGGCGCCGGCCGCTCGATCGTGCCGTCCGGGCGACGGGCGAACCGCGGCTCGCTGCCGTGAACGGGCTCGTCGCTCGGCCACGGCCAGCCACCGAACCCGGTGCGCCGGTAGTCGGCGAACGCCTGCTCGATGCCCTCCCGGTCGTTCATCACGAACGGCCCGTACTGGGCGACGGGCTCACCGATCGGCCGTCCCTGCAGGACCAAGCACTCGACCTCGGAGGCGCAGGTCAGCTCGACCGCTTCGTCGCAGCGCAGCAACGCCCCGGTCGACGCGGCGACGTGCTCCCCACCGATCTGCAACGACGA
Source organism: Acidimicrobiia bacterium (assembly GCA_050248955.1). Classification (GTDB taxonomy): domain Bacteria; phylum Actinomycetota; class Acidimicrobiia; order Acidimicrobiales; family Ilumatobacteraceae; genus JBFWRK01. Next base: position 43,424 of record JBFWRK010000004.1, read on the forward strand.
GCCTTCGAAGACGTACAGCATCCGCACGGTGTCGGCGGAGCGCGCCGATGGCATCGTCCAATGCGCGCCGCCGTCCAGTCGAACGTGCCAGATCGCCACGTCCGAATCGGATCTCGAGGCCCACGAGTTCGGCGGCGGAGATGGCGGCACGTGACCGGCGAACTCACCGGCGATCACCGTCACCTCTGCGGTCCGGCCGTCGTCGTCGATCTCGACGACGCGCGGGATGTCGTTGTCCCACAACATCGCGAAGTACGGCTCGGCGAGCTTGTCACTCGCCGGCAGGTTCATCCAGATCTGGAACAGCTCGAGCACGTTCGGGCCGACTCTGTCCAGCAACGGGAACGTCTCCGAGTGGGCGATGCCGCTCCCGGCGGTGAGCCATTGCACGTCCCCGCTGCCGTAGCGGGCCGTGGCGCCGATCGAATCGGCGTGGTCGATCAAACCCTTGCGAACGAAGGTCACCGTTTCGAACCCGCGGTGCGGGTGCTGCGGGAACCCCGGCACGGTGGCGCCGTGGTACATCCGCCACCCGTCGATGCCGGCGAAGTCCTGGCCGAGCTCTCGACCCGACAACGACACCGCCGGACCGTGGCGTTCGTCGCCCGCCGGATAGACGTCCAGGTGGTGGACGCAGAACAGGAAGGGGTCCACGGTCGGCCAATGGATGTCGAGCGGGACGGTCTGCACAACGACGTCGGCCACGGCGATCAGGCTACGGCCGGCACCCGTCCGCCGTCCGTTGTCACCAGAGGAACGGCCCGTAGTACTCCGCATGCCGGTTCCGGCTGACGTCGTTCGAGTGCGGCACCGACAGGTCGAGATCGGGCGCAGCCTTGATCTCGTCCTTCGAGAGCTTCACGAAGACCTTCTGCTCGTCGTGGTCGATGCCGGTGATCGCTGCCGCGGGTACGAGGCGCTTCTTGCCGAAGATCCAGAAGCCGGTGTCCACGACGATGTACGAGCTGCCGACATCGAAGCCGCTCTCGTCGACCTCCCCGACGTGGCCATCCGTCGCCTCGACGTGGTAGCCGGATATGTCGTGATCGGGGGTCAACGTCGCGTCGCGGTACGTCCAGACGTCGGTCATCACGGTCCTCCCGGTGCCGGGCCGTCGTCCTCGTGACGCGGCCGTTCGTCGATGACCTACCCGCCGGTACAGCGGCGGATACGCACATCGCGGGATCCGATGGTCGACGCTGCACCCGCGCCTGCCGGCGCGACTGCGTTTGGGCGCGCTCCGGTGGGGGTACCGAGCGCCCATGATCGTCATCGGACTGGTTCTGCTCCTCCTCGGGTTCTTCCTCTCGATCCCGCTCCTGTGGACGCTCGGCGTCATCGTGTTGATCGTCGGCCTCGTCCTGCTCGTGCTCGGCTCCACCAACCGGGCCATCGGGGGTCGACGACATTACTGGTGACCTACTGGTGACCTGCTGGTGACCACCCCCGCCGACCTCGTCAGACTTCTGCACGGCCCTCGTGCAGAAGTCTGACGGGTTACGACTCGACGTTCTCGACGTAGTTGAATCGGCCTGGGCGGGCGGGCACGATCCGACCAGACATTCGAGACGGTGATGACACCTCGACGGGGCAGCGTGCTTGGAACCAGATATCGGCTCGTGAGCGAGATCGCCGCGGGTGGGATGGGCGACGTGTGGCGCGCGCACGACGACGTGCTCGGGCGCGACGTCGCCGTGAAGGTGTTGCGACGGGACCTGTCGAGCGATCCTCGGTTCGTCGAGCGGTTCCGTCGAGAAGCCCGCGATACCGCGGCACTCTCGCACCCGGGCATCGCGACCGTCTTCGACTACGGCGAAGAGCACGGCAGCGCTTACCTCGTCATGGAACTGGTGCCCGGCGAGCCACTCTCCGACCTGATGGCGCGGGACGGTGCCGTGGCGCTGCCGTTCGCCATCTCGCTGCTCCTCCAGGCTGCCGACGCGCTCGCGGTGGCGCATCGGAGCGGACTCGTGCACCGCGACGTGAAGCCCGGCAACCTCCTCGTGACTGCAGACGGGCGCGTCAAGGTGACGGACTTCGGCATCGCGCGGGCGATGGACTCGACGTCGCTGACGGCGACCGGCTCCGTGATGGGCACGGTGCAGTACATGTCGCCGGAGCACGTTGCCGGTCAGCCGACGACACCGGCCAGCGACGTCTACTCGCTCGGCGTCGTGGCGTACGAACTGCTCTGCGGCGAGCTTCCGTTCCGAGCCGATTCGCACATCGGTCTCGCGATGGCGCACCTGCACGATCCGCCCACGCCCCTTCCGGACAGCGTGCCTCGAGCGCTGCACGAGGTCATCATGCTCGCGCTCGCGAAGGACCCGGCGGCGCGGCCGGCCGATGCGGCGGCGTTCGCGGCAGAGCTGCGCGCCGTCGGACCGGCCGGCCGCTCGACCTCTGACACCCGCACGCGCGCGGTTCCGACCACCGCGATCATGGACACCGTCGGATCGGCGACCGTGCCGATGGCGGCCGTCGAACCGTCAGCGACCATGCCGATCGCGGCCGTCGAACCGTCAGCGACCGTGCCGATCGCGGCCGTCGAACCGTCAGGGACCGTGCCGATGGCGACCGTCGAACCATCAGCGACCATGCCGATGGCGGCACGCCGCATGCCGGTCGCGGCACGGAACCGGCGGATCTCCCGTTCTGCGCTGGTCGGGCTCGTCGGTGCCGTCGCAGTGGTCCTCGTGCTGATCCGCGTCGCTGGCGGCGACGGTTCTGGCACCGCGACCGACGGCAGCACGACGACCCAGGTGACATCGACGACGGCCGCCGTGGCACCTTCCGCAGCCGCGGCCGTCCCCGCCACCACCACCGCGGCGGTCACGCCGTCGACCGTCATCGATGCCGCGAGCTTCCTCGGGCGGCCCAAGGACGATGTCATCGAGGAGCTGCGGGCGCTCGGGTACACCGTCGTCGAGCGCACGGTCGGCCGCTCGGCGGGCGACAAGAACAACACCGTCGTCGGGATCGAACCCGACGGACCGGTCGCGTCCGGCGGCACCGTGACCGTCGTCGTCGCCAGCGGCAAGAAAGACAAGTGAGCGTCAGGTGTCGGACGTCTGTCGCCGCACCGCGTGCGCTCGCAGCTCACGCCGGAGCGCCGCTGGCGTCCACGTCTCGCGCACCGCGCGCCACAGCACATCGGCCTGCGTCTCCGGCGCCAGGCCCGCGATCGGCTGGTCGCGGTCGAGGTTCGTCGGGAAGGCGTAGCCCTCGGCGCACGCCGCGATCGCCTGCCGCACGAAGCGCTCGTCCGCACCGGAGACGACCATGGCCAGCAGTGCCGGGTAGATCGCGCTCGACATCGCTTCGCGGTCGACGCTCTCCATCGCCCGCCCGAACGCCGAGGAGACCTGCAGCAGGTTCGCCATTCGTGCGGTGCCCGTCGTGCGATTGTGACCCGCCGCGTGGAACAGCGCCGGGTTGAAGAAGACAGCGTCGCCCTTTGCCAGAGGGAGCTGCACCCGGTTGGCCGCGAAGTGGTCACGGAACTCGGTCAGCCGCCACGCGAGGTACCCGTGCTCGTACTTCTGCGAATGCGGCAAGTAGTAGGTCGGCCCGGTCTCGACGGGCATGTCGCTGTGCGCCACAGCGCCTTGCAGCGTCAGCACCGGCGAGAGCCGATGGGTGTGGGCCGGGAACTGCTCCGCGACCTCGTTCGACTGGAACCCGAGGTGGTAGTCGCGGTGTGGCTCCTGCGCTGCGCCGCCCGGGTTCACGACGTTGACCTGGGACGTGACCTGGTATCCCGGTCCGAGCCACGCGGACGACGCCGTGGCGATGACATCGTTCGCGTAGTACGCGGCGAACGCGGACGGGTCGCGCAGCGCGAGCTTCTCGAGCGCGTTCCAGACCCGGTCGTTGGCGCCCGGCTTGGCGAAGTGGTCGCCCGCCGCCACGCCGGATGCGCGCTGGTCGGCGATCATCCCGTTGAACGCGGCCGACACCCGGTCGACGACTGAGCTGTCCGGGAACGCGCGTGTGAACACCGCGATCCCCGGCCCTTCCATGAACGCCATCGCGAGCTCGCCCTGCGCGGCACGGCGTCCGGCGGGAGTGGCCACGAGCTCTCGGATGTGGTCGCCGTCGTAGACCAGGACGTTCTGCTCGACGTGGTCGGCGAGTGGATAGCGCCCAGGGTCGGTGACCTCGTCCACGAGCGCCCGGAGGTCATCGAGGCGGCACTCCGCCTCCGCCAACCATGCGGTTCCTCGGGGCGCATCGATTCCCCTCGTCGCCATCCGATCCCCTCTTCACGTCCGCGGTCGACGGCCAACATACGCCTGATCAACTGGTCCGGGGAACCCGTCCTTGCCTCGCCACGCGCCCATCGATGTCACGTTCGGCGCGTGAATGCGGGCGGGTTCGGCCGGCGGTGGGAGCGCCGGTGCGCCGACGACCGTCACCACGTTCCCCCGCGCCGCGGCAACGCGCTGCGTACGCGATTCGTAGAGACGCAGGGCCTGCTCGCTCATCTCGCTGGCGATGCCGAGCATCTCACTGAACTCGCTGAGCTCCGCCTGCATCTCCAGCAACCGCGAGTACACCGCTGTCTCGGCAGCGATGAGCTGCGCAGGCCGTCGATAGGTCGCCTCGATCTCCGAGCCGAGGGCATCCGACATCGACGCCGAGACGCGCGGCGCTCGTGTCTGCAGGCTCAGCAGACGGACTCCGACGGGGAGCAGTGCTTGCCCCACCCGGTGCTCGATCTCGCTCGAGATCGAGCCCGGCTGACCGATCACCAGCTGCACCGGCAGCTGCGCGATCAGCGCTGCGGTCTCGAGGCTGACGACGTCCGCGATCCGATGGTCGATCAGATGGACCACACCGTCGAATCGGACCGCATCGATCACCTCGTACTGGAGCGAGACGCGCACGGACATCTCCGTCCGATCGGCCGCGTAGCAGCGGACGTCACCCCACCATGCCTCCGGCTCGATGCTGCAGGGCACCGAGCGTTCGAGGCCCGGGATCACCCATCGCAACCCGGGGCCGCGCCATCGATGGCGCTCTTCGAGTCGGTAGACGACGATCGCCGTCCCGGAGCGGACGTACCGGAGCGAGGCTCCGAGCAGGAGCACGGCGATGCCGGTGAACAGGAGCAGGACCTTCGTACCCATCAGATGTCTCCATTCGGGCGGTCGACATCTCCCCCTCGCTCAGCATCGTGGGTCGCAGTGTGCACGGACTTCAACGGGTTCATTCCGAACTACCGTCCGCCGCGCCGTGCCGGAGTTCGGCTCGGCCGAATTGCTCACACCAAGAGGTGGCGAACTGGACCAATCCGACGAATTGGAGGCACCGGAGTTCGACGTGTCGCGTGGGATCTCGCTCGTCAGATTGGCGCTCATCTCACACCTCGACACCTACCGCGATCCGATCGACGGATGCTCGGGCCGCAAGGCGCTCGCCCGCAAGCTGCACGTCCCGACGAGCGGCATCACCGAGCGGTTGCGCGGTCGCGCCGGCGCGCTGCTCGGGCTCGTCCAGGACGCGGAGCGGCTGGGCATCGCCCCGGAGCCGCGCATCGGCGATCTCGCCCGCCGCGTCGGCGTCGACGAGGACAGGCTCTCCTGGACCAGTCGCGTCGACCCCAGGCTGTGGACGTCGCTCCGTCATGCGAACGGCCTCGATGCCGGTGACGCGCCGCGCTTTCGTGCCCCGGTCGACGTGCGGCTCGCCGCCGGCGCACTCATCGCCAGTCACCCGCAGCTCCTGCAACGCTCGGGTCCCGGCTCGTCGCTCGACGCCGACGATCTCGCCGCCGCGCACGTGATCACCGAGGCGTTGTGCCGGATCGCGAGCGGTCCGTACGGCGGCTCGTCCGATGCCGTCAGCTCGCTCTCCGTCCTGGCGCCGTTGACGATCGACACGATCGCCGCGTTCCTCGCGTCGAGCCCAGTGGGCTCGAACGTCGTCCGCGCAATCGACCGGGCGATGCGGTTCAGCTCCGGCCGAGCCGCGTTCAACCAGGCAGCGCAGAACCTGATCGCCAACCCACCGGTGCTGCTGTTCCGCAACGCGCTCTGGATGCGGGCCGTCCGTCGCGTGATGTGGCTCGATCGCCGACACGGCCGCACCACGGTGAAGCGCTGGGCGATCGAGCAGGCGATGTACGGCGTTCGCGGCGAGCGCGCGTACGCGTGGTCCGGCCGGATCGAGCGCAGGTACGCGTTGTGGGTGACCGCGGAGTTCACTCCGGTCGACGACGACGCCGCTTGGGAACGGGTCTACGCCGAAGGACGAGAGTTCGGGGACCACCTGGTCGCCGATCTCGAGCAGGCCCGGTCGTGGCTCGGGGCGACACGTGCTCTCGGGCATCCCGCCGATCTCTTCTACTTCCGGCCGAGCCTCGGGTGGACCGCGCCCGACGCGCTCCTGCCCATGCTCGAAGAGCACCTCTGGCGAGGACGGATCGACACCCGCGGGTCCGGCCGCGGACACGGGCGGTTCGGCCTCAAGCGATCGGATTCGCGTGCAGAGACGATCGAGCTCATCACCGAGGCGCTGCTCTCGCCGTGCACGATCCGCCATCGCACGGCGGTCGACACCCTCAAGGCGTGCTCGCCGGTCCTCCGCGACGAGACCTCCGCAACCGTCGCGGCGATGCTCGCGAGCGTCACCGCCGGAACCGACCCGCTCGATCCGGACATCGTGGCGTTCTGCGAGCGCTGCGTCCACCTCCTCGGCGCGCTGGCCGCCGCGCCGGCGGTCGACGTGGTGACCACCCTGCTGAGGCGCCCCTCGCTCCCCACCTCGCTGGCGAAGGTGGCGATCCTGACCGCCGGCGGGCTCGGCTACGCGCACCCCGACGAGGCCCCGGGACTGGTCACGTGGGCCTGTGAGCTCGCCGGCCGTGATCGGAGCGACCCCTGCATCGCCGCAGCCGTGCATGCCTGCGTCGAAGCCGGCTACGAGCCGCGGCACAAGCTCGATCCCGACCTCGCGCAGTCAGGCGGGCCCGGTACGGCGGCGATGTTCGACTGGGCGGCGACGACGCTCTGCGACCCGCTGCTCGGGCGGCGGTTGCGCTGACCCGCATCACCGGCACCCCGCCGTCCGCGGCTACGGCAGCCGTCCCCATCGGGGATCGCCGAGATTCCTGTGCACCAGCGCACGTGGAGGCGTAGAACTACAGAGCAACGAGATCGAACGTGACCGACGCGCTCCGACGAACGGAGGTTCGCAGATGCGTGCGTGGATCGACCAGGACCTGTGCACCGGCGACGGTCTCTGCACGGACCACTGCCCGGAGGTCTTCATCCTCCTGGACGACGGCATCTCGTACGTGCACGACGGCAACGAGATCGGCAACGAGCCGGGCGGCGCGGCGAGCACGGTCCACGTCCCGCGGCATCTCGAGCGGGCGGCGGTCAATGCCGCGCTGGACTGCCCGGGCGAGTGCATCTTCCTCGAACCGGAGCCTGTCGCCCGCGAGGTCGACGACATCATCGACGCTGCGGTCGACGCAGCCTGACGGCGGCCGGACTTCCGTGCCAGGATCTCGCTACGTACGAGGTCGGCCCGGAGGTGTCTTGCATGGAGATCATGTTGAGCAAGGATGAATCGGCGGCATTGCAGCAGGCGCTGAAGTCGTATTGCTCGGACCTGCGGATGGAGATCGCGGACACCGACAACGCCGAGTTCCGCAGAGGGCTGCGAGAGGAGCGGGCGCTGCTCGAGACGGTGGTCGGCAAGTTGGATGCGGCCGTGGCGGAGTCGGAGGAACGCGACCACGAAGGCTCGGTGATCGTCCGGGTGATCAGCGTCTGGTCGACCTGAGCGGGCCGCCGGGTAATTCCGACCAACATGGTCAGGAATAATTGTTGACAAGTTCAGTCGGGTTTGACGATGATCGTCACCGATGTCTCACACCGCTGTGCTCGCCGACTCCACCGAACGCTGGCGCTCCTCCACGTCCCGCGCCATCCACTCCTCGGCGCAATGCGGCAGTGAGTCCTTGCTCGGCGCGATCGCGAGTGGTCTCGCCTCCGTCGCCGTGCCGTGGGAGCTGGCGAACGGCGAGTCCGCCACCGAGCGCCAGTACGAGCTGCTGATCACCACCGAGGTGTACGACGCATGGCTGATCCACTGGCCGGTGGGCACCGGCCTCGACCACCATGACCACGGTGAATCCGCCGGTGCCTTCGCGGTCGTCGCCGGCACGCTCGACGAGGGCGTCGTCGACGGCGGTACGACCGTCACGACGCGCGTCGACGCCGGCGAGTCGGTCGTCTTCGGCGGCGGTCACGTCCATGCGGTCGTCAACCGCGGCGAGGTCGCCGCCACGAGCGTGCACGTGTACTCACCGCCGCTCGCATCGATGGGGTACTACCGGCAGGACATCGACGGCCGGCTCGTCGCGGAGCGCTTCGAAGCCGCCGGATCGTGGAGCGTGACGCCGACGCGATGACTGATGTCCGCCTGCGCTGGTGATTCCGCAACCGCGAGCGCCTCCGTGCGGCGGTGGTCAGCCGGAGCAGTCCAGCGACAGTGCCACGACGAGCCGCTCGACGATGTCGGTCCAGCGGTATCGGAGCGCCGTTTCGTACGCCGCCGCTCGGAGCGACTCGGCGCGGCCGTGCCGCTGCCGGAGCCAATCGAGGTTGCGCACGATCTCGCCGGCGTCATCGCTGTCCAGGGCGAAGCCGTTGTGGAACGGGATGACGTAGTCCTCCCCCGTCGCGCCGGCGATGACGATCGCGCTGGCAGCCATCGCCTCGATGCCGACGAGTCCGAACGGCTCGAAGCCGCTGTTCGCGAGCACGACGTCCGACGCGCCGTACAACGTCCGGAGCTCGGTGCCCGCGACCGGGAAGGCGAGCTCGACGATGCCGCCGTCGCGCCCTGCCGCGGCGATCGTCGTCGCCAGATCGGCGGACGGGTCTTCCCGATGAGCGACGTGCCACGGCAGCCCGAGCCGGTCGGCGTGGGCGCGGAGGTCGCGATGATGCGCCGATGCCGCAGCGTTGCCGTTCCAACCTCGGGCGAGGAGCGCGGCGTGCTCGCCACGATCGCGGAGGCGGGCGAGCGCGTCGATCGCCATCATCCACCGCTTGTCCGGATCCCACCGGCCGATCTTCGCGAGCAGCAACATGCCGGGAAGGACAGCGCGCAACGCGTCGAGCTCGGCCTTCGGCGCCCGCCGGAGCAGCGACTCCGGGATGCCGTTCGGCACCACGAGCGGGTTCACGCCGTACTGCCACATGAGGTGCTTCATCGCCCGTGAGATGGTGACGAGGGTTGCCGAACGGGCGAGCCGGGAGAAGTCGATGCGTTCGAACCCGAAGCGGTTGTTCGCCGTCCAGACGAGCCGTGCCGCGCTCCGCAGACCGCGGCGCACGAGCTCGTCGTGCAGCGCGATGAGCGGCCACGCGGTGTGCCAGTCCTCGGCGAGCACGACGGTGCGCCGGCCGCAGGCGTGGTCCTCCTCGATCACGCGGGCGAGGTGAGCCGGCCACCAGACGCAGAGATCCTCGATCTTGCGCTCCTCTTCGTCATACACGCCTGCAGGCGCTGACGCCGAGATCGCCTGGCACCAGCGATGGAGGGTGACGCCGTCGCGCTGCTCGACACCGGGCAGCGCCGGATCGCCGACGAAGTAGAGGTCCACGATCGCGCCGGCCTGGGCCAGGGCGTGGGAGAGCGTCGTGACCCTGACCGCGAGGCCACCGGCCGACGAGTAGCGATCGGGCCCTTCGAAGCTCAGGTGCACGAACCGCGTCGAGGAGAAGTCCGGCCTTCGATGCGCACGCCGATCCGCAGGTCGCTCCATGGTCGGACGTTCGGCGAGTTCGGTCGGCATGATCCTTCTGTCTGCAGGTCGTGTCCGTCTCGCTGGCGTCGGACGTTCCCGATGGTCCGGGTCATGCTCCGTTTCGCCACCAGGGTGCGCTCGTGGACCTGTCAGTCGCTCCGGCGGGCGATGTCCTCATAGCCGGGCTGGTCGCGGTGGTCGTCGTCGCCGAGCTCGGCGAGCCCTGGCTCGAGGATGTCGCCCTGCCGATGGTGGACACTGAGGTCGTCGACCACGCAGTCGACCCCGTCGAGCTCGGACCAGGTCTCGACCAGAAGGGCTGCCTGCTCCTCGGACTCACAGAGCTCCTGGTGCACGAGCTCACCGTGGCGGAACACGCGGACCTCGATCGTCGGCGCTTCGTCCCGCTCGTCGAACACCGGTGCACTCGATGGCACGGGACCAAGAGGTTCTTGTGGTGTCGGCTGCATGGCTCAACTCCAATTGGTCGGTCACCCTCAGGGTGCGGCCGGCCCCGCACTCGTGGCAAGGGCAGAAGGTCACTCAGGGCCGAGCGCTCAGCGACCTGCGCGCAGGATCTCCTGGAGTGGAGCGACCCCGCCGGTGCTCGCTTGCGTCGTCGCCAGGAAGTCGGTGAGCACGGCGAGGAACTGCTTCGGAGCCTCGGTGTGGGGGAAGTGACCCACACCCGGCAGGATCTCGAGCCTGCTCCCAGGGACCGCCGCGTGGGCGGCGTACGCATGCGTGACCGGAATGATCTGGTCCCGCTCCCCCCAGATGATCATCGTCGGGATGTGGGCGGCGAGATACAGCCGGTCGAGGGCGGTCACGGTCTGGCCACCCGGATCGATGACCGTTCGCATCGTGCGGACGAACGCCTTGCGATTCTCGGCGCCGGCGAGCGAGCTGTACGCCCGCCACATCTCGCCGAGGCGGGGTGCGTCGAGCCCCCGCCGGTGGAGGAACCTGCTGACGTCGCTCCCCCGGTCGGCGAACCACCGCGGGAAGAGGACGGGCATCGTCTGCTCTGCCAGGGGCAACGTCAAGATGCGCAGCAGCCAGCTGACCTCACGGCCGAGGCCGCCGCTACCGACCAGGACGAGGCGGTCGCACATCTCGGGATGCTGGTAGGCGAGCTGCATCGCCACACCGCCGCCGAAGGAGTGCCCGACGATGGTCGCACTCGGTACGCCGAGCGTCACGAGCAGGTCGCGGAGGCCGCTCGCGTGTGCGCCGAGGGAGTAGTCGCCCATCGGCTTGGCGGACTCGCCGTGACCGAGGAGGTCGGGCGCGATCACGTCGTGCGTCCGGGCGAGGCCCGGCATGACGTCCTTCCACGTCCGCGAGCTGCCGGCGAGTCCGTGGATGAGCACCACGGCGTCACCGGTGCCTGCCCGGCGATACGCGACCGAATGGCCGTGGATCAAGACCTCATGAAGTGCGACACGTTTGCTCACGACACCACCGTGACACCGGATCCGACCGGATCACAGGGTCCATCGTCCCAACGTGCAGCGACACGGCAGCGAGCCGGTGGCAGCGGCGTCGTCAGCCGCTCAGGCTCCGGCTCGACGATCTCGCTCCCGTGGCGCGAACGCGGCATCCACCGCGTCGAGGACCCTGGCAGCGATCGCTTCGACATCGCCCGTGCCGTCGACGCGCACGAGCATCCCGCGTTCCTCGTAGCGCGCGAGGATCGGCCGGCTCTCCTCCGCCCACACGACGAGCCGGTGGGAGATCACCGAGGGCGTGTCGTCGACGCGATCCTCGACGCGGGCCCGATCCAGCAGCCGCGATCGGAGCTCCTCCTCGGGCGCTTCGAGGGCGATCACGAGCGCGGCATGCGAATCGTGGCTCTCGAGCAGCGGCGCGAGGGCGGCGGCCTGCGCCTCGGTCCGCGGTGCGCCGTCGAGGATCCATCCGTCACGAGCTGCTGCGCTCTGGAGCGCTTCCCGCAACACCGTCGCGATGTCGGCGTCGGCAACGAGCTCACCCGCTGCGACAGCACCGTCGACCCGTTCACCGAGCGGGCTCCCGGCGACGATCTCGGCGCGCAGGAGCGCGCCGACCGAGATGTGCGGAACGCCCAGGCGGGCGGCCAGCAGCCGTGCCTGAGTGCCCTTGCCGGAGCCCGGAGGACCGATGATCACGATCTTCAGCGAGCGGTTGCCGGAGGTGCTCATCGGCGCGCCGTGCGGCGAGCGGGGTCGCGTCGAGGTCGGGGTCGAGGTCGCATGGTGGCCCGAGCTTACGAGGCGCTCGGCAGGCGGTGACCGCCGGGACCTCATCGATTCATCACAGTGCTCGATGAAGATGGCGCGATGCAGATACCGATCATCGTGTTCCGAGCACCGGCTGGACTGCGCGCGTGCGCCCTCGGACTCGCCCTCCTGCTGCCGCTGTCGGCGTGCGGCTCGGACTCGGGGTCGACCTCCACGCCGACGACGGTCGCCACGACCGTCGCCACCACGACGGCGACGACCTCGGCAACCACCGGCACGACGATCCCGGTCGCGACGACCGAAGCCGCGACGACCACAACAGATGCGACGACCACGTCAGCCACGACCACGTCCGGCACGGTGGCGATCACGGCGCCGGTGGATGCCGTCGGCACCGTCACTCACGGCACGCTCGAGCTCGACGGTGGCCGGCGCACGTACCGGTTGTACGTGCCCAGCGCGCTGCCCGCTGGACCTGTGCCGCTGTTCGTTGGCCTCCACGGTGGCACCGGTTGGGACGATCAGTTCGCGACGACGAACCACATCGAGCGGCTGGCCGAGAGCAACGGCTTCATCGTGGTGCATCCCGACGGCGTGCAGGCCGCCGGTGGGCCGGGCGGGGTCTGGAACGCAGGCTTGTGCTGCGCGAGAGCGGTGCGCGAGGACGTCGATGACGTCAGCTTCGTGAACACGCTGCTCGACCAGCTGATGATCGACCACGCGATCGACCCGAACCGGGTGTTCGCGTTCGGTCACTCCAACGGGGGGATGATGAGCTACCGGTTGGCGTGCGAGCTCGGTGACCGGATCGTCGGCATCGGCGTGGTGGCAGCGACACTCGCTGTCGACGACTGCGATCTGGCTGAGCCGGTGTCGATCATCCACGTGCACGGCACGGCCGACACGAACGTCCCGATCGCGGGAGGAAGGGGCGCGGACTCGCTCGTCGGCATCGACTTCCCAGCGCCGATGGCCGGGTTCGAGACGCTCGCGGCACTCGACGGTTGCTCCGCTCCCGTCGTGGTGACGACGGGCGACGTCACGACCGACCGTCGCGAGCCCTGCGCAGCGGGAACCGCGGCGATGTTCGTCACCATCGCCTCCGCCAATCACGCGTGGCCGGGTGGGACGCCGATCATCGCTCCGGCTGTCGGCGCGGGCTACCCGGACTACGACGCGACGGCAGAGATCGTGACGTTCCTGCTCGGACATCCACGGCCGTGACGCGAAGCCTTCGTCCCCGTGGGCGTTCAGGCGGTGCGCTGCGCGGTAGCGGGCGGTGGTTCGACCGCGATGGGCTCGACGACGATCATGTCGGGTCGGTGGCGGGTGGCGAACCAGCATCCGGCGAGCACGAGGGCGAAGCCGGCGAGCGTCGCCAGCGTGATCACCTCGTCGAGCACGAGCGCTCCGACCGCGACCGCCACAGCCGGGTTGATGAACGTGATCAACGTGGCCCTGGCGGGACCCATCTCGGCGATCAGCTTGAAGAACACGACGAAGGCGATCGCGGTGCAGAGGAAGGCGAGGCCGAGCACCGCCGCCCACGCCGACGCCGGCGGCGAGTCGTCGGGACGGGCGATCCACGCGAACGGCGCGTAGACGATCGCGACCGCTGACAACGACAAGGCGACCACGCCGAGATCGGGCACGTTGCCGAGACGCCTGGTGGCGATGAACGGCGCGGTTGCGTAGCCGACGCACACGAGCAGCACCTCGACGACGCTCCACCAGGGGACGCCGCTACCCCCGAGGTCGCTCGCGACGAGCAGCGTGACCCCGCCGAGGCCGAGGGCGATGCCGGCGAGCCGCTTCGGGTGCAGCGCGGAGCGGTCGCCGAGCGCGAACGCGGCGATTGCACCGAAGATCGGCACGCACGCGATCAGCAGCCCGGTGAGCCCCGACGGGAGGTGCTGCTCGGCGTTCGTGAGCAGCAGCCATGGCCCCGCCATCTCGAGCGCGGCGAACGCCAGCACCGGCTTCCACTGCTTCAGTGCCGGACGCAGCGCATCGGCACGGGCGGCGACGAACACGATCGGCACAGCCGCGATGGACGTGCGCCCGAACACGACCACGGGCGGCGACAGGTGCTCGACGGCGACCTTGATGAACAGGTACGGAACACCCCAGATCGCGCCCATCAGCCCGAACAGGACCCAGCCTCGCCGGGAGACCGATCGCGGCATCGCCCGAGATGCCGACAAGCTGCTCACGGAGCGCCAACCTACGTGATGACTGGTCCGTTGGTAAGGTCCAATTCGATGGCTGTCCAGTGGACCGGTTCGGGTCCTGACGTGCTGCTCCACCTCGACCGCTCCGATGCGGCGCCGCTCGGAGCACAACTGCAGCGAGAGCTGCGCGATGCGATCCAACGGGGCCGCGTCGCGGTCGGCGAGCGGCTCCCGTCCTCGCGACAGCTCGCCCGCGAGCTCGGCGTTTCGCGGGGGCTCGTCGTGGACAGCTACAGCCAGCTCGGATCCGAAGGGTTCCTGGCGACGCGAGCAGGATCGGGGACCACCGTGGCGATCGGCGCGATCGTCCTCCCGGCACGTCAGCGACCGAGGTTGTCGCCGGCGTCCGTCCAGATCGATTTCTCCTACGGCGAGCCGGACCTCCATCGCTTTCCGATGAAGGACTGGCTGTGGTCCCTCGACGCTGCGTCGCGAACAGTGCCGGTCGCATCGCTCGGCTACAGCGATCCTCGTGGTGTAGCGGAGGCGCGCACCGTGCTCGCCTCCTACGTCCGGCGGGTGCGCGGCAGTCTCGCCGATCCCGAGTCGATCGTGGTCACCGCCGGCTACTCGCAGGGCCTCAACCTCGTCTTGCAGGTGCTCGCTCGCCGCGGAGCCCGGCACATCGCCGTCGAAGACCCTGGGGACGACCGCAACGTTGCTTCGGTCCGACGGGCGGGGATGGAACCGGTCCCGATACCGGTCGACGGGCACGGCCTCGATGTCGGCGCGCTCGCGGCATCGCCCGCCTCCGCGGTGGTCGTCACGCCGGCTCATCAGTGTCCGACCGGGGTCGCGCTGGCACCCGAACGACGCCACCTGCTCGTGCACTGGGCCACGCGCAGCGGGGGCGTGATCATCGAGGACGACTACGACGCGGAGTTCCGTTACGACCGCCAACCCGTCGGGTCCCTGCACGGTCTCGCCCCCGCACACGTCGTCGCCCTCGGCACCGTGAGCAAGTCGCTCGCACCGTTCCTCCGCCTGGGCTGGATGCTGTGTCCACCCGACCTCGTCGATGCGCTCGCCGCGGAGAAGGAAGCCTGCGATCGCGCAGCACCAGCGCTCGACCAGGTGGCGCTCGCCGAGTTGATGCGTTCCGGCCGCTACGACCGGCACATCCGGCGGATGAGGGCCGTGTACACGAGCCGCCGCCAACAGCTCATCGACTCGTTGCGCACGCACGCCCCGGACATCGTCGTCAGCGGTCTCGAGGCAGGCCTCCATGCGGTCGCCCACCTCCCAAACGACGTCGCCGAAGCGGACGTCATCGCCGCCGCGCGAGATCGCTCCGTCGCCGTCTACGGCATGAGCTCGTACCGGTTCGACAGGAACGATCGGCCGCCGGCTCTCGTACTGGGCTTCGGCAACCTGACCGAAGCCAACATCGAACGCGGCGTCGCCGAGCTGGCAGCGGGCATCGAGGAGGTGCTCGGTGAGCCGATCCGGCGTCGTGCGTGACGCATCCGACCGCGACCTCCTGCCGTGGCTGCTGGAGGGAGACCCGGCGGTGCGCTGGCAGGTGCTGCGCGATCTCATGGGTGCCAGTCCCGAGCGGGTGATGGCGGAGCGCACCAGGCTGTCGACCGAAGGGTGGGGCGCACGACTCCTCGATGCGCAGGACTCGGATGGCTGTTGGGCAGGTGCCCTGTACAGCCCGAAGTGGACGTCGACCACCTACACCCTGCTGTTGCTGGAACGCCTCGGCTTTCTGCGCCACGACCCCCGCGCCTTGGCGGCATGCCGGCGACTGTGGAGTCCGCGCGCTGGTTCGGAGGTGGTCTCAATCTCGCCAAGTCCTCGAGGACGCCGTCGAAGCGATCCGGAGCGCCCGGCGGGCCGACGGCACGTGGCAGACGTATCGCCCCTACCCCGGCCGACAATGGTTCCGGATGGAGTCGCCGGGCCCGAGCCGCTGGTCGACCCTTCGCAGCCTTCGCATGCTCGACTGGTGGGACCAACCGGTCTGACGAAGCGACCCACGGGCCAGTTGCGGCGCGATGCCGGGCAACGAACGCCCCGGATCAGTCGCTGGCGGGGAGCGCCTTGGCTTCCTTCGGATGGAGCACCTCGCCGCCGAGCGCCGGAACGCCCGAGCCGGGCTTCGTGCACAGCAGCTCGATCGTCTCGGCATCGTCGACGTAGCGCTTGCCCATCGCCGCACCACCGTCGTGGCCCTCGACGACGGGGGCCGCCGCGCCGTTGCGCTCCGCTGCGCTGGACACCGGCGGCACGCCGCCGATGGTGATGTCGACCTCGCCACCCGGCGCTCTGACGGCGATCATCTCGGTCGTGCAGACGGCGCTGAACAGGCGGGCGCCGGGCTTGATGGTCATCGACATGGGTAGCTCCTTGTAGAACGCGACGTTGTCATCGAACGCGACGCAATACTGTTGACGATGACGTCAAATCCTACCAAACCGGGGCGCACACCGGCGGCCATGGCATCGCCAGCGGACGCCGCCGTTCCCCGTCGTGTGCCCTCGATCCGGCGCACGAGCAGTATCGACATGCGCCATGTCGGGAACCGGCTCGAGCTCGGTGGCGAGGCACGCGACCTGGTCACGTCGTCGTCCGGGATCGACGTCGTCGACGAGGCGACCGTTCGGGCAGATGTCGACGCCGGCGGACGACTGGCGTCGCTCGACATCAGTCCGTCGAGCCACCCTGTGGAGCCGTTGCTCGGGCGACTGGTGGGCTCCGGGTTCCGCGACGCCGTCCACGAAGCGTTCCCGGATGACGTCGCGGCCGGGACCGCGCTCGCGCTCCTCCTCGACGATCTCCCGGTCGCCACGCTCATTTCCGGCTACGCACGGCTGTACCTCGGCGAGATCCCGGCGGACAGCATGGGGCCGAACATGAAGGCGGACATCTGCTCCGGCTGGCGCTCGTCGGGCACGATGATGCTCTCGGTCCGGAGCGGCAACGGCGTGCCTGTCACCGTCGGCCCGACCGCACCGACGATCGCAGCCGAACGATCCGACGACCCGTTCGGCTGGCATGACATCGGGCCGCTCGCCGTCGGAGCGATGCGCCGCCGTCGCCTGGTCGACGTGCACCGGGACGGCGCCGGCGCGCTCGACGTCACGGCGATGTTCCGCGACACGCACGTGCTCCCCGACGGCACCGAGACGGTGCTCCACGAGTACGTCGTGACCGGGTCCGTGGATCCCGTGGCCGGCGTGTTCACGTCCTGCTCCGCGGTGCCGCGCGTGCTGCCCTACGTCGAATGCCCGGTCGCCGCGGCGAGCGCCGATCGCCTCGTCGGCCTGCGGGTCGATGCGGCGCGGACGTTCGTGCGCAGCGAGCTCCGCGGCACGTCCACGTGCACCCATCTCAACGACCTGCTGCGATCGCTCGGCGACATCGACTCCCTCAGCGCGACGCTCGAGCGCGTCGCCGGCTGACGGGCGCGAGATCAGAGCGAGACCCAACCTCCGCCGGCGGAGCTCTGCCGGGCGGCATCGATGATGCGCGCCACACGATGGCCGTCGGCGAGCGTCGGCGCGATGGTCGAACCACCGGACAGCGCAGGCAGCCAGTCCTCGAGCATGAGCGCGAGCGACAGGATCGCGCCCGCAGCTCGGCGCTTCGGCGGTTCGATCCCGCTCGCCGGCCGGCGCTCGCTGCTCGGCACGACGACCGCCTGGTCCTGGGCGATCGAGCCCGAGACGACCTCGACGGGCTCCTCCCCCATCAACTGACCGTCCATGGCCAGCGAGCCGTCGCTGCCGAAGGCCTCGAAGGCGCGGAAGTTGCGCTGGAACGCGACCGCGGTGGTGGTGATGCTGACGAGCATCCCGTTCTGCATGCGCAGCAGCACGACGGAGGTGTCGTCGGCGTCGACGTGGAGCGTGGAGCCGTCGGGTCGGGGACGCTCGGCGACAGTGGTGCGGACGTCCGCGCACACCGCCTCGGGCTCGCCGAACATGGCGCAGACGTAGTCGATGTCGTGCGATCCCATGCCCATCAGGTACCCGCCGCCATGCGCTCGCTGGTACATCCACTCCGACTGCAGCCCACGGGTGGGGTGCCAGAAGTCGGCACCGCTGCGGGCCATCGCCATGTACGGCTGGCCGAGATGGCCGGCGCGCACCATCTCCCAGATCTTCAGCCGGGACGGCTCCCAGCGACCCTCGAAGCAAACGGCGTGGGCGACACCCGCCTGCTCGGCCGCAGCCAGCATCTCGCCCGTCTGCCCAGCATCGAGCCCGACCGGCTTCTCGACGAGGACGTGCTTGCCGGCGGCGATCGCAGCCAGCGCCTGCTCGTGGTGGAGGTCGACGGGCGTGCAGACCGAGATCACGTCGAGGTCGTCGCGCTGCACGAATGCCTGCCACTCGGTGCTGACATCGGCGATACCGAGCTTCTCTCCGGCCGCGTCGACGCTCTCCTGCCGCCGCGAGCACAGGGCGCTGACCTCGAACGGTGGCACCATCCGGAACGCCGGCGTCTGCACGACCGACCCCCACCCCACTCCGATCAACCCGACTCGAATCGGCGTCGTACCATCGTTCATGGAAGCATGTTGACACACCTGTCAGAACAACGATCACACGCACCGTCCGACCGGTGCGCTCCTGCAGATCGAACCTGCAGAATCGAAGGGGTATGCCGTGAGCGAACCAACCGTGCTCGTCGAGCGACCGGGTGACGGCATCGCGCTCGTCACGTTGAACCGGCCGGCGGCCCGCAACGCGGTGAACGTCGAGCTCGCTGCCGCGCTCGTCGACGCCATGCGCAGCTGCCAGGACGCCCGCTGCATCGTGATCACCGGCAACGACCCGGCGTTCTGCGCCGGGCTCGACCTCCGCAACCTCGGCACCGACAAGCTCGCCGATCTCCCGCCGTTCATCCATGCGGTGGCGACGTCGACGGCGCCGGTGATCGCCGCGGTGAACGGCCCAGCCGTCACCGGCGGCTTCGAGGTGGCACTCGCCTGCGACTTCATCGTCGCCTCCGAGCGAGCGCGCTTCGCGGACACCCACGTACGGGTCGGTGTCTATCCAGGCCCCGTCCTCGTCGAGCTGCCACGGCGGATCGGCATGGCGCGGGCACGGGAGATGTCGATGACGGGCAACTTCGTCGATGCCGCCACCGCGCTCCAGATCGGTCTCGCCAACCACGTCGTGCCGCACGGCGAACTGCTCGCGCACACGCTCGGTCTCGCCGCCGCGATCGCCGAGCAGGACCCCGCGATGATCGCCACGATGCGCCGCGACTGGGACGAGATCGGCGGCCTGCCGGTGCGCGACGCGCACCGCCGGCATCACGAGATCGCCGTCGAGTTCGGCTTCGCCGGCGTCGGCAGCGACACGTTGCGCAGCAACATGCAGGCCGTTGTTGCTCGCGCCCATGAGCAGCAGGCGGGCGGGGCCGGTTGACCCCGGCGTCGCCGGCCGCGGCCGCTGCGGATGCTGGCCGCGGACGTTGTTGACGGTAGTGTCAAATGATCGGGCCGTCGGACCGGACTGCAACGGACGGCCGAACGATCGGAAGGGGTCATCATGAGCGAAGCAGCAGGGGGGATCGACGTCGAGGCGTTCGCCCGGTGGATGGACGAGAACGGCGTACCGGGCAAGGGTGAGCGACCCGACCTCGGTTCGCTGCAAGGCGGATCGCAGAACGAGCTCGTGATCATCGAGCGTGGCGGCCGCCGGATGGTCATGCGCAAACCCCCTGCCGGCGCGGTCGAGGATCGCCTCGACGGGATCCGCCGGGAGCACCGGCTCGCCAAGGCGTTGCAGGGCGCCGACGTGCCGCACGCCGCGTACATCGCCGGCAGCGACGACAGCGAGCTGCTCGGCACGCCCTTCTACATCATGGAAGCCATCGACGGTTGGTCTCCGGCAGACCTCGGCGGATGGGCCGAACCGTTCCAGAGCGACCTCTCGCTGCGGCCTGGGCTCGCGTTCGAGCTCGTCCGCGGCGCCGCGCTCCTCGGCAACGTCGACTGGCGAGCCCGAGGCCTGGAGGGCTTCGGGCGCCCGGACAACTTCCACGAACGCCAGGTCGACCGTTGGCTCGCCTTCCTCGAACGGATCAAGTGCCGCGAGCTGCCAGGCCTCCACGAGGCCGCGGCCTGGCTGCGAGCCCACCAGCCGAAGAACTGGACGCCGGGGATCATGCACGGCGACTACCAGTTCGCGAACGTGATGTTCCGCCACGGCGCACCCGCGGAGCTCGCGGCGATCATCGACTGGGAGATGACCACGATCGGCGACCCGCTCCTCGATCTCGGCTGGATCCTCGTCGCCTGGGGCCCGGAGGCCGACGACATGGAGCACGGCCGCTACCTCGACCTCACCGGGATGCCGACGATCGAGGAGATGTGCGCGCACTACGAGCTGCACAGCGGTCGGTCGACCGCCGACATCGTGTACTACATCGTCCTCGCCCGCTGGAAGCTCGGCATCGTGCTGGAGCAGAGCTACAGCCGGTTCCTCGCCGGCGCCGGCGTCAACCCGAAGGTCGAGGTCTTCGGTCCGCTCGTGCTCGAGCTCGTCCGCAAGGCGGCGGCACTCGCCGCTGCCAACCCCTGAGCGGTCCGACGTCGATGGAGACCTGGGAGCTGCTCGCCCGCGAGAGCATCCGGGACCTCGTCGCGCGCTACAACAGCAACGGCGACTCGGGCCGGTTCGAACAGGTGATGGAGCTCTTCGCGCCGGACGCGGTCATGCAGCTCCGTGACCGCGTGTGCACCGGCCGCGACGAGATCCTGACGATCTTCAGCGGCACGAAGGAGCGGGTTCGGGGCGCGGCGTCGCAGGGCTACGTGCGCCACTTCGTGGCGACCCACCAGATCGACCTGATCGACGAGGCGCACGCGACCGGCCGCGCCTACTTCGCGGTGATCTCGCCCAGCGGGCTCGACCACTGGGGGCGGTACATCGACGAGTACCGGACGGTCGACGGGCAGTGGCGCTTCGCCAGCCGCCGGGTCGTGGTCGACGGGCTCTCGCGCACCTCGATCCTGCCCGAGGCCTGACCGGTCAGACGCGTTCGCCGAACGTCATGTCCTCGACGCGCTTGATCTTGGGCACCTCGTTCTCGCGACCGAGCCACGACGGCCTCGCGACGTGGCCGTCGGCCGGGCGCGCCCATTCGATGTCACCCCAGTGCCGCCGGGAGAGCTGGTCGGGGAAGTCGGGGTCGTGCTGCTGGCACGCCTTCCAGTAGCCCTTGGCGAAGGCCACCATCTCGGAGGGGATCCACCAGTCCTCTTCGCTCCTCCATCTGCCGTCACCGGCGTAGTGGATGATCTGCAGTGACGGAAAGGTGAACGGCGGTTCGCCCGCGACCGGGTGATCGGCGGTGTTGAGGCCCTTCCAGACGACGCGGTCCCCGTCGATGTTGTGCCAGACGAGCGAGGTGTAGCAGTGCTTGCCGAACATCATCGTGGATTCGAGGAACTGTTGGATCTCGGAAGGTCCGTGGAACCGTCCGTAGTAGTGGTCGAAGTACACGGCGTCGTCCGTGAACAGGCGTGACCAGGCGATCCAGTCCTCGTACACCGGCCCGACCATGAAGTAGGTCCGGAACGCGTCCTCGATCTCCTCGCGGCTGAAGTCGCTCATCGGTTCAGTGGCCATCAGGGCCCTCGATCGGCAGCCCGCGGAAGCGGCGGGCGCTCTGCAGCTGCTGTAGGTGGTTCGTCTCGTACTGCTCGATCCACTCCGGTGGCAGCTTGCCCCAGGCCTCGCCGATGTTCAGCCGACCACCATCGTTGAGCCGCTCTGCTGCCACGACATCGGCAACGAAGATCGAGCTCTCGTCGACGTCGAAGTGGTGGACGACCCGGCCCTCGACGTAGGACAGCGCGTCGAGCAGGATCGGACACCCGAGCTCGCCGTCCTTGGTTCGCAGCTTCGAGATCTTGTCGCCGTCGCGGCCGGAACTGCCGCCGAGCGTCATGAGGATCTCGAGCGACGTGTCGATGATCGCGTCGGCGTTGCCGAGCAGGTGCATCGCGAACCGGCCGGAGCGCAGCACCATGTCGTGCGTGAGGTTGTACTTGGTGAGGCTGATCGTGACTCGCGGTGCCTCGGGCACGATGCTCATCGTGCCGGCGGAGAGCGACATCAGGCCGTTGAGGCGACCGCCGTCGTTCGTGGTGACGGCGACCGGGAAGGGACGCAGACCGCCGAGCGTCACCTCGGCGATCTTGGGATCGAATGCCATGGAAGGTCCTCTCGCTGGTGGCGGGTCACGTGCAGGTGGGTCATCGGGTGTCGTCGTTCGCGAGCACGGGCGGAGCTCATGCGAGGAGCTGCCTGGCGATCTGCGTCCGCAGCACCTCGGACGCGCCCTCGCCGAACCGCTTCACCCGCAGGTCGCGGAACCAACGCTCGAACGGGAGCTCCTTCGACATGCCGAGCGCGCCGTGGAGCTGGAGGCAGCGGTCGACGATCCGGAAGGCCGTCTCGGTACCGGTGAGCTTGCAGATCGACGCGTCGACCCGCACGTCCTCACCGAGGTCGGCCTTCCAGGCCGCCTGGTACATGAGCAGCCGCGCCGCGCGCAGCTCGATCTCCGAGTCGGCGATCATCCACTGCACGCCCTGGCGCTCGGACAGCGGCTTGCCGAACGTCTGCCGCTCCTTCACCCACTCGACGGTGATGTCGAGCGCTCGCTGCGCGATGCCGATCGGCACTGCCGTGTAGGGGATGCGGCTGGTGACCAGGTACTCGCGAGCGAGCTCGAAGCCTTGGCCCTCGTCGCCGATCCGGTCGGCGACGGGGATGCGCACGTCGTCGAGGTGCAGCTCGAACGGCGAGTACGACGTCATCACGCCGATCGGCACCTTCGTCAGCCCGGGCGCGTCGGCATCGAGGACGAAGCAGCTGATGCCGCCCTTCTCGCCCTGCTCACCGGTGCGCGCGTAGAGGATGCCCCACGCGGCGGTGCCGGCGTGCGTCGTCCACATCTTCGTGCCGTTGACCACGTACTCGTCGCCGTCGCGCACCGCCCGGCAGCGGATCGCCCGTGCCGGATCCGAGCCACCGGACGGCTCACTGATCGCCGTGAACGGGCGGCCGGCACGCCCCTCGACGATCGGCTTGGCATAGCGCTCGAACTGGTCGCGCGAGGCGCTGAACAACACCGAGGGTGGGTTGCCGGCGAACGCTCCCAGCGCCGGAAAGAAGGCGCCCATGCGGCACTGCGCCGCTTCCTCCTGCACCACGCACTGGCCGAGGATCCCGAGCCCGGCACCCCCGAACTCGACCGGGGTCTGCAACGACCACAGCCCGATCGCCTGCGCCCGCCGCTGCAGATCGAGCAGCGCCTGCTCGGGCGGACCGGTGGCGTCGTGCTCCAGCGTGTCCTCGAGCGGCCGGACGACGTCGGCCATGAACTGGCGAACGGTGTCGCGCAGCATGACGAGCTCGTCGGGCAGCGCCCAGGCGCCGGTCGGGAACGCGGTTCCGGTCACGGCGGGCAGCGAGGCTCAGCCGTCGATGAGCGCGGTCGCGGTGCCCGTGACGACGGGCTTGCCGTCCTGGTTGACCGTCGTAACCGAGAAGTCCGCATAGTGCCGACCGCCGTCCTCTCGGATCGCGTCGCACGTCGCCGTGGCCGTCAACGTGTCGCCCGGCCACACCTGGTTGACGAAGCGGACGCCGTACTTCTTGAGGCGTCCGTTGCCGACCCAGTCGGTGAGCACCTTCCCGGTGGCACCCATGCTGAGCATGCCGTGGGCGAACACGGTCGGGTAGCCGGCGACCTGGGTGACGTAGACCTCGTCCGAGTGGAGCGGGTTGTAGTCGCCCGACGCGCCCGCGTACATGACGATCTGGGTGCGGCTGATGTTCTCGAGGACGACGTCGCTGCGGACGTCACCGACGTGCAACGTCGCGGTGCTGAGTGCCATGGGTCGAGCCTTTCAGTCCTGCGTGACGGCCTGCGATGGGACGACCGAGACGAACCTGGCCGTGAGCACGAGCTCGCCGGTGTCCGCGTTCGTGTAGTCGATGAACTTCTCCTCGAACACGAGCGTGCCGCCGCGCTTCGACTCCTTCGTCCACGTCTCGCCCTCGCGCTCGGTGGTGGTGAGGACCTCCCCGGCGACGATCGGGCGGTGGTACTCGAAGTGCTGCTCCGCGTGCAGCCGGCCGGTGCCCTCGCGAGTGGCGCCGCTCGGCTCTTTCGCCGAGCCGAACCACGGCACGCCCGGCCTCGGCCGGAGGATGTTGTCAGGGTCGAACTGCGCACCCGCCATGCTGAACGTCGGCGGCGCGATGACGCCGCCGAACTCGGCCGCTTCGGGCGAGCTCGGGTCGGTGTACACCGGGTTCTCGTCCCCGATCGCCCGGGCGAACATGAGGATGTGGGTGGCCTCCACCGGGAAGCGTTCGACAGCCATGTGACTCCCTTTGCGCCGGGGTGCACGATGCCGGTGCACGCACGAGTGTCGGGCGACGAATGCCCGGATGCCGACGGTACCTGACACCTATGTCAGAATGCGACTCGAGTTCGCCCGGGTCAACAGACCGACCGGACAAAGGGGAAGCCAAGTGTCGAAGCCACTCGCAGGAGTCAGGATTCTCGAAGTCGCCGCGTGGACCTTCGTGCCCGCAGCAGGAGCGATCCTGGCGGATCTGGGTGCCGAGGTGATCAAGGTGGAGCCACCGACCGGGGATCCGCAGCGAGCGCTGAAGAACATGCTCAACCTCGACAAGAACGGCCCGAACCCGTTCAACGAGGTCCCGAACCGGGGCAAGCGGAGCATCACCATCGACCTCACCAAGCCTGAGGGACGCGACGTGGTGCTCAAGATCGCCGCCAACAGCGACGTCTTCCTCACGAGCTACTTGCCCGAGGTCCGCGCCAAGCTCGGTCTCGAGATCGACGACCTCCGCGCCGTGAACCCGAAGATCATCTACGCCCGCGGCACCGGATGGGGCAGCAAGGGCCCGATGAAGGACACGGGCGGCTACGACATGGCCGCCGCGTGGGCCTCGTGCGGGTTCGCGAAGCGCCTGCTCGACAGCATCGGCGACGATTCGCCGCCGCCGCAGCCTCCGGCGTTCTACGACCTGCAGGGCGGCAACACGCTCGCCGGTGCGATCTCCACCGCGCTGTTCAAGCGCGAACGGACCGGCGAGCCGTCGATCGTCGACGTGTCGCTCCTGAACGTGGGCATGTGGTCGATGTGCCCCGACCTCGTCAGCGCCCCGTACTCGCCGCCGATGATCCCGAGCCGCACCTCGCCCGGCAACCCGCTCACGAACTGGTACCGCACGGCCGACAACCGCTGGCTCTACCTGATCCTGCTCCAGGCCGACCGGTTCTGGGGTGAGCTGTGCGACGTCATGCAGCACCCCGAGCTGAAGGACGACGAGCGGTTCAAGGACATGACGGTGCGCTACCAGAACCGCGAGGAGTGCGTGCGCACGCTCGACGAGATCTTCGGCTCGGCCACGCTCGAGGAGTGGCGGCGGCGTCTCGAGCACTTCAGTGGGGTCTGGGCGCCGGTGATCGACGTCAAAGAGGTCCACGACCACCCGCAGGTCGGGCCGAACGGCTACCTGCCCGAGCTCACGGACAACGACGGCATCACGTTCAAGATCGTCGCCTCACCGATGTCGTTCGACGACGAGCCGACCGTGCCGCAGGGCGCTGCCCCCGAGCTCGGCCAGGACACCGAGATGGTCCTGATGGACGCCGGCATGGACTGGGACGCGATCAGCGCGATCCGCGAGACCGGCGCCCTCGGCTGACGGTCTGCTCGCCGGCGCGCCCCCACCAGTTCTCTGCTCGCCGGCGCGCCCCCACCCGTTCTCTGCCAGCGCCCGGCCCGTCGGTTCTCTGCTCGCCGGCGCGCCCCCACCGGTTCTCTGCCGGCGCCCGGTCCTGAGATGTCCGGATCGGAGCACAGATGGCGTGGGATGACGGCCCTGAGCAGAGATCCGCGCTCGTACCCGTGCGCGAGCGCCGGAGGGCGGGATCTCAGCGGTCCTTGGTGAGCAGCATGCAGCCACCGAGCGGGCCGCCACCGGCACCGACGACGGCCACCTCGGCGCCCTCGACCTGACGACCGGTCGCCTCCCCACGGAGCTGCGCACACGCCTCGTAGAGATAGCCGTAGCCATGGAGGCGACCACCCGAGAGCTGGCCGCCGTTCGTGTTGAGCGGGATCTCCCCGCCCAGTCCGATCCGACGCTCCCCCGCCTCGAGCCAGGGACCGGCCTCGCCCTTCGGGAAGAAACCGAGCGCCTCGAGCCAGGTGATCGTGAGGAACGAGAACCCGTCGTAGAGCTGGACGGTGTCGACGTCGTCGACGGTGAGGTCCGTCCGTGCCCACATCATCGGGGCGGCATCGTGGGCGGCCGTCTCGGTGAGATCGGCCCGCTGGTCCCAGCTGTTGCGGCCGGTCAGCGCCGAGCCGATCGCCTCGATGCGCACGACCTGGCGGAGGCTGGGAGCGGCGTCGGCCCGGGACACGATCACCGCGCACGACCCATCGCACGGGATGTCGCAGTCGTAGAGCCCGAGCGGGTACGACACCATCCGCGCGTCGAGGTAGTCGTCGATCGTCATCGGATCTCGGAAGATCGCCTTGTCGTAGCGCGCCGCGTGGCGGCGCTGGTTGAGCGGGATCTCACCGAGCTGCCGGCGGGTGAGACCGAACTCGTGCATGTACCGCTGCGCGTAGATCCCGACCCAGTTCGCGGCCGA
This sequence comes from Acidimicrobiia bacterium, assembly GCA_050248955.1. Taxonomy (GTDB): domain Bacteria; phylum Actinomycetota; class Acidimicrobiia; order Acidimicrobiales; family Ilumatobacteraceae; genus JBFWRK01. Next base: position 70,324 of record JBFWRK010000004.1, read on the forward strand.
GACCGCGTGGAACGGGACCATCCACTGCATCGGCCCACCGACCCGACCGCCTCCCGAGCCGACGACGCTCGCCCGCCGCGTCGCGGTCTGCGCGCTCGACTCGGTGACGGTTCGGAACACGAGCACGTGGTTCGCCAGGCCGGCTGACACCGCGGCGACGGCGTTGAACACGGCCCCGAGCTGGGCCGGCACTTCTCCCCCGCCCGAGAACCAGTTGAGCCGCAACCGCAGCGCATCCTGAACGTCGGAGATGCCGCACGGCGACATGCCCGGTGAGGCATCCATCAGCCCGGGATAGGTCGCCAGGCCGTCGATGTCGCCACGCGACAGGCCGGCATCCTCGATCGCCTGCAACGCCGACTCGACGCTGAGCGACAGCCCGGTGCGACCGAGCTTGCGCCCGACCGCGGACCGCCCGATCCCGGAGATGACGGCGTCGCGCTCACCGATGCGTTGGCCGAGGTATCGACTGGTTGTGGTCATGACGTCCCCTCTGCAGTAGGTCGGAACAGGGGTAGGTAGATCTCCTCGACGTGCAGGAACGCGACCTCGACCGGCATCCCCACCGACACCGCGTCGGGAGCGACGTCGACCAACCTCGTCGTGAGCTGCACGCCTGGCGCGTCGTCGATGGAGACGACCGCCACCACGTACGGCACCTCCATGTCGGGGGCCCACGGCTGCACGTTCACGCTGAAGCCCTCCACGGTGGCCCGGCCCGCCGTCGCCTCGGGTCCGACGTCCAACGACAGGCAGTCGGGGCAGACCGGCGCCGGCGGGTGGAACCACGTGCGGCACTGCCGGCAGCGATGGATCTTCAGCACGCCGTCGGCGCCACCCTCCCAGAAGGCGGCCGTGTCGTCCGTGACGGCGGGCAGTGGCTGGAAGGTCATGCTGTCGAACCTCTTTCGTCGATGAAGTACGTCCTGAGCAGGTTCTCCTGGGCGATCATCACGCCGAGGCGGCCGGACCGATCGCGGAGCGTCCCGTGGTAGACACCCCGCCCCTTCACCGCTGCGACGGGCCACATGTCGAGGAGGAGCCACTCGTCGGTGGCGATCGGCTCGTGGAACCACAGCGCGTGGTCCAGGCTCGGACCGCCGATGCCCACCTCGGGGTCCTCCACCTGACCGAAGCCGCTGCCGAGGTCGGACAGGTACGTCAGCACCGCGGCTTGCGTGAGCGGGTCCGCGGGCATCGCCGTCGGCACGCGGACCCAGAGTGCGTCAGGCTCCAGGTGCCGCCCGTCGAACTCGTCGCGGCTCGTGATCGCACGAGCGTCGATGTGCGGGTCGACCGGGTGTGCGGGGCACTCGTCGGGGCCTCGTGCCGCCGAGGCTCGTACCGGCACGTCGTCCAGGACGCTCGGCGTCTCGTGCTCGACGAACGAGGCCAGCATCGAGAAGATCACGCGGCCGTCCTGCATCGCAGAGACGTGACGAGCCGAGTACGAGCGGCCATCGCGGTCGTGGTCGACGCGGAACTGCACCTTGCGATCGATGCGACCGGGGCGCAGGAAGTAGCCGTGGAGCGAGTGCGGCCGACGTCCCTCCGGCACGGTGGAGCCGGCGGCGATCAACGACTGGGCGGCGACCTGACCGCCGTACAGGACCGGCCAGTCCGCGCCCAAGGCACGCACGCGCCCGAGGAAGACGGTGACGCCGTCACCTCGCTCGAGGACCTCGAGATCGAGCAGGGATGCGAGGTCGGCCGCGTGCAGATCGTCATCGGCACCGACGCCGTGACGTCCGCTCACGCTCCACCGTCCATACCTTGGCTAGTCTGACACGAACGTCAGAAGATCCTCCGATCCGCGCGATCCGCCACGAGGCGCAGCGTGGCAAGGTTCTCCGGCGACACGACAGAGGGACATCGGGTGGCCGACCAGGCATATACGAGGCGAGCGAGCTACGGGCCGAGCAGCCCGACCGTGGGCACGCGCGGTGCGAAGACCCGCCAGCAGATCGTCGAAGCCGCGCTCCGCTGCTTCACCGAGCGCGGGTTCCACGCAACGTCCGTCGACGACATCGCGACCCTCGCGGAGACGTCCCGGGCGACCCTGTACCAGTACTTCGAGAGCAAGGAAGCGATCTTCATCGAGCTGATGGACGAGTCGGGCGGTGCGCTCAGCCGCGTCACGCGACGGCTCGGGCGGCTCGGCCCGCATGCCGAGGGCTACGACAACCTGCACTGGTGGCTCGGCGAGTGGTCATGGGTGTTCGACCGCTACGCGGCGATGTTCATCGAATGGGCGAACGTCAGCTCAGCGAAGGCGCCACTGCGTCCGAAGCTGATCCAGTTCGTCGACCTCCACACGGCGAAGTTCAACGCCGTGCTCGAGAGCAGCGGCTACGACGGGGAGGACCCGACGGCCGCGTCGCTCCTCACCCTGGCGCTCGCGAACCGCTTCAACTACATCCGCCACGTGTACCGGCCCGGCCTCAGCGAGTCGGTGCTCCTCGGCAGCCTCGCCACGGCGATCCAGCTGTTCCTGTTCCCCGACACGCCGGCGGCGGTGCTCGCCGCGGGCCCGCTCAGCGCCGACCGCACCCCATCAGGGGGCGTGCGACCGCCGATCGCCGCCATCGGGCCGCTCGCGACCCTGCCACCGCGGAACTCCATCGAGCGGCCGACGCGGTTCGAAGGTCTGAGCCCGCAATCGGCGCGGACCGTCCGTCAGCTCGTCGACGCAGCCGGTCGAGTGTTCGCCGCGTCCGGCTACGACGCGGCGAACATCGACCAGATCGTGACCGAGGCCGGCCTGGCACGGGGCACCTTCTACCGCTACTTCTCCGACAAGCTCGAGCTCATCACCATGCTCTCGGACGAAGCGGCGTCGGTGATGTCCCCGCTCTTCGTCGAGTTCGAGCGCTTCGCCGAACGGCGCGACCCAGCGGAGCTGCGCGACTGGCTGCGGCGGTTCCGCGCCGTGCAGCAGCGCTACGCCGGCGTGATGCGGGCGTGGACGGAGGGGTTCCCGATCGACCCCCGGCTGTTGGCTGCCACCGCCGACGTGGTGGCCGCGATGGGGTCCGCGATCACTGCGACGTTCGGGCCACCGCGACCGCACCCGCTCGATCGTCGCGCCGCAGGGATGCTCCTCGCCAGCCTGCTCGAGCACTTCCCGAACGAGGGTGCCGGTAGCGCGCACGAGCCGTCGGAGGCTCAGATCGTCGAGACGCAGGCGCTGTTCATCGAACGGGTCCTGTTCCCCCGCTGACGATCACTCCGCCGCCATGTCGCGCGGCTTCTGACCCCGCTCGACCAACTGCTGCCGCGCCGCCTTCGCGTCGGACGTGCTCTCCATGATCGCCATCACGTCGGCTGACATCTGGAGGTGCTGGCGCATGCCCATCTGGTCCCACGCCCGCACGAGCAGCGACTTGGTTCCCATGAGCGTCGACAGCGGGGCGCGAGCGATGTTGGCTGCCATGGCCTCGACCTCCGCGTCCAGCTGTGCGCGCGGCACGACCTTGTTGATCAGGCCGTAGCGCTCGGCCTCGTCGGCCGTCAGCGTGCGCGCGGTGTAGAGGTACTCCGCCGCCCGCTTCCGGTTCATGAACGTCCAGGGCTCGACCATCGTCTCGCCGCCCGGGAACCCGAGGCCCTGCACGAGCGGCATCTGGAAGTAGGCGTCGTCGGAGGCGATCGTGATGTCGGTGAGGTACGCCCAGTAGGTGCCGCCGCCGAGGCAGTACCCGTGCACCTGGGAGATCATCGGCTTCGGGAACTCGAAGAACCTGAGCGTCGGCCACAGGAAGAGCTCGCGGCTGCCGATCCAGTTCATCCCGATGCCCTCGATCGACTTGGCGAACTCGGGGTAGGCGTCAGGCCCGGCGATCACATGACCGGCGCAGAACCCCTTGCCGTTCGCCTTCAGGATCACCACCTTCACGTCGTAGTCGTGCTCGGCGAGATCGAGCGCCGCGCCGACCTGACGCACCATCTCGGACGACTGCGCGTTCGCCTTCTCGGGCCAGTTGAGCACGATGCGGGCGATCGCGCCGTCCTTCTCGTACAGCACCTTGCCCAGGTCTGTCAGTTCCATGAGTCCCCCAACTTGACGCAAGTGTCAGTTCCACTGCACGATAGCTCGCCAACTCGAGGAGGGTTCATGGATCACGCGTTGCCGCCCGCCCTGCCGGACGATCCACTGACCGCGTTCTTCTGGGAGGGCGCTCGCAACGGGGAGCTGCGGATCCAGCGTTGCCGGTCCTGCGGCACCTACATCCACCTGCCGCGGCCCGTCTGTCGGCACTGCCAGTCGTTCGACCTCGCCGGTGAGCGCGTCTCGGGGCGCGGCACCCTCTACAGCTTCACCCAGACGTTCAAGGCGTTCCACCCCTTCTTCGTCGACCGGGTGCCGTACATCATCGCCACGGTCACCCTGGCCGAGCAGGACGGGCTGCAGCTCCTGACGAACCTGGCCGGCATCGACGAGGCCGACGCCCGCATGGGCATGGACGTCGAGGTCGCCTTCGAGGAGCTCGCCGCTGGCTACGTCATCCCGGTCTTCAAGCCGGTGACCGCGGAGGTCGCACGATGAGCCGACGGGTCGCGATCGTCGGCGTCGGCTACTCCGACGTCGGGCGCAGCACCGGGCTCAGCGAGCGCCACCACGCGGCGCAGGCTGCCGTGCGGGCGCTCGAGGACGCCGGTCTCCGCGCCGAGGACATCGACGGCGCGTCGACGTGGGGCGGCGACGCCGTCGACTTCGCGTGGATGCTCGGCTTCGACCGGTTGCAGTGGAGCCTCAACGTCGGCGTGTCGCCGGCGTTCATCACCCCCGCCTACCACGCGGCGATGGCGGTGGCCCACGGGCACGCCGAGACCGTCATGGCGTTCCGCATCATGATGCAGCAGCCGCCGAGCGCGGCGCTCGCAGCCGGTTCTGCGCAGCTCGGTTCGCCCAGCCCCGGCGACACCCAGTTCCAGTTCCCGTTCGGCGACTTCTCCCCCACCCAGTGGGCCGGCCTGCTGATGAACCGCTACATGCACGAGACCGGTGCGACCGAGGAGACGTTCGCGCGGTTCGCCGAGGTCCAGCGCGAGCACGCGCTCAGGAACCCGGACGCGCTCCAGAAGGAACCGCTCACGGCCGAGCAGTACCTGTCGCTCCCCTACATCACGAAGCCACTGCGGATCCTCGACTGCGACTACCCGTGCGACTCCGGTTCGGCAGTCATCTTCACGACCGAGGAGCGAGCGCGCGACCTCGCACAGCCAGTCGTGCTGGTCGACGCGTCCGCACTCTCGGCGATCCACGACATGAACTTCGAGATCCTCCCCGACATGGTGCGAACGTCACCTGCGCACTGCGCCGAGCTCTTGTGGTCGCGGACCGACCTGAGGCCGGAGGACGTCGACACCGCTCATCTCTACGACGGGTTCAGCGTGATCACGCTGCAATGGCTGGAGGGGCTCGGGCTGTGCCCGCCGGGTCAGGCCGGCGACTTCGTGATGGAGGGCAACACCCGTCTCGGTGGGAAGGTGCCGACCAACACCGACGGCGGCGCGATCAACGTCGGCCGCCGCCACGGCGCCAACTTCTGCATCGAGGCGGTACGCCAGCTGCGCGGTCAGTGCGGCGACCGTCAGGTCGAGGGTGCCGAGGTCAGCGTGTGGGCCAACGCCGTCGGCATGTTCTCGGGCGCGATGCTGCTCACCAAGGGCTGATCGACCCCGGCGGGCTCAGCTGTCCCGCTGCGAGCAGTACGCCGCGAGGTGGGTCTCTGCGAGCACGGCGAGATCGAGCACGCGCTGGTCGAGGTGGGCGAAGTCGACGTCTGCGTTCGCCATCTGCGCGGTCTCGTAGCGGCGCTTGACCCCCTCGGCGAGCACCGCCATCCGCCAGTGCTGGAACCCCCGGTAGTAGTCCACGGCGGACACGTCGAACCCGGTGCGCTCGGCGTAGCGGTCGATCACCTCGTCCCGCAACCCGAACGCGCCGGTGACGGTCGGGGGTACTTCCATGAACACGAGCGGGCTGGGGTCATCGGGCTCGTACCAGTTGTTCAGCAGGAAGCCGAGATCGGCGAGGACGTCGCCGAGGGTCCAGAGCTCCCAGTCGAGCACCGCGACCAGGGTGCCGGCGCGGTCGACCATGACGTTGCCAATCCGGTAGTCGCCGTGCACGATGCCGGTGTGCCGCTGGACGGGGGCGAGCTCGACGAGCCGGTCGCCGAGGCCGGACATGGCCGGTAGGTCACGCGTCTTGTTCTGCTCCCACATGCCGCGGAACCGCCGGATCTGCCTGGCGAGGAAGTCCTCACGCCTGGCCGCGGTCCCGAGGCCGACCGCATCGACGTCGACGCGGTGCAGGTCGGCGAGCACATCCACGATCTGCTCACCGACATGCCGTCGGGCGTCCCGTCCGGGGAGGTGGTCGTCGGCGGCTCGCGGGTTGTCGACGACGGCGCCGGCGACGCGCGACATCACGTAGAACGACCCGTCGTTCACCGAGGGGTCGTCGCACAGCGCGAGCGCCCGCGGCACGGGCACGGCGGTGCCGGCCAACGCGGAGATCACCCGGTGCTCGCGACCCATGTCGTGCGCGCCACCCCCGGAGCGACCGAGCGGGCCGCGGCGAACGACGTACTCGGCGCCGGCCGCGTCGACGGCGCCGTAGGTGAGGTTCGAATGACCCCCGGCGATCAACGAGAAGGCCACCGGCGGCACCAGACCGGGGACGTGGTCTGCCATCCACGACGCGACCGCCGCGTGGTCCAGTCCTCGGCTCTCAGTCATGGAGCCCGACGGGCACGCCGTCCTCCATCAGATCGTGGTACTCGAGGTGGCCGCACGCCGTCCGTCCGTCGGCGAGCACCCAGTCGGTCGGCTGCTTCACGATCCGCAGCGTCGCCTCCTCGCCCGCCTCGTTGCGCTGCCGGTGACGGAGCGGGAGCCGGTTCTGCGGAACGCCCGTTGCGGTCCACTCCAGGTCGCCGGCGTGCACCGTGACGTCGGTGCGGACGAGTTCGTGGTGCGGTGCGCCCGAGTAGTGGTTCGCCATGTCGAACCGGTCGACCACCCGGAACGTCCGGTCGGCCCACACGAACCCGCTCCTGGTCTGCTTCGTCGGGCCGACTGCCCGGGTGAGCATGAACCCGTTGTCGTCGTCGATGCAGCAGGTGAGCCAGCGGAGGTAGATCTTGGCGTGCCAGTTGCGCGGCCCCCAGGAGTGATCCTTGCCGCCGCGGCCGTCGACCTCGTAGACGTCGTCACCGAGCCGGATCGTGCCGACCACGTGTGCCATGTGCTGGTAGTGGAAGTCGGCCTGACCGGGCAGGAAGATCAGGTGGTGCTGGTCCTGGTCCTGGCCCATCACCGCGCCGAGCCCCTCGGTGCTGCACACGAGGTCGATTTCGGCGGCTGCCTTCGGGCTCGTCGTGAACGCCAGCTTCGGGTTCGTCAGCACCCACGGATCGTCGAACAGCGACATGGTCCCGCGGAACGCCACGCGGTTCGTGCGCCACGGCTCGACGATCTCCCAGGACTGCCCGTCGGCGGTGAGTCCGTTCTCGTCGATGGTGGCGCGCTCGAACGCGAACGCGACCCGGCCGTCGGGTAGGAACAGGCACGCCGACATCTCGGCATAGCGAGCATTCGGACGGGCGCCGATCCGGAACCAACCCCCCGTCCGCCGTCGAGCGTCCCAGAAGTCGACGTATCGGCTCTCGTTCCAGTTGATCTGGTCGCCCGGCGCGTGCACGCCCTCGTCGTGCTCGGTCAGTCTGATCCCCACGTCGTCCTCCTACTTCAACCGCCGCCGGAGCACCTTGCCGCTCGCCGTGCGCGGCAGCTCGGTCGTGAACTCGATGATCGCCGGCACCTTGAAGTGCGCAATCCGGGCGGCGACGAACGGGCGCAGCTCGTCGGGGTTCGGCGGTGCGTCGGCGACCGTCGGCACGATGACTGCCTTCACGACCTCACCCCACCGACGATCGGCGACACCGACCACGGCGACGTCGCGGACGCCCGGGTGCTCGCGGAGGGCGTTCTCCACCTCGACCGGGTAGATGTTCTCGCCGCCGCGGATGATCCGGTCACCGGTGCGGCCGTGGAGGGTCACGAACCCCTCCTCGCTGATCACGCCGAGGTCACCCGTGCGCCGCCACCCGTCCTCGTCCGCCTGGAACACGTGGGGCGCGCGGATCGCGATCTCGCCGATCCCGTCGTCGTCGGGGTGCTCGACACGCAGCTCCGCGCCCCGGATCGCCCGGCCGACCGACAGGAGCAGCTCGGGCCGGTGCGCCGCCGCGAGGACGTGGTCGTCGTGATCGAGGAAGGAGATCGGACTCACCTCGGTCTGGCCGAAGATCTGCAGGAAGCGCGTGTCGGGCAATGCTCGCATCGCCGCGCGCAACGTGTCGGGATGGATCGGCATCGCCCCGTACTGGAGCACGCGCGGGCTCGCGTCCGACAGCGCGTCGCCGGCGAGCAACATCTCGATCATCGTCGGCACGAGCAACGCGCACGTGACACCGAGCCGGCCTGCCCGCCTCCAGTGGTCGATGCTGAACCAGTCCTGCGGGATGATCGCGACGCCCATGCCGAGCACGGTCACATCCATCGCCACGCCAGCCGTGTGGTAGAAGGGCGACGCCGAGCAGTACCGGTCTCCGGGGCCGATGCCCATGACCTCTTGGTAGACGTCCACCCTGGCGACGAGCGGACGCTGGCGGAGGAAGACGGGCTTCGGTCGTCCCGTGGTGCCCGAGGTGTGGACGATCACGGCGGTGTCGTCCGGCTCGCACGCGCCGGCCAGCGGTTCGTGGCGCTCGAGCGGCGAGTCGACGCAGACCAGCTCGACGCCGGCACGCGTAGCGACCTGCTCGGCAAGCTCGACACGATCGGGACCGACGAAGACGTGGCGCGCCCCGAGGCCGCGCACGGCCGCGACGAGGTCCTCGACGGGGAGCTTCGTCCCGAGCGGCGCGAGCGGGCGTCGTGAGAGCGCCCCGCCGACGACCATCGCGATCGCCGTGCGCGTCTCGTCCATGAGCGCCGGCACCGCATCGCCCGGCTCGAAGCCGTACTCGTCGAACATCGCGGCCGCGCCACTGGCGAGCCGCATCAGCTCGTCACCGCTCACCACGCCGTCGTCGTCGACGATGGCCGGCGCCTCGTTGCCGAGCCAGCGACGGAGCGCGAGTGCGTTCCAGCTGCCGCTCGGCTCACGGTGCAGATCGGGCAGATCGGGCGCATCGGGCACGAGCGCCGAGGGTAGTCGCCGACTTGACACAACCGTCGAGTGCGCAGGTGCGGTGACGGCATGGAGCGGTCGAGCTACGACGCCTCGGCGGGGGCGTCGGTGCTGACCATCCAGGGCGTCCCGAACCGATCGATGCACATGCCGAACATGGGTGACCAGGAGGTCTCGGCAATCGGCATCGTCACCTGTCCGCCGTCCGCCAACGCGTTGAACACGCGCTCGGCCTCGGCGACGTCGGTCACGGTGCAGTTGACCTGCATCCCCTGCACCGGGCCGAAGTCGTCGGTCGTGGGGTCGTCCGAGGCCATCAAGAGTTGGCCGTCTGACATCAACGCTGCGTGCATGATCAGGTCGGCCTGGCCGGCAGGTACCGGCTCGTCCGACGGCATGTCCTTCATCGTGAGCAGGACGAGCTCGCCACCGAAGATCTCCTGGTAGCGGGTGAACGCTTCGCGGCAGTCGCCGCCGAAGAACAGGTAGGGGTGAAAGGCCATGAAGTCCTCCGAGGTGAAGGTGTGTGCCCCCTACTCTGACGCCTCGGTCAACGGGGACTCATCGCCCGATGTCGGACGCTCGGTCTCGCTCGGCCGGTAGCGCGGCAAGTTGCCCAGCCAGTTGCGCGGCCAGGCGGCGCATCGCCGTCGCGTTGTTGCGCCGGATGTACGCGCGCGCCAGGGGCGCGGTCAGGCGATCGATCATCGGGGTCACGATCCAGCGGTACTCGAAGCTGATGCGCGTGCCGCCGTCCGGGAGGGATTCGAGCGTGTAGGTGCCCTGACCGGTGCGCCCCGCTCTGGCGGCCGTGTTGCGCTCGACGATCCGCGACGGCACCTCGGCGTCGACGACCTCGATGTCGACCACGTCGCTGATCCCGAGGGCTTGGGTCCGAACGCGCGCCTTGGAGCCGACGCCTCGCTCGGGACCCGACAGCTCCCAGTCGCGCATGAGGTGGTCGTTGAACGGCTCGTGGTTGGCCATGACATCGAGGAAGTCGAAGACGCGCGCTCGGTCGTGTGGGACGTCGACGGAGACAGTGACGGGCTTGGGCATGTACCAGATGGTACACCATTGTTGTGCCACGTGGTACACTTTTTTCATGGCACGCGGGGACGCACGGCAGCAACTGCTCGACGCGGCGATCGAGTACGTCGCCGGGCACGGCCTCACGGACCTCTCGCTGCGACGGTTGGCCGCCGAACTGGGCACGAGCCACCGGATGCTCAGCCATCACTTCGGCTCGAAGGAGGGGCTCTGGGTGGCCATCGTCCACGAGGTCGAGCGCCGGCAGGTCGCCGCGATCAGCGAGCTCGTGCCCGATCCGTCAGCGTCGCTCGAGGACGCGATGCGCGCCTGGTGGCGCCACATCTCCGACTCGTCGCTCTGGCCCAACGAGCGACTGTTCTTCGAGGTCTACGGCCAGGCGCTCCGCGGCCGGCCGCCGACGAGCGCGCTCCTGGACGGCATCGTCGAATCCTGGCTCGGGCCGGGCGCCGAGCTGGGCGAAGCGATGGGCGTGCCGCACGAGGACGCTCGTGCCTTCGCCCGGCTCGGCGTTGCCGTGACCCGCGGCCTGCTGCTCGACCTCCTGGCGACCGAGGACCGGGCGGGTGTCGATGCCGCGATGGAGCACTGGATCGCGCTCAACACCCGCTTCGTGGACCATCCCGACGTCGATCATCCCGACGCAGCCGGCCGTCGCGGCTGAGCCAGCACGCCTCAGTCATCAACCGGTCGTGTGCCGAGCCGATCGCCGCGCGCGTCGGCGGTCAGTCGGCGAACCAACCGTTGACGTCGATCACCAGATGCGTGTCCGCCGAACTGAAGAAGCACACCTCACCCGCCGCCGACACCGGCGCGATCACCGCATTCGGCACGATCTCACCGGCGACATAGTTCACGTTCGCCGCCACCGGCAACGTCCCACACGGGAACACCGTCACGAACCCCGGCAGCACCGGCTGCACCGCCGTCACGTTCAACGACACCGCACCGACACCCGACTCCGGCACCCCCGCCACACCCGTCACCTTCACCCGCAACACGTTCCCACCGCCATACCGCTGCTGCACCACCACCACAGCACCCTGCGGCTCCGTCGGACGCGTCTCCACCAACCGCAACGGACCCACCGCCGAGAA
>JBFWRK010000004.1:81685-312597 GCA_050248955.1 Acidimicrobiia bacterium
CCGCCACACCCGTCACCTTCACCCGCAACACGTTCCCACCGCCATACCGCTGCTGCACCACCACCACAGCACCCTGCGGCTCCGTCGGACGCGTCTCCACCAACCGCAACGGACCCACCGCCGAGAACGCCGCTCCCGCCGCGAACCAACCGTTGACGTCGATCACCAGATGCGTGTCCGCCGAACTGAAGAAGCACACCTCACCCGCCGCCGACACCGGCGCGATCACCGCATTCGGCACGATCTCACCGGCGACATAGTTCACGTTCGCCGCCACCGGCAACGTCCCACACGGGAACACCGTCACGAACCCCGGCAGCACCGGCTGCACCGCCGTCACGTTCAACGACACCGCACCGACACCCGACTCCGGCACCCCCGCCACACCCGTCACCTTCACCCGCAACACGTTCCCACCGCCATACCGCTGCTGCACCACCACCACAGCACCCTGCGGCTCCGTCGGACGCGTCTCCACCAACCGCAACGGACCCACCGCCGAGAAGCCGGCGATCGGCGTGACGCTGTTGCTCGGAGCCGACGCGGCACCGGTGCCGGCGGCGTTCTTCGCGGCGACGACGAAGGTGTAGGTGAGACCGTTCACGAGCCCGGTCACGGTGTGGGTCGTGGCTGCGGACGGCGTCGTGACCGAGGTCTGCGCGACGCCAGCGAGCATCGGGGTGATCACGTAACTCGTGATCGGCGATCCACCGTCAGCGGGGGCGGTCCACGTCAACGCGGCCTTGCCGTTGCCCGGCGTGGCAACGACGCCGGTCGGCGTATCCGGCGCCAACGCGCACGTGTAGATCGAGAGGTCGTCGATGAACCACCCGGGATAGCCGACGAAGCTGTCCGATCCGATGAGGAACCGGAACTGCGCGGTCTGCCCCGCGAGCGCACTGATCGTGTAGCGCGTCGTCTGGTAGCCGGGGCTGTTGCCGGCGAACGCGGGACCACCCGCCAGCGTGTTCGTGTTGCCCGTGATCCGCAGCGTCGCGTTGTAGCCGTTGATCGCGTCCACGGACGGCAGCGCCGTGATGTTGCTCCAGCTGCCGCCACCGTTCGTGGAGTACTGGACGATCCCTCCGTCCCAGTAGCGATTGCTCGCCTGGTTGTTGCTGACGATCTCGGCGTCGAACGAGAACGAGTGGTCGAAGCGGAGGTAGGTCGGGCCGGCCGGGATCGTCACCGGCGCCGACATGTGCACTTCCGTGGTGGCTTGGACCGCGAGGTTGATGCCGGCGATAGAACGCACACCGCTCTGCGAGGAGCCGTCCGTGTACACCCACAGCCCGGAACCGGTGCTCGAGCTCGTGCTCCAGGGACCGGCGGCCTCGAAGTCGTCGCTGAACACCGGCGCCGCCAGCAGCCCGCCACTGCAGCCCGGCGCCGTCAGGCGCGCCCCCGACGTCACGGGGGCGAGGTGCATCTCGGTCGCGGTGACGGCCTTCGTGACGTTGGCGCAGTCGGCGATCGTGATGCCGGACGCGCCGAGCAGGTTCGTACACGCCTGTGGGAGCGCGTGGTACAGGTCGAGGTAGTCGGACCCGGGTGTGAGGAGCGCGGTCTGCGCCTCGTAGTAGATCTTCGCGGTCTTCAGCGCGCCGAGCGCGCCGACGACCTGGCCGTTGAAGTTGCCCCCGTCGACCATCAAGAACGCGGCCTTGTTGTTCACGCCGCTGTTGATGTGCACGCCGTGCTGGTCGCCCTCGCCGCCCCAGAAGTTCGGGCTCGTCACCCGGTCCGGGTCGCCGAAGATGCCGGGATCCTCCATGTCGCGGATCGCGGCGATCGGCAGGTCCTCGCCGATCTCCCAGCGCTGCGCGCCGGCGTCGCTGGCAGTGACGTTCCACTGATCGAGCAGCTCGCCGAACACGTCGGACAGCGACTCGTTGATCGCACCGGATTCCGCGTAGTACATGAGCTCCGACTCGTAGTCGGTGACGCCGTGCGTCAGCTCGTGGGCGACGACGTCGTCCGCGGACGCATAGCCGGTCCCGTAGACCATCTGCGCGCCGTTCCAGAAGGCGTTGGCGTACGGGCATTGGCTGATGGAGGGGCAGAACCGGACCGTCGACACGAGTCCCAGGCCGGCGCCGTCGAGGCTGTCGCGGCCGAGCTGCGTGAAGTAGTAGTCGTACGTCGCCTGCGAGAGGTCGAACGCGTCCTTCACGTCCGCCACGCCCGACGTTCCGGGGTTCACCACCGGCGACGTGCATGCCGCCGGAAGAAGGTGATTCCCTTCGTTGTCGCAGACCACGTTCGTGACAGCGTGCACCTGACTGAAGGTGAGCGCGATCGCACCGGTCTGCGCGTCGACGAGCACGTAGCGGTCGACGTCGCCGAGCGCGCTGCGGACGTCGACATGCCACACCAGCCGTGTCCCGGGGACGCCCTCGGTGGCACCGATCAGAGCCGGGTCGTAGATCAGCAGCTCGGCATCGCCGGCGCTCAGACCGGCGGCATCGACAGCGTCGTTGCGGGCGGTGAGCGCGATCGCCGCGTCGGCGGCGGCCGCAGCAGTGATCGTCGGGGTCGTGCCGAGCACGAGTCGCGGGACGGCTTCGCCGGCGCTCGAGAGCACGCTGCCGTTCGCGCCCACGCGAACCGAGAGCTCGCCCGCCAGGACGGGGACACCGTCGTGCTCCTGGCGGAGCCGGACGGTCGTTCCTCCATCGGGCGATTCGAACCGCCGGTCCTCGACGAGGCTCGACGTCGCATCGACGCCGAAGACGCTGCCGTACCTGGCGGCGAAGTCGCGGGCGACCTCACCGTGGTCACGATCATCGGGTGGCGTCAGCGGGCGCTGTGGCGTCGAGCCGATGAACGTGACCGCACCGTCCGGGCCGCCACGCCCGATGGTCACGGCCCGATCGGTCCTCGTGGTCAGCTCCGCGAGCAGCTGCGATTCGTCCGGAATGGCGACAGGAGCGCGCCGCGCGTCCGCGGGCGCGTCGATGCCGACGAGACCAGCGAACACGAGCAGTCCGCCGAGCAGCCGCGTCAGTCGCTCACCGGGCGCGCGCACAGCCCTCACCCGTTCCTGCGAGGTCGTGTGCTCCTTGCGTCGCTCCCTCAATAGCCGTCACGCGCCACCGCCCGTCGTCCGCTCCCGGACGGACGGTAGCACCGGCTTTCAGAGCGGCGCGCGCTTGCTGCCCGACCCCATGACGACCTCGACCCGCACCACCGCACCCTCCTGCGCTGGCGGCACCACCGCGCCCGCCACGGCCCGCCCGTCGACTACCAGCGAGCGGATCCCCGTCGACACACCGTCGGGGTTGCGCACCTCGATCTCGTAGTCGGCGCCGCGGAACCGGCGGTGGACATGGAAGCCGGGCCACGACGGAGGGATGCACGGGTCGATGCGCAGCCCCGCATGTTCGGGTTGGATGCCGAGGATGCCTTGGCTCGCGACCACGAAGGTCCACGCCGCGGTGCCGGTGAGCCAGGAGTTCTTCGCCTCACCGGACGTCGGCGAATCGGGACCGGCGATGGTCTGCGCGTACACGTAGGGCTCCGAGCGGTAGATGGCGATCTGGTCCTCCTTCGCCGACGGGCAGATCGAGTGGTAGCCGGCCAGCGCCCGGTCGCCTTCGCCCAGGCGGCACCAGGCGAGGTGGATCCAGGTGTTGTTGTGGCAGAAGATGCCGGCGTTCTCCTTGACGCCGGGCGGGTACGACGTGATCTCGCCGAGCTCGAGGTGGTAGCGGGTGTACGCCGGTTGCTGCAGCACGATGCCGTTCGGCGTGGTGAGGAGGGTCTCGACGGCCTCGAGCGCCTGACGAGCCCGGCCATCGGCACCGGCACCGCCGAGGGCGCACCAGCCCTGGCTCTCCACGTAGATCTGGCCCTCGTCGTTCAGCGCCGACCCGACCGGCCTGCCCTCGGCGTCGTACGCGCGACGCCACCAGCCTCCATCCCAGCCGTGCTCTTCCAACGCCTCGAGGATCTCGCCGCGCCACGAGCGGACCCGCGCCGCGTCCTCGCGACGTTCCAGGTGGTCGTGCAGCGACGCCATCTCGTCGGCGGCGGCCAGGAAGAGCCCGGCGATCATCACCGACTCGGCATGCGAGCCGGCCACGTCACCGGCCGTCTGGAACGACTCGTTCGGCTCGGTCGAGAAGCAGTTGAGGTTGAGGCAGTCGTTCCAGTCGGCGTGCCCGATGAGCGGCAGGCCGTGCGGCCCTCGCTTCGCCATGGTGTACGCGAGCGAAGTCTCGAGGTGGTGCAGCAGGCTCTCGCGCTCGTCGCCGTCGGCGTACGTTCGGTCGGCGTAGCCGCAGGGTGCGTCGAGCACCGATACGTCGCCCGTCTCCTTGACGTACGCGCACGACGACAGCACGAGCCACAGGTGGTCGTCGTAGAAGTCGCCGCCGACGTCGGCGTTCCCTTGCTTGGTGAGCGGCTGGTACTGGTGGAAGCACGTGCCGTCGGCAAGCTGGGTGGCAGCGAGGTCGAGCAGCCGCTGGCGCGCCCGGCCGGGAACCATGTGGACGAAGCCGAGGAGGTCCTGGTTGGAATCCCGGAACCCCATGCCGCGCCCGATGCCGGACTCGAACAGCGAAGCCGAGCGAGAGAGGTTGAACGTCGCCATGCACTGGTACTGGTTCCACGTGTTGACCATGCGGCGAACGTGCTCGTCGGGGCACGCCACCTGGAAGCCACCGAGCAGTCGATCCCATGACGAGCGGAGCGCGGCGAAGGCCTCATCGACGGCCTTCGGCGCGGACCACCGCTCGAGGATCAACCGCCCCTTGCTCGTGTCGACCGCACCCGCTGACGTGAACTTGGCGTCGCCGTGCTGGACGAAGGCGAGCAGGAACGCGAGCTCCTGCTCCTCGCCGGGTGCGAGGTCGAGCGTCACCTCGTGCGAGCCGATCGGGTTCCAGCCGTGGGCGATCGATCCCGTGGCCGCGCCGGCGAACGGCACTCTCGCCTCGTGCAATCCTTCGTGCACGCCGACGAAGGCGTCGCGCGAGGTGTCGAAGCCCGTGATCGGCACCGTGCAGGCGAACATCGTCGAGTGGTCCCGGCGCTCCCGCAGCTCGGTCACGTGGTGGATCGCCCTGTCCTCCACCACCACCTCGCCGATCGAGAACGTGCGTTGGAGGTTGGTCATGTCGACGAGCGCGTCGTAGAACGCGAACTCGACGAAGGAGTAGAGGCGCGGCCGCTTGCGCTCGCTCGACGTGTTGCGGACGGTCACCTTCCAGAGCTCGACGTCCTCGTTCGGTGGGATGAACATCAGCTGCTCCACCTCGAGGCCGCCTTTCGCCCCGGTGATCCGCGTGTAGCCGAGACCGACGCGGCACTCGTACCGGTCGAGCTCCGCCTTCACCGGCTTCCACCCCGGGTTCCAGACCGAGCCGTCGTCGTGCACGTAGAGGTAGCGGCCCCCGGTGTCGAGCGGGACGTTGTTGTAGCGGTAGCGCGTGAGACGCCGGAGCTTGGCGTCGCGCCAGAACGTGTAGCCGCCGGCAGTGTTGGTGCAGAGGCCGAAGAGGTCGTCCTGCCCGAGGTAGTTCAGCCACGGCAACGGCGTGTCCGGCCGGGTCACCACGTACTCGCGGTGTTCGTCGTCGAAGTGCCCGTAGGGGTTCGCCATGCCCGTCATCGAACCACTTTCAGGAGCGGTCGACGCACGTCAACTCGTGATCGGTGGCGACGATGCCGTGGCCTGCACACCGCGCCGCTCCCCCTGACGCCGGTCCGGTACGGTCGGCGTTCGCTGCACGTTCGGGTGAGCTCGCCACGTACTTCGTCCTGCGGCTCGCCCACCCTTGACCCGCACGGCTGATGAGCAGGTCGGTCACGTGGCTCGTTCCACCCGAGCGTCGATCTCGACGAGTTGGTTCCGGTAGCCGAGGAGGTTGACGCCCAGCAGCGTCGCGGGAGGAACGTTCGACGCGAAGCCGGCAGTGACCTCGGCCCACGCGTCCAACAGGTTCCGGTGTGGCCCGACGACGTAGATCGTCAGATGGTGGATGTCGTCGCGAGCGAAGCCGTGCGCTCCCACGATGGCGAACAGGTTCGCCAGGCACTGCTGCGTCTGAGCTCGGACGTCGCCGGCACCGCTCAGAGCACCATCGGCGTCGAGCGGAACCTGTCCCGCGAGGTACAGCCGGTCGCCGACGACGTCCGCGTAGCGATAGCTCGCGGTCGGTGCCAGACCCGCGGCACGCTCCACTTCGTTCATGTCGCGAAGTGTGGACGACGACGAGCCGCCGGATCGCTGGAGTTCGCTCGTGACCGACGACGGCCGCACGAGTCGCACCGATGGAAGGGTCCGGACGGGCACGACGATGACACCCTCGACGGCATCACCGACGGTGGAGAACTCTCCCTCGAGTGCGAGGAGTCCGGTGAGCGCGGCCAGCGCGGCGTCCACGGAATCGGCGGTCCCGAGTCCCGCGGGGTCGACGCGATGGTCGGCGAGGACACCGCGGCGGAACCGCACCTTCGGTTCGTCGGCGGGCCGGAGGCAACCCCGCAGGAGCACGGCCGACGCTTCCGGGAAGACCTCTACCGCGGTGGATCGCACGGGACCGGTTCGGAAGCGGGGGTAGTCATCGGCGATCGCGGCGAAGATCGAGAAGCCGACTCGCATCCAGCGGTAGAAGGGGTGCTGTCCCGGATCGGTGGGCGTCGCGTACGCCGTGATGCCGAACGCGCGGAGCTCGCGCTCTGCGGCGCGGCTCCGCCCGCTCGTCGCCCACGCCGGCGGTGAATCGATGCAGACGACGTCAGGGCGGAGATCGACGATCACGGCGGCGACATCAGCGACGGTGGCGCGATCGAGCATGACGACCACGCTCCGATCGTCGGCGAGCGCGATGAGGTCGAGCCCCTTTCGCTCCTCGGCGACATCGATCCCGACCGAGACGCTCATCGACAGCGTGGTCGTCGCCGGGGCGCCTGGTCGTCTGCTGCACCCACGTCGAGATCGTAGGTCGCGCGTCGCTGAGGTCGGGGCAGGCTGTCGCCTCGGACCGGCGAACTGATGCTGTCGCTTGGGGAAGACTCGCGTCGTGGGTCGAGGATTCGGGGTCACCTCAGCAGTGAGCCATGGCGTCGTACGGGAAGTCGCGCGAGAGGCCGAGCGACTTGGATACACCTCCTTCTGGGTGAACGACATGCCCAACGCTGACGGGCTGGCGTCGCTCGCCGCAGCATCCGCGGCAACCAGTCGGATCAAGCTCGGGGTCGGTGTGATCCCGCTCGATCAGCGATCACCGGCCGTGATCGGTGAGGGGGTTCGCTCCTCTGGGTTGCCGCTCGACCGGCTGCTCCTCGGTGTCGGCAGCGGTCACAGCCCGGGCGCGCTCGGGCGGGTGCGTTCCGGCGTCGACGAGCTCGAACGCGAGATCAGCGCCAAGGTCGTCATCGGCGCGCTCGGTCCGAAGATGTCCGCGCTCGCTGGAGAGGTGGCCGATGGCGTGCTGTTCAACTGGGTGATGCCGGAGTACGCCGAGCGCGCCGGGCGGTCGGTGCTCGACGCAGCCGAGCGCACCGACAGGCCGAGCCCCTCATTGATGGCGTATGTCCGCTGTGGTCTGACGCCTCATGCCGAACAGCGACTGGGTGAGGAGCTCGAGCGGTACGCCGGCGTTCCGCAGTTCGCGCGGCACGTGGAGCGCATGGGCGTCGGTGCCCGCGACACGTGCGTCGTCGGTCCCGACATCGCGACAGTGCAGGCCGGCATCGCCCGATACGAAGCAGTACTCGACGAGACGATCGTGCGCGCCATCACATCAAGCGACAGCCTTCACGACCTCCTCGAGCTCCTGGGCGCTTGTGCACCCCGGACCGCCGCGTGAAGATGTGCGTCCGGAACGAGCGCGGGCGACGTGGCTATGCAAGGGTCGGCTCGATCCGTTCGATGGTCCCGACACGATCAATCGCACGGTCGAACGACGCGACCCGGTTGATGCCGGTGCTCTCAGCGCACGCCACGAGATAGGCCTCGGCGAAGTCGATCCGTTCGATCTCGTAGACTTCCAGCGCGCGCAGCAGCAGCGCCGGGTCAACCGTGATGACCGAGCGCATCGCGACGAGCGAGCGCATCGCAGACGCGACCTGCTGGCGTGGTGCCTTGTAGAACGACTCGAGCTCGTACACCGTTTCAGCGACGATGAGATCAGCCAAGAACAGCTCCGGCTCCGACGCCAGGTATGCCGTCGCTCGGGCCGCCATCTCGGGGGGATCGCCGGTGAGGTGCCGCACGAGGATGTTCGTGTCGACGAATGCGCTCACCGCCGCAGGGCTGCCCGGCTTGCTCGGGTCTTGCGGATGACGTCGTCCCAGGCGGCATTGCGCTTCGCAGCTGGAACCTTGACCGTGCCGGCGAGGGTCAGGAAGTCCGGCGTCCGTGCGAGCACAGCACGGTTCCCCTCAACACGGAACACCACTTCGTCGCCTTCCTCGATCCCCAGTGCGTCGCGCACGACCTTGGGGACCGTGACCTGACCCTTCGAACTCACTCGTGCTGCGATCTCCACCATGCCTCCTTACTGGCAGACCAAGGTAAGGATACGCGAAGCTGCTCAGGTTTCGGGACCCGTGCCGAAGCTCTTACGAGGGGCGGCGCTGCGTACGCTGCGGCGATGGCGGTCAACCGAAGTCGCAGGGCCAGAGGTGCCCGTAAACGCAAGCGCCGGATGGATCGCGTGGAGCACGACCTCAGCGACGAGCAGTGGACCGCGCTCAAGGCGGCGTGGGGCGGCTGCGCGTACTGCGGAGCGACCGACAAGCTCGTGCAGCGGGACTGTGTGCTGGCGCTCTCTCGCGGCGGGCGTTACACGCTCGACAACATCGCGCCGGCCTGCGGCTCCTGCAACGCCAGCAAGTGCAACGACGAGGTCACCGGCTGGCTGCGGCGCAAGCGGCTCGACGAGCGTGCCTTCTTGCTGCGCCACCTCGAGGTCAAGGCGGCGCTCGCGCTGCGGTTCCCCGCCGCGGCAGACTCGAACCCGAGGCATCGGAGACGACCGGCCAGTCCCGAGGGGGCCTGCGAGCGTGCGCGGACGGAGTGAGTAGCGTGCGGCAATGGTCCGGTGGAAAGCCCGACTGGCGACGGCGGAGGACGCCGACGATGTCGCCCGGTTGCTGCATGACTTCAACACCGAGTTCGGTTCGCCATCACCTGGTGCCGAAGTGCTCGCAGCGAGGCTCCGCGTGCTGTTCGCGAGCGACGAGACCTTCGCGATCCTCGCCGGGGCGCCGGCGGTGGCGGTGGCACTGGTCACCTTGCGATCGAACGTGTGGTACCAGGGGCGGGTTGCCCTGCTCGACGAGCTGTACGTCGTGCCCAGACTGCGCGGCCACGGAATCGGCTCGGCCATCATCGCAGAGTTGCTGTCCATCTCGCGAGGCAGGCGCGTCGCCCTCATCGAGATCAACGTCGACGAGGGCGACCTCGATGCCCAACGCTTCTACGAGCGCCACGGGTTCTCACCGACAGAGCGCGACTCGACGGAACGCGCGTTCTACTACGCCCAGGAGCTCACGTCCTGACGACGAGTTCGGCAGCGATCGGCCGTTACTGCAGCATTCGGTTCGCAAGGAGGAGCGCACCGGGGAGCTGTCCCCCGAGTCGAGTCGTACTTGGTGCTGCTGAGTGTCGGCGGCCGTCGGAACCGACGCGACGGTTAGGCCGCGCGATATGGGTTCAGTGGGCACGATCGCCTTCGCCGGATATCGGGCGCGGCGGCGACGCCGATGGTGGAGCAATACCGAGTGGCTCTCAACCGGCGCTTCGTTGCTCACACCCCAGCCCGACACGTGGGCATCGCGACTCACCGACCGGCTTGTTCAGCGTCGTGGAACCACGTCGAAGCGCTGTCGTCCGCGGATTCGGTAGATGTGGAAGTCGGAGTCGAGACTGAAGACCTTGCGATGCCCTTGTTCCTCCGCGAGGGCCACCAGTGTGGCATCGGCGAGGTCCATGGGTCGGTCGGCGTACTTGTCCATCAACTGGGCAGATCGCTCGACCGCCTTGGTCGACAGGTCAGCGAGTATCAGGCGGTTCGTGTCAACCAGACTCCACAGCGCGCGTTGACCGGTGATGCCACCGGCTTGGCCGAGTAGGTACATCGCCTCGGTGAACGCTGGCCATGTCGTCACGAGGGGCAGGGCGAGCTCGTCGAGCGCGGCGAGACATGCATCGTGGTCGGGCTCGTCGGCGTCGATGATGGCGATGAGCGGTCCAGCGTCGCACAGCGTCATCGCGCGGCGCGGTCTCGGGCGAGGCCGGCGGCGAATGCCTCACCGGATCGGCGCGCCCGACCGCCGCCGCCGTGCACCACGCCGGCGACGTCGGCGAAGCTGCCGCCTGGCTGCGCTGCCAGGGTCTCGTTGGCCCGATCCTCGGCAGCGTGGCGGATGAACTCCGACACTGACTGGCCACTGATCGCGGCCGCGCGTTGGACCTTCTCGTCGAGGTCGGGGTTGAGGCGGAGGCTTCTCATGACACGAGCGTATCACGTCAGTGGTCATGTGTATCACGCGCGACACACAGCCTTTCAGCGGGCCTCGCGTCCGTGCGATCAACCGCTCGGCGGGATCATCGCCGATACCGCCGGCACGCCGGGAGTCGTGCGTTCGTCGTCGATCTCGGCGCCGGTGATACCGCCCGCTGCCGTATCAAGATACGTTGATGATCGGGATCCCGTCATCTTGGACAGCGGTCGCAGCACGGGATCGCCGATGACGACATGTCCACGCCTACCGCAACCCGATCCGAGTGTTCGATCTCGATGGGCTGATCATGCTGATCGGCCCTGATCGCGCCGCCCGTTTGCTCGAGCTCGGCATCGCGCGCGGTGACGGGATCGAGTTCATCGTGCACGCCATGCCCGCCCGCGAGGAGTTTCTGAGGTGACTGCGATGCCCCGATCGATCCAAGAGATCCTCGACCACGCCGACGAGCTCGCCAAGCGTTTCGAGGACTACGAACCCGCCGAGGGCGACGAGCGCTCGGTCGAGGAGTACCTGTTGCAGCGAGCCGCCCTCGCGCGGGCGCGCGGCGAGCAGCAAGTCGTCGACGCCGTCGTCGCCGCCCGCGCGGCCGGAGCGACTTGGCAGAAGATCGGCACCATCCTCGGCACCTCAGCACAGGCCGCGCAGCAACGCTACGGCTCCATCATCGAATCGGTCTGATCTGAACGTCGAACCGTTCCAACTCGCGAGCGATACAGAGCGGAGCGACGACGCGCCTGCGCCGGGAGTCGAGTAGGCGGCGGTGTGTCGCGAGGCGGGATTACAGGGCGGGTCAGCCAATCGGATGCTTGCGTGGCCGGAGCAGATCGAAGTTATGGCGCTGCCCAGACGCGAGAGCGCGAGCTCGGTCGCCGACCTTGGCGTCGGGCACGTCAACCAACTTCCAGAGGGCGCCAGCGGTTCCGTACACACGGGCTTGACGAACGTGTGCTCGCGTCGCTCGCCAGAGCGATCACGCTTCACCACCATTGACTCCGTCCTTTCGCACGCAAAATTCACCCGGCAAAGTCGGTGGTCATCCCGCGATGATCGCGGACGTGGAGGAGGTCGAGGTCGTCGTCGCCCATAGCGAGCGCGCGACGCTGCGCGTCGGCGACGTATTCCTGAAGATCGACAGAGATCAGAGACGCACCGACGTTGAGGTCGAGGCGATGACGATGGCGCCGGTCCCGACACCGCAGATCCTGTGGCGGAAGCCGCCCGTGCTCGCGCTCGCCGCCCTCCCAGGGACGGCACTCGGTCGCCTCGGCGAGCCGTCGACCGCGTCGTCGGCGGCGTGGGCCGCAGCGGGTGCCGCCGCCCGGACGCTGCACGACGCGCCGCTGCCGCCATGGCCCGGTAGGAGCGTCGACGAGTTGGCATCGCGGCTCGCTTGCGAGTGCGAATGGCTCGTCGCCAACGACGTCCTTCCCGCCGACGTGGTCACGCGCAACCGCCGGCTCGCCGAGCCTGCTCTCCGGCCGTGGAGACCGGTGTTCATCCACGGCGACCTGCAGGTCGACCACGTCTTCGTCGCCGGTGACGAGGTCACCGGCGTCATTGACTGGTCCGAGGCGTCCCAGGGCGACGCGCAGTTCGACCTCGCCACCCTCACGCTCGGACACGAGGAGCGCCTTGGCGACGTCGCCGCCGGCTACGGCACCGACCTCGACCGCGACCTCATCCGCGCGTGGTGGTCGTTGCGATGCCTGTCCAACGTCCGCTGGCTGGCCGAGCACGGCTTCGGCCCACCTGAGGAGATGCCTGAGGTCGCCGTGCTGAGATCCCGGCCGTGAGGCTGCGCGAGCCCCACCGCGTCGATGCGCGCGTTGTGCCGGTATGGGCGCTCGATGCAAGCGTGGGCGTTGTGATGCAGCACGGCGCGGAACCGCTCGATAGCGCCGCAGGTAATCCCGACTCGGCGCCTCCAGACCGCATACGACTTCGGCCCGACTTCGGTGTCACGAAAACGCGGCGTCGCCAGGTTCGAACCACCTCTGAGGCTTAAGATTTCTTGTCGGGTTCCGGGCCATTGCTTCGTCAGACGTGGTCGGGCCAACATGGGCGGATGGAAGGGTTGGGCCAGGTGAATTTCATCGTGACTGACTTGGCGCGGGCGAAGGAGTTCTGGGCTCTGCTCGGGTGGCAGTCGACCCCGAGGCATCCCAACGCGGCGGTGCTCTCGTTCCCCAACGGCATGAATCTCGTTCTGCACGAGCCGGAGTTCGCTCGGCTCTGGGACCCGGCGTACGTCGGGCCAACGGCTGGCTCGACGGTGGTGGACGTCAACGTGTCGAGCCGGGAGGCGGTCGACGACATACATGCGCGGGTCGTAGCGGCCGGGCACACCAGCAGCGTCGAGCCATGGGACACCTTCTTCGGCGCTCGCTACGCCATCGTGTGCGACCCGGACGGACACCGGATCGGCTTGAAGAGCCCGCAGGACCCGTCACGGTCTTACCCGCTCGACGGGTAGGACGGGCTCGGCCCAAGCGCAAAGGCACGCCGCTGCGAGGTGATCTCGAACTCACCAAAGCACTCGATAGCACAACGCATTTTCTCCAGCACTCTGCTTCGAGCGGCGCTACAGATCGGCCCGACTCGTGGCACCCGATAGTCGCGCCGCCAGCGGTGGTTCGTGATCGGCGCGAGCGTGGATGGTCCCGTCTCCTCGGGAGGCTGGGTCACCAACGAGACCACCATGGCCGACACCACGAACACCACCACTGTTCACACCGCCGAAGTCGTCCGCTACGACGACCCGTTGGGCCATCACCGAACGAGTCGCCTTTCGGCGTTCATCGCCGGCTACACCGACCCCACCCGACGGAGCTACGCGACCGATCTGCGCATCTTCGTCGCCTGGTGCCACGACCACGGCATCACCTGTCGAACGTGAAGCGGCCACGCCTCGAGACATTCGCCCGGTGGATGGAACAGGAAGGTCGGATGGCGTCCACGCGATCGGACGCAGGTTGTCGACGTTGTCGTTGTTCTACAAGTACTGCCAGACCGAAGACATCCTCGACAAGAACCGAGCATTGAGCGTTCGACGTCCGAGGGTCCACGACGAATCACGCACCCTCCGGCTGGACCGCAACGAACTCGGTGCCCTCGTTCAGGCCGGCCTCGGCGACTTGCGCGACGGCGGTCTGATCACGCTGCTTGCGTTGAACGGGCTGCGGATCTCCGAAGCCCTGAACGCCGACATTGACGACTTGTCGACCGAACGCGGGCATCGCACGTTGGCAATCGTCAGGAAAGGCGGCAAGCACGTCACCATCCCGATCGCAGCCCGCACCGGCCGGGCACTGGGATCTGTACATCGGTGACAACCGCACCATGGGGCCGATCTTCCTCGGTGTCGAAGGCGGACGCATGGACCGCTACTGCGCGGACCGGATGGTCAAGCGCCTCGTGAGACGAGCGGGGATCGACAAGCGCATCTCTCCGCACGGCCTGCGCCACCGTTCATCACCGCCGCGCTCGACGCCTGTGTCCCGCTCCGCGACGTCCAAGAGGCTGCGAGCCACGCCGACCCCTGGACGATGATGCGCTACGACCGGGCACGACGGAGCCTTGATCGGCACGCAACGCACTTCGTGTCGACGTTCATCGCCGGAGCAACCCGTCCGGGTTGAACCCTCGACGTTCGTATCCGGTTGTAATACACTCGTGGGTGTGGGTGAGTTGTTCGATCTCGACCGGTTGGACGACACCGATCCGTTCGAGATCGACCGACAAGCCGCCCACCTGTTCAAACACGACCCGTACGGCATCGAGGACATCTACGAGATCTGGAACTCCAACCCGCTGTTCTACCCGGCCAAACCACCAGCGCACTGGCTGATGGTCGCCGAGATCGCCGGTGAGGTGTTGATGGTGCCCCCGCCCCGTCCGACCACGACGACCCAACCAGATGCCGACCGATCGGCGGCTATCTCGCGGCCAAGCATCTCGCTGACCGATACAAGGAGGACCGATGACGAAGAAGATGACCCGACAAGAAGAACACGACTTCTACGCCGACCCCGACAACCAGACACCCCAAGGACCCGCACGGCGCCGCAACTCGAAACTCTCCGAGCTCGTCCCCGTGCGATTCCCGCCCGAGACGCTCGCCAAGATCCGCGACGCAGCCGACGCCGACGACCGATCCGTCTCAGCGTGGATCCGCCGCGCCGTCGACCGCGAACTCGAACACGGCACCAAGACCGCCTGAGCACCCGACACCGAGACCGCTACTACGGGGCGCGGATATCGGGGCGCTCCGGAGGAGCGGGTACTGCTGCGCCACCCGCCCGTGAACAGTGGACATCGCGCACCGTGGCTGTCCGTGGCAGCCGGGTTGGCGTTCGGACTTGAACGCGTCGCCGACCGAACGGAGCGCGATCGAAGCGCCGGTGGATGGCACTCGATAACAGCACGCAGTAATCCGCCGGCCGACTCGGACGGAGCGCCCGGTAACCGCCCTTACCGTGGGAAGCTCCTCGTGGCGGCTGACAGGTGGGTGCACCAGGATGATCGGACGCAGTCCCGACTGAGCACGAGCAGGACCGTGCTGCTGCGTCGACGTGCGTCAGACTGATCGGCGTGCAGCGAGGTGACGTCGTCAGGCGACGAATCGTGGTGACCGGACGGGTGCAGGGTGTCGGCTTCCGCGCGTCCGCCGCACGCGAGGCGGAGTTGGCGGGGCTGTCAGGGTTCGCCCGCAATCGCGGCGACGGATCGGTCGTGGTCGAACTGGAGGGTCCAGCGGTCGCTGTCGACGCGGTCCTTGCCTGGTGTCGGACCGGACCGAGATGGGCGGACGTGGTCGACGTCACCGTCGAGGACGTTGCGGCGGTCGGCTCGACCACGTTCGAGGTCCGTTGAGTCCTTCCGTCGGCGGCCCGGCGCAGCACTATCGTGCGGCGTCGGCAGTTCTCGATCGTCCAATTCGCCAGTGGACCGAAGCGAGAGGGTCCGGCGCGTAGACGCAATAGGTCCCGGTGTGCACGCTGTGTTCGAGGTGGGTCGCGAGAGCGGGATGATGCTGTGTCAATCGTCCCAGTGCGTAGCGAAGCGACCGAGTCACGCTGGTGCGGGCACGTTCGGAAGTACCCCCGACCAATCGATGACGCCCTCCGAGTCCTACTGCGTGCGTGAGTTCCTTGATCAGGTACTCCCGATCGCGCTGTGCAAGCTCGACACGACCCAAGTCGTTCATCAGCGTGGCCTCTTCGATGTCCTCGTCGACTTCAGCCAAGCGGCGCCGGTAGGCGTCGCGCGCCTCGTCGTCGATGGGTGGCATACCCGCTCCGATCGCATTGGCCGCCGCATCCTCACCGCGGTCGAGAGTGGGACCGAGTGGGAGAACGCCCGTCTCGACTGCGACGAGGTCGAGCACATGGAACTCCCGATTCGGGGAAGCAAGCAACCGTTCGATGTAGCGAAAGCCCTTGAGGTCATGCAGGAGGACGGTCAGCCCGGCGAAGCAGACCGTTCTCGTCTCGCCATCGCACCTGAATGTCGCCATCGCTTCATCTGGGGTTCCGGCAGCGATCAGGCTGGGACGAGTTCCTGCAACGAGATGCTCCGCCTTCGCGGTCCAGCGCGATGCTCCGAACGCCTCGAAGGCTGCTCGGGCCGCCTGCCACTCCAGTCGTGCCCCGTCGGCGTTGCCGGATCGATGATGCGCTTCGCCGAGCACCATCCGGGCCACGGCTGCTTCGAACGGAGCGCCGATGTCAGCCCATGTGGCGATCGCGCGTGACGACTCATCGATGCTCCGGTCGAGATCACCGTCGAGCAGTGCCGCGCGCGCCTGGGCGAGCGCGGCGCTCGCGTCGAGAGAACCGCTCGAGTATGAGTCCGCGATCGATCGAAGCTCGTCTGCGGCCCGCCGGGCTGTGTCGGTGTCCCCAGTGGCTGCGGCGATTTCCGCTTGTGCGTCGAGGAGCGGGGCCAGACGCAGGTCGACAAAAGGAGGTCGTTCCTTCGACGGAATGTCGAGCGGGTGCGCGATGGCTTCACCGATGAGCGCTGCTGCTGCGTGGCCGTCACCTTGCGCCAATCGCAACAACGCGAGTCCAGGCTGCGGTGACCAGGCGTGGTCGTGAGCCGCGAGGAATGCCTCCTCGGCTCCTTCGAGATCGCCCTTGCGGAGCCGGATGTTGCCGAGCTCTACCAGCGGCCATCCGAACTCCCGTCGCATCCACGGGCGGAGCTCGTCACACGCGCCGAGCGCTTCCTCCTCGGCGAGATCACATGTTCCAGAGATCCGGAGCAGTTCAGCTCGATGGACCCGACATCGGCCGTTGATCCCGCCGAACGCCGCGCCGTGCCGCCAATGCTCCATCACCTCGGTCCACTCCCGTGCGCGGTCATAGAGTGCGAGCCCCTGAGCCGCGCAGATCAGCTCGCAGTACATCATTCCGGTGGTGAGGGGATCGAACTCCCCCGACATCAGAACAACACCGATCTCGTCGAGCAGGTCGAGTCCTTCATCGATGTGACCATCGAATATCTTGATCCGTGCGGCGGCGACACGACCGATCACGACCGCCGGCGCGACGCCGAGTCGGCCACCGAGGTCGATCGCCCGTGCCGATTGTTCGCGGGCTGCCTCCATGTCTCCGCACATGAAGCGTTCATAGGTGCGAACCATTGCGATCACGGCACGGGCAGGAACCTCGCCGTGGGTCTCCAGAAGGCGCTCGGCGCGCTTCAGCCACCCGCGCACCGGGGCCATCAGCCCGGTGTCCATCATCAGATACATGGCAATCATCGCGGCGGCTCTCGCCGCATCGATGTCGTTGCCGACCCCGAGGTGGAGCGAGTACAGGCTTTCCCACGCCGACACGCACGCTTCGAAGTCTCCGCTGCCGTATGCCGCCCGCGCTCGGAGCTCGAGGCCTTCAGCGGTGCCCGCTTCGCTGCAACCGTCGCCGAGCAGGTTGAACGCGAACTGCCAATCGCCTCGATCGACCGCAGCCCGTAGCTCGCCGAGCCAATCGAGACCGCTCATCGGTCGGCCTCTGTCGAAGGGTTCCGTCGTCGACTGGCCGCTGGCAGTCCGCACGTTGTCGCGTTGTGACACCAGTTGTCACGCCTCGTAGGTGTCGCTTCGGTTCGCCTCAGTGTGAACTCCATCAACAGCCCACCGGGAGGCACCATCATGGAACCCACGGAACAGCTCACCTACATCCTGCCGACGCTCAGTGCAACGGTCGACCGCATCCAGGCGATGCAGATGAACGACCCGACCCCCTGCACCAACTTCACCGTACACGACGTACTCAATCACATGATCGTGCTCGGTGGCTCGTTCGCCTACCTGTTCCGCGGGGAGAAGGCCCCGGAGTTGAAGGCACCGGCGGTCTACGGCTGGGTGCCGGCCGCCGAGTTCCGGAAGGTCATGGACGATCTGCTCGAGGCGGTGGAGTCCCCCGGCGCGATGGAACGCACCATCTCCGCTCCCGTCGGCGAGATGCCCGGTTCCACGTTCGCTCGGTTCGTGGCCTTCGACGGCCTCGTCCACGGCTGGGATCTCGCCACGGCTACCGGCCTGGACTACGAGCTGCCACCCGCCGTGGTCGCATCGGTCGACGAGTTCGCCCGAAGCGCCCTGACCCCCGAGATGCGAGACGGTGACACGTTCAAGGACGCGACTACCGCGCCCGACGATGCCAGCCCGATGGAACGCCTCGTCGCCTTCAGCGGCCGCTCCCTCTGAAGCGCCTGAGATTGCATCTCGTGTTTGCCGGCCGACGCTCGCAGGAGCTGGATCTGGGTACGGCGACGGCGATCAGCAGGCGACGCGTCATCGAGATCGCCCACTTGCCCTGCAGGTACGGTGCGAAGCGTGAGGTTGAACGTCCGATTGCTCGGTGAGTTCGCCGTCGAGGTCGACGAGCGCTCCGTGCCGACCTCGGCGTGGAACCGCCGCAACGCCGCGTTGCTGGTCAAGCTGCTCAGTCTCGCCCCGGGCCGGCGCATGCATCGTGAGCAGGTGCTCGATGCGCTGTGGCCCGACGTCTCGCCAGAGGCGGCGACGACGCGGCTGCACAAGGCCGCCCACTTCGCGAGACGCGCCGCGGACACCGACGTCGTCGTGCTTCGCCAGGACCTGGCGGCGCTCGCGCCTGAGGCGGACGTGACCGTCGACGTCGAGCGCTTCGAGCTCCTGGCCGACACCGCCCTTCGTGCTGGCGACCCCCAAGCGATCGAGGAAGCGCTCGCGGCGTACGGCGGGCAGCTGCTCCCCCACGACTTGTACGAGGACTGGACGATCCACCACCGCCAGCGGCTGGACCTGAAGCACCGGGCACTGCTGCGCGCTGGCGAACGATGGGCGGAGCTGCTCGCCCTGGAGCCCACCGACGAAGAGGCGTACCTCGGTCTCATGCGCGAGGACCTCAGGCGGGGCGATCGGACCGCGGTGCTGCGCGCGTTCGACGAGCTGAACCGAGTCCTCGCCGACGAGCTGGGCATCGGGCCGAGCCCGGAGGCGGTCGGGATGCGCACCCTGGCCCTGGCCGGCGGCGAGGCGAGCACCGACGACACGCCCGCTCCGCCCGCTGCACCGCTGGCGCCACGTCACGCCGGGCTCGGAACCCAAACGATCCGCTTCGTCCGGGGCCGTGATGGCGTCCGCATCGCATACGCGACCAGCGGTTCCGGCCCGCCTTTGGTGAAGACCCCCAACTGGTTGACCCATCTCGACTACGACTGGGAGAGCCCCGTGTGGCGCGGGTGGTGGCAGGCACTCTCGCTGCGTTACGAGCTGATCCGCTTCGACCAGCGCGGATGCGGCATGTCCGCGTGGGACGCGGAGGACATCAGCCTCGAGGCGTCGGTCCGCGATCTCGAGACGGTCGTTGACGCGCTAGACCTCGACCGCTTCCCGTTACTGGGGATCTCACGCGGTGGTCCGATCGCAATCGTGTACGCGGATCGGCACCCGGAGCGCGTGAGCCGGCTGATCCTCTACGGCACCTACGCGGTCGGGCAGGACACCAAGGCCGAAACCGAGGAGCAGCGCACCGCGAATCGCAACCTGCTGACCTCGATGCAGATCGGCTGGGGCACCGACGACCCGGCGTTTCGCCTCGTCTACGCCCACAGGTTCATGCCTGAAGGGCCCCTCGAGCAGTGGAAGGCGTTCACGGAACTGCAGCGCCACACCGCATCACCCGAGAACGCCGTGCGGTTGCGGATGGAGTACGGGCAGGTCGACGTGCGTGAGCATGCGGCCCGGCTCCAGGTGCCAACGTTGATCATCCACGCTCGCGACGAGATCCTCCGCCCGTTCGATGATGCCCTCCAGCTCAGCGAGCTGATCGTGAACAGCGAGCTCGTGCCGCTGCCGAGCTGCAACCACATCCTGCAGACCGACGAGCCGGCGTTCTCCACGCTGCTGCAGGAGATCGACCGCTTCATCGGGCGCTGACGAGATCCAGTTCGCCACAGAGCACCACGTTGGCGTCCATCACCGTGTGCCAGTCGGCCGGAGCTCCCCGCGCGAACGCGATTTCGGTGCGCGTTGCACTGGACATGGGGACACGCCTTGTGTCCGTGGGGACTCAGACGTCTGTCGTCTGAGCGTCGTGTTGCAGCGCGCGTTCGACGTCGTCTTGGACGAGGTCGGCGTTGATCGCGATCGCTGCTGCGGAGCCGGCGCCGGCGGAGGTGATGACCTGGGCTCGCGGATCGACGACGTTGCCGGCTGCCCACACGCCTGGGTTGCTCGTGCGGCCGGTGGCATCGACGGTGACGAAGCCGGCTTCGTTCATGTCGCACCCGAGGGCTGCGAGGAGGCCGTCGTTGTGAGGAACGTTGCCGGGTCGCACGAACACTGTTGTGCGCGGGACCGTGCGGCCACCGTTCAGTTCGATGTCGCAGAGTTGGTCGTTGTCGATGATCAGTCTCGTCACGGCGCCTTCCTCGACGTGGACGCCGCGGGCTGCGAGTTGGCGACGCTCGTCGTCGGCGAGGTCGTAGGTGTGGGCGAAGAAGATGACGTCGTCGGACCACTGGCGGACGAGCAGTGCGTGTTGCACCGAGCCGGGAATGCTGCCGAGCACTCCGAGCGGTTGGTCGCGGACCTCCCAACCGTGGCAGTACGGGCAATGGAGAAGGTCTCGTCCCCATCGCTCGCGGACGCCTTCGATGTCGGGGAGCTCGTCGCTGACGCCGGTCGCCATGAGAATGCGGCGGGCACGCAGCGTGCGCCCGCTGGCGAGCGTGACGGTGAAGCCGGGCTCGATGTCGAGGACTCGGTCGTTGACGAGTTCGACGCCGTAGCCGGTCACTTCTGCGCGGCCGGTGGCGAGCAGCTCTGATGGTGGCATCCCGTCTCGCGAGAGGAATCCATGCATGTGCGCGGCTGGAGCGTTGCGTGGCTGTCCGGCATCGATCACCGCGACACGGCGTCGCGCTCGGCCGAGCACGAGCGCGGCGCTCAGGCCGGCAGCGCCACCACCGACGATCAGTACTTCGTACTCTTGGTCGTTCATCGTGAACACCTCCTGGGGGTCAACGGTGCACTGACATCGCCGCGATAGCAACTTCCGTTGCTGTTCCTGGGAATTCGTAGTTGACTTCGGCTATGGCAACTTCGGCCGACATCACGAATGTGCTGGCCGAAGTAGGTGGTCGGCTCCGGCGAGTCCGCACCCAGCGCGACGTGACCCTGACCGAGCTGGCGGCGGCCACGGGGATCTCGAAGAGCACGTTGTCGCGATTGGAGTCGGGGCAGCGCAAGCCGAGCTTGGAGCTGTTGTTGCCGATCGCGCAGGCGCACCGGATCCCGCTCGATGAGCTCGTCGGCGCCCCGGAGGTCGGTGACCCGAGGATTCGGTTGCGGCCTCAGAAGCGGGGTGGTCGCGTGGTGGTGCCGCTGACGCAGCATCCCAGCGGCATGCATGCCTGGAAGGTGTTGATCCCGCCGGAACGCAAGCAGCCTGAGCTTCGCACCCACGAGGGTTACGAGTGGCTGTATGTGCTCAGCGGTGAGCTCCGGTTGCTGCTCGGCGGCCATGACATCACGATGAAGGCCGGGGAGGTCGCCGAATTCGACACGCAGGTCCCGCACTGGTTCGGTGCTGCGGGTGACCAACCGGTGGAGATCTTGAGCCTGCTCGGCAAGCACGGCGAACGCGCCCACGTCCGCGCGGCGCCGCGCCGCAAGAACGGTGATCGATGACGTCGTCCGAGGCGATCGCCACCGGCGCTCCGGCGCCTCAGCTGCTGGCGACGAAGCTGCACGCGCCGCGCCAACGCCGGGAGGCCGTCCATCGCGCACGGCTCAACCACCGATTGGTCCCGGCCCGGCAGCCGGCGCTCACGCTCGTCTCAGCACCCGCCGGGTTCGGCAAGACCACACTCTTGACGGATTGCTTCGCCGACTCCGACAGATCGACCTCCTCGATTGCGTGGGTCGAGCTCGACGCAGGCGACAACGACCCGGCGACGTTCGGCTCGTACGTCGTCGCCGCGCTGCAGTCCCTGTCGCCGCAGGTCGGTGAGAACGCGGCGCCCCTGCTTCGGTCTCATGGGCTGCAGGCCGCGATGGCGACGTTGATCAACGACCTGGAAGGACTCGATGAACACATCGTCCTCGTGCTCGACGACTACCACGTGATCGACACGAACGACGTCCACCAAGCGATCACGTTCCTCGTCGACCACGCATCACCTCATTTCCATCTGGTGTTGGCGAGTCGGGCGGACCCTCCGCTGCCGTTGGCGCAATGGCGAGCACGCGGCGAGCTGCTCGAGATCCGCGCCGCAGACCTTCGATTCACCAACGACGAAGCCTCGAGCTACCTCAACGACGCTATGGGGCTCGATCTTTCGACCGGCAGTGTCGGCGCCCTCGAAACGCGAACCGAAGGATGGATCGCCGCGCTCCAACTGGCGGCGCTGTCGCTGCAGGGCCGCGACGACGTCGCCGGCTTCATCGAGAACTTCACCGGCGATGACCGCTTCGTCGTCGACTACCTCGCCGAGGAGGTGCTCGAACGTCAACCCGAGAGCATTCGCACCTTCCTGCTGCAGACCTCGGTGCTCAACCGCCTGACCGGATCGCTCTGCGACGCGGTGACGGGCGAAAGCGGGGGAAAGTCGACGCTCGAGATGCTCGATCGAGCGAACCTCTTCGTGGTTCCGCTCGACGACCGGCGCCACTGGTACCGCTACCACCACTTGTTCGCCGACGTGCTCCGTGCCCGCCTCCTCGACGAACACGCCGGGCGGGCATCGGAGATCCACCTGCAGGCGAGCACCTGGTACGAACGGCACGGCGACATCGTCGAGGCGATCGAGCAGGCGATCGCCGGCCACCATCACGAGCGAGCTGCGCGGTTGCTCGAGTTTGCGGTGCCGACGGTGCGCCAGAGCCGCCAGGACGCGACCTTTCGCCGCTGGCTCGAGGCACTGCCTGACGAGCTGTTCGACGCCAGACCTGTGCTCACGATCGCGCTGGTCGGGGCGCGTATGGCGACCGGCGACCCCAAGGGTGTCGAGATGCTCTTGGACCGCGTCGACCGGTGGCTGGACGCACCGGCTGCGGGGGGCCGGGGCGATTCGGCGGCGACGCCGATCGTGTTCGACCATGACGAGTTCGCCCGGCTCCCAGCGCATGTCGCGACCTACCGCGCGGCACTGGCACTGCTCGCCGGCGACACCGTCGGCACCATCTCACACGCAACCCGTGCGCTGGCGTTGGCAGAGCCGTCTGATCACCTCCGCCGCGGCGCCGCAGCAGCGCTCACCGGACTGGCGCACTGGTCGGTCGGTGATCTCGACCAGGCATGCAGTCGATACTCCGAGGCCGCGGACAGCTTCGTGGAGGCCAACTACATCCCCGACCTGCTCGGTGTCTCACTCGGCCTCGCCGACATCCAGATCGCCCAAGGCAGACTCCGCGACGCGAGACGAACCTACGAGACCGCCCTCGCGCACGCGGCCGGCCAACCCGGCCTGCGCGGCACTGCCGACATGCACGTCGGGTTGAGCGAGCTCCTCATCGAGCTCAACGACCTCGACGCCGCAGCCAGCCAGCTGCACACGAGCTCGGCGCTCGGTGAGCAAGCCGGACTCCCACAGCACCCCTATCGGTGGCGGCTGGCGACGGCGCGACTGCGACATGCCCAAGGAGACTTCGAAGAAGCGCTCGATCTCCTCGATCACGCCGAGCGCGTCTACAACACCGACTTCTCGCCAGCGATCCAACCGATCACCGCGGTGAAGGCCCGGGTGCAACTGGCACAGGGCGACATCACCTCGGCTCTGAAGTGGGCCGCCGATCGGCGCGTCGCCATCGACGACGACCTGACCTATCTGCGCGAGTACGAACACATCACCCTCGCCCGCACGCTCATCGCCGAAGCCGGCACCCGGCCGCCGAACGACGCCACAATCGGCTTCCTCGAGCGTCTCCTCGATTCCGCCCAGCGAGGGCACCGGCAACGGAGCGTGATCGAGATCCTCGTCCTCTTGGCCATGACGTACGAGGCTCGTGGCGACCGGCAGGCCGCCACGACAGCGCTCGACCAGGCACTGGTACTCGCCAAACCTGAGGGCTACGTCCGACTCTTCCTCGACACCGGCCCGGCACTGGTCGGCCTCATGCAATCCGCCCAACTGAACGACGACGCAACGCAACTGGCTCGACGCCTTCTCGCCACGACGACGCCGATCCCCGCAATGGCGCCGGCGCGACGCGCACTCGTCGACGAGTTGAGCAGTCGCGAGCTCGACGTGCTACGCCTGCTGCGCAGCGACCTCAGCGGACCAGAGATCGCCCGTGAGCTCCACGTGTCACTGAACACGCTCCGCACGCACACGAAGAGCATCTACACCAAGCTCGGCGCGACCAATCGCCGGGAGGCGATCCGTCTCGCAACCGAACACGGACTCTGACCAACCCCGCGTCGAGATCCACCGTCGCGCTCCGTCCGACGAGGCGCTCGGCCACCCCAGCGAAACAATCACCACGCGCAATCACCACATGATGTGAGGCGCGCTCACCAGGTCCGTTCGTACGGTCCTGACGTGACCGCAGACGACCGAACCCCCGACACCACGACCGGTGCACCGGCTGCCGAACACCCGGTCCAGCACTACGAGATCCGCGTCCAGGGCCGCCTCGCGCCCCGCTGGTCGGCATGGTTCGACGGGCTCGTCGTCGACGCCGATGCGGACGGCACGACCGTCATCCGCGGCCCGGTCGTCGATCAAGCCGCGCTGCACGGACTGCTTCAGAAGCTCCGCGACATCGGCATCCCGCTCGTCTCGCTCACCGAGATCCCAACCCGGACACCCACCGAGCTGGCAGCTCATCCCAACCAGAAGGAGAACTGACATGACCATGACCATCACCACGCAGGACACCACCGCTTCCGAGCGGACGCCGATGTCCCCGATGCGCAAGGCGGCGCTGATCGCGGGCGTCGCCTACATCGCCACCTTCGTCTTCTCGATCCCGGTCAAGTTCGGGTTGTGGGTCGACGTGCTCGACAAGCCCGACTGGGTGCTCGGTGCCGGAAGCGACTCCGGCGTGCCATTGGGCGCCATGTTCGAGGTGCTCACCGCCCTCGGAGGCATCGTCACCGCCGTCGCCCTCTACTCGGTCGCCCGGCGCCACAGCGAACGCGCCGCGCTCGGCTTCGTCACGACCCGAGTCATGGAGGCCGCGGTGATCTTCGTCGGCGTGCTCGCCATCATGGCCACCTACACGCTCCGCAACGACGTCGCCGGCACCGCCGGCTCGGACCCGGGTGCTTTGGTCACGGCTGGCCAGTCTCTTGTCGCCATCCACGACTGGACCTTCCTGCTCGGGCCCGGCATCATGCCTGCCCTCAACGCGCTCTGCATCGGCTCGATCATGTACCGGTCCCGCATGCTGCCCCGGTGGATCCCGACGTTCGGTCTCATCGGAGCACCGCTCCTGCTCGTCTCCGCCACCGCCACCCTGTTCGGCGCCTGGGACCAGATCTCCGGCCCCGCAGTGCTCTTCGCTCTGCCGATCGCCGTCTGGGAGTTCTCGTTCGGTGTCTACATGATCGTCAAGGGCCTCAAGCCCGCAGCACTCGACCAGTCGTCCACCCCCGCCATCACGGACAACTTCGCCAGCGTCCCCGCCTGATCCCCGCTCGAGTGAACCGCTGCCATCAGGCCATCCTCGTCAGGGCCCGGACTGATCCACCACCACGGAGCGCCTGACTCCACGACAGGGCGGACCGCGAAGAGTGCCCGGCCACATCGGCCGGGCACCGTCGCGCGTGGCTCAGTGCGATGCCTCCCAGAGTCATCGCATCGATCGACCAACAGCTGCGGTTGCGAGTCTCCTCGATGGCATACCCGTGCCAGCTGGGTTCGACGCAGGGGCGTTCGGACCAACCGCCGACATCACCGACCGGTACCGACTCGTTGCGCGTGTCGCAGGTGCGGTCGCTTGCTCGTGGCTCGACGCGTGGTTCACCCGATCAGTTGATCGTCCTCGACGACGAGCTGTGCAAGCATCCGGAACCGCCATCGGGCACGCTGTTCAGCACGCTCTGTGCTGCAACCGCGTTCACGCCCACGTGACGCCCCGATCGCGGGCGTTGTCAGCCGTCGAGCGGCGCGAGGCGCGCGAGTAGCTCGGCATCGCTCGGGAACTCGTTCATGTGCTCCAGCGCCAGTCCGGCGGCGCGGATCCCGTGGCCGGTGACGGCGAGCGCCGCGATTTCGACGACTTGGCGCTCGCGGCGGGCGGCCGTTCGAGTTCGCTGCTGCGCCTGGGCGATGTGTCCTTGGGCGGCGACGGTGTCGCCACAGTCAGCCGCCAACGCGGCAAGTAGGGCGTACTCGATGGCGCTCATCTGGGTGTCCACCCCAATACCATCCACCAGCGGGCTGATCTGCGGCTGACCCCGCACTGACGCACGTTGGCAGGCGTCGATGGTCGGGTCTCCGGTACCGTCAGCTGATGCGCATCGGGTTGCTCGGTGAACTCGAGGTGGTGGACGACGATGGGCACGTCGTGACCGTGGCGGGAACGAAGCTGCGCTCGCTGCTGGCGATCCTGGCCCTGCACGTGGGCCGGGTGGTCCCATCGGAGCACCTGATCGAGGCGCTGTGGGGAGATGATCCGCCAGCCGAGGTGCGCAATGGGCTTCAGGGGTTGGCGTCGAAGCTCCGACGTACGTTGGCGTCGGCTGACCGCGTCGTCATGCGCGGCGACGGCTATGCACTGGAACTGTCCCCGGAGGATGTCGACATCGGGCGGTTCGAGCAGCGGGTGGCCGAAGGGCGCGTGCTGGCCGCCACCGGCGCGCTCGTTCCGGCCGCCGAACTGCTGGCCGAGGCCGACGCGATCTGGCGCGGCGATCCCCTAGCCGATTTCGCGTACGACGAGTTCGCGTCGGGCCCGATCGCCCGGTTGTCCGAGTCGCGACTTACCGTGTCCGAGGAACGGCTGGACATCGAGCTCCAGCTCGGCCTTCATCACCGGGCCAGCGTTGAGCTCGAGGAGCTTGTCGCCACCCATCCCCTCCGCGAGGGATTGCGAGGGCTGCTGATGCTGGCGTTGTACCGCGCCGGGCGGCAGGCCGACGCCCTGCGGGTTTTCCAGGAGGGCCGTCAGCTCCTGGCCGAGGAGCTCGGCCTCGAGCCAGGGCCCGAGCTGCGCCGACTGGAGTCGGCGATCCTCACCCACGACCCCACGCTGGCCCCACCCGAGACGGCGGAACCAGCTCCACGCCCGATCGCCCCGATCGGCTTCCCGGGCATCCCCGAGGCGCTGACACCGATCGTCGGTCGCAACGGGGAGGTGCGCGATCTCAGCGCCCTGTTCGTCGACCATCGCTTCATCACCCTCGTCGGCCCCGGAGGAGTGGGCAAGACCCGGTTGGCGCTCGAGGTCGGACGGGCCGTGGCCGAGGGTCTGAGTTTCGGTGGGCAGCTGGTCGAGCTGGCACCGGTCGGCGATCCGGCCGGCGTTCCCGCCGCGATCGCCTCGGCCCTCGACCTGTCGGATCCGAATCGGCTGGCCGAGCTGATCGGTGACCAGGACCGGTTGATCGTGCTCGACAACTGCGAGCATGTGATCGCAGCTGCCGCCGAGGTGGCCGAACACTTGTTGCGTCGATGTCCGAAACTGCGTCTCCTCGCCACGAGCCGGGAGGGGTTGCGCGTCGGCGGCGAGACCATTTGGCCTGTACCGCCGCTGGCAGCCGACGATTCCATCCGTCTCTTCCTGACCCGGGCCCGGGCGGCGGGCGTCGCGATCGAGCTTGCCGACGACCGTGATGGCGTCATCGCCGACATCTGCGCCCGGCTCGATGGGCTGCCGCTCGCGATCGAACTGGCTGCGGCTCGCACGCGAGCGTTCCCGATCACACAGATCGCCGCTCGACTCAACGACCGGTTCCGCCTGCTGACCGGTGGATCTCGCACGGCCCTGCCGCGCCAACAGACCCTTCGCGCCGTGGTCGACTGGAGTTACGAACTGCTCTTCGAGGACGAGCAGCGCATCTTCGAACGGCTCTCCGTGTTCCCCGGCGGCTGCGACCTCGACGCCGCCGAACGAGTGTGTGCCGACGACGACATCGCGGCCGCCGACGTGGCCGACCACCTCCACGCCCTCGTAGAGAAATCCCTGGTGGTGGCGGTTCCGGTAGTCGGCGGGCTGCGGTACACACAGCTCCAGACGCTGGCCCACTACGGGGCCGAACGGCTCACCGAACGCGGCGATGCCGTGCGCATCAGAACCGCGATGGCGGCGCACTTCGCACGGCTGTGCTCGCAGAGCGCAGCCGCGTTCACCGGCGATCAGCAACGCTCGTGGCTCACCTCGATCGACCACGACCACGACAACCTGAGAGCCGCACTCGACTGGGCCGTCGCCAACGACGACGCGGAGACAGCGCTGCTGATCGCCGGCGGCGCCGCCTGGCCACACTGGCTCACCGGCATGGTGGTCGAAGGGCGGCGCTGGCTCGCCGACGCCTTCGCGTGCCGAGGCCTTGCCGACGAGCACACGCGGGCGTTGGCGCTGACAGGTCGCGGCCTCCTTGACTTCCTCGCCGGTGAGATCGAGCACTGCGACGACGACCTGGCCACGGCGCTCGAAATCTTCGAACGCCACCACGACGCCGAATCGATGGCGTTGACGCACTCGTTCTACGCCGAACAGCCGGCGGTGCTCGGCAACCTCGACGAGGCGCGCCGCCGCCGATTGGCCGTCCTCGACTTCTACGGAGAATCCCCCGACGGCGCATTCGAGGTGGCGGCCCGGTCGTACTCGCTGGCGAAGCTGGCCATCATCGACGGCGATCTCGAGGCTGCCGAGCACCACTACCGAGCCGCCGCGGAAGGCTTCGGGAAACTCGACCGGCCGGTCATGAATTCGATGTGCCTCGGCATGGTCGCCGACTTCGACGAGCGCGCCGGTGACTACCCCGCCGCCATCAAGCGGCTCGGGGCGGCGATCGAGACCAACCAGTCCCTGCTCGGCAGCTTCACCGGGTCGCTCCAGGCACACCTCGGATGGGTCCTGCTCCACGACGATCAACGAGCGCGCGCAGAGACGGTGTTCGAGGGCGCGCTCGACTCGGCGCGCCGGGTCCGTCACACGATGGTGCTGTTCCAGGCCCAGGCCGGGCTCTCCGCGATCCATCAGCTCCAGGGACGTCACGAGGCCGCAGTCGCCGCCGCCACCGAGGCGCTCGCGCTCTTCCGGGCCGACGGGTTCCGCCGTTTCCGGAATCGGGTCGACCCCACATCCGACCTGCAGGCCGCGGCGGCGGTGTGCTGCGAGGTGCTCGCTGCAACGCTCGCTCAACGGGATGAGCCGGAACGAGCGGCGACGCTGCTCGCCGAGGCCGACCGGTTGCGGATCGAGGCGGGCGTCGAGACCCCGGCGTTCATGCGCGACGACGTCGCCCGGGCTGGCGCGACCACGCCCGCCGCCCCGGGTTCTGACGCCTGACCAGGGAATTCAGCCCCAGCGCGGCCACAGATCAGCGCGCTCCTGGATGGTGAGGTCGTCCCCGTAGCCGCGGGACCCGTACCCCAGGAGGACCCCGTGAGCGCATTTCTCTACCGACTCGGCCGCACCAGTGCCCGACATCCTTTCCGGGTGCTCGGCCTCTGGCTCATGGCCGCGGTCGCCGTGATGGCCCTGCAAGGCCGAGCCGGCGGCGAGTTCGACAACAGCGAGCGCGTCCCCGGTGTCGAGTCACAGCACGCTGCCGATGTCCTGGACGACCGGTTCCCGAGCCAGGGTGGGCTGTCCGCCCGCATCGTCCTCCACACCGACGACGGACGGCTCGACGACGCCGACCACCTCGCAACCGTCGAGCGGGCACGCGCCCAGCTCGGAGCCGGAGCCGCCGTCGCCGCCGTCACCGACCCCTTCGCGCCGGAGGCCGCAGCCATCAGCGCCGACGGGCAAACCGGCTACATCGATGTCACCTACGCCCTCGACAAGCTGACCGCCACCCAGCTCGGCGACGCCCTCGCCGTTACCGACGCCGCCGGCGTCGACGGCGTGCAGGTGGAGCTCACCGGAGCGCTCGCGCTGTTGGCCCAGGAGTCGCCGAGCAGCGAGCTGATCGGTGTCGGCGTCGCGATCATCGTGCTCCTGATCGCCTTCGGCTCGGTGGTGGCGATGGGGCTCCCGATCGCTACGGCGCTGCTGGGCATCTTCGTCGGCGCCGCCGGCGTCGGCGTGCTCTCGGCGGTCATGGACATCCCGGAGTTCTCACTGATCCTGTGCGCCATGATCGGCCTTGGCGTGGGTATCGACTACGCCCTGTTCATCGTCACCCGACACCGCCAGCACCTGCACGAGGGCATGAGCGTCGAGGACGCCGCCGGCACCGCCGTCGCCACCGCCGGTCAGGCCGTGCTGTTCGCCGGCACCACCGTGGTGATCGCCATTCTCGGTCTCTTCCTCGCCGGGCTCCCGGCGATCAGCGGCATGGGCGCCGCCGTGGCCCTCGTCGTGACCGTCTCGATGCTCGCCGCCGTCACCCTGCTGCCAGGCCTGCTCGGCCTGGCCGGGACGAAGATCGACAAACTCTCGATCCACCGCAAGACCCACGTCGCCAAGCCCGCTGACCAGACCATCGCCGGTCGATGGGCACACCACGTCGGGAGCCACCCGGTCCGGTACGCGATCGTCGGCCTCGGCGCCATGTGCGCCATCGCCATCCCGGCGCTCAGCATGCGCATCGGCGTGCCCGACGACGGCAACGCTCCCGCCCACACCACCCAGCGGGTCGCCTACGACCAGCTCGCTGAAGGGTTCGGCCCCGGGTTCAACGGCCCGATCCTGGTCGTCGTCGAACTCCCCGCGCCGCACGATGCGGCGACGGTCGGGCGCATCCACGACGCCGTCGAGGCCGACCCCGGGATCGCCGCCGTGACCGCTCCAGTGCTCAACGCTGCCGGTGACACCGCAGTGTTCACCGCCAACCCGACCACCGCCCCACAGGCCGAAGCCACCGACCAACTCGTGCGACACCTCCGCACCGACGTGGTTTCGGGCGCCGTCGAGGGCACCGATGTGCGCGTGTCGCTGACCGGCCGGGCGATGCTCACCGACCTGACCGATCGCATCACGAACCGACTCCCGCTGTTCATCACCGCCGTCGTGGCGATGTCGTTCCTCCTGCTGATGATCGTGTTCCGCTCGATCCTGGTGCCGCTCAAGGCCGCCATCATGAACCTCCTGTCGATCGCCGCTGCCTACGGCGTGCTCGTCGCTGTGTTCCAGTGGGGTTGGGGCAAGGGACTGATCGGCCTGCACGACACCATGCCGATCAATCCGTTCCTGCCGCTCATCATGTTCGCCATCCTCTTCGGGCTCTCCATGGACTACGAGGTGTTCCTGCTGTCGCGGGTGCGTGAGGAGTACGTGAAGACCGGCGACAATCACGAAGCCGTGGTGCGCGGCCTCTCAAGCACCGCCCGCGTGATCACCTCGGCAGCGCTGATCATGATCAGCGTGTTCGGCGCCTTCGTCCTCAGCGACGACCCGAACGGCAAGCTGTTCGGTGTCGGCCTCGCCGTCGCCGTGCTCATCGACGCCACACTCGTGCGCATGATCCTGGTGCCGGCCACCATGAGCCTCCTGGGCAAGGCCAACTGGTGGCTCCCCGGCTGGCTGGATCGCAGCCTCCCGCACCTCGACCTCGAAGGCGCACCGCACGCACCCGGCGCTCCCGAGCACGGCGCCCCCGAGCACGGCGCCCCCGAGCGTGAGCGCGAGCTCTCGGCGGCGTGATCTTGGTCGCCCCGACAGATTGCAGGTCAGGCCCGGCCCCAGCGACCGGGCCTGACCCGCGTCGGGGCACGAGCTCGTCGGTCGGGGCTTGTCCGGCGACGCCGGGGGATGTGCGGGAACAAAGAGCAGCGCTGTTGACGAATGTCCTCCGTCGGCTCCCTGTAGGGGGGGTGATGATGGGTCGGGTGGACGACGAGCCCGACGCAGGCAGCGGCCTGCACGAGCCGTCCAGCCTCATGGTCGACAAGATCACCACGGTGCCGAGGTCCAGACTCGGCGAGCCCGTTGGACGACTCGCCGACGAGGACATGCTCCGTCTGGCTCGCTCCATGGTCGTGTTCCTCGGACTCGCCAACTGATCCAGGGCATCCAACGAAGCTGATCGCCGTCACCCAGCACCGGGGATCCAACCCTGCGTCGTCGCCCGGCACAGCACTAGCGTGCCGCCATGGGGACGATCCACACGGCGTTGCCGGACCCCGACGCGACCCTCGAGGGGACCGCGACGGCGTTCCGAGCATGGCTCGCCGACCACGAGCGCGACCTCGAGCCCTTTCGCCACGAGCTGGCCGAGGAGCTCGACGAGTCCGTCGCCCGCTTCCGGCCGTTGCAGCAGATGCTGTGGGACGACGGCTGGAACCGGCTCGGTTGGTCACCGGAGCACGGTGGTCTCGGCGGCAC
This sequence comes from Acidimicrobiia bacterium, assembly GCA_050248955.1. GTDB lineage: Bacteria > Actinomycetota > Acidimicrobiia > Acidimicrobiales > Ilumatobacteraceae > JBFWRK01. The sequence continues at coordinate 114,108 of JBFWRK010000004.1, forward strand.
CCCGGTGCACCGGTTCGTCGTGGCCGAGGAGCTTGCCGCGGCCGGCTACGTGATCCCCGAGATCCTCGGGACGATCGAGATCATCGCTCCGATGCTGGTGCGGTACGCGCCGCACCTCGCGGCCACTCATCTCGCGGCGAGCCTTCGTGGCGACGAGGTGTGGTGCCAGGGCTTCTCGGAACCCGACGCCGGCAGCGACCTCGGATCGCTGCGCACTCGGGCGGCGCCGGACGGTGACGGCTTCCGGCTCGACGGCCAGAAGATGTGGAGCAGCTACGGCAGCCTCGCCAGCTGGTGCTGCGTGCTCGCCCGCACGGGCGCGTCCGACAGCGGGTACCGCGGCCTCACCATGTTCTGGGTCGACCTGTCGGACCCGGGCGTCCGCGTCGTGCCGACCCGCTGCGCGACCGGCCGCTCCGAGACGGCCGAGATCTTCCTCGACGACGTGCGCGTGCCTGCGGAGCGCCTGATCGGTGACGTCGGCGAAGGCTGGGCCACGGTCATGTACCTGATGCAGTACGAGCGCGGGGCCTTCGCCTGGGGACGTCAGGCGGAGCACCACAGCCAGCTCCGCGACCTGATACACGATCACGCCGAGGAGTTCCCGGCCGGCGCCGACGAGATCGTCGGTGACGCCTACCTGTCGATGTTCGCGCTCCGCTCGCAGGCTCGTGACACGATCGCCAGGCTCGCCGCGGGCGAGGCGCTCGGCCCGGAGATCTCGGTCGACAAGCTCATGCTGAGCAGCACGGAGCAGACGATCACCGAAGCAGCCCGCCGGCTCCTGTGGCCGCGCGTCGAGATCGCCGACGACGCCACCGCCGCATGGTGGCGACAACGTTGGGCCTACTCCCGGATAACGACGATCTACGGTGGCGCCGCCGAGGTCCAGCGCGACCTCGTCGCCGAGCGCCTCCTCGGTCTTCCGCGGGGACGGTGACGGCGATGACGATGGACGCCCACGAGCTCGGCCTGATCCGCACCTCGCTCCGACACGTGCTCGACTCGAACCGTCCGGCCGATGTGCCCGGTGCGCTCCTCGCCGAGGGCTGGGCCGAGCTCGTCGACGCCGAACCGTCGATGGCGATCCCGCTGCTCTGCGAGGAGGCCGGCCGGGCGCGTTCGGCGGCACCGGTGGCCGATCTCGCGATCCTCTGGGGCGCCGGCATCGCAGCGGACGCGTCGACCGCGGTGATCATCGACGGTCTGGTGCTCGCCGGCGCCGAGCGCGCCGAGCGGTTCGTGTGGCTGGACGCCGACGGGATCACGACGGTCGGCGCCGGCGAGGTCACGCTGTCACCAGCCGCCGGGTTCGACACGGCACTCGGGCTGTCGACGGCATCGGTCGACGAGCGCCACACCGGCACGATCGGGGCAGCAGCGACGAACGAACGGGCCGTGGCCGCTGGACGCCGGGCGCTCGCCTCGCAGATGGTCGGTGCCGTCGATCAGATGCTCGACGACACGCTCGCGTACGTCACCGTGCGGCACCAGTACGGACGCGCGATCGGATCGTTCCAGTCGGTCAAGCACCGGCTCGCCGACGTCAAGGTGGCGAACACCGCTGCGCGGGCCGGCGTGCGGGCGGCCTGGGAGGCGTGCGACAGCTCCGATGCGACGACCCTGGCGATCGCCGCGAAGTGCCTCGCGGGCAGGGCGCACGATTTGGCGTCAACGCACTGCTTCCAGGTGCACGGTGGCATCGCCTTCACCACCGAGCACGGGTTCCAGCAGTGGGTGCGGCGGGGGCTGCTCCTCGATCTGTTGCTCGGTCGGCACGAGCAGCTCACGAAGGAGCTCGGCCGCAGGCTCATCGACGCCGCGCGCGTGCCGCGACTGCCGGATCTCCGGCTGACCGTCTGACTCGCGCTGCGCCGCAACCTGACGGTACTGTCAGATCAGCGTGTGGGTACCCGTACCGCAATCACCACCGAGCCGGAGGAACCGCAACCATGACCGATCCGTACTTCGATCTGACCGGCAAGATCGCGCTCGTCACGGGCGGCAGCCGCGGGATGGGATACCAGATGGTGCGGGCGTTCGCCGAGCGCGGCGCCGACGTGATCATCGCCAGCCGGAAGCTCGACGCCTGCGAGGCCGTCGCCGAGGAGATCCGTGGTCTGGGGCGCCGAGCCCTCGCGCTGCAGGTCCACGCCGCGAAGTGGGACTCGATCGATCGGCTGATCGAGGCGTCCTACGCCGCGTTCGGCCGGATCGACATCCTGGTCAACAACGCCGGCATGAGCCCGCCGATGCCGAGCCACGAGGTCACCGAGGAGCTGTTCGACAGCGTCGTCGGGCTCAACTTCAAGGGCCCGTTCCGGCTGGCATCGCAGGTGGCGAAGCGGATGAGCGACGGCGACGGTGGCGTGATCATCAACGTGACGTCGTCGGGCTCGCTCATGCCACTGCCGGGTGTCGTGCCCTACGGCAGCGCGAAGGCGGCGCTGAACGCGATGACGCGATCGCTCGCCGCCGAGTACGGACCGTCCGTGCGGGTGAACACGCTGTCACCGGGGCCGTTCCTCACCGACATCGCGAAGGCCTGGACCGACGAGATGCGCGAGAGCGCGCCGAACGCCCTCGGCCGGCCCGGCCGGCCGGAGGAGATCATCACGGCCGCGCTCTTCCTCGCCAGCCCTGCTTCGAGCTTCACCAGTGGCGCGATCGTCCGCGTCGACGGCGGGTTGCAGATCGGCCAGTGAGCCCACGTCAGCAGGACACGACTACTCGATGACTGTCACTTGATGACGAGGCCGGCGGGGAACGTGCCGTACAGCTTGCGCACCCCGATGCCGAGCTCCTCGACGGTGAGCGCCTGGCCGCTCTTGGACTCGTAGTCGGCGTCGATCGTGTACCCGCCGACGCGCCGCAGGATGCCGCCGTCGATGCGGAGCACCTGACCGGTGAGCCAACCCGCCTCGGCGCTGCACAGCCAGGCGACCACCGGCGACGCGTTCGCGGGATCGAGCCGGTCCCAACCCTGCTGCTCGGAGTCCATCCCGATCGACGCGAGCATGCGCGTTGCGGCGATCGGGGACACGCAGTTGACCGTCACGCCATAGCGCTCCATCTCCATCGCGGTGACCGTCGTGAGCATCGCGATCGCCGCCTTGGCCGAGGCGTAGTTCGCCTGACCGACGTTGCCCCACAGGCCCGCACCGGACGTGGTGTTGACGATCCGGCCGGAGACCGGCTTGCCCGCCTTGCCCTGCTCACGCCAGTACGCGCAGGCGTGGCGGATGGTCGTGAACGTGCCCTTCAGGTGGACGTTGATCACCGAGTCGAAGTCGTCCTCGGTCATCGAGGTGATCATCCGATCGCGCAGGAAGCCGGCGTTGTTGACGAGCGCGTGGAGGTCGCCGAACTGCTCCACGGTGTCGCGCACCAGCGCCTCCATCGCGTCCCAGTCGGAGACGGAGGCACCATTCGTGACCGCCGTGCCACCCATCGCCGTGATCTCGGCGACGACGTCGTCAGCCGGTGACGGGCCACTGTCCTCGGCCTCGCCCCGCAGGCTCACGTTGAGATCGTTGACCACCACCGTCGCGCCGTTGCGGGCGAGCTCGAGCGCGTGCTCCCGGCCGAGACCTCGCCCGGCGCCCGTGACGATGACGACCCTGCCGTCCAGCAGTCCCATGTCAGCACCCCTTCCACATCGGTGCGCGCTTCTCGGCGAACGCCGTCGCGCCTTCTCGTGCGTCTTCGCTCGCGAACACGGGCGCCGTCACGGCACGGACGTGCTCGGTGTTGTCGGGGCCGACCTCCTCGCGCATCAGCCGCTTCGTCGCCTGGACCGCGAGCGGGCCGTTCGCGTTGATGAGCGCCGCGAGCGCGAGTGCCGTCGCCATGACGTCGGCCGCCGGCACGACCCGGTTGACGAGACCGAGCTCGAGCGCACGCTGCGCCGAGATCGGCTCGCCGGTGAGGCCCATCTCGAGGGCGATCTGGAGCGGGATGCGAGTGGGCAGGCGAGTACCGCCACCGGCGGCGACGAGTCCTCGCTTCACCTCGGGGATGCCGAACCTGGCGTGATCGGCGGCAACGACGAGATCGGCGCGCATCACCACCTCGAACCCGCCGGCGACAGCGATCCCGTTCACCGCGGCGATGACCGGCTTCGGGCACGCCGACAGCATCGCCAGCCCCTCGCCGACGGCAGTCATGTCCTCGCCGGCGGCGAACGCCTTCAGGTCCATGCCCGCCGAGAAGATCTTCTCACCGGCGCCGGTGACGATGATCGAACGGACCTCAGGGTCGGTCGCGGCATCTCGGAGCGCTTCGACGAACCCTCGCCCGACCGCGGGGTTCAGCGCGTTGCCCGCGTCGGGTCGATCGATGGTGAGGACGAGCGCGCCGTCCCGGTTCTCGCTGCGGACACTCATTCGTGCAGGTTCCTTCTCACGTGGCGAGCGGGTCACGGGGCAGACCCAGGATCCGCTCGGCGATGATGTTGCGGACGATCTCCGAGGTGCCACCGGCGATCGTGAGGCAGCGGTCGAACAGGTACTGGAACAGCACCTTCGGCTCGCCGCCGGTGATGCCGGACTCCCCCGCGATCTGCAGTGCGAGCGATGTGACCCGCTGCGCGTGCTCGGCCGACAGCAGCTTGCTCACCGCCCCCTCGGGGCCGGGACCGCTGCCGATCACTGCCCGCATCACCTGGCGCAGGTTGAGCGCCGACATGGCGTGGGACTCGGCAAGGGTCTCGCCGACGTCGACCGCCACGGCGCGGTCGCCGGGGGCGTACCGAGCGGCGATCGCCACGAGCTCCTGGTCACCGATGTTCTCGAGGTTGCCGGCGTTGCCGCCGATCGAGACCCGCTCGTTGCCGAGCGTCGCCCTGGCAACCGTCCAACCCTGGTCGATCTCGCCGACGACGTCGTCGTCCGGCACGAACACATCGTCGAAGAAGACCTCGTTGAACATCGACTCGCCGGTGATCTCGCGCAGTGGGCGGACCTCGACGCCCTTGGCCTTCATGTCGATCGCGAACGTCGAGATGCCGGCGTGCTTGGGCACCTCAGGGTTCGTCCGTACCGTGGCGAGGCCCATGTTGCTGCGCTGCGCGGCGCTGGTCCACACCTTCTGGCCGTTGACCAACCAGCCACCGTCGACGCGCGTCGCCTTCGTCTGGATCGCCGCTGCATCGGAGCCGGCATTGGGCTCGCTGAACAGCTGACACCAGTAGAGGTCGCCGTCGAGGCTCGGGCGGATCCAGCGCTCGATCTGGTCGGGGCTGCAGTGCTGGACCAGGGTCAGCACCACCCAGGTGCCGATCCCGAGCTGCGGGCGGACGACATCGGGTAGCTCCTCGTCGATGACGAGCTGCTCGACCGCCGAGGCGGCGCGACCCCACGGCTTCGGCCAGTGGGGCATGCAGTACCCCGACTCGATGAGCGCGGCGAGCTGCTTGTCGTCCGACAAGGCGTCGTAGCGGGCCTTGAAGTCGCGAGCCTCGGCGCGGTACTGCTCGGCCTCCTCGGGGAGATCGATGCCCGCGTTCGCCACTGTCCCGCTGGCCACCTGGGCGGTGACGTCGCTCGCCGCGTCCTGACCGAACAAGGTGGCGAGCGACCACGCCCGACGGAGGTAGATGTGCGCATCGTGCTCCCACGTGAAGCCGATGCCGCCGAGGATCTGGATGTTCTTCTCCGCGCAGCGGCGGTAGGCGGGCAACGCCTGGGTGGCGGCGACCGCGCCGGCAAGGGCGCCCTGTGTCCCGCGGCCACCCGCACGGGCGGCGTCCCAGGCGACGGCTGCGGCGAGCTCGGCGTCGACGAGCATGTTCGCGAGGTGGTGCTTCACCGCCTGGAACGATCCGATCGTCCGACCGAACTGCTCGCGAACCTTCGCGTAGTCGAGTGCCATCTGCAGCGTGGCCGCGGCACCGCCCGTCGCTTCCGCAGCGGCGAGCGAGCGGGCGATCGCGAGCGCCGCCGTCGCTCCCCCGAGGATCACGTCGTCGTCGCTGACCGTCACACCGTCGAGCGTGAGGCGGGAGACCCGCCGGGTCGGATCGATGCTCGTCACCGTGACAGCAGTTGCCGGCGACGTGGGCACGAGGGCGAGATCGTCGCCGATGCGCACGACCACCACGGTGGCGAGAGCGCCACCGAGCACGACACCGGCATCGCCGCTCAGCGTGCCGCCTGCACCGCGGGTCACGGATCCAGCGAGCGCGACCGCGCCGAGCGACGCGCCGCTGGCAAGACCGGGCAGGTGCGCCGCGCGCTGCGCGGCGGAGCCGACCGCGTCGATGATCGCCGAGGCGATCACGGTCGGCAGGAACGGACCGGGCGCAGCCACGGCACCGAGCGCCTCGAGCACCACGACGAGCTCGCCGAAGCCGTATCCGGATCCGCCGACGTCCTCGGGCAGGTGCAGCCCCAGCCACCCCAGCGACACGAGCTCGTCCCAGAACGGCGGCAGCGTCTCGACGTCCGCCTCGAGCATGTCGCGGGCCGCGGCCAGGGCCTTGCGGCCGGCCAGGAACGCCGTGGCGACATCGGCCAGCTCGCGTGTGTCGTCACTGAGTGCGATGGGCATGTACAACTCCTCGAGAAAAAGGGTGGGATCAGTCGCCGATGAAATTCGGCGGACGGCGCTCGACGAACGACGCGACCCCTTCGCGACGGTCGGCGGTGGTCGAGATCAGGGCCGTCGCGTTGCGTTCGTCCTCGAACGCGGTGGCCATGTCGGACGACAGCGACCGGCGGTAGAGCCGCTTCGTCAGTCCGAGCGTGCGCGTCGGGCCCGCGGCGAGCCGCTGGGCGAGCTCCATCGCCGTCGGCAGGACGTCGCCGGCCGGCACACACCGGTTGACGAGACCCCAGGCATCGAGGTCCGCAGACGTCAAGGTGTCGCTGAGCAACGCGATCTCGTTGAGCCGGTGGAACGGGATGATGCGAGCGAGGAAGTACGGATCGCCGGCGTGGGGCACCATGCCGCGACGCGAGAAGACGTGCGTCCAGCGGGCTTCGCGATCGGCGACGACGAGGTCGCCGAGCAGGGCGAGCATCCAGCCGGCGCCGGCGACGGTGCCGTTCACCGCGGCGACGACCGGCTTCTCCACTTCCCACAGCCCCTGGAAGAGCCGGCGGTAGTCCTCCGTCGCGTAGCGGTAGTCGATCGTGCTCGGCTTCGGTGCGTTCGGGTCGCTGACGACATCGGCACCGGTGCAGAACGTGCCGTCGACGCCGGTGATCACGATCGAGCGGAGCTCGCGGCTCGTGTTGGCGGCGTGCAGCAGCGTCGTGAGCGCGAGTGCGGTCGCGCCGTCGATCGCGTTGCGCCGCTCGGGCCGGGCGAGGCGGACGACCATCACGCCGTCGTCGTGGCGTTCGATCTCCAGTCCGGCGAGCTGCTCCGTTGTCGACCCCACGCACGCTCCTCTCGTTCGTCGCCCAGTTCGTCGCCCGTGGAGATCTCCGGCCGGGTCGCAGCACTGGTCTGCCACGCGCATCTGACGCTAGTGTCACCTCCTGCCCGTCGTCCAACGGGGCGACGCCCCGCGACCGAACGCAGAAAGCGAGACCGCCCGGATGTCACGCCTCCTCGAAGGAAAGATCGCCCTCGTGACAGGAGCCGGCCACGGCATCGGTCGCGGTCACGCGCTCGAGCTCGCCAAGCACGGCGCGACCGTCATCGTCAACGACCTCGGCTCATCGGTCAGCGGCGAGGGCAGCGGTCGCGACGCGGACACGGTCGTCGGCATCATCGAAGCCCGTGGGGGCACCGCCTCCGCGAACTACGGCGATGTGAGCGACGAGCAGCAGGCCGCGGCGATGGTCGAGCAGGCGGTCGACACGTACGGAAAGCTCGACATCCTGGTGAACAACGCGGGCATCGTGCGCGACCGCGCGATCTGGAACATGGCGGCCGACGACTTCGACCTCGTGATGAAGGTGCACGTGCGCGGCACGTGGCTCACCTGCCGAGCCGCCGCGCAGCACTGGCGGGCCCGCGCGAAGGCCGGCGAGGGGAACGTCGGCGGCCGGATCATCAACACGACCTCGGGTGCCGGCCTCCTCGGCAACTTCGGCCAGACCAACTACGCCACCGCGAAGGCAGCGATCGTCGGCATGACGCAGACGCTCAACCTCGAACTGGCGAAGATCGGCGTGACGGCCAACGTGATCGGCCCCGGGGGCATCACCCGCATCTCGGCAACGATGTCGGGCGCCGCCGTGCGTGAGCCGGACGAGATCCCCGACGACGAGTTCGACCCGAAGGATCCGTCGCTCTGCTGTCCCGTGGTCGCGTGGCTCGCCAGCGACGAAGCGGCCCACGTCAGCGGCCAGGTCATCCGTGCGATGGGCGAGAAGATCCACCTCATGGGCGGTTGGACCGAGGACGTCTCGATCTCCAACGGCGGCAAGCGCTGGGACGCGACGCAGCTCGGCGACATCTTCGCGGTCGACGTCTTCAGGACCCGTGCCCCCGGCCTGCGCATGGGCGGGTGAGCAGATGACCCAGCTGAGCCCCGAAGAGGAGCAGATCGTCGAGCTGGTCGCGAGGTGGGTCGACGAGGAGGTCCGCCCGACCGTCGGCGAGCTCGAGCACGCGAACGCATATCCAGAGGACCTCATCGAGCAGATGAAGCTGATGGGCGTCTACGGGCTTGCGATTCCCGAGCCGTTCGGCGAGTCAGCTGTGTCCGCGCGCTGCTACGCGAGGGTCACCGAAGAGATCGCCCGCGGCTGGATGTCGCTCGCGGGTGCGTTCGGCGGGCACTCGGTCGTGTCGAAGCTCATCCTGCGGTTCGGCACCGAGGCGCAACAGCGCACGTACCTGCCTCGCCTGGCCACGGGTGAGCTCCGGGCCACGATGGCGCTCACCGAGCCCGACGGCGGCTCGGACCTGCAAGCGATGCGTACGGTCGCCAAGCCGGTCAGCGACGGCTACGTCATCAACGGCTCGAAGACGTGGATCACCAATGCCCGTCGGTCCGGACTGATCGCGCTGCTCTGCAAGACCGATCCGTCGGCGACGCCGGCGCACACGGGCATCTCGATCCTGCTGGTCGAGAAGGTCGCGGGGTTCACGGTGTCGCGCGATCTACCGAAGCTCGGCTACAAGGGCGTCGAGTCCTGCGAGCTCCACTTCGACGACTGCCACGTGCCCACCGACGCGCTCCTCGGCGGGGTCGAGGGCAAGGGGTTCTCGCAGATGATGACCGGGCTCGAGACCGGCCGCATCCAGGTGGCCGGGCGGGCGATCGGTGTCGCCCGAGCGGCGTTCGACGACGCCCTGCGCTACGCGCAGGACCGGCACGCGTTCGGGGTGCCGATCTGGCAGCACCAGTCGGTCGGCAACCTGCTCGCCGACATGGCGACCAACATCACCGCCGCCCAGCAGCTCAACTACCACGCCGCCGACTGCATCGACTCCGGCCGCCGCGCCGACATGGAAGCGGGCATGGCGAAGCTGTTCTGCTCGGAGATGGCGGCCAAGGTGACGCTCGACGCGATCCGCGTCCACGGTGGCCACGGCTACTCGACCGAGTTCGACGTCGAGCGCTACTACCGCGACGCGCCGCTGATGATCGTCGGCGAGGGCACGAACGAGGTGCTGCGCAACGTCATCGTGAAGCAGGCGATCGGCCGCAACGGCCTCGCCTGACGTCACGCCGTCGGGTCGGCGCCCGTTCTCTGTCGCGGAACGTCATCCCGACGCACCTCTGATGCGATCCGGACCTGACGTGTCCGGAATTCGACACAGAAGCGGTCAGATCGTGCCGTCGGCCCGCATCAACGCGACCGCAGCGGGGTCGTAGCCGAGCTCGGCGAGGATCGCATCGGTGTGCTCGCCGACACCCGGGATCGCGTCGAAGCGCTCGCCGAGACCGTGCATGATCGCCGGCGGGCGGAGGGCGGCGATCGGCCCGTTGGGTGTGTCGACCTCGCGCCAGCGGTCGCGCTGTGAGAGCTGCGGGTGGGCGATCAGGTCGGCGATCTCGTTCTGGCGGGCGTTGGCGATCCCGGCGCCGTCCAGCCGCTCGATCACCTGCTCGGCGGTCATCGACGCGAAGACGCGCTCGATCACCTCGGTCAGCTCGATCCGATGGTCCGAGCGGGAACCGTTGGTGACGAACCGGGGATCGGTGGCGACATCGGGCAGCTCCAGCACCGACTCGCAGAACCGTTGCCACTCGCGCTCGTTCTGGATGCCGAGCTGCACGGCCGAGCCGTCACCGGTGGCGAAGCTGCCGTACGGGAACACGGTCGCGTGCGACGAACCGGTGCGGGCCGGCGGTTGCCCCGAGTACAGGGCGAAGTACATCGGATGGCTCATCCACTCGGTGAGGGCGTCGAACAGCGACACCTCGATCGAGACGCCCTCGCCCGTGCGCTCGCGGTGGAACAGCGCGGTGAGGATGGCCGAGTACGCGTACATGCCGCCGGCGATGTCGGCCACCGAGATGCCTGCCTTCACGGGATCCGCCGGCGTGCCCGTCACCGACAGCAGGCCCGCCTCGCACTGCACGAGGAGGTCGTAGGCCTTCTTGTCGACGTACGGCCCGGACGTGCCGTAGCCGGAGACGTCGCACACGATGAGGCGCGGGTTCGCGGCGCGCAGCACATCGGCTCCGAGGCCGAGCCGCGCGGCCGCGCCGGGAGCGAGGTTCTGGATGAACACGTCGGCACCGGCCAGGAGCCGGCCGAGGACGTCGCCGGCGGCGTCCGCCTTCAGGTCGAGGCTCAGCGACTCCTTCGAGCGGTTCAACCAGACGAAGTAGCTGGCGAGGCCCTTCACCCGTTCGTCGTATCCGCGGGCGAAGTCACCGACGCCGGGCCGTTCGACCTTGATGACGCGAGCGCCACGATCGGCCAGTTGTCGCGTCGCGAACGGCGCCGCCACCGCCTGTTCGATCCCAACGATCGTGATCCCCGCCAGTGGCAGGGGCAGTGCGCTCGTCACCATCGTCAGCCGAGCACGAACGGGTCGCGGGTGTTGCCGGTCAGCGCCATCCACACGGCCTTGTCGACCAGGAACTGCGACAGCGCCTCGACGCCGTTCTCGCGACCGTGGCCCGAGCTCTTGACGCCGCCGAACGGCATCGTCGCGTTGACCGTCCGGTAGGCGTTGACCCACACCGTGCCGACCCGCAGGGCGCGGCTCATCCGCAGCGCCCGCTGCACGTCGCGCGTCCACACCCCGGCGGCGAGCCCGTAGCGTGAGTCGTTCGCGATCTCGATCGCTTCGGCCTCGCTGGAGAACGTGATCGCCGAGAGCACCGGCCCGAAGACCTCCTCCTGGCAGATCATGGCGTCGTTGGCGATGTTGCCGACGGTCGTGGCCTCGTAGAACAGGCCACCGAGACCGCCGTCGCCGCCACCGGTCAGCAGTTCACCGCCGGAGGCGACTGCCTCCCGCACCATGCGGGTGATCTTCTCGTGCTGACCGGGGAAGCAGATCGGACCCATCTCGGTCTCCGGCGCACTCGGATCGCCCATCACGATCCGCCGGGCGCGCTCGGTGACGCGCGCGATCACGTCGTCGTAGACGTCCTCGTGGATCAGTGCCCGCGATCCGGCGATGCACGTCTGACCGGCGGCGGCGAAGATCCCCGCGATCAGGCCGTTGGCCGCGGCCGCGAGGTCGGCGTCCGGGAACACGATGTTGGCCGACTTGCCGCCGAGCTCGAGCGTGACCTCGGCGAGGTGGCCGGCCGCCGCGCGCGCGACCGCGACGCCAGTGACCTCGGAGCCCGTGAAGGTGACGTGGTCGACGCCGGGATGCGACACCAACCACTCGCCGGGCTCCCGAGCGCCACCGATCGTGTTGAACACACCGTCGGGGAAGCCCGCCCGCTCGAACAGCGCGGCGAACTTCATCACCGAGACCGGCGCGTGCTCCGACGGCTTCACGACGACCGTGCACCCGGCGGCGAGCGCGGGCGCGAGCTTCCAGGTGAGCAGGAGCAACGGCGAGTTCCACGGCACGATCGCACCGACGACGCCGACCGACTCACGCGTGACGAACCCGAAGAAGTCGGCGCGGCCGGTGTCGACCACACGACCATCGATCTTGTCGGCGAGGCCGGCGAAGTAGCGGTACCACCCCGGCAGGGCGCGGATCTGGCCGCCCATCTCGCGCAGCAGCTTGCCGTTGTCCCGTGTCTCGGCGAGCGCGAGCTCGTCCGCCGCGGCCTCGATCTCGTCGGCGAGGCGGTGCATGAGGCGACCGCGCTCGGTACCGCTCATCGTGCGCCACGGACCGCCGTCGAACGCTGCTCGGGCGGCGGCGACCGCGTCGTCGACGTCCTGCCGGCTCGCTTCGGCCACCGCGGCCCACGGTGCGCCCAGGTACGGATCGAGGCTGCCGAACTGCGACGAGCCGGAGCGCCACTCGCTCCCGATGCGCATGGGGATCGTGTCCATCAGTGCTCCTCTGGTGTGCCGAAGGTGGTTCGGAGTGCGCCGGTGACGGCGGCGAACCCGTCACGGCGGCACGTTGCGGCGACGTACCGATCGGGGCGCAGGATGATCACCTCGTCGCCCGGGCGTGCGAGGCGCCAGTCGCGGAACGCGCCGTCGACGTCCTCGATCGTGAGCACGTCACCGTCGTCGCCGACCGGGCCGGGCGCGCCGAGCGCGTGCGCCCGTGGCCGCGCGACGTGGACGAGCCGGGCCCCGATCGACCGCCACCAGGCGACCGACTCGGGATCGAGCAGCGACGGATCGGTCTCCAGGCCGAGCACCGCGAACCACGGTCCGATCGCATCGTCGAGTCGCATCCGACCACCGGGCGCCTCGACGTCGGGCTGGGGGAACATGCGGCCGACAGGGTCGCTCTTGCTCGACCGATCGACGCCGGCGACCACGCCCTCGGTGTAGCGCGGCATCGGCTTGTACTTCATCTGCAGGATGTAGTCGCGTCCTCCCGGCACGAGCTGCACGCCTCGGAACACGAGGTCCCGCAGGCGCTCGGTCACCGTGTTGCGCGGCCGGTACATCGAGCCCATCTTCGTGGCGAAGTCGACCATCTCGGCTGCGTGGGGACGGCGCTCGGCGTCGTAGGTGCGGACCAGGTCGGGTCCGGCCACGCCACGGGCCGCCGCGGCGAGCTTCCAGGCGAGGTTCGTCGCGTCCCGCAGACCCGAGTTCATGCCCTGGCCGAAGAACGGCGGCTGGAGGTGGGCTGCGTCCCCGGCGAGCAGGACGCGCCCGACCTGGAACGTGGACGCCACGCGCGAGTGGTGCAGGTAGACGCGCGCCCGCACCACGTCGGGCATCGCCGTGGAGCCGTAGCGCGACTCGAGCAGCGCGCGCACGTGATCCGGCTGCACGACCTCGTCCTCGTCCTCGCCTTCACGCAGGCGGAACTCGAAGCGGCGGTGGCGGTACGGGAGCGGGACCATGAGCACGGGGCTGACGGGATCGCAGCACACGGCCGAGTACGGCGCGTCGAGCTGGTCGTTCTCGACGTCGATCACGAGCCACTTCACCGGCTCGGTCGTGCCGTCGAGCGACACCCCGATCAGGTCGCGCACCGTGCTCCGACCGCCGTCGGCGCCGACGAGGTAGCGGGCCTGGATGTCGACGATCTGCCCGGACGGTTCGGACACCCGCGCGACGACGCCCCCGCCGGTGTCATCGACCGACACGAGCTCGTGGCCGACCCGCAGATCGATCGTGGCGAACCGCTTCACCCCTTCACGCAGCGTGCGCTCCAGCAAGGGTTGCAGGAACAGGTTCCGGCGCGGCCAGCCGAACGGTTGGGCGCTCGGCTTCACGTGGGCGAAGCAACGTCCCCACGACGTGTAGTAGCGGATCGGGGTGTTCTGGAGCGTGTGCACGAGGACGTCGTCGACGAGCCCGATGGTCTGGCAGGAACGCAGCGATTCGTCGTCGATCCCGACGGCGCGGGGGTACTCGACGACGTCGGTCTCGCGGTCGATGACGATCGCCCGGGTGCCGTACAGACCGAGCAGGTTGGCGATCGTGACGCCGCACGGCCCGGCGCCGACGACGAGCACATCGGTGGAGAGGCTCTGGTCGGCGTCCACGTCAGCCGAGCAGGAACTCGAGGCTGATCTGGTTGAAGAGCTCGGCGTCCTCGAAGTGCGGCCAGTGCTTGACCTCCGGCATCTCGGCGACCCGAGCGTTGGGCATCAGCTCGGCGACGATCCTCGAGGTGTTGGAGTACTCGCTGTAGTCCTTCCCCGACGCGATCGTCAGCGTTGGGTGCTCGATCGAGCGCCACTCGTCCTCCGTGAGCAAGTTGCGGTTGCGGGTGGCCATGTCCTGCAGGACGAGGGTGTGCCTCATCGTCTCGACCATCCCCGGTTGCCGGTACATCGCCTGGCGCAGCGACACGAGGTCGGGCAGCCGGTTCCGCTCGTCGGCGATCAGGTGGTCGAACATCGCCCTGATCGACTCCCAGTTCGGGTTCTCGACGGCCTTCATGCGGGTCTCGATGATCCGCTGCATGTTCTCCTCGCTGGCGATCAGGCCGGCGGCGGACATGAGCACGAGCTTGTCCACCCGCTCGGGATGGCGCAGGGCGATGGCCGCGGCCACCCACGAACCGAGCGACGTGCCGAGCAGGTGCGCGCTCTGGACGCCGAGGGTGTCCATCACGGCGAGGACGTGGCCGACGTAGTCCGGGATCTCGTAGTCGCGGTCGGGCCGGCCGGAGAAGCCATTGCCGATCATGTCGAAGGAGATCGTTCGGAAGTGCTCGCCGTACGGGCCGAGGTTGCGGGCGAACGTCTCCCAGTGGGCCCCGGTGCCGTGCAGCATCACGACCACCGGTGCGTCGGGTGCACCCGCCTCGACGTAGCGGGTGCGGACGCCGCCGGCGTCGATGTACGCCTGACGGAACTCGACCTCGCGCAGCGCGCTCCAGATGCTCGGGTGCTCCTCGGTCGGATCGATGGTCACGCGTGGTCCTTTCCGGTGGCGCCGGCGCGCTGCGCGGCGAGGCGTTCGCCGATCGATCGTTCCCAGTGCTCGAGCGGGATCAGCACGCCATCCGCCTCGATGAGGCGCTTCGTCTCGGCCATGATCTCGGCATCCGGCCGGTCGAGATCGAGCGTCACGCGCCACGGCTGGCGCACCTGCCACGGGCTGACGACGTACATCTCGATGACGTTGTGTTCGGGATCGCGGAAGTAGATGCTCCAGCTGTTGCCGTGGTTGCGGGCCTCGAGCTCGGTGGCGCCGAGCTCGACAGAGCGAGCCGCAAACGTGCGCAGGTCGTCGAGCGAGTCGACCCGGAACGACACCTGACCGAGGATCTTCGTCGTCGGCTCACCGGTACGACCCTTGACGAACACCACCTGGTGGTGCTCGTTCGACGAGCCGGTCATGAACGTGAGGTCCTTGCCCAGGAACTCGCCGCGATCGACGACGACCATGCCGAACATGTGCGTGTAGAAGTCGGCCATCCGCTCGGGATCGTGCACGAAGATGCCGAGGTGGGTGAGCTGGGTGTTGGGGATCGACGACATCGGACCTCCAGGAACGGCAGCTCGAAGACCTGCGCGGATGTGACTCTAATCTGACACCAGTGTCATTCTCAATGCGACGACGTCAGCGGGCGATCATCAGCGCGTCGACGGCGACCAGACCATCGTCGCTCACGATCATCGGGTTGATGTCCACGGAGTCGAGCCAGGCGCCGTGCTCACGCCACAGGCGGTCGAGTCCCTGGAGCACCTGGACGACACCGGCGATCGGCCAGGGGCGCTGGCCGCGGATGTGACCGATCACGGCAGGGCCTGCCACCTCCTCCGCGAGCGCGGTCGCATCGCGGGCGTCAAGGGGGAGGAACCGGCCGCTGACCTTGCGACTGAGCTCGACCAGCACACCACCGAGGCCGAACAGGACGATGGGACCCAGGCTGGTGCGGCACTGGAGACCGCCGAACGCCTCGCCATGACCCGCGACCATCTGCTGCACGGCCACCGCACCAGGCACGCCATGGGCGAGCGCGATCGCACGGAGCTCCGCCACGACCCCTGCGACCTCGGCCCGGGACACGCCGACGCGCACGGCATCGAGCTCGGTGCGGTGCGGCATGTCGGCGAGCTTGACGACCAACCGCTCCCCCAGCGCGGCGACGTCGAAGTCGCCCTCCGAACCGTCGGCACCTTCCGCACCGTCCGCACCGTCGGCGAGCACGACCCACGGTGCGGTGGGGATGCCTGCGCGTGCGAGGAGCGCCATCGCATCGGCGAAGCGGACCATCGGTCCGGCGACGCTCGCCACGACCGGCGGCGGTGACGACGGCGCCGGCGCCACCTCTATCCGGACCCGCCTGACCGGTGCGTCCGCGAAGCGGCTGAGCGCCTCGGCAGCTCGGTACAGCGACTGCACACCGCGCGCGAACACGAGACCGCGCTCGCGCCAGCCCGCCGTCCACGCGCCCACGCCCGTGGCCTCGACCGGGGTGACGACGAAGGGGATGCCGGCGCGCGCCGCCACGTTGGCGAAGGGACCGAGCAGTGTGCTGCTCCAACCCTCGTCACCCTCCCCCGTCCACCAGCCGAGCACGAGCGCGTCCACCACGCCGGCGTAGGTCTCGAAGACCTCCTCCATCAGCTCGGGCTTCGTCATCACGAAACCCGTCAGATCGAGCGGGTTGACGGTGTCGCCGGGTACCCGCTCGCGCACCCACTCCTCGATCTCCGGGAGCGCTGGCAGCGGTGCGCCCTCGTCGTCGGCGAGGTCGGTGGCGAGGGCGGCGACACCACCCGAGGTGGTGATCATGCCGATCCTCCGGATGGCGCGGCGGCGCTCGTGTGGGAGCTGCACGAAGAGCTGCGCGCGGTCGAGCAGGTCGTCGATGTCGCGCGCGCCGATGATCCCGTGCTCGCTGAAAGCGAGGTCGTACACCCAGCTCTCGTCGGCGATCGCGCCCGTGTGCGACTGCATGATGTGGCGCGCCCGGTCGGAGCGGCCGAGCTTGAGCGCGATCACCGGTTTGCCCGCGGCTCGAGCGCAGGCGACCGCGGTGAAGAACTCGTGCGGGCGGCGCACCGTCTCGATCACGAGACAGATCGCCGACGTGTGCGGATCGGCGGCGAGCACGGCGACGTGATCGGCCAGGTCGCACACCGCTTCGTTGCCGGACGACACCGCGATCGAGACGCCGAGCGCCCGCTCCTTCGCCGCCGCCAGCGCAGAGCGCACCAGGAACCCGCTCTGCGACACGACGCCGACCCCACCGATCGTCGCGACGCCGCTCACCGGCAGGTCGAGGCGGCCGCCGGTGAAGAGGTTCACGCCGAGCGGCACGTTCTTGAAGCCGGCGCAGTTCGGCCCGACGACGGCGATGCCGGTGCGGGCGGCGATGTCGAGCAGCCGCCGTTGGAGCTCCGCTCCCGCCTCGCCTGCCTCCAGGAAGCCGGCGGCAGCGACGACCACGCCACCGCAGCCGAGCGCGGCAGCCTCCTCGACCACGTCGAGGGAGCGGTCGGCGTTGACGAGCGACAGGACGGCATCGACCGGCTCTCCGATCGCCGTCAGGTCGGGGAACACCGGGCGGTCGTAGAGCGTGTCCCGCCGCGGGTTCACCAGGGCGACCTGACGACCGGCTTCGAGCATCGGCAGCACGGCGTTGTTCGACATGCCGAGCTGCTCGTTCGCGCCGACGACCGCGACGGTCGCGGGAGCGAGCATGCGGGCCAGGTTGACGCGCGTCGCGGTCTCCACGATCGGGCTCATCCCCGCACGGCCGGCAAGCCGCGCGGCGCGACGTGGAGCTGCTGCAGGCCGCGGAAAAGGGCGTTGGGCACGTAGTCAAAGGATTGGTCGGGCATGAGCTCGATGCCGGGGAGTAGCTCGGTCAGCAGCTCGAGCACGATCCGGAGCTCGAGCCGGGCGAGCGGCGCCCCGAGGCACAGATGGGCGCCCTTGCCGAAGGCGAGGTGCTCTCCGGCGTCGCTGCGGGTCACGTCGAACGCGTCCGGGTCGGCGAACGCTTCGGGATCCCGACCGGACGGACCGAGGCCCATGAACACCTTGCCGCCTGCCGGCACGGTGGCGGCAGCGAACTCGACATCGGTCTTCGCCAGGCGGCGGTGCAGCAGCACCGACGCGTCGTAGCGGAGGATCTCCTCCACGGCGTTCGGGATCAGATCGGGATGATCGATCAGGAGCTGCCACTCGCTCCGTCGCGGCAGCAACGCCTTCAACCCGTTGCCGATCGCATTGGTGGTCGTCTCGTGGCCGGCGAGTGCCATCGAGTACGCGATGTTGACGATGTCCGCCTCCGTCAGCTGGTCGGGGTGCTCCGCGGAGTATCGGGCGAGATCGCTCGTGAGATCGTCGGTGGGTCGCTCGACGCGCTCGCGCACGAACGCCTCGACGTACCGCCAGAACGCGACGATCTCGTGGGCGACGGCGAGCTGGTCGTCCTCCGCGAGCCGTCCGTAGGTGAGCAGCACGCGGGTCCGGCTCCATGCCTTGAGCTGATCGGTGTCGCACTCGGGGAACCCGAGCAGGCTGAACGCGGCGTAGCCGGGGAACGGGAACGCGAGGGCATCGATCAGCTCGACGACGGGCTCGTCGGCGAACCCGACCACGAGGTCGCGGGCGTACGTCCGCAGCTGCGGTTCGAGGTCGGCCATCCGGCGCGGCGTCATGCAGCGCAGCACGGCCCGTCGCATCGGACCGTGACGAGGCGGGTCGGCGTTGTTCAGCGTCGGCACCCGGTGGTACCCGGCGTCGAGCACGGCCTGGGCGCGTGCGCACACCGGGATCAGCGGTGAGGAGGCGTTCGCCGCCGACCACGACTCACGGTCGAGCAGCATCCGCTCGACGTCGGCATAGCGGAGCACGACGTAGCGGTCGTACTCGGGCAGGTAGGCGACGCCGCCGAGCTCGCGTATCGGCGCGAGGGCGCGGTACGGATCGGCCATCGTCGACGGAGCCAGGAAGTCGTACCCGTGCACGATGGGGCAGCTGTCGGTCCGGCCCACGGCGCCGAATCTAACAGTGACGTCAGGTACGGTCTCGGTGCGGAGGTGCGGATGGAGCTGGACGAGATCACGTACGAGGCGGCCGACGGGGTCGCCGTCGTCAGTCTCGACCGGCCCGACGTGCTGAACGCGATCTCGGGGCGCGCCGGCGGCACCCGCGACCAGCTCCTGCACGCGATCGGCCTCGCCGCAACGGATGACGACATCGGCTGCGTGGTGCTGCGCGGCAACGGCACGGCGTTCTGCGGCGGCGGCGACCTCACGGGCAACACCCGGCGCGAGACGCTGGAAGAGCACCGAGCGTTCCTGGAAGACGCCGGCCGGTTCCACGAGCAGGTGGCGGCGAGCGCGGTGCCCACGATCGCTGCCGTGCACGGCTACTGCCTCGGCGCCGGCGTGCTCCTCGCCGCGGCATGCGACGTCGTGATCGCCGCCGACAACGCCCGCTTCGGCTTCCCCGAGGGTCGGATGGGGCTCGTCGGGGCGAGCGTGCTCACGCCGCGCATCGGGCGGCAGTGGGCGAAGTTCCTGATGATGACCGGCGAGCTGATCAGCGCACGGCAGGCGCGTGAGCTCGGCATCGTGCTGACGGTCGAGCCGGACGACGAGCTGCTCGACCGCGTCATGGATCTCGCCGCCCGGATCTCACGCATGCCCCGCGAGAGCGTCGAGCTGAACCGTCGGGCCGTCGACGCTGTCGCGGCCGCGGCGGGCGAGGCTGCGGCCCGTGCGGTTGCGATCGTCCACGACGCCGAGACCCTCGCCGCCGCGGACCGGGCGACCGCGCCGGACGGGCGGACGTTCCGCTCGATCATCGACACCGAGGGCATCGCCGGGCTCAAGCGCGCCCGGGCCGCCCAGTACGAGGAGCCGTGGCTCCGTCCCCGCGGCTGATCAGACCGTCGAGCAACAACGACGCCAGTCCCTCGCCGAGCTCCCGGGGATCGCCGCCGCGGCTCGGGTCGAACCAGCGGTTCGACCAGGCAACGGCGCCGAGGATCGTCTGTGCGATCACACCCGCGCCCAAGGTCGAGCGCAACGTCCCGTCAGCGAGCCCGGCGGCCACCACGGCGCGCACGATCTCGAACAACCGCTGGGCGTGAGCGGCGAGCTCCGTCTGCCAGGGTTGGTCGACGTCGAGCCGTGACATGTCCTCCATCGCGTAGATGTGGAGGTACGGGTCGTGCGCCGCGAACTGGACCATGTTGTGCACGATCAGCCGGCGGAGCTGTTCGGCCGGTGGGAGGTCGTCGTCGTCGACGATCGCTCGGAAGCCGCTCTCGATCGCCTGCAGCGCGTCACGGGTCAGCTCGATGAACAGCTCGAGCTTGTTCTCGACGTAGTAGTACACCGTCGCCCGGTCGGTGCCGGCAGCTTCGGCGATGTCGCTCATCGTCGCCTTCGTGAAGCCCTTCGCGTGGAACACCGATGCCGCGGCGCGCAGCAGCTCGGCGCGGCGCTGCTGGTAGTCCTCGCTCGATTCGCTGCGAGCGCGTCGGCGCCGTACGTCGAGCCCTGGAGCCGTTCGGTCGAGGCTGCTGGTCACACCGTGGTGGCGGGTGACGGCGGCCCGGTCGGGATGTACGGGATCGGCTCGACCACGCCCGCGTACTTGTCGCGCAGCGCCTCGAGGACGACACCACGGGACTGCGTCGGCCAGAGGCCGTCGGTCGCGTCGTAGCCCTTCAACACGCCGCGTGCGAGGTTGATCTGGTGGACCTCCGTCGGGCCGTCCGCCAGGCCGAGCACCATCCCGGCCATGTACTGCGCGGCGAGCGGCATCTCCTCGGTGAGCCCGAGTCCGCCGTGCACCTGGATCGCGCGGCGCACGATGCTCTCGATCACGCGCGGCGTGGCGATCTTCAACGCGCCGATCTCCTGCCGGCACGCCTCCTCACCGACCTGGTCGACCTTCCACGACGTGTACAGCACCGCGAGGCGGTACTGCATGAGCTCCGTGACGGAGTCGGCGATGTAGCCCTGCACGAACTGCTTGTCGGACAGGCGACTGCCCTGCGTGAACCGGCTCTTCGCCCGCTCGCACATCATGTCGATCGCCCGCTGGCAGAGGCCCACGCTGCGCATCGCGTGGTGGATCCGCCCGCCGGCGAGCCGCGACTGGGCGATCTTGAACCCCTCCCCCTCGTTGCCGAGCATCGCGTCGTGCGGGACGCGGAGGCGCTCGTAGCTCATCAGCCCGTGGCCGGGGCCGTACTCGGGATGGCCGTACAGGTTGTGCTTCGCCGCGATGTTGACGCCGGGTGTGTCGGCGGGGACGAGGAACATCGACGTGCCGCGGTGGACCGGGACGTCGGGGTTGGTGACCGCCATGATGATGAAGAACGAGGCGACCGAGGCGTTCGACGACCAGTACTTCTGGCCGTCGATCACCCACTCGTCACCGTCGCGCACGGCACGAGTCGTGAACACGCCCGGATCGGCGCCGCCCTGCGGCTCGGTCATCGAGAAGCAGGAGAAGATCTCGCCGGCGAGCAACGGCTGGAGGAACCGCCGCTTCTGCGCGTCGGTGCCGAAGCGGGCGATGATCTCGGCGTTGCCGGTGTCGGGCGCTTGGGTGCCGAACACGATCGAACCCCACACACCGACCCGCCCGAGGATCTCGTTGAGCAGTGCGAGTTTCAGCGCGCCGTACCCCTGGCCGCCGAGCGACGGAGGCAGGTGCGCCGCCCACAGACCGCGATCACGAACCTGCTGCTTGAGCGGGTCGACGACCGCGCGCCGGGTGTCGTCGAGCGGGAGGAAGCCCGACTCGGGGAAGAGCACCTCGAGTGGCTGCACCTCCTCGTCGATGAAGCGCCGCGCCCAGTCGAGCTTCTCCTGGAACTCGGGTTCGGTCGAGAAATCCCATGCCATGGCTCATGCCTCACGATCGGTTCGGCGATCCTCTGTCAACATCGCGTTGACGACCGTATCAACACCGCGTTGACGGCCGCCAAGTCGGAGCACGCGGGCACGTCCCGAGGTCAGGTCGCGAGCCACTCGGCGATCACGTCGAGTGCCTCGTCGAGCAGCTCGGGCTGGCCCTCGAAGTAGTGGGTCGCCCGGCGCACGAAGCGCAGGTCGCGCCTCGTCGCCGCGGTCGCAGCGTCGTACATCTCCTGCGCCATGTTCGGCAGCACGGTCGGATCGGCGGTGCCGAGCACGACGAGCACCGGCGAGGTGATCCCGGGGAGCCAGCGCAGCGAGTCGCCCTGCGTGTGATCGAGCGACCACTGGTTCAACCACGAACGGCAGGTGGTCACCCGGCTGATGCCGGCCGGCATGTAGTTCGCCACCCGAGGCGGGCCCCACAAGGTCACGCCGACCTCGCGGTCGCTCGGGTCGATGCTGCCGTCGAGGAAGCGCAGATCGGCGCCGGTGCCCTGCACGACGAAGGCGAGGTCATCGAGGCCCGGCGGCGACTGCTCCCCCGCCGCGAGCCACGCCAACCGCTGCTCGCACCATGCCGCGATCCGGCGGTTGCGGGCCACCTGCGCGGCGCGGTAGCGGACGATGAACTCGGGCGTGTACGGGGGCGCGTTGCCGGCGTCGTACATGTCGAGCGACGGGTCGCGATCGAACGGGCGTTGCTCGTCGGTGATCGACGGGTCGAGCCACTCCGTGCTCAACCGGGCCCGCGAGGGGTGCGCGTTCAGCAGCACGACCACATCGACGGGACGGAGCCCGGCCGTGGTGAGGTCCGGGCCGCCGCCTGCCGGCGCGGCGACCGTCGGCGCGAGCGCCTGGGCCTGGTAGTAGGGCACGATCGAGGCACCGCCCGAGTTGCCCACCAGCACGACGCGCTCGTAGCCGCTCGAGTAGAGGTGCTCGACCATCGTGCCCATGTCGAGCAGGCAGTTCTCGAGGATCAACGACGTGTCGTTGCCGACGTAGCGGGTGGTGAACCCGATCGCACCGAGCCCGCGCCCGGCGAGGCCGGGCAGCGCGTAGTGCCCGAGGAAGTTCGCCGTGGGATGGCAGATCATGATCGCGGTCGACGGCCTGCTCCCGGTGAGCTTCATCTCGCTCGCCCACACCGTGCGCGCCAGGCGGGCGACGCCGGAGTAGATCTCGACCTTGGCGTGCGCCTCCGTGCGAGCGCCGATCAGGTTCCGTTCCAGTGCGCCGGTCATGTCGTCCCTTCATCCAGTCGGTCGTTCAGCCGGTCGTTCAGCCGGTCGTCCAGCCGGTCAGTCGGCCGGGTCGAGCGTGAGCAACCGTTCGAGCTGCACGCCAGTACCGCCGAACAGGTGCGAGAGCACGAGCGCCCGCTTCAGGTACAGCTGCGCGTCGTGCTCGAACGTGAAGCCCATGCCGCCCAGCACCTGGATCGTCGCCGCTGCGCTCCAGCCGGCTGCCTCGGTCGCCACGAGCAGCGCGCTCAGCGCGTGGAAGTCGGCGTCGCGACGACCCTCGTCGCTGGCGACGGCGGCGAACACCGTCTGGGCGTGCGCGAGCTCGGCGCGCACCGCCATCTGGGCGCAGGGATGCTTGACCGCCTGGTTCACGCCGATCGGCTTGCCGAACTGGATCCGGCTCGTGGCGTGCGCCGCGGCGAGATCGCGCACGGCCTCGGTGATGCCGGTCGACATCGCAGCAGCGAGCACCAGGCCACGGCGCTCGATCGGATCGACGTCACTCGTCACGCTGGCGACGGGCTCGACGTCACGGCCGACGGCGCGGCGCAGCGTGCACGCCGGGTCGACGCACGGCACCTGCACCACGTCGTCGAGCGCGGCCACCTCCACCAGCGACGTGGCAGTTGCCGATACCACGACGACGAGCGACCCATCGGCGTCGAGCAGCTGCAACGGGCCCTCGAGCGAGCCGCCGATCACCAGCCCCACCCGCTCGTCACCGGCGAGGATCGTGGCCGCCAGGTCGTCGCGGCCGGCGAACGCCGCCACCCGCGCCGCGAGCACCGTGGCGAGGAACGGGCCAGCGGCGAGCGAGCGGCCGATCTCGCGGAACAGCAACGACTCGGCGGCGAGGCCGAAGCCGACACCGCCCCGCTCCTCGGGCAGCCCGAGTCCGAACCACCCGAGCTCGGCCGACGATGCCCACGCCGCATCGTCCACCAAGCGATCGGTGTCGAGCAGCTCGCGAGTGCGACTGATCGGCAGCCGCGCCCGGAGGAAGGCGGCCGACGAGTCGACGATCTCGGTCTGCTCGGGAGAGAGGGTCAGGTCCACGTCGAGTCCCCCATCACGGCGCTCATCGGGGCAACCCGAGCACGCGCTCGGCGATGATGTTCTTCTGGATCTCCGACGTGCCGCCGCCGATCGACGCCGCGTAGGCCCACAGGTGGCGCTGGACCCAGTACGTCTCGGCTTCGTCGTCGACCACCTCGAGCGATCGTGGCCCCAGGATCTCCATCGCCAACCGGTACACCTCCTGGTTCAAGCGCGCGTCCTCGACCTTCAACATCGATCCCTCGGGACCCGGCTGCGACGAGCGGGCGTTGCGCGAGATGTTGAGATAGGTCAGCGCCCGCAGCGCGGCCACATCGGCTCTCGCCCGCCCCAGGCGGTGGGCGATCGACTCGTCCACGATGACCGGACGGCCGTTGACCGATGTGCGTGAACGGGCGAGCTCGATCAGGCGCTCGACGTTCGACGACAGCTGCACCTGGCTGATCGTGAACGCCGTGCCGCGCTCGAACGACAGCGTCGACATCGCGACGCTCCACCCGTTGTCGATGTCGCCGACCACGTTCGAGAGCGGGACGCGGACCTCGTCGTAGAACACCTCGGCGAACTCGTGGCCGTCGTCCAGCGTGCGGATCGGACGCACGTCGATGCCGGGCGTGTGCATGTCGCAGATCACCCAGGTGATCCCCTTGTGCTTCGGCACGTCGGTGTTGGTCCGCACGAGCAGCTCCTGCCAGTCGGCGACCGGGGCGAAGCTCGTCCAGATCTTCTGGCCGGTGACCACGAGGTGATCGCCGTCCAAGATCGCCCTGGTGCGCAGGCTCGCCAGGTCGGAACCGGCCTCGGGCTCCGAGAACCCCTGGCACCACACGACGTCGCCGCGCAGGATGGGATGCAGGTGCTCGGACCGTTGCGCGTCGTTGCCGCGCGCGATCAGCGTCGGCCCGGCGTGGCTCAACCCGACGAACCGTGCATCGATCGGCGCGAGACCGGTGCGTGCGTACTCCTCGTACCAGATCAGCTGCCGGGTGAGCGGCAGTTCGCGTCCGCCGTACGCCTCCGGCCAGCCGATGCCGGCCCAGCCGGCCTCGTACTGCCGGCGCTGCCACTGGAGGTCGTACTCCCGGGCTTCGCGCAGGTCGTTCGGGCGCCGATCCGTCGGCGCGTGCTCGGCCAGCCAGGTGCGGACCTCGTCGCGGAACTGGTCGTCGTCCGCCGAGAAGGCGAGATCCATCAAGCGGTCCCGGTCACTGGAACGTGTCGAGCGCGAACAGCTCGATCGCGTTGCCGCGCACGATCTTGTGCACCTCGTCGTCGGTCAACCCGTCGAGCAGCTTCGCCGCCACCGCCCGCGTGTCCGGCCACGTCGAGTCGCTGTGCGGGTAGTCGGTCTCGAACGTGATCCGATCGATGCCGATCCGGTCGCGGTTGTCGATGCCGGTCTGGTCCTTGAAGAAGCACATCCACATGTTGCGGTGGAAGTAGGTCGACGGCGGCTCGGGGATGTGCTTGGTCTGCGCCCAACCCTGGTTGTCCTCCCAGACATCGTCGATCCGCTCGAGGATGTATGGCAGCCATCCCATCTGGCTCTCCGCGTACGCCAGCTTCAGCCCCGGGTAGCGCACCAGCAGCCCCGACCAGAGGAAGTCGACGACCGACATCATCGCACCGCCGAAGCCGAGCGTCGCCGTGACCGACGGGGGCGCGTCGGGTGACGTCGCCGGCATCCGCGACGACGACCCGATGTGCATGCACACCGTGGTGCCCGTCTCCTCGCAGGCCTGGAAGAACGGATCCCAGAAGCCGGAGTGGATCGAGGGGAGACCGAGGTGGGCCGGGATCTCGCTGAACGCGACAGCGCGCACGCCTCGCGCCGCGTTGCGACGGACCTCGGCCGCCGCGAGTGCGGCATCCCACAGCGGGATCAGGCAGATCGGGACGAGGCGGCCACCGGAGTCCCCGCACCACTCCTCCACCATCCAGTCGTTGTAGGCCACCACGCAGGCGTGCCCGAGCGCTTTGTCCTTGCCCTCGGAGAACGTCTGCCCGCAGAACCGCGGGAACGTCGGGTAGCAGGCGGACGCCTCGACCCAGTTGGCGTCCATGTCGTCGAGACGGGCCTTCGGGTCGTAGCAACCGGGACGCATGTCGTCGTAGGTGATCGGCGTCATCGTCATCTCGTCGCGCGGGAAACCGACGGCCGCCACCATGCGCTTGTGGGTGTAGACGAGGTCCTCGTAGACCCACGTGTCGGCCTTCGTCGGGGCGTCGTCGTCGAACTCCTCCTTGTAGACCGCGGCGCCGGTGAACTGGATGTCGCGCACGCCTCGGCGCACCACCTTCGGCCCACGGTCGCGCAGCTTCGGCGGGAGCCACGTGCTCCACACGTGGCTCGGTTCGACGACGTGGTCGTCGACGCTGATGATCTTCGGGATGCGCGACTCGTCCATCTCAGTCGTACTCGCGGGTCAGCCCGGCTGCCCGCCGGTGGCTGCGTTGGCGGGTGAGCTCGGCGAGCACCGTCGCCATGTCCTGTCCGCTGGACCTCGCCCGGGACTTCACCTCCTCCCACTCCGCGAGCGACGCCCGCGCCCGCTCGGCGTCGTCGTTCCAGCGCGGGTCGATCGGCGTCGTGATCTCCAGGCGGTTCCCGTCCGGGTCACGGAAGTAGATGCTGTAGATGATCTTGTGGTCGACCGGGCCGAGCACGTCGATCCCGTTGTCCGTCAGCCAGGCATGCCAGGCGTCGACGGTGGCGGTCGAGTCGACCTCCATCGCCAGGTGCCGGAACGTGGCGTACGCGGGGTGCGAGTCGGGGCTCGGCGCGGGGAGCTCGGGCGCTTCGAAGAAGGCGATCGTCGAGCCGTCACCCATCTTGAAGAACGAGTGGAAGTACGGGATCGGCTCACCGGTCGACGGGATCGCGTCGTCGAGCACGGCGGCGACCAGCTCCATGCCGAGCAGGCCGGCGTAGAACTCGACGGTCGCCGAGGTGTCGCTCGAGATGAATGCGGCGTGGCTGAGCATCTGCGGACGCCCAGGCGGGCCCGGCGGTGTGCCCGGAGCGGTGCCCGGAGCGGTGGACGTCATCGCGATCCTCCTGCGGCGATCGGTTCCTGCCGCGACCGTACGACACAAGACGTCTCGAAACCACCTGTGGGCGACTAACCTCGCCGACGACGGGGATCGGCCATGGGGAGTGGGTCGGCCTCGTCGGCCCGATGGTCGCCGCGGACGTTTCCCCGAGGCGGTCGACGCAACCAGACCGGAGGTCCTTCGTGGACATCGACCCGATGATGCTGCCGCCCGTGATCCGGGCGTCGATGTACACGCAGAGGCACCTGGGCGCGACGGTGCGGATGGCGGCGCCGCAGCACGACTACGTCTCGATGATCGAGGGGAATGGTCTGCTGTGCCCGATGGCGGGAGTGGCGTACACGTTCGAGCGCGATCTGACCGACTACGTGCTCCGCCATCACGAGCTGTTCTCATCCGCGGTCGAGATGCCGCTCGGCAACGTGCGGCCGCTCATCCCGCTCAACATCGACCCGCCACAGCACGGGACGTACCGCAAGATCCTCGATCCGCTGTTCGCCCCGAAGCGGATGGACCTGCTCGAAGCGGACGTCGCGGCTCGCGCCAACCGGTTCATCGACGCGTTCGTCGATCGCGGGCAGTGCAACTTCACCGAGGAGTTCGCGGAGCTCTTCCCGTCGGCGGTGTTCCTCGGGCTGATGGGCCTGCCGTGGGAGGAGCTCGACACCTTGCTGGAGCTGCGCAACGGCATCCTCCACACCGAGCTGATCGACCCGCAGGCGGCCGTCGACCCGATGGTGCAGATGTCCGTGATGAACACCACGGGTCAGCGGATCTACGAGTACTTCGATCGCCAGCTCGACGCGCGGGAGTCGAACCCGACCGACGACATCCTCAGCCACTTCATCACCGCCGAGGTCGACGGCCACCGGATGACGCGAGAAGAGATCCTCGATCTCTGCTACCTGTTCCTCATCGCCGGTCTCGACACGGTCAGCGACTCGCTCACGTGCATGTTCGCCTACCTCGCGACCCATCCAGAGCACCGGCGTCAGATCGTCGCGACTCCGGCGATCATTCCCAATGCGGTGGAAGAACTCCTTCGCTGGGAGTCACCCGTGCCGTACGGCGTGCCCCGCGTCGCCACGCGAGACGTCGAGCTGCCCAACGGCGCGTTGATCCCGGAGGGCACGGCCGTCACCGTGAGCTATGGCGGCGCGAACATCGACCCGTCGGAGTTCAGCGACGGGTCGGAGGTCCGCTTCGACCGGGAAGCGAACCGCCACATCGCGTTCGGTGGCGGCGTCCACCGCTGCCTCGGCTCGCACCTCGCGCGGCGCGAGCTCCGGGTCGCGCTCGCCGAATGGCACCGGCGGATCCCCGAGTACGAGCTCGCGCCCGGTCACGAGGAGCTGCAGTATCCGCCAGGCCTCCGCCACGTGAAGGACCTCACGCTGTCGTGGGCCTGAGCGATCGCCGCGCTCACCGCGCGCCGAGGCCACCCTTGGCCGGTTGCTCGTGCACCTCGATCTCGATGTGATCGCGCAGCGGGAGCTCCGGCAGCCACTTCGCGACCGCGAGCGCCGTGAGGACGAGGGGCACGCACACCATCATCCCGGTCGCGATGGCCTCGGCCATCGCGCCGACGACACCTGATCGGAGCGGCTCCGTCAGCCTGGCGATCGTGTCGGGCCCGGAAGCGATCGCTTCGACGTCGAGCGCATCACCGCCCGGCAGGTTCGCGACCCCCGACCGCAGCCGGGACAGCAGCACCGAGCCGACCCCGGCGATGCCGATCGTCGCTCCGAGCGATCGGAAGGTGACCAGCGCGGAGCTCGCCGCACCGAGGTCGGCGACGGGCATCGCGTTCTGCGCGGTGAGGTTCACGACGGGAGCGGTGATGCCGAAGCTGAGCCCGAGCAGCAGCATCATCACGACGATCGTGTACGTACCCGTGTGG
Source organism: Acidimicrobiia bacterium (assembly GCA_050248955.1). GTDB lineage: Bacteria > Actinomycetota > Acidimicrobiia > Acidimicrobiales > Ilumatobacteraceae > JBFWRK01. The sequence goes on from JBFWRK010000004.1 coordinate 143,188, forward strand.
CTGTCGATCATCGACAACCAGATGGCGTCGCCGATGCCGATGGTCAGCCCCACGTAGAGCAGCAGCTTGTAGCGACCGGTGCGCGCCACGCGTCGTCCCGACACGATCGAGCCGACGCTCATCATGATCATGAGCGGTGCGAGCTGCAGACCCGAGCCACTGACGCTCGCGTCGTGGACCGTCTGGAGGAACAGCGGCAGGTAGACGACCGCAGCGTTGAACGGCACCGTCGTGAGCGCGGCGATGACCATCGACAGCACGAGCGTCCGGTTGCGCAGGAGCCGGATGGCGATCACCGGCTCCGCCACGCGGCGCTCGATCGCGACGAACGCGGCGAGCATGACGACGCCGATGAGCGCGAGGCCGATGATCTCGCCGGAAGCCCAGGCGTACTCGTTCCCGCCCCAGACTCCGACCAGGAGCAGGCAGGTGATCGCGCCCGACAACGCGAGTGCACCTCCGACGTCGAGGCGAGCGGGGCGACGTCCGCCGACACCGCGCAGCGCAGATGCAGACACCAACGCGGCGAGCAGCCCGAGCGGGAGGTTCATCAGGAAGATCACCCGCCAGTGGAACCAGTCGACCAGCAGGCCGCCGAGCACCGGCCCGACCACGCTGCCCGCGGCATACGTGGCCGAGAAGTAGCCCACGTACCGTCCCCGGTGCCGCGGAGCGAGGATGTCGGCCATGATCGTGAAGCTCAACGCGGTGAGCCCACCTCCGCCGATGCCCTGGAGTCCCCGGCACAGGATCAACTGCTCCATGTTCTGCGCCGCGCCGGCGAGCAGCGACGCGGCCACGAAGATCGAGATCGCGGCGAGGTAGGTCGCCCGCCGGCCGACGAGGTCGCTCAGCTTCCCCCACAGCGCGGCGCTCACCGTGGTGGTGAGCATGTAGGCGGTGAACACCCAGGTGATGAGGTCGAGCCCGCCGAGGTCCTCGACGATCGTCGGCGCAGCCGTCGCGACGATGGTCGACTCGATCGCGGCGAGGAACATCCCCGACATCAGTCCGGACAGGACACGCAGGACCTGGCGGTGCGAGAGCTGTTCCGTCGGCGCGACCATCCGTCGCACACTACGAAGCCGTCCGCCCCCGGTCATATCGACACGTGGGCGCCGTTCCGATATGGTTTGGTTCATCTGACATCTGTGTCACCACGGTCGTCACATGTCAGCGAGGGACCACCAGCGAGGCGGTGAGGATGCGAGCCAGCACGAACGCCGACGGAAGCATCGAGCTCATGAGCGAGTTCGGGTGGGTGCGCGTCTCGCTCGACACCTCGGGCCTCGGCCCTCGTTTGAAGGTCGAGGACCTCGAGTCCGACGACGTGGTCCTCCTCGACGCGATCGAGCTCGCCAGCATGTGTCACGCCACGGAGGAGCAGCGCAAGGAGTGGCTCCGTACCGGCCCGTACGCCATCGAGGAGGAGTGACGTGAGCGAGCCGGCGATCGTCGGGCTCGGCCTCACGCCGATGTCGCTCGCGCCGGGCGGTCACGCGTCCCTCCTCGCCAGCGAGGCGATCACCCTCGCGCTCGCCGACGCCGGCCTCGACCGCACCGACGTCGACGGGCTGCTCGTGAGCTCCAGCCAGGGTGTGCGACCCGACCGCGTGGGTGTGCACCTCGCCCGCAGCGACGGCTTCGGCGACCTCCGTCTGCTCGAACACGTCGAGATCAAGGGTGCGACCGCGGTGGCGATGGTGCAGCGCGCGGTGCTGGCGATCCGTGCCGGTCTCGCCACCACCGTCGTCTGCGTGTTCGGCGACGCGCCGATCCAGCCCGGCGGCACCACCGGGTCCGCCTACGCCCAGAGCGGCGGCAACGACGGCCTCCGTGGCCTCGAGCGGGCGTCGGGCCTCCTCGGCTCCGTGCCGACCTACGCGCTCATGGCCACGCGCTACCTCGCCGTCACCGGCGGCGATGAGGAGGACCTCTGCGCCGTGGCGTGCACGGCGCGCGAGTGGGCGACGGGCAACCCGGCCGCTGTGGCGCGTGCACCGCTCACCAGCGGGGACTACTTCGCAACCCGCATGATCGCGACGCCACTGCGCGTGCTCGACTGCGCCCGGCCCGTCAACGGTGGCGCCGCCGTGGTGGTGAGCTCGTTGCGCCCGCCGGGAGCGGGTCACGATCCGGTGCACGTGCGAGGCATGGCCCAGCGCCATCCGGCGCGCCGCCGCCGGGCCGGTGCCGAGTCATGGTTCGGCGGCGACGCTCGCGTGGCACTCGACCACGCACTGGCGCAGGCCGACCGCACCCGCGCCGACATCGACGTGTGCGAGCTCTACGACCCGTTCTCGGTCACCACCCTCTGCCTGCTCGAGGACTACGGCCTCGTCCCACCGGGCACCGCCGGCAAGGTCGCGCGCTCGGGTGCGATCGGCCCAGGTGGCGACCTCCCCGTCAACACCGGCGGCGGGCAGCTGTCGGGCTTCTACCTCCAGGGCATGACCCCGCTCGCCGAGGGGATCATCCAGCTGCGCGGCACCGGCGGTGATCGCCAGGTCTGTGACGCGTCGACCGCCCTCGTGACCGGGCTCGGTGGGCGCATCGACCACCACGCCGTGCTGATCCTCGACCGGGAACCGAGCGCTGCATGAGCGAGCGCAGCGAGCCGGCCCGAGCGGCCGAGAGCGGGGAACCCACGCCCGATTGGCTCGTGGACGAGTCGCTCGCGCCGCACACCGAGGGCGCGCTCGCGGCGCTCTATGAGGCCAGCGGCCGCGGCGAGCTCGCGCTCCCGTTCTGCGGCACCTGCGGCGAAGCGCTGGAGCTCGACCAGCTGCGCTGCGACGCGTGCGGCTCCGCCGAGATCACCTGGCGCGTCGTCGAGCCCACCGGCACCGTGCACTCGTCCACGACCGTGCATCGCCGTGAACCCGGCCTCGTCATCGCGCTCGATCCGTACCACGTGATCGACGTCGAGCTCACGAGCGGGCATCGCCTGTTGATGACGACGGACGCGCCAACGGCGACTGCACCGTCCATCGGCGACGTGGCGCACGTCGTGTTCCGCAGGGTCGGCGCCGTCGCGATCCCGGCGTTCGCCACCCACCAACGCCCATCGAACCCATCCGCGGTCAACACCACTCGGAGGTAGCCCCATGACACTCCTCGAACGCCCGCCCGGCCTCGACCCCGACACGCTCGTCGAACCGACCCGCGTCCACGGGTCCGTCTACACGTCGCACGAAGTCTTCGACCGCGAGATGGAGAAGCTGTTCACCGAGGGATGGGTGTACGTCGCCCACCAGAGCGAGATCCCCGAGATCGGCGACTACGTGACGCGCAACATGGGCCGCCAGCCGGTGATCGTGTCCCATGCCAAGGACGGCACCATCCACGTGCTCGCCAACCGCTGCAGCCATCGCGGCAACAAGATCTGCAACGCCGCCACTGGCACGTCGTCGTCGTACCGGTGCCCGTACCACGGCTGGACGTTCGCCAATGACGGGCGCCTGATCGCGATCCCGATGAAGCAGGGTTACGCGGACCGTCACGACGCGGTGCGCGCCGAGCTCGCCCTCGGCGAGTGTCCGCGAGTCGATTCGTACCGCGGCTTCGTGTTCGCCAGCTTCGCCGCCGAGGGCATCGGCCTGCTCGAGCACCTCGGGCGTGCCACCGCCGCGATCGACCGTCTCTCGAACCTCTCCCCCACCGGCCAGGTCGAGCTGACCGCGGGCTGGATGAAGCACCGGCAGGGCTGCAACTGGAAGATGGTGATGGAGAACAACGTGGACGGCTACCACGCGCTGTTCACCCACCAGTCGGTGTACGAGGCCGTGCGCCCGGCGAAGGTGTCGCACCAGCCACAGAAGGTCGACGTCGTCGTGCGTGACATGGGCGGCGGCCACAGCGAGATCGACTACTCCGAGGAGTACCTCAAGCTGGACGAGGAGTTCGTCTGGTTCGGGAGGATGCCACGCGAGAAGGCGCCCGGCTACATCGCCGCGATGGAGGAGCAGTACGGGCCCGAGAAGACCCACCACAGCCTCGTGATCGGCCCGCCGCACACCCTCATCTTCCCGAACCTGTTCCTCGCCGAGATGAACATCATGGTGGTCGAGCCGCTCGGCCCTGCGGAGACGATCGCCTACACCGCGCCGGCGTTCCTGAAGGGTGCGCCTGAGATGAACGGCCGGATCCTGCGGCGCTGCGAGGGGGCGATGGGGCCGAGCGGCTTCCTCATCGCCGACGACGGCGAGATCGGGATCCGGAACCAGAAGGGGCTCGCTGCCGAGCACCCCGAATGGCTCGTGCTGAGCCGCGGCCTCGAGTCGGACATCGTCGACGACTCGGGCATCAAGAACTATGACAAGAGCGCCGAGACACCCCAGCGCGGCTTCTGGCAGCACTGGGCCGAGGCGATGGCGTGAGGGACGGACAGCGATGACCATGACCCAGCAACCACTCGACCGGTCGAGCGTCGACTCGGCCCTCGTCGACTTCATCTTCCTCGAGGCCCGGCTGGCCGACGAGGCGCGGTACACCGAGTGGGAGTCGCTCTGGCACGAGCGCGACGCCCTCTACTGGGTGCCGATGCACGAGGGCGCCGACCCCGAGACCGAGGTGTCGTACATCTACGACAACAAGCCGCGGATCTCGAAGCGGGTCGCCCAGCTCAAGACCGGTGCCCGCCACAGCCAGACACCCCCGTCGAGGATGCGGCGGATCATCTCCAACTTCGAGCTCGTCGCCGCCGACGACGTCAGCGCCACCGTCGCCGCAAACTTCGTGCTGTTCGAGTACCGCTTCTCGCTCATCACCTGGGCGGGCCGCTACGTGTACCGCATCCGCACCGACGGCGATCGCCTCGCGCTCGCGGGCAAGACCGTGCACCTCGTGAACGGCGACGGTGCCGTGCCGACGATGAGCTTCCTGATCTGAGCGGCCACCGGCCGCCACTCCCCACTCACGACCCACACCGCGAGGTTCGTTCGTCTCATGTTGATCGGTGACATCGCTCGTCGGAACGCGCGCCGCTTCGGTTCCAAGCCGGCGGTGATCTTCGGCGACACGGAACTGTCGTGGGCTGCGCTCGACGAGCGCGCGAACCGGCTCGCCACCCACCTCCTCGCGCAGGGCTTGCGCAAAGGGGACCGAGTCGGCGTCTTCGGACCCAACATGGGCGAGTGGCCCGAGATCACCTATGGCCTCGCCAAGGCGGGCCTCGTGCTCGTGCCGGTCAACGCCCGCGTCGCGGCCAGCGAGGCCGAGTTCATGCTCGACGACGCCGGCGCCACGGCGGCGATCGTGCACCACAGCCTCGTCGAGTCGTTCGGCGGCGTCGTCGCGGGCTTCGACACCGTCCTCCAGATCGGCGGCTCGGACGTGGGCCGCGACTACGAACAGGCGCTCGCCGGCGGCCGCGACGTCGATCCCACGCCCGCCGACCTGTCGCCCGACGACCTCCACTTCCTGCTCTACACGAGCGGCACGACGGGGCGCCCGAAGGGGGTCATGAACGGCCACCGCAGCATGATCATGCAGGCCTACGACACCTGCCTGGTCACCGAGTCGCGCGAGAACGACGTCATGCTCGCGACGACGCCCTTCTACACGGCCGGCGGCATGATCCGCACGGTCTCGTGGATGTTCATGGGCCAGACGCTCATCATCCACCCCCGGTTCGACCCCGATCACGTGATCCACGACATCGAGCACCGCAGGGCGACCTTCACGACGTTCATCCCCACCATGCTCCAGCGGTTGTTGAAGCGGCTGGAGGAGGAGCCGGGCCACGACATGTCGAGCCTCCGCCGCATCAGCTACGGCTCGGCGCCCTCGGGTCCGGATCTCGCGAGACGGGCGACCGAGCTGCTCGGGTGCCAGCTGCAGCAGCGCTACGGGCTCACCGAGGCCGGCGGACAGGTCACGATCCTGCAGCCGTGGGACCACGATCGCATGTTCACCGACAAGCCGTGGCTCGTCGGATCGTGCGGGCGCGAGACCGTGCACGCCGAGATCACGATCGTCGACGACGACGGCAACGAACTACCGGCGGGCGAGGTGGGCGAGATCCGCATCGTCTGCGAGACGACAGCCACGGGCTACTGGAACCGACCCGAGGAGACCGCCAAGACGTTCCGCTCGGATGGCCTCTACTCGGGTGACATGGGCCGGCTCGACGAGGAGGGCTATCTCTACGTCGTCAGCCGCAAGACCGACATGATCATCTCGGGAGGGTTCAACGTGTACCCGGCCGAGATCGAACGGGTCATCGGCGGGCATCCCAACGTCGAGCTCGTCGCGGTCATCGGCGTCCCCGATCCCGAGTGGGGCGAGACAACGGTCGCCACGATCGTGACGAGGGGCGACGTGTCGAACGAGGAGCTCGAGGCGAGCCTCCGCGAGCTCTGCCGCACCGACCTTGCCGGCTACAAGCAGCCCCGCCGGTTCGAGTTCCGCACGGAGATGCCACTCGGGCCCGCCGGCAAGATCCTGAAGCGCGAGCTGAAGGACGAGTACGCCCCCGGCGCATCCGGCTGACCGGACTCACCGTCGGGCGGCACGACCGTCAGGTGACACGAACGTCAGAAACAAACTAAGGTGGCCGCCATGCACGAGGACGTGATCGACCTGGAGGACCTCGACGTGTGGGTCGGGCCGCGGTCCGTCATCGACGAGGGGTTCGCGAAGATCCGCGCGAGCGGCGAGCGCCCGTTCATCCGCGAGATCTCGCCCGAGGGCAACCGCTTCGGCGGCTACTACGCGCTCAGCAGCTACGACGACGTCATCGACGTCAGCAAGCGACCCGCCGACTTCAGCTCGGCGCGCGGGGTGAACATCGTCGACATGCCGGCCGACCTCGTCCAGCACTTCGGCTCCATCATCGCGATGGACAACCCGCGGCACACCTACATCCGGCGCATCGTCGCGCAGCGCTTCGCGCCCAAGGCGCTGAACGAGCTGAAGGCGGACGTCGAACGGATCGCCGCGGAGATCGTTGCCGGCATCGCCGAGAAGGGCGAGTGCGACTTCGTCACGGAGGTCGCCGCACTGGTCCCGCTCAGGATCATCATCGACATGCTCGGCATCCCCCGCAGCCAGGAGCAGTTCATCTTCGACGTGACGAACCGGATGCTCGGCACCACCGACCCGGAGTACGTGCCGGACCAGTCGCGCGAGGGGCTCCGGCGCAACCTCGAGAGCATCGGCATGGAGCTCGTCCAGCTCGTCCAGGAGCTCGCCGAGGATCGGATCAAGAACCCCCAGGACGACCTGATCACCCGGCTCGTGATGGAGAACGCGGATGGCGAGAAGCTCAGCCCCCAGGAGCTCGGCGCGTTCTTCAACCTGCTCGTCGGCGCCGGCAACGAGACGACCCGCAACGCGATCACCCACGGCTTCCTCGCGCTCAGCAACGACAGCGAGCAGCGGGCGACGTGGCAGGGCGACTTCGAGGCCCACGCGATGACCGCGGTCGAGGAGATCGTGCGCTACGCCTCGCCGGTGCTGTACGGCCGCCGGACGGTGACGGCCGACGGTGTGCGCATCGGCGACCAGGAGTTCCACGAAGGCGACAAGGTCGTGATGTGGTACTACTCGGCCAATCGCGACGAGTCGGTGTTCGACCGCCCGTTCGACTTCGACATCGCCCGTGATCCCAATCCGCACGTCGCTTTCGGTGGTCCCGGCCCGCACTTCTGCCTCGGCGCGCACCTGGCCCGGCGTGAGATCACCGCGGTGTTCCGCGAGCTCTTCCGCCAGGTACCCGACATCCGCGCCGCCGGCGAGCCCGAGTACCTCCGCGCCAACTTCATCCACGGCATCAAGCACCTCCGGTGCGAGTACACGCCGACACGTGGCGCCGTCGGCGCCAGCGCCAACTGACCGTTCCGCGCGACAGGAGCACTGAACCATGAGATTCACAGGGAAGACCGCGGTCGTGACCGGGTCGGGCCAGGGCATCGGCGAGGCGTACGCCAAGGGGCTCGCCGCGGCCGGCGCGAACGTCGTGGTCGCCGACCTCAACCTGCCAGGCGCCGAGCGTGTCGCCGGTGAGATCGTGGCTGCCGGCGGCTCGGCGCTGGCGGTGCCGGTCGACGTGTCCGATCCGGCGAGCGCGCAGGCGATGGCCGACGCTGCGCTCGCCGCGTTCGGCAGCATCGATCAGCTCGTGAACAACGCCGCGATCTACGGCGACATGGCGCTGCAGCCGCTCATGTCCGTCGATCCCGACTACTACCACCGGTTCATGGAGGTCAACGTCAACGGTGCGCTGTGGTGCACGAGAGCCTGCTTCAAGGCGCTCGCCGATGGCGGCGGGGCGATCGTCAACCAGTCGTCCGTCGCGTCGTGGATGCCGAGTGGCTTCTACTCGATCTCGAAGGCGGCGATCAACGCCCTGACGGTCAGCCTTGCCAACGAGCTCGTCCGCAAGCAGATCCGGGTGAACGCGATCGCCCCTGGCTTCATCGACACCGAGGCCACGCGCAAGGTCACCCCGGAGAAGATGCTCGAGGGGATGAAGATGCAGACCCCGATGCGCCGGCTCGGCACGCCCGAGGACCTCGTCGGTCTCGTGCTGTTCATGCTCTCCGACGAGGCGAGCTACATGACCGGCCAGATCGTCGCCGTCGACGGCGGACTGATCACCCGCCTCTGAGACGGTTCTCTGCTCGACAACGCCCCCCACGAGCCCCACGAGCGTCTCTGCTACCAGGCGCACCACGAGGTTCTCTGCTCGCCAACGCGCACCATCTGGAACTCTGTTCACCGGCGGACGCCACGCGTCCGCCTGGTAGCAGAGAACCTGGGGAGACGCGTTGGAGAGCAGAGAAGCAGCAGTACCGCCGACCGGAGCGAACGGAGCGGCCGGAGCGAACCGGGCGAACCGGGCGAACGAAGCGGCTGGGGCGGCGGTCAGAGCGACAGGGAGTAGCCGCCGTTGAGCGGGATGGTCTGGCCGGTGAGCCAGCTCGCCGCCGGGCTCACCAGGTAGCCGACGAGCGCGGCGACGTCGTCGGGCTGACCCGGTCGACGAATCGCATAGCCGCGGAGCCGCGCCGCGACCTGCTGCTCGTCGGCGCCGGCCCAGACGGCCTCGGTGAGCGGCGTGCGCATCGTGCCGAGCGCGATGCTGTTCGCCGTCACGCCGTGCCGCCCGACCTCCTTGGCCACGCTGCGCATCAGCCCGGCGGCTCCGGCCTTTGCCGCGGCATATGCCGCCATCATCGGCTCACCGACGCGTGACGCGTCGGAAACGATCGTGACGACCCGGCCCCAACCGCCCTCGATCATCGCCGGCAGCGACGCCCGCACGCAGTGCATGACACCGAGCAGGTTGACCGCGAGGAAGGGCGACCAGTCCGCGGGCGCGGTCTCCGCGAACGGGACCATGCCCGGCCACGAGTCGCCACCCGCGTTGCCGGCGTTGTTCACGAGGATGTCGACGCCGCCGAGTCGAGCGACGGCGTCGGTGACCTGCTCGAAGTCGGTGACGTCGAACGGCGCGGCGACCGCCTCGCCGCCGGCGTCGCGCACGCGGACCGCTTGCAGCTCGGCGCGGTCGGCGACGAGGTCGTTGACCGCAACGCTCGCGCCCGCCTCAGCGAGCAGGGCGACCACCGCCGCCCCCACGCCCTGGCCGGCGCCGGTGACCAGCGCCCGCCGCCCGCGAAGGTCGAGCGCGACGGTCATCGACCGCTCAGCCCTTGATCCAAGCGACCGCTTTCGTCTCGAGGTGCTGCTCGAACCCCTCGATGCCGTTCTGGCGGCCGATGCCACTGTTCTTGTAGCCGCCGTACGGCGAGTCGGCGCCGTACCAGACACCGCCGTTCACGCTCAACGAACCGGTGCGGATGCGGCGCGCGATCGCCGTGGCCCGCCCGTCGTCGGCCGAGAAGACGCCGCCGGATAGCCCGTAGCCGCTGTCGTTGGCGATGCGGACCGCATCCTCGTCGTCGTCGTAGGGGATGACCACCAGGACGGGGCCGAAGATCTCCTCGCGAGCGATCGTCATCGAGTTGTCGACGTCGGTGAACAGCGTCGGTTCGACGTACCAGCCCTTCGGGAGGTGGGCCGGGCGGCTGCCACCGAGCGCGAGCTTCGCGCCCTCCTCCTGGCCCTTGGCGACGTACCCGAGCACGCGGTTCATCTGCTTCTCGCTCACGAGTGGGCCCATCAGGTTGCCGATGTCCTGCGGGTCGCCGTACGGCACCTGGCTCATGCCGGCCATGATCAGTTCGACGCCCTCGTCGTAGCGCGACCGCGGGAGCAACATGCGGGTCTGCATCGCGCAGCCCTGACCGGCATGCATGCACACGATCGAGCCCATCGGCACGACGCTCGGGAAGTCCGCATCGTCGAGCACGATCATCGCCGACTTGCCGCCGAGCTCGAGGAACACCCGCTTGAGCGTGGCGGCGCCCTTCTCCATGATCCGCTTGCCGGTCATGGTGGAACCCGTGAACGAGATCATGTCGACCTGCGCCGACAGCGTCAGCTCCTCACCCACGAGGTGATCGGACGAGGTGACGACGTTGACCACGCCGGCCGGGATGTCGGTCTGCTCGGCCATCAGCCGACCGAGCCGCGTGGCGTTCCAGGGGGTGTCGGGTGCCGGCTTGAGCACCATCGTGTTGCCCGTCGCGAGGATCTGACCGATCTTGTTGATCGTCACCTCGAACGGGTAGTTCCACGGGGTGATCGCGCCGATGACGCCAATCGGCTCCTTCCACACCTGGCGGCGGGAGTTGATGCCGAACATCTGCGAGTCGTCGAGATCGCGCTCCCAGGCGAACTCGTCGATCATCCGTGCCGGCCAGAGCAGCGCGTCGGCCAGCGGCCCGTCGAGCTGCGCGGCATAGGTGACCCCGCGCGGCGCGCCGACCTCGGCGATCAGCTCCTCGCGCATCTCCTCCTGCTCGGAGACGATCGCGGCGTGGAGCTGCTCGAGGCAGCGCTTGCGCAGCGCCCTGTCCGTCGACCAACCCGTCTCGTCGAAGGCGCGGCGGGCGGCGGAGATCGCGCGCTGCATCTCGGCCGCCGAGCCGTCCGCAACCTGGCCGAGCACCTCCTCGGTGGCGGGGTTGATGTTGTCGAACGTCGTCCCACTGTCGGCCGGGATCAGCTGACCGTCGACGAGCATCCGCGTCTCGGGCGTGAACGCGAGGTCACCCATGGTCAGCCCTGCGGACCGTTCGGCCAGCGCAGCAGCGAGCCGGCGTCGACGCGCAGGTTGATCCCCGTGACGTAGCGCGACTCGTCGGAGGCGAAGAACAGTACGGCGTTGGAGATGTCGCGCGGCTCGACGTAGGGGATCGGCATGGCCTGGAACATCATGAACGCCGGCATCACGTCGTCGGCGTTCGGGTTCTCGAGGTCCGGACGGAAGACCTTGTAGAGGTCCTCGTTGTGCAACAGGTTGGTGTTGCAGTTCGTCGGGTGCACCGCGTTCACCCGGATGCTCTGCGCCGCGAGCTGCAGCGCGAGCACTTCGGTGTACTGGACGATGAACGTCTTCGCGAGGCCGTACCCGACACCACCCGGGCCGAGTGCCGGGTTGTTGAGCGTGCCCGGCATCATGCCCGCGGTCGAACCGGTCAGGATGATCGAGCCGCCGGCCGAGAGGTAGGGCAGCGTGACCGCGACGGCGTTCATCACGCCACCGAAGTCGACGTCCATCGCGTCGATGAACGCCTGCGCCGTGTGCCCCTTGATCGGCAGGATGCCGGCGTTGGCGCAGACGATGTCCAGCCCGCCGCCGAACTCGGCGACGCCCTTGCCCACGGCGTCGCGCAGCTGGTCGCGCTCTCGCACGTCGGCCTTCGCCGAGAAGATCTTCCGGCCCGTCGCCTCGACCTGGGCGACCGTGTCGGCCATGTCCGCCGGCGAACCGAGCGGGTACCTGACCGTGTCGATGTCCTCGAGGAGATCGACCGCGATGACGTTCGCGCCCTCCTCTGCCAGACGGATGCAGTGGCTCTTGCCCTGCCCCCGTGCCGCACCGGTGACCAGTGCGACCTTGCCGTCGAGTCGACCCCCCACGTGACTACCTCCAGGTTGTTGTGCCCGTCGTTGACGAACGTGTCAGAACTTAGCGATCAGCGCGGGGCCGCTACGAAGCGGGCTCGGTTGCGATCGGCGCGTCGGCGAGCTCGGAGGCAGCCGCAAGATGGTTCATCGACGTGCCCCCGATCAGTCGAACGACGATCCCCCGTCGCGGTGACGAAGCGTACGAGCACCGCATTTCAGGGTCAAGTTGTCTCAGAAACGACGATCCAGGGGTGCATCACGCGGGCGATGACATCGTCCACGAACGGGCCCTTCGCCGGACGCCCCTCGATGACCACGCGGAACAGGATCGGACCGAGCAGCAGCGCGGTGAGCTCGTGCGGGTCCGGGTCACCGACGATCTCGCCGCGCTCGGCTGCGCGCGCGACCGCCGTCGCGAGGTTCATCACGTTGTGGTCGAGGATCCGCCGGCGCAGCTCCGCCGCGCCCGGATCGAGGCTCGCACGAGCGACGAGCACGGAGACGAACTGGATCGCCGCCGGTTGGCCCATCTCGGTCGCGGCGCGTCGGAGCTCGGTGCGCAACCACTCGATCAGCGGGCCGTCACCCGGCCTGAGCAACGGCGGGTCAACCTCACCGAGCACGTCGTACAGGAGGTCGGCGGCTGTCGGCCAGTGCCGGTACATCGTCGCCCGCCCGACGCCCGACACCTCGGACACCCGCTGGTGAGTCACCGAGGCCGCGCCCTCGTCGGCGAGCAGCGCGGCGACGGCGTCGACCACAGCTCGGCGCGTTCGACCGATTCGAGGATCGACCCGCCCGGTCCGCGCAACGTGAGCCACCGCAACACACTAGGAGTGCCCGCACTTGTCGCCGCGGAACATCTGGGTCACGATGTCTCACCGCGTCAGGGGGAGGTGCACTCATGTCGATTCGAGTCGTCCACGTCGGTACGGGCTTCGTCGGCTCGCAAGCGTTGCGCGGTGTGATCGAGCGCCCCGATCTCGAGCTGGTCGGCCTCGTGGTGAGCAACCCGGACAAGGTCGGACGCGATGCCGGCACGTTCACTGCGGCGGGGTCGACCGGCGTGATCGCTACGGACGACCTCGGCGCTGCGCTCGCGCTCCGCCCCGACGTCGTCAGCTACTTCGCGACGACGCACGGGCGCCTGAAGATCGCGCTCAACGACTTCTGCACGATCCTGTCGGGTGGCGCCAACATCGTCACGACGTCGGTCGGCGCCCTCATCCACCCCGGCTCGACCCGCCCCGACGTGCTCGAACGGCTCGAAGCCGCATGCGCCGCGGGAACCACGACCTGCTTCTCGACCGGCATCGACCCGGGGTTCTTCAGCGACTTCCTGCCCGTCGTGTTGAGCGGCTGCGGCCGGCGCATCGACGCCGTGCGCATCTACGAGATGGTGGTCTACGAGTCCGGTGCGCAGAGCGACAGCGTGGCGTTCGACCAGATCGGGTTCGGCGCTCCCATCGACTCCGTGCCGCCGCTCGTACACCCCGACGGGCTGCGCGCCAACTGGGGCGGCGTTCTGACGATGATCGGTGAGCAGCTCGGGGTCACCTTCGACGAGGTCACCGCCGATCACGAGCTCCTGCCCGCCCCGGAGTCGTTCCCCTACGAGGGGCGCACGATCGATGCCGGCACGATCGCCGGCATGCGGTTCCACGTCGCCGGCGTCGTCGACGGTCGCGAGGTGGTCTCGCTCTCCCACGTGACCAGATCGAGGCCGGACCTCGCGCCGGACTGGCCCCGGCCACTGCGCAGCGACGCCTACCGGATCGTCATCGAGGGTGACCCGCGCCTCGAGTGCGAGTTCGAGTTCTCGAGCGCCGACGGCACCCATCTCGACGGCGGGTTCGCGATCACCGCGATGCGCGCCGTGAACGCGATCCCGCTCGTGGTCGCCGCCGAACCGGGGGTGAAGTCCGTCTTCGAGCTGCCGGTGATCGCCGGACGACTTCGCTGATCCGCCACCGGTGAGGCGCGCTCAGAGACCCAGCGGGTAGCCGCCGCTGACGCGCAGCGTCTCGCCGGTGATGAAGCCGGCCTCGTCGGAGCAGAGGTAGAGCGCGGCGGAGACGACGTCGTCCATCGACCCCAGCCGGTGGACGAGCTGACGGTTCTCGACGAAGTCGTCGATCATCTCCTTCGGCAGCCCATCGAGCGCGTTCTCGGTCGCCATCAGCCCGGGCGCGATCGCGTTCACGCGGATCTTGTCGGGCGCGAGCTCGGTGGCCAACGCGATCGTGAGGCCGCGCACGGCCAGCTTCGAGACCCCGTACGGAGAGCTCGAAATGTATCCGGCGATCGACGAGATGTTGAGCACCGCCCCGCCACCGCGCCCGCGCATCGAGTCACGGCACGCCACCGTGCAGTTGACGACGCCGATGACGTTGACGTCGAACAGGTCGCGCAGCTCGGAGCGCGGGAGCACCGAGAACGGCTGGTTGTAGTGGAGCAGGTGCAGGCCGGCGTTGTTGATGCAGACGTCGACACCACCGAGCTCGTCCGTCGTGCGGCGGACCGCGGCGTCGACCTGGTGCTCATCGCCGACGTTGCACTGCACGGAGATCGCCGTGACGCCACTCGCCCGGAGCTCGGCGGCGGTCAGCTCGCCGGCGTGCGCGTCGATGTCGGCGATCACGATGGCGGCGCCCTCCGCGCTCATCGCCCGGGCGAACGCGCGACCGAACCCGATCGCGCCACCGGTGATGAACGCCACCTTGCCGTCGAAGCGCTTGCTGGGTCCCGCCACGACGGTGCTCAGTCGCCTTCGACCCAGGAGGCCAGGTCGCCGAGCAGCCCGAGATCGATGCCGAGTGACGCGGCGACCTCGCGGATCACCCCGACGTCCTTGACCAGGTACGGCTTCGCCGCGGCGGACATCGCTTCGGGAGGGATCTGCTGGAACAGACGGAGGGCGAAGCTGTCGCCGCTGCACTCGGACACGACCCGGGAGAGCTCGCCCGGCGACACGCCCATCGACGCTCCCAACGACGCCGCCGCGAGCGCGGTGCGCAGGTGCACGGTGAACAGCAGGTTGTTGATCAGCTTCATCCGCTGACCATCGCCGAGGCCGCCGACCTCGAGGATCGGGTTGCCATAGGACTCGAGCACCGGCCGCACACGTGCGAGCGCGTCCCGATCACCACCGACGAGCAGCGTCAGCTGGCTGGCGCGGATGTGGTCGGCGGTGCCACTGATCGGGACGTCGAGCACGTGCACGCCCTCGGGCGCAGCCGCCTGCAGATCGACCGACAGCGCCGGACTTCCCGTGACGTGACTGACCAGCACCGAACCCGGCCGCAGCGCGTCGAGCACACCGCCGTCGAGCACCACCTCGCGGAACTGCGCATCGTTGAAGAGGCAGAGGATCAGCACCTCGACGTTCGCCGCCAGCTCCACCGCCGATGACGCGACCGCGATCCCGTCCGACTCGAGCTCGGCTCGCTGCTCGGATCTGCGGACGAAGGCCGTCGTCGGCCAGCCCGCGGCGAGCAGCCGATCGACCATCGGCCGGCCCATCTGGCCGACGCCGATGAAGCCGACGGTGATCTCCTGGTTCGCGGTGGCGTCGGCAGCGCTACTCGACATGGGAGAGGTACGCGGCCTCGATCTCGGTCAGCTGTGAGCGGGCTTCCGCAGCCGTGCCCGACATGACCACCGTGCCACGCTCCATCACGTAGACGCGGTCGGCGATCGCCAGCGCCTTGCGCACGTGCTGCTCGACGAGCAGCACGCCGACACCTCGTTCGTCGGCCGCCGCTCGCACCGCTTCGAGCAGACGATCCACGACCAGTGGCGCCAGCCCGAGCGACAGCTCGTCGGCGAGCAGGACCTTCGGTTTGCGCCCGAGTGCCCGTGCGAGCGAGAGCATCTGCTGCTCGCCCCCGGACAGCAGCCCGGCCTTCTGACCGAGAAGCCGTTCGAGCGCGGGGAAGAAGCTCGTCGCCACCTCGACGGAGACACCCGCCAACCGCAGGTTGTCCTTGGTCGTGAGGTTCATGATCACCGAACGCTCCTCGGTGAGGAACCCGAGCCCGTCGCGGCACCGTGCGTGCATCGGCGCCGTGGTCACCGCGCCCTTCCAGAGCACCGCTCCCGAGATCGGCGACATCTCGCCCGCCATCGTCAGCAGGGTCGTCGTCTTGCCCGCGCCGTTGGGACCGATCAGGGCGACGACCTCGCCGGCATCGACCTTGAGGTCGAGGTCGCGCACGACCGCCAGCGCGCCGTAGCCCGCGGTCAGCTCCCGGCACTCGATCAGCGTCTCCGTCATGCCAAGACCTCCGAGTCGCTGTCGTCCTGGCCGAGGTAGGCGGTCTTCACCGCTGGGTTCTCGCGGACCTCCTTCGGCGTGCCGGACGCGATCACCCGGCCGAAGTCGATGACGACGACGCGATCGCAGGTCGACATCACCATCGACACGTCGTGCTCCACGAGCAGGACCCCCATGTGCCACTCCTGCGCGAGGCGGCGGATCAGTCTCGCGAGCTCCCGGCTCTCGGTCTCGTCGAGGCCCGCCGCAGGCTCGTCGAGCATCAGCACCGACGGACCGGCCGCGACCGCGCGGGCGATGGCGACGAGGCGACGCCGGCCGTACGGCAGCTCCGGAGGCAGCCGCGTCAGGTCCTCCGCGAGGTCGAACTCTCGGATCGCCGCCACCGACGCGGACGTCAACGGCTCCCGCCGCGGCCAGATCAGGTCACGGAACCACGAGGATCGAGGGGCGGAGTCCGCGCCTGCGCGGATGTTCGCCTCGACGGTGAGGTCCTCGAACAGCTCGAGCGACTGGAACGACCGGCGCAAGCCGTGTCGCGCCCGTTTGCCCGCGTTCCACCGGCTCACGTCGAGCGTGTCGAGCTTCAGCACGCCGCTCGTCGGCCTGACGAATCCCGTCACGGCATCGATGATGGTCGTCTTCCCGGCACCGTTCGGTCCGATCAGCCCGACGATCTCGCCGGGACGAACCTCGAAGCTGACGTCGTCGACCGCGGTTACGCCGCCGAAGCGAACGGTGAGCCCCGCGATGCCGAGCGTCTGCGGTGGAACGGTCTCGGTCTCGACGTCGGGGAGCTCCGGAGGCCCGGGGCGCCGGCCGGCGAGCCGCAGCTTGAGCAGCAGCGAACGAGCGTGCTCGGTCGCGGTGGCGGCGATGCCATCCTGCTGCACGATGAGGATCAGGAGCACCAGCGCGCTGCCGAGGATCAGGTCCCAGCGGTTGCCGAGGTGCAGCCAGTCCTCGACGATCCGGGTGCCGAGACCGCCGATCGCGTTGGGTGCCGCGAACGCGCCGGCCAGCACGTAGCCCAAACCGCCGATCACCGCGAACCCGACGCTGTTGATCGATTCGAAGACGTTGAACCCGCCGTACTGGATGTTCTGCGACTTGAAGCCGACGAGGATGCCGGCGAGCGCGGCGATGCCGGAGGCAACGCCGAACGCGTAGAGCTTGACGCTGAACACGCTGATCCCGAGCGATGCCGCGGCGCGCTCGTTCGTCCGCACGGCGATCAGGCGCCGACCGGTGCCCGACCGGCGCAGGTTGGCGACCATCAACCCGACGAGAACGAGGGCCACGAGGCACACGATCGCCCAGCGGTGCGGATGGCGGAAGGCGTCGACCTCGATCCCGAAGAGCTTGATCAGCCCGATCTTCGTGCCGCCGTCGAGCGGGGGGCCGAGGTAGCTGGCGTTCGCGAACACGACCTCGGACACGGCGTACCCGAGACCCAGGGTGACGACAGCGAGGTTCACCCCTCGGGTGCGCAGCGCGGGCAGCGCGAACAGCAGACCGACCGGGATCGTGAGGACGACGCCGAGCACGATCGCGATCTCGGCCGGCACATCGGCGCGCACGAACTTGCCCGCGATCAGCGCGCCGATGCCGGCGAGCGCCCACTGCCCGAGCGAGATCTGTCCGGCGAAGCCGGTGACCACGACGATCGAGAGGATCATGATGCCGGCGGTCAACGAGACGTAGCTCGCCTGTGCCCAGCTGTCGCCCATCAGACCGAACAGGAGTCCGAGGAAGACGAGCACCGCGACGGCGAGCCCGCGGAGGTTGATCTGACCGGTGCCGAGCTTCGGAAGCCGTTCCGCCACGTGCGACCGCAGCGGCAGGCCGCGCCCCCTGACGACGAGCACGAGCAGGATCACGAGGAACGCGGGCGCGCGGTTGAGGCCGGTGATCTGGCTCTGGTGGAAGAACTCCTCGATGTCGCCCTTGTACCGCGTCGCGAGGGACTCGCTGAGGCCGATGACCAGGCCGCCCACGAAGGTCATCGGGAACGAGTGGAACCCGCCGAGCAGAGCGGCGCCGAGACCGGCAACCGTCACGACGAGGGTGAACGTGCTGATCGACAGCCCGGTGAGCGGGGCGACGAGGACCGCCGCTAGGCCGGCGAGGCCGCCACCCAGGCCCCATGTCAGCGCGGACAGCCGGTCGGGAGACCAGCCGAGCGTCTGCACCGCCCGCTCGTTCTGTGCCGACGCGTTGATCGCCAGACCCACACGGGTGTAGCGCGTCCAGGCCCACAGCCCGACGGTGACCGCCACCGAGACGGCGACGAGGTAGAGGCGTTCCTCCTGGATCTTGACCCCGCCGACGTCGAACACCTCGTGCGGGAGGTATTGGCTGATCGCCTGGTTCGCCGACCCCCAGCGCTTCTCGGCCACGGCCTGCAGCAGGCCGAGCAGCCCGATGGTCGAGATGACGCGCACGATCGCCGCCGCCCGTCTCAGGGCACGCAGCACGATCGCCTGGAACGCCAGCGACACCACGACCGCAGCGACGACCCCGGTGATGAGTGCCGGCAGCGTCGCCCACCCGTGGCGGACCTTGAGCTCGACGAACCCGATGTAGGCGCTGAGCATGCCGATGCTGCCCTGGGCGAAGTTCACCAGCCCGGATCCCCGGTAGATCAGCACCGCTCCCTGGGCGAACAGCGCATACGTCGCGCCCGCCCCGAGTCCGAGTACGACGAACTGTAGGAAGGACTGCATCCTCCCGCACCCCCCAATGGCAGTCGTGTGAGCGAATGATCGCGCAGGCGAGCGCCTGATCGATCGATGTTGGCGGGGGCCACCCGTCGCGGGTGGCCCCCGCCGTCAACCGAGGTCGGCGGTCAGCAGGCGCCGCCGAGCGGCGAGCCGCAGATCACCTCGTCCCAGTTCGCCTCACTGGCGCGCACGAAGTTGCCGGCCGTGCCGTTGAACTCGGCAGACGGATCGAACGTCCAGAAGCTGTAGAAGTTGTTGCCGGTGCGCACGAAGACGCCCTCGTGGTCGGTCTTCGGCGTCCAATCGTCGGTGAGACCGAGCATCGGGACCGGACCCGATGCCTCGATCAGCGACTTCAGGTTCTCGCGGCTGAAGTCCTCGGCACCCGCCTCGCGCAGGATGTGGAGCAAAGCGTAGAGACCGATCCACGACCGCATCGGGCTCGACTTCAGGTTCTCGGTCTGCAGCGCCTCGATGTCGGAAGCGGCGAGATCGGCGGCGATGAGCTGAACGACCGGATCGTCGAACGTGGCCGGCGGGATCGCCGCGTTCAGGATGATCTGGTCGTTGATCTCGCCGAGTGCGGCGATGTCCGCGTACGGGAACGTCCCCAAGCTGCTCGAGAACATGAGGTCCGAGCCGAGTTGCTCGGCGGCGCGCAGCACCTGGATGCCCTCCTGCCCGCCGATCGGCATGATCACGCCCTCGGCGCCCGCTGCCTCGGCGGCCAGGATGAACTGGCTGTAGTCGGTGGTGCCGGCGGGAACCGGCAGGTCGGCGACGAGCTCGAAGCCGTTGTCACCGAAGATGGCCCCGAGGATGCCGGCGAGCGCCGTCGCCGCCGGGATGTCGACGTGGATCGAGGCGATCTTCGTGATGCCCTCGTTGAGCAGTGCCTGCGGCATCATGATCGTCGTGCCGGTTCCACCGGCATCGAACGGGTAGGCGTTCGTGTCGCCGTAGTCGTCCTGACCGGGGCTGATCGCGAACCGGGGGATGCCAGCCGCGGCGTAGCCGGCGGAGACATCGGCACCTGCCACCGACGTGGTGTCGTTGATCGTGGCGCCGATGCCGGCCTCGTCGAGCGTGCGCACGCAGTCGACGGCGCGGTTCGGGTCGGCCCCGTCGTCACACGTCGTGACCTGGATGCAGTGACCGTTGGCGCCGCCGCGAGCGTTGAAGGCGACGGCGGAGGCCTCGAGTGACTGGGCCTGATCCTCGAGCGTCAGCACGCCGGATGCGAACACCGTCTGCAGGCCGACGTGCAGCGGATCGAGCGACTCGTCGCACGGGCCGTCGTCCCACAGGCCGAGTGCCTCGAGATCGGAGCCGCCTTCCGCCGCTGTGGTGTCCGGCGCATCGGTTCCCGCCGGCGCGTCCGTGCCGGCCGGTGCATCGGTCGCCGCGGGCGCGTCGGTGGCTGCGGGTGCATCGGTCGCCGCCGGTGCATCGGTCGCCGACGTGTCGTCGTCGTCGCCCCCGCAGGCTGCTGCGGTCAGTACGAACGCGCACATCAGCGCGGTCGATCGGGCCCAGAACTTCCTAGACATCTCGAGGTTCCCCCTTGTGGATGGTCCGACGCCGGAGCGGCGTTGGCTGCGGTTCACGACCTGGTTCGCCCGATCTTGTCGAAGGAACGGAGGACTCCACGTCGTGATGCGAGTGTCAGATTACTGAAACAGGCACCCAATTTCCAGTCCATCGTGGCGGGTGAGCCTCCCGGCTGGGGCGCACCATCCACAATCAGGTTAATCTTTCCTGCGGAAGCCGATCCAAGGGGAGGACGAGCGTGACCAGCGTCGACGAATTCGCTCAGATGACGGGTTGTCCGATCACTCACTACGAGGCGGTCAACATCCCGAGCGCGCCAGCGGGCTGGCACTTCGACAACTTCGATTCGAAGCGGGAGCAGGCGCCGGTCCACACCGGCGTCGCCGGGAGCAACCAGTACTTCCTGGTGACACGGATGGCAGACATCCGTTCGTCGTTCCAGGACCACGCGGTGTTCACCAACAGCGCCGTCACGCCAACCGACCCGAACCCTCCGTACCGCTGGATCCCCGAGATGCTCGACGGTCAGATCCACACCGCGTGGCGCCAGCTCCTCGGCCCGATGTTCTCGCCGGCCGCGGTGGCGAAACTGGAGCCGAAGGTCCGCCAGCGGTTCGCGGAGATCCTCGACGACATCGTGCCGCGCGGCGAATGCGACTTCGTCCAGGACGTGGCACTGCTCTTCCCGAACACGATCTTCATGGACATCATGGGACTTCCCCGTTCCGATGCGCACACGTTCCAGCAGTGGGAGACCGCCATCCTCCACGGGCGGCGTGACACCACCGAAGCCCAGGAGCGGCAGTTCACGGCGATGATGGAGGTCGTCGGCTACTTCAGCGAGCTGATCGCCGAACGTCGCCGCCAGCCGCGGGAGGATCTGCTGAGCGTGGCGCTCGGCTGGACGATCGACGGTGCGCCGATTCCCGACCAGGACCTCCTCGACTTCTGCCTGCTGATGTTCATGGCCGGGCTCGATACGGTTGCCTCGCAGCTCTCGTTCAGCTTCTGGCACCTGGGCACGCACGACGACGACCGTCACCGCATCGCTGCCGATCCTGCGCTGATCCCCACCGCGATCGAGGAGTTCCTCCGCTACTACGCGTTCGTGACACCGGGCCGCAAGGTCGCGGCCGACACCGAGATCGCCGGCTGCCCGATCAGAGCCGGCCAGATGGTGTACCTCCCGCTCGCGTCGGCGAACCGGGATCCGAGGGAGTTCGAGGACGCCGAGAAGGTGATCATCGACCGCGCGGTGAACCGCCACATCGCGTTCGGCGCCGGGCCGCATCGCTGCCTCGGCTCGCACCTCGCCCGTCAGGAGCTGCGCATCGCGTTCGAGATGTGGCACGAGCGGGTTCCCGACTACCGCGTTCCCGACGGCGCCGTCGTCACCGAGCACGGAGGCCAGATCGGCATCGATCACCTCCCGCTCCTCTGGAAGGTCTAGGTTCGGCATGGATCCGACACGACACAGCGGGGTGGTCGCGCTCGTCACGGGTGCCGCATCCGGCATCGGCCGCGCGACAGCGATCCGCCTCGTCGCCGAAGGTGCGCACGTCGTCGCGACCGACGGGAACGCGGATGGGCTCGCCACGCTGGCGGGCGATTCGATCACCACGGTGCACGGAGACCTCCGCGACGCTGCGTTCATCTCCCATCTCGTCGAGGCCGCGGAAGCAGTCGGCCCTGTGTCCATCTTGGCGAACGTGGCCGGGATCATGGACCACTTCGTGCCGGCCGGCGAGGTCAGCGACGAGCTGTGGGCCGATGTGCTGGCGATCAACCTCACGGCACCGATGCGTCTGTGCCGCGGGTTCCTCCCACTGATGAGCGGACGGGGAGGTTCGATCGTGAACGTGTCGTCGGCCGCTGGGCTCGGCGGCTCGGGAGCAGGGGCCGCGTACCACTGCTCGAAGCACGCGCTGATCGGCCTGACCCGCCACATCGCGTACACGTACGCGTTGCAGCAGATCCGCTGCAACGCGGTGTGCCCAGGCGGCGTCGCGACCGGCATCGGGGCTTCGGCAGCGCCGACTGTCCCGTGGGCCTTCGAGCGGCAGCTCCCCTCGATCGCGCTCGCCGAGAACAACGCCGAACCCGACGAGATCGCGGCCGCGATCTCGTGGCTCGCGTCGAGCGAAGCGAGCAACATCAACGGCGCGGTGATGTCGGCCGACGGGGGCTGGAAGGCCGCCTGACCACACGTCCCCGTCGCCGGCTCGCTCACCTGCTCGCGCACGACTGGCGACTGATCGCCTCCGAAGGATGAACGTGAAGAGCATCGACCTCTCGATCGACGTCACCGACGCGACCGGATACGGGCAGCCGGCCTCGATCGCCGCCACCGTGCACCTGCCCGATCCCACCCGCCTCGCACAGCGACCAGTCGTCTGCGTGGCGTTCCCGGGCGGCGGCTACAGCCGTCGCTACTACTCGATGGACCTGCCCGACGCGCCCGGCGGTCAGGCTGCGTGGCACACCGATCGCGGGTGGATCGTGGTCGCGATCGATCACCTCCAGGTCGGCGACTCCTCGGTCTACGAACCCGACCTGCTCACGTTCGAACACATCACGGCTGCGAACAGCGCGGCGGTCCAGGCGGTGCTCGCCCGTCTCGCGGCGGGCACGATCACCGATGGCTTCCCGGCGATCGCCGACCCGTTCGTGGCCGGCATCGGGCAGTCGATGGGCGGTTGCGTCACGGTGGTCCTCCAGGGACAGCGCCAGCCGTTCGACTGCATCGGCGTCCTCGGGTACAGCGCGATCCACACCGTCGTGCCCTCAGCTCCGGGCGTGGCGAACGTCGCCATGCCGTGGCTCTCGAGGGTTGGCTATCCGAGCTCGGCCACGATCCGAGGCCGCGGCGATCACCACCTCGGTCTTCATCGCCGTCGGCGAGAGCGACGTCGTGCCCGACCCGTGGATCGAACCGAAGGCGTACCGATCGTCCAGCGACATCACCGTCGCCGTGTTCCCCCGGATGGCCCACATGCACAACTTCGCGCCGACCCGGGAGCGTCTCTGGTCCCGCCTCCACGGCTGGGTCGAGACGCTGGCGAGCGCCCCTATCTGACGGCGCTCAGCGGCCGGCGCGGTCGAGCGATCGCTGTGTGATCCCGGCGACGCGGGTGACGAACTCACCGGCGACCGCCTCCGACGTGATCCCGGTCCGGCTCAGCGAGTCGGCGAGCCGGCTGTTGATCAGCGACAGCGTGAGCCCGGCGAGCACCTCGTAGTAGCCGATGTCCCGCAGCTCGGCACCGGCGAGCTCCTCGTAGCGTGCGAACGTGCCGAGCCGATCAGACACGCCGGGCAGGCGGTCGTATCCCTGCGCCTCGCAGAGGAACTCGTCGAACATCACCCACCAGGCGACGTCGATCTCCGGCGGACCGAGCGCCGCACCCTCCCAGTCGAGCATCGCCGCGACGGACAGGTCGTCGGCGAAGATCATGTTGCCGACCCGGGCGTCGCCCCACGTCACCGATCGGCGCTCGTCGGCAGGGACCTCGGCGCGTACGTGCTGCATCGCCGCCTCGATGGTGTCGACGCCGTAGCGGAGCACCGGGCGGCACCACTCGAACCACGTGAAGATGTGGGCGATGTGCTGCTCGAGTGCCGTGCCGGCGCGATCGCCGGCACCGTTCGCGAGGAACGCGAACGACGAGTCGGCGGTGTCGACCGCATGGAGGCGGACGAGCTCGCGGAGAGCGTTGTCGTGCAGGCGTCGCTGCTCGTCCGGTTCGAGCTCGGTCGTCCACCCACGCCGGTGCCAACTGGGCACGTCACCGGGGATCCGACCGTGGACACGTTCCATCAGGAAGAAGGGTGCGCCGAGGATGCTGCGGTCGGCTTCGGTGAGCCAGATCCGCGGCACGGGCACGTGACCGCCGAGCGTGGACATCACCGTCGCCTGGCGCAGTGCGTCCGGCGCGACGAACAGCTGGTGCCCGGTCGGCTCGATGCGGAGCACGAACTCGGCGCTGCCGTCGCCGGTCGCGCCGGTCGCGCCGGTCGCGCCGGTCGCGCCGGTCGCGCCGGTCCAGGCCGCACGGCCGACGATCGTCTCGTTGGAGAACCCGGCTTTCGGGATCGTGAGCTCGGAGACCGTGACGGACGCAGCGCCGAGGCGCTCACCGAGCCATCGTTCGAGCACGCGTGCGGTCTCGACGGGATCTCGCTTGGGTACCGCTTCTGACACCTGTGTCAGAATAGTTCGATGACCGATGGCCAGCCGCACCGTGTCCCCCTCGGCGCCTACACGCTGCCCGGTCGGGTCGCCGATCCTCGGCCCGCGATCGGTCAGGCGCAGATGGCCGAGCACCTCGGGCTGAGCACCATCTGGATCAGCGAACGGTACGGCACGAAGGACGTCGGCGTGCTCGGCGGCGCCATCGCGCAGGCCACCTCGCGGATCCAGATCGGCAGCGCGATCTCGCACTTCCTGTTCCGGCACCCGCTCGCGCTCGCCAGCATGGCGACGACGATGCAGGCCTTGAGCGGCGGCCGCTTCCTGCTCGGCATCGGACGCTCGGTGGCGCCGATGTGGCGCGCGGTCGGTCTGCCGACGATGACCAACCAGGTGCTCGCGGATCTGGCCGACATCCATCGCCGGCTCTGCCGGGGCGAGAAGGTCAAGTACGACGGTCCCGCCGGCCAGTTCCCCTCGCTGCGCCTCGGCGACGTCCCGGACATCACGCCGCCGCCGATCCTCCTCGCGGCCATCGGTCCGAAGACGCTCGACCTCGCCGGCCGACACTTCGACGGGGCGATCCTCCACCCGTTCCTCACCGTGCAGGCGGTGCGCGAGTCGGTCGACAAGGTGCGCGCCGGCGCCGAGGCCGCAGGACGCGATCCTCACGCCGCGAAGATCTACGCCACGGTGGTGACTGCCCCGGACCTCACCGAGGCCCAGGAGCTGGCCGTCGTCGGTGGCCGCGCGGTCACGTACTTCCAGATCCCCGACTTCGGCGAGCTGCTCTCGAGCGTCAGCGGATGGGACCCCGCCGGACTCGCCGATCTCCGGTCCCATCCGATGCTCGCCAACGTGCGCGGCTCGGCGGACAACCTGTTCACCAAGGATCAGCTCGCCGAGGTCAGCCAGGTGCTGCCACGGGAGTGGTTGTACGAAGGCGCGGCGATCGGCTCGGCAGGCGTGTGCGCCGACCGGCTGCGGGAGTACCTCGCTGCCGGCGCCGACGAGATCCTCATCCACGGCGCGGTGCCGGAGTACCTCGGCCCGACGGTCCAGCACTTCCAGGCGAGCTGACCCGGGCGGCGTCGCCGCCGAAGCGGAGGCGGAGGCCGGCCTTCTGCACCTTGTCCATCGCGTTGCGCGGCAGCCTCGGCACCAGTTCGAGCCGCTCGGGGAACTTCGCGTGCTCAGCCCGGCGGCGCGCAGGTGATCACAGAGCTCGCGCAACGTCGGCGGCCGCGCCGGGTCGGTCGGCACGACGACCGCGCAGGCGAGCTCGCCCGTCGCCTCGTGCGGCAGGCCGATCACCGCGACGTCCTGCACCGCCGGGTGCTGGTGGAGTTCGGCAGCTGCCACGACACGACGACACCTCGCCGGACACCGTGATCGCGGGCGAGTGCTCCGGCGACGAGCAGGGTCCGATCGTGGACGTCGGCGACCGTGAGCTCGACGCCGCGCTCGTCGACGACGAAGCGCGCGTCCGGCTGTGTGGCGCCGCGCGCCTCCAGCAGCCCCCAGACGCTCGCGGATCTTGGTGACACCACCATCAGCACGTGCCGACGTCGATGCGGGCGAGCCGACTCAGCGCTTCGAGCGGTTCTTGAACGCCTCGATCTTGTCGAGGTGCTCACGAGTCTGGAGGAGCTGGGTGTTGGCCATGCGGTCGATGTGGCGCGCGGTGCGACGGTCGGAGTCGACTGCGGCGTCGATCGCGATCTTCGCCAGTCCGAGCGCCTCCGCGGAGCTGGTGATCAGCTTGCGCGCCCACAGCTGCACGGCGTCGTGGAAGCCGTCCTCGGGCAACACCTTGTGCACGAAGCCGATCTGCACGGCCTGTTCGGCGGTGACGTTCTCACCGGCCATCGCCACCCACCGCGCCCAGTGGGGACCGACGATCCGCGTGAACCGGCTGATGCCGCCCGAACCGGGCAGCACGGCGAGGTTCGGGATCTCCGGCAACCCGAACAGCGCCCGCTCGCTCGCGAACCGGAAGTCGCACGACGACGCGAGCTCGACGCCGATGCCGAGGCACGGCCCCTGGGCGGCGAGGATGATCGGCTTCTCGATCCGCTCGAGCTCGTCGAACAGCTCGTGGAGGCGGCGGTAGTTGCGGCGCAGTGCCACTCCGGAATCGGAGTGGGAGCCCATCTGGCCGATGTCCTTGCCCGCCGTGAAGTACCGGCCCTCTGCAGTGACGACGAGCGTGCGGAGCGACTCGTCGTCGCCGAGGTTGCGCACGGCCTCGCGCATGACGTCGAGCATCTCGTCGCTGACGGCATTGAGCTTGCCGTCGCGCGTGAACGTGAGCGTGAGGACGCCGTCGACGTCGGTGCGCCGGATCTGGTCCTCCACGGGTTCGGTCACAGCAGCTCCAAGACGAGGGCCGAGCCCATGCCGCCACCGGCGCACATCGAGACGCATCCGATCGTCTGGCCGCGCTTGCGGAGCTCGTGGATCATGCTGACGACCATGCGGGCGCCCGTCGCCGCGATCGGGTGGCCGAGGCCGCAACCCGAGCCGTTCACGTTCACGATCTCGTGATCGATCCCGAGGATGCGGGTCGATGCCACCGCCATCGAGCAGAACGCCTCGTTGATCTCGAAGAGGTCGATGTCGCCGATCTTCATGTTGGCGCGGTCGAGTGCCTTCGGGATCGCCCGCGTCGGAGCGAGCCCGGTGAGCACCGGGTCGATGCCCACCGACGCCCATGAGATGATCCGGGCCAGTGGCGTCGCGCCGTGCGCGCGAGCCGCGTCGTCGCTCATCAGCACGACGGCTGCCGCGGCATCGTTGAGGCCGGCCGCGTTGCCGGCGGTGACGGTCGCGTTCGGGAGCTCGGGGTGGAGCACGGGGAGCGAGGCGAGCCGCTCGAGCGTCGTGTCGGCACGGGGATGCTCGTCGCGGGTGAAAAGCCGTGTGCCACCCTTCCCGTCGGACACCTCGACCGGCACGATCTCGTCGTCGAACCGACCGCTCGACACCGCGGCAGCGGCCCGACGGTGCGAGTGGAACGCCCACTCGTCGGCCTGCTCGCGGGTGACACCGGCTTCACGGGCGGTGTTCTCGCCGACGGTGATGCTCATGTCCCAGGCGGGAGCTTCGGGGCTGTCGGGGTGCGACTCGGGCGACCACGGCTGCGGGTCGGCGGCGGAGGCCGGGACCGACTTGAGCAGCTTCGGGCTGGAACTCAGGCTCTCGGTGCTACCGGCGAGCACGATGCTGTCCATGCCGGCGCGGATGCTCGAGGCTCCGATCTGGATGGCACCGAGGCCGGCGGCGCAGTGCCGGTTCGTGGCCAGCCCGGGCACCCCGGTGAGGCCCAGCCGGACGGCGACGTAGCGGGCGAGCACACCGCCGCCCTGCATCGACTCGGCGAGCACGATGTCGTCGATCAGGTTCGGGTCGATGCCGGAGCGTTCGATGGCACCGGAGAGCGCGACTTGGGCGAGGGCCGCGGCGTCGACATCGACGAGCGACCCCTTGTACGCACGCCCGATCGCAGTGCGGGCGCCGGCAAGGATGAGAGCGTCGGACATCCCTCCATCTTGACACAAGTGTCAGATAGCCGCCAGGTGTGGTCGCCCACGACCGTGCTCGTGGTCAGCCCATGTGGACGTCGCCGTCCATCTGCACACCCCCGTCCGCCGTGGTCAGGTCGCCGTTGATGAACGACGACTCACCGCTGGCGAGGAAGAGTGCGGTCGCGGCGATCTGCATCGGGTTGCCGATGCCACCGATGCGGTCGCCCGTGAGCCCGACACCGGAGTCACCGCGCCCGCTCACCACGCGGCCGACGATGATCGCGTTGCAGCGGATGCCGTGGGGTGCGCCCTCCACAGCGAGCACCCTGGTGACGGCGTTCATCCCACCCTTGGCCGCGGCGTAGGCGCCGAACCCCGTGTAGCCCTTCGTCGACTGGCCCGACGAGATGTTCACGATCGCAGCGCCCTCGGCTGCCTGCAGGTGCGGCCATGCGTACTTCGACGCCCAGAACACGTTGCCGGTGAGCGTGCCGGTCAGGATCGTGCTCCACTCCTCCGTCGTGTACTCGTGCAACGGCTTGACCGTCGTCGCGACGGTGGCCGTGGGCGCGGCGTTGTTGATCAGCGTGCTGAGGCCCCCGAAGCGATCGACGACTGCGGCGACGACGTCGCGGACGCTGGCCTCGTCGGTGATGTCGAGCGCGAAGAACTCCGCGTCTCCACCGCTCGCACGAATGCCGTCGACGACCTTCTGACCGCGCTCGACCGTCCGGCCGGTCACGGCGACCTTCGCCCCCTCGGCGGCGAACAGTTCGGCGATCGAACGTCCGATCCCGCGCGTCGACCCCGACACCAGCGCGATTCGTCCCTCCAGGCGACCAGCCATGACAACCCTCCCCGAGTCGGACCCCGAAGGACATCGGGGTACCCGGGCGCCACCGTAGTTGACGGCTCTGTCAGATCACGACGGCAGGCTCAGCGTCCGAGGAAGTTCGGCGGCCGGCGCTCCGCCGTGGCAGCGACGCCCTCGCGGTAGTCGTCCGTGCGTCGGAGCACCTGCTGCGCGGCGTGCTCGACGGCGGTCGCCGCACTCACCTCGGCTACGAGACCACCCCGCATCGTGCGCCTGATCGCCCGCACTGCGAGCGGTGCCGACTCGGCGATCTCACGGGCCAGGTCGTGCGCACCCTCGCGGAGCCGCTCCGCGGGAACGAGCCGATCGCAGAGCCCGATCGCAAGTGCTTCCTCGCCGTGGACCCGACGGCCCGTGTACAGCATCTCGAGCGCGCGCTGCTCTCCCACCACCCGGGGCAGCGTGGCCGTGAGCCCGAACCCCTGGTGGAACCCGAGCCGCGCGAAGGTCGCACCGAACCGCGCCTCTGCGCACGCCACACGGAAGTCGGCTGCCAGCGCAAGCCCGAGGCCGGCGCCGATCGCCGCTCCCTGCACGGCGGCCACGATCGGGATGCTGCCGGTGAACAACCGGGCGACCTGTTCGTAGAGCGGGTTGCGATCACCGGTCGGCAGGTCGTCGGCGCGCGGGCTCAATCGGGCGCCGGCGCAGAAGTGCTTGCCGTTCGAGACCAGCATGATCGCCCGGCACGAGACGTCGTCCTCGAGCTCGTCGAGCGCGTCGGCGATGCCGGCCGCAAGCTCGACGTCGATGTAGTTCTCGGGAGCTCGGTCGATCTCGATGGTGGCGACGTGGTCGTCGCCCATCGACACCCTCAGGTCTTGCGCGACGGCAGCCATGATGTCCGATCTTCGCTCGCGAGCGCGCCGCCGGACGAACTGCCCGGACGAACTGCCCGGACGAACTGGCCGGACGCACTGCCGGGTGCCGCCTACCGCTGCCGCCTCTGCTTACATCGGACGGGTGACGATGATCGCGACCGACCCGATCCTGCTGCCCGACCCCGAGGGCCTGGAGGTCCTCCACGACCGCGAGTACCGAGTGCGGGCCTATCGGTTGGGCGACGACCGCATCCTCATCAGGGGTGCCGTTCGCGACCAGAAGCCGCCGGGGCTGTACATCCGCTCCGATCCCGAACCGATGACGATCCACCACATGCAGGTGGACGTCGAGGTCTCGTTCCCCGGTCTCGAGATCCTCGACGTCGCGGTGCGCTTCGAGATGCACCCGCGTGACGAGTGCCCGACGATCGTCGAGCACTACGAGCATCTCGTCGGTCTCTCCATCGCCCGCGGCTTCACCCACAAGGTGCGCGAGCTGTTCGGAGGTCCGCGTGGGTGCACGCACACCACGGCGCTGCTGCAGGCGATGGCGCCGGTCGCGGTGCAGTGCTTCTACTCGATGCGCGCCGCGCAGGCCCGCATCGACGGCACGCCCGACCCGATGCTCGACGGCGACCGCTACGCGCGCGACCAGACGTGGCGCATGAACATCGGCACGTGCCACGTGTGGGCGGCCGACGGTGAGGCGGTCGCCAGCAGAGAGGCAGGCCGCCCCGAGCCGGCGCCGGTCTTCATCCGGAACCGGCTCGAGCGCCTCGGCCTGCGGATGCCCGAGGGCAGCCGGCTCGACGACCTGCGAGCCGAGTGATCTGACGCCAGCGTCAACTACGCTCCGCGAGATGAGCAGACGGGTTGCCATCGCCGGGGTCGCACTGTCCGATGTCGGGCGCGTCGATGACGCCACGCCGTACGCGCTCATGGCACAGGCGGCTCGCCGCGCGATCGCCGACGCCGGTCTCACCGTCGACCAGATCGACGGATTCGCCTCCACCGGCCTCGGCACGATGGCACCGATCGACGTCGCGGAGTACATGGGCATCGTCCCCCGCTGGATCGATTCGACCGCCGTCGGCGGCGCCACGTGGGAGGTCATGGCCGCACATGCCGCCGATGCGATCAGCGCCGGCCATGCGGACGTGATCATGCTCGCGTACGGATCCACGGCGCGCGCCGACCTCAAGAAGGGTCTGCGCACGGCCAACCTGGACTGGGGTGCACGCGGTCCGATGCAGTGGGAGGCGCCGTACGGCCACACGCTGATCTCCAAGTACGCCATGGCCGCTCGACGGCACATGCACGAGTACGGCACGACGATCGAGCAGCTCGCCGAGATCGCCGTCTCGGCCCGGTTCAACGCTCGGACGAACCCCGAGGCGTTCGTCCGTGATCCGATCACGATCGACGACGTGCTCGCCGGGCCGATGATCGCCGACCCGTTCACGAAGCTGCAGTGCTGCATCCGGTCGGACGGCGCTGCTGCGGTCATCCTCGTCGCCGAGGACCGCATCGCCGACCTCCCGAAGGCGCCCGTGTGGATCCTCGGCACGGGCGAGAGCACGTCCCACATCTCGATGAGCCAGTGGGCCGACTTCACGACTGGCCCGGCCGCGATCGCCGGCAGGATGGCGTTCGAGCGCGCCGGCCTGTCCCCCGCCGACGTCGACGTCTGCGAGCTCTACGACGCCTTCACGTACATGCTGCTCATCACGCTCGAGGACCTCGGCTTCTGCGCCAAAGGAGAGGGTGGCCCGTTCGTCGAGGACGGCAAGCTGCGCCTCGGCGGCGCGCTCCCGACCAACACCGACGGCGGCGGCCTGTCAGCCTGCCATCCGGGCCAGCGCGGGCTGTTCCTCATCGTCGAAGCCGCGAGGCAGCTCCGCTGCGAGGCCGGCGACCGGCAGGTGCCCGACGCACGGGTCGCCTGCGTGAGCGGCACGGGCGGCTGGTTCTGCTCCAACGGCACGATGCTGCTGGGGGTCTGAGCAGATGACGACAGCGCCGCGACTCACGGGTCGGACCGCGATCGTCACCGGCGCCAGCCGGGGGCTCGGCAAGGCGATCGCGCTCGCGTTCGCCCGCGAGGGAGCGGCCGTCGCGGTCGTTGCCCGCAGCGAGACCCAGTGGAACGAGCGGCTCCCGGGCACGATCCACGAGACGGTGGCCGAGATCGAGGACGCCGGCGGCCGTGCCGTCGCGGTCGCCGCCGACCTGTCTCGCCTCGACGAGGTCGAGCAGGCCTACCGCTCGGCTCGCGCCGCGCTCGGCGCGATCGACCTGCTGGTGAACAACGCCGCGCTCACCGTGCCGGGTCGCCCGGCCCGAGCCGATGACGCACCGCGGGCGCCGAAGCCGTCGACCGAGCGAACGCGCCCGGCGGCGCCGTTCGGCTCGTTCCTGGACTTCCCGCTCACCGGCTTCCAACGCCACTTCGCCGTCGGGCTGTTCGCCTCCTACCGCCTGATGCAGCTGGTGCTGCCGGACATGATCGAGCTCGGTCGGGGCGCGATCGTCAACATCAGCTCAGTCGCCGGGCTCATCCCGGGCGAGGGTCCGTACGCGCATCCGGGACGGCCCGGTCCGATCGCGTACGGAGGCAACAAGGCCGCCCTCCATCACCTCACCCAGTGCGTCGCGATCGAGATGCAACCCCGCGGCATCGCGGTCAACGTGCTCTCGCCGAGCGAGCCGGTGATCACGCCCGGCAACCTCTACGCGGCGGCCGGCGAGACGAACTGGGCCAGCCCGGAGGACTTCGCCGAGGCGGCGGTGCGCGTGGCGCTCGCGGATGCGAGCGAGACCACCGGCCAGCTGCTCTGGGACGCCGACGTGCTGCACCCCGAGCTCGGCCGCCGCGGCTGGCTCCGCTGAACCCATCGCCCCACGTGCTCGTCCGCCCGGTTGCGGATACCGCGGCCGGGCGAACAAGCGGTTGGGGGGTGATCGGTGCGCGTGCGGGTCAGCCGGCGGTCGACGATGCGGCGGCGGCGTAGCGCGAGCGGTACTCGGCCTTCGTCGTGACGCTCGTGTCGACGTCCGTGGCGAGCGCCCGGAGGGCGCCGACCGTGGCCTGCTCCTTCGGCGTGTGCCGAAAGGCGTCGAAGCGGTAGAAGCGACAGGCGTTCTCCCAGGTGATCTCGTGGATCACGTCATCGGTGAGCCCGGCGCCTTCGAACTCGGCCATCAGCAGCTCGGGGGATCTCGGCCACGTGGAGTCCGAGTGCGGGTAGTCGCACTCCCACGCCACGGTCTCCACACCGATGCGGTCGATGATCCGCAGGTTCGTCGGCTCGGTGATGAAGCAGCCGAGGAAGTTCTTCTTCCAGATCTCCGTGGCGGTCTCGGCGCCGATGTCGAGATGGGTCCAGGTCTGGTTGACCATGTGCCGGTCGACGCGATCGAGCAGGAACGGCACCCAACCGATGCCGCCCTCCGAGAGCGCGACCTTGAGGCTCGGGAACTTTCTGAACGTGCCGCTCGTGATGAGGTCGGTCGCCGCCACGCCCGACAGCTGGGCGGCGAGCACGATGAGCTGGTCGGGCGGTGCCCCCTCCGGCCGAGTGAGCAGGTTGAACGCGCCACCGATGTGCATCGAGAGCACGATCCCGAGCCGCTCTGCTGCCCCGAGCACACCGTCCCAGTGGTCGCCGTAGAAGCTCGGCAGGCCGTTCGCGTACGGCGTCTCCGGGAAGCTGACCGTGGTGCACCCCTTCGCCGCGATCCGCTCGAGCTCGAGCACGCAGGCGTCGGTGTCCCACAGCGGGAGGATGCCCATCGGGATGATCCGGCCAGGATGCGAGCCGGCGAGCTCGTCGATCTGCCAGTCGTTGTACGCCGACACTGCGACCTGGGAGAGCTCGCGATCGGGCATTCCGGCGAGCCAGGCGCCGGCGAAGCCCGCTGCGGTCGGGAAGTTCAGCGAGGCGAGGACGCCGTTGGCGTTCATGTCGCGGATCCGCTGATCGATGTCGTAGCACCCGGGTCGCATCTCGGCGAGGCCCACGGGGTCGAAGCTCCACTCCTCGCGGGGCCACGATGCCACGGCGCCGAGGCCGACGGTGCCCATGACCTGATCCTGGAACACCCACTGGTCGACGCCGTTCTCGAGACGCACGAACCGCGGGCCCCGGTCCCGGTACTTCTCGGGAAGATGGTGCTCGAACACATCAGGCGGCTCGATGACGTGGTCATCGATGCTCACCAGGATCATGTCCTCGATCTTCACGGTGCTGCCCCCTCCGTCGCCGATCTGACGAAACCGTCAAGTCGAGCGTACCCCCCGACACCGCACCACGCCAGCCCCGCTGCAGCGGCGGTCGGGCAGCGGCTGTCCGGGCTGTCAGGCCGGACGGAACACCGGGGCGGCCCACTCGTCCGTCAGGTCCCGGAACGCGACCTCCACCGGCATGCCGACCGACAGCGACGCGGGACCGGCATCGACGATGTTGGTCATCAGACGGGGTCCCTCCTCGAGGTCGACTACCGCCGGCACGTACGGGCCCCACTCGCTGAACGGCGGCAGGTCGTTGCGGAAGACGACTGAGTAGGTGTAGAGCGTGCCGCGCCCGCTCGCCTCGAGCCACTCGACGTCCTCGCTCCAACACGTGGGGCAGAACGGGCGCGGGTAGTGGTGCACCTCGCCGCACGCGTTGCAGCGCTTGATCAGGAGGCGGCCCTGCTTCGCCGCCTCCCAGTACGGACGGGTCTCGTCCTCGACCGTGGGGACCTCGCGTCCGTGTGCCATCAGGTCTCGCCTCTCGTCTCGTTGCTGCTGTCATGGTCCGCGCCGCGGCCGTGCCGTTCGTCGGCCGTCTGCGCGGCCTGCCGGCCGAGCTCGATCTTGTCGGTCTTCATCATCGCAGTCAGCGGCAGCGCATCGAGCAGCACCAGGCGATCGGGCGCCTTGTAGTCCGCCAGCCGTTCGCGCACCCATGTTCGCAGCTCACCGAGGGTCGGCGGGGCGGCCGGATCGGCCGGCACCACGAACGCCACACCGATCTCACCGATCACCGGCGCAGGTAAGCCGACGACCGCGGCGCGCTCCACGGCCGGGTGCTCGGCGAGCACGTTCTCCACCTCGAGCGGGTGCACGTTGTAACCGCCACGGATGTACATGTCGGTGGCGCGCCGCGAGCACGAGGTTGCCGGCGGCGTCGAGGCGGCCGAGGTCGGAGCTGGTGAGCCAGCCGTCGCCGTCGAGCACCGACGCGGTCAGCTCGGGGTCGGCCCAGTAGCCGCGCATGACGCACGCACCCCGAACCCGGACCCGACCGACGTCTCCCCTCGCGACGCTCGCACCCTGCCGGTCGACGAGGTCGACCTCCATGCCGGCCTGGGGACGGCCGACGGTGCGGTACTGCACGTCCGGATCGTCGTCGGGCTCGGTGCCCGTGATGCTCGGGGACTCGGTCATCGCGTACCTGACGACGAGCGGGCAGCCGATCGTCGATTCGACCCGCTCGATGAGCTCCGGCGCCGCCGGCGCCGTCGCCACCAGACCGAGGCGGACGCGCGACATATCGGCAACTGCGACCCCCGGCTCTTCGAGGAGCTTGGCCCACTGCGCCGGCACGCCGCCGGCGAGCGTGATCCGCTCGTCGACGAGGAGCCGCAGCATGTCGGAAGCCCGCCATGGCGTGGGGGCGATGACGATCGTCGTCCCCCAGGCGAGCTGGTCCCAGATCTTCGCCATGTAGCCGGCATGCGGGAACGGCGTGCCGACGAGCTTGACGTCGTACGGGTTGCTCATCACTCCCGCGCTGGCGACCGCCGCACGCAGGTTGCGGTGGTCGAACCACGCACCCTTCGGCGCGCCCGTGGTACCACTCGTCCAGATGATCACCGCCGCGTCGGACGGCTCGCGCCGCGGTCGCCGCGCGCCGAGCCCCTGACCGCCGAACGACGACGGGAGCTCGCTGCGATCGACGACGGTGGCGTCGGGAGGCACGACGGCGAAGGCGTCACGGTCGAGGATCGCGGCCGACGGCTGGGCCCGATCGAGGATCGCACGGATCTCACGCTCGCCGAGCCGAGTGTTGAGCCCGGTCGCAACACCGCCGGCAATGGTGATCGCCCCGTACGCCACGGCGTAGTCGATCGACGTCGGCAGCATGATCACGACGACGTCACCCGGGCGCACACCTCGATCGACGAGTGTCCCGGCCAGCGCGTCGGCGCGCCGATGCCAGTCGGCGAAGCTCAGCCGCTCGCCGCCGGCCACGCCCTCGACGAACGCAGCGCGCTCCCCGTGCTGCTCGGCCGCCGCCCGGAGCACATCGGCCAGCGTGGAGAACACGCCGACGAGCGGGGTCACTGCTCGACAGCCGCCTGCAGCACGTCGGCGAGGTGCTTGCGCTTGCCGCCGAGCATGCGATCGAGGATCCGTGCCCGCTTGACGTAGAGGTTCGAGTCGTGCTCGTACGTGTAACCCATGCCGCCATGCACCTGCACGCCGGCAGAGGCGTTGGCGATCGCGGCGTCGGTGGCGACGACGCGTGCGCTGGCGACCTGGAAGCTCCGGTCGTCACGAAGCTCATCGACGCTCAGCGCAGCGAACACGAGCTGCGCCGCCGCAGCCTCGGCGCGCAACACCATGTCGGCGCAGGCGTGCTTGATCGCCTGGTTGACGCCGATCGGTCTGCCGAACTGCACGCGCTGCTTCGCATACTCCGCCGCGAGGTCCCGAGTGGCCTCGGCCACGCCGGTGAGCATCGCCGAGACGAGCAACGTGCCGCGCCGCCACAGCTCCGCGGCATCGTCGCCGGACGAGCGAACGACCACCGGTGCGCGATCCATCGTCAGGCGCGCGAGGCGGGAACCCTCGTCGATCGACGCGACGGGCTCGATGTCGCCGGCTGCTCCGGCTTCGACCAGGGCGGCATCCGTGTCCGTGAGGACGAGGTAGTGGCTCGCACCCGGACCGTCGATCACGTGGAACGAGCCCGAGATCGTGTCGCCGATCGTCGGTTCGCCGTTGCGCGGCGTAGCGAGCGCGACGGGTGCCGCCCCGCTCGCGATCGTCGTCGCCAGCCCGGCCTGACCGCTGATCGCCACCAGCCGTGCGCCGAGCGCCGTCGCGATGAACGGTCCGGGCGCGAGGCGCCGCCCGAGCTCGCGGAACACGAGCACCTCCTCGACCATGCCGTAGCCGACACCGCCGAGCTCTTCGCTCAGGCCGAGCGCGAACCAACCGAGCTCGCCGCACTCCGTCCACGTCGCCGCATCGAACGACGCCCGCTCCCCGGCGCGTTCGCGCAGGCGGCTGGTCGGGAAGCGATCGGCCAGGAAGCCGCCGACGACATCGATGATCTCGCTCTGCTCGGGCGATGGCAGCAGATCCATGGCTGTCTCCAGTTCTTCGAGTCGGGGCTCAGCGGGGCAGACGGGTCATCGGGCCGGACGGGTCATCGAGGCAGACCGAGCACGCGATCGCCGATGATGTTGCGCTGGATCTCGGATGTGCCGCCGCCGATCGACGCCGCGTGCGAGAACAGGTAGCTCCCCGACCACCCGCCGGGTGACCAACGAGAGATGAACTCGACACCGTCGTCACCGAGGATGTCGAACGCGAGCCGGTACACCTTCTGCGCGAGGTCGGAGTAGTACAGCTTGATGATCGAGCCTTCGGGGCCCGGGCTGCCGTGTCGCATGCTGCGCGAGATGCCGGCGTAGGTCATCGCCCGCATCGCCGCGACCTCGGCCCGCACCTCGGCGAGCCGGCGGGCGATCTCCTCGTCGGCGATCCACGGGCGGCGACCATCGGCGCCGGTGCGGTGCTTCGCGAGGTCGATCAGGTTCTCGACCACGCCTGCGAGCCGCACCTGGTTGACGGTGAAGGCCGTGCCGCGCTCGAACGACAGGGTCGACATCGCGACGCTCCAGCCCTCGTTGACCTGGCCCACCACATTCGCGAGCGGGACCCGGACCTCGTCGTAGAAGACCTCGCAGAACTCTTCTTCCCCATCCATGGTGCGGATCGGCCGGATGTCGATGCCGGGCGACGACATGTCGCAGATCACCCACGTGATGCCCTTGTGCTTGGGCGCCTCGCGGTCGGTGCGCACGAGCAGCTCCTGCCAATCGGCGACGTCGGCGTAGCTGGTCCAGATCTTCTGCCCGGTGATCACGAGCTGGTCGCCGTCGACGACGGCCTTGGTCTGCAGCGAGGCGAGGTCGGAACCGGCCTCCGGTTCGGAGAAGCCCTGGCACCAGACGACCTCACCGCCCAGGATCTTCGGCAGGTGGTACGCCTTCTGCTCGTCAGCGGCGCGTTCGATCAGGGTCGGCCCGGCGTGGCTCAGCCCGACGAAGCAGGCGTCGATGCCCGGGAGGCCCTGGCGCCCGTACTCCTCGAACCAGATGAGCGCCTGGATCAACGGCAGGCCGCACCCACCGAACTCCTTCGGCCACGAGATCCCGGCCCACCCGCTCTCGTACTGGGTGCGCTGCCAGGCCGTGTCGAACTCGCGGATGCCGGCACGGTCATGAGGCCGCTGCTCGCGAGGCCGGTGCTCCTCGAGCCACGTCCGGACCTCGTCGCGAAACGCGCGCTCTTCAGCGGTGAAGGTGAGATCCATGCGGCGTGCTCCTCGGCGTCGGATCTGACATCGGTGTCAGATGGTACTCATCTGCCGCGTTCGGCGCGCCAGCGGAGCGGCGGTTCAACGGCGGTTCAGCCGCGCCGGCCGAAGAAGCCTGACTGGCGCAACTCGTCGAGCGAGGGCTTGCGGTTCCGCTCCTGCGCCTGCTGGAGCACGCCGAGGCGGTGTTCGGCATCGGCGATCTGGTCGGGCTCAGCGCCCGACTCGCGCAGCCTGTCCACGTGGCGTTGCTGCTTGATGACCTCCTCGGCGAGGCGGGCGCCAGCCTCCCCGAAGGTCAGCAGGTCGTAGTCGTCGTCATCGGGACGCGCGACGACGACGTCGTCCGCCGCCTCCGCGGGCGCTGTCGGGTGAGCGCCGCGCGAACTGTTGACATGATCGTCAGATTCATGGTGTGCTGGCATGGTCGCTTCCCATCCATCGCATTGAAGCACGCTCGGTGCGAGCGCGCGAAAGGACGTGTCCCGGTGCCCCTCCAGGACCACATGCACATCGTCTCCGTCGATGATCACCTGATCGAGCATCCTCGGGTGTGGCTCGATCGCCTCCCGAAGCAGTACCACGACGCCTGCCCACAGATCGTCGAGGCCGGCGGACACCAGATGTGGCAGTACGAGGGCCGCATGTACCCGCAGATCGGCCTCAACGCAGTCGCCGGCAAGGAGCCCAAGGACTACGGGATGGAGCCGGTCCGCTACGACGACATGATCCCGGGCTGCTACGACCCGAAGGCGCGCGTGCAGGACATGGTCGTCGACGGGGTGCAGGCGGCCTGCTGCTACCCCTCGTTCCCCGGCTTCGCCGGCGGCACGTTCGCGCGTGCCGAGGACAAAGAGCTCGCCCGGCTCTGCGTGCAGGCGTGGAACGACTTCAACCTCGAGGAGTGGCACGGGTACGCGCCAGACCGCTTCATCCCGCTCGGTCTCGTACCGTACTGGGATGCCGACGCCACCGCGGCCGAGGTCCGGCGCATCGCCGCCGCCGGCGCGAAGGGCATCTCGTTCCCCGAGTCGACGGTGCCGCTCGGCCTGCCCTCCTTCCACTCCGACTACTGGGAGCCGGTGTGGGACGCGTGCGAGGAGACCGACCTGCCGGTGTCGCTGCACTTCGGCTCGTCGGGTTTCGTGCCGTCGTTCGGGCTCGCCGGCGCCGACCTGTCGAAGGGTGCACCCGCGAGTGACGCCCCCTTCGCCGTCGCCATCGCGCTGTTCGCCACCAACCTGATGTGGACCACCGTCGACCTCATGTTCTCCGGCGCCCTCCAGCGTCACCCCAAGCTGAAGTTCGTCCTCGCCGAGGGCGGCATCGGCTGGATCCCCTACATCAAGGAGCGCACCGACTACACGTGGGAGCGCCACCGCTGGTACCAGAAGGTGGACTTCGACACCCGGCCGTCGGAGCTGTTCGACAAGCACTTCTGGGGCTGCTTCATCGACGACCAGTTCGGTGTCGCGTCGCGCGAGTTCATCGGCATCGACCGCATCACGATCGAGATCGACTACCCGCACTCCGACTCGATGTGGCCGAACAGCCGGAAGCACGCGACGGACGTGTTCCGGGACGTCCCGGATGACGAGGTGCACAAGATGGTCGAGCTCAACGCCCGCGAGCTCTACCGCTTCCCGCGCGCCTGAACGGCCGCAGACCGACGGGACCATCCGGTGATGACGCCCCCCGCTCCGGCGGGGCGCTCCCGCGTGCCGGGGCGTAAGACGTTCCGGAGTTCCGCCGCGATTGCCTGAGATCCCAGCGCCGAGGTGAATCGGCGCAGCACGGCGGGGAAACCCTGAACGCAACCGATCCGCCGATCTGAGCGGAGCAAGCCAGGCACATGCCGGTTTGCCGGAACGTCACCGGGCAGGCTTCGACCGGTGCTCTCCGCAACGGGCACCATGCGGGCGCCGAGAGGTCGCCGGTGACGGGATCGGAAAGGCCGGCGTTCGAGCAGAACACGTCGACGCGTCCGTACGCGCGCCGCGTCGTGGCGACGAGCGCTTCGATCGCCGCTGGGTCGGCCACGTCGCACGTCACCGCCAGCCCGCCGCCGCGCGAGCTCGTCGACGAGCGCGCGGCCGATCCCGCTCGCTCCGCCGGTCACCGCGCACACCGCCCCTTCGATCTGCACCGCCAGGAGCGTACGCGCCCCTCCCGACAGCGAGCTGGCCCGGTGTCGCAGCCGGGTCGGACAGGCGGTCAACTTGACGAATGTGTCAAACTGGCGCGTCGAACGCATGAGGGGGCCACCGATGGACGACCGCAGCGCGGTGACGCAGCGCATCACGGAGTGGATCGAACGGCACGTCGGCGGCACGGTCACGTCGCTCGTGCAGCAGCCGAGGTGGCGACCGACCTGGTTCGTCGACGTCGAACGTGACGGCGAGGCGTTGCCGCTCTGCGTCCGCGGTGAGCGCACCGACACCGTGCTCACGTTCCCGCTCGCGCACGAGATGCGGTTCCAGGAGGTGCTCCAGCACCACGGCGTGCCGGTTCCCGGAATCCACGGCTGGATCGACGAGATCCCTGCCATCGTCATGGATCGCGCGTCCGGCCGGCCCGACTTCACCGGTGTGGAGCCGACCGATCGGGACACGATCGTCGACGAGTACTTCGCCACCCTCGCTCGGATCCACCGCTTGCCGATCGAGCCCTTCGTCGCGGCTGGCATCGGACGTGCCGAGACACCCGAGCAGTCGGGCTGGTTCGGCATCGGCAAGATGATCGACACCTTGTTCCAGGCACAGAAGCTCGGACCCGATCCGTTCTGCGAATGGGCGATCGGCTGGATCGAGCGGCATCCACCGCGCAGCCACGGTCGCGAGGCGCCGATCGTGTGGGACTCCGGCCAGTTCCACCATGACGGTCACCGCCTCGTGAGCCTGATCGACCTCGAGATCGGCCACATCGGCGATCCGATGATGGACCTCGCCGGGCTGCGCATGCGCGACAGCGTGATCCCGTTCGGCGACTTCGAAGACGTCTACGCGCGCTACGAGGACCACGGCGGCTTCGAGCTCGACCGTGAGGCCATCGAGCTCCACCACATCGCGTTCACGCTGTCGAACGAGCTGTCGTTCGGGCACACGCTGCGCGGCGTGGTGCCGGCTGCCGACTACGCCACGAACATGCAGTGGTGCAACGAGACGAACATCTACGTCACCGAGGCGATCGCCGACTACACCGGCATCGACCTGCCCGACGCCGAGCTGCCGGAGCCGTCCCCCAGTCGCACGTCGGTCGCCTCGGCTCACCTGGCCCAGTCGCTGCGTGCCATCCACGTGGAGGACCCCATGGTCCGCTACCGCTTGCGCAGCGCGTTCCGCGTCGCCCAGCACCTCGCCCGGGCCGACGAGATCGCTGCAGCGGTGAC
The DNA here is from genome assembly GCA_050248955.1 of Acidimicrobiia bacterium. GTDB lineage: Bacteria > Actinomycetota > Acidimicrobiia > Acidimicrobiales > Ilumatobacteraceae > JBFWRK01. The sequence continues at coordinate 185,116 of JBFWRK010000004.1, forward strand.
CGAACAGGACTTCGACGAGCTCCACCAGGTGATCGGCCACCGCCCGGACGGATGGCTCGAGGGTGAGCACGCGCTGGAGCAGTTCGTGCTCGCCGACCGTGACACCGGTCGTCACGACGAGGCGTTGCTGCCGTTCTTCCACCGCCGCAACTTGCGGGCGCAGATGCTGAACGGCCCGGAAGGCTCGGCGATGGCACGGCACAACCCGATCCAGCGATTCCCGCGGCGTTCGCGAGCGCTGCCGTGAGAGCGGCCGTCTATCACGGGCCCCGCGACATCCGCATCGAGGAGGTCGCAGAACCGGAACCGGCGCCCGGCGAGTTGCTCATCGAGGTGGCCCGCAACGGCATCTGCGGCAGCGATCTGCACACCTATGTCGGCGCGTCGAAGGGTGGCGCCACGATGCACGTGCCGGGCGTGGTGCTCGGACACGAGTTCGCCGGCACCGTGCGCGCGGTTGGCGAGGGCGTGGACGACGTCGCCGTGGGATCGGCCGTCGCGATCGCACCGATCGAGTGGTGCGGCAGCTGCTACGCGTGCAATCACGCCTGGCCGCAGATGTGCCGGAATCTCGCCTTGTACGGCGGCTACCGGCTGCCACTGCACGGCGGGCTCGCGCCGCTCGTCTGCGTGTCCCGGCGTTCGGCGTTCGCCGTGCCGGAGGGGTTGGGTGTGGTCGAGGCCGCCCTCGCCGAGCCACTCGCGGTGGCGGTGCACGCGGTTCGGCGGGCGCCGACGATGATCGGGGCCACGGTGATGATCCTCGGCGCCGGCCCGATCGGGCTCGGCGTGCTGCAGGCGGTGATCGCGGCCGGAGCGCGAACCACGATCGTGACCGAGCTCTCGACCGCCCGCAGGGCGGCCGCCGCGCGACTGGGGGCCACCGCGGTGATCGACCCGACGGCTGAGAACCCGCGCCCGGTGGTGCGCGACCTCACCGTCCACGGCGTCGACATCGTCTTCGAGACGACCGCCAACGACGCCGCGCTGAGCCAGGGCATCCAGGGCCTCCGGCCGCGCGGCACGCTCGTGAGCGTCGCCGGGTGGGGTGAGTTCGCCCGCGTGGACATGGGACTGTCGATGGCGAAGGAGATCGACATCCGGTTCACGATGACCTACGAACCAGACGTGGACTACCCGGCGACGCTGTCGATGCTGGCGAACGGTGCGTTCGACGCCGGTGTGCTGATCACCGACCACATCCCGCTGGAGCGCTTGGTCGAGGACGGCCTGGAGGAGCTCCTCCACCACGCCGACCGCCACGTGAAGATCCTCGTCGACCCGAGCTGACCCAGCCCGGCAGTCTCCCCGCCCGCGTCATCACCCGGTCACCCGCGGTGTCGCCCAGCCAGGGAGCTCGTCTTTACCCGAGGCGGCTGCGGGCCCGGCGTGCGGCCCAGTCCCGCGGTCCCCGGGTTCTCTGCTCGCCGACGACTCCCCACCGGTTCTCCGCTCCCATCCGGACATCCAACGACCTCGCCCGGGCAGAGACCGGGGCTGGTGACGCGGATGAGCAGAGAAACGACGTGGCTGGGGTCTCGTCGTCCGATGACGACGTCGCACCAGCACACGCTGGCGCTCCAGCGTCACCAACAGTTACGCGCAACCACCGAACTCATTTCACCCCAGGCAACAACGTGTCGCTGGGCCGTGCAGGCGGCCAGGGTTACTCACAGTCAGAAGTTCGTGCCGCCGTCGATGTTCACGAGGGCGCCGGTCAGGTAGCCGGCCACCGGCGACACGAGGAACGCGATCAGGGCACCGACCTCGTCCGGCCGGCCGGGGCGGCCGAGGGCGATGTCGAGCCCCCACTCGTCGACCATCACGCGCTCCAGCGCCTCCTCGTAGGGGATGTCGGTCGTGCTCGCGATGTGCGCCCGGATCGCGGTCAGCGCCGCGGTCTCGATCGCGCCCGGCGCGACGCAGTTCGCGCGCACACCCTGTCGGCCGTACGCCTTGGCGATGCCCTTCGTGAACGTGGCGACCGCGCTCTTCATCGAGGCGTACGGCAGGCGGGCGATCTCTGGCGCCCGGATCGAGTAGGCCGCGGTCGTCACGATCGACCCCTTCGACGTGACGAGGTGGGGCAGCGCCGCCTCGACGACCCGCGTGGTGCCGAGCAGCACGTCGCGGAACACCGCGATCCAACGTTCGTCGGGGATCTCGATCGGCTCGTGGCCGATCAAGCCGGTCGTCACGACCAGGCCGTCGAGTCCTCCGAGCAGTTCGACGGCCCGGACGACGACCTCGGCGGCGCTGCCCTCCACGCTGACGTCCGCCGCCAGCCCGTGTGCTGTGGAGGCGCCCGCTGCGACGAGCTCGGACGCGGCGGCCTTGGCGCGGTCGGCGTCCCGGCCGACGACCACCACGGCCGCGCCCTCGGCTGCGATCGCCCGTGCGGCAGCGAGCCCCATGCCAGCGGTGCCGCCGACGACGAGGAACGTCTTGTCCTCGATGAGCAGGTCCATGGCACCTCCGGGAAGCGGGCCGAATCTGACGGTCGTGTCAGAATGTGGCCATGGGGCCAGTCACGGGAACCACGCTGTGGGAGATGACGGAGCGGCGAGCCGCCGCGACTCCCGATGACCTGATGCTGGCCGACGAGCACGGTCGACGAATCACGTTCGCAGCGTTCGTCGAGTGGGCGGAACGGGTCGCCGCCGGGCTGCACGGCCTGGGCATCGGCGAGGGCACGGTGGTGTCGTGGCAGCTGCCCACCCGGATCGAGACGACCGTGCTCTCGATGGCGCTGTCGCGGCTCGGTGCCGTGCAGAACCCGATCATCCACCTCTATCGCGAGCGCGAGGTCGCGTCCCTCCTGCGGACCACCGGCGCCGCGTGGTTCGTCGTCCCGGGCGTGTGGAAGGGCTTCGACTACGAGGCGATGGCCGAGTCGATCCGGCAGCGAGTCGGCGACCGTGATCCCTTCGGCGTGCTGAACGGCTACGCGGACCTGCCGGAGGGCGATCCGACCACGCTGCCACCACCGCCGAGCGACGGCGACGTGGTCCGCTGGCTCTACTCCACCTCGGGCACCACGTCGGAACCGAAGGCGGTGTGCCACACGGACGGCACGCTCATCGCCGGCGGCATCGGCATCACCGAGGCACTGCGGCCCGCCCGCGGTTCGATCAACGCGATCCCGTTCCCGTACGCCCACATCGGTGGACCGGACAACCTCGTCATGATGCTGCGCAGCGGCATGGCCTCAGCGCTGGTCGAGGCGTTCGTCCCAGCGGAGAGCTTCGCCTTCTTCGCCGATCTCGGCGCGACCCACCTCGGCGGCAGCACCGCGCACTACCTCGCGTTGGCGGCCGAGCAGGCCCGTACCGGCGTGCACCCGGTCCCCACGATGCACACGATGTGCGGCGGCGGCGCGCCCAAGCCGGCCGAGGCCTTCTGGCGCGTGAAGGAGCGCACCGGCGTCACGGTCATGCACGGCTACGGCATGACCGAGTGCCCGATGATCGCCTGCGGTGCCGTCGGCGACACCGACGAACAGCTCGCCAACTCGGACGGGGCGCCGGTGGTGGGCTGCGAGATCCTCGTCGTCGACGAGGCCGAGCAACCCGTGCCGGCCGGGGTCGACGGCGACATCCTGGTGCGCGGCCCGATGCTCGCGAAGGGGTACATGCAGCCCGAACAGACCCGCGAGTCGTTCCGCGACGACGGTTTCTTCCGCACCGGCGATCGAGGCCACCTGCGCGACGACGGCCACATCGTGATCACCGGTCGCTCGAAGGAGCTGATCATCCGCAAGGGCGAGAACATCAGCCCGCGCGAGATCGAAGATGTGCTGATGTCGCATCCGGCTGTCGGCGCGATCGCCGTGATCGGCCTCCCCGACGACGAGCGGGGTGAGCGCGTCTGCGCGGTGATCGAGACGACGGTCGGGTCCGACCCGATCACCTTCCAGGCGATGGCGCAGCACTGTCGCGATGCCGGGCTGATGACGCAGAAGATCCCGGAGCAGCTCGAGATCGTCGACGCGCTCCCCCGCAACCCGACGATGAAGATCCTGAAGCGGGTCCTGCTCGAGCAGCTCTCGAAAGGGGCGTCACGATGACCAGCAGCACGGGCAGCACCGGCAGCACGGACAGTGCCTCGTGGTGGGCCGATCGTGCCGGGCTCGACGGAACGGTTGCGATCGTGACCGGAGGTGCCGGCGGGCTGGGTGAGGCGATCACGCTCGACCTCGCCGCCAACGGCGTGCGGGTCGCAGTGGTCGACCGCGACGAGGAGGCCGTCGGCCGCATCGGTGCGGCGCTCGACGAGCGCGGCGTCGACGCGGTCGTGCAGCAGGGGGACGCCCGCGAACCCGACACGCTCGACGTGCTGTTCGCCGCCGCTGCCGATCGTTGGGGTCGTCTCGACACGCTCGTCAACGTGGTCGGCGGGACCTTCCGGTCCCCGTTCAGCGAGCAGAGCCCGCGCGCGTGGGATGCCCTGATCCGCACGAACCTGACCCACGTGCTGCACGCCACGTCGCGGGCGATCCCGGCGATGCGAGCCGGCGGTCGGGGCGGCAGCATCGTGAACATCACGACGATCGAGGGTCATCGCGCCGCGCCCAACTTCGCCGTCTACTCGGCGGCGAAGGCAGCCGTCACGCACTTCGCCCGCACCCTCGCCGTCGAGCTCGCCCCAGAGGGCATTCGGGTCAACAACGTGGCACCCGACATCACGCCGACGCCGAACATGTTGGGGATCAGCAGCGACGGTGAGGTGCCGTCGATGCTCGACCCGCTGAACATCCGGGTCTCGATCCCGATGGGTCGAACGGGTGTCCCGGCCGACATCTCCAACGCCGTCGTCTTCCTCGCCTCGGGGTTGTCGTCCTACATCACGGGCACGACGCTCCACCCGGACGGCGGCACGTTCGCCAGCTCCGGCTGGTTCAACTGGCCCGATGCCGGGTTCGGCAACACGCTGCCGTCCAGCGTGCTCGACGTGCTCCGCGCCTCCGAGGACCGGTGAGCGAGCTCCGCTTCGACGGTCGCGTCGCCGTCGTCACCGGCGCCGGCGCCGGGCTCGGCCGCTCGCACGCACGACTGCTGGCCGACCGCGGCACCGCGGTCGTCGTCAACGACATCGACGCCGACGCCGCTCGCGCCACCGTGAAGGCGATCATCGACGCAGGCGGATCAGCCGATGCGCACACGGCCGACATCACGCAGCGGGACGGCGCGGCGAGCCTCGTCGAGACCGCGCTCGCGCGGTTCGGGCGGATCGACATCGTCGTCAACAACGCCGGCGCGCTGCAGGCCAGCGACTTCGGTGAGATGACGGGCGAGCTGTTCGAGCGCATGCTCGCCGTGAACCTGTCGACCGCCTTCCACGTCGCCCGGAACGCGTGGCCGCACCTCGCCGCGCAGGGGTACGGCCGGATCGTGTCGACCACGTCCAACTCCGGCCTGCTCGGCACGGCCGGCTCCACCGGCTACGCCGCGGCCAAAGCCGGGGTGTGGGGCCTCACCCGCAGCCTCGCGTGGAGGGTGCCGACGTCGGGATCCACGTCAACGCGATCGCGCCGATCGCGTACACCTCGATGTCGCAGCGCTCACGAGTCGCGCCGCCGGCCTGGCGCTCCGGCGAGGGTGACGACTGGGCGCGACGACTCGACGTCGCCCGCGTGTCGCCCGTGGTCGCCTGGCTCGCCCACGAGGACTGCACGCTGAACGGCGAGGTGTTCACCGTGGCGGGCGGGCACGTCGGCCGGTTCGTCCTCGGCGTCACGGAGGGGTTCGACAGCGACCCGCTCACGATCGAGGACGTCCGCGACCGGGAGGCCGAGATCACGGCCGGCGAGCACCTCCACGAGCACCGCAGCAGCGCCGCAGAAGGGCGCGATCTCCATCGGCGGTTGATGCGTCGGAATCGAACTTGACAGTAGTGTCGAGTACAGTGTCGAAGCCGCCGGTCAGCGTTGTCGACCCAGCACCCACGATGCAGGTGAGGTAGCGAATGCAGTTCATCTTCCAGTATCCGGACTTCCACGGCATCGACGGCGACATGCTCGATGCGGGGCCCGTCGGCGAGCTGGCGGTGACCGCGGAGCGGGCCGGCTGGAAGGGGTTCGCGTTCACCGAGCACCCCGCGCCGAGCGCCAAGTGGCTCGTGACGGGCGGCCACCAGAGCCTCGATCCGTTCGTCGCCCTGTCGCACGTCGCCGCGGTCACGACGGAGCTGAAGCTCCTCACGTACCTCGCGGTGCTGCCGTACCGGAACCCGGCCGCGTCGGCGAAGTCGGCGGCAACCGTCGACAAGCTCTCGAACGGCCGGTTCATCCTGGGAGTCGGCACCGGCTACCTGAAGGCGGAGTACTTCGCGCTCGGCGTCGACTTCGACGAACGCAACGTGCTGTTCGACGAGGCGCTCGACGTGCTGCCGCTCCACTGGTCCGGCGAGCCGTTCGACTACGACGGCAGCCACTTCAGCTGCCGCGGGATCATCGGTCGCCCACGTCCGGTGCAGCAGCCGATCCCGATCTGGATCGGCGGCAACGCCAAGCTCACCCTGCGCCGGGTCGCCGAGCGGGCCCAGGGATGGATGCCGCTGACGGGGCCGGCTGGCATGTTCTCGACCGTGCGCTCGCCAGAGGTCAGCTCGACGGACGACATCGTGGAGCGGCTGCAGATGCTCAAGGACCTCGCCGGCGACCGCTTCGCAGCGCTCGACATCACCATCGCCTACACCGACCGTTCCGTGTACGACCTGGCGTCCGACGTCGAGCGCCACCGGGACGCCCTTGGCGCCCTGCGCGAGCTCGGCGCCACCTGGGTGGTCGTGCCGGGCCCGGAGCATCCGCACCCGCAGGCCGAGGAGTTCCTCCAGGGCTTCGCCGAGACGTACTTCTGATGACCGACCTCACGGCGACCACCTTCGACTCGCCCACCGCCTACTCGCAGGCGCTGGCCGAGTTCCTCCGCAGCGACCCGCGGGCGCAGCCGTTCGTCGGCTACCGGCCGCCCAGCCTCGAGCACAGCGCGCAGCACCTCGGACAGCTCCAGGCGCTCATCTTCGACGAAGGGTGGTCGCGGCTCGGCTGGCCCGAGAGCGCCGGCGGGCTCGGTGGCGATCCCCGCTTCCGGGCCGCGATGTTCCAGACGCTCTGGAACCTCGACATCCAGATCCCCGAGCCGTTCACGACGCTCGAGATCCTCGTGCCCGTCCTCCTCGTCTTCGCCCCGCACCTGGCCGACGAACTGCTCCCCGGACTGCTGCGTGGCGACGACACGTGGGCGCAGGCGTTCTCCGAACCCGACGCCGGCAGCGACCTCGCTTCGCTGCGCACCCGCATGGAGCCCGACGGCGACGGCTTCCGCCTGTACGGCCAGAAGGTGTGGTCGACGTTCGGCCACCTCTCGCACCGGTCGGTACTGCTCGCCCGCTCCGGTGGCCCTGGCCACAAGGGCCTCACCATGGTCCTGGTCGATCTCGACCAGGAAGGCGCCGACGTGCGCCCGATCCGTGCCGAGGACGGCGAGAACCACTTCTCGGAGATCTTCCTCGACGGTGCGTACGTGCCGAAGGAGCGCGTGATCGGCGAGCTCGGCCAGGGTTGGTCCGTCGCGATGTACATGCTCCAGTGGGAGCGCGGTGCCTGGGGCTGGCTCCAGCAGGGCCGTTTCCACAAGCGACTCGAGCAGAGCCTCGCGCTGGCCGACCGGGAGCCGCGCCATGCGGCGTCGATCGGGCACGCCTACACGATGATGGCGGCGCTCAGGCTCCACACCCGCGACACCGTCGAACGGCTCGCTCGCGAGGAGACGCTCGGCCCGGAGGTGTCGATCGACAAGCTGCTGCTGATCGACGCCGAGACCGCCACCTGGAACACGATCCGCGAACACCTCGGACCACGATTCGAAGTCGACGAGGAACTGCACTGGTTGCGCTCGGAGTACCTGTTCAGCCGCGCCGCCCCGATCTACGGGGGCTCTCAGGAGATCCAGCGCACGCTGGTCGCCCAGCGCGTGCTCGGGATGCCGCGCGAGTGATCAGGCGCTGAGAGGACGACGATGACGAACACCACTCACCGGGGCACCATCGACCCCGAGATACTCGACATGCTGCGCTCGAGCATCCGCCACGTGCTGACAGAAGCATCAGATAGCTCGCTCGCCGACCGACTCGCCGAGCTCGGCTGGGAGGAGGTCCTCGCCGACGACGCGCCGACGGCGCTGCGGACCCTCTTCGAGATCAAGGGCGAGACCCTCTCCGTGGCCGATGCCCTCGGCCCGAGCCTCGCCCGCGCGCTCGCCGACCTCACCGGCGACGAGTCGCTCGCCGGCGCCACGTTCACCTTGCCCTCGCCCTACGGACCGACGGTGATCGAGGGCGACGCGATCCACGTCGACGCCGTCGCGCTCTCGCCGCTGAGCACCGAGCGCGTCATCTGCGCCGTGGACGGGCGCCTCGTGATCTGCTCGCCCGCCGGTCTCACGTCGGCGCAACTCGGCGGCACCGACGACACGCTCGGGCTCGTTCGCCTGACCGGTACGGTCGCCGCCTCCGACGCCACCTGGGTGAACGCCGCTGCCTGGGACCGCCTCGTCGCGCACGGCCGCTGGCTGCTCGCCTGCGAACTGGTCGGCATCGGCCGGCACGTGATCGCGTCGGCCGTCGAGTACACGAAGGAGCGGGTGCAGTACGGCAAACCGATCGGTGTGTTCCAGGCGCTCCAGCACCGGCTCGCGAGCGCGCACTCGATGGTCGTCGGTGCAGGGCACCTGATCGTCGAGGCCGGCAACGCCGGGGACGAGTGGACGGCGATGGTCGCCAAGTGCATGGCGGGACAGGCGGCGGAGAACGCCTGCACCCAGGCACAGCAGTGCTACGGCGCGATCGGGTTCACCTGGGAGCACGAGTTCCACCGGTACTTGCGGCGCACGTACGTGCTCGACCGCATGCTCGGCGACTGGCGATCGCTCGAGCACGAGATCGGCACGCGGCTGCAGGAGACCGGCGTCGTGCCTCACATCGGCAACCTGTAACAGCCGATCGCCATCGATGGATCTCTCGTTCCCACCCGAGGCAGAGGCGTTCCGAGCCGAGGTGCGCGCCTTCCTGGCGGAGCACCTCCCATCCGGGTGGAAGGGGCTCGGTGCGCTCGATCGTGACGACGCCGAGGCGTTCACGAACCAGTGGCGCCGCACGTTGGCCGAGCACGGCATGATCGGCATCACGTGGCCGAAGGAGCACGGCGGGCAGGACCGCTCGAAGCTCGACCAGGTGGTGCTCGCAGAGGAGTTCGCGAGGGCAGGCGTTCCCGTGTACCGGGTCTCCGATACGACCACGGTGAAGATGCTCGGCAACACGCTCATCCACTGGGGCACGGAGGAGCAGAAACGCCGGTACATGCCGGGCATCGTGTCGGGCGACGACGTCTGGGTGCAGGGCTACAGCGAACCGGAGTCGGGCTCCGACCTGGCGAGCATCAGGCTCCGCGCAGAGCGCGACGGCGACGAGTGGGTGTTGAACGGGCAGAAGATCTGGACGTCGCGCGGCAAGGACGGCACCGGCATCTTCCTCCTCACCCGCACGGACCCGGACGCGCCGCAGCACCGCGGCATCACGTTCATGCTCTGCGAGCTCCCGAACCCGGGCGTCGAGGTCCGGCCGATCAAGACGCTCACCGGTGACGAAGAGTTCTGCGAGGTGTTCTTCACCGACGCCCGCATCCCGCTCGCCAACGTCGTGGGCGCCGTCAACGAGGGCTGGAAGGTCGCGAACAGCGTGCTCGGCCTCGAACGGGGCGAGGAGGCGGCGACGAACCCGATCTTCTTCCGTGCCGAGCTCGACCGCATCGTGCAGCTCGCGCGCGACACCGGCAAGATCGGCGACCCGGTCGTGCGCGATCGGCTCGCCTGGTGCCACACCAAGGTCGAGACGATGCGGTTCCTCGGCTACCGCATCCTGACGCAGGTCGTTCGCGAGGGCCGGATCGGCCCGGCGGCATCGATCTCCAAGCTCTACTGGAGCGAGTACCACCAGCAGTCCTCGGACCTCGCGATGTCGCTCCTCGGTGCCGACGCGCTGGTGCGCACCGGGCGGCGGCCGAACAAGCACTTCCGCACCGACGAGCCCGGCGCCGACAACACCTCCAACTCGTGGATCGACGTGTGCTTGCTCAACGCCCGCAGCGGCACCGTCTACGCGGGCACCAGCGAGATCCAGCGCAACATCCTGGCCGAGAACATCCTCGGCCTGCCGAAGGAACCTCGCCTGAAAGGGACCAACTCATGAGCAACTTCTTCGCGGACTACCTCGCTGCCTGGGACACCCTCGACGTCGATGCGGTGATGGCGTTCTTCACCGACGACATCGTCTACGAGGACACGACCATCGGGCACGGAGCGAGCGGCGCCAAGCGCATGCGCAGCTTCGTGCGGGCGTCGTTCGAGAACGTGCCCGACGCGCACTTCGAGTACGTCCGGCACCACAGCACCGGCTCCGAGTACGCGATCGAGTGGGTCATGCAGCCGATGAACGTCCGTGGCGTCTCCGTCGGCGTGTTGCGCGACGGCAAGATCTGCGAGAACCGCGACTACTGGAACGGCGCCGCGTACACCGTGCCGAACACGTGACGATTGCATGAGCGGCACCCACGACGTGCGGTGGTGCTTCCACACGACCGCAATGGTCGCGGACTACGAGCGCACTCGTGACGCCCTCGTCCGGCTGGTCGGCCTCCGGGTCCTCGAGGACAGCCGTCTCGACGATCCGGCGATCGGTCGTCGCGGCGGCATGGCCTGGCTCGGCGACAACATCATCGAGATCGGTGAGCCGATCGTCGAGGGCGGTGCCGTCGACCGGTTCGTGCGGCGGTTCGGCTCGCACATGAGCTCGATCGCGGTCCAGGTCGCCGACGTCGACGCCACGGTCGACTTCCTCGCCGAGCACAACGTCCGCATCGCGTCGCGGATCAACGGGCACATCGTCTTCACGCACCCGGCGGACACGGCCGGGGTGGTGATCGAGTGGTTCGGCGACGAGGAACCGCTGGATCCGAGGTTCGGTGCGCCGCTGCCGCCACTGGCACGCGTGCCGCTGCTCGACGTCGACCTCATGGCGTTCGGCGGCGCTGTCGTCGACGATCCACCCGCCGCAGTGGAACGGCTCGCCACGCTCTTCGGTCACGACGTGACGTTCGTCGACCGATCAGCGCCAGCCGGCTCGCCGGTGGCCGGTGTGTCGTTGGGAGACATGACGCTGGCGCTCTACCCGATCGCGGACCCGTCGGACAGCGAGGCGTTGTGGGGCTGGACCTACGAGCGGGCGCAGACGTGCAACCTCGGTGTGCGCGTCGACGATCTCGTCGCCGCCCGGCACGCGCTCGAGGAGGCCGACGTGCCTGTGCTGCGCGCCGACGCCCGATCGATCGTCGTCGGCCCGGCGGTGACCGGCGGCGTGACGCTCGTGATCGTCGACCACCTGCTGCCCGGCGACCCCCGCAGCTGACACCGCTGACACCACGCCCCTGACACCGCGCCTCTGGGCCCCCTGGCGCCGGGCTACTCCCAGGCGTACCGCGGCGGCCGCTTCTCCATGAACGCACTGCGCGCCTCTTCGGAGTCCGCGTGCCGCTTGACGCGCTGGGTGTAGTCCTGTTCCGTGCGGTACCCGTCGAGCAGCGGCATCGGCTCCACGCGGTTCGCCGACTCCTTCGCGAGCCGCACCGCGATCGGGCTCTTGGTCGCGATCGTCGCCGCCAGCAACATCGCCGTGTCGAGCAGTTGATCGGGCTCGACGACCGCCTCGATCCCCCCTCGACGAAAGATCTCGTCGGCCGACACGAACTCACCGGTGAGGAACATCCGCTTGGCGAGGAACGGTCCGCAGAGCCGCTGAGCATGACGGACGCCACCCAGCACGCCGACGTTGATCTCGGTCAACGCGAAGCTCGCCTCGGTCGATGCGACCACCAGGTCGCACGACGCGACGATCGGGACGCCGGCACCGATCGCCTTGCCGTGCACTGCGGCGATGACGGGCAGCCCGCACTCGTAGATCGAGTTGAAGCACCGGCGAGCGATGCGGCCCGGATCGACCTGGTCGCGGGCATCGCCTTTCACTCCCCCGTCTTCGGCGCGTCCGTCCGGGCGGTGGCGTCGCGGCGAGTCCTGGAGGTCGACGCCACCACAGAACACGCGGGCGTCGGGCGCGGCCCGCAGCACGATGACGGACGCATCTCGCCCGGAGCTGAGCGACTCCATCGTCTGGGCGATCTCCTCGAAGGTCTGGTACGAGAGCGCGTTGACAGGCGGCCGGTCGAGCGTGACGACCGCGACCCGATCGCGGATCTCCGTGTGGACGTGTTCCATGTGACCGGTTCCTCGACGCTCGTGTCGACGCAATGCCACGCCGAACCCGGAACCGACAGTATCGTCAAGTCCATGGCTGCGACCCGAACGACGACCGACACCGTGATGACGCGCGGTGCCCGCGCATCCACCACGCCGTCGGCGCTTCGCCAGTCGGGTGGCGCGCTGGGGCCCCGAGCACAGCGGACCATCGCCCGGATCGTCGAAGCGACGCGCGAGGTCTTCCTCACCCGGGGCTACTCCGGCACGACGATCGACGAGATCGCCCGCATCGCCGAGGTCTCGCGTGCGTCCTTCTACACGTACTTCCCGTCGAAACGAGAGGTGCTCCTCGCAGTCGGCGCCCACGACGCGAGTGAGAGCATGGCCGTGATCGACCGGCTCGCAGGGTCCGGCACGACCCGCGCCAGCCTGACCGAGTGGGTCGCCGAGTACTTCGAGTTCCTCGACGTCCACGGCAGCTTCTCACTCGCCTGGACCCAGGCGGCGCAGGAGGACGAGACGATCCGTGCGACGGGCATGAAGGGCCACCTCAGGATCTGCCGCAAGCTCGGCTCGACGCTCGCCGAAACGGCCGGGAGAACGGCCGAGGACCCCGCGGTGCTCGGCCTCGTCGCAGCCAGCCTGCTCGAGCGGAGCTGGAACTTCAGCCAGCTGTACTTCGACACCATCGATCGCTCGGCCGTCATCGCCCAGTCGGCGCAGGCACTCTGGGGCGCCGTTCGGCAACTACCGCTGACGGCGAACGGCACCGCGTGACCCACTCGGTCCCCCGCTCCCGGCCGTCCGGATCAGCTCGCTCCGTTCACGCATGACGAACGGGCTCTTCGCGCTCGGTCCCGTCGACGACACGCAGCGCTTCGCGTGGACGCCGTCACCACTGCTGCTCACGCCCGCCGGCACGCTGCAGGGCGGCGCCGGTCTGGGCGCGGCCACGGCTGCGATGGAGGCGGTCACCGGACGGCCGGTGATCTGGGCGACGGCCCAGTACCTCTCGTTCGCCAGCGGCACCGCACCGATCGACATCGACGTGACGATCGAGGTTGCCGGCCACAACACGACGCAGGCCCGCTGCGTGGTCTCGCGCGACGGCAAGGAGATACTCACCGCCCACGCTGCGCTGGGTCGTCGCGATCTCGACTTCGCCGGCGTCTGGTGCGCGCCGCCCGCCGTGCCCGACCCCGACGACTGCCCGCACTACCGGTTCTTCGAACACGGGCGGCGGCACATCGGCGACCTCGCCGAGTTCCGCCTCGCGCGCGGCCGGCAGCTCGACGACATCGAAGCGAACGGCGGACGGGGTGATGGTTCGTTCGCGTTGTGGATCAGGTGCTGGGAGGGCGATCACATGATGACCGTTCCCGACCTGACGTTCATCGGCGACTTCATGCCGCTCGGCTTCGCCGACGCGATGGGTGCACCGTTCGCCGGGAACAGCCTCGACAACACGATCCGGGTCGGGCATCTCACCGTGACCCGCTGGGTGCTCCTGTCCGCGCACGTGCAGCAGGTCGCGCACGGGTTCGGCTACGGGCGCGCCGAGCTGTGGGCGCAGGACGGCACGCTGCTCGGCGAGGTGAGCCAGAGCGCGGTGATGCGCATGCACTCGCGCATCCGCGACGCCGGCCGAGCGCCCCGCCACTGACGTCGGGCGCGACACCGCGGCGACCGTCGCCGTCAGCTCGCCGTCAACGCAGGGGTGGGCGGCGCTGGAGCTCCGCGAGCAACGACTGGCTGTAGGCGATGCGACCGGTGAGTCGGCGCGGGTCGCCGCTGCACAGGGCGAGCGCAGCCTCGGCCATCAACGAGATGTCCTCGGTCGGGAAGCCCTCGACGAGATCGTGGCCGGCGGCACCCGGAGTGATCACGTTGTCCCACGGGGCCAACGAGTTGACCGCGATGCCGTCGTCGTAGACCTCCGCCGCGAGACCGGTCGTGAACCGGTCGAGCGCCGCCTTGACCATCCCGTACACCGTGAAACCGCGCTTGTAGAGCTCCATGAAGGGCGGCCCCTGGGGGTGGACGCCTGCCCGGCTCGTGATGTTGAGGATCCAGCCGGCCCCCCGCTCGCGCATGTCGGGCACGACCAGCTGCGCGAGCTCGAAGGGAGCCCGGACCTGCACCTCGAACATCAGGTTGTAGCGCTTCTCCGGGAACTCGGTGAACGGGACGTAGAACGTCACGGCCGCGTTGTTGACCAGGATGTCGACCGGTCCGAGCTGCTCGACGGTCTCGTCGACCATCCGCTTGCGGTCCGCCTGCTTGGAGATGTCCGCCTGCACGGGCACGACGGTGCCACCTGCGGCGCGGATGCGCTCGACCGTCTCGGACAGCGAGCCCTCGTACTTGTCGACCGGCTCCAGCGTGCGAGCCGAGACCGCGACCTTCGCGCCTGCCTCGGCGAGTCGCTCGGCGATCGCCGCACCGATGCCACGGCTCGCGCCCGTGACGAGCGCGACACGACCCTCGCACTCCTGGTTGTTCGCAATCGACATGAAGCTCCTCCGCGGTGGATGGACGGCAGTGGTTGGACGGCAGTGGACGGTCGGCGCCGCCCGACTTGACAGTATCGTCAGTTGGACTTCCGAAAACCGAACCGCAGCGCGTACAGTCTTCTCCGTGACTGAGAAGATGTGTGAAGGACGAGTGTGCATCGTGACCGGCGCCGGACGTGGCATCGGTCGGGAGTACGCCCTCATGTTGGCATTCGAGGGTGCGAAGGTCGTCGTGAACGACTTCGGCAGCGCCCGTGACGGCACCGGCGCCGACGTCGGTCCCGCCCAGGAGGTCGTCAACGAGATCATCGCCGCCGGCGGCGAGGCCGTTGCCCACGTCGGTGACGTCAGCTCGCTCGACGATGCGAAGGCGATGGTGCAGCTCGCGATCGACACCTTCGGGGGTCTCGACGTGCTGGTCAACAACGCCGGCATCCTCCGCGATCGCATGCTCTTCTCGATGGCGGAGGAGGAGTGGGACTCCGTCATCAAGGTGCACCTCAAAGGCACCTGGGCGCCGAGTCGCGTGGCCTCCGAGTACTGGCGCAACCGCGCGAAGGAGGGCAAGACGAACGACGCCCGCCTGATCAACACGACCTCGGTGTCGGGCATCTACGGCAACCCGGGCCAGTCCAACTACGGCGCGGCCAAGGCCGGCATCGCCACCTTCACGCTGATCGCGGCGGAAGAGCTCGCCCGCTACGGCGTCACCGCCAACGCCGTGGCTCCGGGCGCGCTCACCCGGCTCACGGCCGACCTCGGCCTCCCCGACGAGATGCTCGAGCGCTTCGGGCCCGAGTGGGTCGCGCCGGTCATCACGTGGCTCGCCTCTCCCCTGTCGGCGGACGTGACCGGTCAGGTGATCGAGTCCTCCGGCCAGATCCTCGGCATCGCCGAGGGCTGGCGGCGCGGCCCGCACATCGACAACCCACCGCTCGACCCGCACGAGGTCGACGCGATCGTGCGCGACCTGCTGTCCAAGGCGACGCCGCGCACCAAGATGTCCGAGCTCAGCTGAGCGTTCCTTCGCACGCATCCCACCACACACCGGAGCACACCATGACCGAAGCCTGGATCATCGACGGAACTCGTTCACCGCGCGGGAAGGGCAAGGCGAACGGCTCGCTGCACGACGTGCATCCACAGGAGCTGCTGGCGCAGGTCCTCAATGCGCTGGCCGACCGCACCGGCATCGACAAGAACGACGTCGACGACGTGATCGTGGGCAACGGCAACCCGTCCGGTGACCACAGCGGCTGCATCGGCCGCATGGCGGTGCTGGCCGCGGGGTGGCCGGTCGAGGCGCCCGGGCTCACCCTCAACCGGTTCTGCGGTTCGGGACAGCAGGCGATCACGTTCGCGGCGATGGGCATCCAGGCCGGCCACCAGCAACTGGTCGTGGGCGGCGGCGTCGAGTCGATGTCGCGCTGGCCGGTCGACAACGCGCCACCCGACTTCGCGTCGGGCAACGCCAAGCTGCGCGAGACGTTCCCGTTGGTGCCGCAGGGCATCTCGGCCGACCTCATCGCCACGATCGAAGGCTTCGGCCGCGAGGACGTCGACGCCTTCGCCGTCGAGAGCCAGGCCCGCGCCGCGAAGGCGATGGCGGAAGGCGCGTTCGAGCGCAGCGTCGTGCCGATCCTCGCGCTCGACGGCTCCGTGGCGCTCGATGTCGACGAGTTCCCGCGGCCCGGCAGCACGCTCGAGACCATGGCCAAGCTCCAGGCGTCGTTCACCAACATGGGGACACGCATCTTCGAGGGCTACGACAAGAGCTTCGACGAGATGTGCAAGGACGTCTACCCGCAGGTCGATCACGTCGATCACGTGCACCACGCGGGCAACTCGTCCGGCGTCGTCGACGGCGCCAGCGCCGTGCTGCTCGCCTCGCCCGACTACGCGAAGGCGCACGGCCTCACGGCTCGGGCGCGGATCGTGATGAGCGCGGTCTCCGGCGCCGAGCCGGTGATCATGCTGACGGCTCCCGGCCCGGCCTCGAAGAAGTGCCTCGAGCGGGCCGGCATGACGATCGACGACATCGACCTGTGGGAGATCAACGAGGCGTTCGCGGCCGTCCCGCTGAAGACGATCCGCGACCTCGGTCTGGATCCGCAGAAGGTGAACGTGAACGGTGGCGCGATCGCGCTCGGTCACCCCATCGGCGCGACCGGCGGCATCCTCATCCAGACCGCCCTCGACGAGCTCGAGCGCCGCGACCTGACCACGGCGCTCATCACGATGTGCACCGGCGGCGGCATGGCGACCGCCACCATCATCGAACGCATCTGACGTGATCGAGTTCCGCCCCGTCGAGCTCACGAGCGGGGAGCAGCAGCTCCGCGACGAGGTCCGCGAGTTCCTCGCTGCCGAACTGCCACGCGGTTCGTTCGCGCCGGGACTCGGGATGAACTCGGCGAAGGACCCTGACTTCTCGCGCAAGCTCGGTGCCCGTGGGTGGCTGGGCATGGCGCTGCCGAAGGAGTACGGCGGTCACGATCGCTCGGCCGTCGATCGGTTCATCGTCGTCGAGGAGCTGCTCCGCTGGGGCGCACCAGTCGGCCACCACTGGGTGGCCGACCGGCAGTCGGGGCCGGTCATCGCCAAGTTCGGCAGCGAACTGCAGAAGCGCCGCTTCCTGCCCGGCATCTGCAGCGGCGAGCTCTCGTTCTCGATCGGGATGAGCGAGCCCGACAGCGGCAGCGACCTGGCGTCGTTGTCGTCGAAGGCGACCCGGACCGGCGACGGATGGCTCCTCGAGGGCCGCAAGATCTGGACGACCGCCGCCCACGAGAACGACTGGATCATCGTGCTCTGCCGCACGACGCCACGGGACGAGGTCGAGGACAAGCGTCAAGGCATGACCCAGCTCATCGTCGATCTCGAGTCACCCGGAATCGTTGCGACGCCGGTCCCGTTCATCGACGGTTCCGCCGACTTCTGCGAGGTCGTGTTCGACCAGGTGTCGGTGCCCGATGAGCTGGTGCTCGGCGAGGTCGGCCACGGCTGGTCGCAGAACACGTCCGAGCTCGCCTACGAGCGAGGCGGGCCGGACCGCTGGCTGAGCACGTACCTGCTCGTCGAGGAGCTGTTGCGCCGGGAGACCGCTGACGTCACCGGTGCCGATTCGTCGAACGAGCTCCTCGACCTGCTCGGCAACGCCGTCGCCAACTACTGGGTGCTCCACAACCTGTCGCTGTCGGTGGCGCGCTCGATCGACGAGGGCGGTGCGCCGGCCGTCGAGTCGTCACTCGTGAAGGAGATGGGCACCCGTTTCGAGCAGGACGTCGTCACCGCCGTCCTCGCCTACCTCGACGAGGCACCGAACGCTGCCGGCGACTCGATCTTCGAGCGGCTGCTGATCGCTGCGGCGCTCACGCAACCGTCGTTCACCATCCGCGGCGGCACGAACGAGGTCCTGCGGTCGGTGGCCGCGAAGGGGCTCCGGAGTGGAGCTGCGCGATGAGTGACACGACGACGACGGAGGACCCGCTGCTCGCCGAGACCGTGGAGCGCCTGCTCGGCGACGTCTGCCCGCCGGACGAGGTCGAGCGCGCCGAGACGTCGGGGTGGTCGGCTGCGACCTGGTCGGCGCTCGCCGAGAAGGGGTTCGCCTGGGTCGGCATCGACGAGGCTGCCGGTGGTTCGGGCGGCTCGCTGTACGACCTCGCCGCGATCCTGCGCGCCGTCGGCCGGTTCGCGGCACCGGTGCCGATCGCCGAGACGGCGATGCTCGGTGGCTGGTGCCTGGCCGAGTCGGGTCTCGAGCTGCCCAGCGGCCCGGTCACCGTCGTCGACGCGTCGGGGGCTGCCACGATCAGCGGCGGCCGGCTGCGCGTCGACGGCGTCGTCGCGTGGGCACGCCACGCCGACCGCATCGTGGCGACGGCGATCACCGACGGGCTCCACGCCTTCTCGCTGCGCGCTGATCAGGTCGCGGTGACACCCGGGGCGAACCTGGCCGGCGAGGCCCGCGACCGGGTCGTGGCCGACGTGGCCATCGATGACGTCGAGCACGCCGCGCTCGGCGTCGACGCCGACCTGCTCCGCCAGCGCGGGGCGCTGTCGCGGATCCTCATGGCGGCCGGTGCCCTTGCGGCGATGGCCGACATGACGGTCGCGTACACCCACGAGCGACGCCAGTTCGGCAAGCCGGTGGCCACGTTCCAGGCGGTGCAGCAGCACCTCGTGACCGCCGCCCAGAGCGCGGTCCGGGCGCGGATGGCCGCCGACATCGCACTCCGGGCGCTCGATCGCGGTGCCCCTGGCATCACGGTCGCCGCGGCGCGCGTCGTCGTCGACGACGCGATCACGCTCGGCACCCGGGCCGCGCACCAGGCCCACGGCGCGATGGGCGTCACCCGCGAGTACCCGCTGCACCAACTCAGCCGGCGGCTGTGGTCCTGGCGGCACGAGTGGGGCACGACCACCGAATGGCGCCGGCGTCTCGGAGCCGCGGTGGTGGCTTCGGGCGGCGACTCGCTGTTCGGCCTCGTCACCGACTGAACCGCCTGTTCGGCCTCGTCACCGACTGAAACCGCACGTCCTGAACCGCACGTCCTGAACTGCCGTCGCCACGGCCGCGCTCGTGGCGACGGCGGAGGGCATCCAGGCCGCCCACCCGGGAGCGCTCACCTACACCGACTACCTCACGGGCAAGACCGCAGCTGCCGAGAACGCGCACCTCCGCCCGATGGCCGAGGCCGGCGTCCTCACGATGTTCGCCATCGATCCGGGCATCACCACGTTCGGGAGCTTCGACGACGAGGGCGTCCCGACCCGCACGTACACGGACGGCCTGCGGTTCCAGGAAGCGCACGAGATGATCGAGCTCTCCAAGGCGCTCGCTGTGCCGATCTCGCTCGGCGTGTTCGAGCCCGGCCATCTGCGCTGGATCCTGGCGTACGAGGAGCGAGTGGGCTTCTCGGCCGGCACCATCGTCAAGCTCTACTTCGGCGGCGACTGGATGGTCGACCGGCCCGGCGGCCGGGGCATCAACTTCTGCCTCCCGCCGACCGAGGCGGCGCTCGACGTCTACCTGACGATGATGGCCGGCTCGAACCTGCCCTGGATCGTGAGTCTGTTCGGTGACCTGCCCTCGACAGCCCACTCACCGGTCGGGATGCGCTCGCGACCCTCGCGCGCGGGCGGGTGAGTTGACGGATACGTCAACTCGCTCGTAGGGTCGGCATCCACACCGCGACCGAGGGGAGTCACCGTGGATCTCAACGATCTCATCCTGATCAGCGTCGACGATCACGTGATCGAGCCGGCCGACATGTTCGAGGGCCACTGGCCGGAGCGGCTCGCCGGCAGGGCCCCGAAGAACACGCACACGGAGAACGGCGACATCTGGTCGTTCGAAGGCATGATCGCGCCGAACGTGGGCCTGAACGCCGTCGCCGGGTGCCCGCCCGAGGAGTACAACGTCGACCCGACGGAGTACACCCAGATGCGCTCGGGTTGCTTCAAGCCCGCCGACCGCGTCGCCGATATGAGCGCCGGTGGCGTGCTGGCCGGCATCAACTTCCCGAGCTTTCCCCACTTCTGCGGCCAGTTCTTCGCCAAGGCCGAGGACAAGGACGCCGCCCTCGCGGCCGTGCGCGCCTACAACGACTGGCACATCGACACCTGGGCCGCCAGCCATCCCGACCGGCTGATCCCGATCTCGCTCATGCCGCTGTGGGATCCGCAGCAGATGGCGGCGGAGATCGAGCGCGTCGCCGCGAAGGGCTGCCACGCGGTCACGTTCTCCGAGAACCCGTCGAAGCTCGGCTTCCCGAGCTACCACACCGACCACTGGGACCCGTTCCTGAAGGCGTGTGCCGACAACGCCGTCACGGTGTGCCTCCACATCGGCTCGTCGTCGTCGGTGCCGATCACGGCCCCCGATGCGCCGCCCGAGGTGATGATCTCGCTCACCCCGTCGAACAGCATGATGGCCGTCACCGACATCGTGTTCTCGGGCATCTTCAAGCGCTTCCCCACGCTGCAGATCGCGATGTCCGAGGGCGGGACGGGCTGGCTGCCGTACATGCTCGAGCGGATGGACTACGTCCAGAAGCACCACCACGCGTGGACCGGCACGGACCTCGGCGGCAAGCTCCCGAGCGAGATCTTCCACGAGCACTTCTGGACGTGCTTCATCGACGACGAGATCGGCGTGAAGCTCCGCCACGAGGTCGGCCTCGAGCGGGCGATGTGGGAGATGGACTACCCACACTCCGACTCGACGTGGCCGAACTCGCCCGAACTGCTCTGGCGCTCCCTGCAGGACCTCCCGGAAGCGGACATCAACAAGATCACGCACGAGAACGCGATGCGCTGCTTCTCGTTCGACCCGTTCCAGCACCGCCCGAAGGAGCGCTGCACGGTCGGTGCATTGCGTGCAGAGGCGACCGGCGTCGACACCAGCATCAAGTCGATGGGGCGGCGCAAGGCCGACGCCAACGCGATGAAGACCCTGCTCCAGGCGGCGTCGAAGGGCGCCGACTGACGCCTGCGATCGGCTGAATCCCGGATCCTAGTTCCGCGTCCCTCGGTCGCTCCCTACACTCGCCCGCGGTTGGACGAGAGCAGGGAGGCTCGGGTGGCCGATCACCGATGATCGCAGCGTGGCCACTGACAGGCCGTACAGCACAGCTCGAGGAGTTGGGCCGGCACTACCGCGACCCTGCCAGAGCCGGCGTCGTCCTCCACGGCCCGGCCGGTGTCGGCAAGACGCGCCTCGCCGAGGAGGCGCTGCGCCTCGCCGAGCGGGCCGGGCGTCGTGTCGAGCGGGCGGTGGGTCACCCGGCGACCAGGGAGATCCCGCTCGGCGCACTCGCCCATCTCCTGCCCGCTGACCTGACGAACGAGCTCGGCGTCGGTGACGACGAGCGCACGGGACTGTTCCACGCCGCGCGAACAGAGCTGCGACGGCTGGCAGGCGACGACCGGCTCGTGCTCCTCGTCGACGACCTCGACCTGCTCGACGACACGTCGGTCGCCGTCCTCGTCCCGCTCGTCATGGCGAGGACGGTGTTCCTGGTCGGGACGGTGCGCACCGGGCGGGCACCATCGGCCCGGCTCACCGTGCTGCACCGCGACGGGCACCTCGTGCGGATGGAGATCGGTCCGCTCGACCCCGACGAGCTCGGCGCGCTCCTCCACCGCGCGCTCGACGGGCCGGTGTCGGGGACGGCCCGCGCCGAGCTCTCCCGGTTGTCAGGCGGGAATCTGCAAGTGCTCACAGAGCTCGTGCGCGGCGCGCGCGAGCGCGGCGTCCTCGCCGACATCGGTGGGTCGTGGGACCTCATCGGCCCGCTTCCCACCACGGCCGCACTCGACGAGCTCGTCGCAGAGCACCTCGCCGGTGTGGATCCGGCGGGGCTCGCCGTGCTCGAGATGCTCGCCGTCTGCGAGCGGTTCGGCCTCACCGACCTCGAGCAGACCCACGGCCGCGCCGCGTTGGAGTCGCTCGAGGCGAGCGGTCTCGTCACCGTCGTCAACGTCGGGCAACGGACGGCTGTACGCCTCGCGCACCCGCTCTACGGCGAGGTCCTGCGGGCCGGGCTCCCCCCACTCCGGCTCCGGCGGATCCAGAGCGAACTGGCCGCCCTGGTCGAGGCGCACGGCGCCCATCGCCGGGAGGACGTCCTGCAGGTCGCGCTCTGGCGCGTCGCCTCCGGCGGCAAGGTCCCCGGTGAGCGGTTGGTGCGGGCAGCCCGGTTGGCCCTCGCCGGGCACGAGCCGACGCTCGCGATCCGCCTCGCCGGCGCCGGCGACCCGACCGACCTGTCCCTTCTCGAACGGGCCGAGCTGCTCGTCGAAGCCCACTCGATGAGCGGCGCGCTCGACGAGGTCGAGCGTCTCGTGGCCTCGGTGTGGGACGACGAGCTGAGCGATTCCCGTCGCGCGCACCTCGCCAAGCGCCTCGCCGACACCCGCTTCTTCCGTGATCGCGATCTCTCCGGTGCACTGGCCGCTCACGAGGCCGCCCGCGAGCGGCTCACGGATCCCGACACCATCGCCGCCGTCGACGCGCGGCGGGCGAGCCTCCTGGCCGGAGCGGGACGGCCGGGCGAAGCGCTGCGGATCACGAAGTCGATGGGCTCGGTCACCTCCGCACGGACGCGCGTCGAACTCGCCGGTGCGGTGGCGACCAGCCTGCTGAGCGTCGGGCGCTACGACGAAGCGAGAGCGATCGCCCGCCAGGCCGCGGCCGACCACGCCGGCCTCCCCGACTGGCTGGCTCGACGCGGCATCGCCCAGCACCTCGTGAACGAGGCCCATGCCCTCGCCTACGCAGGGCACTACCGCGCGGCGCGTGAGCTGCTCGAACCGGCAGCCGAGCGGGCGCTGGCGACGAGCGCGCTGGGGGCGTGGATCTGGTTCGAGATGTCTCTCGCCGAGGTCGCCCGGGACACCGGCCGCGCCCACGAGGCGATCAGGCGGTTCCGTGACGTGGCGGAGGCGGCGCCGAAGGTCGGCCAGCACGCTGCACTAGTGTGGGCCCACGTCGGCGTTGCGCAGGGCCACCTGCTGCTCGGGCGATGTGCCGAGGCGGCTGCAGCGCTCGAGCAGGCCGACCTCGTCGGAGACAGCCCGGTGGCGACCTCGGTGGCGACGCGGGAGCGGGCGCGAGCATGGCTCGAAGCATGTCAGGGCGATCTCGTGTCGGCCCGCGAGCGCATCAGGAGCACCATCGCACCGGTTCGGCAGGACGAGCTGTACATCTTCGAGCTCACCCTGCTCCACGACCTGGTCCGCCTCGGGGTTCCCGGCGAAGCCGTCGCCCGGTTGGAGGTGCTCGCCGGCTGCATCGACGGACCACTCGTTGGGATCCACGCCGCCAACGCCCTGGCGCTCGTCGCCCGCGACGTCGACCTCCAGCACGACGTGGTCGACCGCTACGAGGCCATCGACGCCCTCGGACACGCCGCTGAGGCAGCGGCCGAGCTCGCCGATCTCCATCGCGCCCGCGGAGCAGCCCGGCTCGCCACCGCCGCCCAGCAGCGTTCGGTCGACCTCGCCGATCGGGCCGGGGGCCTGCACACGCCGGTGCTGGCGCGCGGGGCGGGCGTCGAGCCGCTGACCGCCCGCGAGCGTGAGGTCGCGCTGCTCGCGGCCGGCGGGCGCAGCAGCCGGGCGATCGGCGACCACCTCGGACTGTCGACGAGAACGGTCGACACGCACCTCGCACACGTGTACCGCAAGCTCGGGATCAGCGGCCGATCCGAGCTCGCCACCGCCCTGGATGCGTGACCGGCGTCCTACGTAGTCGCGCGTGTCGCCGGGCACAGGGCCGATCTACGTAGTCACTCCGGATGTCAGCACTCCGGTCCGGGCGCATCATCGCCCGACGGACGGACGACACCGGAGGAAACCATGCACCGTCACCAGCGCCGCCACGACGACACGTGCCACGACAGCGGTCACCGTCGGAACGGCCTCGCGCCGATCGAGATCACGGTCCTCGGCGGCTTCGGCGTCGCCGTGGACGGCGTGCCGACCGCCACCCGGGGCTGGTCCCGGCGCAGCGCCGCCGCACTGGTCAAGGTGCTCGCCCTGGCTCCCGGCCACCGGCTCCACCGCGAGCAGGTGATGGATCTGCTCTGGCCCGACGAGTCGCCGGCCCGATCGGTCCCCCGGCTGCACAAGGCCGCGCACTTCGCCCGGCGGGCCGCCGGTCGCGACGACGCCGTCGTGCTGCGCGACGACGTCGTATGGCTGTTCCCCGACGTCGAGCTGACGGTCGACGCGATCCGGTTCGAACAGCTCGCCAGGACCGCCGTCGGGACGGGCGACCCGCGCGTCGCGCAGGAGGCCCTCGGCTGGTACCGCGGTGAGCTGCTGCCCGGCGACCGATACGAGGACTGGGCCAACGACCGGCGTGAAGTGCTGCACCTGCGGTGGCTCGAGGTGCTGCGAGTCGCGGGCGAGTGGCGGGAGCTGGCCGAGCTCGATCCGACCGACGAGGACGCGCACGTCGAGCTGATGCGCCGCCACCTCGCCGCCGGCGACGGCGCCTCGGCCCTCCGCCAGTACGAGCACCTCGAGCGAGTGCTCGAGCGCGAGCTGGCGGTGGAACCCGGCGTGGCTGCCCGCCGGGCCCGCGTGGAGGCCCACCACCTGCGCGAACCGCACGTCGCCGTCAGGTCGCCCGCCGGCGTGGGTGCCCTGCTCGCCGAGCTCGCCGAGCTCGTCAGCCGCCAGACCGCCGTGCTCGCCGAGCTCGCCGCCGTCGGCGCCGTGCCGCCGGCGCCACTTCTCTTGAGCGCGGTGGCGTGAGCCCCGACGACCTGAGCAGTGTGGAGCGCTCCTGGTCGGAGCTCCGTGGCCGGCGCGCGCCGCTGCTCGCGGGGCTCACCAGCCGGTTCGTCGCGCTCGGCGAGCACGCCGCACCGACACCGGAGGCAGCCGGCGTCCGGGCACATTGGCTCCTCGCCGCTGTGGAGGAGCTCGTCGGGTTGCTGTCCGCCCCGAGCCACCTGGAGGCGCGTGCTCGTGAGCTCGGGGAGCGCTGGCCCGACCCGCTCACCGCCCCCAGCTACGGCGTCGATGGTTGCGCGTGGATGGGAGCCGCCGGCGAGTGCCTCCCGACGTGGTCGCAGCGCACGGAGACCGCCTGGAAGCAGGCGTGGCTGCTGCTGTCGGACGTCCTCGCGGCGGAGGCACTGTCGCCCTTCGCGGACGATCCGCACACTCGTACAGCCGAGTGAACCGGTCTTCCATCCTGCGCACCCGCTGTGCACCTGCTCGCCGCGTGAGCGGCGTCAGTGCCCGCCGCAGCGGGCGTCCGGCTGCGCCTGGAGCTTCGGTGCGAGACGGAGTGCGCCATCATCGGGCTCGAACTGCCGGCGCGGCCGCTTGCCGCGAGTGAGCAGCCCGATCGTGTCGTAGTCGTCGGCCGCAGCGAACTGCCGCACTGGCCAAGATGCTCGGGGGTCGTGACGGCGCGCCACACCTTCTCGATCGGATGTGGGTACGTGCGCTCGACGCGGACGGTCGGTCGCCCCTCGAGCGTGAGGAACTGGTCAGCGGACATCGGTGTCTCCTTCGTGATCAGGCATGGAATCGAGGTGCCCACCGAGCTGCTCGAGGCGCGACTCCCACATCCACCGGTAGGGCGCTCCGCTGGGCTGGTAGCTGCATCGTTCGTGATCATCGTTTCTCCCTGGATCGTCGTACACCGTCACCGTGGTTGGACGATCCACGGCGCGAGTAGTGACCGCCTCCCGCCGAATTCCTCAGGACGGTGACAACGGCGATGTCACGCTCCTCGCCGAGATCGATCGTGATGAACGCGTCGTCGCCGTCGCCGGCGCTCGACCACTCCGTCGTCCCGGGTCGTCCATCGCGTACGCAGCCGCGAACCCGTCAGAGACGTGTCTGCGGTCGTTCGCCCGACAGCTTGCTGAACGGCCACCGACCGAACCGTCCCGGCTGCGGCCGGTCGGGATGTCGTGCCGTGTCTATACCTGACACCGGCGGGACTCGCCGGATCACCGACGATCGAACAACTCCGTCACGCTCTCTCGCGCATCGGTCCTGACCTCCGTAGCTCGCCGTCGAACGCGTCGGGAAGATGTGCGACCGGTCGGCGTGTTTCCCGGTTCACACGATCTTCGAGAAGGGCAATTGCGAAATGGTTCGAGCACATTGGAACGGGGCGGTGATCGCCGAGTCCGACGACACCGTGATCATCGAGGGCAACCACTACTTTCCGCACGACTCCGTCAACCACGAGTTCGTCGTCCCGAGTACGACCACCACGATCTGCCCGTGGAAGGGACGGGCGTCGTACTACTCGCTCGAGGTCGACGGCCAGGTGAACCGAGACGCGGCTTGGTACTACCCGACGCCGTCGTCCGCCGCCAGCAGCATCGAGGGCCGAATCGCGTTCTGGCGCGGCGTGAAGATCGAAGACGCCGGCAAGGGCGCCCGCCGGCGCTCGTTCTTCGACCGGTTCCGACGCGAGGAAGCTCCCACCGGATCGGCCGCGCCGGCGGCGCATGCGACGGATCACGCCGCAGCAGTGACCGATCTCGACGACACCACCTTCTTCGGAGCCCTCGACGACCACGTCACCATCGCCGACTTCTGGGCACCGTGGTGCGGCCCGTGCAAGGCCCTCCACCCGATGTTCGACGCCCGGGCGACCGAACACGAAGGCGACACGCTCCGCTTCGTCCGGGTGAACGTCGACCAGAGTCCCGGCGTGTCCGCGGCATTGGACATCATGAGCATCCCGACGATCATCGTGTTCGACGCCGACGGCCACGAGACCGACCGTGAGATCGGTCTGCCGAGCAAGCGGCGGTTCGACCAGCTCGTCCGTATCGCCTCGTCCCTCGCCGCTTCGAGTGATCGGGGTGCCGCGTGAGCGTGAACGACGCGACCGTGCACGCCGAGACGACGGTCGACGTGGTCGTCCTCGGGATGGGTCCCGGGGGTGAGGACATCGCCGGGAACCTTGCGACCGCCGGGCTCTCGGTCGTCGGCATCGACGCCGGGCTGGTCGGTGGCGAGTGCCCGTACTGGGGCTGCATCCCCTCGAAGATGATGATCCGCGCCGCGCACCTCCTCGCCGAGGCTCGTCGCATCCCCGGCATGGCCGGGTCGTCGAGCGTGACCCCCGACTGGTCTCCGGTGGCCGCCCGGATCCGGGCCGAGGCCACCGACGACTGGGACGACACGGTCGCGGTCGACCGGTTCGTCGGCAAGGGCGGCACCTTCGTGCGTGGCCGCGGACGTCTCGTCGCTCCCGACTCCGTCGAGGTCGACGGCCACCGTTACCGGGCCACCCGCGCCGTGGTGGTGGCGACCGGCACGACCGCCGCGATCCCCCCGATCCCCGGTCTGGCCGAGGCGCCGTACTGGACCAACCGCCAGGCCATCGAGGTCGAAGAGCTGCCTGGTTCGCTGGTCGTCCTCGGTGGCGGCGCGATCGGTGCCGAGCTCACACAGGTCTTCGCCCGTTTCGGCGTTGACGTGACCGTCGTCGAGGCGGCCGACCGGCTGCTCCCACTCGAAGAACCCGAGGCGGGTGCGCTGCTCGCGGAAGTCCTCCGCGGCGAAGGCATCGACGTGATCACCGGCACCGCCGCGAGCCGGGTGTCCTACGACGGCAAGTTCCGGATCGTCCTGGCCGACGGCCGTGAGCTGGTCGCCGAGCAGCTGCTCGTGGCGACCGGGCGGCGCGTCGACCTCGCCGGCATCGGCGCCGACGTCCTCGGCGGCGACCTGGCGACCGCCCGGGCGTTGCCGGTCGACGATCATCAGCGGGTGACGGATGGCGTCTGGGCCGTGGGCGACGTGACCGGCAAGGGTGCGTTCACCCACGTCGCGATGTACCAGTCCAAGATCGCGACTGCCGACATCCTCGGCGAGCCGCACACCCCTGCCGACTACGCCGCCCTGCCGAGGGTCACGTTCACCGATCCCGAGGTCGGCTCCGTCGGCCTCAGCGCCCAGGCAGCCCGCGACGCCGGGATCGACGTCGCCGTCGGACGCACCCTCGTCCCGTCGACCGCACGTGGCTGGTTGCACAAGACGGGCAACGAGGGGTTCATCCAGGTCGTTGCCGACCGCGATCGCGGCGTGCTCGTGGGCGCGACGTCGATGGGGCCGAATGGTGGCGAGGTCCTCGGTCTGCTGACCTTGGCGGTGCACGCCCGCACCCCGATCGAGGAGCTGCGCTCGATGATCTACGCCTACCCCACCTTCCATCGGGGCATCGAGGACGCCCTGCGGGACCTCGCATGACCGAGCACGTGATCGGCGAGGGCGACGTACTCCCCGACGTTGCCCTCGTCGATCACGAAGGACGCCCATGGCGGTTCAGCGACCACCGCGGTCGTCCGTTGGTGCTGGTGCTGCACCGGCACCTCGCTTGACTGCCGTGCCAGGAGCACGTGGTCGCCGTGCGCGACCACCAGGCCGAGCTCGGTGACGCCCTCCTCGTCGTCGTCACCTTCGCCGACGCACCGGCGCGCCTCGCCGCGTACCGCCGGCACCTCGGACTCGAGGCGGCCGATGTGCCGCTGCTGGCCGACACCGAGCGCTCCGTCTACCGATTGCTCGGCGCCGGGCGTGGATCGCTCCGCCAGGTGTGGTCACCCGGCACGCTCGCCATGTACGTACGGCTGGTCCGACGAGGCCGGCGTCTGCGCCGCCCCGAGGAGGACACACGCCAGCTCGGTGCCGACGCGGTGGTCGACCGCTCTGGCCGTCTTCATCGGGTCTGGCTCCCGTCCGGCCCGGACCAGCGTCCGCCGGTCTCCGAGATCGTCGACGCCGTCCGCGAGCTCCACGGCCAGTGAGGCCAGCGCTGAGAAGAGTGCTCCGATCGACGGAATGGCGCCGCGTCCGGCCGGGTTCTCGGTGACGTGACTCGTTCGTACGACGTCGTGGTGATCGGCGGTGGTGCCGGCGGGCTCGTCGCCGCGCGGGAAGCTCGACGCCGACGCGCGAGCGTGGTCATCGTGCAGGACGGACCGGTCGGCGGCGATTGCACGTTCACCGGATGCCTCCCGTCGAAGGCGCTGCTCGCTGCGGCATCGTCGGGCGTCGGGTTCGACGA
Source organism: Acidimicrobiia bacterium (assembly GCA_050248955.1). Lineage (GTDB taxonomy): Bacteria > Actinomycetota > Acidimicrobiia > Acidimicrobiales > Ilumatobacteraceae > JBFWRK01. Next base: position 214,497 of record JBFWRK010000004.1, read on the forward strand.
GGCCATGGTGCGGGTCCACCGCGCCGTCGCGCGGATCGCCGTCACCGAGGATGCCCCTGCCCTCGCCGATGTTGGAATCGACGTGATCGACGGGTTCGCCCGCTTCACGTCCCCGACAGCGGTCGAGGTGGACGGCCGGGCGATCCGCTCGAAGCGGTTCGTCGTCGCGACCGGCGCCCGACCTACCGTGCCCCCGATCCCCGGCCTGCGGGAGTCGGCGCCGCTCACCAACGAGACGCTGTTCGATCTCGACCGCCGGCCCGAATCGATGATCGTCCTCGGCGGCGGGGCGATCGGCTGCGAGATGGCGCAGGCGTTCGCCCGGCTGGGAACACGCGTCACGCTGGTGGAGGCACTCGATCGTCTCCTTGAACGCGAAGAACCGGAGACGTCCGCGGTGATCGCCGAGACCCTCACTGCAGACGGCGTCGACATCCGAGTCGGCGCACGGGTCGAACGGGTCGAGCGACTCGACGCCGGCAGCGTCTGCGTGCACATCGACGACGGCACGTCGGTCGCCGCCGCGAAGCTGTTGGTCGCCGTCGGCCGCACGCCGTCGGGACGAGGATTCGGCCTCGAGGACATCGGCGTCGCCGTCGACCAGCGCGGCGCCGTCGTGGTCGACGAGACGATGGCGACCCGCGTGGACGGCATCTGGGCCGTCGGCGACGTCACCGGCGGGCTCCAGTTCACCCACGCCGCCGGGCGAACGGGCTGGGTCGCCGCGGCGAACGCGCTCTCCAAGGTCGCCAAGGTCCGGGCGTTCCGCTTCGACCCCACGAACGTGCCATGGTCGACGTTCACCACCCCCGAGGTCGGGCGGGTCGGCTTGACCGAGGCCGAGGCCGCCGCCGCCCATCCGAAGGCGCGGGTCGCGTACCTGCCGCTCGAGCACGTGGACCGGGCCGTCGCAACCGGCGCCGAGGCCGGCTTCGTGAAGTTGATCGCCGCGCCCAAGCACGTGGTCGGTCACCTCGGCGGCGGTCGCCTCGTCGGTGCCACGGTCGTCGCCCCGACCGGTGGCGACCTCGTCCACGAGGCGGCGCTGGCGATGCAGACCAACATGTTCGTCGGTCGCCTCGCGCAGACCACCCACGCCTACCCGACGTGGGCGGTGGCGATGCAGCAGGCGGCGCTGCAGTTCTTCGGCGCGTCGGCCGGGCTCACGGCCAGACCGGTCCGAGCTCAGCCCGCCGGCTGAGCGTCGCCGCGGTCCCGGAACGGCGCGAGGTAGCCGAAGCTGGAGACGAGAAACGGCACCAGGTAGTTGACGCCGACCCGGACCCACGTCACCGGGATGGCGTCGCCGCCGGCGATCACCGAACCCTGGTTCACCAACGTCAGGACGGTGCCGACGACCAGCGCGACCCGGATGCCCGTTTGGAACGTGACGCCGCGCAGGATGAGCCGGCAGGCATCGATCGAGGTGGACCAGGCCGGCACCGACTGACGGGCGCTCATCGTTCGTCTCGCTCCGGCGTCGGGTCCTCGCCCCGGACGAGGCGCTCGCCGAACTCCCGCAGGCGGTCGACGGACTCTTGTGGCACCTCGGGCCGGTGGGCGGCCAGCGTCGACTTGATCCGTTCGTACGTCTCAGCTTCCATGCCACAGCGACGGCACTCCTCGAGGTGCGCCTCGATGCGACGCGCCCGCTCGGCGTCGATGTACCCGTCGAGGTACTGCTGCAACAGCGCGCCCACCTCGTGGCAGTCCATGCCGCCCGGCGGCGTGCGCCCGAGCAGCTTCATGACCCACTTCTTCATCACATCGAGCTCCTGGGTGCGAGACCGGCCCGGTCGAGTCGGTCACGGATGCGGGATCGAGCGCGGTGCAACCGGCTCATGACGGTGCCCACCGGCACGTCGAGGACCTCCGCCGCTTCGGCGTAGGTGAGACCGTCGATGTCGACGAGCTCGACAACCCGCCGAAACGGTTCGTCGAGCGAATTGAGGGCCCGCACGATCTCGATGTCGAGGTCGTCATCGACGATGGCGTCGGTGCGATCCTCGGCAACGGCGAGACGCTCGGTGGCCGTGTCGGGGTCGCGGAGCAGTTCCGGGCGGCGGCGGCGGTTGCGGTTGATGTGCGTGTTGCGCAGGATCGTGAGCAGCCAAGCTCGCTGGTGGCGCCCGTCGAAGCCGGCGATGCCACGGTAGGCGCGGAGCAAGGTGTCCTGGACGAGGTCCTCGGCTTCGGCGTGGTCACGCGTCAGCGAGTGGGCGACGCGCAACAACACCTCGATCTCGGGTAGCACGTACTGCTCGAACGCGGTGTCGTCGGCGGCTGGCTGTCGCACGCGTCGGAAACCCTACGTGTCGGTGTCGGCATTCCCGGGAAGAGCGCGACGGTGTGGCGGGTTCCTCTACCCATGTCGATGCTGGGACGGATCGAGCACCTGCGCTACCGGCGGTACCTCGACGCCCACGTCGACGGTGAGCTCGCCGACGCGGAGCTCGATCGTCGCGTCGCGCTGCACGTCGAGCGCTGCCCGATGTGCGGCCAGGCTGCACGTGTGACCGCCGTCGTCAAGCACCGCCTGTCGCTACGGCGCTTCCTCCCGACGCGCACGAGGACTCACGCGCGCCGGGAGGGCCGCTGACCCTCGCTCAGACCAGCGCTGGCTCGCGCGGTGCGACGGTCTCGCGGGGCTCGATGCCGAGCCGGTCGTCGAGCGAGATCGGGCCGGGCCCGAGCACGATCACTGCGATCAGACCGCCGAGCAGCGCGAGGTCGAGTTCGGCGCCGGGCATCGGCTCGCTCGAGATGATGCCGAGGTCCTGCTTGACGTAGAGCAGCGCGCCGATCGACACGACGCTGAGCGCCATCGCGCCGATGCGGGTACCGACGCCGAGCACGAGCATGATGCCGGCGACGATCTCGACGACTGCCGTGAGCGGCGCGGTGAGACCGGGAGCCGGCACGCCCCACATCGTGAACATGTCCTCGATCATCGAGATGCCGACGTCGAACTTGTCGATGCCGTGCCAGATGAACAATCCGCCGATCACCACCCGCAGGACGAGCGGGGCGACGGGACGGGCGCGGTTCAGAGTCGAGCAGACCTGATGCATGGGATGAACCTCCGGGACGTGGATGCGACACGACCGTCGAACGACGGTCGGGCACGGAACCCGGTGCGCCGGGCCGAGGATTCCCGCCACCCGCGAGCGAGTGGACCCCCCACCGGTTCGAGGGAACACGACGTCCCTCACAGTTCAGCGCTCGACGACGACGGTGTCGGGTCGGAACGCCGACCACGCGAACCAGAACGTGTCGACGTGCGGCACGGCCGCGAGCTGCGTCCCGGCGAGCGCCCCGTCGACCGCCTGGCCGAGCAGGTTCCAGGTCGTCCCGGTCTGATCGTCGACGAAGCCGCCGTGAGTCGCGGTGAACGTGAGCGCCTGGCCGTCGACCTCCGGGATGAACGCACCGGTCGCACCGATGTCGTCGCCGCCGGCGACGTTGCCGGCGTCGAGCGCGGAGGCCGTGCCGGGCTGCCAGAAGAACACCAGGTCGGTGGAACGGAGCTCGGCGGCGACGACGCGCTCGTCCTGCAACGCGACGAGCGGGACGCCCACGGCCTCACCATCGAGCTCGACTCCGGCGATGCGGGTCATCGCCGTGTAGCGACCGTCGACCTCGCCCTCGAACAGGAAGGGCTGACTGTTCACGTCGTCGTAGCCGGGATATGGGTTACGTCCGTACTCCCGGTCGAATCCCGTGTCGCGACTCAGCACCAGCCCGCCGGGATTGGCGTCACGCCACACCCCCCACGGCACCGTCGCCACCGGGAACGCCGCGAGCTCCAGGCCGGTCAGCTCACCGACGATGCCCTGCCCGGTGAAGTGGCTCCACAACGTCTCGGTCTGGCGGTCATACATCACGAGCGCCGAGTTCCACAGCAGCCCAGAGGTGCCGAACTCCATGACCCGGCCGTCGATGCGGCGGTCGTACGCGAGCGCCGAGTTGCACAGCGGGCAGTAGGTGACCGCCACGGGCACGCCGTCGACGGTGTCGTTCACGATCTCGTGCCACATCAGGATCTGCACCGGGTAGGCGCGGACGTCACCATCGATCTCCAACGCGAGCACGGGTTCGTTCTCCGCCAGGAAGTCGACGTCGACGGCGCGCAGGAACACCGGTTCGTCGATCGACGGGATGCCGTCGGGTGGCGGTCCACCACTGATGATCTCGATCACGTTCACCAGCGGCTCGGGCGCACCGTCGCCAGAACCGCCGCGGGCGATCGACAGGCCCGACACGATCACGTCGGGCGGAGACGGATCCACGAGCGGCACGGTGATCGGACCCCCGTTCGCCTCCGAGCGCTCGGGCACCTCGGTCGCCGGAGCATCTGCGCGGGTCGTGGCGGGGGTCGTGGCGACCGTGGGAGCGGCGTCGTCGTCGGCCCCACCGCAGGCGGCGGCGAGCAGCGGGACCAGGGCCACGAGCGCTGCGAGCCGGCGACGGGACGAGGGAGCAGCAGCCATGCCAGTGAAACCCGACGGCAAGGACCGCGACTTCCCGAATCGGCTCGATGCCGGGCTTCGGGAATGTCGCCGCGGTCGGACCGTGTTTCGTCCATATGCGTCCGTCCCGACGACCCCTCAGCCGGCGCGCCGCAGCCGGTCTCGTTCCGACAGCCTCGTCCTCGCTGCCTGCGGTAGCGACGACGAGGCGGCGTCCGAGCCCGCACCGGTCTCCGCCCCTGTGGACGAGGCCGCCGAGACCGAGTCCGCCGCCAGTGCCGAACCCGTCGACGAGGCAGGGGCGGCCTTCGCCGAGGTCTTCTCGACGACCACGGCACTGGACGGCAGCACCTTCGACGGCGCCGCGCTGGCCGGCACCGACGCGGTGGTGTGGTTCTGGGCGCCGTGGTGCACCATCTGCCGCGGCGAGGCGCCCGAGGTCGCGGAGATCGCCGAGCGGTACGCCGACCAGGTCAGCTTCGTCGGTGTCCCCGGCCGCGGGGAGCTCGATGCGATGCGGGCGTTCGTCGACGACACCGGCACCGGATCGCTGACCCACCTCGCCGACCTCGACGGCAGCGTCTGGAGCGCGTTCGGCGTGTACGGCCAACCCGCGTACGCGTTCATCGACGACACCGGTGAGATCGACGTGTTCGTCGGTGGCATGGGCGGCGACGCCCTCGCCGAACGGGTCGACGAGCTCCTCGCGACGTGAACGGCCCATACGCGCTCGCCCTCGCTGCCGGTATGGCGGCCACGGTGAACCCATGCGGGTTCGCGCTGCTGCCCGCCTACCTGTCGGCGTTCGTCGGGCTCGACCAGCGCGAATCACGTACGGGTGCCGTCGCGCGGGCGCTCGCCGTGTCCGCCGTGCTCACGGCCGGGTTCGTCCTGGTCTTCGGCGCGTTCGGGCTGATCGTCAGCCCTTTCGCGCTCCGCATCGAGCAGTACCTGCCGTGGGTCACCGTCGTGAGCGGGCTCGGACTCGTCGGACTCGGCGTAGCACTCCTACTCGGCCGCCAGCTCTTGCTGCGCCTCCCCAAGCTCAGCAGAGGCGGGCAGGACGGCACGCTGCCCTCGATGTTCCTGTTCGGCGTCTCCTACGCCATCGCGTCGCTGTCGTGCACGGTCGGACCGTTCCTCGCCGTCACGACGAGCACCTTCCGCTCCGAGAGCTGGCTGAGCGGACTCAGCGTGTTCGTCGCCTACGGCGTCGGGATGGGGATCATCGTCGCGATCCTCACCGTCGCCGTCGCGCTCGCGAAGTCGGGGGTCGTCCACCAGTTCCGCAACCTCCTCCCCAAGATGAATCGCCTCGCCGGTGGACTCCTCGTCATCGCCGGCGCCTACGTCGCCTACTACGGCTGGTACGAGATCCGCGTCCTCGACGGCGCGACCGGTGACCCGGTCGTCGACCGGGCCGTCGAGCTGCAGGCCTGGCTGCAACGCACGATCGTCCCTGACGACCCCCCGGCCTTCGCACTGCGAGCCGGTCTCGCGCTCGCCGCTGTCGCCATCGTCGCAGCGCTCGTCGGGCGAGCCCGCGCCGCCCGTCGCCACGAGCCCATCGCGACGACCGCGCCCGCCCCGCCTGCGTAGGGTTCGACCTGGTAGCCCACGGCATCGCCTGACACGGCTGGCATCCACGCCGCAAACACCCCCGAGGGACATGAACCGACTCACTCCGACACTTCTGGCCACCGCTGCGGGCTACCTCGCCGGCTCGATCCCGTCGGCCGACATCGCGACCCGCCTGGCTAGAACGAGAGCGAACGACCTACGGGCGGCCGGCAGCGGCAACCCAGGGGCGCTCAACGCCGCTGCGGTGCTCGGTCGCCGCTGGGGCGCCGCCGTACTCGGCGCCGACATGGCCAAGGGAGCAGCCGCCGGGGTCATCGGACGCGCCATCGCCGGCCCGGCAGGCGCCTATGCCGCTTCAACCGCGTCGATCGCCGGGCACATCGTGCCCGTCTGGTCGGGCGGACGCGGCGGCAAGGGCGTCGCGACGTCAGCCGGGGCGTGCGCCGCGGTCTTCCCGGTGTACTTCCCGATCGACGCGGCCGTCGCCGCGACCGCGGCCGCGACTGCTCGCAACGCCGAGCGCACGATCTGGATCTCGTCGGCTACATGGGTCGCCGCCGCGTTCGTCTGGTGGCGTCGCGGACTGCCGAATGCGTGGGGGCCGAGCCCCACCGGCGGCCTTCCGCTCTTCGCCCTCGCCGGCGCGACCATGATCCTGGCCAAGTTCCGCGCCGCGAGGATCCCGGCATGATCGCCATCGTCACCGACTCCGCCTCGATGCTGCCGGCCTCGCTGCAGACCCGTTACGGCATCGTCGTCGTTCCGCTCACGATCACGATCGACGGGCGCGATCACGCCGAGGGCGTCGACCTCGCGATCGGCGAGTTCTACGAACGACTCACGCGCGGAGCGGTCGTCACGACGGCCACACCCTCACCCGGCGCCTTCGTCGACGCCTATCAGTCAGCTGCCTCGGCAGGCGCGGAGGCGGTCCTGTCGGTGCACACGGGAGCCGCCTATTCGGCGACCGTCGCGTCCGCCACCGTCGCAGCCGAACTGGTCGACATCCCGGTCACCATCGTCGACACCGGGGTGGCCTCGTTTCCCGTTGCCCTCGCAGTCTGGTCCGCTGCGGAAGAGCTGACGCGAGGTGCACCCATCGAGGACGCCGCAGCGGTCGCTCGCGAGACCGCCCGTCGAACGGGGAGCCTCTTCGTGGTGGGCGTCCCCGAGGTCGCACGACGCGGAGGACGCTTCGTCGCCGTCGACGGTGAGCTCACCGCGACGACCGTCCTCCTTCTCCTCGATGGCAGACTCGAGGAGTACCAGAGGGTGATCGACATCGACGCTGCGGTCGACGTCATGGTCGAAGGGACGCTCCGAATCGCCGGCGAGCAGCCGCTGCGTGTCGGCGTCGGCCATGCGGTCAACCACGACGTCGCTGCGCTGCTCATCGAGCGGCTCGCACCCGGGCCCGGCATCGTGGACGTCACGATGTACGAGGTCGGCCCGTCCGTCGGCGCCCATACCGGGGCCGGCACGTTTGGTGTCGTCTACGCACCAGTCGAGTGAAGGTGCGTGTACGGCCGATGACGGCGGTTCACGCACCTTCGTTCAGACAGCGGCGATCACGAACGAGCCCGCAGCGACTGCGACGACCGCCATGGCGGTCATCGCAGCAACGCCTCGGTGACGAGGCTTCAGGAAGCGGAACAGCTTGGCCACGACGATCATCGCTGCGAACGGCGGTGCTGCCCTCCACGTGTCACGCCATGCGCCCTTGCCGGCTGCGGCGAAGGCCGCGTCGGCGTGACCGGTCATCGCCGCCATCGCTCGTACGGTGTGCGCCACCTGGCGATGCGGCGGCTCCTTCCCGGACGCGACGGCAGCGACCGCCTCCTCGATCGCGTCGGTGACGTTGGACCAGTGGGCGCGGAACAGGATCTCGCCCGACGGTGCGATCAGGTAGGCGGAGCTCGGGCGAGGCCCGAAGTGGCGGTGCAGTGTGCCGTCGAGGTCGTCGACGGCGACCTCGAACGGCAGGCGATGGTGTGCGCCCAACGCGATCGCGTGGTCGATCTTCTCCTCGAGCGTGCGCGGCTGGGGGGAGGCCGCGCCGGGATGGGCCTCGCGGACGTTGACGAGCACGAAGCGGACTCGATCGCCGAATCGTGCGTGCAACGCTCGGAGGCCGTCGCCGGCGCTCTCCGTCACGGGGCAGGTCAGGGAGCCGAAGACGAGCAACGTCGGTCGTCCGTCCCGTCGAACGTCGTCGTTGTCGATCCGTCGACCATCGGTGGTCACGAGATCGAACCGCGGGACCATGTCCCCGGGCTTCGGGTCGCTGTCGGGGATTCTCAGATCACCGAGCACCACTCGCAGTGTCGGATGGTCGATCCGGTAGTCGGTGTCGGAGTCGATCGTGGCGGTCATCTCGCTCAGCGCTTCCAGGTCCGCGCCGCGAAGGCGGGATCGACGTCGGTGTGGAACAGGTGGTTGGAGTAGTTGCTGATCGTCTTCACGGCGATCGCGAGGAGGATCTGGAGGATGTCGTCCTCGCCGTACCCGGCGCCGAGGAACATCTGGACCTGTGCTGCCGTCGGCAGACCGCGAGTCGACACCATCGCACGGGTGAACGATGCCAGAGCGTCGAGCCGTGCGTCCGGGAGCGCGTCGCCCGATCGGAGCGCGTCGGTGATCGCTGCAGGAACCTTGGACATGTCGGCGATGGTGCTGTGGGCGGCGACGCAGTAGTTGCAGCCGTTCTCGACACTGATCGCCAGCAGGACGGTCTCCTGCTCTGCCGGTGTGAAACCGGAAGAGGAGCGGAACGCGTCGTAGCCGAACAGGTACGTCTCGAGCAGACCCGGCGCGTTCGCCATGTTGCGGTACATGTTCGGGATCATCCCGAGCTTCGCGTTGGTCTGAGAGAGCAGCGCCGCGATCTGCGGGTCGTCGTCGTGTTCCGTGCGTGGAGGGAGTGTGAGTGCTCGTTCGGCTCGGGCCATGTCGGTCACCTTCGTGAAGAGGTAATTCGGGAGTGGACGCTTCAGAAACTCTCCTTCTGTAGTGTTCATTCCCGATATGTGTGAGTCTGGCAGATGACCGGGCGGCGCGGGCGGCCCCGTGGCTTCGACCTCGACGCGGCGACGGCCTCCCTGGAGGCCACGTTGTGGACGCACGGGTATCGGGGGACGAGCGTCGAGGACCTGGCCGCTGATGCCGGGCTGAGCGTCTCGAGCCTCTACGCCGCATTCGGGAGCAAGCAGGGGGTGCTCGACGCCGCGTTGCGCCGATACGAGCACGAGATGTCGACGACCATCGCCGCGCTCGAGCAGGGGCGGTACGGCTTGCGCGATGTCGATCGGTTCCTTCTGGCGGTCGCCGGGGTGATCGAGGCACCGGACTCGCCGCCCGGATGCTTCATGGTCAACACCATGGTCGAAGTCGCCGACACGATTCCCGAGGTTGCCGACCGGACGAGCAGCTACCGCCAACGCATCGAGTCCGCGCTCGTGGCCGCGCTCACACGAGCGGCCCGAGCCGGCGAGATCCCGCGCACCTCCATCGGCGATCGCGCCCGCATCATCCAAGCCGCGCTGTTCGGAATCCTGATCTCGTCCCGAGCGGGCGAGCACGACGCGGCCCGCACAGCGATCAGCAGCCTGCGGCGCGAGCTGCGACGCGCCCGGTTGTCACCGGCCCCCCCGAGGTAACAAGGTCGCGGAAGACGGCACGATTTGCAACAGTGTTGGCATGGCTGATTCGGAGCCGCCGGGACGCTTGGCCGAGCTGACGGTCGCGCTGTCCCTGGCGACCGACCTCGGCACCGGACAGCCGATGGAACATGGCCTACGCACGTGCTGGACGTCGATGGCCATCGCCGACGCGCTCGGCGCGGACGTGGCGACTCGCTCCTGCGTGTACTACGTCGCCCTCCTCCGCTTCGTGGGCTGCACATCGGATGCCTCGGAGACCGCGTCGCTGGCGGGCGGCGACGATCTGGTCTTCAACGCGACGATGGCGCCGATGCTCGGCGCTCGGACCGGAGCGGGCATGCGGTACTTCGTGCGCCATCTCGCCGAGGATCTGCCCATGCGCCGGCGCGTCGGCCGCGTCGTACGCGCAATGGCCGACCCCGGCGCAGAGAAGCGCAGCCTGTCGGGACACTGCGAGGTCGCCGCCAGACTCGGTGCTCGTCTCGGGCTCGGCGACGACGTGTGCGCAGCTCTCGGGCACGCCTACGAGCGTTGGGACGGGAAGGGCCATCCCGACGGGCTGGCCGGCGACGATGTGCCGTTGGCGGTGCGCGTCGTCAGCGCCGCCCGCGAGGCCGAACTGTGGAGTCGCGCGGGCTGGGCGACGGCAGCGGAGGTGCTCACCGACCGGCGTGGTGGAGCCCACGACCCGGCGGTGACCGACGCGCTGCTCGCGGAGGGCGAGCGGTGGCTGGCCGATATCGGCGACGATCCATGTGGGGCGGTGCTCGACGCCGAACCGGTGCCCCGACACGTGATCGACGACCTCGACCGGGCGCTGACGGCGGTCGCGGACTTCACCGACCTCAAGTCGCCGTACTTCCGTGGTCACTCGGCCGGCGTCGCCCGACTCGCGACCGACGCGGCGCTGTGTGCGGGCATGGCGGACACCGCGGCCGTCGGGCTGGGTCGTGCTGCACTGGTGCACGACGTCGGGCGAGTCGGGGTGCCCTCAGGGATCTGGGACAAGGCCGGGCCGCTGAGTGTCGGCGAGTGGGAGCGGGTTCGCCTCCATCCGTATCTCACCGAACGCGTGCTCCACCGGTGCGGCCCCCTCGAGTCGTTCGCCGGCATCGCCGGCCACCATCACGAGCGAGCCGACGGCTCGGGATACCACCGTGGCGCTTCGGGGGATCAACTGACCCCGAGCGTTCGCCTGCTCGCCGCTGCCGACGCCTTCCACGCGATGGGCGAAGACCGACCGCACCGTCCGGCGCTCAGCCCCGCCGACGCTACCGCCGGCCTCCTCGACGACGTCGACATCGGCCGATTCGGCCGTGCCGAAGTCGACGCCGTGCTCGCCGCCGCCGGGCAGGTGACCCGCCCGCCGAACGTCGCGCGGCCCGCGAACCTCACCGAACGCGAGGTTGACGTCCTGCGACTGATCGCCCGCGGACATGCCAACAAGGAGGTGGCCGCCAAGCTCGGGATCACGCCCAAGACGGTCGGCCACCACATCGAGCACATCTACACCAAGGCCGGGGTCACGACACGGGCGGGCGCTGCGCTGTTCGCCATGGAGAACGGCCTCCTCACACGCTGACCGGCGCGCGCGATGGGGCGAACACCCGATGTGCCGCGACGCCGATCGGTCGACACTGCTGAGCAGGAATCATCCGAGGAGCAGGAGGAGCCGACCATGCCGACCATCGACGTCAACGACACGAACCTCTACTACGAGCGCACAGGGCACGGGCCGACGATGCTGTTCGTGCACGGCATGTGCGGCGACGCCGACGTGTGGGCCGATCAGGCTCACCGATTCGACGATCGCTACACGTGCGTGCGCTACGACCGGCGCGGACACACCCGCAGCGGCTGGGGCAATGCCACCGTCAGCGACGCGCTGCACGCCGATGACGCCGCGGCCCTCATCGAAGCGCTCGATCTGGCGCCGTGTCTGATCGTCGGGTCGAGCAGTGGGGCCGCCATCGCGGTCGAGGTGGCGATGCGCCACGGCGACCTGCTCCGTGGAGCCGTGTTCAGCGAGCCGCCGCTGTTCGGCCTCGACGCTGATGCCGGTCGCGCCGCGATGGCCGACCTGGTGGCGGTGGAACACACGCTGGCCGCCGAAGGCCCACGCGCGGCGGTCGACACGTTCTTCTCCCTCATGTGCCCAGGCTTGTGGTCGACGATCGACGAGCGGCGCAAGGATCGCTACCGCAACAACGCTGACATCGGCTTCACCGACCTGCGCTCACCGTCCTTCACCGTCACCGTCGCAGCACTGCGAGCCGTGAACAGTCCGGCGCTCGTCATCGCTGGCAGCTCGAGTCACCCGTCGCTGCGGACGGTGGCTCACCGACTGGCGGCCGCGTTGGCCGACGCACGTTTGATCGAGCTCGACGACTGTGGCCACGTCACCTACGTCGAGCGCCCGGAGGAGTTCGCCCACGCGGTGTCAGTGTTCGCCGCCGAGCTCGACCGTCGAGCCGCCGTCAACCGATAGGAGGACAGACCATGAACCGATTCGACGTTCAGTCAACAGATGGCACATCGCTCGCGGTCTGGGTCGATGGACAAGGACCCCCGATCGTGCTGGTGCACGGCTCGATCGCCGACCACACCACCCTGGCCCCGCTCATCGACGAACTGCGCACCGACATGACCACGTACTCGATGGACCGTCGCGGGTTCGGCGCCAGTGGCGACACTGCCCCGTACTCGATCGAGCGGGACTTCGACGACGTGGCGGCCGTCGTCGACGCAGTAGCAGCAGGCGCCGAAGGGCCCGTCGCGCTGTTCGGCCACTCCTACGGCGCCAGCTGCGCGATGGGCGGCGCCGCGCGCACGAGCAACGTCCACCACCTCGTGCTCTACGAACCCAGCCTGGGCCTGACCTACCCACCAGGTTCGATCGAGACGATCGAGACAGCGATCGCCGCCGGCGACCTCGATGCCGCGGTGGTCGCCGTGCTCGTCGAGATCCTCGAGCTCTCCGAGGAAGAGATCGCCGCGATGCGCGCCAGCCAGAACCCCAACTGGGCGACCCGCATCGCGTCGGCGTGGACCCTGCCACGTGAGTGCGAGGTCGAGGAGCGCTGGGTGTTCAGGCCCGGCCAGTTCGACGCGATCACGGCACCCACCAAGCTCCTGGCCGGCTCCGAATCACCGGCAGACCTGGCCAAAGCGACCGACAACGCCTGCGCTGCGATCGCGGACGCTCGCATCCACACCCTCGCCGGACACGCGCACATGGCCCACAAGAGCGATCCCGCCATGGTCGGCGCGGTCATCCGCCAGTTCATCTCGACATGAACAGCGCCGCCGCGACCGTCGCGTACCATCGCCGTCATGACGCCGGAGGAGATCGCCGACCTCGTGCACCTGCGGCGGGCGCGCGACCTCATCGACCGCGACTACGCGCAGCCCCTCGATGTCCCGGCCATGGCGAGTGCCGCGCTGATGTCGCCCGCGCACTTCTCGCGCAAGTTCCGCGCGGCGTATGGCGAGACGCCCTACACCTATCTCATGACGCGACGCATCGAGCGCGCGAAGGCCTTTCTGCGTCAGGGGATGTCGGTCACTGACACCTGCGTCGCCGTCGGTTGCACGTCACTCGGCTCGTTCAGTTCACGCTTCACCGAGATCGTCGGCGAGACGCCGTCGCAGTACCGCGCGCGCGACCACCGCGACCTCGAGCTCGTTCCGTCGTGCGTGAGCATGATCGGGATGCGGCCGCGGCGTACCGCGGTCACGGTCTGAGGGCTGCCAACCGGTCGGGGCTCCGAAACGAGGGCGGTGCCGGTGCACGGGACGCCCGACCCGCCGGACACCGAGCAGGATCGGAGAAGCACGCGGCGGGTCGGTGCACCTACGGTCGTCGCATGGCAGTCACCGTCTCCGCAATGTTCATCCCCGTCCACGACCCCGACGCCGCGCTCGGCTTCTACCGCGACGCGCTCGGCCTCGAGGTACTCAACGACGTCGCCTCCGACGGCTTCCGCTGGGTCACCGTCGGCGCCCCGGGGCAGGACGTCGACGTCGTCCTGTTCCAGCCGCACGGCGGTCGTTCCCAGGCCGAGGGCGACGCGCTCCTGTCGCTCGTGACGCAGGGGTCGCTGCAGGCAGCGATCTTCCGCTCCGACGACCTCGACACCACGTTCGAGAAGGTCCGGGCGTCGGGCGCCGAGGTCCTCCAGGAGCCGGTGTCCCAGCCCTGGGGAGCGCGCGACTGCGCGTTCCGCGACCCCTCGGGCAACCTCGTGCGCATCGCGCAGGCCTGACCGTCGTCCGCCCAGAATGACGACCTGGGGCGCTTTCGCCGCCGTCGAACCGAAGCTGGCAACGTTCGTGGGGGAGCGGTTGCGGGCGGCGCCGTCGTACCTGGCGACCGTGCGGGCGAGCGGCGCGCCCCGGGTCCACCCGGTCACGCCGATCTTCACCGCCGACGGGCTGTACCTGTTCATGGAGCCGACGTCGCCGAAAGCCGCCGACCTCCGCGAGCGCGGGTGGTTCGCCCTCCACAACGGCGTGCCGGACAATGCCGGGACCGGCGGTGAGGCGTCGGTGAGCGGCACCGGGCACGCCGTCGACGACGACGCCGTGCGGGCGACGGTCCTCGCCGCCGCCAGCTACGACCCCGCGGATCGCTACGTGCTGTTCGAGCTGCGACCGACCGAGGTGCGTTGCAACGGCTACGGCGACGTCACACTGCCCGAACCTCGACGCTGGCGCGACCGCGAAGACGGCCCCGCCAAAGAGAAGGAGACAGGATGAACAAGGCCACGAGGAAGGGCACGCAGTCGCCTGCGCTGCACGTTGGCGACAGCCACGATCTGATCCGCGTGCAGGGCGCGCGCGTGAACAACCTCAAGGACGTCAGCGTCGAGCTCCCGAAGCGCCGGCTGACGGTGTTCACCGGCGTCTCCGGCTCCGGGAAGAGCTCGCTGGTGTTCAGCACGATCGCCGCAGAGTCGCAGCGGCTGATCAACGAGACCTACAGCGCCTTCGTGCAGGGCTTCATGCCGACACTGGCGCGGCCCGAGGTCGACGTGCTCGACGGCCTGACGACGGCGATCATCGTCGACCAGGAGCGGATGGGCTCCAACCCGCGTTCGACCGTCGGCACCGCCACCGATGCCAACGCGATGCTGCGCATCCTCTTCAGCCGACTCGGGCAGCCGCACGTCGGCTCGCCCAACGCGTACTCGTTCAACGTCCCCTCGGTGAGGGCCAGCGGTGCGATCACCATCGAGCGCGGCGCCGGCAAGACGAAGACCGAGAAGGCGACCTTCACCCGTCTCGGCGGCATGTGTCCGCGCTGCGAGGGCATGGGCTCGGTCACCGACTTCGACCTGTCTGCGCTGTACGACGACAGCTTGTCGCTCAACGAGGGTGCGCTCACGATCCCGGGCTACAGCATGGACGGCTGGTACGGCCGCATCTTCCGCGGCTGCGGCTTCTTCGACCCGGACAAGCCGATCCGCAAGTACACCAAGAAGGAGCTGCATGACCTGCTCCACAAGGAGCCGACCAAGATCAAGGTCGACGGGATCAACCTGACGTACGCAGGGCTGGTTCCGACGATCCAGAAGTCGTTCCTCTCCAAGGACGTCGACGCGCTGCAGCCGCACATCCGCGCCTTCGTGGAGCGGGCGGTGACGTTCACGACCTGTCCCGACTGCGACGGCACCCGACTGAGCAAGGAGGCGCGGTCGTCGAAGATCGAGGGGAAGAACATCGCTGACGTCTGCTCGATGCAGATCAGCGACCTGGCGGACTGGGTCCGAGGCCTCGACGAGCCGTCGGTGGCCCCGCTGCTCACCGGACTGCAACACCTCCTCGACTCGTTCGCGGAGATCGGGTTGGGCTACCTCTCCCTCGACCGGCCGTCGGGAACCCTGTCCGGGGGAGAGTCACAACGCACCAAGATGATCCGCCACCTCGGCTCGTCGCTCACCGATGTCACCTACGTCTTCGACGAGCCCACCATCGGCCTGCACCCCCATGACATCGAGCGGATGAACGACCTGCTGCTGCAGCTGCGGGACAAGGGCAACACCGTGCTCGTCGTGGAGCACAAGCCGGAGACGATCGCGATCGCCGACCACGTCGTCGACCTCGGCCCCGGCGCGGGTACGGCGGGCGGCACGATCTGCTACGAGGGGACCGTCGAGGGGCTGCGGGCCAGCGGCACCATCACGGGCCGCCACCTCGACGACCGGGCGACCCTCAAGGAATCGGTACGTTCGTCTGCCGGCACGCTGGAGATCCGGGGCGCGTCGACGCACAACCTCCAAGACGTGGACGTCGACATCCCGCTCGGGGTGCTCTGTGTCGTCACCGGCGTCGCCGGCTCCGGCAAGAGCTCGCTGATCCACGGCTCCGTCTCCGGCCGCGACGGGGTGGTGGTGATCGACCAGGGCGCGATCCGCGGCTCGCGACGGAGCAACCCGGCGACCTACACCGGACTGCTCGACCCGATCCGCAAGGCGTTCGCGAGGGCCAACGGCGTGAAACCGGCGCTGTTCAGCGCCAACTCCGAGGGCGCCTGCCCCAACTGCAACGGCGCCGGCGTCATCTACACCGACCTGGCGATGATGGCCGGCGTCGCCACCACCTGCGAGGAGTGCGAGGGGAAGCGGTTCCAGGCATCGGTGCTGGACCACCACCTCGGCGGCCGCGACATCAGCGAGGTGCTCGCGATGTCGGTGATCGAGGCCGAGGAGTTCTTCGGCGGCGGCGAGGCACGCACGCCGGCCGCGCACGCCATCCTCGACCGGCTCGCCGACGTCGGGCTCGGCTACCTCAGCCTCGGCCAGCCGCTCACCACGTTGTCCGGCGGCGAGCGGCAGCGGCTCAAGCTGGCCACCCGCATGGCCGAGAAGGGCGACGTCTACGTCCTCGACGAGCCAACCACCGGCCTCCACCTCGCCGACGTGGAGCAGCTGCTCGGCCTGCTCGACCGGCTCGTCGACTCCGGCAAGTCGGTCATCGTCATCGCGCACCACCAAGCGGTCATGGCGCGCGCCGACTGGATCATCGACCTCGGCCCCGGCGCCGGCCACGACGGCGGCCGGATCGTCTTCGAGGGCACCCCTGCCGACCTCGTCGCCGCTCGCTCCACCCTCACCGGCGAGCACCTCGCGGCCTACGTCGGCACCTGACGGAGGCCCTGATCGGCGGGCTTGTCATGGCATCCGGCGTCCGGCGCGTTCGGCGAACGCATCGAGGGCCGCAAGCACCGCAATCGCGGCATATCGGCGGTTCCGTCGACCACCCGTGATCTCTTGCAGCGCCCCGATCTCGACGAGTTCGTTGATCGCAGCCTCGGCGCCCATTGCCGACACCTCGAGCTCGCG
This sequence comes from Acidimicrobiia bacterium, assembly GCA_050248955.1. Lineage (GTDB taxonomy): Bacteria > Actinomycetota > Acidimicrobiia > Acidimicrobiales > Ilumatobacteraceae > JBFWRK01. Next base: position 231,549 of record JBFWRK010000004.1, read on the forward strand.
CTGCAGGAGCGCGTTGTCGAGCACCGGACGTCGGAAGACGACGTCGAGCGCTCGCCAGACGGTCGCTTGACGTCGGCTGGTGATCGAGTCGCTCCATTCATCGCGGACGTCCCGGAGCTCAGTGACGAGCTGGCGTCCGTTGACGACGCTGTCGAAGCCCGCCTCTGCGAAGCGCTCCACGATCGGCTGAGTGTCACCGCCACGGTACGCGGTGAGCGCGTCGAAGTACCGCTCGATGTCAGTCAGGAGCCCGGCCGACACCGGAACCGTCACGTTGCGGGTGAGGCGCTTGCCCCGGAGCAAGCAGTGCACGATGGCGCGCCCGGTTCGGCCGTTGCCGTCGGGAAACGGGTGGATCGTCTCGAACTGGGCGTGTGCGATGGCTGCTTGTGCAAGCACCGGCAGGTCGTCTCGCTGCATGAACCGCACGAGGTCGTCGATCGCGGCCACGACCCTCGTGTGGTGCGGCGGGACGAAGCTCGCGGTGTGGGGCCCGTAATTGCTCGATCCGATCCAGACCTGCGCGCTGCGCCACTTGCCAGCGATCGTCGGATCGTGCCGTTCGAGCAGAGCGGCATGCATGGCGAGGATCGCCGAGGCATCGAGTCGGTCGGCGAGCGCGATCGCCGCGGTCATCGCACTCGTGTTGGCGACGATCTCGGTCGCGTTGCGCTTCGTGGTGTCCCCCAACTCGGCCAGCGCGACCGACTGTGCCGAGGCGGTCAGGTTCTCGATGCGAGACGAAGCAGCCGACTCCGAGCGCAGCAGAATCGCACCGAACGGGGCGATCTCGGATCCCATCTCGGCGTCGAAGCGCGCCAGCTCGGCAGTGGCCTCGTCCGCGAGCGCGGAGGTCGCAGCCGACACCACCGGCTCCAGCTGCGCGATCTCGGGAACGACCGCCGCCCGGTACGGACCCGAGAAGGTCGACTGCCAGCGACGAGGTACGTCGATCGAACCGACCCAGTCGTGGTCGTCGTACTGGACCGGCGGCCAGCTGGTCGACGTGGCAGAACCTGAACCCGCGTCACTCGAGGAGTCGCCACCATTCGGGTGTTCGGACTCGCTTCCGGCCGGATCGCCATTTGGGCGGTGCTCTGCTGCCACATGCGGAGCATACCGATCCTTATTCAGAGTTTCTACAAAACTCTGAATAGCATTGCCCGGTGATCAACCCTCAGCGTCTTGCGACCTATGAGCTCACGGTGTACGGCCCAAGTACGCCACGAGCTGCGAGGTGGGATCGGCCCCGGACGGCGCCGCAACTTCGGGCCCGAACCGGCCGGGTCGGATCTCGGGCGAGACGATCGCCTTGCTCGCGCCGAGGGCGGCGGCGGCCACGTCGTCGGGCAGCGTCGCGTTCTGACCCGTGGCCGTGGCGAGGTCCCAGGTGTGGGTGGCGGTGTCGAGCAGGTTGATGCCTGCCAGGACGTGACCGGGCATCGGCCCCGCGCCACCGTCGACCACGCGGTCCATCACGCCGTCGGTCCGCCACGCCGCCAGCGCAGCCTGCGACGCGTCGTCGAACTGCGCGGCGGGATCGGCGCCGAGCGTGAACGGGCTGGGCGCCGCGCCGGCGGCCGCGGCACCGAGGCCAGCGACCACGCCGATCATGTGCTCCATCAGGTCGCGAACCGTCCACTCGGTGCACGGGGTCGTGTCGTCGTGCTGACTCGCTTTCACGCCGGCAATGACGCGATGTGCATGCTGAAAGGTCTGTTCGAGGGTGTCGACCGTGTGCATTCGATGCTCCAATCTCTGTAAGATAGTGCTTACACACTCGCGAACTTCGACCGGGCGCGCAAGGGCTTTTCGAGGAGGTGCCACTGCTCGCCAAGGCCGCCGAGAGCGCCGCCGCGTGAACGCCGAGCCGATGCCGCTCAGGGTGCGAGCACGCGGACCTCGACCGCGCCCACGTTGCCGCCGGTCGATGTGTCGACGTCGAAGCGGACGATCCGCCCCGATGCTCCCACTGCGGCGAAGTTCCGTTCGACGGGCGTGCCTGCGGGGAACGGGCCGAACGTCTCGCCGTCGTCGATCGTGACGGTGAAGGTCTCGGTGATCGCCGTGCCATCGAGCATCGAACGAGTGATGAACTCGACGCCGGCGATGTCACGATCCTCGCCGAGATCGATCGTGATGAACGCCTCGTCGCCGTCGCCGGCGCTCGACCACTCCGTCGTCCCCGAGTCGTCGATCGCGTACACGGCCGCGAACCCGTCGGAGAACTCCGAGCTCACCGCGAGCACCGTCGCCCCCTGCGCGAGGTTCTCACCGCGATCGACGTCCTCGGCCGGCAGCGTGGTCTCGGGCTCCGGGATCGTGAACGTGGCGGTCTCCGAGCGGTACAGCGTGCCGTCGGCGGTGGAGCCCTGGACCTGGAAGTAGTAGGTGCGGCCCGGCTCGGCGCCCGGCAGGAACACGTCGTGGTCGACGATGCCGGTGCCGTTCATCGCTAGGCTGTTGTTGACGTTGCCGAAGTCCTCGGTCTCGCCCCACACGACGGCGCAGATCATCGGCTCGGTCGTCGTGACGCGGAAGATCCCTCGCGCGAGGTTCGTCGGGTCGGCCTCGAACACGAACTCGTCGGCCTGCACCTCCGAGAACGGGCGCACGTCGCCGGCTGCAGCTCCACCGTCATCGTCGCTGCCGCATGCCGCCGTCACCAGCACGACGCTGGCGACCATCAGCATCGCGATCGCTCGCCGGCGGCCGTGGACCTGTCGATCACTCATCGCCACAGTGTGCAAGCTGCATCGGCGGCTTGTCGGCCTGTGTGACCTCTTGTCATGGTTTCCGGGTCTGGCTAGGGTCCGCGAGACCATCAGGGCACCGTCCGGAGGCCTCACATGCGCCGTTCACTGCACCGTCCCCTGCGCGCCGCGACCGTCGTCGCCGTCGCCGCCTCGATGTCGGCGTTGACGATCGCCCCCGCCGTCGCGGACCACACTCCGCTGCCTGCGCGGGTAACGCTGATGGGGTCGCTGATGAGCGAACTGGGGTGCGAGAGCGACTGGTCGGAGACCTGCTCGCTGACCGACCTCCTGCCGGTGCCCGGTTCTGCGAGCCTGTTCGCGGGGACGTTCCTCGTTCCCGCCGGGGACCCGGCCGAGCCATTCGACTACCTCTACAAGGTGCGGCTCAACGGCACGTGGAACGAGAACTACGGCGACGCCACGTTCGGCCTGCCCGACGGCAACATCCCGCTGGCGATCGCTCAGGACACCGAGCTCCGCTTCACCTACGACCACGCCACGCACAAGGTCACGGTGGGTCCGGCCCAGCCGGCGGGCGGGCTGACGGACGCCGACCGGGCGCTCGCCGGGGACAGCCTGCGCGTCGACCTCACACGCGAGAACTTCTACTTCGTCATGGCCGACCGGTTCGAGAACGGCGACCCCGACAACGACACCGCCTTCATCGAGGGCACCCGCAGCGACCACGGGTACGACCCGACGGATCAGGCCTTCTACCACGGCGGTGACCTGCAGGGTCTCATCGAGCGCCTGGACTACATCGAGGGCCTGGGCACGACGGCGATCTGGATGACGCCGTCGTTCGAGAACAAGCCCGTCCAGGGCGAGCCGGGGACGGAGTCGGCCGGCTACCACGGCTACTGGATCACCGACTTCACGCAGATCGACCCCCACCTGGGCACCAACGAGGAGCTCAAGACCCTGATCGACCTCGCGCACGATCGCGGCATGAAGGTCTTCTTCGACATCATCACCAACCACACCGCCGACGTCCTGGACTACCCGGCCGCCGCCTACGACGCGACGGGGCAGGTGCCGTACCTGACTCGGGACGCCGTCCCCTACAAGGACGCCGACGGCATCGCGTTCGACGACCGCGACTTCACCTTCCTCGGCGACCCGTTCCCCGAGGTCGACCCAGCGATCTCCTTCCCGTACGTGCCGACGTTCCGTGAGCCGGCTGACGAGAGCGTCAAGGTCCCGGCCTGGCTCAACGACCCGACGATGTACCACAACCGCGGCACCTCGACCTTCTCCGGGGAGAACAGCGAGTACGGCGACTTCCCCTCGGGCAACCGCTCCGCGCTCGACGACCTGTGGACCGAGCGGCCCGAGGTCGTCCAGGGCATGATCGACATCTACGAGACGTGGGTGGAGGACGCCGGCGTCGACGGCTTCCGCATCGACACCGTCAAGCACGTGAACATGGACTTCTGGAAGCAGTTCGGCCCCGCGCTGCAGGGCTTCGCCGCCTCGATGGGCAACGACGACTTCTTCATGTTCGGCGAGGTCTTCGACGCCGACCCGCGCTTCATGTCGCGGTACACGACCGAGGGTCGCCTGCAGGCCACCGTGGACTTCGGCTTCCAGGGCAGCGGCGTGAACTTCGCCAAGAGCAAGCCGACGACCGAGCTGCGCGACTTCTACGCCCTCGACGACTACTTCACCGACGCCGACTCGAACGTCTACTCGCTGCCGACGTTCCTCGGCAACCACGACATGGGTCGCGTCGGCAGCTTCCTCCGCCAGGGCACGACCTGGGACGACGCCGAGCTGCTCACGCGTAACGAGCTCGCGCACTCGTTGATGTACCTCACCCGCGGCCAGCCGGTCATCTACTACGGCGACGAGCAGGGCTTCTCGGCGCCCCCGGACGTGCCGGGTGGCATCGGCGACCAGCGCGCCCGGGAGGACATGTTCGCCAGCCAGGTCGCCCTGCACAACGACACGTACGACCTCATCGGCACCGACGCCACGACCGCTGACGAGAACTTCGACACCGATCACCCTCTCTACCGGCACATCGCCGACCTCGCCGAGCTCCGTGAGGACCACCCGGCGCTCGCCGACGGCGCGCAGGTCCACCGGTACGCGACGAGTGGCCCGGGCATCTTCGCCTTCAGCCGGATGGATCCCGAGGACAACATCGAGTACGTCGTGGCAGTCAACAACGCCGACACCGAGCAGACGGCGACCTTCGCGACCTATCAACCGCAGCGCAGCATGTTCAAAGGCGTGTGGCCGGCCTCGAACGAGGGCGACCAGCTCAAGACCGACACCGAGGGCCGTGTGACCGTCACCGTCCCGCCGTTGTCGGCCGTCGTCTACCGGGCCAACGCCAAGCTCCGCGCGGACCGCGATGACCCCGCGCCGGTGTTCTCCGCCCCGGGTGCGACCGCGATCGTCACCGGCCGCGCCGAGGTCGGGGTCGTCGTCCCCGGTGGCGACTTCACGCAGGTGACCTTCGCCTGGCGGCCCGTGGGCACGCAGGAGTGGCAGCCCATCGGGACGGACGACAACGCCCCGTACCGCGTCTTCCACGACGTCAGCGGGCTGGCCCAGGGCACGCCCGTGGAGTACCGGGCCATCGCCCGCGACCACGACGGCGACTTCGGCGTGGTCTCCACCAGCGCCGTCGTCGGGCAGCCGCAGCCGCCGGCCGACCCGGGGATCGACCTCGGGCCGATCACGCAGCCGAACGCGGTCTCCGTGCCTGGCAGCCACGGCAGCGAGATCGGCTGCGCCGCCGACTGGGACCCGCCGTGCAACGCCATCCAGCTCGCCCTCGCTGCCGACCAGGTCTGGAAGGGCACCTTCAGCCCGCAGGCCGGCCAGTACGCGTTCAAGGCGGCGATCAACCGCTCGTGGGACGAGAACTACGGCGCGGGCGGCAACCGCAACGGGTCGGACATCTTCTACAACACCGACGGCGGTGAGGTCGGCTTCTACTACGACCACCGCACCCACTGGGTGACGAACACCGAGCTGGACCCGATCCTGGTCGCCACCGGGGACTTCCAGTCCGAGATGGGCTGCCCGACCGACGGCGATGCAACCTGCATGCGGTCCTGGCTGCAGGACCCCGACCGGGACGGCACCTACTCGTTCACGACGATCGACATCCCAGCGGGCAGCTACGCGGTGTCCGTCGGGGCCGTCGCCCCAGTGGCCTTCACGGTCGACGAGGGCCTCGCGACGACGATCGCCGTCCAGACCACGGGCAGCGGCGCCCAGCGCGTGCCGACCGCGATCGCCGTCGAGACGTTCGCCCCGGACTTCGGGCCTGACCTCACCACGTCGAGGGCGTCGTGGCTGACGCCCGAGGTGCTGTCCTGGAACCTGCCCGACGAGCGTGGCCTGTGGACCTACCGCCTGCACTGGGGCCCGGCCGGGTCCCTGGCGCTTGATGCCGAGACCATCGGCGGCTCCTCCCTCCCGCTGACGCTCGACCCGGCCGGGCTGCCGGCGCCGCTGGCCACCCAGTACCCCGACCTCGCCGACGCCGAGGTGCTGCGGCTGAGCAGGAAGGACGCCAGGGACGCCGCAGCGATCGCGGCCGCCGGTCAGGTGGCCGTCGCCACCTACGACGAGCTCGGCCGGCTGGTCCAAGCCACCGGCGTCGCGGTGGTGGGCGACCTCGGGTAGCCACGTCCACGAGTCGCGTGTGGGTGAATCAGGCGCCCACACGTCTGCTCATCCGCGACGAATCCGTTCAAGGGCATGGATGTAGTCGGCGAGGCGAGCGGCGACCTCGATGGCGGCGTCGACGTCGTCGTCCTCGGGGACGGGCCAGAGCTCGGAGATCCGGCGCCACCGAGCTGCACCGATGAACTCACCAGCGACCGCGTCCGGTCCCAGGACCTTCTCCCACGCCCGTTTCTCGCGAACGAGGACGGCGAGCACGGCCTCGTTCGCATCGGGCTTCGGGTGCTCGGCGTGGAAACCGACCTCGAGCGCGGGCTCGCCGTCGACGCGGATCAGCTGCGCTTCGTAGTGCTCGCGGTTCGAGTCGGCGAACCACACCTTGAGACCTCGGCGATGCACCGACGAACGCATGGGGCCGGGTACGTCGGCGACGAACCCGATGACGATGTCGAGGACGTCATCGAAGAAGGACCCCTCCACCGCCGGGAAGGCTACGCGCGTCCACCCTCTCCGACAGCGTCCTCGAGGCGGCCGCCCCGCCAGGTTCAGGCCGGGCCACGCGGTCATGGGCAGAGCCGCGGCACTGATCCGCGATACTCACGCGGTGGTAGTGGGCGAACTCACCGTGCGAGTGCTCGGCCCGGTGCAACTCGTCGGGCCTGGCGGCGAGGTCGTCGACGTGCCGAGTGCCAGCCAGCGCCGCCTGCTCGGGGCGCTCGCGCTGCATGCTCCGAGTCCTGTTCGCGCGGAGTGGTTGTGCGGGGTGCTCGACGTCACGCCGGGCGCGCTGCGGACGTCGGTCGCCCGCCTGCGGCGGGTCGTCGGTGATGGCCTGCTACACACATCGGTCACTGGGTACCGGCTCGATGCTCCGGTCGACGCCACGCTCGTCTGTGCCGAGATCCAGTCGGCTCACGGCGACGCGACAGCGCTCGCCCGCGCGCTGAGCCGGTGGGTCGGGCGGGCGCTCGATGAGTTCGCCGACGAGGCGTGGGCGGTGGGCGACGCTGTTCGGCTCGCTGCCGTGCGAGCTGCCGCGGTGGAGGATCTGGCGGAGGCGTTGATCGCCGGTCACCGGACGGACGAGGCCATCGCGCTGCTCGAGCCGCACGTGATCGAGCATCCGTACCGCGATCGGCCACGTGGTTTGACCATTCGGGCACTTGCCGCCGCCGGTCGCCAGACCGAGGCGTTGCGCGCCTACCAGCGCTATCGCGAGTTCCTCGCCGAGATGGCCGGCACCGAACCATCGGACGAGCTGCGCAGGATCGAGCAGCGTGTCGCCGCGGGTTGGGACGGTATCGACCGCGATGAAGGCGACGAACCAGGCGTCGGCGGCCGCGATGTTGCTCCGGTTCGGCAGCGTTCGACGCCGGTGCTGCACGAAGTGCTGGCAGCCGCATCGGCGCGTGTCGGGCGCAAGTACGAGTTCGGCCTGCTCGTCGGTACCGCCGATCGCGCACGCGATCGGGGCGTGCAGACCGTGTTGCTCTCGGGCGAATCGGGGATCGGCAAGACGACGCTGATCGCCGCCTTCGCCCGCGAGCATTGCGCGTCGTCCGGTTGGAACGTGTTCTACGGCCGCTGCGACGAGCAGGTCGTCGTGCCCTTCCAACCGTTCCAGAGCGTGATCGGCCGGATCGTCGACGAGCTGCCCGACGACGTACTCATGGCACACACGGCAACGTGCGGCGGTGACCTGCTCAGGTTGGTTCCGCGACTGCAGACACGCGTCTCGGCCACGCCACCGCTGGCGGGCGACGAGATCACGGTCCGCCACCTGTTGTTCGAAGCGGTCGCCGACGTCGTCCGACGCGCGGCTGCGATCGCTCCGCTGGTACTCGTGCTCGACGACCTCCATTGGGCCGAACCGACGGCGCTGTACCTGCTCCGGCACCTGGTTCGGAACCTGGCGAACTCCCCGGTGGTGTTCCTCGCCGCGTTCCGCGACACCGGGGAGGCGGCCGACGGTCACCTCCGAACTGCGCTTGCGGACCTGGCGCGCAACGATGCGGTCCGCGTCGAGCTCGAGGGCCTCGACACGATCGAGCTCGGCGACCTGGTGCAGTCACGCGTCGCCGCGGTTGCGGGCCACGATGTCGGGGCGCTCGCCGACCGATTGCGCGACGACACGGCGGGAAACCCGCTGTTTGCGGAGCACCTCCTGCGGCACTGGGTGGGAGCCGGGCAGCTCCACCTCGACGATCGCGTGGTGACGCTGTCGGCACAGGCCGCAGTCGACGTGCCGTCGACGCTGCGCGACCTCGTGTGGCATCGCGTCTCCGTGCTGGGGGGCGACGCCGGTCCGGTGCTCACAGCGGCGGCCGTGCTCGGTGTGCAGTTCAACGAACGGGTGCTCGCGGCGATGACCGACGTCGAGGGGCGCGACATCGCTCGGCTGCTCGACCGCGCCGTTGCCGCCGGACTGCTTGCCGACCAGCCGTCGATCTCGGGGACCGTACGTTTCGCTCACGCCCTGGTCGCTCGATCGATGGAAGCCGATCTTGGAAGCCGCGCCCGGACGAAGCTGCACGCCCAGGCGTTCAGGGCGATGCTCGTCTCCCATGCGACCCCATCTCCAGAGCTCGCGCCGCGGTTGGCGCATCACGCCGACCTCGGTGGCCTGCTCGACGAGGCGCAGCGCTGGGCGTCGGAAGCAGGCGACGAGGCCCTTGCCAACCTGGCGCCCGACGAGGCCGCGCAGTGGTTCCGCAAGGCACTCGACCACGCCACGGCGCTCGGACGACCCGATGCCGAACGCGCCGACCTGCTCGTACGACTGGGCGAGGCCGGCTATCGAGCAGGACATCCGACCGCGCTCGACACGATCCGGCAGGGCGCCGAGCTCGCCGAGGCATGCGGAGCCGACGCCACGCTGGTGCGAGCCGCACTCGCGACCGACCGCGGATCGGTCAGGCTCGGCTCGTTCGCGGCGGAACAGCTGGCGATCGTCGAAGCCGCGCTCAGGAGTGACAGTCGAGCCGACCTGACGACGCGCGCCCGACTGATCGCCCTGCTGGCGCAGAGCCTCGTGCACACCGATCAGACCGAGCGGCGGACCGCTGCAGCGCTCGAGGCACTCGATCTGGCGAGATCGAGTGCCGACCCGACGGTGCTGGCGAGGGTGGCACCCGACGTGTTGTACGCGCTGTGGGTACCGGGAGCAGGCTCGATACGTTCTGCGCTGGCGGAGGAGGCGATCGCGCTCGCCGATGAGACGGGCGACCCCCATCTGACCTACGTCGTGCACAGCGCGGCCTACAGCTCGGCGGTCTGCACAGGCGACGCGGAGCGCGCCTCGCGGTACATCAACCGCCTACGCGCCGTGGCCGCCGAGATCGGCGAACCCCGGATGCAATGGAGCGTCGGGGTCCTCGACGGGTTCGAGGCCACGATGATGGGCCGCTTCGCCGAGGCCGAACGGATCATCAACAGCACGGTCGAGCTGGGGATGCGTATCGGCGAGTCGGACGCGTTCTCGATCTTCGCCGCCCAGAGCTTCGTTCTGGGCACGTTTGCCGGGCGACACGCCGAGCTCTTGCCGATCGTCCAGCAGGTCGTCGAAACGCATGAATCGGTGGAGCTGCCATTCCGGATCGCCCATGCGATCGTCTGCTGCGAAGTCGGCCGGCAAGAGGTCGCGTCGTCACTGCTGCACGAAGCGATGGCGCGCGGGCTCGACGCGATTCCAGCCGATCTCATGCGATCGACGACGCTGCTCGGGTATGCGATCCTGGCGATCGAGCTCGACGACGTCTCCGCCGCGGAGCGGCTGTATCCCGAGATCGCGTCGCTCGCCGGGGAGGTGTCGTTCAACGGAGTCACTTCCCAGGGGCCGATCTCGGCATACGCGGGCAAGCTCGCCTCGCTGCTCGGCAGGCACGGTGACGCCGAGAACTTCCTCCTCGACGCGCTGGCGCTGACCGAGTCGTTCGGCTGGGAGTACCACCGGGCGACGACGCTCATTGCTCTCGCCCGGAACCGGCAGCGCGCCGACGGCGCCCTCGGTGACGAAGGCGAGCGATGGCTCGCCACCGCCGAGCAGCTCTGCGCTTCGCACGGCATCGACAGCTGGGCCAAGCGCGCGGTCGCCCTGCGCGCACACGTCGTCAGAGGAACGGCCCTGCCGTCTCGGCCCGAGACGCCGGCGACACGCAGGTGACGCGGCCGGCCGCGCACGATGCGGCGGAACCGTCAGTGCGATGAAGGAGCCGCGAGATGTCCGACGACCTGCCGCCATACGCGGTACTGATCACCCACCCGGTCAGCGATGTCGACCGCTGGAAGGAGGGCTTCGACGGTCACGAGCCCGCCCGGCGCGCTGCCGGTGTGCTCGGTCATCACATCAACCGCGCCGAAGGCGACCCGAACCTCATCACGCTCTTCCTGGCGTTGTCCGACATCGACAAGGCGCGCGCGTTCTCGGAGTCTGCCGACCTGGCGGACATGATGAGGCGCTTCGGGGTGACCGCAGCGCCCGTGATCCGCTGGATCCAACCGGTCCGTGAGGCAATCGTTCGGGACCACCAGCTCCCGGCCTTCATCCTGCATCACCGTGTCGCCGACTTCGGCACATGGCTCACTGCCTACGACGGCGCTGACGAGCTGCAGACGTCGAAGGGCATCATCGGGCACGCCGCCAATCGATCGCTCGACGACCCGGAGGTGGTGACGATCTACCACCAGGCCGAGAGCTTCGACACACTGCGTGCCTTCCTCGCCGATCCCGAGCTCCGGACGGCGATGCACGGCGCCGGTGTGATCTCGGTTCCAGAGGTCAGCTTCCACACCGGCGGCTGGGCCAAGTCCTACTGATCAGGTCACGCGCCACTGGCGCGTTCCTCCTCCGACACGATCTGCGGGGGCGTCGGCGAGGGCAACGTGCAGTCGTCGGGGTGGTCGCCCACAGGGTTCCAGCTGTGCTGCTCCTGGTCGGCGAGCGGTTGGGGGTTCCACATGTGCTGGTGCCGCCCGCCGATCGGGTGCTCGGGGTTCCAGCTGTGCCGGTGCTGCCCGCTGATCGCGTTCGGTGGGTTCCAGGTGTGCTGGTGGACGGCGAGGGGGTACTCGGGGTGCAGGGTCTGCTGGTTCGGGTCGGCGACGGTGCTCTGAGGGTGCCAGGTCTGGCAGCTCGTCGCGTCGGCGCCGCTGCTGGAGGCGGTGCCCCCGATCGCAATCGCGGCCGCGGCGGCGATGCCGAGCGATGCGATCAACTGGTTGGTGAAGAGTTTCATCGGTTCGATGCCTTTCTCGATCGGTGTGTCGATTGATCCGACGAGGCAACGGTGCTCCCGGGCGCTTTCAAGCCGCTGGCACCCGACTTGCAGCGCGATGACAGTGAGTCCGCCCCGCCGAAATGGCGGAACCGACGACCCGGTTGCATCCGATCGGCGATGCTGTCGCGATGAGCTCTCCGAACGCGGCACCGGCCCACCTGATCGTCCGGCTGGCCGGGGTCTATGACGCCGACAGCACCCTGCGCGGCGAGCTCGCCTACTGGGTCGGTGCTCGCCTCGGCAGGCGCCACTGCGCGTTGTGCGACATCACGCACGGCTCCGTCCGGCAACGACCCGAGTGGAAGGCATGCCAGGCTGCGCTGCCAGCGCCCTTCGACACCTATCACCGCAACGACCAGCCCGACGCCATTCGTCTCGCAGCAGGCGGCCAGGCACCTGTGGTCGTCGCTGAGACGGACGGTGGGCACGTGCTCCTCCTCGCACCCGGCGACCTCGACGCCTGCGGAGGTTCGATCGAGCTGCTCGCCGAGGCGATCGAACGAGCAGCGCTACGTCACGGGCTCGGATGGATGTGAATACCGGCCTCGTCGACGAGCCGGAGCGCGTCAGACTCGGGTCGTGATACGTCTTGGAACTGTCGTGCTCGGCGCCGACGACGTCGATCGTGCGGTGTCCTTCTGGTCGCACGTTCTCGGGTATGAGCCCGTTCGCTTCCCCGACGAGGGCAACGGATTCACGATCCTCGTTCCTCCATCGGGCGAGGGAACGCGAGTGGCGCTGCAGCGGGCGGAGGCGCCTCCCGACGAACATCCGAGAGTCCATCTCGACCTCGTCGTCGACGACGCTGCCGAACAGGGCGCCGAGGTCGAGCGTCTGGTCGGCCTCGGCGCAACCCGTGTGCTGTGGGATTCGTATCCGACGGACCCCGACTTCGTCGTCCTTGCCGATCCGGAGGGAAATCGCTTCTGTGTCGTCGACGCCAGCCATGGCTGACGTCGACGAGGCACCCCGCATGTTCGTCGCGCCAGCAGCGTGACAGACGCCGCGTGACAGACGGACGGACGTTCAGCCGCGCCGCCCCTCGTGTACGCACCTCTCGACAAGGGCGGCCGTGTCGGCAGCAAAGCGCGCAGGGGCGTCCCATCGTGGCGTGTGCCCGGCACCCGCGTAGACGAGCAGTTCCGCGTTCGGGATCAGGCTCACGAGCTCCGTCTGCATCTCCTCGTCCACCAGTTCGTCGTCATCTCCCCACACCAGCAGCGTCGGTGCAACGAGACGCCCGAGCTCCTCGCGGTCGTCGTAGTGCAGCAAGTCGCTGAACATCTCTCGCCAGACGTGTGCCGGCACCTTCCGCACCTCGTCCACGGCCCGCACGAGAAGATCGGGATCGACGACGTCCGACGAGGTGTCGGTCACGAACGACCGAGCGAAGTCGGCGTCGATCGGGTCCGTCAATCCCACGATGACGGACTCAACGAACGTCTCGAACCGCCGGTGGCCTCGGAGCGTCACCGGCGAGGCCTCGAGGATCAGCCCAGCGACCCGCTCGGGCCGATCGATCGCCGCGCGGCGGACGACCAGGCACGATCCGGAGTGCCCAGCCAGCACCACCCGGTCGATACCCAAGGCGTCGATCAACGCCACCGCGTCTCCAGCGAAGTCGACAACTCGGTAGCCGCTCGCCGGCTTGTCGGAGTCGCCATGACCGCGCGGTGACACGGCCACGACCCGGAGCGACGGCGGAAGCCGCTCGAGCACCGGCCGGTACGACCACCACGAATCCGTCGGACCCGGGACCAGCACCAGTGCCGGACCGGACGGATCACCCTGCTCTCGGTACGACAGTGTGAGGCCGTTGCGCAGCGTCACTGCCGAGGTCGCCCACGTCATGCCCAGAACCGTACGCCGACCCGGATAGGCCGGGGCATCCATCGATCCTTGATTACGGTGTCAGCATGACCGGCACCGCGGCCATGCCCGAGGTCACGATCGTCCCCGCCAACGAGGCGAGGTGGGAGGATCTCCAGGCGGTGTTCGGTACCCGTGGCGATACGTCTCGATGCCAATGCCAGGGGTACAAGATCCGCGACATGGAGTGGCGCTCGGTTCCCGTCGAGGAACGGGCGCACCGGCTGCGCGAGCAGACCGACTGCGGGCACCCGGAATCGGACACGACGACGGGGCTCGTCGCCTACGTCGACGGCGTGCCCGCCGGGTGGTGCGCCGTCGAGCCGCGTACCGCCTATGTGCGCCTGCTGTTCTCCCGTGTCCCGTGGGCGGGCCGATCGGAAGACAAGACCGACGACGGCGTCTGGGCCGTGACCTGCTTCGTGACCCGCACGGGGTTCCGGCGTGGCGGCGTCAGCCGAGCGCTCGCCCTCGCCGCCGTCGACTTCGCCCGACAGCGCGGTGCCCGCGCCCTCGAGGGCTACCCGATGATCACCCATCCTGGGCAAGAGATCACCTGGGGAGAGCTCCACGTCGGCAGCCGCAGCATCTTCGCCGCTGCCGGGTTCGCCGAGGTCAGCCGGCCCACCGTCCGCCGGGTCGTGATGCGCATCGACTTCGATCTGGAACGATGCGGCGACGGCACCTGAGGGCGCTCGGCTCGCCAGCTACTGGTGACCGAAGATGCGGCGACTCGCGATCTCGCTCCCCTGCGCCAGGGATGCGAGCTTCGCCCACGCGACGTCGGGGTCGATGCCCTGCATCCCGACGTGGATCGAGAAGCCGCAGTCGACGCCGGCCATCAAGCGCTCGGGGTCGGTGACGCTCGCCCAACGCTCGATTCGCTGAGCGACGAGCTCGGGGTGCTCGATGTAGTTCGATTGAGGCTCGATCACCCCAGGACAGATCGTCTTGTCGCTGGGAACGCCGTGCTCGGCGAACCACGTCCATTCGTGTGCGTGACGAGGGTTCGCACCCTCGAACAGCACCGTGGCGGGCTTGGCGGTCCAGACGATGTCGATGATGTCGCCGATCGGCACGTCGCAGTGGTGCGGTCCCGGGTAGTTGCCCCAGCAGAGGTGCATGCGCAGCTGATCGGCCGGGATGTTGCGCACGGCATGGTTCAGGGCGGCGATGTTGACCTCGATCGTGTGGCGGAAGGTGGCCAGGTCCTGGTCGGCGTAGATCGAGTGGCGTCCCATGGCGAGATCGGGGCAGTCGAGCTGCACGGTGACGCCGGCGGCCGCGATCGCCTCGTACTCGTGACGCATCGCTTCGGCGATCGCGAACACGTACTCCTCGCGGGTGTCGTAGCACTCGTTCGCGAAGAAGAGCGACACGACGCCGGGAGACGCTGCGCTCGAGAAGGTCTCGCTGGCGCCGTGCCGTCGAGCCGACTCACTCAACGCCTGTACCTCGTCGTGCGCGGCACGAGGGTCGACGACCTCGATCGGCCCGGTGCATGCCGGGGCCGAGCGTTTGCGCCGCCCGGGGTTGCTCGCCACGATGTCGGCGCTCCGGGGGTAGTCGACCAGGTCTTGGAAGAAGTAGCTCTGCACGGACTCGCCGTCGAACCCGGAGAGTCGGTCCTTGACGTACGTGGCGTAGGACGGCTTCGACATCTCGCCGTCGTTGACGATCGTGATGCCGGACTCCGTCTGTCGGCGCATGACGTGGTCGATGGCCGATCCGATCCGGTCGCGCATGGCGGCGGCGTCGACCGGGACACCGTCGGCGACCGCCCACATGAGCTGGATCAGTTCGGCAGGACGCGGCAAGCTGCCGGTGTGCGTCGTAGCGATTCGAGACGCAGAACCCGATGACATATGACCCCGTTCCTCGAGTCGACCGGCATGAGTTGGAGACCGATCGCGTGGGCGCGTAGTGTACGCACTACGGCAAGGTGTCCGTACAGCGGGCACTGACCGCTTCATCTTCCGAGGAGGGGAACCATGACGACCAACACGCCACTGGCACAGCGTCTGCACCACACGGCTTACGTCACCAAGGATCAGGAAGCCACGCGTGCCTTCTACGAGGACATCCTCGGGTTCCCCCTGCTCGCCACCTGGTCGGAAGCCGACGAACTGTTCGGCGCGCTCCGCGTCTACTGCCACACGTTCTTCGGGTTGGCCGACGGCAGCGCCCTCGCCTTCTTCCAGTTCGCCAACGAGGCGGACCAGGAGTTGTTCGATCCGGACCTGCTCCCGTCGCCGTTCCGCCACATCGCGCTCAAGGTCACCGCCGAGGGCCAGGCCGAGCTCGAGCGCCGGCTCCAGGAGGCGAACTGGAACCCCGAGGGCACCTACGTCCTCGAGCACGGCTACTGCCGCTCGCTGTACACCGCAGACCCGAACGGCATGCTGCTCGAGTTCACGGTCGACGTTCCGGAAGCCGGCGACATCGCCGAGCTTCGTTCGAAGGACGCTCACGAGACCTTGAAGCGGTGGTTGGCCGGCGATCACGCCGGCAACAACATGTACCGCTAATGCCTTCATGACTGCTGCTGCTGCCGACACTCCGAAACGTGGCCCCCTCGACGGCCTGATCGTCGCCGACCTCTCGCGGGTCCTCGCCGGACCGTATGCGTCGATGCTGCTCGCCGATCTCGGCGCGACCGTGATCAAGGTCGAGAGCCCGGTGGGCGACGACACGCGAACCTGGATGCCACCCGAGAAGAACGGCGTCGCGACGTACTACATGTCGATCAATCGCAACAAGGAGTCGATCGTGCTCGACTTCAAGGATCCCGACGACATCGCCCTCGTGCACGAGCTCTTCCGCCGCGCTGACATCGCGATCGAGAACTTCAAGCCGGGCAGCCTCGCGAAGTTCGGGCTCGACTACGAGACGGCCCGGGCGATCAATCCGGCCCTGATCTACCTGTCGATCAGCGGGTTCGGGACGGCCGAGGGGGCGTGGCTGCCGGGTTACGACCTCGTGGTGCAGGCAGTGTCCGGGCTGATGAGCCTGACGGGGGATGCCGACGGCCCCGCGTATCGTGCCGGTATCTCCGTGTTCGATGTGATGACCGGGTTGCATGGCACGATCGGCGTGCTCGCCGCACTCAACCAACGCCGAGAGACCGGCGAGGGACAGCACGTCGAGGTGAACCTGTTGTCGTCGGCGATGTCCGGTCTCGTCAACCACACCGGCGCGTACACCGCGGCCGGCGTCGTGCCGAGGCGCATGGGCAACGCACATCCCAGCGTCTACCCGTACCAACCGATGCCGACGAAGGACCGCGACATCATCATCACGGCCGCCAACGACCGCCAGTTTCAGTCGCTCTGCAACGTCCTCGGCATCCCGGAGATCGCCCAGGACGAACGCTTCCGCCTCAACGCCGATCGCACCGCCAACCGCGACCAGCTGCATCCGATCCTGCTGGAGCAACTCGCGATGTGGTCGGCTGACGATCTGTTCATCGCGCTCAACAAGGTCGGCGTGCCCTGCGGCCCGATCAACACGATCGCCGAAGGCGTGGCGCTGGCCGAGCAGCTCGGACTCCGCCCACGTGTCACCGTCGGTGAGGGCGATCGCGCCGTCGACCTCGTTCGCAACCCGATCACGTTCAGCGCCGCGGAGGTTCGCTACTCGGCACCGCCGCCCGAGCTGGGTGAGCACACCGACGCCATTCGCGCCTGGCTCAGCGAGCCGGCTCGAGGCACGCCATCGATGGGATCACCGACATGACGACACCCGACAGCCCACCAGCCGCTTCCACGGCGACCTACCGCACCGGGCTCGGCGCCTCCGACGCCGACCACATCTGGCTCCTGGGCCACGATCTCGCCGACGATCTGCTCGGCAAGATCACGTTCGGCGAGCTCGCGTATTGGATGGTCGCCAAGCGCCGCCCGACCGACGGGCAGCGGGTGCTGTTCGAGGCGGTGCTCGTCGCTCTGGCCGACCACGGCTTCACGCCCACGGCGATTACTGCACGCGTCACCTACCTGAGCGCGCCGGACTCGCTGCAGGGAGCAGTCGCAGCGGGTCTGCTCGGCGGCGGCTCGCGATTCCTCGGCGTCACCGAGAACACGGCGAACTTCCTGCACGACGTGATCGAGACGATCGAAGAGCTGCCCACCACCGATGCCGGTTGGGACGCGATCGCGCAGCAGCTCGTGGCCGACACCAAGGCGGCCCAGCGGTTCGTTCCCGGGCTGGGGCATCCCGTCCACAAGGAGCGCGACCCGCGCACACCGGTGCTGTTCCGGCTCGCTCGTGAGCACGACGTGTTCGGGCCTCATCTCGCGTTGTTCGAAGCGATCGGCCGCGTGCACGCCGAGGTGCTCGGACGTCGCCTCCCGTTGAACGGCGCCGGTGTGTGCGGTGCCGTCCTCGCTGACATCGGTCTCCCGCTCGGGGTCACGCGCGGCTTCGCGCTGCTCGCCCGGTGCGCCGGCCTGCTCGGCCAACTCGCCGAGGAGATGGTCGACCCGATCGCCAACGACATCTACATGAACATCGACCGCAACACCGACTATCGACCGTCGACCTGACGCGTTGCGCGACGTGCTCGGTCACGCTGCCGTCGGCCGCTCTGCGGTAATCTGACCACCAGGCGGGCATTGGGCCTGCCGAGGGGGTGCACCACATGTCATACGCAAGTCCTGGCAAGCCGTCCGCGCGCTGGCAGCAGTGGGTGGAGGCGAAGCCGATCCTGAGCCTGCTCATGGTCGGCATCATCGCCACCGAGCTCGGGACGTACTTCGGCTACGTGTTCCCGGCGGTCGGCCTGCCGGTCCTGCCGTGGCCGCTGTACAACGGCATTCTCGGCACCACGATCGTCGACGGCGTCAGCGGCGCAACGGTCGAAGGCTTCGCCGTGTCGAGCGACGCGTTCTTCGTCGGCCACTCGCTGCACTTCATCAACGGCATCGTGTTCGCGATGCTCTGGGGCATCATGTTCCGCGAGGACGTCGCCAGGTTCATCAAGAGCAACGTCGTCAGGGGCCTCCTGTACGGCGTGATCATGACGATCATCAGCGCCGGCCTGCTCGTGCCGTACGCCTACGTGCCCGAGCAGGGCTACGGCTTCTTCCTGTTCGACGGACCCGACGGCTGGAAGCTGCCGTTCGGCATCCTCGTCTGGCACCTCATCTACGGCTTGTTCCTCGGGCTCCTCTGGAATCCGACCGACAACACCACCGACTGACTGCGGCTCCGGGACTGCCGGGGGGGGTGCCTCGCCCGGCAGTCTCGGCCGGTCACCAGCGTCGGTGACGGTGAAACCGCTCACGAAATGTTGCAGCGGGTGTGTCGATCGGGAAGAACTCGTTCGTAGTAAGGATGTCCGACGCGGTGTCGGACGTTCGGACGAAGGAGATCGACGAGATGACGCAGTACTTGCTTTCCGTGTGGCACGACGGTGACTACCCCACGCCCGAGCCCGAGGTCATGGAGCAGATGTTCGCCCAGGTCGACGCGTTCAACGCCGACTTGCTGGCCAGCGGTGCGTTCGTGTTCGGCGGTGGGCTGCATCCGAACTCGTCCGCAACAGTCGTGCGCTCGACCGGCGGTGACGTCTCGATGACCGACGGCCCGTACGCAGAGTCCAAGGAGCAGATGGGCGGATTCTGGATCATCCAGGCCCCGGACCTGGATGCGGCGTTGGGATGGGCGGCGAAGGGTTCGGCGGCGTGCATGGGACCGGTCGAGGTTCGCCCGTTCCAAGACGAGCCGGCCTGACCAGTTCGAGCCAACGTGCTGTCCGACGGCGCACTCGGTGAGATCTATCGGCGTGAAGCCGGCCGGTGCATCGCCACGCTGGTCCGCGTCCTCGGCGACATCGATGTCGCCGAGGACGCCGTCAGTGACGCGTTCGCCGTCGCCGCAGCCACCTGGCCGAGCAACGGGATACCACCGAACCCCGGTGGATGGATCACCACCACGGCTCGCAACAAGGCATTCGACTGGCTCCGCCGCGAGTCGACCCGAGCGGAGCGCCACCAAGCAGCGGGCCTGCTCCACGACCCCGCACCCGAGCCGGCGATGAGCGGAGATCTCGGTGATCTCGACGTCGTCGATGACGACCAGCTCCGCCTCATCTTCTTGTGCTGTCACCCTGCCCTCGCGCCCGACACGCAAGTGGCGATGACGTTGCGGCTGCTCGGTGGCCTGGAGACCGCCGAGATCGCCCGAGCGTTCCTCGTTCCGGAAGCGACGATGGCGCAGCGGCTGGTGCGGGCGAAGCGCAAGGTCCGCGACAACAACCTCAGCTACCGGATACCACCAGCCGCCGAACTGCCCGATCGTCTGCGACCGGTGCTGGCCGCGATCTACCTGATCTACAACGAAGGGCACACCGCCAGTGCCGGCACGGAACTGACGAGGGTCGATCTGTCGTCCGAGGCGATCCGCCTCGGGCGGGTGCTGGTGGACCTGATGCCCGACGAACCCGAAGCGAAGGGGTTGCTCGCGTTGATGCTGCTGAGCGACTCGCGGCGACCGGCTCGCAGCGCTCCTGACGGCACGCTCGTGCGACTCGCCGATCAGGACCGCTCGCTGTGGGACAAGTCCCTCATCCTGGAAGGACACGAGCTGGTGCGCGCCTGCTTGCGTCGCAACGCGCCGGGCCCCTACCAGATCCAGGCGGCGATCGCCGCGGTCCACGCCGACGCAGCGACGGCCGACGTCACCGACTGGGCTCAGATCGTCGCGCTCTACGACCACCTCTACGCGATCCAGCCGAACGACGTCGTCGCGCTCAATCGGGCGATCGCCGTCGCCGAGCTGTCCGGCCCTCAGGCCGGGCTCGACGCCCTCGAGTCGGTCCGCCTCGACGGATATCACCTCTTCCACGCGGCGCGTGCCGGCCTGCTCGATCGGCTCGGCCACGTCGAGGCTGCGGTCGAGGCCTACGACAGGGCGATCGCACTGGCCACGAACGAGTCCGAGCGCCGCTTCCTCACGAACAGACGGACCTCCGCCGCCCGTCGGCCGTAGCCGATCGGTCCGGCGCACGCCCCCGGCGGGGCTACTCCCCGGTGAGCCCGCCGATCGATTCGCGGAGGAGGTCGACGTAGCTTCAGGAGCGCGGCGGATGCTGCACGATTGCCACCGAAGCCCCTGCATGAAGGAAGATCGTCGACGTGTTCAATCGAGACCAGGCGGAGCGAATCTTCATCAAGCTCCAAGTCAATCCGCTCTACGCCGACAACACCGTGCTCGGTTGGGTGTATCTGGATGGCAAGAAGGAACGCCTGCTGCGATATTCGAATGGCAACTTCGAGATGAGCAGCGCTCTCGAGTCGGCGATGTGTGCAGCCCTGCGACTGGAGCAGCACGAGTTCGTGCGGCTGCACGAATGCCATCTCTCGCAGGAGTCCTACTTGGAGATCCTACGAAGTCGGAGCTGACGAACGGCCCGATCAACTCGGACTCGAATGCGTCCGAAGCTACGCTGCAAGGACCGTCCCCAAGAAGGCGCGGAGGCTTATGGCCGACGCACCGAGCGAGCTCTCTTCGTCATGACGAAGGTCTTCATGGACGACTCGCATTGCGGTGAGAAGATCGGCGACAGCGTGGTCGAGGTCGACTCCGGTGCCGCCCAGCTCGGGATGCCCGACGACCATGAGCTCGACGTGTTGCTCCAGCTCGAACGCGTCGACCGCGACGGGCTCGATCAGGTCGGATCGCAAACTCGTCGGAGTGAGGATGAGTTTCACGCTCGCTGCTTCTTCCTGTCCTGCGTCCGACAGATCATCGAGGCCGTTCACCGCATGGCCCGCATCCGTTGCGTCATCGAAGAGCTCGGCAGGGACGCTCTGGAGGCCGAGACCAGCGAGCGGATAGTTCGACCTGGGCAGGGCTCCCGCCAGGGAGTGCCTGATCGACGCCGCAACCAGTCGTTCCGGTGTGTCGTCACCACGAGAGACGACCTCGACGAACACACGCTTCTCGCCCGTTCCGAGATCGAAAACGCTGGAGGAGTAACCGACGATCGGGAGATCCGGGTAGGCAGAGCTCACCGAACGGGCGAGATCGACGCCGGAGCGGTCGCCAGGTCGGTTACGGAGATTGATGTCAGTGAGCACGACTGACGGTTGCCGAGCATCGACCAAAGCGAGGACTTCGTCAGCACGTTGCGTGCCGACAGCGTCGATGCCGAATGCCTTCAGGAGATCGAGCTCCGTACGGAGGTTGTCCTCGAGATCGTCGATGACCAGCACGAAGATGTCTTCAGCTGTCGCTACCATGGCTCACCCTGTTTCCGCCCATTGTCCGAGGGAAGTCTACGCCTCCTGCTTGACCGGCAGCCGCAGGTCGAACACTACTCCCCCGGCGCCTCGCAGGGACACTGCGTCGATGCTCCCACCGTGACGTTGGAGGATCTCGCGCACCAGGAAGAGCCCCCAGCCGGAGCCTTCCGGTTTCGTCGTCGCGCCGGGCTCGAAGATCAGCTGTTCGAGCGGGAGGTCGTCGGGGTTGTCGACCGCTGCAAAGTCTTCCTTGCGGATGCCGCCGGCCGTGTCCTCGTATCGTAGGACGAGGACCGAGTCGGTCGACGACTCTTCCCGTATTCGAAGTCGGATCCGCCGATCTCCCTTGCGTCCGCGCGTGTCGAACGCGTCCATCGAGTTCAGCAGCAGGTTGAGCAGGACATGCCGAAGCCATTCTCGATACGCCTCGACCGTTCGGGCCGGGCCGATGTAGGTCGTTCTGATCTTGAGATCGTTCAATCGGGAGATGACTTGATCGCGGGCTTCTTCCCAGACGTCCTCGATGTTGACCAGCTGCAGCAGTTGCCGCGGCGGCTGCGTTGCAGACTTGATCTTGTCGATCGACACGCTGATCCTGTTCGTCTGATCTTTCAACGAATCGATGTCGAAGAGCGCAGATCGGGTGTCTCGTTGGTTCACGTGTTGCTGCAGGATGGTCAGCTGTCCGAGCATGTTGCCGACGATCGCCTTTGCTTCGTGACGCGCCGACTGTGCCACTTCCAGTGCCGTGATCGAGACGGCCACCTTCGAGAGATCGGACAGGTCGTCGAGTGTCTGGTGGAAGTGGTGGAAGTTCGAGATCAGCACACCGATGGCTTGAGCCAGTCCCTCCAGTCCGGCGATCCTCTCGACCGAGAAGGATCCCCTGTACCGTGAACCGAAGCCGACGGTGCCGACCACCTCGTTCCCCTGGACCAGCGGGACGATCACGAAGCCCTCGACGTCCTCGAGACCACGCAACTCGGAAAGGTCACCGACGACATTCGACGAGCCTTCCGAGAGCGATCGCACGGCAACGGATCGTCGCTGCTCGAAGACGTCGCGCAAGAGCGGCACCTTGCCAATCGACACATCCAAGGCGGCCGCCGATATTCCTTCGAAGCCTTCGTATGCAATGCATCTGAGATCGCGGCCATCGCGCTCTCGAATGACGACGAACTCCATGTCTGCAGCAAGTGATGCGAGAGCTGCTAGTGAGATGAAATAATCGTCGCGCGATGATCGATATTGGAGTTGTTGTTGCATTGCCGAGAACAGCCGCCGCTGAACAAGCAGATCGATGACTCGAACGAACGAACTGCTGATCAACGAAGCGGTCGGGGACCAGGAACAATCATGCCGATAAGCAAGAGCACCAACCACACCGACATCACTGCAGATCGGAGCCAAGCGAAGGGACTCACCGACCGGCAGGAGATCCAGACAAGTCGGCTCGTCGAGGTCGACGCCGGCCGGTGCTGGGATGAATGCCGGTAGATGTCGACCACCCGACAGCGACCGTTGCAGCTCGAGACCGCCGGATCCGTGTGACCACATGTACATCGCGACCGTTGGGCTGCCGAGCACCGTGCTCAATTGCTCGAGTACCTCGTCGACCGACGCATCCAGGCTGGATCGCGCGAGTGCGGCCATCGAACCCAGAATGCTCCCGGATGTCATCATTCGTCACCTAACACGCATCAGAGGATCGTCGAACGGCATGGAGGCGTTCTCCTGCTCGAAGTATGCGCGGATCGCGTCCACGTCGTACACGACCCTTGGCGGACCGGTCGGGTGCAGCGCCGATCTCCGTGCGCTCACACGGGCAGTCGACTCGGTGTGAGCCGCTGAGAGGGTGATCTGTGGCGGAGCGAGCATCGTCGCCCGCATGAGCACATCAATGACCATGACAGATCCCCAGATCCGCACCGAACTGCCAACCGACATGTTGGAGCGGTTCCAGGCCCGAGCCGGCGAGCTCGACCGGACCAACTCTTACTTCCACGAGGACCTGGCCGAGCTGCGAGAGCTCGGCTACCTCGCCGCTGCGGTGCCGGTGCATCTCGGCGGGTGGGGTTACGACCTGGCCCAGCTGGCCGCCAGCCAGCGCCGCCTCGCACGCTACGCCCCGGCCACGGCGCTGGCGATGACCATGCACTCCTACTGGGTAGGCGCTGCAGCCGAGCTCGACCGGGCCGGCGACGCGTCGCAGCGGTGGTTGCTCGAGGCAGCCCGCGACGGCCAGGTGATCGCCGCCGGACATGCCGAGTCGGGCAACGACATCCCTGTGCTGTTGTCGACCTGCCTCGCCGAACGCGTGGAGGGTGGCTACCGCCTGACCGGTCGCAAGCAGTTCGGCTCCAACGGTCCCTCATGGACGTGGTTGGGCGCGCACGCCGTCGATCCGGCCGCTCCCGGCGGACCGCAGATCGTGCACGCCTTCGTCGAGCGCGCCAGCCCGGGCGTCACCGTCGTCGAAACCTGGGACACGCTCGGCATGCGGCCGACGCAGAGCCACGACACGGTCCTCGATGGTGTCTTCGTCCCCGACGCTCGCATCGGGCGGGTCGTTCCGGCCGGCGACGGCAGCGACCCGTACCTCGTCGCGATGACGATGTGGGCACTGCCGCTCATCGCCACCGTGTACATCGGCATCGCCGAGCGCGCGTTGGAGGTCGCCACGGCCGGTGCCCGCCGCAAGAGCTCGATCGCGATCGAACGTGGCGCCTACGCGTACCACCCGATGGTGCAGCACCAGATCGCCGAGATGTACCTCGAGCTGGATGCGGCGCAGGCGACGTTCGGTCGCTTCGTCGACGACTGGGTGGCCGGTGCCGATCACGGCGACGCGTGGATCTCCAAGGTGTACTCGATGAAGTGGCGGGCCGTCGAGGCTGCCAAGCGCGTCGTGGACATCGCCCTCGACGTGTCAGGCGGCGCCGGCATGTTCAAGGGGAGCGAGCTGGAGCGGCTCTACCGCGACGTCCGCTGCGGCGGCTTCCATCCCGGCAACGACGCCATCACCCACGAGATGGTCGGAAAGTCCGTGCTCGGCGTCATCGCCGAGCAACCGCGGTGGTGAGCTTCGGGACGGACACGATCCGCTGTGCTCAGAGGGCATGCAGCGCGAGCTCGACGGCGGCATCGCCGTCGAGCTCTGCGCCCTCGGCGAGCGCGACGTCGTAGTCGACGCCGAGCACTGCGCGCAGCCGCCCGCCGAGCTCGGTCAACGCGGCCGCGTCTTCACCGAAGATGCGGTGCCCGGCGTGCGTCGCCTGCACCGCCCCGACCAACACCGCCGCATCGCGCGAGCGTCCGAGCCGGGCCAGCAGACCGGCGATCGAACGCAGCATCGTCCACTGGGTCGACCACATCCCGGCGCGGCGCCAATGACTGATCAGCCGCCGATAGTCCTCGGCCGCGGCTACCGGGTCACCCAGACGGGCATCGATCGACGCTCTTGATGCACCAGCGAGGCCGGACACCAACGAAGCGTTCGTCAACTCCGCGAGCTCGATGGCGCGGCCGAGGCGCGCCCGTGCTCGCTCGACGTCGACGGACAGGTCTGCCTCACCGGCGCAGAACCACGCGTACGCGGCGTACGGACTGGCTGACTCTCGGATCTCGGCCAAGACGTCGGCGGCGATGTCGACCGCGGTCGGAGCACCGGCGTAGGCCAGGGCGAGCACCTCCGTGCTCGTCGCGAACAGGCGTCGAACACGATCGTCACCGGCCGCGTCACGCGCTCGCCGGTACCAACTGGCGGCCTCGTCGAGACGCCCCTGGAACAGCTCGTAGTTGCCGCAGATCGAGCACACCACGAGCGGCACCGCTCCGCCAGCCTGCTCGCAGATGCGGAGAGCACGAGCACCGCGCGCGCCGGCCTCGGCGACGTCGCCCGCCATCCATGCCGCATATCCGCTGATCGCCCACACCACCGGGGCCAGCGGACTGCGATCCTCCGGATCGGCATGCGTCACCCGCTCCGACCAGGCGAGGACGTCCGGACGCAGCCGGAGGAACCCGTAGTCGTAGAGCGACGTGACGAGGCGGCCGGCGAGCTCGATCTGCTCGTGGTCGAGCAGCCATCCGAGCGCGGTGCGCAGCTCGGGCAGCATGGCATCGATCTCCGCGATGACCGAGGAACCCGCTGAGCCGACCAGCCGCCAGTCGGCGGCCTCGATCCTCTCGACGTAGCGACGAGCGTGCCGCTCGCCGGCCAGCGCAGCCCTCCCATTGGCGGAGAGCTGCTCGGCACCGAACGCCCGGAGCGTCTCGAGCAACACGTACCGCCGATCGGGCGCCCGCATCACGAGCGAGCGCTCGACGAGCTGGTCCAAGGCGACGGTGACGGCCTCGGCATCGAGACCGCAGATCGCGGCGGCGTCGGCCGCCGTGAACGATCCGGCGAAGACCGACAGATCAGTGAAGGTTCGTCGGAGCGTCTCATCGAGCAGGTCGAACGACCACGACACCGCCGCAACCAGGGATCCGTGACGGGAGGACGTGCGGTACCCGGACGACAGGAGGAGGAAGCGGCGATCGAGACCGGCGGCAACCTCGGCGACATCGAGCGTGTGCAACCGGGCGGCGGCCAGCTCGATGGCAAGCGGAAGACCGTCCAGTCGGTCGACGATCCCGGCGATGACAGCCAGCTCCTCCGGATCCGGATCGAACCCCGAGGCCACGGCGCGGGCCCGCTCGACGAACAGCTGCGCCGCAGGCGCGTCGGCGGCGGACGTCGGCCGGGTGGGCAGCGGCGGCACCGTGCACAACCGCTCACCTTGCACCCGCAAGCGTTCCCGGCTCGTCGCCACCACGCTCACGTTCGGGCACGTGGCGACGACGCGCTCCACCAACGCCGCGATCGGATCGAGGACGTGCTCGCAGTTGTCGAGCAACAACACCGTCTCCGTGCCCGCCACCACGGCCGCCACCCGTTCGGCAAGCCCGACTCCGGGGCGGCCGTCGATCCCGAGCGCTGCGGCGACGGCATCGACGGCCGAATCCTCGCTGGCCGTGGCCAGCTCGCACATCACCACTGGTCGTTCGCCGTGGGCAGCGCGCAGGCAATGGCCGACCTCGACGACCAGCCGCGTCTTGCCCACGCCGCCCGGGCCGACCAACGTGACCAAGCGATGGGCCTCGACCATTGCCGTGATCTCGACGACGAGCGCGCTGCGACCCACCAGCGATGTCGCCGGGACCGGTAGCCGGCTCGCCGGCGTCCACACCGCAGCGCCAGTGCCGGCGAGCAGGTCGGCGTGCTGGGCGGCCAGCGATGGCGACGGCTCGATGCCGAGTTCGTCACCGATCAACCGCCTGAAGTCGTCGTACACCCGCAGCGCCTCCACCTGACGGCCGGTCGCCGCCAGCGCGGCCATCAGCAACGCACGCGGTCGCTCGCGAAGCGGTTCCTCGTCGGCCAACGCGGCCACCTCGACGACCAGCCCGTCCGTGTCTTCCGCCGCGAGCCGACGCTCGGCCCGCGCCTCCAGGGCTCGGATCCGCAGCTCACCCAGACGGATCGACTCCGCCCGCCCCTCATCGACGTCGGCGAGCTCCGGATACGCCGGGCCCTGCCACCGGTCCAGGACCGCGTTGATCGTGGCGACCGCGGCGGGATCCTCCGTCGCTCCCGCGCTCAACGCTCCAACCATGTGATCGATGTCGACGTCGATGCGGGACGGCTCGAGCCGGTACCCGTTGCCCACCGACTCGACGACGCCCTCGGGAAAGCCGCGACGAAGCCGAAAGAGGTGGTTGTGCAGCGCAGCCACAGGATCGCGCGGCGGTTTCTCGGGCCACAGCACGTCGATCGCCGAATCCACCGAGACGACACGACCGCGACGGAGCACCAGGAGCGCGAGCAGTCGACGCTGCAGCACCCCGTCTGGCGTGACGTCCCGGCCCTCGGCATCACGGGCCCGGATCGGGCCGAGGACGTCGACGCGCAATCGCTCGCCACCCAGCATCTCGGCATCTGTTCGAACAGCTTCGCTCGGCATCGGTGGCGCTACTCCCGGGAGGAGCCTCCGACCCGATCACTCTCCGCCGAGTCGTGTCGCGTCGCGGGAGCACCCGGGCGGACGACCCCGGTTTCGTAGGCGAGCACGACTGCCTGTACTCGGTCGCGGACGCCGAGCTTGGTGAGCAGTCGGCTGACGTGGGTCTTCGCCGTGGCCTCCCCGATGTACATCGCGGCCGCGATCTCGCGGTTGCTGAGACCATGGGCCAACAGCTCGAGCGCTTCGCGTTCGCGGTCCGTGAGGTCGTCCGGAAGCGCGGCGCTCGCCGTCGCCGGTTCTGGTTGGCGGGCGAACTCTTCGATCAGTCGCCTGGTGACGGATGGCGACAGCAGCGCATCGCCCCGTGCGATGACGCGGACCGCGGCAACGAGGTCTCTGGCGGGCGTGTCCTTCAGGAGGTACCCGCTGGCGCCGGCGCGCATCGCGGCGTACACGTACTCGTCGAGGTCGAAGGTGGTGAGCACGAGCACCTTGGTGTGGCAGTCGTCGCTCGCGGCGATGAGACGGGTGGCTTCGATGCCGTCCAGGACGGGCATCCGGATGTCCATCAGCACGACGTCCGGCCGGGTCCGCTGGCAGAGCTCGACCCCGAGCCGACCGTTCTCTGCATCACCGACGACATCGATGTCGGGTTGCGCGTCGAGGATCATGGTGAACCCGTCGCGCATCAGGGCCTGGTCATCGACAATCGCGACGCTGATGGTCATGATGTTCCCGCGATCGTGTGCGCCGCCGATGCCGGCCCGCGCCCGTCGGCGTTGCCGGTAGAGACGACCGGCAAGGTGGCGCGCACGACGTAGCCCCCGCCGCGACGCGGTCCTGATGTGAACTCGCCGCCGTAGATCTCGACCCGCTCTCGCATGCCGATCAAGCCGTTGCCGGTCCCGACCCCCGACAGGGAGGTGGCGGCGCCACACCCGTCGTCGATGACCTCGACCACGAGGTCGTCGGTCTCGTACGAGATCCGAACGGTGGCCGAGGCCGATCGACCGGCGTGCTTGCGGACGTTCGTCAGCGCCTCCTGCACGATGCGGAAGGCAGTCAGCTCGATCCCTGGAGCGAGCGCGCGCTGGCGTCCCTCGACGATCAGCTCGGTCGCGACACCGGTTGCCGACGACTGCGCGACCGCGGCGGCGATCTCGGCGATGCCCGGCTGCGGCGTCAGCGATGCGGCCTCGTCGCCAGCGTCGCGGAGCACGCCGAGCATTCGCCGCAGCTCCGTGAGCGACTCCCGTCCGACAGCCTCGATCCTGGCGAACACCTCGGCTGCCTTGTCCGGGTCGATGTGGACGATCTCCCGTCCGGCCGCCGCTTGCACGGCGACGACGCTCATGCTGTGGGCCACCACGTCGTGCATCTCGCGGGCGATCCGGCTGCGTTCCCTGACGACCGCACGCTCGGCTTCCGCGACGCGGTCGGCCTCGGCTGCTGCCGCACGGCGCTCGGTGTCGACGAAGATCCGTTCGCGGTTGCGGACGATCACCCCCGCAGCGATCGCGCCGATCAGGAACGCCGCGACGCTGAACGCAGTGAGGTAGCCGAAACCGTCAGCGGTGTCGAGCAGGCTCACGCTCGCTGCGACCATCATGGCGACCCAGGCGAGACCCAGTGCCCACCACGCCCGCCGGCGATGCTCGGCATGAGCCGCAACTGCGAAGAACGCTGACAGGCCGAGCACCGACAGGAACGCCCCGTGGTCCCGGAGCCAGAACGTGGCCACGACAGCGGTGACGACCGCGAGCACTGCGATCGGCGCTCGCCGTCGCCAAACCAGGGTCACTGACCCTGCGACGACCAGCGCGTATGCAACCGCGTCGGCAGGTCGTTCACCGGGCATCCCCTCGGCGGAAGCCGAAGCCACGTCGAGGACGGAGAGCACGGCGACCACGGCGGCGACGACGAGATCGACCAGCACCCGAGGGTCGGGTGCCCAGCGACGGGTGACGCTCATCGGCGACTCGACCGTCGGGTCATGGGTCGACAGTACCGTGCCGCGCGCAGCCGTTCGTCCGGCGTTGTGGTGACCGCGTCTCCACCGAAGTGATGACGGTCACCCGGTCGGGCTCCGGCGCGGACCAGCCGTCGGTCGCACTAGCGATCACGCCTTCGCCGGACGATCTCGACGTCGGCATTCCTTACCGTCGAAAGCGTCCCGACCGACCTCGACGAAAGGTCACCGACATGTTCCTCGACCCAGTAGCCAAGCTCGACCTTGCCCACACCACGCATCGCGCACACGTCCGGTCCGCACAGCTGCACCGCATGGCCACCGACGCGCGCGATCGCCACCGGACGCGGCGGACGGCGCTCCGAACCGCATGGCCGCGATTTCGCCACCACTCCTAGCCGCTGCCACCGACACACGAGAAAGCAACGACCATGACACTCTTCCAGAGCCCTCCGAGCCTTCGTGCCAACACCATCGCTGCCGCTTCTGCACGCGGCGCCACCAAGACCTACGGCCGCGGCGACACCGAAGTCCGTGCCCTCGACCGCGTCGACATCGACTTCGCCGCCGGCGAGTTCACCGCCATCATGGGCCCTTCCGGCTCGGGCAAGTCGACCCTCATGCACTGCATGGCCGGGCTCGACCGCCTGAGCGAGGGCTCGGTCACCGTCGGCGACGTCGACATCACCACCGCCAGCGAGAAGCAGCTCACCCTGCTGCGGCGCGATCGTCTGGGCTTCATCTTCCAGGCGTTCAACCTCGTTCCGACCCTGACCGCGATCGAGAACATCACGCTGCCGATGGACCTCGCCGGCACGAAGCCCGACCGTGAATGGGTCGGCAACGTGATCGCGACCGTGGGGTTGTCCAACCGTCTGAAGCACCGGCCGAGCGAGTTGTCGGGTGGTCAGCAACAGCGCGTCGCGGTCGCCCGTGCATTGGCCAGCCGGCCGGAGATCATCTTCGCCGACGAGCCGACGGGCAACCTCGACAGCACCACGGGTGCCGAGATCCTCGCGTTCATGCGCCATGCCGTGCGAGACCTCGGTCAGACGATCGTCATGGTGACCCATGACCCGGTCGCGGCGAGCTACTCGCACCGTGTCGTCTTCCTCGCCGATGGCCGGATCACCGGCCACCTGGCCGATCCGACCCCTGATGCCGTGCTCGACCACATGCGTCGACTCAGCAACTGAACCACCGATGACGCACAGATTGGAACCCGGTCATGTTTCGACTCACGCTCAAGAGCCTCCTGGCGAACAAGGTTCGCTTCGCCCTCACCACCTTCGGCGTGATGCTCGCCGTCAGCTTCGTCGTCTCGGCGTTCGTGCTCGGGGACGGCCTGCGGAGCAGCTTCACCCGCGTGTCCGAAGAGGTCACCGCCGGTGTCGATCTCGAGGTCCGCAACGTCGCGGACTTCGGTGACACCCCGCCGCTCGCCATCGACACCGTGTCCACCGTTGCCGCGGTGGACGGCGTCGCCGACGCCGTCGCCAGCATCGAAGCAGCGGACGACGCGGTCCGCCCGATCAAGGCCGACGGCGCCAGCATCACGACCGACGGCCCGCCACAGCTCGCGTTCAACTGGATCGACAACGAAGAGCTGAGCCCGTTCACGCTCGTCGACGGTGCCCCGCCGCAGATCGGCGAGTTCACGATGGAC
Organism: Acidimicrobiia bacterium; assembly: GCA_050248955.1. Taxonomy (GTDB): domain Bacteria; phylum Actinomycetota; class Acidimicrobiia; order Acidimicrobiales; family Ilumatobacteraceae; genus JBFWRK01. The sequence continues at coordinate 262,984 of JBFWRK010000004.1, forward strand.
GTCGACTCCGCCGCCGAGCACGACTTCGTCATCGGTGACACGTACGAGGTCATGGTTCCCGGCGGCCGTGTCGAGCTCACTCTGTCGGGAACGTCCTCGTTCGGCGCCGACAACTCGACGCTCGGCGCCGTGCTGATGCAGATGAACACCGCTCAGGCGAGCGAGCTGTTCGGCATCGACGGCATCAACAGCGTCGCCGTGCAGGTCGCCGATGGTGCCGATGTCGCCGACGTTCGAGCCGCGGTCGCCGCAGCGGTACCGACGGCCGAGGTCGTCGACAACGCGACGGTGCTCGAGGAGACGACCACCGAGTTCACCGACGAGATCAACATCGTCGGCAACATCTTGTTGGGATTCGGCGGCGTCGCACTGTTCGTGTCGATCTTCATCATCTACAACACCTTCGCCATCGTGCTCGGGCAGCGGACCCGCGAGCTCGCACTGCTGCGCACTGTCGGCGCCGACCCGAAGCAGATTCGGCGGTCGGTGCTCGGTGAAGCGCTCGTCGTGGGCGTGCTCGCCTCGGGCGGGGGAATCGGTGGCGGCATCGCCGTCGCCAAGGGCATCGACGCGCTGTTCGGTGTGATGGGCGTCGACCTCACCGAGTACCCGCTGATCCTTGCCACTCGCACCCTCGTCGCGGCCGCGGTGATCGGCGTCGGCGTCACGATGCTGGCAGCGATCGGTCCAGCTCGCCGAGCGGCAACGGTGCCCCCCATCGCCGTACTCACCGGTGGCGCCGACGCCGGAGCTGCCGGGTCTCGCACCCGCAAGATCGCCGGCTTCGGACTGTTCGGAGCGGGACTGGCCGCTGGTGCCGCCGGCCTGTCCGGGATCGGCTCGACCGCGGTCACGGTCGCCGGACTGGCGTTCGGCGCGATCGCCATCTTCGTGGGCGTCACCGTGCTCAGCCCGCTGGCGGTTCGAGGCGTCACCGGCTTGTTCGGATGGCCGATGCGCATGCTCGCCGGCGTGGCGGGACGCCTCGCACAGAAGAACGCCGCTCGGAACTCACGCCGCACCGCGACGACCGCAGCGGCGTTGATGATCGGCCTGGCGCTCGTCACGACTGCACTCGTGGTCGGCGCGTCCGTCAAGGCGACGATCGGCTCGACGTTCGAGCAGTCGGCCAAGGCCGACTACTACCTCACCGACGACCTCGAGGAGGTCGAGTTCCCCGCCACGCTCGCGAGTGAGATCAGCGACTCCGACGTCGTCGCCGCGGCAACCGGCTTCACGCAGTTCGAAGCACGCGTCGACGGCACCGTGACCGATGTGGTCGGGCTCGACTTCGACCAGATCGACGCCGTGCTCGACCTCGACGTCCAGGCAGGTGGGTTCGACCGCAACGCCGTCAATCCGGTGGTCGTGTCCGTGGACGAGGCGAACGCGATCGGCGCGGGCGTCGGCGATGTGCTCGGCATCGAGGTCGCCAACGGCTCACGAGTCGAGACGACGGTCGTCGGGCTGTTCGACGACCAAGCCATCCTGACCGAGGACTACGTGCTCGACACCAGCGTCCTCGCGGCCGCCGGCATCACTCCGGCACCAGCGTGGCTGGCGATCTCGATCGCCGACGGCGCTTCGCCGGCCGACGTCGACACGCTCGTCGCAAGGCTGTCCGCCGAGTACCCGTACGCGTCCGTCGAGACCGCGGCCGAGTTCCGCCAACGGATCGACGGCATGATCGACGGGGTGCTGACGATGGTGAACGTGATGGTCGCCCTCGCCGTGATCATCGCCCTCATCGGCATCGCCAACACGCTGGCGCTGTCGGTGTTCGAGCGCACCCGTGAGCTCGGCCTGGTCCGGGCCGTCGGCATGACCCGGCGCCAACTCCGCCGGATGGTTCGCTTCGAGGCCGCACTGGTCGCGACGTTCGGGGCCACGCTCGGAGTCGGGCTCGGCCTGCTGTTCGGCTTCGGCGTGGTCACAGCACTGCCGGCGGCGTTCGCCTCGGAGCTCTCGGTGCCGATCCTCCAGATCGTCGTCGTGATGCTCGTCGCGGCCGGGGCCGGCGTGGCGGCCGCCTGGCTGCCTGCACGGCGAGCCGGACGTCTCGACGTCCTCGACGCCATCGCCCTCTGAGAACCGGGTGGCCGGAGTGCACGACAGCACTCCGGCCGCCGTGGTTCCACGATCTCGTCATTCGCCCGATCGTTCCCCAGGAGATCACGCCATGAGCAGCACGACCGTTTCGCACTCGACAACCTCGCCCCACGCGCAACCGACCGACCGGAGATCGCTCGTTCGACGCTTCTTCGGTGTCGTCGCCCAACCTCAGAGCTACCGGAACATCGCCTACCTGCTCCTCGGACTCCCGCTCGGTACGGTTTGGTTCACCGTGCTGATCAGCGGTGCGTCGGTCGGCGTCAGCATGCTCGGCGTCGCCCTGCTCGGGATTCCGATGCTGCTCGGGCTCTGGTACCTCGTCCGCTCGTTCGCCAACGTGGAGCGCAGCACGGCCAACCTCCTGCTCGGTCATGATCTCGCGCTCGAGCCGATCGCCTCGCGCGATCATGGCAACCTGTGGGTCCGACTCCGCTCGATGACCAGTGACCGTGATCGCTGGCGCGAGCTCGGCTACCTCATGTTGCGGTTCCCCGTCGGTGTCGCGACGTTCACCGCTGCGGTGACAGCGCTCTCGACACCGGTCATGGTTGCCTACGCACCGTTCTCCGTGCGATACGGCGAGGACCACCCGTTCGGGGACTGGAGCCTGAGCTCGACGATGGAGGACGTTGCGTCGAGCTCGCCGTGGTCGTGGTTCCTGGTACCACTCGGACTCGCGATGCTCATCGCCGCGTTCCACCTCCTGAACGCCTTGGCCAACGCCTGCGGACGCTGGACGACGGCGTGGCTGGGGTGTCGATAACGAGCAGAGGATCGGCAACGTCGTGATGGCCGGGGTGGCCACCGGGCAGGGATGAGATGGGGACGCGGCCGCTAGGTCCTTTCGTCCCCTCACTGTCGCCGGACCGGGGTCCGGCTGCTCCAACGTCACCAGCGGTGTCGCGCAGCCAGGGAGCTCGTCTCATCCGAGGCGGCTGCGGGCCCGGCGCGCGACCCAATCCCCCATCCCCGGGTTCTCTGCTCGCCGACGACTCCCGACCGGTTCTCCGCTCCCGTCCGGACATCCAACGACCTTGCCCGATCAGAGACCGGGGCTGGTGACGCGGATGAGCAGAGAAGCGGCGTGGCTCGGGTCTCGTCGTGCGATGACGACGCCGCACCAGCACACTCCGGCGCTCCAGCGTCACCAACCGTCACGCGCAACCACCGAACTCATCCGGCAGCCCACCAGGCCGACCCCGTCGGCGAGTACTGAACCGGTGGTCTACAGTCATCTGCCGTGCACCCCGATCCAGCGGCTCGCCACCGGTGACGCCGGCGGCGGTGGCCCCGGCATGTCCGTTCGACTGGGTCGGCTGCTGAGCGCGGCATGAGCGAGACCGATCTGACCGTGGCCGTGACCGGTCCGACCGGGACCTTCGGCGCCGGGCTGATACCGCTCCTGCAGGCCGACGATCGTGTGGCGCGCATCGTGGGCATCGCTCGCCGGCCGTTCGACCCCACCGCTCACGGCTGGTCGAAGATGGAGTACCGCCGCGGCGACGTTCGAGATCCGGCCGCGCTCGAGGATGCGTTCAGCGGCGCAGACGTCGTCGTGCACCTGGCGTTCCTCATCGTCGGCGGGAGGGCGGAGACCGCTCGGGCGATCAACGTCGACGGCACCGTGAACGCCTTCCGGTCCGCAGCCGCGGCAGGGGCGCGACGGTTCGTGTACGCCTCGTCCGTGGCGGCGTACGGCTTCCACCCCGACAACCCCATCGGGATGCGCGAAGACTGGCCGACCCGACCCGCGGGCCGGCTCCTCTACGCGCAGGAGAAGGCCGAGCTGGAAGAGCTCCTGCGCGCCGAAGCAGCCGACCATCCCGACATCGCGCTCTACATCCTTCGGCCGCCGATCGTGCTCGGTCCCCACGCGGTGGGCGCAAAGGACCTGCTGACGAGTCCCCTGGCCGGGTTCGGGCGCCGCCTGTTGAGCCAGCTCGGTCGCATGCCGATCCCGATCCCGGCTCTGGTGCCCGACGTTCCGATCCAGTTCGTCCACGAGGACGACGTCGGCAGCGCCCTGCTCCAGTGCGCCGTGGGAGCGGGGCCGCCGGGCGCCTACAACATCGCCGGCGACGGTGTGCTGAGCGTGATGGATGTGGCCCGCGAGCTCGGCTTCGTCCCGATACCGGTTCCGGCACGGCCGACGTCTGCGATGGCGCGTGCCCTGTCAGGGCTGCCGTTCCTCCCGGCGACCGTGGCATGGGTCGAGGCACTCGGCCATCCTCCGGTGATGGACACGACCCTCGCCCGGACGCAGCTCGGCTGGACCCCCCGCTTCTCGGGCCTGGAGGCGCTACGAGACACGCTTCGGAAGCAGAACGCTCCCTCGCCGACCTGAACGCGCATCGGCCTCCCGGACTGGCCGCGGTCCCCGCGGAGATCCGGTCATGATCGGTCGTCCACCCTCAACGATGCGGTCGGCGCAGCTCCGCGTCGATGTCGTCCTCCGTGATCGGGCGACGAAGGAACACCTCCCAGGCGTGGAGCACGAGGCCCACACCCCATCCGCCGAGCACCCACATCGGCCAGAAGTAGCCGGCGCCGGTGAACGCCCAGATCGCGATCAGGAACGCGTTCACCACGACGTATGCCACGACATGGGAACTGAAGTCACGTCGATCCTCGATCCGCTTGCGCGCCACTTCGCGCTCCGATCGAGCAGTGCTCTCGGTCACGGTCGGTTCGCCGCTTTCGGTCTCGAATCCGAGCATCGAGGCCTCCTTTCCAGGGAACCTGCCGGCTCCGCGGGATCACCGACGAGCCAGCGTCCTGAGGACAACATCCTCCCGGCGCGGTCCCGGGACAAGAGACCTTGGTCCCGCGGTCAGGTACGCGGTGCGTCGAGTGAGGCGAGGTCGACGGTGCCCGCGATGATGTCTCGAGCGAGGTCCGCGAGCAGCAGGTTGTGCGAGCGGGCGTGGTGGCGCAGCCTCTCGAAGGCCTGCTCCATGGGGAGCTGTCCGTGCTCCGCGACCATGCCCTTCGCCTGCTCGACGACGATGCGGCTGCTCAACGCATTGGTGAGCTGTGCGTTGAGGACCTGCGCTTCGACGGCCGTTCGGTGCTGCAGGATCGCGATCGTGGCGATGTCCGCGAGGGCTTGGGCGACAGCGACGTCGCTGTCGGACAGCGAGCCGGTCTCGCTGCGGAACAGGTTGAGTGCGCCGATGACGTCGCCACGCAGTCGCATCGGGATGGCATCAGCGGCGCGGAACCCGGCTTCGACGGCGACGGGCGCGAAACGAGGCCAGCGGCCGTTGCTGGTCGCGAGGTCGTGGTTCACGACGGCACTGCCCGTTCGGTAGCAGTCCAAGCAGGGTCCCTCCTGGGATTGCAGCTCGAACAGCTCGACCACGCGCATCGTCTCGCTGGAGGATGTCATGAGCCGCAGCTCACCATCGGCGCCGGCCAGCATGATGCCGGCTGCGGCGATGTCCAGCACGGCGACACAGCGATCCGCCAACGTCGTCAACAGGTCCACGATGTCGAAGTCGTCGACGAGCGTGTCGGCGAGCTCCACCATCGTTCGGGCCAGCACTGCTTCTCGGCTCATGTCGACCTCCACCTCCCCGAAGACGGCGGCCACGACGTCGAGGACGCCGCCCGCCGCGATCGTACGCGAGTGCCGGCAACCCGACGACGTCCTCGAGCGCGATCACGGGGGATCGGTGTGGTCGTCGGCGTCGTCGAAGCGCAGCTGTCCGCTGACGACGTCACGGGCGACGTCGGCGACGAGTCGATCGTGGCTGAAGGCGTGAGCGCGCAGCCTCACCAAGGCGTCGGCGACCGGGACACCGATCTGCACGGCGACCATGCCCGCGGCCTGGTGGACGACGAACTGGAAGTTGGTCCCGGTCTGCAGCTCGGATCCGAGATCGCCGGGTGCGGCGCCGGCCTGCATCGCGATGATCGCCCGCGCCGCGACGCCGGACAGCACCAACGCGTCGGTGTGCTGCGTGTTGGTGAGCGGCCCGGTGCTGTCGCGATAGAGGTTCAGCGCACCGAGGCGCGCTGCTCCGATCGTGATCGGGAACCCGAACACCGCCCGGGCGCCTGCCTCGACCGCCGGCCGACTGAACGCCGTCCACCGCGGGCTCGCCGGGTCGGCGAGATCTGGCTCGACGATCGGGCGTTGCTGTCGGTAGGCGTCCACGCACGGGCCCTCCCCGAACGTGTACTGGAGCTCCTCGATGAGCGCGCTGACGTCGTTGGTCGAGCAGACCGAACCTCGCGGCGCATCGTCGGCCATCAGCATGATGCCGGCACCGCTCATCTCGGTGATCTCGGCGCACACTGCGCAGAGCCGCGTGGTCCTTGCCCGGCCGTCGTCGGACGACCACCGAGCGAGGATTCGCAACAGCGGATCATCGGGCATCGTTCACCGCGGGTCCGTGGCACGGGCGCTGATGGAGCGCCGACATGGTGGGGTCATTGACGGCAGCCAGACTTGCAAGGGGAAGCGGCTCAGCGGGGTCCAGATCAAGACGCGTGCCCGACGTTGTCCCCATCATGGCCGACCGGGGGTGTCGGTGCGAGCCGGTCGCGCAGCGAGTTCGAGCATGAGCCCGGGTGCACTGCAGCTGGCAGTGGTAGAGCCTGTTCGACATTCGTGGTATAACCGGCGGAGATCGATGTTGCTCCAGACCTTGGCAACGCCCTGAAGGACGGTTCATGCAAGGTCTGTCGATGCATCCACGTGGGTCGTCCCTCGCATCATCCCGCTGCTCTGCGGCCGCTCCAGCCCTGACGCCCCACATCGCCTCCGCCCAGGCAGTGGACACGTGCTGTAGCAGTGGCCGCGGTGGCAGCGGTGAAGCCGGCTGCGTCCCCCGCACGGCCGACGGTGCAGTGGCCGCGGAGCAGCCCCGCTCCGCGGCCGCTGCTGTTCCCTCCGCGTCACCTTGACGTCGGTGTCCGTCGCATTGCGGCAGCAACTGCACGCGAACGGTCGTCGCGCGCCGACAACCCCGACACGACACCGCTCACATCGTCGGCGCTGCGGTTCTGGCTGAGCTTGCGCTTGGCCTCGATGCTCTCCACCGCGAGCTCGATCCCGACGATGCCGCGCAGCATCCGCTCGATGTGATCGGAGGGGGCATCATCGACCGACCACGGCGCCGGCAGCGCCGACTCGTGATGATCGGTCAGGTCGCGCACGAGCACTGACAACCACTCGGGATCCTGGCGGGCGCGCACGATGCCCTTCACGTGGACGACTTCGTAGTTCCACGTCGGCACCACCCTCGGCTCCGTCTCCTTCGACGGGTACCAGCTCGGTGACACGTAGGCGTCGTCGGGGCTGACGACGAGCAGCCCGGCGGTCGGCATGTCCCGCCAGATCGGGTTCGCCCGGGCGACGTGCGCCCGAACGCGCTCTCCGGCATCGTCGATCAGCACCGGGAGCGGAACGGAGTCGAGACCGTCGCGTCCGACCACGACCAGGTGCCCGAAGCCGTGATCTCGGAGCATGGCGATCGCAACAGCGACCTCATCGACGGCGTGGGCGGCCGGACGGTACATGCCGTCACGCTATGCCCTGGTCGGAGCGGCCTCGCTCCTAGTGTTCCGGAGTGATCACCATGAGACGAGTCGTCATCGTCGGCGCCGGGGGGCGCGACTTCCACACCTTCAACACGGTCTTCCGCGGCGACCCCACGGTCGAGGTCGTCGCGTTCACAGCGGCGCAGATCCCGAACATCGATCATCGCACCTACCCGCCCGAGCTGGCCGGTGAGCGCTATCCCGCAGGGATCCCGATCGTTCCCGAAGCCCGGCTGGTCGACCTCATCCGAGAACACGCGGTCGACGAGGTCGTGTTCGCCTACTCCGACATCGCCCACCCGGCGCTGATGCACCTGTCGGCGCAGGTCCTCGCTGCCGGCGCCGACTTCCGCCTGATCGGTTTCGGCAGGTCGGCGCTCCGATCCCGTCGGCCGGTGATCGCCGTGTGCGCGACGCGGACCGGGTGCGGCAAGAGCCAGACCAGCCGCGCGATCGCCCGGATCCTCCAGGAACACGGTCTGCGGGTCGCGCTGGTCCGGCATCCGATGCCCTATGGCAACCTGCGCGACATGCGCGTGCAGCGGTTCCGCACGCTCGATGACATCGACACGAGCGATCCGACGATCGAGGAGCGCGAGGAGTACGAGCTGCCGGTGCGCGAGGGCATCACCGTGTACGCCGGCGTCGACTACGCAGCGATCCTCACGCTGGTCGAGGACGAGGCCGACGTCGTGCTGTGGGACGGTGGCAACAACGACCTGCCCTTCTACCGGCCGGACCTGATGGTCGTCGTCGCCGACGCTCTCCGGCCCGGTCACGAGTCCGCATACCACCCGGGCGAGGTCAACGTGCTGCTCGCCGACGTCCTCGTCGTCAACAAGGTCGACACCGCGTCGCCGGAGGATGTCGCTGCGACCATCGCCGGCCTGGCCGCGTTGAACCCGACCGCGACGTTGCTCCGCGCGATGTCGCCACCGGTGCTCGATGCCGGTCCATCCCTCGCCGGCATGCGGGTGCTGGTCGTGGAGGATGGCCCCACGATCACCCATGGCGGCATGTCGTTCGGTGCCGGAACCGTCGCCGCCCGGGCTGCCGGCGCGGCAACCCTCGTCGACCCTCGGCCCCATGCCGTCGGCTCGTTGCAGGCTGTGTACGAGAAGTACCCGCACATCGGGCCGGTGCTCCCGGCAATGGGCTACGGCGACGAACAGCTCGCAGAGCTGGCGGCGACGATCGATGCCACACCGTGCGACGTGATCGTTTCGGGCACACCGATCGACCTGGCCGCGGTCCTCCCCACTGGCGCGGTCACCCACCCGCTCCGACACGTCGCCTACGACCTCGACGTCGCCACGAAGCAGTCCCTCGCCGAGCTGCTCGCGCCGTGGATCGAACGCTGGTCGGCGAGATGAGCGGTCGTGGCGAGCCGCCACCGATCCACGGATACGACGACGCGACGGCGCGCCTGTCCCGGACGATCTACGAGTACGTGGAGGAGCGCCTTCGCATGGCACCGCCGCCGCTCGACAAGCCCGAGACGCCCGAGACCCTGGCCGCGGCGACCGGGACGATGATCACCACGGAAGGCCTCGGGTACGAGCGGGCATTCGCGTTGTTCCGGGACGTGCTGGCACCAGCGTGCATCTCGAGCGACCACCCCCGCTACGTCGGCTTCGTGCCCAACGCCCCGACCGAGGCCGCGACGTTGTTCGACCTCGTCGTCTCGGCCTCCAGCATCTACGGCGACTGGTGGATCGAGGGCGCCGGCGCGATCTACGCCGAGATGGAGACGCTGAAGTGGCTCGCTGGTCTGGCCGGGCTGCCCGAAGGCGCCGGCGGTGTGTTCGTGAGCGGCGGGACGGCGGGGAACCTCGCGGCGCTCACGGTGGCACGGGAGACGTGGCGACGCCGGCACGACACGACGCGCCGAGCCGCCGTCGCGGTCGGGCCGAGTGCGCACTCGTCGGTGCGGCTGGCGGCGATGGTGACCGACGTGCCGGTGCTCGCTGTCCCGGGAGATGGCGAGGGACGCCTCACGGCTGCGAACCTGCGGGCTGCGGCCGACGCCACCGACATCGAGCTGATGGCGGTGATGGCGACCGCGGGCGCAACCAACACGGGTCGGATCGACGATCTGGCAGGTGTGGCCGACGTGTGCGCCGAGCGCGGCCTGTGGTTCCACGTGGACGGCGCCTACGGCGGTGCGGCGCTCGTCTCGTCGGTCGCACGCCCTCGCTTCGCCGGCATCGAACGCGCCGACTCGTTCGTCGTCGATCCCCACAAGTGGTTGTTCACCCCGTTCGACTGCGCCGCGCTCGTGTACCGCAACCCGTCGCTCGCCCGCGCCGCGCTCACCCAGAAGGCCGGATACCTCGAGACGCTCACGCCCACCGCGGAGCTGAACCCGTCGGACCTGGCGATCCACATGACCCGCAGGGCGCGCGGGCTACCGCTGTGGTTCTCGCTGACCGCGCACGGCACCGCGGCCTACGACCGTGCGGTCACACGTGGCATCGAGCTTGCTCTTGTTGCGGCCCGCCGGATCGAGGCTGCGCCGCACCTCGACCTGGTGATGGAGCCGGAGCTCTCGGTGGTGCTGTTTCGGAGGACGGGCTGGTCGCCGGAGCAGTACCAACGTTGGTCGGACGAGGCGCTCGACTCCGGACTCGGCCTGCTCGTCCCGACGGTGCACGACGGCGAGACCGTGTTCCGCTTCTGCCTCGTCAACCCGACGACGTCGGAGGACGACATCGACGCCCTGCTCGACGCCATGTGCTGACGTGGCAGGGGCAACGAGGCGATCGCTGACGAGGACCTTCGTCCCTTGCGCGCCCGAGATCAGCGAGCGCGTGATGGTGTCGTCGAGGACCGATCGAAGGAGGTGAACGACCAGATGAGCAGGAAGTACGAACACGCGACAACTGCCAGAGCCGTCACCGAGGTGGTACCGGATCCAGCGCACGCACCCGGCAAGCGGCACACGGCACCACTCCGCGAGCGAGCACGCGGATACCGCGACGCCCCGATGACCCGCATGCACGACCAGCCGTGGGTGCCGTCGAGCGGGCGCGTGGGCCGCAGCCGTCGATCCGCGCGCCGCGGATGACCCATCACCCCCAGATCTGAGCGGCCACGTCGACGACGTGACGGAGCTTGGCCCACTGCTCGTCCTCGGTCATCAGGTTGCCGTGGATCGTGCTCGAGAACCCGCATTGCGGGCTCAAGCACATCTGGTCGTGCGAGAGGTACTTGCCGGCCTCGTCGATACGTGCCTTCAGCTCGTCGACCGGCTCGAGCGCCGGACGCTTCGATGTGACGAGCCCGAGCACGACGGTCTTGTCCTCGGGGACGAACCGCAGGGGGGCGAACCCTCCCGAGCGCTCGTCGTCGTACTCCAGGAAGTAGGCGTCGACGTCGAGCTCGGTGAACAGCACCTCGGCCACCGGCTCGTAGCCCCCGCTCGCGAAGTGCGTGCTGCGGAAGTTGCCGCGACAGAGGTGGATGCCGACGGTGAGGTCGACGGGTCGGCCCTGGAGCGCTGCGTTGATGAGGGCGGCGTATGTGCGTGGCAGCTCGTCGGGATCGTCTCCCCGCTCGACCGCGCCTTGGCGCATGACCGGATCGCACAGGTAGGCGAGGTTCGTGTCGTCGAGCTGGAGGTAGCGACACCCCGCCGCGTAGAGCGCGGCGATCTCGTCCCGGTAGCACTGGGCGAGATCCTCGAAGAAGACGTCGAGATCCGGGTAGGACTCGATGTCGATCGCCGCTCGCCCACCGCGGAAGTGGACCATCGTGGGCGACGGGATGCAGACCTTGGGCGTGCGATCCGTGTGGGCGGCGACGAAGGAGTAGTCATCGACCTGGATCGGCTGGGCGTGGCGCAGCTTGCCCGTGACGCTGAGCTTGGGAGGGGTGACACCGACCGTCTCCTGCGAGTCGGAGCTCGACGCGATCGCGCCGGTGACGCTCACGCCGTCGAGCTGCTGCAAGAAGTCGAGGTGGAACCACGCCCGCCGGAACTCGCCGTCGGTGATCGAGCGGATGCCCGTCGCTTCGAGCCGGGGGATCATCTCCGCGATGGCGGCGTCCTCGACCGCGCGGAGCGCGGCGGCGTCGAGCTCACCTCGCGCCCGTCGCTCCCGCGCCTCGTGGATCGCCCGAGGGCGCAGCAGGCTGCCGACGTGGTCGGCGCGGAACGGAGGATCGAGTGCGCTCATGGCATCTGTGCCTTTCGGGATCGGCTCGCGATCGTGGGCGCGTGCTTCGTGTCGCGCCCCCTCGGATGATCGTCCACATCCTTGTCGACCTCAAGGTGCGATGACGTCGATGCCTCGGACCTGCCGCTGCCGTCAGGCGCTGCCTGCCCACGGGCCGACGCCGCCGATGCGTTCGGCGGTGATGTGGATGACGTTGCCGGGAGGCGGGTCGTCGAACGGCGGGAACCTGACCCCAGGGCCGACGTAGATCTCGGCCAGCCGCTGCAACAGCTCGGGGGCGCCGCCCTCGACGAGCCGGGCGGTGCCGTGCACGATCACGTAGTTGGTCATGCCGACCGGGTTGGCGCCATCGGCCTCGACGGTGAGCGCCACCCGTGGATCACGAGCGATGTTGGTGACCTTGCGGCCGCTCGACAGGTGGCCGATGACGATGTCGTCGCCGTCGAGACCGATCCACACCACGCTGACCTGTGGGCTGCCGTCGGGATTGATGGTGGTCAAGTGTCCGAGCCGCCCTGCCGTCAGGGCCTGGCGTACGTCATCGGTGAGCGCGGTTCGAGTCATGGCCGCATGGTGACAGAGACAGACAGGTCTGTCTAGTAGTACGATGAGGCTGTCTTCGCGATCCGAACACTGTGAGGAGGGTGATGGCTGGCGCCGAAACCGAGTCCCCCCGCGACCGTGTGCTGCGGGTCGCCGGCGAGCTGTTCTACGAGCATGGCTTCCATGCGGTCGGCATCGACCTCATCCTCGAGCGCGCCGAGGTGGCCAAGGCAACCCTCTACCGGCACTTTCCCACCAAGGACGACCTCATCGCCACCTACCTCGGCGACGCCAACCGGCGCTTCTGGTCCTGGTTCGACGCCGCGGTCGATCCGGTACTGGACCCCGCCGACGCGCTCGCCGGGGCCTTCGACGCGGTCGCCACGCTCGCGACGAGCCCGGTCTGCCTCGGTTGCACCTTCCAGGTCACTGCGGCGGAGTTCCCCGACCCGGCTCACCCCGGCCACACCGTCGCCCTCGACCACAAGCGAGCGGTCCGCACCCGACTTCGCGAGCTCGCAGTGGCTGCGGAAGCGATCCGACCCGACGAGCTGGCCGACGGACTGTTGCTGCTCATGGACGGCGCCTTCGCAGCCGCGCGCATGTACGGACCCGACAACCCCGGTCGGCAGGTGGCACCCGCTGCCCGCGCGCTCATCGCCGCGCACACCATCGCTCCGCCTGCGGCCTGACGACGGTGACAGCCGTGTTCTCCTCGCTCGACTTCGTCTACACCCCCACCCCCGATGTCGATGCCGCCGCCAGCCACTACGTCGGCGCGCTCGGCGCCGAGCTGTTGTGGAAGGTACGTGGCCTGGGCACCACCGTGGCCGCTGTCCGGCTCAGCGGCGTCGGTCCGCTCGTGCTCCTCGCCGGCCACCTCCACGGTGAGACCCCGGTGCTCGTCTACCGCGTCCACGATTACGCCCGGACGATCGAGGAGCTCCAGGCCGCAGGCATCGAACTCGACGAGCTCGAGATCCCGCACGGCCCGTGCGCCTCGTTTCGCGCCGAAGGCGGCCAACGTCTCGCCGTCTACGAGCTCACCCGCCCCGAAGCGGTCGCGCACTTCGACGGCCGCTTCGATCCGTGAGCTCGCCCTGAGGTCTTGCCGTCACCAGCCCATCGTCCCGGGGCCACCCTTGAAGGGCCCCGCCAGATCGTTGGTCACCCATCCGCCGTAGAACCCGCCCGGCTGAGGCATCACTCGCTCGTCGTCGAGGTGACAGCTGAACAGCGCAGGGTAGAACGCGAGATGATCGGCGAGCTCGTCGAACGGGACGAGCGGCGTTCGGTAGGACCAGGCGCCGCGCTCGACGCGAGCGGTGGCGGTCTGGACGGTCCAGTAGACGGCCCGGCCCTTCCACTCGCACCACGAGTCCCCGGAAGCACGCTCCAAGAACTCCCGGACCACGTCGTCCGGGTGCACGTAGTAGGTCGGCGGATGTGACGTCTCGAGGACCCTGAGGGCTCGGCTGCTCTCCGCGATCACGATGCCGTCGAGCTCGACCCGTACGCGTCTCGTCGACGGCTCCAACCGCGGAGGACGCGGGTAGTCCCACACCGACTCCTGGCCGGGGCCGACCGGGTCCGGCACGGGCACTCTTGCTTGTCTCATCGAACTCTTCTTCGGATCGACCTGCCCCATCGGATGCACCCAGCTTCGAGCCGGGAGCCCTCGTGTGGGATGGCACGACGACCTCGCCGGGGCTGACCGACGCCACCACTGTGTCGACCTCGCCGGCCCGTCCGGACGGCTGGGCGTGGTACAACAGCACTCGCGCTCGGCGCGACCGCGAGCTGCGCCGCGGGTGGAAGGGGACAGTGATGAGCAGAGGCATGTCGCTCCACATCGGGTTGAACGCCGTCGACGTCGAGCACTACCAGTGGGATGGCGCGCTGGCGGCGTGTGAGTTCGACGCCCGCGACATGGAGGCACTCGCCGCAAGCCTCGGCTATGCGCCACGCACCGTCTTGCTGACGAAGGACGCGACTGCCCGCAAGGTCATCGCCGGGATCAAGAAGGCGGCCAAGGCGCTCGTCGCCGGCGACACGTTCCTCGTCACGTACGCAGGTCACGGCGGGCAGGTGCCCGATACGAACGGCGACGAAGCGAAGAAGGACCCCAACGAGCGTGGCGAGTACGCCGACAAGTACGACGAGACCTGGGTGCTGTACGACCGTGAGCTGATCGACGACGAGCTCTACGCGCTGTGGGCGATGTTCGCGCCGAAGGTTCGCATCATCGTGCTCTCCGACAGCTGCCACAGTGGGACCATCACCCGCGACCGGCCACCAACGATCGACCCGCTGCCCAGCCGGCGGATGCCACCCGTGAGGGCGCAGGCGGTGTACGAAGCGAACAAGAAGCTCTACGACGGCATCCAGCGCAAGATCCCGAGCCGCGATGCGAAGTCGATCAAGGCGAGCGTGACGCTGATCTCGGGATGCCTGGACAACCAGACGAGCGGCGACGGTGACCGCAACGGCCGGTTCACCGGCGAGCTGCTGACGGTGTGGAACAACGGCAACTTCGGGGCCCCGCTGCCGCGACTGCACAAGGCCGTTCTCAACAACATGCCACCGTTCCAGACGCCGAACTACTACACGATCGGCGCCAACGACGCAGGGCTCGCGAAGAAGCCGGCCTTCCGGATCTGACCTCCGCTGGGCGCCGGGCCGTCGGCACGCGTGAAGCACACCAGCTCGTGGTGCGTTGCAGTGTACGTCACATTGACGTACACTGCAACCCCATGGAGACGAAGACGGCCCGTTGGACATTGCGAGTCACTCCGGCCCAGGACACGGCTGTGCGCCGCATCCTCGACATCACCGGCGAATCCCTCAACGAATACGTCGTCCGTCACGCCATCGAGGCGGCACACAACGATCTCGCGGACCGCCATGTCTTCGTCGCTGACGACGCGGCGTGGGCCGAGTTGCAGGCACTGCTCGACCGGCCGCCGACCTACAAGCCCGAGCTGGCCAAGCTGCTCGGCGAGCCGTCCGCCTTGGAGACTCGCTGATCGTGCCCGACTTCGTCGGGCCCACGCTCCTCGCGCCCGATCATGTGCTGGAGGGCTTCGATTGTGGTGATGCCGCCCTCGACTCGTGGCTCATCCACAAGGCTCGACACAACCAACGCGGAGGAAGTAGCAGGACGTGGGTGGTCACATCCGATCAACGCGTCGCGGCGTTCTACTCATCGAGCACAGCGGTCATCGTGCAGTCCGATGCGACGAAGCGCGCCGCGCGGAACCAACCGGATCCTCTCCCGGCACTGTTGCTCGGACGCCTGGCCGTGGACACGAGGTTCCAGGGCTGCGGTCTCGGGGCGGCGCTGCTCAAGCACTTCCTCCTGAAGTCGATCGAGGTCGCCGAGCTGACAGGCGTGCGCGCGCTTCTGGTCCATGCGAAGGATGACGGCTCCGCCTCGTTCTACCGCCGCTACGGATTCGAGCCCTCGCCGGTCGACGACTTGACGCTGATGCTGCTCGTGCAGGACGTCGCTCGAGGAATGTGAGCCATCCCCCACCGCGCGCCAGCGTGGTCTCACAACGAGCGGCTGTGCTTCAATCCGGTGGTGCGTGCTCGGCCGTCCTCTCGCCGAGGGCTCCTCCTCGTCATCGCCGGTGCAGTGGGACTTGCGCTCGCGGTCGCTGCCGGGGGCTCGCTCGGGGCGGACACGCCGCAGAAGGCGGTGGCGCCGCATTTCGTCGATGACACGGCCGTCGCCGGCATCGACCACCGGTACGACGGAGCGTTCGAGTTCTTCGTCGGCGGTGGTGTGGCGGCGTTCGACTGCGACGACGACGGCCGCCCCGACCTGTACTTCGCCGGCGGTAGCAAACCCGCTGCGCTGTACCGCAACGAGAGCCCGGCCGGCGGCGCATTTCGCTTCACCCGCGAGGCGTCCGCTGCAACCGACCTGACGGCGGTCACGGGCGCCTACCCCCTCGACGTCGACGGTGACGGACATCTCGACCTCGCCGTCCTGCGCGTCGGGGAGGACGTCATCCTGCGCGGGCGGGGCGACTGCGAGTTCGAGCGGGCCAACGAGGCGTTCGACATCGACGGTGGAAACTCGTGGACGGTCGCGTTCAGCGCGATGTGGGAGGGATCGAACGTGCTCCCCACCATGGCGTTCGGCGACTACCTCGCTGCGGACCGTGCGTCGTGCGAGGACAACCGGTTGGTGCGGCCGGCGGAGCGAGGCGACGTGTATGCGCCACCGGTCCCGCTCGCACCCGGCTACTGCACGTTGTCGATCCTGTTCAGCGACTGGCACCGGTCGGGTCAACGCGACCTGCGCATGACCAACGACCGCCACTACTACCGCGACGGCACCGATCAGCTGTGGCGCATGGCGGCTGACGAGGCACCGAGTGCGTACACCGAGGCGGACGGGTGGCGGCAGCTGCGGATCTGGGGCATGGGCATCGCCAGCCAGGACGTCACCGGTGACGGTGTGCCAGAGGTCTTCCTCACGAGTCAAGGCGACAACAAGCTCCAAACGCTCGCCGCCGGCGCGACCGGACCGACGTACGACGACATCGCGCTGCAACAGGGAGTCACGGCCCATCGGCCCTTCGCCGGCGGCGATGTGCTCCCGTCAACCGCTTGGCACGCGGAGTTCCAGGACGTGAACAACGACGGATTCATCGACCTGTTCGTCTCCAAAGGCAACGTCGAGGCACAGCTCGACTACGCCGGTCGGGATCCCAGCAACCTCCTGCTCGGCCAGGCGGACGGCACGTTCGTGGAGTCCGCGGAGGAGGCAGGGATCCTGAGCTACCACCGTGCGCGCGGCGCCGCGCTGGTCGACCTCAACCTCGACGGGATGCTCGACCTCGTCGTCGTCAACCGGCGCGAGAACATCACGCTGTGGCGCAATGCCGGGCTGGGCGATGCCGACCGGCCGGTCGCGATGGGCAACTGGATCAGCCTCCGCGTCCGCCAACCGGCCCCGAACGTCGATGCGGTCGGCGCGTGGGTGGAGGCGCGGCTCGGCGACCGTACGGTGGTCCGTGAGGTCACGGTCGGGGGTGGCCACGCGGGCGGGCAGCTCGGCTCGATCCACGTCGGCCTCGGCGCGGAAGATCATGCGGAGGTCCGCGTCCAATGGCCCGATGGTGAGACGGGTCCGTGGATGACGGTGCAGGCCGGCGAGCGGGTGACGATCGACCGCGGTGCCGCCGAGCCGGCTCCGTCCGTTCCGGAGGAGGGCTGATCAGGCGACTCCGCTCAGTTGCCCGCGTCGGGGGTCAGCACGGCGACGCTGAGCCAGCGCCCGCCTGTGGGCCGGCCGACGACGAAGGTCTTGGCGAACGGCGACGACTCACGCGTTCGCAGCTGCCCGTCGGCGTCGTACGTCTCCGTGGTCACGGTGCCTCTGGACTCGAGGCCCAGGCTCAGGCCGGTCTGCTGGCCGAAGGGGACGATCAGCGTGATGTTCACGTCGTCGATCTGGTACTGATCGACGACCGTCGTACCACCCGCCGTCGCCTCCTGTAGCAGGTCGCGCATCTCGTCGAGCCGGTCCCCGTGGTCGACCGCCTCCAGGATCGTCGCGTCGGCGCGAAGCAGGGCCTGGCTCTCGAGCTGGAGGTTCTCGGCGAGGGTCAGGACGATCTCTTGCGCTCCCGACCCGCTGATCTCGTGGTTCCAGTCCACGACGTCCTGTTCGACGGAGATCGTCGGGAACGTGGCCGGGTCGACATCGAGCGGCACACGGCCCAAGACGTCCGCGGCCGCCGGAACGAGGATCTGGCGAGCCGGGGCGCCGGCGGCGACGACCCCCGCCCCGAGGGCGATGACCGCCGCGAGCACCAGGCCGACCCGAACGATCGTGCGGGGCGTCACGCCAGCGGCCTCACGACCCGTCACCAGTCGCGTCGCGAACCGGCGGAGATCGTCTGCAGTCGATCGTGGTTCAGGAACCAATCGGTCCAGGAGCGGACGACACGCGCAGACGACCACCAGGCCTCCGAGCAGGCCGACCTTGGTGCCGAACTCGTTCGTCTGCGGCGCCATCAGGAGCGTGCTGACAACAGCAACCAGGAAGCCGAAGACGACGCGGCCGACGCGGCCGGACGGCAACGTCTTCGGGTCCGTGATCATGAAGAACAGGAAGATCAGCACCTCCGGAGACGTGATGATCACTCGCCAGTAGTCGAAGCCGCACACCGGCGCGAACGCCCAGCGCGCGACCATGCATTGATCGGACGCACCGAGCAGCCCGAGTCCCGCCGCCAGGGCGATCCAGAACGTCGCCGCCGCCGCGAGGAGGCCGAGGCGGCCGGTGATCAGCACCCCGCCGATCAGGATGACGGCGTAGGCCGCGAGCATGCCCGTGTCGAGTGGAGCCCACCAGAAGTCGAGCGGTTCGACGCGCGTACTGCCGAGCACGATGAACGTGATGACGAGCCCGATGTTCGATGGGTTGAACACGTGCGACCCGCGATACCGAATGGCGTACTTCGTCAACAGCGAGAGGGCTGCGACACCGGCGAACACGTACCAGGCGTGTGTGGTCCAGTGGTCGTTCTGAGGTGTGTCCGGTACGCGAAGGATCAACGCCACGCCGCTGCCGGTGAGCATCGCACTGGCCGGCCACACGAAGCACCGGGTCCTGCGGAACGTCACTGCCACTTCGAGGATCGCGCTGGTCAATATCGCAGAGAGGATCTGCGGCACGCTGACGTGGAAGCGCAGCGTGACCTGACCGAGGACGTGGATCGTGATGATGACGGCAGCGACGTGCAACCGCGCATCCCGGATGCTCGGCAGCGTCAGAGGATACGTGCTCCTGCCGAGCGTCAACGTCCGGCTGTTCATGTCCTCCCCTGCGGCGCCCAGTCGAGGATCACCTTCCCGCATTCGCCGCTCTCGACGATGTCGAACGCCTCTTCGAATCGATCGGCCGGTAGCTGGTGGGTGACGATCGCGCTGATGTCGAGCCCGCTCTGCAGCATCGCCGCCATCTTGTACCAGGTCTCGAAGATCCGCCGACCGTAGATCCCCTGGATCTCGAGACCCTTGAAGATCACGTCGTTGATGTCGAGCGTCATCGGGCCGGCCGGGATGCCCAGCACGGCGATGTGACCTCCGTGGTTCATCGCGTCGAGCATCTGGTTGAACGCCGCCTCGGCGCCTGACATCTCCAGACCGACGTCGAACCCCTCGGTCATTCCCAGCTCGGTCATCACCGGCGCGAGCTGCTCGGACGACACGTCGACCACACGCGTCGCCCCGAGCTTCATGGCCATGTCGAGTCGGAAGCGGTTGACGTCGGTGACCACGATGTTGCGCGCTCCGATGTGGCGCACGATGGCCGCAGCCATCACCCCGATCGGTCCGGCGCCGGTGATCAGCACGTCCTCCCCCACGACGTCGTAGCGCAACGACGTGTGCGTCGCGTTGCCGAGCGGGTCGAGCACCGCAGCGACGTCGTCGTCGACGTGGGCGGGTACGGAGAACACGTTCTGGGCCGGGAGCACCACGTACTCGGCGAACGCCCCTTGCCGGCTGACACCGACGCTGATGTGGTTGTGGCAGAACTCGCGTCGCCCGCCTTTGCAGTTGCGACAATGACCGCACGTGATGTGGCCCTCGCCTGCCACCCGCTGGCCGATCTGGAGGCCGCGGACGTCGGTCCCGACCTCGGCGATCTCGCCCATGAACTCGTGACCGACCACCATCGGCACGGGAATCGTCGCCTGCGCCCACGCATCCCATCGGCGGATGTGCAGGTCGGTTCCGCAGATCGACGTCTTGCGCACCCGGATCAGCACGTCACCGTCGCCGGGTGTGGGCACGTCGACCTCGTCGAGCCACAGTCCTGGTTCTGGTCGAGCCTTCACCAGCGCCCTCACGAGACCACCCCCATCTCGCGTCCGACCCGGGCGAAGGCGTCGATGGCCATCGCGATGTCGTCGTCGGAGTGCGCCGCGGACATCTGCGTCCGGATGCGTGCCTTGCCCTGCGGCACCACCGGGAACGAGAAGGCGATCACGAAGACCCCTTCGTCGAGCAGCCGATCCGCCATCTCGACGGCCACGCGTGCATCGCCGAGCATGACGGGGATGATCGGATGGCCGCCACCGGTGAGCGTGAATCCGGCCGCGCCCACTCCCGCTCGGAACCGCTGCGAGTTCCGTTCGAGCTGCTGCTGGAGATGGTGGCTCGATTGCAGGAGCTCGAGGACCTGCAACGTGGTGGCGGCGATGGCAGGTGCCAACGAGTTGCTGAACAGGTACGGCCGAGAGCGTTGACGCAACCAGGCGATGACCTCACGTCGGCCGCTCGTGTACCCACCGGACGCACCACCCATCGCCTTGCCGAGCGTGCCGGTGACGATGTCGACCCGATCCCTCACGCCACAGTGCGCCGGAGTGCCGCGGCCACCCGGGCCGAGGAAGCCGACGGCATGTGAGTCGTCGACCATCACCATTGCGTCGTACCGGTCGGCCAGGTCGCAGATCGCCGGCAGGTCGGCGACCACACCATCCATCGAGAACACGCCATCGGTGGCGATCAACCGGTAACGAGCGTCGGCAGCCTCTTGGAGCCGTTGCTCCAACTGGGCCATGTCGTTGTTGTCGTATCGCAGCCGCCGAGCCTTGCTGAGGCGGATGCCGTCGATGATCGACGCATGGTTGAGCGCATCGCTGATCACGCAGTCCTGCTCGTCGAGGATCGTTTCGAAGAGACCACCGTTGGCGTCGAAGCACGACGAGTACAAGATCGTGTCCTCGGTGCCGAGGAAACGGCTGAGCGCGGATTCCAGCTCCTTGTGGACGGTCTGGGTGCCGCAGATGAACCGCACCGAGGCCATCCCGTAGCCGTAGGCATCGAGCGCCCGGTGGGCGGCTTCGATCATCGCCGGATGATCGGCCAGGCCGAGGTAGTTGTTGGCGCACAGGTTGAGCACCGTGCGACCGTCAGCAAGCCTGATGTGTGCCGACTGAGGCGAGGCGATCACCCGCTCGCTCTTGAACAATCCTTCGTCGGCGAGCGCGGCACACCGAGTGGCGAGCTCCTCGAGCAAGGACTCGCGACCCGTCGCGCGAGGAGGCGCGCCGTTGCGGGCGCCGGGCTCGCCGAGCGGTCCGTCGGACATCAGCGACGTGGCCGTGGTTCGAGCGCGAACGGAGTTGTCGAGGGCACCGCGTCATTCTAGGAAGCCGGCCGGAGTCCGACTAGGAGCGGGGACCGCGCACGGCGTCGAGCAAGGCGGGGTATGACGACGGGTCGACGCGGGCGTCGATCAGGCTCGGGCCGCCGTGGGCGAGCGCCTCACGGAGGGCTGCTTCGAGCGCGGTGACCTCGGAGACGGCGGCGGCGCGCACGCCACACGCACGCGCCACCGCGGCGAAGTCGACGGCGCTGTAGACGACCGCTGCGGCGCCGCCCTGGTCGTGTGGACGCTGCTTGGCGGCGATGAGGCTCAGCGTGGCGTCGTCGAAGACGACGACGACCACCCGGGTGCCGAGCCTGGCGAGGGTCTCGAGCTCCGCGAGCGCCATGCCGAGTCCGCCGTCGCCGGTGAAGCACACCACGAGCCGGTCGGGGTGGACGAGTGACGCGGCGATCGCAGCCGGCAGCGCGAACCCCATCGTCGCGAGACCACTCGAGATCAACAGCTCGCCCGGCGCAGCGCACGCCCACCTGGGCACGACCGGCAGCATGTGCGCTCCGGCATCGACCGTCGCGATCGTGCCGGGCGGCGTGACGCGACGCGTCACGTCGACCACGTCGGTCGGCGTGAGCGCGCCGTCGCCAGGCATCACGGCGGCGGTGAGCTCGGACAGCATCTGCTGCCGGAAGGCCTGACCGGCACCGGGCTCCCACGTGCCTGCCAGCCGTGACGTCAGCGCGTCGACGAGCGTCGGCAGGTCGCCGACGATCTCGCCCACGAGCCGGTGACCGAAGAACGTGCTGTCGTGCACGGACCACGAACCGACGAGCACGACCGGCGCGGCGTGCGCCCACGGCGCGGGGATGAGCTCGACCGGGTCGAGGCCCACACCGATCACGAGGTCGGCAGCATCGAGCACTGGCGCCTCGATCGTGGCCCCGGTCGCGACCCCCGCGGCCCACGGGGACGCGTCGTCCACGACGCCCCGCGCTCGGTAGGTGGTGAGCATCGGCACGTTCGTCGCCGCGCCGAGCTCGGCGAGCGACGCAGCAAGGCGCGTCGCGACCCCCGGGCCGGCTGTGCGCGTGCCCATGCCGACGACCACGACCGGTCGCCGCGCGCCGGCGAGCAGCTCGGCCACCGACGACAGGTCGCCGACGGTCGATCGCGTCGCAGCGGCGAGCCGTCGTGCCGGTCCGGTCGCCGTCACGTCGATGTCGACGTGCACCGGACCGGGGCGGGGACCGGTCGTCATCGCGACGAGATCGTCGACCTGCTGCTCGCCACCCGGGCCGAGCGGGAGTGACACGAGGCTGACGGGTGCGAGCAACGCCCGCTGGTCGAGGCGCTGGTGCGAGACGCGTTCGCGGTCGGCCTCGGCGACGCAGTCGGTGACGAGCACCATCGGCTGGCGGTCGAGCAGGGCCTGGGCCACGCCGTTGACCGCGCTGGCCGCACCCGGTCCGCGGGTGACGACGCAGATGCCCGGCGCGCCGGTGAGCTCACCGACGACGCCCGCCATGATCGCCGCTGCGGTCTCGGTGTGGGTGAGCACGAAGCACATGCCGAGCTCGTCGGCCGTGCCGACGAGCTCGAGGTTGGAACCGCCGCCGGGCACACCGAACACCCAGTGGCTGCCCGCCTCGCAGCACGCGGTGAGCAGCGAGCGCGACAACGATCGCGCCGAAGCGCCGTCCGGATCTGCGCCCATCAGTCCGTGGCCCGCATCTGGAACCGATAGGTGTACCGCTCCGGGTTGAAGTGGTTGACCGCCAGCTCGAGCAGGTCGCCGGCCTCGTCGAAGTAGAGCCGATCGATGCGCAGCACCGGGTCGCCCGGGGAGCACTCGAGCGCCGCCGCGACCTCGGCCGCCGCGACGACGGCGGTGATCGTCTGGTCGGCGCCGGCGATGGGCCGGCCGGCCAGCTGTTGGACGATGCTCAGCACCGTGGTCCGCCACCGGGCCCCGACGTCGTGCAGGTCGGCCACCGAGAGCAGCCCGCTACCAACCGGCACCGGCAGGTAGGCGGTGGTGACGCAGTACGGGCGTCCGCCGTGGACGCGTCGGAACGTGATCCTGACGATCTCGTCGGTGTCGAGGTGCAGCCGTCCGGCGGCCTCGATGTCGACGCCGATCGTCGGCGGGCTGACGACCTCGAGCTCGGAGTCGACCGACAGCGCCATGAGCTCCTCGATCGAGCCCGACGAGCGCAGGTACTTGCCCTGCCGCTCGTTCACGAAGGTGCCCTTGCCGGGGATGCGACGCACGAGCCCCTCGGCGACGAGGTCCTGGAACGCCCGCCGCACGGTCTGGCGGCTCACCGCGTCCTGCTCGCCGAGCTCGGCCTCGGTGGGGAGCGGCTCGCCGTCGGCGTACCGGCCCTCGGCGATCTCCTCGCGCAGGCGGTCGGCGATCCGGACGTACGCGGCGGGCGCGCGGCGTCCGCTCGTCGGGAGCGTCGACATCGCAGCCATGGCCGCACATTACGAGGGTGCGCCGACCACGGCAACCCGTCGTCGGTGACGTGGGATCTCAGAACGGTCCAGGTCACGGGCATGAAACTGGTGCTCCAACGGATTGACAAGCTCCGCCGCCGGATGACAGAGTGGCGCAGAATGTCTGGTGAAATGTCATGACATTTCGTCGGAGCGGCCAGTGGGGAGCTCGGCCGTGGTCCGGCGACCGGCACCATCTCGACCAGCACGAACTCGACTGGCACGATCTCGACCAGCAACACGCAGGGGGTACCCACCATGACCATCTCTGTCGCCAAGTTCCGTGACGTCTCCGCCGGGCTGCAGCCCGGCCAGTTCGCCGTCGGTGATCACGACCAGATCCAGTCGCTCGACGATCTCCCCCCGGCCTACAAGCAGCTGCTCGACCAGCCCGTCACGTCCGTGGTCGGGCTGATCGGCAACGACGGGCGGGTCAACCAGACCCCGATGTGGTTCGACCACGACGGGGCGAACGTGCTCGTCAACGTGGCCTCGCACCGCAAGAAGGTGGAGTGGCTCCGCGCCAACGGCAAGGTGTCCATCCTGCTGATGAACCCCGCGAACCCGTACCACTGGGTGAGCATCAAGGCCACGATCACCCGGGAGATCTCCGAGGACGACCCCGCCGAAGGCGCCTACGTCACCCGACAGCTCGACAAGATCTGGACGAAGTACACGAACAACGAGCCGCCGTACGGCCTGCGCGACCCGTCGATCGACGAGCGTCGGATCCTGTTCGTCTGCGCCGTCGACCGTGTCGCCACGTTCGGGGCGCCGTGACGGCAGGCGGTTCGATCCGGTCATGGTGACACCGGGCCGCGTCGCGGTCGCCGGCGGGTCCCTCGGTGGTCTCACCGCCGCGCTGTTGCTGCGCGACGCCGGGTTCGACGTGACCGTGCACGAGCGCTCGGCGACCGAGCTGCAACAGCGCGGCGCCGGGATCGGATTCCTGCACGACAGTGCGCGTTACCTCGTCGAGCGCGCACGCATGGCGCTCGACGACATCAGCATCTCGACCGAGCACATCCGCTACCTCGGACGTGACGGCGCGGTGACACACGACCTGCACCAGCCGTACCGGTTCAGCTCGTGGAACACGGTGTACCGCTCGCTGCTCTGTCAGTTCGGGCACGATCGGTACGTCCTCGGCCACGACGTCGTCGACGCCGTCGATCACGGTGAGCAAGTGGAGGTCGTGTTCGGCGACGGGACGCGTGACACCGTCGACCTGCTCGTGTGCGCCGACGGCATCGGTTCGTCGTTCCGCGACCGGCTCGTGCCCGGGGCGCGGCGCACCTACGCCGGCTACGTGGCGTGGCGCGGCATGGTGCCGGAGAGCGACCTCGACCCGGCCGACGCCGCCGCGCTCACCGACGCCATCACGTACCACGTGTACGCCAACAGCCACATCCTCGTGTACCCGATCCCCGGGCTCGACGGTTCGGTCGAACCCGGACGGCGGCTCGTCAACTTCGTCTGGTACCGCAATTACGCCGAGGGTGGCGACCTCGCCGACGTCCTCACCGACGTGTACGGCGATCGACGGGAGATCTCCCTGCCGCCGGGCGCCGCCCGCCCCGAACACGTAGCCGAGGTGCGCGCCACCGCCGCCGCCCGGCTCCCGCGCCTGCTCGCCGAGGTCGTGCAGCGCGTTCGGCAGCCGTTCCTCCAGGTCGTCTACGACGTGGAGATCGACCGGATGGTCGTGGGGCGCATCTGCTTGGTGGGCGACGCCGCGTGGGTCGCTCGACCGCACGCCGCCGCCGGCACTGCGAAGGCCGCCGCCGACGGGTGGACGCTCGTCGACGCCCTCACCTCCTGCGAGTCGATGACCGATGCGCTCGCGCGGTTCGAGCACGACGAGATGCAGCTCGGTCGGGCGCTGGTCGATCGCACCCGGCGGATCGGCGCCCACTCGCAGTTCAGCGGCACGTGGGAGCCCACTGATCCGGAGCTGGTGTTCGGGTTGCGGGAGCCCGGGCGATGAGCGAGCCGAGCGAGACCCGCCGTCGCGTCGCGCAGCGCATGGCCGGCGCCGCCCGGAGGTTGCTCGACTCGCTCGACCACCGGCAGCTCGATGCCGCGGCCTGGCGCTTCCCGTCGGACGAGGAGCGGCACCGCTGGTTCTACACGCCCACGGACCACGGCGGCCTCCCGCTCTCGGCGATGCGTCCGGCGCAGCAGCGCCTCACGATGCAGCTCGTCGCGTCCGGGTTGTCGACGGCCGGCTACGTCACGGTCTCGACGATCATCGGGCTCGAGAACGTGCTCGACCACGTCGAGGACTGGCGGGCGTCGTGGGAGCGCGAGCGTGGGCGCGATCCCGGCCTCTACTTCGTGCGCATCTTCGGCGACCCCGATCCGGGCGGGACCTGGTCGTGGCGCTTCGGCGGGCACCACGTGTCGATCAACCACACGATCGTCGACGGCGACGTGGTGGGCGCCACGCCGTGCTTCCTCGGCGCCGATCCAGCCGCTGCGCCGCTGCTCGGTCCCCACGTGTTGCGCCCGCTCGGTGCCGCCGAGGACCTCGGACGCGAGCTCGTCCGGTCACTCGACGACGCCCAGCGGTCCCTGGCCGTGCTGTCGCCCGTCGCGCCGATGGACCTCGTGACCGCGAACCGGGTGCAGCTGCGCGACGGGGATGAACCCCTGCCGCTCACCGAGGTGTGGCGTCATCGCTTCGCCGGCGAGCTCGGTGAACGGGTCGCGGCGATCCAGCGCACCGCCGAGGAGGTCGCCGGACTGCGACCCGAACACCTCGCCGCCGTCAGCTTCACGCGGGCGCCGAAAGGCGTCGCCGCCGGTGACCTCACCGCACCGCAGCGCGAGATCCTGCGCGCCCTGCTCGACGTCTACGTCGGGCGCATCCCCGACGAGCTCGCCGACGCCGAGGCGGCGAAGTACGCCGACGACGACGCGCTCGGCGCACTCTGGTTCGCCTGGGCTGGCGGCACCGAGGTCGGCGAGCCGCACTACTACCGCGTGCAAGGCGAGCAGTTGCTCGTCGAGTACGACAACACCCAGCGCGGGGCGAACCACGTGCACACCGTGTGGCGCGATCTCGACACGGACTTCGGCGGCGACGTGCTCCTCGATCACTACCGGCGGGGACACTCGCACGACCGCTGAGCGCAGCCTGGATCTGCGGC
The DNA here is from genome assembly GCA_050248955.1 of Acidimicrobiia bacterium. GTDB lineage: Bacteria > Actinomycetota > Acidimicrobiia > Acidimicrobiales > Ilumatobacteraceae > JBFWRK01. The sequence goes on from JBFWRK010000004.1 coordinate 290,151, forward strand.
TGCGGCTGAGGGGCGAACGGACCGGCGGGAGGCGTACGCCCCCGGTCGCTCGGGTCGCACGGCCCTTCCGGGTCGACACCCGCAGGCGTACGGTGCGGTACCGGGCGGCGCGGTCCGCGAGCGGTCCGGTGGCGCTCCGATGCTCGCCGGCGAGGGGGCATCCCACCGACAGGAGCACGCACCATGACGAACGTGAACGGCCGCATCTGCCTCGTGACCGGCGCGGCGAGTGGCATCGGCAGGTTGCTGTCCTTCGAGCTCGCTGATCGTGGTGCCCGCCTGGTCCTGTGGGACCTCGACGCGGACCGCCTCGACACGGTCGTCGGCGAGGTCCGAGCGCGCCGGGGCGGGGAGGCGTGGGGGTTCCGGTGCGACGTCACCGACCGGGCGATGGTCGAGCGCACCGCCGACCAGGTGAGGGCGGAGGTCGGCGACCCGATGGTCGTCGTCAACAACGCGGGGATCGTGAGCGGCCAGAACCTCATCGACCTCGCTCCCGAGACGATCGAGCGCACGTTCGCCGTCAACGTGCTCGCGCTGTACTGGGTGACGAAGGCCTTCCTGCCGGCGATGCTCGTGCACGACGACGGCCACGTCGTGACGGTCGCGTCGGCGGCCGGACTCGTCGGCGTGGCCAAGCAGACGGACTACTCGGCGAGCAAGCACGCGGCGGTCGGCTTCGACGAGTCGCTGCGGGTGGAGCTCCGCCGGATGGGGTCACGAGTGCGCACCACGGTCGTGTGCCCGTACTACATCGACACGGGGATGTTCGAAGGCGTGAAGACCAAGGTGCCGTTCCTGCTCCCGATCATGCAGCCGGAGAAGGTCGCGCGGAAGATGGCGCGCGCGATCGAGCGTGACCGGCGCACCGTGGTGCTCCCCCCGTTCATCCGGCTGCTGCCGGTCACCCGCGTGCTGCCGGTCCCGGTGTTCGACCGCCTGATGGACCTCTTCGGCGTCAACCAGTCGATGGACGACTTCGTCGGCCGCAGTGTCGAACGAGCCGCCCCGCCGGCTGGTCCATCTCCACGGCCCTGACGGCATCACCGATCCGGCAGAGCGGCCTGTTCCCTCATCGCACGGTCCCTCTCATGGAGCGACCTACAGTGCCGCCGATGGAGCCAACTGTCGCGTCGGTACAGGAAGCCGTGCAGTCGATCGTCGACGCGTGGAAGCCCCGGCGTACCGAGCGTCAAGCGCGCCGGTCCTTGGAGCCGGCGGACTTCATCGAGCTGCGCGACGCGGGGTTCCTCCGGATCGTGGTGCCAGAGGCAAGCGGTGGCCTGTGGCGCGACACGCCGTCGTCCGTGCGGATGGTGTGCGAGCTTCTCCGTCTGCTGGCGACGGCCGACCCCTCTGTCGCTCTGGTGGCGGCGATGCATCCTTCGGTCGTGGCGTTCTGGCTGCTGAACCCCGACCCGAGCCAGCCGGAATGGGAACGCCAGCGGCAAGCCGTCTTCGCCAGTGCCGAGTCAGGTGAGCAGTGGGGCACGATCACGTCCGAACCCGGCTCTGGCGGTGACATCAGTCGTACGCGCTCGACAGCGACGCCCATCGACGACGAACCCTTCATGTCCGGCAGCGCGTACGCGATCACCGGCGACAAGCATTTCGGTAGCGGCTCGGGCATCGCGGACAGGATGGTCACGACCGCGATCCCTCAGGGCGAGGACGGGCCGACGATCTTCGCCCTCGACGTGCGCGGCCGGCCCTGGGACGGCAGTGCCGGCCTGACATTGATCGCCGAGTGGGACGGCGTGGGCATGGCGGCGACACAAAGTCACGCGATGCGCCTCGATCGAGCGCCGGGTGTGCGTCTGGCTCGACAGGGTCCTCTGAGCGACCTCACGGCAGGCGCCGGAGCGTTCATCGCGACCACGTTCACCGCGGTGATCCTCGGTGTCGTCGACGAGGCCGTCGCAGTGGCGAAGCAGCAGTTGCTCCCGAAGTCGGCGAGCCTGCGCGCGTACGAGCAAGTCGAATGGACACGTGCGGTCAACGACCACTGGCTCGCGGTGCAGGCCTACGAGGGATCACTGCGGGCGATGGAGGACGGCGCCCCGCATGCCGCCTTCGCTGCGCTCTGCGCGAAGGAGGCAGTGGCCGAGCTGGCAGAGACAACACTCGCCCGCCTGGCACGAGTCATCGGCGGCGGCGCGTTCTCCCGCCGCAGCCCCTTCGCGCACTGGTACGAAGACGTCCGCGCGCTCGGCTTCCTGCGCCCGCCATGGGGCCTCGCCTACGACAACCTCTTCGCGCTGTCGTTCACCTGACATCCCGGCGTCGAGCCACCCGCCACCTTCGCAACTCGGCACTTCGCTTCGACACCATCCCCGTCATCCAGCACTCGCCGTTCATCCGAGCGATCGCCGCGCTGCATGGACAGGTTGGCCTTGCCACCGCAGGCGTCCGCCTCGACAGTCATGCCGACAACGACCTCTTCGTCACCGCGATCAACATCGCAGAACTCCTGTACGGAGTCGCACGGCTTCCCGACGGCCGCCGCATGTTGCTCCTCGCAGCGGACGTCGAGCGAATGGTCGACGAGGACTTGGATCATCGAGTGCTCCCGTTCGACGAGACCGCGGCCGCCCACCATGCCGACATCGTCATTGCACGAGATCGAGCCGGACAACCGATCAGCGTCGCCGACGCGCAGATCGCCGCGATCTGCCGCAGCTACGACGCGACGCTGGCGACGCGCAACGTGAGCGACTTCGCGAACACCGGCGTCAGGATCGTCGACCCATGATCATCGAGAGGTTCGTGATTTCGGCGATTGCCGATCATCGAGCGTCAGCTGGTGTCGGAGGGGGAATTGAACTCCGGGTTGCGGCGTGCCTTCTCGTAGCCGCTGGTGCGAACAGCTGGCGGCACGATGGGCTTCCCAGATCTCGGGACGCAGCCGACCGCGATCACTGACGTCGAGACCCGTAGCGATCGCCCAGGCGCGCACCTCGGCGGTCGTGACCTCGGGTGCGGGCACCGGCCCAGCCGTGGCCAGTGTGTCGAACCGGGCAGCACCCGCTGCATCGTTGTTGCGGTGCTCGATCGCGGCACCGAAGAAGCGATACGTCCATTCCTGTGCGAGTTGCCGGGTCTCGGCGAACACGATCGGCACCATCGGATATCGCACCGCGGCCTCGGCGATCTGCTCCGCGATCGAGGCCGGACGGACGCGCGTCAGCTTGAACACCGCCGAATAGCGATCGTCGACGACGAGCGCTGCATGCGAGACGTCGGACAACCCGGAAAGCAGGGTCCACAACTTTCCGCCGACGATCGTCGACACGAGATCGTCGACACTCTTTCGCTCCACCACCGCCACGACCTCACCATCGGCCTCGACGGCGTAGTCCCCGACCGTCAGCGCCCGCTTCAAGGTGGTCGCCTGCTGCGCCGAGAACTTCCAGGCATACCGCTCGCGGGTGTCGACCACGATGTGGAGCCGAAGCCCCGACGCCCGAGCCGTCGGCACCGCAACGTTCGGACGCGCCTGCTTGCGCGTACGAGCCGACTGCCAGAAGACCACCTCGCGACCACGTGCCCGGGTAAACACGAACTGCGACCGATTCTCCCGCGCCCGATCGAGAACGAGATCGATCGCCACCCCACGGCGCACACACGAAACCACCGGCACCCGCTCGACGATCTCGAGATCATCGACATCGGGCCACTCGGCAGCCGCGTGGCAGAAGACCTTCGCCGTCCGAGGCCAGGTGTCTTTCACCTTCAACACCACCGGTCGGGATCCCATCGGCAACCGCACCAGGAATGGCAACGACGACGCGTCGTCAGGGTTGCGGGCGATTACGAACTCCACGGGACAACCGTAGATCGACGGCACGCTCGAAGGACCGAATCTCAGGTCGTCCTGACCCGAACAGGAACAGGCCCGGGACGTTGCGAAGTTCGCCCCCTCGAAGAACGAGGACGAGTCGTCGTTGCGGTCACTCATCCCGACAGCGAGCAGCAGAGCACTGCGTCGAAGATCGTGTCGTCCGCGAGGTCACCTCGCTCCAGGTGGCGGCGCCGAACATACGAAGCAGCCCGAGAGGTGATCGTCCTTCGCATCGAGCACCGAGGCGACGCCTATCGAGCGTGGTGAGCAACCGGTGTCGGAGGGGGACTACCCCGGGGCTTCTGTGGGTTTCAACCCACCAGAACCCCGTCGGGGATCGCGTCCTGCCAGACGTACCAGTCGCGACTCTCGGCCTTTGCGGCTCTCCCGGAACCATGCATGCTGGTCGGACGTGTGGTTGACAACGAGGTCGGCGATCACCCGCAGCCCGCGATCCCTGGCGACGGCCATGAACTCGGTGAAGTCACCGAACGTGCCGAGCCGGGCGGTCGATGGCGTAGTGGTCGGTGACGTCGTAGCGGTCGTCGTGGTCGGCGGTCGGGTAGAACGGCATCAACCAGATGCAGCTGACGCCGATCCCGGCCAGGTCGTCGACGTGCTGGGTGAGTCCCCCCGAAGTCGCCGATGCCGTCCGCCGTCAGAGTCGGCGAACGTCTGCACGTCGAGGCAGTAGATGATGACGTTCTTCCACCAGAGGTCGGCAGTGGCGGGGACGTTCAGCATCGGCTCGCCGATCCACTCGTCGCCGTGCTCGCCGTCGGCCCGACCGTGCGCAGCACCGCACGACAGGCTCGCCGAAGGTCTCGATGAAGCGTTCCTGCTGCTGGCCGACGTGGTGAATCCAGACGCCCTCAGAGCCGAATTCGCCGAGTTCGACGAGCCGGTCGCACAGGCGAGCCGGGTCGGATGAGATCAGGACCCCGTCGTGCATGTCCTCGGGGCGCACGTGACGGGAGGCTTCGTCGAAGTGGGCCGTCAACTCGAGGTCCCAGCGCACCGGGGGCGAGAACACGTTGGACCGCCACTGGTCGTGGGCGATGGCCTCCGATGTTCGCTGAGTTCGCCGAGCAGTGGCGAAACCGGGCGGAGATTGGCTCAACCAGAGCTGGACGCTTCGAGCTCGTGTCCGCAGCCGCACGCGTAGCTGCTGCCGTGCGGGCACGGTATGAGGATTTCCAGTTCGCAGTCGCAGTCAGGGTTGGTGCAGGTCAGGCGAGTGCCGGGGATGTTTTGTTCTGCCTCGAGCATGGTGGGCTCCGTCCTAGGTGGTGGGCGCGGCGGCGCTGATGTCACCGAGGGCCGAGTTCGGGTCTCGTTCGATGGCGAGGTCGCCGAGGGTGACGATGCCGACGGCGCGGCCGTCGTCCACGACGGGGAGGCGGCGTAGCGAGTTTTCGCGCATCAGCTGGATTGCGTCGTCGATGCTGCTGTCCGGAGTCACCGACGTGACGTTGCCCGTGCATGCTTGATCGATCGTGGCGTCGCCTGCGGCGCCATCGGCCAAGCAGCGCACCACAAGGTCGCGGTCGGTGACGATCCCGGTCAATTGGTCGCCGTCGCGTGTCACGAGGACGTCGCCGATGTTGCGGTCGCGCATCAATCGGGCGGCTTCGGTGATGGTGGCGGTGGCCGGGCAGGTGACGAGTTCGCTGGTCATCACGTCTCGGATGGTGGAAGCCATGGAATCTCTCCTCGTTGCTGTGTCGGTGTTTGGATTGGTTCACTCTTGCCTGAGCGCAGGCAAGCGCGGCGGGCCTTCTCGGGTCATCACCATCCACGGACGGACCCCTGACTCGGAGGCCCGACATGAGTGGGCTCTATTCACTCACCGCGTTCTTCGATGAGGCCGTCGGTGAACATGACGATCAGGTCAGCAATTCGCACGGTGCGATCCGATATCCGAATCAGACGCGGTGGACACATTCGTGGCTACCGTCGTGGACACATGGCCTGGCTTGGCGCGGGCGAGTGCCGTGCCGAGATCGATGAGCGATTGTTTCGTGGCTGCGTCGCAGACCTGCTCCGGGTTGCCATCGAACCAGTACCGGTGGGCACTCGTCACGCCGTCGACGACGGTGCCGACGAAGACCGTGCCGACAGGGATGCCGGGCTCGGCGTCTCCGCCGGCTAGCCCGGTGGTTGCCACTGCTGCGTCGACACCGAGCAGGTGGCTCACCCCGGACGCCATCTGGCAGGCGGCCTCCTCGCTGAGAACGTTCGGTGCGTCGACCCCGAGCAGGGTGCGTTTGATCGCCGTTTGGTAGGCGACAACGCCGCCCCGGAAGAAGTCGGCCGCATGCTCGACGCACGCCAAGCACGCGGCGATCCGCCCAGCGGTGATCGACTCGGCACAGCCGACACTGCGACCATTCAGGTCTCTGGCCACCTGCGCGGCGACATGTTCGATGTCGGCGTTCATGACAGTCCTTGCGTCGCGTCGCGCTCGCTGGTCAGCTCTTTTTGCCGGGTCGACGGTCGCCTTGGTCGCCGTGCCCTGACTTGTCTTTCTTGGCACGGGTGCGTGCGTCGCTCGCCAGGGAGCGTGACACGTCGACACTTTCGGCGAACCTGCCATGAGGATCGCGGCGAACGAATCGCTTGTCACCAGGATTCGGTTCGATCAACTCTCGTTTGGGTGCCATGCCCGTCCAAATTGCCCGTGGAGCAGTCCCGACAAACATTCCGGACGCCATGCGAACGGCCAGCTCGGCATCGTCGATCGGCACACCGGTCGCCGATGTGTCGGGTCAATCGGGGGCGGGTATTCGTCGACGATGCCGAACGTCCGCGCCCTGCCTTCGTCGATCCCAGTGGATGGACTTGCGTCCGATCGGTTGAACTTCGGGTCCGACCAGGCGCCCGGTATCCGGCGCACCGGCACCAAGCGGTTCCGCTATGTCAACGACCTCACGGGTCGTCCCGCGAGCAGGCCGATGTCGAGCGCATCCACGCGTTGGCGATTCCGCCGGCGTGGACGCAGGTATGGATCGCTGCCGATCCGTGGAGCCATCTGCAGGCCACCGGCCGTGATGCCCGAGGCCGCAAGCAGTACCGCTATCACGATGCGTTCACGTCGAGCAGGTCGGAGAACAAGTTCGCCGATCTCGTCGCGTTCGGGTTCAGGCTCGGTTCGCTGCGTCGCTGTGTCACTCGCGATCTGGCACGCAACGACCTGGGACATGACCGTGTCGTCGCGACCGTGATCCGGCTGATGGACATCACCAGCCTGCGGATCGGCAACATCGAATACGCGACGACGAACGAATCGTTCGGATTGACGACGCTGCGCAACCAGCACGTCGCAGTACGCGGCTCGACGATTCGCCTTGCGTTTTCCCGGCAAATCGGCACACGACTTCGACGTCCGCGTCGACAACGCTCGACTTGCCCGGATCGTTCGCCATCGTCGAGAGCTACGTCCAGGGCACGCTGGTGCGGAGCTGGCAGCGTCGCGTCGGTGCCAGGCCGACGGGCTTGACCGTGGTCGAGCGCAGAACGCTGCGGCTTCTCCGTCCGGTCAACAGCTCCATGATCGATGACGGTTTCACCCGTTACGACACCGGGAAATGACGGTCCATGCCACGCCCCGACAACGACCCAGACACCGAAGACGACTCCGCCGAGACCGTCAAGTCCGACGAGATGGCCGACGCTGACACCGCCAACGGCGAAGGGGACCCGACGACGTCCGAGAACGCGAGCTGAGATGCGTGCCGCCGTGTGGCACGGTCGCCGCGACGTTCGCGTCGACGTCGTCCCGGACCCCGTCATCGTTGAGCCGACTGACGCGATCATCAGCGTGACGTCGTCGGGGCTGTGTGGGTCCGACCTGCATTTGTACGAGGTGATGGCACCGTTCATGACACCCGGTGACATCCTCGGCCACGAACCGATGGGCGTCGTCGAAGCCATCGGGTCCAGCGTGACCGAGATCGCGGTCGGCGACCGGGTGGTGATCCCGTTCAACATCGCCTGCGGGCACTGCTTCATGTGCGACGCCGGGCTGCAATCGCAATGCGAGACCACCCAGGTCCGCGAACACGGCTGCGGGGCCGCGTTGTTCGGGTACACGAAGCTCTACGGCCAAGTCCCCGGCGGGCAAGCCGAACTTCTCCGTGTACCTCACGCCGACTACGGGCCGATCAACGTCCCGCACGGTCCCCCGGATGACCGGTACTTGTTCCTCTCCGACGTGCTGCCGACCGCGTGGCAAGCCGCCATGTACGCCGGTGTGCCGTCAGCGTCGAGTGTCGTGGTTCTCGGGCTCGGTCCGATCGGGGACATGTGCTGCCGGATCGCAACCCACTTCGGCGCCCAGAACGTGATCGGGATCGACCTCGTCCCCGAACGGTTGCAGCGAACCCGCGCTCGCGGTGTTGACACGATCGATCTGAACGACTTCGAGTCCGACGACGACCTGATCGATGCCGTCCGATCCAAGACGGCAGGGCGAGGCCCCGATGCCGTTATCGACGCCGTCGGCATGGAGGCCCACGGATCACCCGGCGCGAAGGTCGCTCAGCAACTGACCGGACTCATGCCGGACGCACTCGCGGCGAAGTTGATGAAGCGGGCCGGCGTCGACCGACTGGCCGCGTTGCATCTCGCGATCGACCTCGTCCGCCGCGGCGGCACCGTGTCGATCATCGGTGTCTACGGAGGTATGACCGACCCGATGCCGATGATGAAGATGTTCGACAAGCAGATCCAGCTGCGGATGGGCCAAGCGAACGTCAAACGGTGGTGCGACGACATCCTGCCGCTGTTGACGGATGACGACCCGCTCGGCGTCGACACCTTCGCCACCCACCACCTTCCTCTGGCTGACGCCCCGAGCGCGTACGGAACGTTCCAGAAGAAGCAGGATCACGCGATCAAGATCGTGTTCGCCATGAGCGACTTGGCGCATGCCATCAACCCGCTGGGCGTCAAGTGACCGATACGGCCGCCGAGCTCGGTGGGGCATCGTGGAACTCGAACGTGGCGGAGGCGTCGCCGTGGCGGGCGATGAGGTGGGCTCGGCGGCCCCGGATCCAGAGTGATTCGACTTCGATGCCGTCCCAGCCCTTGGGCATGACCACACGTCGCCGGGCCCAGGTGGCGGGGTCGTCGTTGCTGAGTTCGATGCCTGGGAGACCGTAGTAGCAGTTGAGCAGTAGCCCGGCCAGATTGGCGATGAACGGTCCGCTCACCGTTTGTTCAGGAAACCGGTCCGCTCGGTATTCGTGCACGTTCATGAACCGATCGGACGTGAACTTTGCGTATCCGTGCTCGAGAAACCTCGCTGCCCGTCGACGGTCACCGATCCAGGCGGCCCACGTCGGGTAGAGCGCGGAGAGCATCGGGCTGCCGAGGTATTCATCAGCGAGACCGAGGTAGAACTCGATCGTGGCCCGCTCCGCAGCCTCGCCTGCGTGGTAGCCCCCCGGGAAGATCGCGGCCAGCGCCGACGGCGTGGCTCCTTTCTCCTCACGCGGGTCGAACCCGTCGTGGTCCTGGATGACACCGGTCTTGTCGTCGATTGGGATCACCAGTCCGGCGGCGATGCGGGCCCATGCGTCGCTGGCGGGGAGCTGGTTCCGCATCGCGCAGCCGATCGCCTCCTGCAGGGCGAGCTTGGCCGTCAGGTTCATGTATGCCGAGTTGTCCGAGACCTGCTCACGTTCGGCGACTCCGTAGGCCTCCCGGATCTCGAATCCTCGCTCGCTGCACGTGACGCGGCTCTCGATCCATGCTGCGACTCCGGAGAGTACCGGCCAGGCACGGTCGCGGTCGAAGGTCTTGTCGCCCGTGGCGTGAGCGAACTTGGCGAAAGCGAGAGCGACGTTCGGGGTCACATGGTGTTCGTGGGCCGCCGCAGATGCACCGCCTGGCGCTGCCTCTTCGCCTCTACGCGGCGCAGACTGCCAGGGGAACTGCAGCCCGGCCAAACCGTTGAGCTGCGCGTTCATCCGGGCCGCCGGGAGCGACCGCGTCCGATAGTCGAGAATCGCGGCGGCCGCCTGCGGCTGGGTGACCAGCAGCACCGGCAGAGCGAACGCCTCGATGTCCCACATCACGTGGCCGTAGAAGTAGTGGTAGTCGTGCCACTGGGCCAGGCCGAAGATGTGCGTGCCGGCCAAGCAGGACGCGTGAGCCGATGAATTCAAGTAGTAGAACGCAGCGTCGACCATGCCCTGCCAGCGTTCGTCGCCTCCGAGGATACGGACCCGACCCCGCCAGAGATCCTCCCAGGCTGTCCGGTTCTCCTGCCGTAGGCGTTCGAAGCCGGTCCGTGCGGCGCGCGCGACGAGCCGGATCGCCTGCAGATCCGGTTGGTGATGCGCATCGCTCGGCACGAGCGACGTGAGGTGCGTCATCGCATACGTCGTACCACCGCGCGCTTTGAACTGGTAGCTCGTGACGAGCGGCGCCTCGGTGTCCCACGTCGCATGACGGCGCTCGGCGTCGAGGTTCGCAGAGGTCGAATAGGCCAGGCCGCACGTGGCGAGACCACCGAGCGTCTCCCACCGCAGCGCCCCGTCGACCGGAGGGTCGTCATCGCCGGGCAGTTCCGCGTAGCGCCGTCTCCACCGGCCCGGCACACCTCGCGGGTCGAGCTTGGCGCTGATCTCGAGCTCACACGCGGCGTCGACGCGAACCGCGATCTGCTGGAGCGCCACCGAAGGCTGCGTGCGGCTGCACAACGTGACCACCTCGACCTCAGCGGTCGCGTCCCGACCGACGAACGCGAATCGCGACGTCAACTCGCCGCACGAGAAGTCGTATCGCTGATCGATGAACCGTACACACGACAAGAAGTCCGACATTCGCATCTCCCCGACGCGAAGATCACCCGCCAGCGGATACGGGGCGTGCGGTGTGCATTCGATCTGGGTCACCGGATGCTCGGCGGCCAACCCGTTCAGGACCGCGACCCCGTTGAGCAAAGGGATCTCGCGCACTCGTAAACCAAGGACTCCGTTCGACAGATACGCCGGCAGGAAATCGCTACCCGCGTCCGTGACCGGCTTCGGACTGATCGGCCCCTCCTTCACCTGATAGACCTCCTCGAATCGGCCTGGCATGGCGTGCCTTTACCCGCCAGCAACGACGGCAAACCAGGGTGACCATTGGGAGATCGCGCCCTGTCCGGCTCAGCTGGACTGGCCGCGCCGTCGCACCAACGCCGTCCCGATCAAGAGCAGCACGACGGAGCTCCCTAAGAACGACAAATCCCAGGCGAGCGGGTCCGCCACGTCGTCGCGTACATGGTGGACGGTCAAGAGATGATGGTCAACCACACCTTCGACGATGTTGAATGCCCCCCACCCGACGAGGAGCCACCCGGTGACGACCCCGCCCGATGGGAGCACAGCGGTGGCGTCCGCGCGTCGTGTTGCCATCGCCAGGTACAGCGCCACGAGAACCACTAAGAACGCGAACGCGTGGAACAACCCGTCAGCGAGGGTGTTCGCTTCCAACCCCGCCACCGTCGTCATCGGCCCCTCGTCCGTATCGGAGATCATGTGGTGCCACTGCAAGATCTGATGCAGCACGATCCCATCCACGAAACCGCCCAATCCGACCCCGAACAGGCACAGGGCCGCCCGGAATGACTTCGGATTCCGCGGCGCGTCAGTCGGTGCCGGCGGAGCGCTTCTCGTCACAGCCATGTCCCCTGACTACCCGCACAACGACAGATCCAAGCTCACTGCGCTCGCTCTTGTGTTCGGCCGCGCTCGAGGTGCACGGCCCCGCGACCTCGACGAAATAGCAGCGCCACCGGGGCCGCCGATGGTCACGCCGCGCCCGGCCGAGCGCACGGAGTTCCGCGTGTCCTACCGCTCGGTTCACGTCGTTTGGATTGGGCAATGACCGGGAACCAGCCGGCGACTGAGGGCAACGCGATCGGGGGAACACCATGGCGCCGCACGCGACCACAGCAGCCGATGCCGGGCTGGAGACGGTACGACCTCATGTCGACCAGGACATCACAGGTGCTCGCATCGAGGATTCTGACGTCACGTCGACTGGTGACGAGGTTGGCGTCACGTTCATGACCGCCGCACTGGGCGCGCACGCCGGCTACCTTGTCGGTGAATTCAACGACTGGTCGACCGACGCAACCCCGATGGCGCTGGTCGGCGACCTGTTCCAGGTGACGATTCCACTCCGACCGGGGCAGAGCTACCGCTACAAGTTCTTGCTGGATGGCGAACGTTGGGAGAACGATCTGCACGCCGATGACTACGCGCTGAACGAGGTTGGTGGATATGACTCCGTCCGCAACCTCTGACGGGAATCCCTTCCATGTGCTGGTGCGTGGTGGATCACAGGCACCCCTGAACCAGTGGTCAACGGGCGCGCGCCCAGCGCAGTCTCGAAACTGCAGCGGCTCTCGACCTGCGAGAGCCCTCCGGCGTCGTCACCCTCGCACGGCTCGGTGTCGGACAGCGTGTGATCTGATGCTCCCGCGCCGAGACAGTGCCCATCCCGTCGGCGGCCCGCATGGGCACGGCGCCGTGCGGGTAAGGGAACGCCATGGATCTCACCATCGGCCAGCACGGGGCGTCGGAGCCACGATTCGACGAGGGCGACCGCGACGGTGCAGTGCGGCGGGGCACGGAACCAGCCGAGACGCTCGAGGTGAGGTGGTTCGTCTCGGGCGCTCTCCCGCCTCGTCTGTGGCGCCTTGACCGCCGGCCACAAACCCGGGTCGACGCCTACCACGACCAGTCCCTTCGGCTGTCCTTGTCGCTCAAACGTCGTGGCGAACTCGGGCCGTGGGAGCGCAAGCATCGCGTGGAGCGGGCGCACGTCGTTCTCTTCGGCGACATCGCCGTCGCGGAGATGTGGACGAAGGAGCCGCCATTCTGGACCGACCCTCCGGCAGGCTCCTGGACCTCAGTCAGCGAGCGAATCTGGCGCCCGTCTGGCGTGGAGGTGGTGGATCTCCGTCTGGAGGACGAGCGCTGGTGGTCCGTCGCAGTCAAGCTCCGCCCGTCGTCGCCCGCGTTCGAATCTTTGGAGCGGCTCGTGGGGTTGGCGGCGTCGAGAGGCCTCTCGGGGTCGTACCCTGCCTGGTTGATCGAGCGCCCCGTGGCGGGCCGACCGAGCAAGGCTCGACGACCGAACGCTGCATGTCGGATGGCTACGGCGGGTACGACTCAGCGATGAGTGCCAGTCCGGCGATCAAGACCACCTGGACGGCCGAGCCGTTCGTGCCCGCTTCGCGGTCCCTGCGCACGCTGCGACGCGCCGTACAGGGCTGCCAGGGCTGTCCGCTGTATGCGAACACCACGCAGGCCGTGTTCGGCGAAGGTGACCGGAGCGCGCCGATCGTGCTGGTTGGTGAGCAACCCGGGGATCAGGAGGACAAGCAGGGCCATCCGTTCGTAGGCCCGGCGGGGGGCGTGCTGTGGCGATGCCTCGACGACGCCGGGATCGATCGCGAGTTGGTGTTCGCGACCAACGCCGTCAAGCATTTCAAGCACGAGGACCGCGGCAAACGACGGCTGCACAAGAAGCCAACCACCGCCGAGGTCGAAGCCTGCCATCCGTGGATCGACGCCGAGCTGCGCGCCGTCGGAGGACGGGTGATCGTTGCCCTCGGCGCCACCGCTGCTCGATCACTGTTCGGCCGCACGATGCCGATTGCCGCCAGCCGAGGAATGACGTTGCAGGTGGGAGATCGGCCGGCGATCGTCACCTACCACCCTTCGGCCGTCCTTCGTGCCGACGAGGCAGCGGCGGAGATCCGGGCGGCGCTCGTGGAGGACCTTCGCCGCGCCTATCGGTTGGCTCGGGCCGATGCCTGAATCCGCCACCACCGGGGAGCTGCGGGTCGGCTGTTCGGGGTGGTCGTACAAAGATTGGCGTGGGATCGCCTACCCGGCCGACATCCCCCAACGGCGATGGTTCGAGCACTACCAGACGCTGTTCGACACGGTCGAGACCAATACGACGTTCTACCGGTTGCCGACGGTCGAGGCGGTCGAGAGGTGGGCGGAAGCGGCCCGGGATGGTTCGTCTACGCCGTCAAGTTCGGTGCCTTCGGGTCGCATCGCATGAAGCTGCGCGATCCGGAGTCATGGATGGCCAACCACCTCGATCGAGTCCGGCGGTTGGGTGCGCATCTTGGCCCCAACCTCGTGCAGCTCTCTCCGCGCTGGAAACGCAACGTCGAGCGCCTGGACGAGTTCCTCTCGATCGCGCCCCGGTCGATCAGGTGGGCGGTCGAGCTACGCGAGCCCTCGTGGCTCCACGACGACGTGTTCGACGTGCTTCGGCGGCACAACGCCGCGCTCCGCATCCACGACCTGGCGGAATCACATCCGTTCAACTCACCGCCAACTGGACGTATGTGCGATTCCACAGGCCCGACGCCCTCCAGCATCCGTACCACGGTTCGTACGGCGAGGCTCGCGTGTGCGGCTGGGCGGATCGGCTGGGGCCACTGCTCGAACAGGGCCGCGACGTGTACCGCCTACTTCAACAACGACTGGTACGGACATGCCGTCACCGACGCCGTGGTCCTGCGTGATCAAATGGCGAGGCCGAGTTTGCAGCCCGAACCATCGGGGTAGCGAACCCGCATGGCGACGCCGACGTCAGCGCGAAGCAACAGCACGAAGCCCACGCGCACCTCGACGTCTCCGGCGCCTTCGAGCACGTCGAAGCCGGTGAGGAAACGCACCGCCTCGAAGCGGTCGGCGTCGAAGCAGCCATCGCCGGCGGCCACCGACCGGCTGACGACGTACCGTCGCAAGCGCGACTTCTCGGTCACGACGGAGCCGTCGGGTGACCGCCAGGCCGTAGCGCCGCCGACTGCCTCGGGTAACCGGTTCGTGGTGCAGCGCCACCGTGCCACTCGACTGCACTACGACTTGCGGCTCGAGGCCGCCGGGGTACTGCTCAGCTGGGCCGTGCCGAAAGGCCCGACGCTCGACCCGAAGGCGAAGCGAATGGCCGTCCACGTCGAGGACCACCCGCTCGGATACTTCGACTTCGAGGGCGTGATCCCGGCCGGCGAGTACGGCGGTGGCGACGTGATCGTGTGGGATTGGGGCACGTGGCAACTGACCGAGGCGGAGGACCCGATCGAAGCCGTCGAGGCCGGCGACCTGCACTTCGACCTGTTCGGCGAGAAGCTGCGCGGCCACTTCGCTCTTGTGCGCCGCGGCGCGCCGGGCACCCGTGAGCAGTGGATGCTGTTCCACAAGCGCGACGAGCACGCCGTGGAGGGGTGGGCCGCCGAAGATCACCCAAGGTCGGTCAAGACCGGCAGGACCAACGACGAGGTGAAGGTGTCACCGGCGGCGACCTGGTCGAGCGATGCGCTGTGGAACGCACCGGACGCCGACGAGCTGGTCGCCCTCGACGAGCTGCCCGCACGCGGCGGGCAATGGCAGGTCGGCACCCACACGCTCAAGGTCACCAACCTCGACAAGGTGCTGATCCCAGCCAAGCGGCCACACAAAGCGGTGACCAAGCGAGACCTGATCCGGCACTACGCAGCGATCGCCCCGGCAATCCTCCCCTACCTGGCCGACCGCCCGATCAACCTGCATCGCTACCCGGACGGGATCGACAAAACCGGCTTCTGGCACAAGGCACGTCCGGCGCACGCGCCGGAATGGCTCCGGTCGTGGCGCAACGAAGACGCAGGCCCAGGCGAGACCGAGACCTACTCAGTGCTCGACAGCGCCGCGGCGCTGGCCTGGGCCGCCAACTTCGGCGCCATCGAGCTGCACCCGTGGACGTCGACCACCGATCACCCCCACCGACCGACCTGGGCGATGGTCGACATCGATCCCGGCACGAAGAGTTCGTTCGAAGACGTGGTGGCGCTGGCCACCCTGCACCGAACCGCGCTCGCTCACATCGGCGTCGAGGCCTGCCCCAAGCTGACCGGCCGACGCGGCATCCAGATCTGGATCCCGGTGGCACGGCGCTACTCGTTCGACGACACCCGGAACTGGGTCGAACGGCTGTCGCGGACGATCGGCGCCACAGTCCCCGACATGGTGAGTTGGGAATGGACAAAGTCGAAGCGCAAGGGGCTGGCACGCCTCGACTACACCCAGAACGCGATCAACAAGACGCTGGTCGCCCCGTTCAGCGTGCGCCCGGCCGCCGGCGCGCCGGTGTCGGTGCCGATCAGGTGGGACGAGCTCGACGACCCCGATCTGCGTCCCGACCGCTGGACGATCCGCTCGGTCGGCGAGCGCCTAGCCGACGTCGGCGACCCGCTCGCACCGCTGATCGGCAAGCAGCAGACACTGCCGGACCTGTCGTGAGCGGGCGTCAGCCGGCCCGCACCGGATCCGGCACGGCAGAATCGCCCGTTGCGGTGAGGGCCAGATCGGCGAGCAGGGCGGCGTGATCCGACGGACGCTCGCCGCCGCGTTCGACATGATCGATCCACGTGGTGACGAGCCGCTCCGCGAGGCAGGGGTCGGCAGCCAGCACGTCGATCCGCATCCCGAGGTTGCGGGCGTAGTTGAGTCCGTGGTTCCACCACGTGAAGCGACGCGCTCGCGGCCCCCATCGGCGGGCGTCGAGGTCGACGAGCCCGACGTCGAGCACCGCCGTCCACGCTTCGCGTTCGGGCTCGGTCACGTGGGTGAGACCGACGAAAGCGTCGGGGTGGAAGATGTCGCTGTCGGTAGGCGCCACGTTGACGTCGCCGCCCAATACGAGTGAACCCTCGGCGAGCCAATTCGAAACCTGTTCGCGCAAGGCTGCCAGGAACGCCAACTTGTAGTCGTAGTGCCAGTGCCCGATCTCCCGACCATGCGGCACGTACACGCTGGCGAACCTGATCGGTTCGGGGGTCTCGATCACGGCGGCGATCAGTCGCGGTTCGCGCCCCAGATACTCATCGTCGAAATCTGCCGAGCCGACCACGCCCGACATCGGGTGACGGGCGACGATGGCGACGCCGTTGTAGGCGCCCGCCCCCGAATGCACGACGTGGTAGCCCAGTTCGTCGAACAGCCGAGCGGCCACCGGCACCACCTCGCTCGCCTTGGTCTCCTGCAGTAACACGACGTCAGGGACCGCTCGCTCGAGGAATCGCCGCAGCGCCGCAGTGCGCGCCTTGAGCGAGTTCACGTTCCACGTCGCCACACGCAGCTGATCCGGTGCGGGACCGGTCGGGGACATCTCCGGTCGCAACGCCAACGCCACCTCGCGACGTCGCTGCCGCGCCGCCTTCAACTCAGCCGCAGTCGCCACCACGAACATTTACCCAGCGCACAGAGACGGCGAACACTCACGTGGCCGACCCGCCCGCCGCGGCACCGAGGTCATCTCGCCGGCTCCTCGAATTCCGGGGTCCGAGCGGTCAGTTGAACAGGCGCCCGCCAGTGACTGCGATTGTCTCGCCCGTGATGTAGCTCGATTCCTGTGAGGCGAGGAACACGAATGCCGGCGCGAGTTCGGCGGGTTGGCCTGCTCGGCCGATCGGTGTCGCCTGTCCGAATGAGTTGACCTTCTCTTCTGTCATCGTCGCAGGGATCAGAGGAGTCCATATCGGTCCAGGGGCGACCGAGTTCACCCTGATACCTCGCGCGGCTACTTCCTGGGCGAGGTTCCTGGTGAAGTTGACGATGGCCGCCTTCGTCATCGCGTAGTCGTACAGCTGCGGACTCGGCTGCGAAGCCTGGATCGACGAAGTGTTGATAATGCTGCCGCCAGGTTGCATATGACGCAGGGTCTCCTGGCACATCCACACCATCGCAAACACGTTCGTCCGGTAGGTACGTTCCAACTGCTCGGTGGTGAGCGAGGCGATGCCCTGGAGCGACATCTGGTACGCGGCGTTGTTCACCAGGATGTCGACGCCGCCGAGATCGCTGACGGCGCGGTTCACGATCGCCGCACAATGGTGCTGTTCCTGGATGTCTCCGGGCATCGTCACTGCGGTGCGGCCCGCTTCGCGGATCCACTTGGCGGTTTTTTGTGCGTCTTGCTCTTCTTCGTCCAGGTACGCGATGAGTACGTCTGCGCCTTCGCGCGCGAACGCAATGGAGATGGCCCTGCCGATCCCCGAGTCGCCTCCTGTGACGATCGCTCGTCTGCCCGTCAGGCGACCTGCGCCGCGATACGTCCGTTCGCCGTGATCCGGCTGAATATTCATGTCTGCAGTGAGGCCAGGGTGAGCAATGGATTGTTCGCCGAAATCGTCTGAGTAGTGCTGCTCGGTGGGATCGGCCTGGGTGAACTGGTCACGATTCATCGGGTTCGCTCCTGTGTACAGCGGGATGCGTCACCAGCACCGTGGTGCTGCGGCGCGCGGGCGATCCTGAGCTCGCGGGCAGTCGAGCTGTTCCAGGCCAGCGACGCGGATCAATCGTCGCTGGACTCGGCGTCCGGGGTGCTCGGGAATTCGCCGCCGCCGACCACGTTCTGGCCGCCGGTGGCCATCTGTTGGGGTGGCACCCATCCGTCTTCGGTTTCGACGGGTTCGCCGGTGTACTGCCGGACGTCTTCGCCGTTTTCGTCGATGAGCGGCATCTGCTTGCGCAACGGCCGACCGTCGCCGTGTGGAAACTCGCGAGCGACTTCTTCCTGGTTCGACACATGTGCGTCGTCAGCATCGGTTCTCGGGGCGCCCTCGGCGCCCCCGGTGGTCATGAGTCGGCACCGTTCTTGAGGTCGAAGAAGGGTGAAGTCATCGTGATCCTTTCGGATTGGAATCGTGGCGGGCCGACGAGTCGCCGACGTGGATCACTTACCCGCCGGTCAACATCCGAAACCGCGCCCGAACGCACTCCGTAAATCAACCTGAGGGCGGGACGACCCCGGCGCCAGCCCAGCTGGACGACGGGATGCTTGCACTCCCTCGCGGTCGCGGGCAGAACGGGCGACTCGACGTCGTCGGGGATCGGAGCGACGCTCGGGCACGTCGGCCTGGCCTGCGGCCGACTCTCGTCCTCGCGTCGGCA
Source organism: Acidimicrobiia bacterium (assembly GCA_050248955.1). Classification (GTDB taxonomy): domain Bacteria; phylum Actinomycetota; class Acidimicrobiia; order Acidimicrobiales; family Ilumatobacteraceae; genus JBFWRK01. The sequence continues at coordinate 308,946 of JBFWRK010000004.1, forward strand.
GCGCGACGCTGAACGAGAGCACGGTGAGGTCGTAGCACGGACCGCCTGTTTGGTATTCGCGAACTGGGTAGTCGTCGGGCAGAGACGTGTCGAAAGGCCGGTGACGTGAGTCAGAACAGACTTTCGGTGTGGCAGGCGGCGGATCCTCCGCAACGCGTCGAGCGAGATGCTTTCCTGCCCGCCAAGGTTGACGTCGTCGTGGTGGGAGCTGGGATGGCCGGTCTGTGCACGGCGGCCTTGTGCCTCGACGACGGCGCATCGGTCGCGGTGATCGAAGCAGGCACCAGCGGAGGGCGGACCACGGGGCACAGCACCGCGAAGCTCACGGCGCTGCACGGAAACGGGCATGGTGTCGGCGATGATCATCAGCGACCTAATCGCGGGCCGCGAAACCCCCTATCACGAGACATTCGACGCCACCAGGGTCTTGCCAGCCGTCGCCAGAGACCTCGTGCACAACACTGCCAAGGTCGCGTTGCGGTTCGTAGGCGATCGGATCTCCGCGCGGCGCGCCGACGATCCCGCTGGGGCCGACGACGGCCTCGCGGCCGGCCACGGGCATGTCGTGCATCGTGACGGCGCGACGCTCGCCATCGCGCGCGACCAGTCGGGCCAGCTGCACTGCCTCAGCGCGATGTGCACGCACCTCGGCTGCGTGGTGGGCTTCAACGAGGCCGAGCAAACGTGGGACTGCCCGTGTCACGGCCCTCGTTTCGAGGTCGACGGAACCGTCCTCGATGGTCCGGCCAGCGCACCGCTCGAGCGCGTCGCGCCGGCTGCCGCCTCTGCCAGCGGTGGCAGCGATCGGGAATGACTGCCTTCGATAGCAAGCAATTCAGTTCGTCGAGCATCGCCGACGAATACGACGACCTCGACGTGGCCGGAACTCACGGCCGGTGTGTCCGTTCCGGACCTTGGGGTGGGTGCGTCAGATCGGCAGCATTTTGGGTCTCTTCCCGTTCGTCAGGTCAGCAGTCGTTTGAACCGAATCCGTCGCCGGCGTCGGTCGCGTCGCCGGTGGTCACATCGCTGCGTCGGAAGGTCGGGACTGGAGCCCCGCGCCGATCACGACGCCAGAACCCGCCGGTTCGCGTGTGAGGAACGTGCGGTAGCACGCCGAACTCGCCCGAGCCCGCTCGGGCTGACGCAGCACGTTGGCGTAGCAGTTGAGCTCCTCGTTGCTCCTACGCCCGGCGGTGCTGCCGCCGCGGATCACCGTTCGGATGAACGCGCCCCTGGTGGTCATCAGGAGTGGTCCGAGGCCCGGCGTGCGTCGGTGACCTCGTCGACTGGGACAACACGGGCATCCCGCACCGCGCCATCCGCCACGCGGCGACGTCCCGCCGGCTCATGCACTGCACGACGCCCGTCAGGGACGAGGCTGTCGCTTGATCTCCGCGTGTCTGGACCTGTTCAGCAGCCGAGTGCGTACATGACGGCGGCACAAACCCGATGCATGACGTCATCACCCACCGCTCCCACGAGGCTCGTGAGTGAGGTCTGAGCAACGGTGTGGAGCCCATCGCAATTGACGACGGACTCGCGATCGAGACCGACATCTACATGATCGATCGGAACTTCCACGGCAAGGCCTCGTATCGACGTCGTGATCTCGGCCACGGTGACCATTGCACGAACGTCCAAGACCTCGGAGCGAGTGAGGACCAACACGGGCCGTTGCTTCGTTCCGACCTGAGCGAGCCAAACCTCTCCTCGGATCACTCCTCACCCCAAGCTTCCGCGTTGTTCCAGAACGTGTCGGGTTGCTCTGGCTGTCGCTCGTACGCGGCACGGTCTGACTGAGCCAATGCGGACCGCACGGCGGCGGCAACACCGTCGCGGGCGGCGGCGGAGATGTTGATTCCGAGGCGGCGGGCCTGCTCGGCAACGGACTCGTCGAGCGTGAAGGTTGTGCGCGTGGTTGTCACATCAATAAATGCTATCACGTCTAGCTAGCAGTCGAGACGACCGTGGCCGCCGTTCATCGAAACGTGTGCCTGAGCAAGTGCTCACAACGCGGACGCCGCGTCGGCGTCACACTCTCAGACTTGACGGGCAGGCTGTCCCAACCGCGGACCGTGGACGTGCGCGCCTGACGGCGTTGTCCATATCGACCTCCCAGTTCGGGAATCGGGTCAGCACCTCGTCGAGTGCGACCCTCGCCTCGAGTCGCGCGAGCGCCGCGCCGAGGCAGAAGTCGGGAGTTTTCAAACCGTGCCGGTGTCGTCCTTGAACTCCGCTTGGAGCAGCTCGGCCAGCATGTCGTCGAACGGGTGCTTGGCCCGCCAATCGATGTCCTCGCGGACGTCGAAGCGGTCTCGGTGAGACGGGTTGCCGCGCTCACGAGGAGCTCGGCGAGTCACCAGACGGGAGGTTCTCCAGGGCAGACATATCCTGGGAAAGGTGAGATGGGAACGACGACAGTGCTCGTGGCGAGCCCGGTGTTGGAGCCGTCGGCGGGGCCTATCGTGTCGGCGGAAACGAAGTCGGCATGGTGGAGCCCGACCTCGTCGAGCCGTCGCACCATGTCCTTGAGATGGCTGAGCTTGGCTTCGTTGGCGTTGCGGTCGGCAGAATGTTGGGAGCGGAGCGCGTCGACGAACATCTCGGCGAGCGCCTCGAGGTCACCGTCGTGGACGAGCACGGCGACCACGCAGAACCACAGGTCCCACCGCGACCAGGACGCCCCGCCGATGTCCTCCTACGGTTCCGGGCCGAAGCGCTGGACGCGCTCCTGACGCTCCGCCGACGTCACGGGTGGTCACGGGTCCGGCCGCGGTCGCCCGCAGCATCGCCAACACGAGCGTCTCGCCGGCGTTCGTCAGCCGATACCCACGGGACGACCAGTCGCCGTCCTCGTCGATCAGCCCGCAGAGGACCATCAGCGCTCGGCTGTCGCTGAACGCCCACGAGACGGTTCGATCGGTCGGCCGGCTCCCGCCCTCGCCGCCCGTGCGCCATCCGCCTCACCGGCGAACACGACCACGAGCCGGGTCAGTTCCTTCTCGTCCATCGGGCCGCCACGATCGACGAGCAGCAGACCGAACGTCTCGGTGACGAATCGGCTCCACGCATCCGTACCGAGGTGCTCGACCAAGGCCTCCCACGCCGCGGTCGGATCGACGGCCATCCGTCGGCGATGGAGCACATCGGCGAGCTGGAAGGGCTCGTCGCCGACGGCCTGCCGCGAGATCGCACCTTGGCGGTGGCGTCGTTCTGGAGGCGCGTCGCCCCCCGATGAGGGTCATCGGATTGCCGATCGGCCTTCGGTGGATGGCCCACCGAACGAGACCTGCTCTGAACCGGACTCGTCGTCCTACCCGAGTACCACGTTCCTTGTCATGTCGATGCACCAGGATCATCGCCCCCTCCTCGACGGCGAGACCCTCGAGGAGAGCCGCGAGCGCGTGCTCGCAACCGCGCGGCCGTTCCCGCCCTATGAGGACATGGTGATCGACGACCTGACCGACGACGAAGAAGCACAGTTCCTCGCGGCCATCTCCGCCGAATGAGCAACCCCCCAATCGGGCTCTTCGGATCTGAGCGGGGAGTGGGGGTTCCCGGGCGCGGTACGAGGGCTCTGCGAGTCTGAAGGTTCTCTACGCCATCAGATCGTGAGCCCTCGTGGAATCAGACGCTACTCGCATGTGCG
>JBFWRK010000005.1:0-303633 GCA_050248955.1 Acidimicrobiia bacterium
GGGTGACAACGTGCAGATGACGGTCGAGCTGGGTAAGCCGATCGCGATGGACGAGGGTCTCCGGTTCGCGATCCGTGAAGGTGGTCGCACCGTGGGCGCCGGCCGCGTCACCAAGATCATCAAGTGATCTGACGAACCGAGCGACAGGACTTCCCCATGGCACAGAGCATCCGCATCCGCCTCAAAGCGTTCGACCACGAGATCATCGATCAGTCGACGCGCAAGATCGTCGAGACCGTCACGCGCACCAACGCGACGGTTCGCGGTCCGATCCCGCTCCCGACCGACAAGCACCGCTACACGGTGATCCGGTCGCCGCACAAGGACAAGGACAGCCGGGAACACTTCGAGATGCGCGTGCACAAGCGGCTCATCGACATCGTCGACCCGACGGCCAAGACGATCGACAGCCTGCAGCGCATCGAGCTGCCGGCCGGCGTCGACATCGAGATCAAGATCCAGTCCGCCTGAGCCGAGCGCTCATCCGGTTCTGCCAACGGGCGGCCCTGCGGGGCCGCCCGTTGCGCGCCACGGCCTCAGCCCACGATCGGGAAGCGGTCGTCGTCGAGCGGGCCGCCGACCACGAGCGACCGCTGCTCGAACGGCGGGGAGTGCAGCCATGGCCGGAGTGCGAACGTGGCGTCATCGCCGAGCCAGCGGAAGCTCACGGCCCGACGCGCGTGAGTGAGCGCTTCGGTGCCGGGCGCGTCGTGCAGCACACGGAAGTGGAAGGCGAGCACGTCGCCGGGCTCCACGTCGAACGACACGATCAGGTGCTGCTCGCGCTCGCCTTCGATGTCGGGCACGAGCTCGAAGCCGTCGCCGGCATCGGCGTACGAGACGTCGTCGACGAACCGGCGGGGGACGAACCAGCGGCCCCAACGGTGCGAGCCGGCGACGAACTCCATCCCTGCCGAGCTCGGCACCGCATCGAGCGCGATCCACATGCTCACGTTCTGGTCGCCGTTCACGCAGTAGTAGGGCTGATCGTGGTGCCACGGCGTGCGCTCCTTCGTACCCGGCTCCTTGACGAGCACGTGCTCGTGGAAGAAGCGGCTCGTGGCCGAGCGCATCAGCCGCCGGGCGATCGCGGCGAGGTGCCCGTCGCGCACGAGGTCCCGGTACTCGGGAACGTCCTGCCAGGTGACGTAGTCGGTCCAGAACCCGACGGTGTCACCCGGCGCCGTGTACTGGAACGCCCATGGGCTCGGTCGGAGCCGGTTGTGCTCGACACCCCGCGCCAAGCGCTCCAGCACGTCGTGATCGACGACCTGCCGGAGCACGACCACCCCGTCGCGCTCGTACGTCTCGACGTCGCTCTCCATCGGGAGCACCGGCCCAACGTACCGGTGGAGCCGGACTCACCGGTCCGGTCGACGGTGCTCCCCGGAGACGCGCCACGACACGGCGGCCGTCCGGAGGCGGACCTACAGTCCGCTCCATGCAGCACTTCGACGCTCACCTCGGCGGCCAACGGCCGTTCGGGCTCGGCTTCTGGCCGCTGCCCGAGGACGATCCGGGCGTCGAGATCCCGCGCGAGTCCATCCGACTGGTGTCACCCGACGGTGCGCTCGTCCGCGGTCTGCTGTGGACGCCACCGCGGGGCACGCCGTGGAAGACCGCCGTCATCCTCAGCCACCCGCGGGGTGACTTCAGCGTGCACTACGCCTGTCCGCTGCTCGCCGCTGCCGGCTACGCGGTGCTCGGGTTCGGCACTCGCTACATGAACAACGACACCGACTGCCTCCACGAGTCCTGCATCATCGACGTGCAGACGGCGCACGACGAGATGCGCCGCCGCGGCGCCGAGGCGGTCGTGCTGCTCGGCAACTCGGGCGGCGGGTCGCTGATGGCCATGGCGAACGCGGACCTCGGCATCGGTGACGGCTGGGTCGGCATGGCTGCACACCCCGGCGAGGGCGTCTTCATGAACCAGGTGATCGATCCGTCCGTCGCCGATGAATCGGATCCGCTCAGCCGCGTACCCGAGCTCGACATGTACGACCCGGACAACGGGTGGCGCCCCTGGCCGGAGCCGTGCACGTACGACCGCGACTGGCTCGCCCGGTACCGCGCCGCACAGCTCGCCAGAGTGGCCCGCATCGACGCGATCGCCGAGCAGTCCATCGCTGAGGCCGCAGATGCGCGTCGGCGCCTCGGCGACATGAACAACGGCGACACGAACAACGGCGACATGGACAAGGCGACCGACATCAGGGCGTACCGGGACCTGCGGGCGCGGGCGGTGGCGACCACCTACCTCACGATCTACCGGACCCTCGCCGACCCGGCCTACCTCGACCTGTCGATCGAGCCGGACGAGCGCCCGCTCGGCTCGCTCTTCGCCTTCCCCGATCCGCTCGACGCGAACTATGGCCGAGGCGGCCTGGCCAGGACGATGACGGCGCGGGGCTGGCTCTCGACGTGGTCGGGGCGTTCCAGCCAGGCCAAGCTCGCCGACACCATGCCGAAGGTCGTCGTGCCGACGCTCCTCGTCCACCCGACCGCTGACACCGAGATCAGGGTGTCGCAGGCGAAGGAGATCGTCGACCGCGCGGGCGCCGCCGACACCACGTACGTCGAGCTGCCCGGCGCGCCCCACTACCTGGAGGGCCATCGTCCCGAGGCGCTCGCCGTCGTGGCCGACTGGCTCGCCAAACGCTTTCCGTGAACCGGCTCGTCGCACTTGGTGATCGGCGCGTTCGCCGATAGAGTCTCCAACTCGTGCCTTTCGGGTTGTGATCCGAAAGACCGTGAACGTCGCTCAACCGAAGTCCATGTGTGCCCGGGACCGCCCTGGGGACCTCATGGCAGCAACCGAATTCGATGCTCCGCCGGCGTGTGCCGAAGCGGAGCATCGGCGTGAGAGACCAGCACTCGTGCCATGAGCACGGGTCCCGGAAGACAGAGGCAGCCGCTATGGCGACGAAAGCGATCGTCGGCGAAAAAGTAGGAATGACGCAGGTCTGGGGTGAGGGCAACCGCATCATCCCGGTCACCGTCCTCCGCGTGGAACCAGCTCGCATCGTGCAGGTGAAGACCTCCGAGCGCGATGGCTACACCGCGGTGCAGGTGACCTTCGGCCACAAAGATGCGAAGAAGTTCAACAAGCCCGAAGCGGGCCACTTCGCCAAGGCCGGTGTCGCACCCGGACGGCGCCTCGTGGAGCTCCGCCTCGACTCGGTGGACGGACTCGAGGTCGGCCAGGAGATCAACGTCGAGACCCTCAACGCCGGAGAACTGGTCGACGTGACCGCCATCAGCCGGGGCAAGGGCTTCGCCGGCACGATGAAGCGGCACAACTTCAAGGGTCAGGGCGCGAGCCACGGCAACCACAAGCACCACCGGGCGCCCGGCTCCATCGGGGGCGCTTCGTTCCCGGGCCGCGTGTTCAAGGGCGTCAAGATGTCCGGCCACATGGGTCACGAGCAGGTCACGACGCTCAACCTCGAGATCGTGCAAGCCGACGGCGAGCGCAACCTGCTGCTGGTCAAGGGTTCCGTCCCGGGTCCGAACGGCGGCGTCGTCATCGTCCGCAACGCCGTGAAGGCTGCCAAGAAGGGTGCGAAGTGATGGCTGCGGTGACCGTGAAGAACACCACCGGCGCTGACCAGGGCACGGTCGAGCTCGCTGCCGACGTGTTCGGTGTGCAGCCCAACGTGCCGTTGATGCACCAGGTCGTGACCGCGCAGCTGGCCAAGCGCCGCGCCGGCACGCAGAGCACGAAGACTCGTGCCGAGGTGCGCGGCGGCGGTCGCAAGCCGTACAAGCAGAAGGGCACGGGCAACGCCCGTCAGGGCTCGATCAGGGCCCCGCACTTCAGCGGTGGTGGCGTGGCCCTCGGCCCGAAGCCCCGCAAGTACGACCAGAAGACCCCGAAGAAGATGATCCGGGCGGCGCTCCGTTCGGCGCTCTCCGATCGCGCTGCGGACGGCAAGATCGTCGTCGTCGCCGAGTGGGGCTTCTCCGAGCCGAAGACGCGCGATGCCGTGAAGGCGCTCGGCGCGCTCGGCCTCGAGGGCAAGCTCCTGGTGGTCGTGCAGCGTGACGAGGTCACGGCGATCAAGGCGTTCCGCAACCTCCCCGAGGTGCAGCTGATCGAGGTCGGCGAGCTCAACGCGTACGACGTGCTCTGCAACGACTGGATCATCTTCACGACCGCCACGCTGCCGGCCGGAGCGGCCGGCGAGGTCGCGGTGACCGACGCACCGGCGCCAGCGAAGAAGGCCGCAGCCAAGCCAGCCGCCGAGAAGCCGGCCGCCGAGAAGCCGGCCGCCGAGAAGCCGGCCGCCGAGAAGCCGGCCGCCGAGAAGGCAGCGCCGGCCAAGAAGGCGCCCGCCAAGAGGGCGACCGCTGCTGCAGCGGAGGCCGAGGCGAAGGAGACGGACGAGCCGAAGGTCGCGACGTTCGCTGCGCTCCCCGAGGGTCCGCACGGCCCGGGCAGCGCCGCTGCCAACGAGGACGGTTCGGCTCCCGAGGGCTTCGACATCAAGGGCAATGCCGACTCGATGCTCTACCACGTCCCCGGCAGCCGCTTCTACGAGCAGACGGTCGCCGAGGTCTGGTTCGACTCCGCGGAGTCCGCCGAGACAGCCGGCTTCCAGCTGCCCCCGAGCCAACGTGACGGCGACGACGCGAGCGCCGGCGACAAGGAGGATTCCGAGTGAAGGATCCCCGTGACATCATCCTCGAGCCCGTGGTCTCCGAGAAGAGCTACGGCCTCATCGAGCAAGGCGTCTACACCTTCCGGGTCGACCCCCGTGCCAGCAAGCCCGAGATCCACGACGCGATCGAGGCGATCTGGGGCGTGACGGTCGTCAAGGTCAACACCCTCAACCGCCAGGGCAAGTCGCAGCGCAACCGCCGCAGCAACCGCGTCGGCAAGCGCGCCGACACGAAGCGGGCCATCGTGACCCTCGCCCCGGGCAACGAGATCCCGCTGTTCGAGAACTGAGCCAGGACCAGCCATGCCTCTCCGCAAGCGCAAGCCAACCAGTGCCGGCCGTCGGTTCCAGACGGTCTCCGACTTCTCCGAGGTCACGAAGACCACCCCGGAGCGCACCCTCGTCGTGCCGCGGCCGAAGAAGGCCGGGCGCAACGCCCACGGCCGCATCACGTCCCGTCACAAGGGTGGTGGCCACAAGCGTCAGTACCGCCTCGTCGACTTCAAGCGCGTCAAGGACGGCATGCCGGCCAAGGTCGCCTCGATCGAGTACGACCCGAACCGCACCTGTCGCATCGCGCTGCTCCACTACGCAGACGGCACGAAGGCGTACATCCTCGCCCCGAAGGGCCTGAACGTCGGCGACAACGTCCAGAGCGGTCACGGCGCCGACATCAAGCCGGGTTGCGCGCTGCCGCTGCGCTACATCCCCGTCGGCACCACCGTCCACAACGTCGAACTGCGTCCCGGTCAGGGCGGCAAGGTCGCTCGTTCCGCCGGCATGAGCGTCCAGCTCGTGGCGAAGGAAGGCGATCATGCGACGCTCCGCATGCCGTCGACCGAGATGCGCCGCGTCCCGATCGACTGCCGTGCGACCATCGGCGAGGTCGGCAACTCCGAGCACGAGCTGATCAAGATCGGCAAGGCCGGGCGCAACCGCTGGAAGGGCGTTCGCCCGCAGAGCCGTGGCGTCGTCATGAACCCCGTCGACCACCCGCACGGCGGTGGCGAGGGCAGGACCTCGGGTGGTCGTCACCCGGTGTCGCCGTGGGGCAAGCCCGAGGGCCGCACCCGCAGCAAGAAGAAGCCGTCGCAGCAGTTGATCATCCGCCGGCGCCGGTCCGGCAAGGGCCGCCGGTAAGGGATCGAGAGGGTAGACACATGGCTCGCAGCTTGAAGAAGGGTCCGTTCATCGACGACCACCTCCTGAAGAAGGTGGACACGTTGAACGCGGCCGGAGAGAAGAAGGTCATCAAGACCTGGTCCCGTCGCTCGACGGTCATCCCCGACATGGTGGGTCACACCATCGCGGTGCATGACGGTCGCAAGCACGTGCCGGTCTACGTGACCGAGGCGATGGTCGGTCACAAGCTCGGTGAGTTCTCGCCGACGCGGACCTTCAAGTACCACGCCGGCCAAGAGAAGAACACGAAGGGTCGCCGCTGATGACCGGACCGAAGACCAACGAGGGCGCCACCGTCACCGGCGAGCGCACCGGCACGCGTGCCTCGGCGCGCTACTACCGGTCGTCCGCGTACAAGGCGCGTGAGGTGCTCAACCTGATCCGCGGCCTCGACGTCCGGCGCGCCGACGAGGTGCTGCAGTTCACCGACCGCGACGTCTCGAACATCATCCGCAAGGTGCTCGCCTCGGCTGTCGCCAACGCGCAGCACAACGAGGAGCAGGATCCGGACGAGCTGTACATCCGGGCCTGCTACGCCGACGAGGGTCCGACGCTGAAGCGCTTCCGGCCCCGCGCCCGTGGCCGTGCGAGCCGCATCCGCAAGCGCACGAGCCACATCACGGTCATCGTCGATCGGATGACCGACGACATGTTGGCCCGCCGCCAGGCGAAGGACTCTGCCAGGCAGCAGTCCGGTCGCGCCGGGCGCGTCACCGGCAGTGCCGCGTCCCGTCGTGCGCGCGTCGAGCGTTCTCGCCAGGCCGCCGCAGGCAAGGCACCGGGCAGCGCCGCCTCAGCGAAGGGCGTCTCCACCGACACCACCGACGATGTCGACGACACCACTGATGTGCAGCCACTGGCTGACGTCGGCACCGCGGCGCCGTACGGTCCGGGCAGCGCAGCGGCGAACGAGGACGGTTCGGCGCCGGAGGGCTTCGACATCAAGGGCAATGCCGACTCGATGCTGTACCACGTCCCCGGCAGCCGTTCCTACGAGCAGACGATCGCCGAAGTCTGGTTCGACTCCGCCGAGTCCGCCGAAGCGGCCGGCTTCCAACTGCCACCGTCGCAGCGCGACGAGGGAAGCGCCAGCGACGAGGAGCAGTCGAGCGAGACGAAAGCGAAGCGGACGTCGAGCGAGACCGAAGAGACGGAGAGCAACTGATGGGACAGAAGGTCAACCCCTACGGGTTCCGCCTCGGCGTCACCACCGAGTGGAAGAGCCGCTGGTTCAGCGAGCGCGACTACAAGCAGTACCTCACCGAGGACTGGAAGATCCGTCGCTACATCATGACCGTGCTGCCCGACGCGGCGATCAGCCGCATCGAGATCGAGCGCACCCGTGACAAGCTCCGCGTCGACGTCCACACTGCCCGCCCGGGCATCGTCATCGGCCGTCGCGGCGCCAAGGCCGACGAGCTGCGCGCCGGGCTCACCGGCATCACCGGCAACAACAAGGTGCAGCTGAACATCGTCGAGATCAAGCAGCCCGAGCTCGACGCCGCGCTCATCGCGCAGGGCGTCGCCGACCAGCTGCTCAACCGCATCGCCTTCCGTCGGGCCATGAAGCGCGCCGTGCAGAACGCACAGAAGGCCGGCGCCCTCGGCATCCGGGTGCAGTGCTCGGGTCGCCTCGGTGGCGCCGAGATGAGCCGCACCGAGTGGTACCGCGAAGGTCGGGTGCCGCTGCACACGCTGCGCGCCGACATCGACTACGGCTTCCGCGAGGCCCGTACCAGCTCGGGCCGCGTCGGCGTGAAGGTGTGGATCTACAAGGGCGACATCCTGCCCTACAAGCCCCAGAGCGACGACAAGGTCATCCGCGAAGCGGCGATGGCCGTCGGTGAGACGTCGGGTGCCGCGGCACCGCGCAAGGTCGTCTCGTCGGCCAGCCGTCGTCCCGCTGCCGAGCCCGCCGAGGTCGAGGCAGCACCACTGCTGAAGGAAGCGGATCCGGAGCTCGAGCGCCTCCTCGCGGAGGAAGAGGACATCGAGCGTCGCATCCACGAGAGCCACGAGACCCCGCACTTCCGTGGGAACGAGGACTGACCGCCATGTTGATGCCCCGCAAGGTCAAGCACCGCAAGCAGCATCGTGGCCGTACCCAGGGCATGTCCCGCGGCGGCAACGAGCTCGCGTTCGGCGAGTTCGGCATCCAGGCCCTCGAGCCGGGCTGGATCACCGCTCGCCAGATCGAGGCTGCCCGTATCGCCATGACCCGCGCCATCAAGCGTGGTGGCAAGGTCTGGATCAACGTGTTCCCGGACAAGCCGGTCACGAAGAAGCCGGCCGAGACGCGCATGGGATCCGGCAAGGGCAACCCCGAGTTCTGGGTCGCCGTCGTCCGCCCCGGTCGCGTGCTGTTCGAGCTCTCCTACCCGAACGCCGAGATCGCCAAGGCGGCGATGGAGAAGGCAGTGCAGAAGCTGCCGATCAAGGCTCGTGTGATCTCGCGAGTGGAAGGCGTCTGAGATGGCGAAGACGAACGTCGAACTGACCGAACTGGACCTCGCGGCCCTCGTCGAGGAGCTCCGCGACACCAAGCAGGAGGCGCTGAACCTGCGCTTCCGCAACGCGACCGGGCAGCTGGACAACAGCGCCGCGATCCGCTCCACGCGTCGTCAGATCGCGCGCATCAACACGCTCATCCGCGAGCGTGAGATCGCTGCGGCCGAGGGTGATGTCGAGAAAGAGAAGAAGTGATGGCTGAGGCAACCGAGACAGAGACCGAGACCAAGGCCCGCGCCGCTCGCAAGGTCCGCGAGGGCGTCGTCGTGTCCGACAAGATGGACAAGACGGTCGTCGTCGCCGTCATCGAGCGCGTGCGTCACCCCAAGTACGCCAAGTTCGTGATGCAGACCAAGAAGCTCTACGCCCACGACGAGGCGAACGATGCCCACACCGGCGACCGTGTCCGCGTGATGGAGACCCGCCCGTTGTCGAAGCAGAAGCGCTGGCGCATCGTCGAAGTCCTGGAGCGTGCCAAGTGATCCAGCAGGAATCCAGGCTCCGGGTCGCCGACAACAGCGGCGCCAAGGAGGTCCTCGTGATCAAGGTGCTCGGTGGCACACGCCGCCGGTACGCCGCGATCGGGGACGTCTTCATCGCCACGGTCAAGGACGCCATGCCCGGCGCAGCCGTGAAGAAGGGCGACGTCGTGAAGTGCGTCGTCGTCCGCACGAAGAAGGAGCGCCGCCGTCCCGACGGCAGCTACATCCGCTTCGACGAGAACGCAGCCGTCCTCATCAAGGACGACCAGACCCCGCGTGGCACCCGCATCTTCGGCCCGGTTGGCCGCGAGCTGCGAGACAAGAAGTTCATGCGCATCGTCTCTCTGGCCCCGGAGGTGCTCTGAGATGAAGCTGAGGAAAGGTGACCCCGTCGTGGTCATCACCGGCAAGGACAAGGGCAAGGAAGGCGAGATCGCTCGCGTCATGCCCACCGTCAACAAGGTGATCGTCAACGGCGTCAACACCGCCAAGAAGCATCAGAAGGCCCGTAGCCAGACCAAGCAGGCGGGCATCATCGACAAGGACATGCCGCTCGACGCGAGCAACGTCATGTACGTCCACAAGGGCAAGCCGACTCGCGTCGGCTTCCGTGTGAACGCCGATGGCACCAAGGTCCGCATCGCGAAGCGCACCGGCGAGGTGATCTCGTGAGCACCGACACCGTGACGGAGAAGCCGGCACCCCGGCTGAAGCAGAAGTACGACACCGAGGTGCGCGACGCGCTCAAGGAGCAGCTCGGCCTCAGCAACGTGATGCAGGTCCCGAAGCTCGACAAGATCGTCATCAACATGGGCGTCGGTCGGGCCACGCAGCAGCCTTCGCTGCTCGAGGGTGCGGTCAACGACCTGACGAAGATCGCCGGCCAGAAGCCGATCGTGACCAAGGCGACCAAGTCGGTCGCCGCGTTCAAGCTCCGCGAAGGCCAGGCGATCGGCTGCAAGGTCACCCTCCGGGGCGATCGCATGTGGGAGTTCCTCGACCGGCTCATCGCCGTGGCGATCCCTCGCATCCGCGACTTCCGCGGTCTCCCTGCGAACTCGTGGGACGGCCGGGGCAACTACACCTTCGGTGTCGTCGAGCAGACGATCTTCCCGGAGATCGAGTACGACCGCATCGATGCCCCGAGGGGCATGGACATCACGATCGTGACCACCTCGACGGACAACGAGGGCGGCAAAGCGCTGCTCGACGCGTTCGGGTTCCCGTTCAAGCGGGGCGACGAGGCCGGTGCCGAGCCGATCAAGCAACGCCGGCGCGGCCCCGTGCGCGGCCCCAAGTCGGGCGCCAGAGGCTCCTCGGCGAAGAAGAAGAAGTGACGGAGAAGGGTCTGTAGACGATGGCGAAGAAAGCCCTCATCAACAAAGCGCAGGCGAAGCCCAAGTACAAGGTGCGCGCCTATACCCGGTGCCGCCGCTGTGGTCGGGCGCGTTCGGTGTACAAGAAGTTCGGCCTGTGCCGCATCTGCCTGCGCGAGCTCGTGCACGCAGGCGAAGTACCGGGCGTGACCAAGGCGAGCTGGTGAGGTGAACCAATCATGATGACTGATCCGATCGCCGACATGCTCACACGTATTCGCAACGCCAACACGGCGATGCACGACGAAGTGCGCATGCCGTCCTCCAAGCAGAAGCTCGCACTGGCGAAGATCCTCCAGCAAGAGGGCTACATCGACGGTTTCACCGTCGCCCCGTCCACCAAGGGACCCGGCGACGTGCTGACCATTGCGATGAAGTACTCCGAAGAGCGCAAGCGCACCATCGCCGGCCTCCGCCGCGTGTCGACGCCAGGGCTGCGGGTGTACCGCAACTCGACCACGGTCCCGCGTGTGCTCGGTGGCCTCGGTGTTGCTGTCCTGTCCACCAGTCAGGGGCTCATGACCGACCGCGAGGCGCGCAAGCGCAACGTGGGCGGCGAGATCCTCTGCTACGTGTGGTGACGAGGGGAGTGACCCACCATGTCCCGAATTGGTAAGGCCCCCATCGACGTCCCCGGTGGCGTCGACGTGTCCATCGCCGACGGCACCGTCACCGTGAAGGGTCCGAACGGGACCCTGTCGCGAGTCGTGCCCGGTGAGATCGTCGTCCGTCAGGACGGCACCACCTTGCACGTCGAGCGTCCGAACGACGAGCGTCAGAACCGTGCGCTGCACGGGCTGACCCGCACCCTGATGGCCAACATGGTCCAAGGTGTGACGGCCGGCTTCTCGAAGGAGCTCGAGATCGTGGGCGTCGGCTACCGAGCCGAGGCCCAGGGCCCCGACAAGATCCGCCTCGCGCTCGGCTTCAGCCACCCCGTGATCGTGGAGGCGCCGAGTGGCGTCACCTTCGAGGTCCCCCAACCCACGCGAGTGATCGTGAAGGGCATCGACAAGGAGAAGGTCGGCCAAGTGGCCGCCAACATCCGGTCCATCCGCAAGCCCGAGCCCTACAAGGGCAAGGGCGTCCGCTACGCCGGCGAGCGCGTCCTGCGCAAGGCCGGCAAGGCCGGGAAGAAGTAAGGCAACGTCATGAGCTCGATGTCGAAGATCCGCCGGGAAGCGCGCGTCCGCCGCCATGGCCGCGTCCGCAAGCGCGTCCACGGCACCGCTGAGCGGCCCCGCCTCGCGGTGTTCCGTTCGAACAAGCATCTCGTGCTGCAGCTGATCGACGACGTGGAAGGTCGCACGCTCGCTGCGGCGTCCACCGTCGAGGCCGAGCAGCGCGCCGTCGGGAGCACCGGTTCGGTTGCCGCCGCCGAGCGCCTCGGCAAGCTCATCGCCGAGCGGGCCAAGGCCGCCGGCATCACCAAGGTCGTCTTCGATCGAGGTGGCTTCCTGTACCACGGCCGCGTCGCGGCGGCCGCCAATGCCGCGCGTGAAGCTGGTCTGGAGTTCTGATGACCGTGAAGATCGATCCGATGAGCCTGCGCGAGTCGCGGGTCATCGCCATCAACCGAGTCGCCAAGGTCGTCCAGGGTGGGCGCCGGTTCTCGTTCACCGCGCTCGTCGTGGTGGGTGACGGCAACGGTCACGTCGGCCTCGGCTACGGCAAGGCGAAGGAGGTGCCGCTGGCGATCCAGAAGGGCACCGAGGAGGCGAAGAAGAACCTCTTCGCCGTGCCGCTCGCCGGCTCCACCATCACCCATCCCGTGCTCGGCATCACCGGCGCAGGCCGAGTCATGTTGAAGCCGGCCGCGCCCGGTACCGGTGTCATCGCCGGTGGCGCCGCCCGCCAGATCCTCGAAGAGGCGGGCATCCACGACGTGCTGGCGAAGTCGCTCGGCTCGTCGAACGCGATCAACGTCGCCCGCGCGACCATCGCCGGGCTGCAGTCGTTGCAGCGCCCCGACGACGTGGCCAAGCGCCGCGGCCTGGCGGCCGAGGACTTCGTGCCGAAGGGACTGCTGCGCGCCTACAACGAGAGCCAGAAGTCGTCCTCGGCGACGGAGGCCAACTGACATGGCCGACAACACGCTCAAGGTCACCCAGGTGCGCTCGAAGATCGGCGCCAAGCCGAAGACCGTCGGGACGCTCCGCGCGCTCGGGCTCGGCCGCATCGGTGACACCAACACGCTTCCTGATCGGCCGGAGATCCGCGGCATGATCGCCAGAGTCCCCCACCTCATCGAGGTGGAAGAGCAGGAGAACTGACCATGCGCGTCGACGAACTCTCACCGGCGCCCGGCTCGGCCAAGCGCGCGAAGCGCGTGGGCCGCGGCATCGGTGGCAAGGGCGGCAAGACTGCCGGCCGAGGCACCAAGGGCCAGTACGCCCGCAACACCGTCGCCCGTGGCTTCGAAGGCGGCCAGATGCCGTTGAAGCAGCGGGTGCCGAAGCTGAAGGGCTTCAACAACCCGTTCCGGGTCGAGTACCAGGCGATCAACCTCGACACGCTCGAGGCGCTCGGCGTTTCCTCCGTCACCCCCGACGTGCTCCATGCCCGCGGTGTGTCCCACAAGGGTGCGCTGCTGAAGGTCCTGGCGCGCGGCGAGCTGACGCGCAAGGTCGACGTCACGGCGCACGCCGTGTCGAAGGCCGCCGAACAGGCCATCACGGCCCAGGGCGGTACTGTCACGATCCTGCCGTTGCCCTTCCGGGTCCGCCCGGCTGCGCAGGGCAACCAGTTCGCCAACCGCTGAGCACCTCAGCTTCCGCCCGCCTGTGACAAGCCATCGTCAAGGAGCACGACCGTGCTGTCGAACCTGAAGAACATCTTCAAGGTCACCGACCTGCGCAACAAGATCCTGTTCACGCTCCTGTGCGTCGCCATGTACCGGTTGGGTGCGGCCATCCGCGTCCCCGGCATCGACAACCAGGCGGTGGAGCAGCTTCGCGAGGCGTCGCAGAGCCAAGGCGCGATCGGCTTCTTGAACCTGTTCTCCGGCGGCGCGTTCGAGAGCTTCGCGATCTTCGCCCTCGGGATCATGCCGTACATCACGGCGAGCATCATCATGCAGGTCCTCGGCGTCGTGATCCCGAAGCTGGAGGAGTGGCAGCAGCAAGGCGCCGTCGGCCAGCGCAAGATCACGCAGTGGACCCGCTACCTGGCGATCGCGATCGCGACGCTGCAGGGGACCGGGCTGACCTTCGTCTTCGGCCAGGGACGTGGCCGGGCGTTCTTCGGTGCCGGGCAGAACGTGCCCGACATCGTGCTGCTGCCCCAGTTCATGCCGCGCGCGCTGCTCGTCGTGCCGACGCTGGTCGCCGGCACCGCGCTGCTCATGTGGATCGGCGAGATGATCAGCCAGCGCGGCATCGGCAACGGCATGTCGATGGTGATCTTCGCCTCGGTCGTGTCGGGGCTGCCGTACAGCTACTACTCGATCCTCCAGGAGAAGAAGTGGTTCGCGTTCGCGGTGCTCGTCATCGTCTCGCTCGGGATCCTGGTCGCGATCGTGCGTGTCGAGCTCGGGCAGCGCCGGATACCCGTGCAGTTCGCGAAACGCGTCGTCGGACGGCGCCAGTACGGCGGGCAGAACACCTACATCCCGCTCAAGGTGAACCAGGCCGGCATCGTGCCGATCATCTTCGCCAGCTCCGTGCTGCTGCTGCCGGTGCTCGTCTCCAACGTCGTCGGCAGTGGTGTCGACGCTGACCGGGGCATCCGGTCGTGGATCACCCGGAACATCAACACCTACATCATCAACAGCCAGAACATCGTCTACGTGACGATCTTCGCCCTGATGATCGTGGCGTTCTCCTACTTCTACAACGCGATCGCGTTCGACCCGATCAAGCAGGCCGACCAGCTGCGCAAGCAGGGTGGGTTCATCCCTGGCATCCGTCCGGGCCCGCAAACCGAGCGCTACCTCGCGAAGACGGTCAACCGCATCACGCTGCCGGGCGCCATCTTCGTCGCCCTCATCGCGATCACGCCGTACATCGTCACATGGCTGTTCGACGTCCAGAACTTCCCGTTCGCCGGCACCACCGTGCTCATCGCGGTCGGCGTGGCGCTCGAACTGATGCGCCAGATCGACAGCCAACTGATGCTGCGCAACTACGAGGGCTTCCTGAAGTGACCTGCACCCGCCTGCTCAACGGGCGGAGGGCAGGTCGATGATCCCTGGTGCTCGCCTCATCATCCTCGGCCGGCAAGGCGCTGGTAAGGGAACGCAGTGCGTCCGGCTGTCACGGCACTACGTCGTGCCGCACATCTCGACCGGCGACATGCTGCGGGCCGCAGTGCGCGAGCGCACCGAGCTCGGCCGAGCCGCCAAGGAGATCATGGATTCCGGTGGTCTCGTCGGTGACGAGATAATGATCGGCATCGTCGACGAGCGACTCGCCCGCGACGACGCGCGGACGCGCGGCTACATCCTCGACGGCTTCCCGCGCACGGTGAACCAGGCCGAGGCACTGTTCGACATCACCGACCGACTGCGCAAGCCGCTCGACGTCGTGATCGATCTCGACGTCCCGCGCGAGAAGGTGCTGCAGCGGATCTCGTCGCGCCGTGTCTGCCGCGACTGCGGCACGAACTACGTCGCCGGTCCCGTCGAGCGACGCCCGTGGATCTGCGATGTCTGCGGCGGCGACGTCGTCCAGCGCGACGATGACACGCCCGACGCGATCAACAAGCGACTCGACCTCTACGAGTCGCAGACGTCGCCACTGATCGAGTTCTACGGCGAGCGCGAGATGTTGGTCGTGATCGACGGCGTCGGGCATCCCGACGAGGTGCTCTCCCGCCTCGTGAACGTGATCGACCAGCGTCGCAGGGCTCCGGCGTGACCCGGCTGACGCGCCGGTCCAGCGACGACATCCGGCGGATGCGGGTCGCCGGACGGGTCGTCGCCGAGATGCACGAAGCGATGCGGGCCGCGCTCCGCCCCGGCGTGACGACCGGCGACCTCGATCGGATCGGCCGGGCGGTGCTCGAGCGCCGCGGGGCGACGTCGAACTTCCTCGGCTACCACGGCTATCCGGCGGTGATCTGCGCGTCGGTGAACGACGAGGTGATCCACGGAATCCCTGGGGAGCGCGTGCTCCACGAGGGCGACGTGGTCGGCATCGATTGCGGTGCTGTCGTCGACGGCTGGCACGGCGACGCCGCCTTCAGTGCCGGGGTCGGCACGATCTCGCCGGAGGCCGAGCAGCTCATCGCCGTCGCCGAACGGTCGCTCGTCGCTGCCATCGAGCAGATGCAGGTCGGCCGGCGGCTGGGCGACGTGTCGCACGCTGTGCAGCGCGTCGCCGAGGCGGCCGGCGCCGGCATCGTCGACGGCTACTGCGGCCACGGCATCGGTCGCGCGATGCACGAGGAGCCTGATGTCCCGAACACCGGCAAGGCGGGTCGGGGCCCGAAGCTCGCCGCCGGCGTGGTGCTCGCCATCGAGCCGATGCTGACGCTCGGCGGCCCGGACACCCGGACGCTCGACGACCACTGGACGGTCGTCACGGCGGACGGATCGCTCGCCGTCCACGTCGAGCACACCGTGGCCGTCACGGCCGACGGGCCGCAAATCCTCACCGCGACATGACTCGCTCGTGAGGGGTGTCCACCATCCCGGGGTCGGTCGGTGGTACTTTTTCCTCGATCTTCGCCGCCGGCGGGACTTGGCGATGCTCCATGCCGGCGATAGCATTGCTCCTCGGCCCTGTAGGAGGTGTGGCGCGTCCCGCCCTGCTGCACCGGGCTGACGTGTCCACACGCCCAAGGAGACTGCTCTGCCGAAGCCCAAGGATGATGCAATCGTGCTCGAAGGCACGATCAACGAGTCGCTCCCGAACGCGATGTTCCGCGTCGAGCTCGAGAACGGCCACAAGGTGTTGGCGCACATCTCCGGGAAGATGCGCATGCACTACATCCGCATCCTTCCAGGGGACAAAGTGCAGGTGGAGCTGACTCCGTACGACCTCACACGAGGTCGAATCACCTACCGATACAAGTGATCGTGAGCATCCGATGAAGGTCCGCCCGAGTGTGAAGAAGATGTGCGAGAAGTGCAAGGTCATCCGCCGGCACGGACGCGTCATGGTCATCTGCGAGAACCCGCGCCACAAGCAGCGTCAGGGCTGATCAGGGCCACCGAGAAGAGACAGGACGACTGAACACACATGGCACGAATCGCTGGCGTCGACATCCCGCGTGAGAAGCGGCTCGAGATCGCACTCACCTACATCTTCGGGATCGGCAAGCCGACCGCGCAGAAGCTCTGCGGGGATCTCGGACTCAACACCTCCACCCGGGCCCGTGACCTGACCGAGGACGAGGTCAACCGGATCCGTGTCTGGGTCGATCAGCACCTGACCGTCGAGGGCGACCTGCGCCGGGACATCCAGCAGGACATCAAGCGCAAGATCGAGATCGGGTCCTACCAGGGGATCCGGCATCGCAAGGGCCTGCCGGTCAACGGGCAGCGCACCCACACCAACGCTCGCACGCGCAAGGGTCCCAAGCGGACCGTCGCGAACAAGAAGAAGGCAGTGAGGAAGTAATCGTGGCGAAGCCGAAGCCGGGTGGACGTCGTCCCCGCAAGCGCGAGCGCAAGAACGTCACCTTTGGTGTCGTCCACATCAAGAGCTCGTTCAACAACACGATCGTGTCGATCACCGACACCGAGGGGAACGTGATCTCCTGGGCATCCGCCGGCAACGTCGGGTTCAAGGGCTCCCGCAAGTCGACCCCGTTCGCCGCGCAGCTCGCCGCCGAGAAGGCAGCGCGCGCCGCGATGGAGCACGGCCTGCGCCGCGTCGAGGTGCAGGTGAAGGGACCGGGTTCCGGCCGCGAGACCGCGATCCGCTCGATCCAGAACACCGGCATCGAGGTGTCCGCCATCAAGGACGTCACGCCGGTACCCCACAACGGCTGCCGCCAGCCCAAGCGGCGCCGAGTCTGACGGAGGCTGACAGATGGCTCGTTACACCGGACCCAAGGTCAAGCTCTCCCGTCGGCTGAGCACCAACATCTTCGAGAACGAGAAGGGTCGCAAGGCGCTGGAGCGCCGCCCCTTCCCGCCGGGCGCGCACGGCCGTACCCGGCGCCGCAACAGCGGCTCCGAGTACCTCGCCCAGCTGCAGGAGAAGCAGAAGGCGAAGTACATCTACGGCGTGCTCGAGCGTCAGTTCCGCCGCACCTACGAAGAGGCCGTTCGGCTCGCCGGACCCACCGGCGAAAACCTCCTGCGCCTGCTCGAGCAGCGGCTCGACAACGTCGTGTACCGCGCCGGTTGGGCGTCGACGCGACCGCAGGCCCGCCAGTTCGTGAACCACGGGCTCGTGCAGGTCAACGGTCGTCGGGTCGACATCGCCAGCTTCCGCGTGAAGCGCGGTGACGTGGTCGCGCTCGGCCCGAAGGCCCGCAACATGATCGTGATCCGCCACAACATCGACACGCTCGACCGTTCGCTGGTCGGCTGGCTCGAGACGGGCGACGGCGCCCAGCAGGTCACGGTTCGTGACCTTCCGCAGCGGGACCACATCGACGTCCCCGTGCGCGAGTCGCTCATCGTCGAGCTCTACTCCAAGTAATTCGACCGTCAGGGAAGAACGAGGACACCGCAATGCTCGTCATCCAGCGTCCGACCGTCGAAGCAATCGGCGACGAGGAGAACAACCGGCAGCGTTTCGCCGTCGGTCCGCTCGAGCCCGGCTTCGGCCACACCATCGGCAACTCACTCCGCCGCACGCTGCTGTCGTCGATCCCCGGCGCGGCGATCACGTCCGTGCGCTTCGACGAGGCGCTCCACGAGTTCGACACGATCGCCGGCGTCACCGAGGACGCCACCGACATCGTGTTGAACCTGAAGGACATCGTGCTCACGTCGGTCTCCGACGAGCCGGTCGTGCTCCGCCTCGACGTGCGCGGCCCCGCCGAGATCACCGCCGGGGACATCAAGTGCCCGGCCGACGTCGAGGTCCTGAACAAGGACCTGCACATCGCCACGCTCAACTCGAAGGCCCGCCTCGCGCTGGATCTCACCGTCGAGCGCGGCCGAGGCTACCTGTCGAGCATTCGTGAGACGCAGAACCGGACCATCGGCGTGATCCCGATCGACGCGATCTTCTCGCCGGTCCGCCGGGCGAACTTCGAGGTCGAGCCGACCCGCGTCGAGCAGTCGACCAACTTCGACCGCCTGATCGTGGACATCGAGACCGACGGCTCGATCGCCCCCCGCGACGCGCTGGCCTCGGCCGGTGCGACCCTGCGGGCGCTCGTCGAGCTCGTCGCCGGCCTCTCCGAGGAGCCGCAGGGCCTCGAGCTCGGCGAAGTCGCCGGCGTCGCCGCCGGCTCGCCCGATCTCGACCTGCCGATCGAGGACCTCGACCTGTCGGAGCGACCGCGCAACTGCCTCAAGCGGGCGCAGATCAACTCCATCGGTGAGTTGCTCACGAAGACCGAGGACGACCTGCTGAACATCACGAACTTCGGGCAGAAGAGCCTGGACGAAGTGAAGCAGAAGCTCGACGAGCGCGGCTTGACGCTGCGCGGCTGACAAGGAACCCACGACCATGCCTGCAACACCGCGCCGCGCCCGGAACTTCGGAGGCAGCGCCTCCCACCAGCGTCTGATGATGGCGAACCTCACCGCGTCCCTGATCGCCGCCGAGGCGATCGTCACGACCGAGGCGAAGGCAAAGGCACTGCGCCCGATCGCCGAGAAGCTGATCACGAAGGCGAAGAAGGCCCAGGACGACAGCCCGGCGCGGGTGCACCGCATCCGCCAGATCCAGGGCTACCTCGGTGACCGCGAGATGACCCACAAGCTCGTCAACGAGGTCGCGCCGCGCTACCTCGAGCGTCCGGGTGGCTACCTGCGGATCTACAAGCTCGGCCCGCGCCAGGGCGACAATGCGCCGATGGCGCGCATCGAGCTCGTCTGACAGCTCCTCGTCTGACAGCTCGTCGTGCGTCCCAGCGGACCGCCGATGAGGGCGGGCGCCGCGACGCCTACGGCGCTGCAGGGACCTGCTGCGTGATGCAGTGCGGGCCGCCGCCGCCGTAGGCGACGACCGCCGCCGGCACCGGCACGACGGTCCGACCCGGGAAGCAGTCGCCGATCAGCGCGAGCACGTCGGCGTCGGCGGGATGGCCGCAGGTCGGCACGATCACGCCACCGTTGACGATGTAGAGGTTCAGGTAGGGCACCACGAGGTGCTCGCCATGGAACTCTGTGAACGGCAGCACGGGCACGTCGACGATCTCGAGCCGGCGACCCCGACCGTCCGTCGCGGACGCTGCCACCGCGCGGTTCGCCGCCATCCGTTCGTGGTCCTCCTCCGCCGGATCGGAGCATCCCTGCAGCAGGAGGCGACCGGGCTCGATGAACGCGGCCACGTTGTCGACGTGACCGTCGGTGTGGTCGTCGAGGGCGAGCCCGTTCGGGAGCCACAGCACCGTCTCGACACCGAGCTCGCGGCGCAGCGCCTCGTCGATCGCCGTGCGCGTCATCGACGGGTTGCGGTTCGGGTGCAGCAGGCACTGCGCCGTCGTGACGAGCGTGCCGTCGCCGTCGGTGTTGATCGAGCCGCCTTCGAGGACGAGGTCGACCTCTCGCCGGCGCTGCCCGGTCCGCTCCGTCCACCGGCGCGGGAACGCGTCGTCGTCGTTCCACGGCGGGAACTTCTCGCCCCACGCGTTGAACCGGAAGTCGAGCGCCAGGAGGCCCTCCGCGTCGTGGACGTAGGTCGGACCGTTGTCGCGGAGCCAGGAGTCGTCGAGCGGCATCTCGACGACGTCGACCCCTGGTCCGCATCGCGCGGCGGCGCGTTCGGCGAGTTGCGCCGGGGCGAACATCGTCACCGGCTCGAAGCCGGCGATCGTCGACGCGATCTCGGCGTAGACGGCTTCGGCCTCGTCCAGGTGGGGCCCCCAGAGCGAGGTGCGGCAGGGCCACGACATGAGCGTCCGCTCGTGGGGCTCGAACTCGCCGGGCATCCGCAGATCGGGCATGGTCCGATCATTGCCGGTCGTGCACGACCCCGCGGGCCACGTGCAGGCCGCGGACACGCCGGTGGGAAGATGACCGCATGGAGCGCGTCGAGCGAGTGGTCGGGTGGTTGTCCGATCGGGACATCGGCGAGCGGGTCCACGTCCTCGCGCACCGGGGGCGCGTCGAGCACGTCGAGCTCGGGCCGATGGACGCAGCACGGCACCGTCTCCGGGTCGTCAGCGATTGCGGCACCGAGCTCGCGATCGCGCTCGATCGCGACGATCGCCTCGGGGATGGAGCCGTGCTCGTCCTGGAGGACGATCGGGCGATCGTGCTCCGACTGACCGCTCGCCGATGGCTGCGTGTGCGGCCGGCGACGACGGCTGCCGCGCTGGCGCTCGGCCACCGTGCGGGACACCTCCATTGGACGGTGGAGCTCGACGGTGACGTGCTGGCGGTTGCCGTCGAGGGACATGACGAGAACGACTACGTCGCGCGGATCGCGGACCTCAGCGACATCGAGGTCGTGCCGTGACTGCGCCCGCGCCGCTGCGGACGCCTACGGCGACGCTCGCGTTGTTGCTGCACCTCGCCGACTCCTCGTTCCCGAGCGGAGCGTTCACCGCCTCATGGGGTCTGGAGGGCCTGGTCGCGACGGGTGACGTGGCCGACGAGGCGGGCGTCGAGCGGTTCGTGGTCGACCAGGTGCAGCACCGGTGGGCGCCGTTCGATCGTGTCGTCGCCCACCTGGTCGCCGAGGCGCTCCGTGGAGACGATCCTCTTGCCGGTGTGCTCGAGCTCGATGCAGTGGTCGAGGCGATGAGCCTGCCGCCCGCGCAGCGGGAGGCCTCGCGGGCCGCCGGACGCACGCTGCTCACCAGCGCCGGCGCGCTCCTCGGAGGTCACATCGAGGCCCTCCGGCAAGCGCTCGACGCTGCCGGCTCACCGCAGCACCTTGCCGTCGCCCACCCACTCGTGTTCCTGAGTGCGGGCGCCGCGCTCGGCGAGGCCGAGGTGGTCGGGGGCATGCAGCTCGTGCAGCAACTGGCGAGCGCCGCGCTCCGGCTCGGCGTGATCGGCCACGTTGCCGGTCAGCGGGTGATCGCCGCCGGTCGGCGGGAGCTCGTCACGATCCTCGCCGCGCCGCCCGCCGAGCTCCGCCCCGCCCAGTTCGTCCCGCTCGCCGAGATTGCCATGTACCGGCACCAGACGCTGCCAGCGAGGATGTTCCGATGCTGAACCTGACGCCGAGCGAGCACGAGCGGCTCGTTCTGTTCCAGGCGGCCGAGCTCGCTCGCCGCAGGCGGGCACGTGGCCTGCGCCTCAACCAGGCCGAGGCCGCGGCCTGGCTGCTCGACGAGGCGCTCGAGCACGCTCGCGACGGCCGCAACATCCCCGAGATCCGCGAGCTCGTGACCGGCGCCCTGACGACCGACGACGTCCTGCCTGGCGTCGCCGCCCTCGTGCCGATGCTCGTCGTCGACGGGCAGTTCCCGGACGGCACGAGGCTGATCACGGTCTACGACCCGATCACGCCGGGGCTCCACGACGAGGCCGCTGATCCGCTGGGCGCTCCTGGCGCGGTCATCACGCCGCCCGACGACATCGAGCTGAACGCAGGATCGGTTGGCATCGAGCTCGAGGTGACGAACACCGGCGATCGCGCGATCCAGGTGTCGAGCCACTACCCGTTCGCAGCGACGAACAGCGCGCTCGCCTTCGACCGCGTCGCCGCGGCAGGCCGCCGGCTCGACGTTCCCGCCGGCACGACCGTGCGCTTCGAGCCGGGGATCGCGCTGACCGTCCGGCTGATCCCGTTCCCCGGCGGCGGCGCCACGATCGAGCCCCGCCAGGTCGTCCGCGGGGACGGCGCCGCGTGAGCCGGCTCTCGCGGCAGCGCTACGCGGAGCTGTACGGGCCCACGTCCGGCGATCTCGTCCGGCTCGGCGACACGTCGCTGCTCGCCGAGGTGGAGCTCGATCACGGCGTGCCAGGCGAGGAGCTGATGGGCAAGGTCGGCGGCAACGTCCGCGCCGGTGAAGGCATCCGCTCCGCCGCGGCGCGTTCCTCCGGCGCGCTCGATCTGGTCGTCACGAACGTCGTCGTGCTGGATCCGGTGCTCGGCATCGTGAAGGGCGACATCGGCATCCGCGACGGCCGGATCGTCGGCGTCGGCAAGGCCGGCAACCCGGATGCGCAGCACGGTGTCCACGAGCACCTCGTGGTCGGTCCGCACACCAGCGTGCTGCCCGGCGAGGGACTCATCGCCACGCCGGGCGCCGTCGAGGCCCACGCCCACCTGCTGTCGCCGGACCAGATCCACCACGGCTTCGCCGGTGGCGTCACGACCTATCTCGCGATGGAGTGGGGCAACCTGCTCGACATCGCCGTCAGCGGACCGACCGCGGTCGCGACGCTGGCGAGGGCGCTCGAGCACCATCCGATCAACGTCGGCTTCCTCGCCCGTGGCAGCGCGCACGACCCGGACGTGATCGCGGAAGGTGTCGCGTACGGCTGTCTCGGCGTGAAGGTGCACGAGGACCTCGGTGCGAGCCCGGCGGCGATCGATGCCGCGCTGACCGCCGCCGACCGGCACGACTTCAGCGTGTGCGTGCACACCGACTCGATGAACGAGAGCGGGTACTTCGAGGACACCGTCGCCGCGGTCGCCGGCCGCAGCGTGCACATGTTCCACACGGAGGGCGCCGGTGGTGGCCACGTGCCCGACATCATCCGTGTCAACGGCCTCCCGAACGTGATCCCGTCGTCGACCAACCCCACGAACCCCTACACGCTCGGTGGCGTCGAGGAATCGCTGCCGATGACGATGCTGGTCCACGGACTGCGACCATCGATCCGCGAGGACGTGCTGTTCGCCGAATCCCGCGGCCGGGCGACGACGATGGCCGCCGAGGACCTGCTCCACGACATGGGAGCGATCTCGATCTTCGCTGCCGACAGCCAGGGCATGGGGCGGATCGCCGAGAACGTCGCGTGCTGCTGGCGCCTCGCGAGCGTGATGAAGGACCGCCTCGGGCGGCTCCCCGAGGAGCGGACCGAACGGGCCGACAACGAGCGGATCCTCCGCTACCTCGCGAAGTACACGCTCAACCCCGCCATCGCCTTCGGCATCGCCGATCACGTCGGCTCGTTGGAGCCGGGCAAGCTGGGCGACGTCGTGCTGTGGGCGCCCGCGTACTTCGGTGTGCGACCGACGATGGTCCTGAAGAGCGGTGTTCCCGCGTGGGGCACGATGGGCGATCCGAGCGGCAGCTGCACGCAGACCGAACCGACGATGCTGCGCCGGCAGTTCGGCGCCGTCGGTGATGCCCCGGCGCACACCGGCGTGCTGTTCGTCAGCCGGCTCGCGATCGAGCACGGCTACGTGACGTCGCTCGGGCTCCGACGGCGGATCGAGCCGATCACGAACGTCCGCTCGCTCACGAAGCGCGACATGGTGCGCAACGACGCGCTTCCGTCGATCGCCGTCGATCCGCTCACCTTCGAGGTCGCCGCGGACGGCCGACCGCTGACGTGTGAGCCGGCGCGCGAGGTCCCCCTCTCCTGGCGCTACCTGCTGCGATGACCGAGCGCAGCGAGGTGGCCCGAGCGGCCGAGAGCGGGAAGGGATGACCAGCGCGGCGCGGGTGGGCATCGGTGGGCCGGTGGGCTCGGGCAAGACGGCGCTCGTGGAGGCGCTGCTGCCCTACCTCGACGCGGCCGGGATCAGCACCGCCGTCGTTGCGAACGACCTCGTGACGCAGGAGGACGCCGAGCGGATCCGCAACAGCGGCGTGATCGACCCGACCCGCGTGCTGGCGGTCGAGGCCGGCGCCTGCCCGCACACCGTCATCCGCGAGGACCCGACGCCGAACCTGCTCGCCGTCGAGCAGCTGGAGGCGCGCTTCGCCGATCTGGAGCTGGTCCTGATCGAGAGCGGCGGTGACAACCTCGCGTCGACGTTCAGCCTCGACCTCGTCGACCACTGGTGGTTCGTGATCGACGTGGCCGGCGGCGGTGACATCCCGCGCAAGCGCGGTCCGGGCGTCGTGCGCGCCGATCTGCTGATCGTGAACAAGGTCGACCTCGCGCCGCACGTCGGGGTCGACCTCGAGCGCATGCTCGCCGAGGCGCGAGAGGTGCGCGGCGGCCGGCCCGTGATCGCGACGGATCTGCGTCGGGGGACCGGCGTCGAGGACGTGCTGGCGTTCCTCCGCCGGGAAGTGCTGTTCCGGTGAGCGGTCCGTTCCCGTCGGGTCCGACGGCGGAGCTCGTCTTCGCCCTGGCGCGAGACGGGCGGACCGTCCTGCGCGTCGCCCGCGTGCGGTCGCCGCTGGCGTTCACGCGAGCGTTCGCCGCGGCGGACGACCCACTCGTTGCCGAGGCGTGGCTGCAGTCGACCACGGGCGGCCTCCACGCGGGAGACGACGTGTCGGTGCGGATCGTGGTCGAGGACGGCGCCGTCGCGCGGGTGTCGCCGCAGGCCGCCACGGTGGTCCTCGGCGTCATCGCCGGCAGGGGTGCACGCATGACGACGGAGCTCGTCGTCGGCGAGGGCGCCCGTCTCGAATGGGTGCCACCCGCCACGGTGCTCGTGCCAGGGGCGCGGCTCGATGCCTCGACCACCGTGGCCGTCGCGGGTGGCGGCGTGGTGACGATGACCGACCTCTACGCGCTGCACTCGCCCCGGCCGGGCGTCGAGGAGCCGGCTGCCCGCCTGTTCACGGAGATCGAGGCGGTGGTCGGTGACCGGACGGCTGCGGTCGACCGAGTCAGCATCGACGGAGCCTGGACGGTCGCCGCGCACGGCAGCGTCTGGTCGGTCGGCACGGAGCCGGGCGAGCTCGTGGACGAGCTGCTCCAGCACGGCATCGCCGCCGGCGCGCTGCCGAACCGAGCGGGCGTCGCGGTCCGCCTCGCCGGAACGGCCGGCGGTGTGCAGGACGCAGCGCTCCGGACCGTCGCCGCGATCCGGGTGGGGTGCAGGGCAGCCGCGCCCCCGGCCCGCCTGCCAAGCTGACGTGGTGCTGCGCCGAGCCCGCCTCCTCGTCGCGTACGACGGGACCTCGTTCCACGGCTTCGCCGGGAACCCCGGCGTGCGGACCGTGGCCGGCGTGCTCGTCGATGCGATCTCGAAGGTCGCCCGCCACCCGGTCGAACTGACCGGGGCAGGTCGAACGGATGCCGGCGTGCACGGCTGGGGTCAGGTGATCAGCTGCGACCTCCCGGAGGAGACCGACCTCGGTGGGCTCGCCCGCCGGGTCAGCTCGCTCTGCGCCCCGGCGGTCGCCATCCGCTCCGCGTGCTGGGCCACACCGGACTTCGACGCCCGGTTCTCGGCGAGCTGGCGGCACTACCGGTACACGGTGCTGAACACGCCGCTGCCGAACCCGTTCCTGGCAGCGACGGCCTGGCACGTCCCCCAGCCACTCGACGTGATGGGGATGCGGCTCGGCTGCGATCCGTTGATCGGCGAGCACGACTTCTCGTCGTTCTGCCGCCGCCCGAAGCTGTCGCCGGCCGACGTCACCGCCGGAAGAACACCGCCCACGCTCGTCCGGCGCGTCCTCCTCGCCCGGTGGGACGAGGTCGATGACGGTGTGCTGCGGTTCGAGATCCGGGCCACGGCGTTCTGCCACCAGATGGTGCGTTCGATCGTCGGAACCCTTGTCGAGGTCGGCCTCGGGCGCCGCCGCGCCGGTCAGGTGCGGGGCGTGCTGATCGCAAAGGATCGCTCGCTGGCCGGCCCCGTCGCGCCGCCGCAAGGCCTGTGCCTCTGGGAAGTGGGCTACCCCGACATCACCTGGTGACGCATGATCCTCGCTGGTCGTTTGTCGTTTGCCCCTCCACGCCCCTATCCTTTCCCGGTTCCCGGCGGCAGCCTTCCCGGCGCCCGGACGAAGGATGTTCTGATGCGTACGTACTCCCCGAAGGCCAGTGAGATCCAGCGCGCTTGGCACGTGATCGACGCCGAGGGCATGATCCTCGGTCGGCTCTGCACCGAAGCGGCGCGGATCCTGCGCGGCAAGCACAAGCCGATCTTCGCCCCCCACATGGACACCGGTGACCACGTCATCATCGTGAACGCCTCCAAGATCGTGCTCACGTCCGGCAAGGCGGAGAGCCAGATGGTGCACCGCTACTCCGGCTACCCCGGTGGCCTGAAGTCCGAGTCGTACGCCAACCTGCTGGCGCGCAAGCCCGAAGATGCCATCCGCCGCTCGGTCAAGGGCATGCTGCCGAAGGGCCCGCTCGGTCGCCAGATGGTGAAGAAGCTCAAGGTCTACGCCGGCCCCGAGCACCCGCACTCCGCTCAGAACCCGACCACGCTCGATCTGCCGCACGCGGCTGCCCGCTGACGCCGGACCAGGAAGAAGAAGGAACCACCGTGTCCAAGCCGCTCGTCCAGACCACCGGCCGTCGCAAGGAAGCTGTCGCCCGCGCTCGCCTGCGCACCGGCACCGGCGTCGTGACCGTCAACGGTCGCACGTTCACCGACTACTTCCCGACTGCGATGTCGCGGATGGTCGTCGTCGAGCCGCTGCGCCTCCTCAGCCTCGAGGAGCAGTACGACGTCGATGCGACGATCGACGGTGGCGGTGTGACGGGGCAGGCCGGCGCGCTGCGCATGGCGATCGCCCGAGCGCTGATCGAGATCGACCCGGAGCTGCGGCCCGCACTCAAGAAGGCCGGTCTCCTCACCCGCGACGCGCGGGCCAAGGAGAGCAAGAAGTACGGCCTCAAGAAGGCCCGCAAGGCGCCCCAGTACACCAAGCGCTGACCCCGGCCAGGGTCTCACGGACCGACGGCATGTCGCTCCGATTCGGCACGGACGGCGTGCGCGGTGTGGCGAACACCGAGCTCACCGCGGACTACGCGCTGGCGCTCGGCCGCGCCGCGGCGCGCGTGCTCGGCGGTCCGCGCATCGTCATCGGCCGCGACACGCGGCGATCAGGTCCGCTGCTCGAAGCGGCGCTCGTCGCCGGGTTCGCCGCCGAGGGTGTGGACGTCGAACTGCTGGGCGTGGTGCCCACACCGGCAGTGGCGTTGATCGCGGCCTCCGAATCGGTGCCCGCGGCGGTCATCACCGCCTCGCACAACCCGTTCGCCGACAACGGGGTCAAGCTCTTCGCCGCCGGTGGTACGAAGCTGTCCGACGCCGTCGAGACCGGCATCGAGCGCGAGCTGCACGCGCTCGGTGCGCCGACCCGCGCCGGCGCAGCGGTGGGCACGGTCACGGTCCGCGACGATGCGCTCGATCGCTACGTCGCGCACATCGCGAGCTCGTTCCCGGGAGGTCTCGCCGGGAGACGGATCGTCGTCGACGCCGCGAACGGCGCGATGTCGGCCGCCGCTCCAGCGGTGCTCCGTGCGCTCGACGCCGACGTGATCGTCACCCACGCCTCACCCGACGGGCAGAACATCAACGCCGACTGCGGCGCGACCGCCCCCGCGGCGCTGTCGGCGTCGGTGCTCGAACACCACGCCGCGCTCGGCCTCGCGCTGGACGGCGACGGCGATCGGCTGATCGCGGTGGATCACCTGGGCCGGCTCGTCGATGGCGACCGGATCATCGCGCTCTGCGCGCTCGACCTCCGGGCACGCGGCCGGCTGGCCCACGACACGGTCGTCGTCACGGTGATGAGCAACCTCGGCTTCCACCGGGCGATGGAGCGCGAGGGCATCCAGGTCGTGGCGACACAGGTGGGCGACCGGTACGTGCTCGAGGCGCTCGCCGCGGGTGGCTACTCGCTCGGCGGCGAGCAGAGCGGGCACGTCATCATCACGGAACACGCCACGACCGGAGACGGACTGCTCGCGGGGCTCGTGCTGCTCGACCTCGTGGAGCGCTCCGGCCGTTCCCTCGCCGAGCTGTCCGACGACGTGATGACCGTCTACCCACAGGTGCTCGTGAACGTCCGGGTCGCGCAGCGCCATCCCGACATCGCCGAGCTCATGGCGGACGAGATCCAGGCGGCCGCCGCCGAGCTCGGTGCGGAGGGGCGCGTGCTGGTGCGCCCGAGCGGTACCGAGCCGCTCGTCCGGGTGATGGTCGAGGCGTCGTCCGACACGGCGGCGAAGTCGGTCGCGGACCAGCTCGCCGGCGCCGTGAGCGCCCGTTTCGCGAGGTGAGACCCTCGGCACGCGTGCCCCGGCCTGCGGGTGCGCTGCCGGTCGTGGCCAGTAGCGTTTGCTGCCATGTGCGGAATCATCGCCGTTCTCAGCCGCCCCGCGACGCGCCCGGTCCCGTCGCCTGACGAGCTGATCCGTGGACTCGATGCGGCGCTGACCGCCCGGGCGCTCGGGCGCGATGCGGTGACCGAGCACGTGGCTGCAGTCGATGCCAGCCTGCGTGGCGTGCCTGGTGTCGTCGCGCTCGCCGGCCGGGTCGAGCTTTTCGCCGGCCTCACCGCCCGGCTGGACCAGCTCGACGCGTTCGTCGCCGAAGAAGACCGCCGGCTGGAGGAGCTCGAAGGCCAGTCGGCCGATGAGGTGGAAGCGGCGAGCGCTTCGCTCATCGCGCTGCGCGACGCGCTCTGGGCCGTTCGCCACGACCGCATCCGTACGGCGCGCGCCGTCGACGAGCTCGCCGCCGGCGAGAACGGTGAGGCGGCGCTGACGGGGTTCCTCGCGATCCAGCAGACGCTGTCGTCGCTCGACCGCCTCGAGGTGCGCGGACGCGACTCCGCCGGGCTCCACCTCTACGTGTGGGATCACGGCCTCGACCTCGACGACCCCGCCGTCGCCGCGCTCGTCGCGGCACGCACGAACGATCCGTTGTTCACGTCCGGATCGGTCCGCATCGCCGGGTCGGCGCTGAGCTTCGTCTACAAGGCGGCGGCCGAGATCGGCGAGCTCGGTGACAACTCCCGGGTGATGCGCACTGCGATCACCGCCGACCCGCTGCTGCACCTCGCGCTCCATCAGCCGACGGCTCGGCTCTCGGTGCTGTGCCACACCCGCTGGGCGAGCGTGGGCATCATCTCCGAACCGAACGCACATCCGCTCAACCAGGAGGAGCTCGACGCGCGCGGCGGCCCGTACGTCATCGGCGCACTCAACGGCGACGTGGACAACCACGCCGACCTGAAGGCCGAGCACGGGCTGAGCATCGCGAACGCGATCACGACCGATGCGAAGGTCATCCCGGCGATCGTCTCCCGGTTGACGGCCGCCTCCGGTGATCTCGTCGAGGGCTTCCGCCGCGCCGTCAGCTCGTTCGAGGGATCCGTGGCCATCGGCGCCGCTTCGGCCGACTCGCCCCAGCGCGTGCTCCTCGCCCTGCGTGGGAGCGGCCAGGCGTTGTACGTCGGTCTGGCCGACGATTGCTACATCGTCGCCAGCGAGCCCTACGGGGTCGTGGAGGAGACGAGCCGCTACGTCCGCCTCGACGGCGAGACCCCGGCCGATCCCGACACGCCGTCGAGCCGCGGGCAGATCCTCGTGCTCGACGGTGACCTCGCCGGCGAGCTGGCGGGCGTCCGCCGGCTGGCGTACGACGGCACCGAGCTGCCGATCACCGAGCAGGACGTCCACGTCGCCGAGGTGACGACGCGCGACATCGATCGCGGCGATGCGCCGCACTACCTCCTCAAGGAGATCGGCGAGGCGCCGGGCAGCTTCCGCAAGACGTTGCGTGGCAAGGTCGTCGAGCAGGACGGCCGGCTCCGTGTCGTCCTCGGCGAGCGGACCCTGCCGGCATGGTTGTGCGACCGTCTCGCCGCCGGTGCGATCCGGAAGGTGCTCGTGATCGGCCAGGGCACGGCGGCGGTCGCGGGGCAGAGCGCGGCGGCCGTCCTCGAGCAGCTCGCCGACGGCCGACTCGACGTCGATCCGATCACCGCGACCGAGCTGTCCGGCTTCTCGCTCCGTCTCGACATGAGCGACACGTTGGTGATCGCGGTGAGCCAGAGCGGAACCACCACCGACACGAACCGAACCGTCGATCTCGCCAGAGCGCGTGGTGCTGCCGTGATCGGCATCGTCAACCGGCGCAACAGCGATCTCACCGACAAGGCCGACGGCGTCCTGTACACGTCGGACGGGCGCGACGTGGAGATGAGCGTCGCGTCGACGAAGGCGTTCTACGCGCAGGTCGCGGCCGGCGTGCTGCTCGCGTGCGCGATCAGCGAGATCGCCGGCGTCGGTACCGATCGGCGCCGCGACGAGCTGCTGCGCAGCCTCCGTCAGCTGCCCGACGCGATGTGCGAGGTGATCGCCCGCCGCGACACCATCGCCGAAGCCGCCCGCCGCTTCGCGCCGCACCGCCGCTACTGGGCGGTGGTCGGCAGCGGGCCGAACAAGATCGCCGCGGAAGAGGTGCGGATCAAGCTCTCCGAGCTCTGCTACAAGTCCATCGCCTGCGACATCACCGAGGACAAGAAGCACATCGACCTCTCGTCGGAGCCGCTGATCCTCGTGTGCGCGGCCGGCCTCGTCGGCGGCACCGCTGACGACGTCGCCAAGGAGGTGGCGATCTACCGCGCGCACAAGGCGGTGCCGATCGTCATCGCCAGCGACGGCGAGGACCGGTTCAACGCCGCGTGCCACGTCGTGCCGGTGCCGAACGTCGATCCGGCGCTCGCGTTCATCCTCTCGGCGATGGTCGGCCACCTGTTCGGCTACGAGGCTGCGCTCGCGATCGACGCGCTCGCGCTGCCGTTGCGCGCGGCGCGGGAGGCGATCGAAGCAGCCTTCGAGCACGACCAGCGCGGCGATCGCGTGCTGGACGAGCTGCACGACGCGCTCACCCAGCCGTCGCAGCGGTTCCTCGACGGGCTGCGCACCGGCGCGTACAACGGTCATCTCGAGGCGTCGACCGCGGTGCAGCTCGTCAGCCTGCTCCGCGACGCCTCGTCCGATACACCGCTCGAGGACTACCAGCGCCAGTCGGGCAAGGTCGGCACGCCGTCCGTCCTCATCGACGACCTGACGGCTGCACTCACCCGCGCGATCGAGGAGCTCACCCGGCCGATCGATGCGATCAAGCACCAGGCGAAGACGGTCACGGTCGGGATCTCCCGCTCGGACGAGGGCGTGCTCGACCGCCGACTCGTGCAAGAGGTGCTCGCGATCGGCACCGGGCGCGATCGCCTCGCCTACCGCACGTTGAAGGTGCTCGCCGATCTCGACCCGGCCGTGCTCGAGGTGACCGGCTACACGAGGTACCGCATCGAGGGTGACCCGAACGTGGTGAACGGCGTCGGCGCGGCCACGATCGCGATCATCGACCGCGGTGGCATCTCGCTGAACATCCCGTCGCGCGTCGAGCGGGACAACCGGCTGATCGGCACGAAGCGGCGAGTCGCGAGCGAACGTGAGCTGATCGTCGCGACGGGTCGCCACGATGGTCGGACGGTCATGCTGATCCCCGAGGTGAAGGGGTCGCAGACGACCGGGCTGACGTTGCTGCACGTTCGGCTGCACGACCACCTGCCGGTGAGCACGCTCCGCGGCGTGCTGCAGGGCTACGACCGCCGCTACGACCGGTTGGTCGACTGGGTGTCGGAGACCGAGGGCGTGTTCCGGGACGATCTCCTGGCCGGGGTCCCCGTGGTCGATCTGCTCACGTTGCCGATCTCGGACATCGCCGACCGTTGGCGGGCGTAGCTTGCGCGGCCTGGGCGTGGATGCCGTCGACATCGAGCGGTTCCGCCGCTCGTTGGAGCGGACGCCGACGATGCGCACGCGGTTGTTCGTCCCCGAGGAGCTCGAGTACGTCGCGCCGAAGGTCGATCCCGTGCCCTCGCTCGCTGCTCGGTTCGCGGCGCGGGAAGCGACGATGAAGGCGCTCGGGTTGGGGCTCGGCGCGTTCGGCTTCCACGAGGTCTGGGTGCGGCGGGCGCCGTCGGGCGTGCCATCGCTCGTCGTGACCGGCCGCGCCGCCGAGCTCGCGCTCGAGCAGCACGTCACCGGCTGGCACCTCTCGCTCAGCCACACCGACACGGTCGCCGTCGCCGTCGTCGCCGCCATGTAGCCGTACCCAGCGGCGCTCGCCGCCCCCGGCTCACGACCCGCCCCGCGGGTCCGGGCTCGGTCCAGGCTCTGCCATCGTTCCGCTCCCGTCCGCTCCCGTCCGCTCCCGTCCGCTCCCGTCCGCTCTCCTCGGGTTCTCTGCTCACCGACGACCCCCGACGGGTTCTCCGCTCCCATCCGGACATCCAACGACCTCGCCCGAGCAGAGACCGGGGCTGGTGACGCCGATGAGCAGAGAAACGGCGTGGCTGGTCTCGTCGTGCGATGACGACGTCGCACCAGCACACGTCGGCGGCTCCAGCGTCACCAACCGTCACGCGCAAGCACGAAGATCCGCACAAAGGCATCTGGGGATCGCTCTCGTCGGGTCGCAGCGCCACAAAGGCGACGACGGGGTTTGCGGACCGGGGGTGACGAGCAGGTGGGCGGGTGCGGGGCTCGTACGATCTGGAGATGCTGCCGATCGTGACGCCCGCGGAGATGCGCGAGATCGACGCGGCGGCGGCCGAGTCGACGGAGGTGCTCGTCGAGCGTGCTGGCGCTGCGGTCGCCCGGGCGGCGCTGCGGATGCTCGGCGGCGGCTACGGGCGGCGCGTCGTGCTGGTCGCGGGCAAAGGGAACAACGGTGCTGACGGGCGGGCGGCCGCAGTGCGGCTGCGGCGCCGCGGGGCGACGGTCCACGAGATCTCGGCAGCCGACGTGGAGGCGGTGCTGCCGCGCAGTGATCTCGTGATCGACGCGGCCTTCGGCACGGGGTTCCGTGGCGAGTGGGTCTCACCGGATCCGAACGGCGCACCGGTGCTCGCCGTCGACATCCCGAGCGGCGTCGTCGGCGCGACCGGGGAGGCCGGCCCCGACGTGCTCGCCGCTGATCGCACCGTCACGTTCGCGGCGTTGAAACCCGGACTCGTGTTCGCGCCCGGCAGCATCCTCGCCGGTCGCCTGGAGCTCGCCGACATCGGTCTCGACGTCGGCCGCGCCAGGACGTTCCTCGTGCAGGGATCCGACGTCGCCAACTGGGTGCCGCAGCGACATGCCGACGCCCACAAGTGGCGCGCCGGCGTCTGGGTCGTCGCCGGTTCGCCCGGCATGCTCGGCGCCGCCCGGCTCGCGAGCGCGGCGGCGCAACGGGCGGGCGCGGGGATGGTGCGCCTGTCGAGCCCGGGGCTCGGCCACGATCCGCTCGCCCCGACCGAGGTCGTCGGCCGGGCGCTGCCGGGCAGCGGCTGGTCCTCGGAGGTGCTCGAAGGGCTCGACCGGTTCCACAGCCTCGTGATCGGCCCCGGGCTCGGGCGCGACGACACCACGGCGCTGTCCGTGCGCAACACCGTGACGCGTGCGCCGATCCCGGTCGTGATCGACGGCGACGGGCTGTTCGCGCTCGCATGGAGCGGCGAGGGCGTGAAGAGCCTGTTGCAGCTGCGTACGGCCGCGACCGTCCTCACCCCGCACGACGGCGAGTACGCACTGCTCACCGGTGCCCGATTGGGTGCGGATCGACTCGACGCGGCGCGGCGGCTCGCGTCCGACACGAATGCGGTCGTGCTCCTGAAGGGACCGAGCACCGTGGTGGCGGATCCGTCCGGCCGGGTCTACGTCGTCACGGCCGGTGACGCGCGGCTCGCGACAGCGGGCACGGGTGACGTCCTCTCCGGCATCATCGGTGCGCTCCTCGCCGGTGGCGTGCCGGCGTTCGAAGCCGCTGCCGCCGGCGCGTGGATCCACGGTCAGGCCGGTCGTCAGGGCCACGAGCGCGGCCTCGTCGCGAGCGACCTCTTGGACCTGATCGCCGTCGTCATGTCGCGCCTGTGGTGAGCGTGACCGGCGAGGGCTCCGCGCCGACTCGGTGGGCCTGGGCCGACGTCGACCTCGACGCGCTCGCGCACAACGTACGCGAGCTCCGCCGGGTGGTCGCGCCGAGCGACGTGTGGGCGGTCGTGAAGGCCGATGCCTACGGACACGGTGCCGTGCCCTGCGCTCGTGCCGCACTTGCAGCGGGCGCGGCCGGTCTGTGCGTGGCACTCGCCGAGGAGGGCGCCGAGCTGCGCGCCGGCGGCGTCGACGCGCCGGTCCTCGTGCTCTCGCAGCAGCCTCCCGAGCAGTTCGCCGGGATGGTCGAACTCGACCTGACGCCGACGCTGTACGAAACGGCGGCAGTGGAGGCGTTCGCGGAGACGGTGCGAACGGCAGGGAAGCGCGACTACGGCGTGCACGTGAAGATCGACACCGGGATGCACCGTGTCGGTGTCGCGCTCGGTGAGGCCGTCGACCTCGTGCGCCACGTCGACTCGCGATCGGCCGAGCTGCGACTCGCCGGCATCTTCTCGCACCTCGCGGTCGCCGATGATCCTGCCGACCCGCACACGGCGTTGCAGCTGCAGCGCTTCGACGAGATCCTGCACGAGTTGGCGCGGGTGGGCATCGTTCCCGAGACGACCCACCTCGCCAACTCGGCCGGCGCACTCGCCCATCCGGCTGCCCGGAGATCGTTCGTGCGCGCCGGCATCGCGATCTACGGCATCGAGCCCGGTGCGGGCGTCGCCGACATGTGCGTCGGGCTCCGTCCGGTCATGACGCTCGCGGCCCGGGTCTCGTTCGTGCAGCGGCTGTCGCCCGGGGAGCGGATCTCGTACGGCCTGCGCCACCGGTTCGAGCGTCCTGCAACCGTCGCGACCATCCCGATCGGCTACGCCGACGGCGTGCCGAGGCGGCTCGCCGAGTGTGGCGGCGAGATGTTGATCGGCGGTCGTCGCCGGCCGATCGTCGGCGTCGTCACCATGGATCAGGTGATGGTCGACTGCGACGACGACCACATCCGTGTCGGCGACGAGGTGGTCCTGATCGGCGCGCAGGACAACGAGCGGATCCGCGCCGAGGACTGGGCCGACGCGCTCGGGACGATCGGGTACGAGATCGTGTGCGGCATCTCGCGCCGCGTGCCGCGGCGGTACCACGGCCGAACGGCGTCGCCCGGCGACCAGGCCGGCGGTCCTCGGTAGCATCACTCCCCGTGCCCGACGCCGCCACCGCGCTCGCCGAGATCGCCGCCGAGGCCTCTGTGTGCACGCGCTGCCGGTTGAGCGAGAGCCGGACCCAGGTCGTGTTCGGCACCGGGTCGCATCGGGCGCCGCTGATGTTCATCGGCGAGGGGCCGGGTCAGCAGGAGGACGAGCAGGGCCTGCCGTTCGTCGGTCGCAGTGGCAAGCTCCTCGACCAGCTGATGTGGGAGGAGCTCGGGATCCGTCGGGAGGCCGTCTACATCGCCAACGTCGTGAAGTGCCGGCCGCCGGGGAACCGCGATCCGAAGCCGGACGAGATCGACGCCTGCCGCCCGTACCTGCAGCTCCAGCTCGACCTGATCCGCCCGGCGGCGTGTGTGACGCTCGGCCGCTTCGCCGCCCAGTGGCTCCTCGGCACGACCGAGGGGATCATGAAGCTGCGCGGCCGCTCGTACCCGTTCGCCCACGGCGTGCTCATCCCGACGCTCCACCCGGCTGCGGCGCTGCGGGGTGGTCCGACGCCGCTCGCGCAGATGAGGGCCGACTTCGTGCGCGCGAAGCTCGCACTCGCAGACGTCGGGGTGGCTCTGTGACGATCGCCGGCCCGTCGATCGTGCTCCGGTCGTCGTCGGTCGCCGAGACCCATGCGATCGCCGCCGCGATCGCCCGGCTCGCGCACCCGGGCGACCTGCTCGCGCTCGCCGGTGAGATGGGGTCGGGCAAGACCGCGTTCGCACAAGGCTTCGGGGCGGCACTCGGTGTGACCGATCCGATGACCAGTCCGACGTTCACGCTCGTGCACTCGTACGAGATCGGCAAGAGCCACCTCCACCACGCCGACGTCTACCGACTGGAACGGATGGCGGAGGTCGCCGATCTCGCGATCAGCGAACTGCTCGAGAGCGACGGGATCGTCCTCGTCGAATGGGGCGACGTGATCGCCACGTCGCTCGGTGACCATCTCGAGGTCCGCCTGGCCTGGCTCGAGCCGTCACGGCCCGACGACCGGGTCGTGACCGTGCGCGCGATCGGGCGGGAATGGGCCTCGCGCTGGGACCGACTCGTCGCCGCGCTGGCGCCGTGGCGCGAGGAGGGGACCGCATGCTGATCCTGGGCATCGAGACCGCGACCGAGCAGGTCGGCGTCGCGATCGGCGGCCACGAGGGCGTGCTCGGCCTGCACGAGCTGACGCGCGGCCGCCGTCACGCCGAGACGCTCGTGCCGGCGATCGACTTCCTCTGCCGCCAGGCCGACATCGAGCTCAGCGAGATGGGGTGCATCGCCGTCGACGTCGGCCCGGGGCTCTTCACCGGCATGCGCGTCGGCATGGCGACCGGCAAGGCCCTCGCGCAGGCGCTGCGGATCCCGATGATCGGCGTCACGAGCCTCGACCTGCTCGCGTTCCCGCTCCGTCACACCGACCGTGTGATCGCGGCCGTGATCGACGCGAAGCGGGGCGAGCTCTTCTACGCGTTCTACCGCCAGGTGCCGGGCGGCGTGCAGCGGGTGACCGAGCTCTGCGTCGGCCGCCCCGAAGACCTCATCGCCGATCTCCTCGCGCGGGGGCAGGAGTCGGTCTGCGTCGGCGACGGCGCGCTGCGGTACCGGCCCGAGATCGCCGACGCCGTCGTCCGCGTCGAGTTCGCCGAGCAGTACCTCGCCCATCCGTCGGCGGCGCCGCTCGTGCAGCTCGCTCATGCCAAGGCGTTGCGTGAGGAGTGGGTGAACCCGTGGGAGCTCAAGCCCCTCTACCTGCGGCGCCCCGATGCCCAGATCAACTGGTCCACCCGTGAGGGGGTGGCGTGAGCTTCGTGTCGCGCCTCATCGATCGCCGCAACGGCGCCGAGGGAGCCGGCAGCGGCGCGGGTGGCGCGGGTGGCGCGGCGAGCAGCCCGATCGAGGCCGCGATCGAGCCGATGCGCCGCCGGCACCTCCGCAGCGTGCTCACCATCGAAGCGAAGGTGTACCCGAAGCCGTGGACGCTCGGCGTGTTCCACACCGAGCTCGAAGGCGCCCGCCTCGGTGAGCGTCAGTACGTGGTCGCCCGGTTCGACGGCGAGGTCGTGGGCTACGGCGGGCTGATGTTCGTCGGCGACGAGGCGCACGTGACGAACATCGCTGTCGATCCTGCATGCCATCGCCGGGGGATCGGCACCACGCTGCTCGTCACGCT
The DNA here is from genome assembly GCA_050248955.1 of Acidimicrobiia bacterium. GTDB lineage: Bacteria > Actinomycetota > Acidimicrobiia > Acidimicrobiales > Ilumatobacteraceae > JBFWRK01. Next base: position 37,358 of record JBFWRK010000005.1, read on the forward strand.
CGCCCGCATCGCGATCGACCGCGGCTGCCGGCACCTGTCGCTCGAGGTCCGGGTCTCGAACACCGCTGCCCAGGAGCTGTACCGTCGTTTCGGCTTCGCTCCCGCCGGCGTCCGCAAGAACTACTACGAGAACGTCGAGGATGCGATCGTCATGTGGTGCCACGACATCGACACGGCGGCGTACCTCGACCGGCTCCGGGCACTGGAGGGCGACCGATGACGAGCCGCCCCGTCGACGAGACCACGGTCGTGCTCGGCATCGAGACGAGCTGCGACGAGACCGCAGCGTCGCTCGTGATGGGCGGCAACGACGTGTTGTCGTCCGTCGTCTCGAGCCAGGTCGACCTGCACGCGCAATACGGCGGCGTCGTGCCCGAGATCGCGAGCCGCGCCCACCTGGAGCTGCTGAACCCGGTCATCGCCCGCGCCATCGTCGAAGCGGGCGTGGACGATCAGCGCGTGGACGCGGTCGCGGCAACCGTCGGTCCGGGCCTGGTCGGCGCGCTGCTCGTCGGCGTGTCGGCGGCGAAGGCGCTCGCTCTGGCGTGGGACGTGCCGTTCATCGGCGTCAACCACCTCGAGGCGCACCTCTATGCCGCGTTCCTCGAAGACCCGTCGCTGGAGCTGCCGCTCGTCGTGCTGCTCGTCTCCGGCGGCCACACGATGCTGATCGAGATGCGCGGCGAGGGCGACTACCGCCTGCTCGGTCGCACGATCGACGACGCCGCCGGCGAGGCGTTCGACAAGGTGGCTCGCTTCCTCGGCCTCGGGTATCCAGGTGGGCCGGCCATCGACCGGATCGCCAATGACGGTGATCCGGCAGCGATCGCGTTCCCGAGGGCGATGCTGAACGAGGGCTTGGACTTCTCCTTCAGTGGGCTGAAGACGAGCGTCGTGAACCACGTCCGCAACCATCCCGACGTAGCGACAGCCGATGTCGCGGCCTCGTTCCAGGCCGCCGTCGTCGACGTGCTCGTCGCGAAGTGCCGTCGCGCCGTTCGCGAGGTCGGCGCGAAAGGCCTCGCGCTCGGCGGCGGCGTCGCCGCCAACTCGCTGCTGCGCGAACGGTTCCTCGATGCCTGTGCGGAGGAGGGGATCGGTGGCTTCCTCCCGAGCCACGCGATGTGCACGGACAATGCGGCGATGATCGCGGCGACCGGGTGGTACCGGCTGCGCTCCGATGGGCCGACGCCGCTCGACGCCGCCGCGAACCCGAATCTCAAGCTCCAGTTCTCGTGAGGTTCGTTCGCCGAGCATCCGCGGGCGGATCCTGATGTCCGTGCCCCGCATCAGCGCGTACGCGGTGTGCACGCCGGGACTCGAGCCGTTCACCCTCGCCGAGCTCGAGCGGCTCGGCGTGCGCGAGCCGATGGTCCGTCGCGGTGGCGTGTCGTGCTCGGCGACGTGGCCGCAGCTGTGGTCGATGAACCTCCATGTGCGCACCGCCACGCGAGTCCTGGTGCGCGTCGCCCACTTCCCGGCCGACGGGTTCGGTCCGCTGCAGGGCGGGCTGCGCCGCATCGACTGGTCACGCTGGCTCCCGAGCGATGCCGCGCTCGACGTGTCCGTCTCTGCGACCGGCTCGCGGCTGTACCACCTCGGCGCGATCGAGGAGCGTGTGCGCGAGGTCGTGCCGGCGGGGGACGGTCCGGCGCAGGAGCTGTACGTGCGGGTCGTGCACGACTCGGTCACCGTCAGCCTCAACGCGTCGGGTGAACCGCTCTACCGGCGGGGATGGCGGCTCGACGCGGCGAAGGCGCCGTTGCGCGAGACGCTCGCCGCCGCCCTGCTGCTCGCGAGCGGCTGGGACCGCAGCTCGCCGCTCGTCGATCCCTTCTGTGGCTCGGGGACGATCCCGATCGAAGCGGCACTGCTCGCGCGGCGGATGCCGCCCGGTCGCCACCGGGCGTTCGCGTTCGAAGCGTGGCCGAGCTTCGATCGTGAACGGTGGGACCGCCTGCTCGCCGCAGCGGACGCCGACGTGCTGGAGCGGAGCCCAGTGGTGCTCGGCTTCGACCGCGATACGGGCGCCATCGCGGCGTCGCGCGCGAACGCCGAGCGCGCCGGTGTCGCTGACGCTGTGACGTTCGAGCAGGCCTCGATCTCGGAGCTCGCCGTGCCCCCGAAACGCGGCTGGATCGTGACCAACCCGCCCTACGGGGTCCGGGTCGACGGTGGTGACGTGAGGGACCTCTACGACCGGTTCGGCGCCGTGCTGCGCGAGCGGGCCGCGGGCTGGCGTGTCGGGCTCGTCGCCGCGAAGAGCTCTCCGGCGCAGCGGATCCGGCTCGCTCCCGCGACCCCACCGGTCAGCGCCGAGCGCGTGCTGACGACGAACGGCGGCCTGCCGATCGCGTTCGTGAACGGCACGGTGCCGCTCGCCGGTCAGAGCACCGCGACGACGACCGCGAGCAGCACGTAGGCGAGCGGTCCGACCGCGAGGCCGGCGCCGATCGTGATCATCCGGGTAGCTGCGAACGGGCGCAGACGATGGAACGCCACGGCGAACGCGATCAGGAGCACCGAGAACACGAGCTCGAAGGCGAAGAGGATCGGGCTGAGCAGCACTGAGCCGAGCGCCACCGCGACGAGCAACGGCCACTGCACGGCCGCTGCGCTCGTGCTGTCCATCCGCACACCATACGGAGCGCGACCAGGTGGCGCAGGCGGTGCCTCGCGCCTTGAGCGATAGCTTCGACCGATGTGACACCCCTGCGCATCGGACCGATCGAGCTGGCCGCTCCGGTCGTGCTCGCGCCCATGGCCGGTGTCACGAACGCACCGTTCCGAGCGTTGTGCCGCCGCTACGGTCCGGGCCTGCTGTACGTGAACGAGATGGTGATGGCGGTCGCGCTCGTCCACGGCAACGCGAAGACGGAGCGGATGCTCACCTTCGGCCCCGACGAGGAACCCCGCAGCCTCCAGCTCTACGGCAGCGACCCTGCCTCGTTGTCCGCCGCCGTGCACCGCGTCTGCGAGCAGGGACGTGTCGACCACCTCGACCTGAACTTCGGTTGCCCCGCGCCGAAGGTGACCCGCCGCGGTGGTGGCGCCGCGGTGCCGCTCAAGCGCAACCTGCTGCGCGCGATCCTGCGGGCGACCGTGCAGGCGTCAACGCCGTACGGCGTGCCGGTCACGTGCAAGTTCCGGCTCGGCATCTCGGATGACCTGACGACCTTCCTCGACACGGGCCGCATCGCCGAGGACGAGGGCTGCGCAGCCGTCGCGCTGCACGCCCGCACGGCGCAGCAGCACTACGCCGGCGAGGCCGCGTGGGAGCGGATCGCCGAGCTGAAGGCCGCTGTGACCGGCATCCCGGTGCTCGGCAACGGCGACATCTGGGAGGCTGCCGACGCGCTCGCAATGGTCGAGCAGACCGGGTGCGATGGGGTCGTCATCGGTCGGGGCTGCCTCGGGCGGCCGTGGTTGTTCGGCGACCTGATCGCGGCCTTCGGCGGCAAGACACCACCGCCGCCACCGCGCCTCGGCGAGGTGATCCCGGTGATGGCAGAGCATGCCAGGCTGCTCGTGGAGCTCATGGGGCCGTTCGGTGTGCGCGACTTCCGCAAGCACACCAGCTGGTACTTGACGGGCTACCCGGTCGGTCCGGACATGCGTCGCCGGATGGCACTCGTCGACAGCCTCGCCGAGCTCGACGACCTGCTGGCCGAGCTCGATCCGACGATGGCGCTGCCCCCGGGCGGCAACCGGATCCGTCGCGGGCACACGAACGGGCCGATCAAGGTCGTGCTGCCGGAGCGCTACCTCGACGAGCTCGACGACGTCACACCCCCCGACGAAGCCGGCGTCGGCGAACTGAGCGGCGGTTGATGCGCCCTCCCGTGGTCCTGGCCTCCGCGTCGCCGCGGCGCCGGCAGTTGCTCGCCCAGTTCGGCATCGACTTCGAGGTGCGGCCGGCGGATGCCGACGAAACGCCCCTGCCCGGCGAGCACCCGGCCTGCTACGTGGAGCGCGTCGCCCGGGACAAGGCGGTGGCCGTCGCCCTCCCGGGTGAGCTCGTGATCGCGGCCGACACGACGGTCGACGTCGACGGTGAGATCCTCGGCAAGCCGGAGGACGACGCGGACGCGCTGCGGATGCTGCGCCGGCTCTCGGGCCGCGAGCACCAGGTGCACACGGGCCTGGCGCTCCTGCTGGACGGCCGCCTTGCGTCCGCCGTCGAGACCACGGTCGTGACCATGGCGCAGATCGGCGATGCCGAGCTCGACTGGTACGTGTCGACCGGCGAGCCGGTGGACAAAGCGGGCGCCTATGCGCTGCAGGGCTTCGGCGGCATCTTCATTACGTCCGTCACGGGGAGTGTCTCGAACGTCATCGGGCTGCCACTTTCAGCGGTAAAGCAACTGTGTAGAGAGAATTTCCTTGAGGATTTCTTCGTGCCCCTCGACGGTTAGGTGACATTTGAGTTACGGTTCCCGTAATGTTCTTCCGCACCGTCGCACGGGCGATGCGGGGGGCGAGCAGGGTGGTGCTCATTGCAGTGCTCGGCGGTCTGCTGGTCTCGACCGTCGACATGAACAGTGCGAGCGCGTCCACGTCGGCTCTCCCCTCGCGATACGTCGCCGTCGGACCCTCCCGCCTCGCTGATACCCGTGGCGCTGGCGCGTTCGGCTTCAAGCGGCTCGACGCCTCGACCGTCCGGGTGCAGGTCGCCGGCGTCGGTGGCGTGCCCGCCGACGCCTCGGCCGCGGCGCTCACCGTCACGGCCACGGATGCCCTGGCGGCCGGCTTCGTCACCGTGTACCCGACCGGCACCGCCCGCGAGCTCACCGCGAACGTCAACTTCAACGGCCCGGGCGAGATCGTGGCGAACGGGGCGATCGTCGCTCTCGGCACCGGCGGCTCGGTCGACATCTTCGTCGCCGGCGGCGCCGGCATCGTCGTCGACGTCTCGGGCGCGTTCACCCCCGCCAACGGGACCACGTCCTCCGGCCGGTTCCAACCGGCTGCCGGCGGCGCCGTGCGCGTCCTCGACACTCGTGACAGCGGTGCGCCGCTGCCCGCCGGCGGCACCATGCGGATCTCGCGGCCGTCGTTCGTCCCGTCCGACGCCATGGCAGTCGTCGTCAACATCGCGATCGACCAGTCGGGCGGAGCCGGGTTCCTCACGGCGTGGCCCGCCGGGCGGGGCCGTCCGACGACCTCGGTGCTGAACACCGAGCGGCGGATGCAGACGAGGTCGGCGATGAGCATCGTGCCCGTCTCGTCAGCCGGCTTCGACGTCTACTCCATGTCGGGTGGCCACATCATCGTCGACGTGGCCGGCTACTTCACCGGCGCCTCGGCGCCGGCGGGGTCGGACGGGCTGTTCGTGCCGGTCACGCCCACCAGGATCCTGGACACCCGCGGGGCATCGCCGCTCGGCAACGGCACGGCGCTCCAGCCGGGCTGGACGGTCGAGGTGGCTCCGCCTGTCACGGGGTCAGCCCTCGTGTACAACCTCGCCACGACCGACGCGCGTGCTCCCGGCTACATCACGGCGTACCCCGCCGGTGGCAGCCGCGGCCTCACCGCGAACGTCAACGCGATCGGACCCGGCACGGCGGTCGCGAACCTGGCCGTCACCGCCACCTCGACCCGCGGTGTCGCGCTGTACAGCTTCGCGGGGGAGCACGTCGTGGCCGACCTCACCGGCTACTTCACCGGCAGCCCCACGAGCGCTCCGAACGCGCCGCCCGTGAACCAGGCACCAGCGACTCCCGCGCCGGTCCCGCCCGCTGGTTGCGAGGCGCAGGGGCTCTCCCGGCTCAACTCGGTGCGCGCCGCCAACGGTGCCGCAGCGGTCGCCGACGATGCCGCCGCGCTCGCCTTCGCCTGCTCCTGGTCCGCCCAGATGGCGGCGAGCGGTAACTTCGCCCACTCGCCGGGATCGTCGCGCACCGACGCCGTCGGTGGCTGCGGCAACGGTGAGAACATCGCCGCCGGCTCGCTCTCCTACGACCTGTTCGACCTCTGGGTCAACTCGGCGCCGCACTTCGCGAACATGGTGAACGGCTCCTACACGCATGCTGCGATCGGCTACGTCACCGCGCCGAACGGCACCCGCTACGGCACGATGGTGCTGGTCAACCGCTGCTGACGCGTTCGACATCGGCGTACCAGAGCAGCGACGAGCGCTCCTGATACGCGCGGTTTCGGAGCCACCGGATTAGCAGTCGGCCGCTCCGGTTGCTAACGCCACTCCTCCGCGCGTACCCTTAGCACTCGCAACGTCCGAGTGCTAACGCCATACATGGAGGCTCGCACCATGGCTCTCAAGCCGCTTGAAGACCGAATCGTAGTGAAGCCCGGCGAGGCCGAGGAGCGCACTGCGTCGGGTCTCGTCATCCCCGACACCGCCAAGGAGAAGCCGCAGCAGGGCACCGTCCTCGCTGTCGGACCCGGCAAACGCGCCGAGTCCAGCGGTGAGATCCTGCCGCTCGGCATCGACGTGGGCCAGACCGTCCTGTACTCCAAGTACGGCGGCACCGAGGTCACGATCGACGGTGAGGATCTCCTCATCCTGTCGAGCCGTGACGTCCTCGCCGTCGTCGAGAAGTGAGGCGCTGAGTCCACATGGTCAAGATGCTCAAGTTCGACGACGAGGCGCGTCGCGCCCTCGAGGCGGGTGTGAACAAGCTGGCCGACACGGTCAAGGTCACGCTCGGCCCGAAGGGTCGCAACGTCGTGCTCGACAAGAAGTTCGGTGCACCGACCATCACCAATGACGGTGTGTCCATCGCGAAGGACGTCGAGCTCGACGATCCCTTCGAGAACATGGGCGCGCAGTTGGTGAAGGAAGTCGCTACGAAGACCAACGACGTCGCCGGTGACGGCACGACGACCGCGACCGTGCTCGCACAGTCGCTCGTCCACCACGGCATGCGCAACGTCGCCGCCGGCGCCAACCCGATGAGCCTGAAGCGCGGCATCGAGAAGGCCGTCGCAGCAGCCGTCGAGAACATCGCTGCGCAGGCGAAGGATGTCGACGACAAGTCCGACATCGCCAGCGTCGCGTCGCTCTCGGCTGCCGACCCGGCGATCGGCGCCGTCATCGCCGACGCGATCGACAAGGTCGGCAAGGACGGCGTCGTGACCGTCGAGGAGTCGAACACGTTCGGCATCGAGCTCGACTTCACCGAGGGCATGCAGTTCGACAAGGGCTACCTGTCGCCGTACTTCGTGACCGACCAGGAGCGTCAGGAGTCGGTCCTCGAGGATCCGTACATCCTGCTCCACGGCTCGAAGATCAGCTCGGTGCAGTCGCTGCTGCCGGCGCTCGAGGCGGTCATGAAGTCGGGCCGCGCGCTCGTCATCATCGCCGAGGACGTCGACGGCGAGGCGCTCGCCACGCTGGTCGTGAACAAGATCCGCGGCACGTTCAACTCGGTGGCCGTCAAGGCACCCGGTTTCGGCGACCGCCGCAAGGCGATGCTGCAGGACATGGCGACGCTCACCGGCGGCCAGGTCATCACCGAAGAGGTCGGCCTCAAGCTCGAGAACGTCACGATCGACCTGCTCGGCACCGCCAAGCGGATCATCATCTCGAAGGACGCCACGACGATCGTCGACGGCGGTGGCTCCGAGGACGACATCAAGGGCCGCATCAACCAGATCAAGACCGAGATCGACAACACCGACTCGGACTGGGATCGGGAGAAGCTGCAGGAGCGCCTCGCCAAGCTCGCCGGCGGTGTCGCGGTGATCAAGGTCGGCGCCGCCACCGAGGTGGAGCTGAAGGAGAAGAAGCACCGCATCGAGGACGCCATCTCGGCGACCCGTGCCGCGATCGAAGAGGGTGTGGTCGCCGGTGGCGGCACGGCCCTGCTGCGGGCGCGTCCGGCCGTTGCCAAGGTCGTCGACTCGCTGAGCGGCGACGAGGCAACGGGTGCCCGCACGGTGTGGGACTCGCTCGATGCTCCGGCCCGGCTCATCGCCGACAATGCCGGCCTCGAGGGCGGCATCACCGTCCGCTGGGTCGAGGACGCCGAAGGCCCGATGGGTCTGAACGCGGCGACCGGACAGCTCGAGGACCTCGTCAAGGCCGGCATCATCGACCCGGCGAAGGTCACGCGTGCGGCGCTCCAGAACGCAGCGTCAATTGCAGCGCTCGTGATCACCACCGAGTGCCTCGTGGCCGAGAAGCCCGAGAAGCAGCCCGCCATGCCCGCCGGTGGCGGGATGGGCGGGGGCATGCCCGGCATGGGCATGATGTGACCCTCGGGTCATCCTGACATCGAGCACCGTCGACGGAGCCCCGGGCGAACCCCGGGGCTCTGCCGCGTCTGCCCACCGGTGGGGACAGAATTCTGCGAGAGCTGACACGGAGCGTGAGCGAGCATCTACACTTCCGCAGGATCTGGCAGCGCTCGGCCACGGAGGGTCATCTGACTACACTCACCCGGCGGGCTGATGGTTGGTAGGGAGCGGTCATGGGTAGATACGGACGCGCAGCACTGGCGACGGCAGTCCTCGCGAGCGGGAGCATCGTGGTGCTCGGCGGCGCCGTCGTGGTCGGTGCTGCCGGTGCGGAGGGCGGTGCGATCACCGGCACGGTCTTTCGCGACAGCAACGTCGACGGCGTGTTCGACGCCGGCGAGGTCGGCACGGCAGGGGTCACGGTCGAGGCGTTCGACGCCGACGGCGATCCTGTCGGCACCGCTACGTCGCTCGCCGACGGCACGTTCACGCTGACCGTCGCGGGGGCTGCGACCACCGCGATCCGCGTCGAGTTCTCCGGCCTGCCGGCGTACCTCCGCTCCGGTCCACTCGGCCCGGACTCCGGTTCCTCCGTCCAGTTCGCGACGCTCGGCGACACCGGCGTGGACTTCGGCGTCACCAACCCCGCCGAGTTCTGCCAGGAGAACCCGACGCTTGCCACCAACTGCTTCTCCGCCGGCCCGAACGACCGGCCGGACGTCGTCACCCGGCTCGTGCCGTACAACGCATCGGGCATCGACCCGAGCCTGCAGACGGGCATCAGCGACGCGATCGGCGTCGGCAGCGTCTACGGCGTCGCCTACCAGCGGTCGACCGGTCGGGTCTTCCTCTCGTCGTTCCTCAAGCGCCACGCCGGCGTCGGCCCCGGTGGCCTCAGCGCCATCTACCGCATCGACGGTGCCGCGAGCGGCACGCCGAGTGCGCCCGTCGCGCAGCTGCCCGCCGGTGTCAACACCGACCCCGGTGGGCTCGTGCCGTCCAACGCGGTCCGCAACCTCAACGAGGCTGCTCCGGGCACGCTCGGCTTCCCGAGCACCGATCCGGCAGTGTTCCCGCTCGTCATGAAGGTCGGCTACGGCGACCTCGACATGGGTGAGGACGACCAGACGCTGTGGACCACGAACCTCGCCACACGGCAGGTCGTGCGCATCCCGGTCAACGCCGACGGCTCGTTCGGCACCCCGCAGAACTTCGATCCGCCCGCCGCTGCGGCCTGCCCCGGCGGCGTCGCCCGACCGTTTGGTCTTGACCCCCACGACGGCAAGATCTACGTCGGGTTCGTGTGCACCGCCGAGGTCAGCGGCGCCTTCGCCGACCTGTCGGCGCACGTGTTCGCGCTCGACCCGGTCGCCGGCACCTGGTCGGCATCCGTGATCGACATCCCCCTGACCTACCCCAAGGGCCTCGTGTTCAGCACGATCCCGGCGAGCGAGCCCTGGTACGCGTGGACCGATTCGTTCGTGGACGCCGGGGGCAACCCGAACTTCCTGTCCGTCGGTGACGACGCCGAGTGGCTCGTCGAGTTCGCCCGCCCGATGCCGATCGTCGCCGACCTCGCGTTCGATCGCGACGGCTCGCTGATCATCGGCTTCGGTGACCGCACCGGGCACATGCTCGGCCACCGCAACCTCAACCCGCTCACCAGCGGGCCGGATGCCGGCAAGGGTGGCACGGTGGGTGCCGGCGGCGATCTGCTCCGTGCCGCACCGCCGACCGCACCCGGCGGCCAGTACCGCCTCGAGGGGAATGGCACGCTCGCCAACGGCCTGACGTCCGCGTCCGGTGTCGGCAACGGCCAGGGCCCCGCCGACGCGGCCGGTACGGCCGGTGAGTTCTACTCGGAGGACTCGTGCTGCCCGGGCACCATGTTCCACGAGGAGACGGCGACTGGTGGCGTGCTCCAGCTGGAGGCCAAGGACGAGGTGGCGGCGGTCGTGTACAGCCCGATCCGCTTCGACTCGGCCGGCTTCGACTGGTTCTCGAACACGGACGGCTCCGAAGCCCGTTCCTACGAGATCTTCTACGATCCGGGCTCCCCGGCGCCGTCGACGTTCGGCAAGTCGAACGGCCTCGCCGACCTCGAGGCGTTCTGTGATCGCGCACCGGTCGAGATCGGCAACAGGGTCTGGCTCGACACCGACAACGACGGTGTGCAGGACGCCGACGAAGCACCGCTGCCCGGCGTCACGGTGTCGCTCTACCTCGACGCCGACGCGAACGGCGTGCCCGACGGCCCGGCGATCGCCACGGCGATCACCGACGACGCCGGCAACTACGTCTTCTCCGGCGACCAGCGCGCCACCCGCACGAGCACCGACGCGTTCAGGTACCAGATCGCCGAGCTCGTCCCGGGGGCGACGTTGATCGTGGGCGTACCCACCTCCGTCGCGTCCGGCGGGAGCACGTACGCCCTCACCGGCGCCAACGTCGGGGCCGACCAGCGCGACTCCGATGCCTTGCCGGCGACCGGGTTCTCCGCGACCGTCACCATCGGCGCGCCCGGCGAGAACGACCACACCTGGGACATGGGCTACGCCACGCCCGGGTACGACCTCGCGTTGATCAAGACCATCGCATCGCCGACCGGGCCGGTGGCGCTGAACGGCGACGTCACCTGGACGATCACCGTGACCAACCAGGGCGGACTGCCCTCGGGAGACTTCGTGGTGCAGGACACCATCCCGACCGGCATGTCGTTCGTCTCGGCCAGTGACGGCGGCACCGAGGCGGCCGGGATCGTGACGTGGAACCTGACTGGCCTCGATCCCGGCGCGTCGCGGGCGCTCACGCTCGTGACCAAGGCGGTCGACGTCACGAAGGCGCCGTTCCGCAACTGGGCCGAGATCACCTCCGACAGCGGTGACGACGACGACTCGACGCCTGACACGAACACCGGCAAGGACTCGACGAACCCGAACGATCAGGTCACGAACCACAACGACACGACCTTCGACAGCAACACCGCGACGCCGCTGCCGGGTGGTCAGCTCGACGAGGACGACAACGACCTCGAGGAGATCGATGTCGTCGGTCGTTACGACCTGGCGTTGATCAAGACGCTCCCGGCAGGCCAGACCGTCATCTCGGGCGGAACGATCAACTGGGAGCTGACGGTCATCAACCAGGGCAACGTCGACTCCGGTCTGATCACCGTGCAGGACGCGATCCCGACCGGCATGGCGTTCGTCTCGGCGAGCGACGGTGGCACGGCCACCGGCGACACGGTGACGTGGACGATCACGAACCTGGCGCCCGGCGCGAAGAAGGTGCTCACGCTGGCGACCCGGGTGACCGACATCTCCCGGCCGGCGTACCGCAACTGGGCCGAGATCACCGCCGACAGCGGCGACGACATCGACTCGACGCCTGACACGAACCTCGGCAAGGACTCGACGAACCCGAACGATCAGGTCACGAACCACAACGACACGACGTTCAACAACAACTCGCTGACACCGCTCCCGGGCGGTCAGCTCGACGAGGACGACAACGACTACGAGGAGATCCCGAACAACAGCGCGTCGGCTGCACCGGGGACCACCACCACGACGACACGGCCGCGAGTCCTGTCGTCGTCGCAGCTGCCCTCGACGGGCAGCGACATCGGTACACCACTGCAGGTCGCCGCGGTGGCCATCGTTGGTGGTCTGTTGCTGCTCGGCTTCCGTCGCCGGATGCGGCGGACCCGTACGACCTGAGTCACAGCGACGAGACGCCCGGGGCGACGCCCCGGGCGTCTCGTAGGCTCGGTGCCGTGAAGCGGCCGTTCTGGATGCACCAGCTCGTCGAGTACCTGCTCGGTGTCGCGCTGCTCAGCCAGGGGCTCCAGACCAGGGAGCCACTGGTGCCCACCGTGCTCGGGGCCCTCGTCCTGCTCAACGCAGCGACCGTCGACGGGCCGCTGTCAGCCGGCAAGGCGGTCAGCCGAGCGCTCCATCGCGTCGTCGACGCTCTGCTCGTGGCCGCGATGGTCGCCGCCGTGGTCCTGGTCGACTCGCTGACGAGCAGCGTGCAGGCGATGCTCGTCGGCTGCGCCGTGATCATCGCGTTCCTGATCTGGCGCAGCGACTACCGCGAACGCGTGCAACGGGTGCCGGTGGCAGCACCGCGGGGGCGCTCGGAGGAGGTCGGGCGGATGGCCGGCCGTGCCGTCGGGCAGGGCGTCCAGGCGTGGCGGCGGAGCCGCAAGGGGTAGGCGGCAAGTCGCTCGTAGGCTGGGTGGCATGTCGACGACGTTCGAGCCCCCTGCACCCGAGCTGGCCAAGCTCCAGGCTCACTGGGAGGAGTGGGAGCGCGGCGAGGAACCCCCGGGCCGTGTGCTCGCGAACCTGAAGACCGCCGGCATGCGCCAGCTCTTGCAGCAACTCATGGACAGCGGCTGGCAGCCAACCCAGTGAGCGTGGCCGAGCGCGGCCGTCGTCCGGGTGGATCGCAGGTGATCCCGCGGCCGGAGACGTGGGCGCCCGGCGCGCCCCCGCCGTGGGCATCGTCGTCGGATCGCCCGCTGCGGCTCGGCGCCGTGGTCGACGACGTTCGCGTGCATGGCGCGCCGCGGCCGATCGAGCCCGCCTTCCCGGATGCGCGGCTGTCAGCGGTGCTGATCGCGCTGGCGGAGGGGGCCGACGGACCCGAAGTGCTGCTGACCCGGCGGGCGGCCCACCTGCGGAACCACAAGGGCGAGATCAGCTTCCCGGGCGGCCGCCTCGACCCGGGCGAGACCGCGGTGGACGCCGCCATCCGCGAGGCGCACGAGGAGGTGGCGCTCGATCCGGCGCTCGTCGAGGTCGTCGGTGAGCTCGATCATCTGAACACCGTGGTGAGCAGGAGCTACATCATCCCGATCGTGGCGCGGCTCGCCGGGCGGCCGGCGCTCCACCCTGCGGCCGACGAGGTCGACCGCATCCTGTTCGTCCCGCTCGCCGAGCTCCGCCGTCCCGACACGTACCGTGAGGAGCGCTGGGGCGCGCCACCGACGGATCGGGTGGTCCACTTCTTCGATCTCGACGACGAGACGGTGTGGGGCGCGACCGGGCGGATGCTCGTGCAACTGCTGGCGATCGCCCACGGGGTGGAGGCGCCGCCGGCCTGGATCTGACGGGTGGCGCGGCCCCGGCCCGGGCGAGCGCAGGGTCAGTCGCGCCGGCGGATCATCAACCGCCACCACAGCTCGAGGAGCTGGCGCGCCGAGCGGGCGATCGCGGGCAGCCGGAAGAACTGCGACCGCCCAGCGGGCCGTTCGTAGTGATGGACCGGGACCTCGACGAACCGGGCACCGGCACGCTCGAAGCGGCGCATCATCTCGACGCAGATGACGCCGCTCGTGCTCTGCAACGGCCGGTCGGCGACGAGCCGGCGGCGGAACAGCCGGAAGTCGCAGTCCGTGTCGCCGACGTGCAGCCGGAACAGCAGCTTGACGGTGTGGTGGTACACCCGCCCGATCACCTTCCGGTACCAGGAGTCGCCGCGGGAGAGCTTCCAGCCCTGGACGATGTCCGTGTCGGCGCGGGCGGCATCGATGAGCAGCGCCACTTCGGAGGCGTCGTACTGCGCGTCGCCGTCGGTGTAGAAGATCCACTCCTTCGTCGCCGCCGCGAACCCCGAGATCAGCGCGCCGCCGTACCCACGGTTCGACTCGTGCTCGATGACGAGCAGCCGCGGGTGCGCGGCGCGGAGCTCGGCGAGCACCTCGGACGAGCGGTCCGCCGATCCATCGTTGACCACGATGATCTCGTAGTCCTCGACACGGGTCGAGAGCGCCGCATCGACCGCCTCCACCATCGTCCCGATCGTCTCGGCATCGTTGTAGCAGGGGAAGAACGCCGAGACGCCGGTGACGACGGTGCTCATCGAGTGCATGCGGCCCGTCTCGTCAGCCACGGGTGAGCGCCCCGAGCGCATCGAGCACCTGCTCGACCTCCGCGTCCGACAACTCGGGGAAGCAGGGCACGGTCACGCACGATCCGGCCCACGCCTCGGCCTCGGGGCACGCCCCCCGGGTGAGCTCCCGGTACGCCGGTTGCTGAGTGAGCGCAAGCGGGTAGTGCACGGCGGACGCCACGCCGCTCGCGGCGAGTTGCTCGCGAGTCGCCGGCCGATCGTCGGCGCGGAACACCGCGAGGTGGTGGACGTGATCGGGGTGATCGGCCTGCCAGCGCAGCTCCGGTGCTGCAGCCCGATATGCCGCTGTGATCTCGCGCCGCCGCGCGGTGGTCGCGGGAAGCGTCGGCAGGGAGAGTCGCAACCATCCCGCTTCGAGCTCGGACAGGCGGAAGTTCTGCGAGCGGTCGACGTGCACGTACTGCTCGGTCATGCCGTGCACGCGCAGCCGCCGGATGGTCCCGGCGAGTTTCTCGTCGTCGGAGGTGATCGCGCCACCGTCGCCGATGCCGCCGACGTTCTTGGTCGGGTAGAACGAGTACACGGTCGCCGCGCTCGCGCGGCCCGGGCGGAGCGCGCCGTGTGCTTGCGCGGCATCATCGATGACCGGGAGGTCGGTTGCGGGCGCCTCGGCGGGCCGTCCGTACAGGTGGACGACGATCACCGCCTTCGTCCGGTCGGTGCGGGCCGCCTCCCAGCCGTTCGCAGGAACGGTGGCCGTGGCGGCGTCGACATCGACGAACACCGGCGTCGCACCGATCGCGCAGACGGCGGACGCTGTCGGGACCGCCGTGAACGCCGGGACGAGCACCTCGTCGCCGGGCCCGATGCCGAGCGCGGTGAGGGCGAGCTGGATCGCCGCCGCGCCCGAGGACACACCGACGACGTGGGCATCGCCGCACCACGCCGCCAGCTCGGACTCGAGCGCCGCGAGCTCGGGGCCGAGGAGCACGTGGCCGGACGCGAGCACCCGCGCGACGACCTCGTGGAACGGTGCGGCCAGCGCGTCGGCGCGCCGGCTCAGATCGACGACAGGTACCACGGGTGGCGACGGTAGAAGACAACCGTGTCGCGAGCACCATCTTCGAGCGTCACGAGCGGACGCCAGCCGAGGAGGCGCGTCGCGAGCCGAGTGTCGGTCTCGAAGTTGCCGATGTCGATCTTCGACAGCTCCGGCGGCCACGGGACGAGCTCGACCTCGGAGTGAGGTCCGCCGTCCGCCACGACCGCGCCGATCAACGCGTCGGCGATCTCGCGCAGCGTCCAGCTGCGCTCGTGGCCGATGTTGACCACCGCGCCCACCGCGGCGTCGGTCGTCGCCGCGGCGCCCAGCGCGCGCACGACGTCGTCGACGTGCAGGCAGTCGCGACGCTGGCTGCCGTCGCCGAAGAGGCGGATGACCTCGCCGCGCAGCGATCGTCGGACGAAGACCGGCAGTGCGCCCAGGTCCTCCTTCACGAGGTTCTGCCGCGGTCCGTACACGTTGGTCAGCCGCAGGGCGGTCGGGCGCAGGCCGTGGACCTTGCCGTACAGCAGGTGCAGCTGTTCGCAGGCGAGCTTGTCGACGCCGTTCACGTCGACCGGGCGCGCAGGATGCGATTCCTCGACCGGGATCCGCTCGGGCCGGCCGTAGACCTGCCGCGTCGAGGTGTACACGATGCGCACCGTCGGGTTGACCGCGCGCAGCGTCTCGAGCAGCGCGAGGTGGCTGCGGACGTTGAGGTCGAGGTCGCGCAGCGGATCGGTCATGCTCGCGTGGTGGCTCACCTGGCCGGCGATGTTGAACACGATGTCGGCGTCGGCGACGACCTCGGCCACGCGCGGATCGCCGAGATCTGCTTCGAGCACCTCGATGTCGGACCGCTCGCCGAGGTTGCGGCGGTCGCCGCCGTGTGCCGGCACGAGGGCATCGACGACCCGCACGCGCGCCCCGGCATGGGCGAGGGCGAGGGCCACGTTGGAGCCGATGAAGCCGAGCCCACCCGTCACGACGCAGGTCGTGCCGCCGAGCGAGGCCAGTGCGGCCAGTGCGGCCTGTGTGTCAGGAGGGCTGGCGGACATGGGCGGCCCCGACGTTATCCAGCTGGGGTCGATAGCAGTACGTACCGGTCACCGAGCCGTAACATCTGGCCCGATGCCGGACGCCACCGCTGACGCCGCTGCGCCAGCGGGACCACCGGCTCGGCGGATCGCTCTCGAAGGCGCGCTGGTCGGCCTCGGTGCGGTGGTCGCCTCGGTGCCCGTCCTGCGCTACTGGCAACAGCCGCTCGGCGTGCCGTTCGACTACGAGAACGACGCCACCTTCTACCTGATGGTGGTCAGGTCGATGAAGGAGCACGGGTGGTACCTGACGAACCCCGACCTCGGCTTCCCGTCGGGTCAGGAGATGCACGACCTCGCGCTCGGCGGCGACAACGCGAACTTCGTCGTCCTGCGGGTGCTGGCACGGTTCATGGAGCCAGGGCTCGCGCTCAACGTCTTCTTCATCCTGACCATCGCCCTGGTCGCGGCGGCGGCACACGTCGTGCTACGCAACCTTGGGGTCCGGCGATCGGTGGCCGCGGTGAGCGCGGTCATCTACACGTTCCTGCCGTACCACATGATCCGCCGCACCCCCCATGTGCTCCTGTCGTCCTATGCGATGGTGCCGATCGCCGTGCTCGTGGCGCTGGCGGTGATGAGCGCCGACCCGCCGATCGTCGCCGACCGTGCCGGATGGTGGCCGGGGTTCCGTCGCGGCGCTCGGACCTGGTGGGTGCTCGCGGCGTGCGTCGGGCTCGCCTCGACCGGCTCGTACTACGCGGTCTTCGGGGCGTACCTGATCGTTGCCGGCGGCGCCGCGGCGGCGCTCGCCCGCCGGTCGACGCGATCGCTCTGGTCGGCCGGCTTCGCCGCCGCCGTCATCGCCGCCGTCACCGTGGTCAACACGGCCCCGTCGATCCTGTACTGGCGGCGCCACGGCGACAACCGGCTCGTCGCCCATCGCCTCGTGCAGGAGACCGAGATCTACGGGTTGCGCATCCAGCAGTTGTTCATGCCCCGCCTGCAGCACCGCAACACGCGTCTGGCGGAGCTCGCCGACCGCGCCTGGGGCGGGCCGGTCCGCTCGGAGCCCGGTCAGCAACTCGGGGTCATCGCCGCCTGCGGCCTCGCCGCGTTGCTCGTGATCGCCGGCGTCGCGATCGTGACACGCGCCGAAGTGGCCGAAGGATCTCGCCGGCAGACCCTGCAGCACCTCGGGTTCCTCACGGTCGTCTCGCTGCTCACGGCGACGCTGAGCGGGCTCTCGTACCTGCTTGCGCTCCTCGGCCTGAAGCAGATCCGCGGCTGGAACCGCATGTCGGTGGTGATCGGCTTCCTCGCGATCGTCGCCGTCGCGTTCGGCGTGGAGGCCGTGATCGAGTGGGTGCGCCGTCGCCGGGGCGCGCAGGTGGCGCGCGTCGCGCTCGCCGTCGGGCTCGTCGGGTTGCTCGGCGTCGCCTGGTACGACCAGACGGCTCCCGTCGACACTGCCGTGCGGGGCGGCGTGCGCGAGGCGTGGGAGAGCGACGCCACGTTCTTCGGCGAGATGGCCGACGATCTGCCCACCGGCGCTGCGGTGTTCGAGTTCCCGGCGATGACGTTCCCGGAGGGCGGCGCGATCGGTCGGATCGGCCTCTACGACGGCGCTCGCGGGTATCTGCACGCGCCGTCGCTCCGGTGGGGCTTCGGCGGGATGCTCGGCCGGGTGCCCACGTGGTCGCCGGAGCTGGAGACCGAGGCGCCGGAGCTCACCGTGGCAACGCTGCGCGACGCCGGGTTCCGGGCCGTGTTCGTGGACCGCTTCGGCTACGCCGACAACGGCGAGGCGCTGATCGCACTGCTCACCACCGTCGTCCCGCCCGTTCGGGCGAGCCCCGACGGGCGTTACGTCTGGTTCGATCTGGAGGCTGCGAGTGGAGGTTGACGAGTACCGCCGCATGGCGGAGGTGGAGGACTCGCACTGGTGGTACGCCGCCACGCGACGACTGCTCGCTCAGGAGCTCGGGCCGCGCCTCGTGCCCAGCGGCAGGTTCCTCGATGCGGGCGGGGGCACCGGCGCGACCGGGGCATGGTTGGCGGACCACGGCGAGCTGGTCGCGACCGACTTCTTCCCGCTCGCGCTCCATGCGTACCGCACGCTCCACCCGAACGTGCACGAGTACGTGGCGGCCGACGTGCAACAGCAACCGTTCGCCGACGGATCGTTCGATGCTGCGCTGTGCGTGACCGTGCTGTGCCACCAGTCGATCCCGGATCCCGTCGTCGCCGTCCGAGAGCTCGCCCGTGTCGTCCGGCCGGGCGGCGTCGTGTGCCTCTGGGAGCCCGGCGTGCGCCGGCTGCGGCGCGCCCACGACCGGGTGACCCACTCGGCGCGGCGGTTCTCGCTCGGCGATCTGCGGTCGGCGGCCACGAAGGCAGGGCTCGTGGTCGAGCGCGCGACCGGGGCGCACTCGTACCTCGTGCCGCCTGCGGCGGCGAAGGCGTTGATCGAGCGCGGACGTACGAGCAGCGACCTCGATCGCCACGAGGGCGGGCTCGGTGGCGTGCTCGGCCGAGTCGCCTCGGCCGAGCGCCGCCTGCTCCGGCACGTCTCGCTGCCCGCCGGGTTGTCCGTCATGGTCATCGCCCGCCGTCCCTGACCTCGCCCGCGCGGTCAGCGGCTGCCGGCGAGCCGGACGGCGCGGTAGTACACCTGCGCCCACGCCCGGCAGCTCGCTCGCTGCGTCCACGGGCGAGACGTGCAGCTCGCCACCATGTCGGCGAGGAACCGGTCGTCGATGCGCCGGCGCGTGGTCTCGTTCCACCACCACCCGTGCTCACCGGCGCGGCGATCGAGCAGCTTGTGGTTCCGGTAGCCGAAGTCGTGTCGTTGGCACGCGGCGCGGAAGTTGTAGGACCGGCCCGTGTCGCCGAGCCCGACCGGGAGCGGCGTCGAGCAGCCGTCCGACGACCAGTCGAGCGCGGCGGGCGTGTGCGCGACGCGGGCCGACGTGAACGTGCCGATGCCGACGTCGAACGTCAGCTGCGCCACGGACGACGGGTCCATCACGTCAGGGGCGGGCAGGGCGGAGGCGGCCAGGAACGTCGTGGCCGCGACGACGAGGTTGGCGAGGATCGCCATGGTGTCTCCTCTCGTCGAGGCCGGCGAGTGTGCCGGGTCGACCGGGCCGCGCCAACCCGCCCTGCGAGATCTGCTGGCACCGTCCGCGCCGGCCAGGGATGGTCACAGTTAGAGGTGATCGCCGAGCTCGCGCAGCAGCTGCCACGACTCGTCGACGTGGCGCTGTTCGGTGCCCCGGGCGCCGATCGAGAAGCGCAGCACGCTCCTGCCGCCGAGCACGGTCCGCGTGAACAGTGCCCGGCCTGTCGCGTTCGCGCGCTCCACGAGCGCGTCCGTGCGGGCGTCGTCGCCGCGCAGGCGGAGGCACAGCAGGTTGAGCGGGTACGGGGCGACGATCTCGAAGCGCTCGTCGGCGGCGACGAGCTCGGCGAGGTGCCGGGTCAGCGCGACGTGGCGGCGGATCATCGTCCGGAAGCTCTCGAGCCCCTCGCAGCGGATCGTGAACCAGAGCTTCAGCGCCCGGAAGCGGCGGCCGAGCGGGATGCCCCAATCGCGGTAGTCGATCACGGCTCCCTCCTCTGCAGCCTTCGAGCGCAGGTACTCGGGCAGGATCGACAGCGCCCCGAGCAGCGAGGCCCGGTCCGCCGTCCAGTAGAGGTCGCAGTCGAAGTTGACGCCCATCCACTTGTGCGGGTTCGTGCAGTACGAGTCAGCGAGCTCGATGCCCCGGTTGACCCAGCGGTGCTCAGGAGCGAGCGCGGCGATGCCGCTCATCGCACCGTCGATGTGGAACCACAGGCCCTCGCGCCGCGCGATCGCCCCGATCTCGGGTGACGGGTCGAACGCGGTGGAGCTCGTCGTGCCGTGGCTGGCGCACACCCAGAACGGCTGCAAGCCGGCGGCCCGGTCGACCTCGATGGCGGCGCTCAGCGCCTCCGGTCGCATCGCGAACTCGTCATCGACATCGACGATGCGGATCCGTTCCGTGCCGATGCCGGCGATCCGCAGCCCCTTCTCGATCGAGGAGTGGGCATGCGCCGTGGTGTACGCGACGAGGTCGCCGATCGCCGCGCCACCGATGCGGTTCACCTCGCCACCGGTTGCCCGCCAACGCGCCGAGAGGATCGAGGTGAGCGTCGCCTCGCTCGCGGTGGCCTGGATCACACCGCCGCCGTTGGGGCTCTCGGAGCGGAACGCATCGGGCAGGTCGAGCAGCGTCGCCATCCAGTCGACCATCGCCGTCTCGATCTCGGTGCACGCCGGGCTCGTCACCCAGCTCATCCCGTTCACGCCGAGGCCCGCCGCGAGGAGCTCACCCAGGATCGACGGGAACGACGAGTTCGCCGGGAAGTAGGCGTAGAAGTTCGGGTGCTGCCAGTGCGTGATGCCGGGGAGCACGATGCGGTCGACGTCGGCGAGCACAGCGGCGAACGGTTCGGGCTCCGTGGGCGGCTCTGCTGGGAGCATCGCCCGGATCTCGCCGGGCACGACGTCCGGCTGCACGCGGTAGCGCTCGATGTCACCGAGGTAGTCGGCGATCCAGTCGATGAGGTCGTGGCCACTCGCGCGGAACTCGTCGGGCGTCATCCACGGGACTGTAGGTCGCGCCTGCTCGCCTACCCTCGGGCCCATGACCGAGAACGCGACGGCGGACCGCGGGCTGCGCGCTGACATCGATCCCTCCCGCTTCGCGACCCGCTTCGCGTCGCCCCGCGGCTTCGACCAGGCGTACGTGCACGAGGGCGCCGGCGGCGTGCCGCTCGTGTGCGTGCACGGCTGGCCGGAGACCAAGCGGATCTTCTGGAAGGTGATCGAGCCGCTCGCCAGCGCCGGTTTCGAGGTGATCGTGCCCGATCTGCGTGGCTTCGGCGAGAGCGGGCTCGGGCCCGACGGCTTCCACGATGTCGCATCTCACGCCCGCGACCTCCACGCGCTCGTGCACGACGTGCTCGGCCACGAACGGGTCGTCCTGCTCGGTGGTGACCTCGGGGGACCGATCGTGCAGGACCTCGCGCTGCGCCATCCCGACTGGGTCGACCGGATGGTCCTGTTCAACTCACCGCTGCCGTACGACAAGGAGCGGATGGCCGGCCTCACCGGAACGCGGGCCCCGCGCGAGGCGAGCGACTACTACGTTCGCCAAGGGACCGATCCCGACGGGCTGGCGGCGGAGCTGCGGACGCCGGACGAGCGCCGCCGTTACATCGCCACGTTCTACACGAGCCGCTTCTGGGCCCACCCGGGCGCGTTCATCGAGCCGGGTTCCGCCCCTGGCCGCTTCGGCGGCAGCGCCGTGGTCGACTTCCACACGGAGCCGTTCGCCGACGCCGCGCATCTCCGGGCGAGCTTCGGGGCGTACGAGAGCACCTTCGACCCCGCCGCGCGCTCGGAGCCGCCGCAGCTACGGCGCAACGACCGAACGCGGACGCTGCTCCTGTTCGGTCAGAGCGACCACGTGCTGTACCCCGATTTCGACCGGATGGCGGCCGTCGTGTTCCCGGATCACGTCGGTCCGTTCCTCCTGCGCGACTGCGGCCACTTCGTCCCGTGGGAGGCCCCGCACGCGCTGGCATCGGGCGTGATCGCGTTCTGCAGCGACGTGCTGCACGCGCGCGAAAACGACACGAAGTCAAGACTTGAAATGCCACCCGGATGAGTGCATGGTGATCGTGTCACGTCCGATCCAGCGATCTCCGAGGAGGTTTGCAGGAATGCATCAGGACACCAGCGAAGGCGGCGATCCGCCGGGCTGAGCAAGGCGACGATGCGCCACCCCGACTTCCAAGGGGTGGTGTGCCGAGACGATGGCTTGACTGGCTCCGGGCACTCCCACCAAAGATCGGCATTTCGCCGGCACCGAGTGCGCCAGGTAGCTCAGCACCGCCGCCCCGACGGCACCGTCGCCACCACCAGCTCAGGAAGAGGAGGACCCTGGCTCCAGGGAGAGCCAGGGTCCTGCCGCGTCAGGACCGGTTCGTGGTCGTGTCGCGATCGCGGCGGCGGGTCGCGCTGACGACACGCCAGCCGACGACGACGAGACCGGCGATCAGGATCGAGAAGACGGCGATCTGCATCCCGTCCGTCTCGGTGCTGGTCCGGCAGCTCGGCTTCGGCAGTGCGCTGATGCACTCGCCGAGATCTTGATCGCCCTCGATCGTGACGATCGGGGACTCGGTCCCCTCCGGGAGGGGAGTCGAGGGCGGCGTCGCGGCCCAGCCGGCGCCGGCGGGGAGCAACAGGCCGACGACGAGCAGCACGCCGATCACAGAACCGGGCAGGGCGCGCTTCACGGGGACATCCTCGCCGCCCCATTGCCGCATCGCCACTCGCCAGTACGCTCGGCCGAGCATGCCCGGCCGCCCTGAACCTCCGCTCGAGACCGTCCTCGTCGTCGACTTCGGGGCGCAGTACGCCCAGTTGATCGCGCGCCGCGTCCGCGAGGCGAACGTCCACTCCGAGATCGTTCCTCACGACATCACCGCCGCGGAGATCGCCGCCAAGTCCCCGGCGGGCATCATCTTCAGCGGCGGGCCGAGCAGCGTCCACGTCGAGGGCGCACCCGACATCGACCCGGCCGTGTACGACCTCGGCGTGCCGATCCTCGGCATCTGCTACGGCGCCCAGCTGCTCGCGCAGCAGCTCGGCGGCGAGGTCGCCCACACCGGCCGTGGCGAGTACGGGCGGACCGATCTCGTCGCGAACGGGACGCCGAGCCGCATCATCGAGGGATCGCAACCCGTCTGGATGAGCCACTTCGACTCGATCGTGCGGCCCCCGGAGGGCTTCGTCGTGACGGCGAGCACCGCCGAGGCGACCGTCGCCGTGCTCGAGCACGCCGAACGGCGGATCCACGGCGTGCAGTTCCACCCCGAGGTCGTGCACACGCCCGGCGGCCAGGCGATGCTCCGCCGGTTCCTGTTCGACGTGTGCGGGTGCTCGGGCAGCTGGACGATGGAATCCGTGATCGAGATCGAGACCGCGAAGGTGAAGGCGCTCGTCGGCAACGCACGCGTGATCTGCGCGCTCTCGGGCGGCGTCGACTCCGCCGTCGCTGCCGCACTCGTGCACCGCGCCATCGGTCATCAGCTCACGTGCGTCTACGTCGACACCGGGTTGATGCGCAAGGGTGAGAGCGAGCAGGTCGTCGAGACGTTCCGCCGCCACATGGGGATCGAGCTCATCCACGTCGACGCCGGGCAGCGCTACTTCGAGCGGCTGGTCGGCGTCACCGACCCCGAGGCGAAGCGCAAGATCATCGGCGAGCTGTTCGTGCGGATCTTCGAGGAGAACACGGGCGGCATCACCGACGCCGAGTTCCTCGTGCAGGGCACGCTCTACCCCGACGTCATCGAGAGCGGCGGCACCTCCGGCAAGGCGTCCGTGATCAAGAGCCACCACAACGTCGGCGGGCTGCCCGAGGACATGACCCTGGCGCTGATCGAACCGCTGCGCGACCTGTTCAAGGACGAGGTCCGCACGCTCGGGCACGAGCTCGGCCTGCCGGACGAGATCGTCTGGCGCCAGCCCTTCCCCGGTCCCGGTCTCGGCGTGCGGATCATCGGTGAGGTGACTCCTGATCGCGTCGCGATCCTGCAGGAGGCCGATGCGATCGTGCGCGAGGAGATCCGCCTCGCCGGGCTGGAACGAGAGATCTGGCAGGCCTTCGCCGTGCTCCCCGACATCCGCTCGGTCGGCGTGATGGGCGACGAGCGCACCTACGCCCATCCGATCATCATCCGTGCCGTCACGAGCGAGGATGCGATGACCGCTGATTGGGCCCGCTTGCCCTACGACCTGCTCGATCGGATGTCGAATCGCATCGTGAACGAGGTGCGCGGCGTGAACCGGGTCGCGTACGACATCACGTCGAAGCCGCCCGGCACGATCGAGTGGGAGTAGTCCGTTCCGACCAGCGCGCCGCAACAGGTTCGTAACAGTTGGTAGGATGTCGGTTCGTCATGTCCCGAGGCCGTCGCACACTTCTCGTCCTGCTGATGTTCGCGGGCCTGCTGGGGCTCGATCCTGGCCGGGCGGGCGCTGGCTCCGTCGAAGACCAGCGGCGCAAGGCCGATCGGATCGCCGAGCAGCTCGAACGGCTGGGTGACGAGGCGACGTCGCTCGCCGATCAGTACGAGACGACCCAGGCGAAGCTCGCGGAGCTGCAGGTCGAGGTCGCCGCGTCCGAGGTGCGGGTCGCCGAGCTCGAGCAACGGCTCGGCGTCGTCCAGTCGCAGGTGGGCGAGCTGGCGATGCAGACGTTCGTCTCCGGCGACCAGGCCGGCGGATTGGGCGAGCTGCTCGTCGACAGCAGTGCGATCACCACCGCCGTCGAGCGCGACCAGTACACCCGGCTCGCGCTGTCAGCAGGGCAGTCGACGACCGACGAGCTCGATTCGACGCTGAACGACCTCAACAACGAGCGCGAGCGCCTCGCCTCGCGGCAGGAGCAGGCCCAGCAGCTCTCGGAAGACCTCGTCGAGCGTCAGCAGGCGGTCGAGGCGAAGACCGCCGAGACGCAGCAGCTGAAGCAGCAGGCCGAGGCCGAGCTCGGTCAGCTGATCGCCGAAGCCGCCGCACGTCGTGCTGCCGCCGAAGAGGCCGCGGCGCGGGCGTCGCGACCGCCGTCGAGCGGTGGTGGCAGCTCCTCCTCGGGCGGCGGTTCCTCCGGTGGAGGCTCGTCAGGTGGCGAGAGCTCCGGCGGCGACGCCGCGGCGCCGGCGCCGCGCGCCGGTAGCAGCATCCCGGCACCGTCGCCCGGAGCTGCAGGCGCCGTGTCCGCGGCGATGAGCCAGATCGGTGTTGCCTATCGCTACGCGGCGGCCGAGCCGTCCGTGGCGTTCGACTGCTCAGGGCTCACGATGTGGGCGTGGGCGCAGGCCGGCGTCCGTCTGCCGCACTACTCGAAGGCGCAGTTCGAGAGCCTCCCGCACGTGCCCGCCGACCAGGCGCAGCCAGGCGACCTGATCTTCTACAAGAACCCCGTCGGGCACGTTGCGATGTACATCGGCGGTGGGCAGATGATCCATGCGCCGCGTACCGGCGAGACCGTGAAGGTCGTCGCCGTCAACTGGGGCAAGGTTCGCGACGGGATCGTCGGTCGACCCGGGTAGCGGGCTACGGTCCCGCCGATGCGTGGGATCGACGAAGCGAAGGTCAGCGCCTGGCTGACCGACAACATCGAGGGCGCCATGGCGCCGTTCACCTTCGACTTCATCGCCGGTGGCCGGTCGAACCTGACGTTCAAGGTCACGGGCGCTGACGGCATCCGGTACGTCGTGCGCCGTCCCCCGCTCGGCCACGTCCTCGCGACCGCCCACGACATGGCTCGCGAGCACCGCATCATCACGGCCGTCGGCAAGAGCGCGGTGCCCGTGGCTCCGGCGCTCGGGTTGTGCACCGACGACGCAGTCAACGGCGCGCCGTTCTACGTGATGGGCTTCGTCGACGGCGTCGTGCTCGACAGCGTCGACAAGGCCGCGGCGCTGCCCGTCGAGCTGCGCCGCCCGGCCAGCGAGCACCTCATCGACGTGCTCGCCGACCTTCATGCTGTCGACGTCGACGCCGTCGGTCTCGGTGATCTCGCCCGGCGGGACGGGTACATCGAGCGTCAGCTGAAGCGGTGGACGACCCAGTGGGAGAACTCGAAGACCCGCGAGCTCGCCAGCGTCGACGAGGTCGGCCAGTTGCTGAAGACCCGGATCCCGGAGCAGCGCGGGACCGCGATCGCCCATGGCGACTACCGGTTCGGCAACTGCCTCACCGACTGCCGGCAGGGGCGGATCGCTGCCGTGCTCGACTGGGAGCTGTGCACCCTCGGCGACCCGCTCGCCGACGTCGGGTACCTCGGCGTGTACTGGGCGCGCGCCGGATCGGGGCAGCTGCGCGCGAACGACCCGAGCGGCGCGCCGGGATTCCCGAGCTACGAGGAACTGGTCGACCGGTACGCGCTGCGTTCCGGGCGCGACGTCGATGGGATCGGCTACTACGTGGCGTTCTCGTCGTGGCGGCTCGCCGTCATCTCGGAAGGCGTGTACGCCCGCTATCTCAACGGCGCGATGGCCGACAAGGTCGCCGATCTCGAGCAGACGAAGCAGGGCGTCGAGCAGCTTGCCGAGTCGGCCCTGAACGCGCTCCGTGCCCTTCCCTGAGCAGCCGATTCAGGGAACACTCATGTGTCACCACCTGCCGTGATCCCTTGCTACGGTCTGCGCGATGGGGAGTCGGCGGAGGCCGCGCGGGACGTGGATGCTGGCGTGCAGCCTGATCGTCGCGCTGCTGGCGAGCGCGCCGGTCCTCGCCGCTGCCGATCGCGAGTCGCCCGACGTACCGACGCTCTGCCCGCCGGGCGGTGATCCGGCCGATCCGACGTCCGTTCCGACGTCCGTTCCGACGGCCGATTCGCTGGTCGAGCCGGTGCCCGACGCCGCGGCTCCGACCGACACGACCACCACCGCGCCGTCGCCTGTCGAGACGACGACGACCGAGCCGACCGGATCGACCCAGCCGAGCGATCCGTCCGGCGAGCCGTGCCTGCCGCCCTGTGAGGACGAACCGATCGAGCCCGTCGATCCCGCGGCCACGGTCCCACCGACGACGACCATCGCGCCGACGACCACGGTCGACCCGGAGACGACCACGACGGACGTCGAGCTCGAGCCGGACGAGATCACCTGCATCCCGGCATCCGAGCTCGAGCCGGACGCCGGCGCGGAGGTGCCGACCGGCGATCCAGCGGCGACGCCCGCCCCGACGCCTGCCACGGCGCCCGTCGAGCCGGTCGTGCCCGTCGAGGTCGAGCTCGAGGCCCCGTTGATCCCCGACGTGCCCGCGGAGGGCTGGCCGATCCGGCTGATCAGGTTCCCGGTCCATGGCCCGATCCGCTACGACGACGACTGGGGCAACTGCCGCGGCGGTCCGTCGTGCCCGCGCCGGCATCTCGGCAACGACATCGTCGGCGTCCGGCTCCAGCCGCTCGTGGCCGCGGCCGACGGTGTCGTCACCCATCTCGTGCGCAACCACCCGACCGCCGGCTGGGGCCTCGTGATCACCGACGACGAGGGATGGGACTACCGCTACTACCACGTCAACAACGACACCCCCGGCACCGATGACGGCGGCGACGACGGCACGTGGCGGTTCATCGAGGGGCTGACCGTGGGCAGCGAGGTCATCGCCGGCCAGGTCGTCGGGTACATGGGCGACAGCGGCAACTCCGAGCAGTCGGTGCCGCACCTGCACTTCGAGATCCACGGCCCGGACGGTTCGGCGATCGATCCGTTCCGCTCACTGCACCTGGCCGAGTGGATCGCCAGGTGCGGTGGCGCCAGCGACCCGTACCGTGACGTGATGGTGCCGGTGCCGTTCCCCGAGACCGCGACGCAACCGGTCGAGATCGCGTTCGGTGACGGCGAGTTTCTGCTCGGCAACGATGGCAGCTGGGCGGCGATCGGTGATGCCCGCCGGTCGGGCGATGCCCGTCACATGCAGGGCACGCCGAGGTGCCCGCCACCCCTCTGATCCGGCGTTGCGTCGGGTGAGCGGCTCAGCCGCCGTGGTCGCCGGCTGCCGGCGTGGCCGTGTGCGACGGGCCCGGGCCCGGCTGCACGACGCAGAACTCGTTGCCCTCCGGATCGTGGAGCACCGCCCATCGGCTCACGTCGGCATGACGTGAGATCTGGGTCGCGCCGAGGCCCACGAGGCGCGTGACCTCGCGGTCGAGGTCGTCGGTGTGCAGGTCGGGGTGACAGCGGTTCTTCGCCGACTTCCCCTCGGGCACGTGGAGGAAGAGCAGGTGCACGTCCCACGGGAGATCCGCCGGTGGCTCGACCGCGACCTCACCGCGCACCTCCTCCACGAGCCATCCCAGTGCGTCCGCCCAGAACCGCGCCAGGCGCTCGGGATCGGCAGTGTCGAAGGTGATCACGCGGAGAGCGAGGGACATCGCACCAACTGTAGGTTCCCTCGCTCACCACGCTCCGCCGTCCTGCCATTGCTGCGGATGCCTGACGAAGCGCTCGTCATTGTCGAAAATGTTGATCGTTTAAGTCAGGATTAGGTAGGGTGTCACCAGGTGCGCGACGTGCGTCCGCCGCCGGCGAGCCAGAGGAGGTGCGATGACGAGCGAACTGATGGAGCTCAACGACGCGGCGAGGGAGCTCGAGGGCGCGCATCCGAGCGAGATCGTGCGTTGGGCGCACGAGCGTCACGGCGACGGTCTCGTCGTGACGAGCAGCTTCGGCGATGCGATCCTCGCCCACGTGGTCGCCTCGGCGGTTCCCGGCATCGAGATCGTCCTCCTCGACACGCAGTACCTGTTCGCTGAGACGCTGTGGTATGCGGAGCAGCTCCGTCGTCGGTTCGACGTCAACCTGCGGGTCGTGCGGCCCGACGAGAGCCTCGCGGTCGACGATCTGTGGCAGACCGACACGACCGCCTGCTGCCGGGTCCGCAAGGTCGAGCCGCTCGAGCGCCTGCTCGCCGACCGCAGCGCCTGGGTGACTGGCCTGCGTCGCAGTGACAGCCCGTCCCGGCGCTCCACGCCCGTCGTGTCGTGGGACATCGGCCGGTCGGTCGTCAAGGTCAACCCGCTGGCCGCGCTCACCGACGACGAGGTGGCGCTCTACACGCAGCTGTTCGATCTCCCGAGCAACCCGCTGACCGAGCGCGGCTACCCGTCGATCGGCTGCTGGCCGTGCACGCAGCCGGCCGACCCGGGCGAGGACGCTCGGGCTGGCCGCTGGGCCGGATCGGTGAAGACGGAGTGCGGCCTGCATTTGTAGCGGCTCGTCGCTGCCGACGGACTACCTGGCTTGGGCTTGGCGGACGGTGTCGAGGAGCACGCTGCGGGCGCGGGCGACGCGTGAGCGAATCGTGCCGATCGGGCACTCGCAGATCTCCGCCGCCTCGTCATAGCTGAGGCCGACGATCTGTGTCAGCACGAACGCCAGCTTGCGGTCGGGGTCGAGCTGGTCGAGGAGTGCATGCACGTCGGAGCTGTCCGCCGGGACGAGGTCGTCGCGGACCTCCCCCGACAACCGGCGGGCGAGCCGCCGCCGCCGCTCGCCGCGTCGCACGTGATCGGCGCAGACACGCCGGGCGATGGTCAGCAGCCAGGGGAGGAAGGGCGCCTCGAACCGGTAGCTGGCAAGGCTCTTGACGGCCCGGAGGAAGACGTCCTGGGTCAGGTCCTCGACGTCGGCCGCGTCACCGAGCGCCCTGCACAGCCGCCACACCGCCGGCTGCGTGCGGCGGACGAGCTCCGCCAGCGCGACGTCGTCGCCGAGCTGGGCGGCCTCGACGAGGTGCGTGTACGGGTCGCCGTTCGCGGCGTTCGTCGACGTGCGCTCGGCCCCAGCCACGACGTCGGACTGTACCGGGAACCATCCGTGGCCGGCGAGCGACCTCGTGGACGTGAGCTGTTCGGCGTGGCGCGACGCGATCTCGGCGATCGCCGATGGCGAGGAGCCCGAGCTCGACGCCCGACTCGTGAGCGCGCACGTTGCGCGGTGCCCGAGCTGCGCGGCCTTCCAGGAGGACGTGCATCGCCTGTCCCGCCATGCAGGGACGGAGCAGGCGGCGCAGATGCCCGACCTCGCCCCGACGGTCGTGAAGGCGGCACAGGTCGCCGACCGCCTGTCGGTCTGGTGGGTCCTGCGGCTCGGGTTGATCATCGTGGCCGTGCAGATCTCGGTGTTCGCCGCGCCGGCGCTGCTGTTCGGCGAGACGACGGACACGGGGGAGCACGCCGCCCGTCACCTCGGCTCGTTCGCGCTCGCCTACGCGATCGGCTTGGTGGTCGTGGCGATGCGACCGGCAAAGGCGCGGGGCATGCTGCCGATGGCGACCGCGCTCGCCGCCTGCCTCGCGATCACCGCGGTGATCGACGTCGCCCGCGGCCGGTCGCCGATCATCGGTGAGGTCGCGCACCTTCCCGAGCTGATGGGACTCGTGTTCGTCTGGCTCCTGGCGGCTGCGCCGCGGCGTGCCGCGCCGACCCCGAGCTCCGCGGCACCGCCCCGACTGCGCGTCGTCGACCGGAACGCCGACACGAGCCGTCGCGAATCGTCCTGACCGCCGCTCGGCGTGCCGGGCGCCGCAGCGTGCGGCGCGTGGCGGACGTCAGCCGACGGCGAAGGTGCCGGTGAAGGTGACGAGGTCGAACTCGCCGTAGCGGGCGTCGACCTCGATCGTCCACTCCCCGGAGAACGGGATCGCGGCGGCGTCGGCGATCACGTGCCCGGGGCCGAAGTCGACCACCCGTACGTCGATCGCGCCGGTGCGACCGTCTGCCGGAGCGAGCTCGACGGTGATCTCGTCCGGACCTTGGATCGACGGTTCGTCGATCGTGATGTGGATCGAGTTCGTGCCGGCGCGAGCGGGGAACACGGAGATGTACGCGGTCCGATCGCCCTCGATGAGGGCGAGGTTGACCGGCTCGCTCGACGCGTTGACGAGCGGTGAGGCACCGGCCAGCGTGCCGGTGATGCCGAGCACCGCGGCGGCGAGCGCGACTTCGATCGCGACGGTCCGCCCGAGCACCCGTTGCCACGGCCAGCGCCGCTCATCGCTGCCGGGGCGTTGCATCACGAGCTCGCCGGAGCGCAGGACGAACCGGCTGAGTGCAGCGACGACGAGCAGCACCGCGATGACGGCGATCTTCGCGATGAGGAGCCGGCCGTACGAGGAGCCGGTCAGCGCGTCGAGCGTCTCGAGCCGCCTGATCGACTGGATCGTGCCCGTCATCGCGAGCACCACGACGGAACCGAGCACCAGCGCCGAGAACCGCCGCACGGCGCGCTCCGCGTCGGGTACGTCCGGTCGCAGGATGCAGAGCAGGACGCCGACGAGCCCGCCGAGCCAGATCGAGGCAGCCGAGACGTGCACGATCGTCAGGACGTTGCCGAGCAGCGGCGCCCGGCCGGTCGCGCCATGCCCGCCGATCGCGATCGCGCGGCCGACGACGATCATCAGGACCGCCAGTGCGACGACGTGCATCGGCCGTTTCAGGAGCCGGAGCAACGAAGTCGCCAGCATGCCGGCGGGCAATCCGAGGATGGCCGCAGTCATCCACGAGCGGCCGGCATCGGTCCGCAAGACATCGCGGACGGACGAGTCGACGTAGCCGGCCTGAGCCAGGATCCGGCCGCCGGAGCCGACCGCCAGCGCGGCCGCGCCGAGCACCACGAGGAACATCACCCGGCTGTCGTCACGGCCGCTCCACCAGCACAGCACGACGAACGCCCACAGGCCGAGGGCGAGGATCAGGCCTGCGTACTGCACCGCGCGGGCGACATCGAGCACGACGTCCCAGTTGCCGCCCGGTGAGCTGTCGACGTTCGCCACGGAAGCGTCGGGCAAGGGACCGTTCCCGACGGCGAACGTGAACGCGCCCTCGATCGGGTGCCCGTCGGCCGACACGGCCGCCCATGCGACGACGTAGCCGCCGTCGTCCAGCAGCGGCACCGCGGCCACGGCCGTGGTCGTCGCGGGCTGCGTCGGCGTGCTGATCGCGATCGCCTGCCCCGTCGCGTCGAGCAGCGAGATCTCGGGCAGCTCGATCGCCTCGGAGAACTCCAGCGTGATCTGCTCGGGCGACGTCTCGAGCTGGTCGCCGGACGCAGGCGTCGTCGAGATCAGCTGCGCGTGGGCCGACGCGGGACGGGCGCCGACGTACAGGAGCACCATGACGATCGAGATCGTGGCGACGAGGCGAGCGGCGAACGGCGCGCCGCGGCCCGTGAGTCGCTGCGAGGTCACGGCTCGGAAGCTATCGGCTCGTCACCGGCGCGGAAGAGCAGGTCGAGGCGGATGCCGGCCGTCGCCAGCACCGCGCTGACGAGCACGACGGCGCCCACACCGAGCGCCGACACGGCGGCGGCGCGCACGAGCCAGTCGGGTGTCGGACCGGGGACGTGTGCCCGCTCGATCGCCTTGCGCTGCAGGTATCCGACGATCGTCAGCGAGAGCGCAGCTCCGGCGAGCACCGGGGTGGCCCACCACGCGCTGCGGCGCAACGCGCTGGCGAGCGCTGCGACCGTGGCCAGCGCAGCGAGCACGATCACGGCCCAGCTCGGTCGGGCCTCCGACGGCAGCGACAGCTGATCGAGCAGGCCGCCGACCGTGATGATCGTTCCCAGCGCCGCGACGACGACCGCGCGGTGGCGCCGCAGCAGCACGGCCGCGGCGAGGGCGGGCAGGAGCACGACCCACCACAGCGACGTCGGTCCGGCGTACACGTACAGCGAGCCGTGAACGACGACGTCCGTGCCGTCGACGACGAGCGGCAGCTCCCAGCGCTGGACGAGGCCGGTGCCGTCCTCGGCCGTCGCCTTCGCCGGCGCCATCCAGTGGCTGCGGTGGTCGTGCCAGACGAGCTCGCCCTTGTCGCCGGTGGCCTCCCAGCGGGGCGGCTCCGTGGCATCGATCGCCTCATCGGTGGCGACGCCGTAGCGGCTCGTGTTCTGGAGCACACTCGGCGATGACTGGTTGATCTCGACCGAGCCGCCGGTGGTGATGCGCGCGTACGGCTCGTCCCAGTACCCGATGACGACCACCTCGTGTCCCGGGTCGGCGCGCACGCGGAGGAACGAGTCGCCCCCGACGACGTCGACGGTCACGCCGTCGACGGCGGGCGCGATCGCGTCGATGACCGAGCGGTAGTCGGTGGGCCCGGCCGGATCAGCGCCCGCCGGCGCGATCGGCGCGACCACCACGGTCGCGAACGCCAGCGCAAGGCTCCTCCTGAGGATCCGTCCGCCCGTCACCGTGTGCCGCGAGACCTCGCGCGGAGCAGGTAGGCGCCGCCGGCAGCGGCGCCGCCGACTCCGACGACCGCGACGATCGCGATCAACCAGCCGTTGCTCGACGATCCGCCGTCGTCGGCGTCCTCGGGATCGGCGGCGACGTCGGTCGAGGCCGGCGCGGTGGCGATGACGAGCTCTGCCGACGTCGTGGTCGCCTCGGCGGGCGCCTCGGTCGTCACCGGCGTCGTCGCCGGCGCCGCTGTGGTCGTCGCCGCTGCAACGCCGGTCGTGGTCGTTGCGGACGGGGCCTCACCGACGACCTGCAGCCGCGGGGCCGGGTGCTCGGGCTCCTCCTGACCGTCCTGAGGGATCTCGATCCAGCGCAGCTCGGTGTCGCCGCACTGCTGCACGACCGGGAAGTCCACCGCGCCGGCGGAGGACGGAGCGGTGAAGGTCAGCGCGAAGGTGTCCTCCGTGTGGTGGTCGAGGACACCGCCCGTGAACGACACGGTGTCGGGAGCGACGGAGGTCGTCCAGCCCTCCTTCGCGACGGGCGTGAGATCGCTCAGGCCAGCGGGGATCTGGAACAACATCCCGGTCGTGTCGAGGTCATCACAGCCGTGCTCGACTCGGAACTCGACCGTCACCGGGGTGCCCGCCGGCACCTCTTCCGGTACCGGATCGATGTGGGCGAACGCTGCCCCGCCACCGACGACGAGCGCGGCGCCCGCTCCGATCAACACGGCAACTCGATGGCGGCACTCCACGTCTCGGTCTCTCCCTCGTCGGCAACGCGTGAGGGGTCGCTCGAACTGGCTCGTGAGTTCCCGGTGAGGCGCGGTGGTCAGACCGTCGTCGCCGCGACGACCGATGCGCTCAGGCGGATGCCGAGGTCGATCGCCAGGTCGGAGAAGACAGCGGCCATCTCGGCCCGGTAGCGGAGGTGGATCTCCTGGGTCGAGCGGTGCCGTGCGAACACGCTGTCGCGATCGAGGTGCTCGACGCCGGCGGAGCGGGACAGCTCCACGCGGAGCGCGGCTTCGTCGAACAGGTCGTCGTTGCCGGGGTGCGCCGCTGCGAGCTCGGAGAGTGCGGCCAGAACGTCGTCACGCTCGATCGTGCCGAACGTGTCGGCGCCGTTCTCGTCGACCAGGCCGATCGTTCGGGCCGTGACCATGACGTTCATTGGAGTCCTCCGGTTCAATGGGGTACCCAGGACTGTGCACCCGACAATGGATGGAACCTGCATCCCGGTGTGAATATTGCGTGACACCCGTCGCTGTGAGGCTCCGGCGCTACGGTCAGTGGGGTGCAGGAGGAGCTTGGCCACGGTGAGCGGCCGGTGAGCTCCGATGTCGGCGAGATCGCACAGAGCGGCCTCACCGCGGCGCAGGTCGCCGAGCGTGTCGCCCGAGGCGAGGTCAACGACGTGCCGGACGCGCCGTCGCGGACCGTCTCCCAGATCATCCGCGCCAACCTGTTCACGAAGTTCAACGCGTTGATCGGCTCGCTGTGGGCGATCGTGATGATCTGCGGCGCGTACCGGGACGGGCTGTTCGGCGGGGTGGTGGTCGCGAACACGCTGATCGGCATCGTCCAGGAGCTCCGGGCGAAGCGGACGCTCGACCAGCTCTCCGTCGTGAACGCGCCGAAGGTCATGGCCGTGCGCGAGGGCAGCGTGCACGAGCTCGCGGTGAACGAGCTCGTGCTGGACGACGTGATGGACCTCCGGCCGGGGCAACAGATCGTCGCCGACTCGGCAGTGCTCGTCGCCACCAACCTCGAGGTCGACGAGTCGCTCCTCACGGGCGAGTCCGATCCCGTCGTCAAGCACGAAGGCGACGAGCTGCTGTCGGGGAGCTTCGTGGTCGCCGGCTCGGCGCGGGCACAGGTGAACAAGGTGGGCGCCGACGCGTACGCGGTGCAGCTGAGCGAAGAGGCGCGGCGCTTCACGCTGGTGCACAGCGCGCTGCGCGCAGCGATGGACCGGATCGTGACGCTGGTGACGTACGCACTCGTGCCGACCGGCATCGCGCTGTTCATCAGCCAGCTGAGCTCGGAGGGCGGTCTGCGCGACGGTCTGGTCTCCGCGGTGGGCGGTGTGGTGGCAATGGTGCCGGAGGGCCTCATCCTGCTCACGAGCGTCGCGTTCACCGTCGGTGTGCTGCGGCTGGCGCGGCGGCGCACCCTGGTGCAGGAGCTCCCGGCGATCGAGGTCCTCGCCCGGGTCGACGTCATCTGCCTCGACAAGACCGGCACCATCACGTCCGGGGCGATGGACGTCACCGAGGTCGAGGTGGTCGACGGAGCCCGATGCGATCAGTCCGAGCTGGAGGACGCGCTGGCAGCCCTCGCCTGGGCGGATCCCAACCCGAACGCGACCCAGCAGGCGCTCCAGCGGCGGTTCGAGGACGCGCCGGCGTGGACGATCGGCGGCTCCGTTGCGTTCTCGTCGGCCCGCAAGTGGAGCGCGGCGTCCTTCGACAGCCACGGCACGTGGGTGTTCGGCGCGCCCGAGATGGTCCTCGAGCGCGACGGGCTCGGGGCGATCGAGTCGTCCGTGTCGGAGGCTGCCGACAGCGGCCGGCGCGTGCTCCTGCTCGCCGCGAGCGACGAGCCGCTCGCTGGTGAGTCCTTGCCCGGCGACGTGCGGGCAGTTGCGCTCGTGCTCCTCGAGGATCAGGTGCGTCCGGACGCCCACGAGACGCTCGCCTACTTCGCAGAGCAGGGCGTGACGTTGAAGGTCATCTCCGGCGACAACCCGCGCACCGTCGGCGCCGTGTGCCGGCGGGTCGGGCTCGCCGGCGCCGATCAGCTGGTCGACGCCCGCTCCCTGCCGTCCGACATCGACGAGCTCGCGGACGCACTCGAGGCGTCGACGGTGTTCGGACGGGTGACGCCGCACCAGAAGCAGGCGATGGTGAAAGCACTGCAGTCCCGCGGTCACGTGGTCGCGATGACCGGGGACGGCGTGAACGACGTGCTCGCGCTCAAGGACGCCGATTGCGGCGTGGCGATGGCGAGCGGATCGGAGGCGAGCCGCGCCGTCGCGCAGCTCGTGCTGCTCGACAACTCGTTCGCCGCCCTGCCGGCGGTCCTCGCCGAAGGTCGCCGTGTCATCAACAACATCGAGCGAGTGGCGAGCCTGTTCCTCGTCAAGACGACGTACGCGCTGTTCTTCGCGTTGGCGACGGTCGTGAGCCGCGTGACGTTCCCCTTCCTGCCGCGCCACCTCACGCTCGTCGGCACGTTCACGATCGGGGCGCCTGCGTTCCTCCTCGCGCTCGCGCCGAACCCCGCGCCCGTGCGTGCGGGCTTCCTCGGCCGCGTGGCGCGCATCGCGTTGCCTGGCGGTCTGCTGATCTCCGCATCGACGTTCGTCGCCTACCTGATCGCCCGCGCAACCGACGGCTTGAGCCTCGAGCAGGAGCGCACGACGGCGACGCTCGTGCTCGCGGCGAGCGCGGTGCTCGTGCTCGTGCGCGTGGCGCGGCCGATTCGGGCATGGAAGATCGGGCTGATCGCGGTGATGGCGACGTTCATCGGGCTCACGATGGTGCTGCCGCCGCTGCGCCGCTACTTCGAGCTCGTCGACCCGCCGAACGAGACGCTGATGATGATGGCCGTCGTCGTCGGAGCCACGGCCGCGTTGCTGCCGGCGGTGTGGCGGCTCGGCGACCGGGTCATCTCCTGGGGCGAAGCACGGCTCGCGGCGTGGCGCGACGGCCGGGCCGCAGCCGGCGACTGACGGTCAGTCCTGCTCGTGCTGCGCGAGCAGGCCAGCGCTGGCCGCGAGCGCCGTCGCGAGTGCGGCTGCCCGCACGGTCACGGCCGAGATGTAGTGCCCGGCGACGACGGCGACGCCGGGGAGCGGCGGATCACCGAGCGACCGGAGGAGCGCCGTCGGGTCGCTGGCCGGCTCGATCGGCGGCGGATCGGCGAGTGGCGGCACCGGGCGCCAGATGTCGACCGGGCGCGACTCGGGGGCGCGTTCGGCGGTGCGCGGCTGCGGGCGACGACGACGACCGTTGCTCATCGCTTCCCGCTCTCGGCCGCTCGGGCCTGCTTGCCGTGCTCGGTCATGACAGGTCCTCGGTGAGGAGCGAATCGGTTCGGAGGCCGAGCGCGACGCGCAGCTGCTGGGCGTCGAGATCGGCGAGCGAGCTCGACTTCGGCAGGACGAGGTCGGCGATGTGGCGCTTGCCGGCGACCACTTCCTCCACCCGCTCGTCGACGGTTCCGGGGCAGATCAGGCGGTGCGAGACGACGGTCCGGGTCTGGCCGATCCGCCACGCACGGTCGCGGGCCTGGTCCTCGACCGCAGGGTTCCACCAGCGGTCGTAGAGCACCACGTGGCTCGCGGCCGTCAGGTTCAGCCCGGTCCCGCCGGCCTTCAGTGAGAGCACCAGCGCGCCGGGCCCCGTACCGCGCTGGAACTCCTCGACCAGCCGGTCGCGGGCACCTCGGGCGAGGCTGCCGTCGTAGCAGGCGATCGGAACGCCGGTGACCTCCGTGAGGTGCGCAGCCAGGCGGCGCCCCCATTCGGCGAAGTGGGTGAAGACGAGGATCCGCTCGTTCGCCTCGAAGACCGACTCGACGATCTCCTCGAGCCGGGCGAGCTTGCCCGAACGACCGGCGAGCGGGCGGCCATCGTCCTGGTACGCGGCCGGGTGGTTGCAGATCTGCTTGAGCGCGGTGATCGCGGCGAGGATCGCGCCTTGCTTCGGTTCGCTGTCCGCATCGGCGGCACCGGCGACGAGCCGGTCGAGCACGGCCTGGTAGAGCCCGATCTGCTCGGGCGTCATCGTGCAGCGGTCGAGCTCGTCGATGCGATCGGGCAGCTCGGCGGCGACGATCGGTTCGCTCTTCGTGCGGCGGAACACGAGGATCCCGTTGAGGGCTCGCAGCGCCGCTTCGCCCTCGCCCGACATCTGCGAGATGAACGCGGGTCGGGTGCCGACGAGCCCGGGGTTGGTGAAGTCGAGGATCGACCACAGGTCGCCGAGGCCGTTCTCGATCGGGGTGCCGGTCAGCGCGAGCCGCATGCGGGCAGGGACGCGGCGGAGCTGCTGGGCGGTCTCGTTGGCGGGGTTCTTGATCGCTTGGGCTTCGTCGAGGACGACTCTGGCCCAGGTCCGCTTCGCGAGCGCCTCGACGTCGCGGACCGCCGTGCCGTAGGTCGTGATGACGACGTCCGCGTCGGCGACCTCGTCCTCGAGCTCGTCGGCCGTGGCGCGGGATGCACCGTGGTGCACGACGACGCGCAGGCCGG
Organism: Acidimicrobiia bacterium; assembly: GCA_050248955.1. Lineage (GTDB taxonomy): Bacteria > Actinomycetota > Acidimicrobiia > Acidimicrobiales > Ilumatobacteraceae > JBFWRK01. The sequence goes on from JBFWRK010000005.1 coordinate 75,552, forward strand.
GAGTGAACCTGGCCGCCTCTGCCGCCCAGTTGCCGACGACCGCCGGCGGGGCGATCACGAGTGACGGGCCACTGCCGGTCGTGCGGGCGAGGTGAGCGAGCACGGTCGGCGTCTTGCCGAGGCCCATGTCGAGCGCGAGGCAACCGCCGAGCTCGGCGGCGTCGAGGAAGCCGAGCCAGGCGAGCGCCTCGGCCTGGTAGCTGCGCAGCTCACCCCGGAAGCCCGGCGGCTGGGTGACCGGCTCGGTCGACACCTCCTGTGCCCGTTGCAGCAGGTCGCTCGCCCAGCCGCTGCCCTCGACGGTCAACCCGCCGGCGAGCGGCGATGCGTCGAGACCGATGCCGAAGCGCAGGATCTCGGCCCCGGTGAGCTGGGTCTTTGTCGAGCGTTCGGCCAGCGCCGCGGCGGCCTCCTTGAGGTCCACCCGATCGAGCTCGATCCACCGGCCGCGGGAGCGGACGAGGGGACGGGCCTCCGCGGCGAGTCGGGCGACGTCAGCCGCCGTGAGCTCGACGTCGTCGAACAGCACCGACCAGCGGACGTTGCTGAGCTGGTGGGCGCCGACGACCGAGTCGCCGGTGATCTCGGTGAACAGCCGCAGCGACGGTGTCGGCTTGCGCCGCGACAGCTCCGGCACGCGGACCTCGAACCCAGCGGTCTCGAGCGTCGAGCCGGTGGCGGTCATCAGCTCCCATGCCTCGGCCTGGCTCAGCACGACCTGGCCGCGACGCAACTGACCTGGGCGCAGGAGCACGGGGTACAGCCGCTCGAGGCGGGCGAGCTCGTCGCTCAACGGGCGGGTCGACCTGGTGTCGCCGAGCGCGACCTCGATCGGCAGCAGCCGGCCCTTGGCGCCCGGGCCGAGCACCGACAGGAACCAGGCGTCGCCGCGGTCGGGCGGATCGAGCTGTACGACCAGCTTCGGGCGGGCCGTCGCAGTGACGGAGCGCGACCACTGCTCGAGGCGGCGGTTGACGTCGCCGATCACGGCGACGGGTGCTGCGAACGTCGAGCCGTCGAGCCGGGTGGCGACGGCCTCGGACACGGCAGCGGCGGTCGTCGTGACCGGCGGCGGCGCCGGGAGCGTGACGAAACCGGCGGCCTCGCTGACGATCGCGTCGACGACCGCGCCGAGCACGGCGAGCGTGGTGGAGCGGGCGTCCGCCCGTGCGATCGCGACGACCGGTCCGGGCATGGCGGCGACGAGCTGGTCGAGCTCGGCGTCGTCGAGCAGCGCCGGCGCCCAGCGCACGGCTGCATCGACGGTGCGGTTGTTCGTCCGCTTGTCGCTGCGCAGCGTCGGGACGACGGAGCCGCTCGCGACCAGGCGGACGCCGAGCAGGGCAACCCGTCCCAGCCAGGCGACGCTGGCCCCGACCGCGCTGCGACCGGCGCCACCGGCGACGGCCACGAGCCAGCCGAGCGACTCGCGCACCGGGATCGAGAGGGCATCGGCCCGGTGGCCGGACGGGAGCGCGACCGCGGGATGCAGGCTCCAGCCGAGCGCCGGTCCCCCGATCGCCTCGAGGCGGTCGGCGAGCTCGTCGTTGCCGGCCGGCGGCGTGCCGGGACCGGCGGCCCAGACGACGACCTTGCCCGCCGACCAGGACGCCTGGAGACGGATCTCACCGGTCATCTCCGCCAGCACCGACGTGGTCGCGGCACCAGCGGGGCGGTTGAGGAGCTCGTCCAGCGCCTGCAAGCGGGCCAGATCGTCTTCGATGTCGGCTTCGGCGAGCTCCCGCTCGAAGCCGTCGCGCCGGCGCACCGACGCCAGGTTCTCCTCGGTGTCGGCGATCAGCCGGTCGATCGTGCGCCGCCAGCCGGCCTCGTCCTCCTCCAGCATCGTCAACTGCTCGGGGGTGGCGCGGCCTTCGGCGGCAGCCCAGGTCGCTGCTTCCAGATCTCGTGTGGCTTGGAACATCAGTGCTGCGGCGCCTCCCTGCCGCGCCCCCAACGTCGTTGTGACGTGGAGCCATCCGCTGCGGCATCTCGGAGGGCCTCGGACTGACCACTTCCACCGCCAGGCGCGGGATGCCGTAATGAGCCCAGGCTACCTGCTGCGCGGAGGACTCGCGAGCGCCTTGCTCACTCCGCTCTCGGTTGTTCATCCATTGGACACCGCAGACACATCCGCCCGAGATGGCGGCTGGTCTGGACCCGACGCATCGTCACGCCGAAGAGTCTTGACATAGTCCAAAATCAGATTCATAGTGCAGTCATGCACGGGGAAGAGGTCCGTGATCCCGTCCAGCTGCTCCGCCAGCACGGTGTTCAGGTGACCGCGCAGCGTCTGGCCGTCCTGCGGGCGGTGGCCAGCCGGCCGCATGGCACGGCGGACGACATCGAAGAGCTCGTGCGGGCCGACATCGGCGCCATTTCGCGTCAGGCCGTGTACGACGCGCTGGGCACCCTGACCGACACGGGTCTCATCCGGCGCATCCAGCCGGCGCGGTCGCCAGCCCGCTACGAGGACCGGGTCGACGACAACCACCACCACCTCGTCTGTCGCAGCTGCGGTCGCACGGTCGACGTCGACTGCGCGGTGGGGAGCAGGCCGTGCTTGGAAGCGGCCGATGATCACGGGTTCACCATCGACGAAGCCGAGGTCATCTACTGGGGCTCCTGCCCCGCCTGCCAGGACGCGGCGGCGGCGACAGCGATGCACGAGAGCGACATCATCAGCACTTGACCAGAGAGGGTTCATCATGAGCAACGAAGAGACAGGCCCGGTCGCGACGACTGACGAGGAGCAGGCGCCGAGCGCCAAGTGCCCGGTGTTGAGCCATCGTCACTCGGCCGCTGGTTCGATGGCGAACCAGCACTGGTGGCCGGATCAGCTGAACCTGAGGCCGCTCGGCAAGAACTCGCCGCTGATCGATCCGATGGGTGAGGAGTTCGACTACGCCGCTGAGTTCGGGAGCCTCGATCTCGCTGCCGTGAAGGCGGACATCGACGCGGTGATGACGACGTCGCAGGACTGGTGGCCGGCCGACTACGGCCACTACGGACCGCTGTTCATCCGGATGGCGTGGCACAGCGCCGGCACCTACCGCATCCACGACGGTCGGGGCGGTGCGAGTTCCGGCACGCAGCGCTTCGCACCGCTCAACAGCTGGCCGGACAACGCGAACCTGGACAAGGCGCGCCGTCTGCTGTGGCCGGTCAAGCAGAAGTACGGCCGGAAGATCTCGTGGGCCGACCTGATGATCCTCGCCGGGAACGTCGCCTTGGAGTCGATGGGCTTCGACACGTTCGGCTTCGGCGGCGGGCGTGAGGACGTCTGGGAGCCCGAAGAGGACATCTACTGGGGGCCTGAGGACACGTGGCTGGGAGACGAGCGCTACAGCGGCGATCGCGAGCTCGCGAATCCGCTCGGCGCGGTGCAGATGGGCTTGATCTACGTGAATCCCGAGGGGCCGAACGGTGTCCCGAGTGCGCTCGCCGCCGCCAGGGACATTCGGGAGACGTTCGCGCGCATGGCGATGAACGACGAGGAGACGGTTGCCCTCATCGCCGGCGGGCACACCTTCGGCAAGACCCATGGTGCCGCCGACGCGGCGGAGTACGTGGGCCGTGAGCCCGAGGGTGCCGGCCTGGAGGAGCAGGGCCTCGGCTGGAGGAACACCTTCGGCAGCGGGAAGGCCGGCGACACGATCACCAGCGGGCTCGAGGGTACATGGACGCCCACCCCGACCACGTGGGACAACAGCTTCTTCGAGACCCTGTTCGGCTACGACTGGGATCTGGTGAAGAGCCCGGCCGGTGCGTGGCAGTGGGTCCCGACGGATCCCGCTGCGGCTGATGCGGTGCAGGACGCTCACGATCCGTCGAAGCGGCACCCACCCGTCATGCTGACGACGGACCTCGCCCTGCGGATCGACCCGATCTACGGGCCGATCTCGCGGCGCTTCCACGAGCACCCGGACGAGTTCGCCGACGCCTTCGCCAGGGCGTGGTACAAGCTCACCCACCGCGACATGGGACCCGTCTCGCGGTATCTCGGGCCGGAGGTCCCCGACGAGGAGCTGATCTGGCAGGACCCGGTCCCCGCCGTCGATCATGAGCTGGTCGACGAACAGGACATCGCGGCCCTGAAGAGCAGGATCCTCGCGTCCGGACTGTCGGTCTCCCAGCTGGTCTCGACCGCCTGGGCCTCGGCGTCGACCTTCCGTGACAGCGACAAGCGCGGCGGCGCCAACGGTGCCCGCATCCGTCTCGCTCCGCAGAAGGACTGGGAGGTCAACAGCCCGGCCGAACTGGGGACGGTGCTGGCGACCCTGGCGCAGATCCAGGCCGACTTCAACAGCTCGCAGCCCGCCGGGAAGAGGGTCTCCGTCGCCGATCTGATCGTGCTCGGCGGGTGCGCTGCGATCGAGCAGGCGGCCGAGAACGCCGGGCACGACGTCCAGGTTCCCTTCTCCCCGGGACGCACCGACGCCTCGCAGGAGCAGACCGACGTGGACGCCTTCGCCGTGCTCGAACCGACCGCTGACGGGTTCCGCAACTACCTCCGAAGCGGAGACAAGCGGCGGCCCGAGGAGCTCTTGGTGGATCGGGCGAGCCTGTTGACGTTGACCGCTCCGGAGATGACGGTGCTCGTCGGCGGCCTTCGCGTCCTGAACGCGAACGCCGGGCACGCCGCCCACGGTGTCCTCACCGGCCGGCCCGAGACGCTGACCAACGACTTCTTCGTGAACCTGCTCGACATGAGCACGGCGTGGAAGCAGTCCTCCACCGAGCACACCTACGAAGGGCGCGACCGCGCGACCGGCGAGGTCAGGTGGACGGGCACCGCCGTCGACCTCGTCTTCGGTTCGAACTCCCAACTCCGAGCGATCGCCGAGGTCTACGGGTGCCAAGACGCGCAGCAGAAGTTCGTGCAGGACTTCGCCTCTGCATGGGCCAAGGTCATGAACCTCGACCGCTTCGACCTGGACTGATGCCGGCCGTCGAGCGGCGGAGGCGCTCGATCCGCTGATCCCAGTGCGCGCTCGACTCGAGCAGCCAGGCGAGCGCGCTCGACAGCGGTTCTGGCGTGGCTGCGTAGCGGACCTCGCGGCCTTCACGCTGGGGGGTCGCGAGGCCGGCCTCGACGAGAGCTTGGAGGTGCTTGACCACGGCCTGGCGGCTGAGCGGCCAGTCGACGGCAAGTCGGGTCGCGGTCTCCGGCCCGTGTTGCAGGAGACGTTGGAGCAGCGCCCGGCGGGTCGGGTCGGCGAGCGCGCCGAACAGGTCGTCGAGCAGGCCGCTCTCCCGGCGCGCGGCTTCACTCACCTCAGACGAGCGCGGCGGCGACCGAGCACGCCCAGAGCGACAGGACCCGGACCTCCCAGGCGGTCTGCGCCGCGCTCGCGAGCACGGCAGCGTTCGCCGGCGGGACGGGTCCGAGCAGCGTCTCGGTGATGTGCAGGCGGCTGCCGCCGCCGGGCACGTCCGTCAGCTCGAACACGACCTGTGATGCGGTGTCGCGGTCGTCGGCGGGCCACCACGTGAACGCGAGGTCCCGCCTCGGCTCGACGCGGTCGACGCGCACGTGGCGCACGGCGCTGCCGTCGTCGCCGCCGCCGCCGTCCCGGACGATGCCGACGCCGCCTGGGCGGACGTCGAGCTCGACCGCGTCGCCGAGCCATGCGGTCAACCCATCGGGGTCGGCCACGAGCTGCCAGAGGTCGTCGACGGGTACGTCGAGGATCACGTCGCGAGTGAGCACCACCGGTTCCATGTGTGCACGATACCGCAACTGTGTGGTTGCACATCGTGGCGCTCATGCCTAGATTGAGATGCAACCGTTGAGTTGCACATGACAGATGGAGGCGAGCGATGCTGATCCCGACCGTGATCGAGTCCACCCAGCGAGGGGAGCGGGCGTACGACATCTACTCGCGCCTCCTGGCGAACCGCATCGTGTTCCTCGGGACGGCGATCGACGACAACGTCGCCAACCTCGTGATCGCGCAGCTGCTGCACCTCGAGTCGGAGTCGACGAAGCACGACGTCTCGCTCTACATCAACTCACCTGGCGGCGACGTCACCGCGCTGTTCGCGATCCACGACACGATGCAGTACATCGCACCGGACGTCGTGACGATCTGCGTCGGTCAGGCAGCGTCGGCCGCCGCGGTGCTGCTCGCCGCAGGCACGCCCGGCAAGCGCTACGCCCTGCCGAACGCCCGCGTGCTGGTGCACCAGCCGCACGGGGGAGCACAGGGGCAGAGCACGGACATGGAGATCGCGGTGGCCGAGATGGTCGAGATGCGGCGACGGATGGTCGGCATCCTGGTGGCCGCGACCGGACAGGCGGAGGAGCGCATCGTCAGCGACATGGACCGCGACTTCATCGTGCGCGGCGAGCAGGCGGTCGAGTACGGCCTGGTCGACCACATCATCGAGCGGCGCGAGCTGGCCGAGCCGCTCGCTGCTGCCACCGCGCCGGTTCCGGCGAGCGTCGCCGCGTGAAGCCCGATCCCGGTCCGGCTGGTCAACGTTCGTCGATCACCGGTGCCAGCCGTGCGAGCATGCCGTAGTCCTCGTCGTCGAGCGGTACGAAGCCGCGGATCCGTAGCCGGCGCCGGGCACCGGCGGTTGCCGGCTCGGTGCTCGCCGCCGCGAGCGCATCACGCCACAGCGCGACCTCGTCGTCGGTGGCGCCGGCGGGGACGATCAGGGGCAGGCACGGCACCCGCGGTCCACGCCCGACGACCATGAGCCCGCGCAGCGCGTCCGGGTGGAGATCACCGACGAGCGCGAACGTCACCGCGTCGATCGAGGCCACGTCCGCTCTGCCGTCACGCACCGCCTCGATGCTCAGCACGTGGGCGCCGGTCGTGACGGCGGTTCCGTGCCATGGCGTGCACGCGGCGCGGAACGCGGCGAGGAGGCTGATCCATCCCGACAAGCTGTCCGTGGCATTGACCGCGGCGCTACCACCGGCGAGCTCCGCCAGTGGCGCCGCCCGACGGGCGACGAGCACGCTGCGGTAGCGGCCGCCGGACGCGTCGGGGATCCTCGGATCGAAGGTGCCGATCGACCGCACCCGTCCTGACAGGTCGGTGACGAGTGGCCATCCGCACGCCTGGCTCAGTGCGAGGTCGGGAGAGTGCCAGAGTGCCTGGGCGTCGTCGCTCCAGGCGAGCGCGGCGCGGCTCGCCGGGAGCCGGCGGTGCACCGCCGCCCAGAGCGCATCCCAGTCGCGGCGCAGCTCCGGGAACGGGTACATCGGGAGGCTGGCGACACCCCGCAGGCCCATCGCTGCGACGTTATCGAGACGGTGCGATCCGCACCGCGGTCACGTGGTCGGGCGATCGACGACGGCACGCATGTGACGTGCCGACGCCGGCCCGCCGCACTCCGGGCAGACGAGCTCGGGGTGGATCGTCGCGCCGCACTCCTTGTGGACGAGCGTGACCGGTGGACCGCCGGGCGACGGCGCCCAACGATCGCCCCAGGCGAGCAGCGCGGTGACCACGGGGTAGAGGTCGCGCCCCTTGGCGGTGAGGCGGTACTCGAAGCGCTCCGGATGGTCCTGGTACTGCACCCGGTCGAGCACGTCCTCGGCGACGAGCTCGCGCAGCCGTTCCGTCACGATCGCCCGGCTCGCGCCCGTGTTGCGCTGGAAGTCATCGAAGCGGCGGGTCCCGAGGAACGCCTCGCGCACGAGGAGCATCGTCCAGCGGTCGCCCACCACGGACAGCGCCCGAGCAACGGAGCAGCGCGCCTCGCCGATGTCGTTCCATCGCATGACATCAGCATACCAGGTTGCGTTCAGGTTCTGAACTGACTAAGTTCAGCTTTCGAACTTACTTGACCAGTTCCCGACCGTGCCGCCAGAACCGTGTCAACCAGCCTGCGGAGGATCCCCCGATGACCGTCACCATTGCCCTCGATCCCGCGACGATGACTGATCCCGCGACGATGACCGGGCTCGAGCAGCTCCGAGCCGCCTTGGGCGGCGAGCTCCCGCCCCCGGGCGTCGGCCGCCTGCTCGGCATGGAGCTCGGCGAGCTGGAGGAGGGCCGGGTCGCCTTCACGCTCGAAACCCGCCCGGAGCTCGGCAACCCGCTCGGCACCGTCCACGGTGGCATCGCCGCGACGCTCCTCGACAGCGCGATGGGTTGCGCGGTCCACTCGTTGCTCCGCGCCGGTGAGCGCTACACGACGCTCGACCTCCACGTGCACTACGTGCGTGCGATCCCGCTCGAGCCCGGCCGCATCACGGCGACGGGATCGATCGTGCACCGCGGCGGGCGGACGGCGACTGCCGAGGGGCGGATCGTCGATGCCGCCGGTCGGCTCATGGCCCATGGCACGACGACCTGCATGGTGTTCCCGCCGAACGGCGGCGCGCGGTGAGCGCGCCGACGATCGCTCGCAACCCGTGGGTGGTGCTGCTCTCCACGAGCCTCGCCGTGTTCGCGGTGTTCCTCGACACGACGATCCTGTTCGTCGCGTTCCCGTCGATCTCCGCGGACTTCGCCGACGTCAGCGCGAGCTCGCTGTCGTGGGTGCTGAACGCGTACACGATCGTGTTCGCTGCGCTGCTCGTGCCCGCCGGGAGGCTCGCCGACCGAGTCGGCCGGCGGCGCACGTTCCTCGCCGCGGTCGTCGTCTTCACGATCGCGTCGATGCTCTGCGGGGTCGCCCCGAACGCGGCGTTGCTCGTCGTCGCGCGCATCGGCCAGGCCGTCGGCGCTGCGGCGCTGGTGCCCGCCTCGCTCGCGCTCGTGCTGCAGACCTTCCCGCGCGAGAAGATCCCCGTGGCCGTCGCCGTCTGGGGTGCGGTCGGCGCCGTGGCCGGTGCGGCCGGTCCGACGCTCGGCGCCTTCGTCGTCGAGCACCTCGGCTGGCGTTGGGCGTTCTTCATCAACCTGCCGGTCGGCATCGTCAGTGTCCTCCTCGGGCGGCGGGTGCTGCCCGAGGGGCGAGAGGCGAACCCGGGGCGACTGCCCGACCCCGCCGGCGTGGTGCTGCTCGCCGGCGGCCTGGCGTTGGCCGCCTACGGCATCGTGCAGACGGACGTGTGGGGGTGGGGGAGCGGGCGCTTCCTCGGCACGCTCGCAGGCGCGGCGGCGCTGATCGTCGTGTTCGTCCAGCGCTGCCGCCGCGTGACGAACCCACTCGTGGACCTGTCGCTGTTCCGCTCCCGGAACTTCCGCTGGGCGAACGCCGCCACGGTCGTCTTCGCCACGGGGTTCAACGCGATGTTCCTCGGCAACGTGCTGTTCCTCACCCGCGTGTGGGGCTACTCGATCATGAAGGCCGGGCTCGCGATCTCCGTCGGCCCGTTGATCGTGGCGGCGACCGCGCCGTTCTTCGGCCGGCTCGCCGGGCGGATCGGGCAGCGGCGACTGCTCGTCCCCGGCGGGCTCGTCTGGGCGGCCGGGGGCGGGTACCTCCTCGTCGCCGCCGGCACGACGCCGGACTACGTCGGGATCTACCTGCCTGGTGTCGTGCTGACCGGTCTCGGCGTTTCGCTGTGCCTGCCCCAGCTCTCGTCGGCGGCGGTGCAGCGCCTGCCACCCGATCAGTTCGGGTCGGGGTCCGCGATCAACCAGGCGATCCGCAACCTCGGCGCGACGTTCGGCGTCGCGCTCGTGGTGGCGTTCACCACCGGGCTCGCGCCGGGCGACGCGCTCGACGGCTTCCACCGGGTCTGGTGGTTGCTCGTCGCGAGCGGCGTCGGCGTCTCACTGCTGGCGACGCGTCTCGGGCGCGCTGCCGCGCCCGGCGACGCGCCGTCGACGGCGTTCGTCGACGATTATCTGGAGCGGCCGACGCCGCTCGGTGTCGGTCAGGCAACGTCGAGGATCGGGAGCAGCTGACCCGCCACGTGGATCGGCGTCGCCGGCCGGCCGCGCCGGCGGAGGAACGACTGCTCACGCCTCGGGGCGCCGATGTTCGCCGCGACCTCGAAGTGCGCCCACGCCGCTTCACGGTTGCGGAACACACCGTGGTACTCGAGCGTGGCAGCGACAGCGTGCTTGCCTGCGGCGCCGTCAACCGCACCGGCGATCGTCCACACCGACATGGCGTGGTTCGACGACCTGATGTGGATCGGCTGGCCCAGGAACCAGATGATGCCGTCGGGGAGGAGGATCTCGAGCTCGAGCGACGACCGCAGCGGGTCCTCGCGCACGGTCAGCGCGCCCGACGATCTCAGGACGGGCTGGCGGCGGGCCTGTGGGGCGAACGCGCCGAAACCGAGCTCGACGCGCGCCGGTGGGAGCAACCAGGCACCCGGGACAGGGGTCTCGACGCCTCGGACGTGGCGGACCAGCGAGGTCCGGTCGTCGCGCTCGAGGGCCGACGGCTCGGGAGACGCGGACCGAGCGAGTGAATGTGATTCGGTGGGAGATTCGCTGAACGTCTGCATGGTTGGCCCGTACGCCTGGACCGCGGAGGAGGTTCGCCGGCGACGGTGTCGCGTCGGTCACGTCCTCGGGCGCGAACCGCGGCCGATGTTCGGGCGTACAGCTGGATGCCCATGCAACATCCCCCAAGGAGCAGTCCCGTGATCTTCGTCTCGCCCTCGTCCGTCCTGCCGCTCCGCTCGCCGCGCTCCAACCGGCCAGCAGGATCCCCGGCCTACTTCCTGCAGCGTCCGGCTTCGACGTGGCAGGACGCCCTCCAGCGAAGCACCCGCCCGCGGCACGAACCACCCGCCGCGTAACCCGCCCGACGCCGAGCTCGGCCAGCAGCCGCCCCGCACGCCCGAGCCCACCCTGGCCTGGCCCCCACCCCCGATCCCCCCGGGCGTGGGGGCCGGCCCGCGTCGCGACGCCTGGGGTGAATCGAGCTCCGTGGTTGCGCGTCACGGCTGGTGACGCTGGAGCCGCCGGAGTGTGCTGGTGCGACGTCGTCAGCAAGCCGACGAGACCCAGCCACACACCGTTTCTCTGCTCATCCGCGTCACCACCCCCGATCTCTGATCGGGCGAGGTCGTTGGATGTCCGGATGGGAGCGGAGAACCGGTCGGGAGTCGTCGGCGAGCAGAGAACCCGGCGAGCGCGGGACTGGGCCGCGCGCCGGGCCCGCAGCCGCCTCGGGTGAGACGAGCTCCCTGGGTGCGCGACACCGCTGGTGACGTTGGAGCACCCGGACAGCGGTCGGGTGGGCGGGCCGGTGGTTGGGCGGGCGGGTTAGGGTGCGTCCGTGGTCGAAGTCTTCGCCGACGACTCCGTCCTCCTGGTCTTCGTGGTCATCGGCGTGGCGGCGGCAGTCGGCGCGCTGCGGTTCAAGGGCATGGCGCTCGGTCCCGCCGCAGCGTTGTTCGTCGGCCTCGCGATCGGCGCGATCGACGAGTCGCTCAGCGGTGCGGAGGGGCTCGGCCTGCTCCGCGAGCTCGGCCTCGTCCTGTTCACCTACACGGTCGGCCTCGCGTCCGGGCCGGCGTTCTTCGGCGGACTGCGACGCGGCGGCGCGCAGGCCGCTGCGCTCACCGTCGCCCTCATCGGCGGCCTCGCCGGCCTCTGTGCGCTCGCGGCAGCGATCCTCGACCTGCCGGCCGCGGACCGGGCCGGACTCTTCGCCGGCAGCACCACGAACACGCCGGCGCTCCAGGCGGCGACGGACGCACTCACCGCCGGCAATCCGGTCATCGCCTACTCGTTGACCTATCCCGCCGCTGTCGTGGCGATGCTCGTCGTTGCGACCCTGCTGCTCGGCCGGCGGCTGCCGCTGCCCGCCAAGCTCGCTCCGCCACCGCCGGCGCCGCGAGCGGAACGGATCATCAGTTGGACCGTCATCGTTCGCAACGGCGGGCTCCCGAGCCTGGCGGAGCTCGCCGAGCAGTATCCGCACATCGGCTTCAGCCGGATCGAGCACGACGGCAACGTGTCCGTGGCGAGCGGCGGCCGGCGTCTCCAGGTCGGCGATGCCGTCGTCGTCGTCGGCCCGGATGCGGCCGTCGCCGCGTTCTGCGAGGCGGCGGGCGAACGCAGCGACCGGCACCTGCCGCTCGACCGCAGCGTGCTCGACTTCCGCCGCATCGTCGTGTCCAACCGCCGCATGGCCGGGCGCCGGTTGGCCGACCTGGACCTCGTCCGCCGGCACGGCGTGACGGTGACGCGGGTCCGGCGCGGGGACGACGATCTGGTCGCCCACGACGACCTGCTGCTCCAGCTCGGTGATCGCGTTCGCGTGGTCGGCCCGATCGACGAGATCGGAGCCGTGGCTCGTCTGTTCGGCGACTCGGAGCGGCGGCTCAGCGAGGTCGACCCGGTCGGATTCGCGCTCGGCATCGCGGCCGGGTTGCTGCTCGGCGCCGTGAACGTGCCGCTCCCCGGTGGTCTCGAACTGGAGCTCGGCGCCGGCGGCGGACCATTGGTCGTCGGGCTCGTGCTCGGCTTCGTCTCCCGCAGCGGACCGGTCACGTGGCAGATCGCGCACGGCGCGAACCTCGTCCTGCGCCAGCTCGGGATCCTGATGTTCCTCGCCTGCGCCGGTCTCGGCTCGGGCACGGCGTTCGCGGATGCAGTGGTGACCCGTCGCGGCCTCGAGCTGGTGGTCGCCGGCCTCGTCGTCTCGGCGCTGTTCGCCGGCGCGATCCCGCTCGCCGTCGAGGTCGTGCTCCGCCGCAACGTGCTGGATTCGGCAGGGATGCTCGCCGGCATCGAGACCCAACCGGCGGCGCTCGCCTACGTCGGCGAGCGCACCGTCGGTGACGAGCGCGTCAACCAGGCGTACGCGCTGGTCTTCCCGGTCGCGATGATCGCGAAGATCGTCATCGTCCAGTTCCTGGCCTGAACGCGACCGTGGCCCGGCCCACGGTGGGCCGGGCCACGGCGACGAGCCGGGACGCACGTTCGTTCAGTCGACGCTGCCGACGCTCACGCTGCCCATGCTGCCGACGCTGCCGACGCTGCCGACGCTGACGCTGTCCGGCGCCGGCGCCGGTGCGGGTGCGGGTGCGAGATCCGCAGCGGGGGGCGGCACCGACGCCGACACGGTGTTCGACGTGTCGATCGGGGCGGGGGCCGGAGCAACGGGCACCGGCACCGGCGCCGCGGGGTCCGGAGCGGGCGTCGGCACTGACACCGTGTTCGACGTGTCGACCACCGACGGAGCCGGTGCCGGCGTCGGCGTGGTGACGGACACGATGTTCGACGTGTCGCGCAGCGCAGGGGCTGGCGCGATGGTCGTCGTCACGACCTCCGAGCCGGGGGAGGCGAGACTGTCGACCGGCACGAGTTGGACGTCGTTCACGACTGGCAGATCAGGTCCGCCACCGTCGGCGAAGGCGGTGCCACTCACGACCAAGCCGGCGAGCGCACCTCCAGCCGCTGCGACCTTCCAGTTCAGACGCTTGTGTTGGGGGTTCATCGTGGATCCTCTCCTTCGTGGGCGACATCGCCGCCCGTTGGTGCAGTTGTCGCGCCCGCCGATGGGGCGGTCATGAGGCGGTGCTGAGGGTTCTCTCATCGGCGAGCCAGTGGTTCGCGGCGTCGAGCACCTCACCGACGAGCCGGGGCCAGTCGGTCGCTTGGGTGCGGAAGGGGCCGGTTGCGAGCCCGACCAAGGCAGCACTGACCCGGCGGTCGAGCCGGGCACCGTCGACCGTCCCGACGAGCCCGGACCGCAACCGGCGGACGTAGGCGCTCGTTCGTTCACGGCCGCGAGGACTGAGGATCGCGAGCGCGGTGAGGTGGCCGAGCAGGCGAGCGAGATCGTCGACTGGATCACCGGGACCGGCATCGTCGACGTCGAGCACGCCGACGATCGCGCCATCGTCGCCGACGCGCAGTTGTGCCTCGTGGAGGTCACCGTGCACGGTGGCAAAGGTCCGAGGATCGGCCTCCGCCTGGCCGAGCGCTTCGATGAGCGCCTCGATCCGCGGCTTCGCGCCCGGGAGCACCCGAGCGAGCATCGCCGCGTGGCGTGGCGCGGCGGCGAGCAGGGAGACGCATCCGTCCTGACCGGCAGGCAGGTCGACCGCGGCGAAGCGGCGGGTCACCGACAGCAGGTCGTCCGCCGTGGGGAGCGGTCCGCCGTTCAGCAGGCGGGTGCGGAGATCGATCCCGCCCAGCGCCTCGAGCGCGACGAGACCCCGCCGTTCGTCGACGGCGACGACCTCGGGCACCCGTACGCCTCCGGTCGCCAGCCGCCGGTGACGGTCCACCAGATCGGCTGCCTCGGCCGGCCGCACGACCTTGACGTAGGCCTCGCCGCCCGGCCACGTCGCGTGCACGACCGCCCGCCGGCACGGTCGGAACGTCCGCACTTCCAGGCGCAGATCGCCAGCAGGTACGCCGAGCAATGCTGCGACCGGACCGGGCACGACCGCATCTGCCAGACCTGGCAGCGACGGGTCGAACGGATAACGCCAGACACCGACACGGAGGTTGTCAGCCTCCACCGGGACCGTTCCGGCAGGCTCGCCGGTCGACGTCGTCGCGGCGAGGAGCGTCTCGGCGATCGGGTCGCGGCCACCCCACGCCACGGTCGCTGCGAACGACACGACCAACTCGTGGCCGGGACGGTAGATCACCTGGTTCGGGCGCAGCGTCGCCAGTCGCCCGCCCGCAGCGGCGATCGCAGGGGTGATCACGTCCGTCGCGTCGACCCCGGTGAGGTACGTCGCGGCCGGGAGCAATGGGTCGTCGAACGTCATGACGTCGACGATGGCGGACCTTCGTGGGTTGAGGATGAGAGACGGAAGAGAGTTCTCTCATGTGGTCGAGCTCGCGCCAGAGGAGAGAATCCTCATCCGCCTCTCACAGAAGTCTCACGTCGTGGGGTGAGGATCTTCGTGGCGAGCGGCGTCGGGATCTCTCGCCCGGATCCCGACGCCCGCCAACGCCCGTGGCTAGCCGATGAGCTCACGGTCGGCCACGGGCGCGGCGGGCACCCTGATCTCGAACCGCGCCCCTCGCTCACTGGGTGCGAGGTGGGCACGCCCGCCGTGCGCCGTCGCGATCGCGGCCACGATCGACAGCCCGAGCCCGAGCCCGCTCCCCGCAGGGCGATCCGATCCCTTCACGTAGCGTTGGAAGACTCGCTCCCCCTCGCCCAGGGGAACACCTCGGCCGTCGTCGTGGACCCACAGCACCACGTCGCCGTTCTCGAGGTGGGAGCCGATCCGAACGGTCGACCCTTCCTCGGTGTGCTGACACGCGTTCTGCGCGAGCTGCAGCATCGCCTGGATCAGTCGCTGCTCGTCAGCGAGGATGACGGCGTGCGCGACCTCTTCCAGTCGCCACTCGCGAGCGCACAGGACCGACGCCTTCCGATGGACGTTCGTCGTGAGCTCGAGCAGGTCGACCGGCTCCACGGCGAGGAAGCCCGGTCGCTCTGCTCTCGCCAGGAGCAGGAGATCTTCGACGATGCGGTTCATCCGCTCGATCTCGTTCGTGATCACCGTGACCATCGCTGCCCGTTCCTCAGCGTCGGGTTCGAGCTCGAGGATCTCGACATTGCCGCGCACCACCGTCAGCGGGACCCGGAGCTCGTGACTGGCGTCGTCGAGGAACTGCCGCTGGGTGGCGAACGCGGCCTCGAGGCGGCCCAGCATGTCGTTGAACGCGGTCGCGATCCGTGAGGCCTCGTCGTCGCCCCGCACGGGGATGCGGCGGGTGAGATCGGTCTCCGAGATCCGCTGCGCGGTGTCGGCCAGCGAACGCAGTGGACGAAGGACCCGACCTGCGAGCGCGAGGCCGATGAGCGACGCGCCCAGGATCGTGACGAACTGCGTGATCGCCTGCGTCCGCACGGCGTCGTCGATCTCGCTCCGTTCGAAGGCGGGGAAGTTGGCGGCGACGAACAGTCCGTGCTGGTCTCCATCGCGCAACGGCAAGGCGACGTACTGGGCCTGCCCAGCGCTGGTCCCGATGCGCCCCTCCTCGCGCTCGGTCAACGCCAGCCAGTACGCGATCGCGTCGTCGAGCTCCCCCGCCGGCACCGCATCGTTCGACCGCGCGTTGCCGTACAGGCGATCGCCGACGAAGGCGAGCAGCGTCTCGCCCTCGTCGGGGACCTCGCGCGAGAAGTACACGTCGAAGATCGCCGCCACGTCGTCGCCGAACGGACCCCCGGTACGGGGGTTGATCCCGCCGGCGAGCAGCTCGAGCTCCTCGACCTCCTGGCGCAGGTTGACGGTGATCTCCTCGTCGAGCCGGTCGTGGAGCACATCGCGCAGGACGATGATCGACACCGCCGCCGACGCCGCGAGCAGGCCGACGACGGCCGCGAGGATCCTGAAGCGGATGCTCCCGAACAGCCCCTGCGGGTGGCGGGCTTCAGCGATGGCCATCTCCGCAGGCACCCTTCCCCCGGTGAGCCGTGCCTCCGAGCCCCGCGGCTCCGGGCGAGGCAAACGGTAGCAGGACCGGGGACGACGTGATCGACGGCGGCTGCCCGCGACCCGACATGTCTCGACCTCGACTCGAGGTCGAAGCTCAATGGAGGTCTAGCGCTCGAACACCGTTCGTGGTATCGGTTCACGAGCCGAGAAGGGGACGAGCGCATGGCGGCACCACGGGGCGACGAGGAGATCACCTCCGTCGCGCCCCGCGGTCTGACGTGGTTCGGCACGCGCGACTCGCTCGCACCGGCCGGCTCGTCGCCCGTCGCGCTCGAGCGTGCACCGGCGGCTCCACGCACACCCGCGCTTGCACCGGCTCTTGACGATGTCGCGCCGCTCGCGCCGCTCGCGCCGCTCGCGCCGCTCGCGTCGGTCGCCATACCCGCACGCGGCGGCGTGCTCGGCAGCACTCGCAGCCGGATGGTCGCCGCCTACCTCGTGCTGCTCGTCGTCTCCGCCGCCGTGACGATCCTCGGCATCCGCCAGGTCCTCCAGGTGCGGCTGGACAACCGGACGCAGGAGGCGCTCGAGCAGGAGGTGCTCGAGGCCGAGAACCTCGTGACGAACGGCATCGATCCGTTGACCGCGATGCCGTTCGCCTCGTTGAGCCGTGCCTTTGACGTGTTCATGGACCGCAACGTGCCGAGCGTCGAGGAGGCGTTCGTCAGCTTCCTCGACGGCGAGCTCCATCGGGACCGGTTGCGCAGCTTCCCCGGACGCGAGCTGCCGCCCGAGGAGCTCGCGGTGTGGGCTGCCTTCTCCGAGGGGCCGGCCACCGAGCTGAGGGGACGCTTCTCCACGCCGCTCGGCACGGCAGACTTCCGTGCCGTGCGGTTCGAGCTGGGCGGTGAGTCCGGTGCCTTCGTCGTCACGATTCTCCCCACCGCCGAGCGGCGCGGCATCGAGGAGCTGCAGACCTACGGGGCCGCGGTGGCGGTGAGCATCGTGCTGCTCGCAGCGATCTGCGCTTGGTTCCTCGCCGGTCGCGTGCTCGCACCCGTGCGCCAGCTCACGGAGACCGCACGGTCGATCTCCGATTCCGATCGAGCGGCGCGCATCAAGGTGTCCGGCCCGGGCGAGGCGGCAGAGATGGCGGAGACGTTCAACGCGATGCTCGACCGGTTGGACGCCTACCACCGCGACCAGCTCGACTTCGTGCGCGCGGCCGGCCACGAGCTGCGAGCCCCGCTCACGGTGGCGACGGGCCACTTGGAGCTGCTCGGCGACAGCGAGCAGGAGCGCCGCGTCGTCATCCCGCTCGTGCTCGACGAGCTGGCCCGCCTCGGCCGGATGGTCGACGACCTCCAGTCGCTCGCCGAGTCGGTGCGCCCCGACTTCCTCGTGCCGGGGCTGATCGACGCCGAGCTGTTCGCGCACGAGGTCGTCGCCAAGGCGAGCGCGCTCGGTGAGCGGACCTGGCGGGTGGCTGAGGCGTCGCCGGGGACGTTCCTCGCCGACCGCGACCGCCTCACCGAGGCCGTGCTCAACCTCGCGGACAACGCGGTGAACCACACGCAGCCGGGCGACGTCATCTCGATCGGCGTCGAGCTCCATGCGGACGAGGTGCTCATCCAGGTCGAGGACACCGGGATCGGCGTGACCGCGGCCGATGCCGGTCGCATCTTCGGTCAGTTCGTCCGCGGCGAGGGCGCAGCCCGGCGTTACCGCGGCGCCGGACTCGGCCTCGCCATCGTGCACACGATCGCCGAGGCACACGGCGGTCGAGTGGGGCTCGTCAGCGAGCCCGGCCAGGGCGCGCGCTTCACCGTCGTGCTGCCGAGGAGATGATGCGGTGTCTCGGATCCTGATCGCCGAGGACGACCCGTTGATCTCGTCGTTCCTCGAGAAGGGCCTTCGCTCGAGCGGCTACTCGACGTTCGTCGCGGACACCGGCACGCAAGCGGCGCAGCTCAGCCTGACGGACGGGTTCGACCTGCTCATCCTCGACATGGCGCTGCCGGAGCGCGAAGGGTTCCACGTGCTGCAGGAGATGCGCCGCCGCGGACGGACGATCCCGGTCCTCGTCCTGACGGGCCGACCCGAGCTCCGAGACGCAGTCGCGTGCCTGGACGTGGGTGCCGACGACTACATGACGAAGCCGTTCCGCTTCGAGGAGCTCCTTGCTCGGGTCCGGGCCCGGCTCCGCACTCCGGGCACCGAGGAACCGACCGTGATCGAGGTCGGCTCGGTGCGACTCGACGTCCGCACGCGGCGGGCGCACGTCGACGACCAGCTCGTCGACCTCACGGCGCGCGAGTTCGCGCTCCTCGAGGTCTTCCTGCGGCATCCCGACCACGTGCTGAGCCGCGAGCAGCTGCTCGCTCACGTGTGGGGGTACGCCGCCGAGCCGGGGTCGAACGTCGTCAACGTGTACGTCGGCGCCCTGCGCAAGAAGGTCGGCGACGGCGTGATCGAGTCCGTGCGCGGTGTGGGCTACCGGCTCCGCGCCACCTCGGACCACCGCCAGCCACCTGGCTGAGGTCGCGCCGACGGTCGCGCGCTGACGGGGATATGTCGAGCTCTCACGCTACGCGCGCAGCATCACCTGTTACGTGGTCGACTCCGCCGGATTCTTCACGCTGAGTGCTCGATCCTCATCGTCCTCTTATCGCTCCTTTATCTCCGCGATCCAACGTGCGGTCCAACCTGCAGATGAGAGAACGCTCAGGTTCTGGGCCGAGGCCCAGTAGGGAGGGTGGGCATGAAGGGCGAGTGCTTCGGCGCGACACGGCAGCGGATCCCCGCTGGTTCGTTCATCCGAGTGCGCCACGGGGGACGGCATCGCGCGGTCCGGATCATCGTCGGGATGGCGCTCGTCGCGCCGACCGCATTCGGCCTCGTGCCGATCGAGGCGGCGTCCGCCGCGACGACGTTGACCGTCGCCACGACGATCGACGCTCCGGACACCAACCCGGGCGACGGTACGTGCAGCACGGGGGCGGGGGTCTGCAGCTTGCGCGCCGCGATCCAGGAGGCGAACGCGCTCGCCGGCCCGGACACGATCCAGGTGCCCGCCGGCGTGTACCAGCTCACGCTGTTCGGCGCCGCGGAGGACCTCTCGGCGACCGGCGACCTCGACATCACCGGTCCGCTCTCGCTCGTCGGGGCCGGCGCAGGAAGCACGATCATCGACGGCGCGGGGAACGATCGCGTCCTCCACGTGACCGAGACCGCCGGCGGTGTCTCCATCTCCGGAGTCACGTTCCGCGGCGGCGCCACCGAGGAAGACGGCGGCGGCATCTACTCCGTCACGAGCGGCACGCTCACGCTCGACGGTGTGACGGTCTCCGGGAACACCTCCGCGTCCGACGGTGGGGGGATCCACATCGCCTCCGGCAACCTGCAGGTGCAGGGCAGCACCATCTCCGGCAACACCGGTCGCAACGGTGGCGGTGTGTACAACGGCGGCGGTCTGAGCCTCGTCGGCGTGCCGAGCCAGGTGACGTTGACGAGCTCGACGCTCGCCGACAACGTCGCCGTCGAAGGCGGCGGCGGTGGTGTCTGGAGCGATCACGAGGGCGTTCTGACGCTCGCTGACGTGACCGTGACGGGCAACTCTGCCAACGACATGGGCGGCGGCGTGAGCGTCGTCTCGAGGTCCCGACTCACGATGACCGGCGGCACCGTGTCGGGCAACTCGTCGCACGGCGACGGCGGCGGTGTGTCGACGGCGACCGAGCGGGCCGTGACGATCTCCGGCACCGCGTTCACCGGCAACCTGGCGGGAGTCGCGGTGGAGGGCGGGGCCGGCGCAGCGAACGGCGGCGCGCTCGCCTCCGGCGGCATGGGTGTGGTCGAGATCTCCGGCGCGACCTTCGAGGGCAACTCAGCGTCCGGTGAGGGCGGCGGGATCTACCTCGACAACAACGGCTCGGTGACGATCTCGAACACAGCCGTACGCAACAACCACGCCGGTGCAGGCGGCGGTGGCATCCAGAACGCCGCAGCGCGGGTCACCTTCACCGGCCTCACGATCACGGGGAACCGAGCCGACCTCGACGGCGGCGGCATCGAGAGCCAGGGAAGTGGGCAGTTCACCATCATCGACACCACGATCTCGGGCAACATCGCCGAGAACGGTGGCGGTTTCGCCAATGCCGCTGACGGCGCTACTCGGATCGAACGGACACTGATCTGGGACAACCGCGCGATCGTCGGATTGAACGACGACAGCGGCCTGGGCGGCGGTGTCTACAGCCTCGGCGACGCGAACGCGAGCTACGAGAACGTCACCATCGCCGGCAACTTCGCGCAGGTGCGCGGCGGTGGCTTCTACGTCGACGCCGACGCGGGAGTGCGGATCTCGAGCTCGACGATCGCCGGCAACAGCTCACCCGTCGCCAGCGGGCTCGGCGGCGAGATCGGTTCGATCAACTTCCCGGTGCAGCCGAGCGCGGGCGTCATCCTGCGGAACAGCATCGTCGCCGGCAACCTGCTCGGCCCCAACTGCAGCTTCGCCATCGGCTCCGAAGGCGGCAACCTCCAGGGTGACACGTCCTGCGGGTTCATCGGGCTGAACGACCGCACCATCGCAAACCCCGGTCTGGACGCGGTCGCGGACAACGGTGGATCCGCGATGACGATGGCGATCCAGTCGCAGAGCCTGGCCCTCGACGGGGGCGTCGGCCCCTGCCCGGCGACGGATCAGCGCGGGGTTGCTCGCCCGCAGAACGGCACCTGCGACAGTGGTGCCTTCGAGTCCGAAGGACCCTTCCCGGCACCGGACGCCGAGCCACCGGACACGCAGTACCTGACCGGGCCGACCCAGGACACCGAAGCGACGTCGATCTTCACGTTCACCGGTTCCGACAACGCCACCCCGGCCGAGCTCCTGCTCTTCGAGTGCCGCTTGATCGAGACCGAGATCGGCGAGCCGCCCGAACCACCGGACCCCACCGCCCCGCCGGCACCGGAGCTCGCGTGGCTCGGCTGCCAGAACCCGTGGCAGGTGAAGCTGATCGAGGACGGGCTGTTCACGTTCGAGGTGCGCGCCATCGACCGTGCCGGCAACGTCGATCCCACGCCGGCCGTGCACAGCTTCGGCGGCACCATCGACGTCACCCCGCCGCAGACGTTCTTCCTCGAGACACCCCCGAACCCGAGCTACAGCAACAGCGCGACGTTCACGTTCGGCGTCACCGACGACCAGACACCTCCGCAGTTCATGGAGGTCGAGTGCCGGATCGACACCAACGAGCCGGAGGCGTGGCTCGAGTGCACGAACCCGACCGTGTTCACCAACCTCACGGTCGGCACCCACACGGTCGAGGCGCGCGCCGCTGACGGCGCCGACAACATCGACCCGAGCCCCGCCGTCTACACGTGGACCGTCGCACCGCCGCTCGACTGCGACCTCGCGAACATCACCCTCACGCCCTCGGCCGACGTGTACGTCGACCAGATCAGTCCGGCGGAGAACTTCGTCGTCAACCCGCAGCTCGTCGTGCGCTCGGCCGACCTCGCCGGGAACGCTCGCACGCTGATCCGGTTCCCGCTGGCGAACGACGCTCCCGACTGCACGCTGCAGTCGGCCACGCTGCGGATGTACGCGGGGTCGAGCGACGCCGGGCGCACGCTGCAGGCGATCCCCCTCGCCGCCGCGTGGGTCGAGAACCAGGCCACGTGGACCAACCAGCCGGCGACGACCGGCGGGCCCGTGACCACGACCTCCGGTGACGGGTATCGCGAGTGGAACGTGACGTCGCAGGTGGCGGCCATGCTGAGCGGCTCGCTCCCGAACAACGGCTGGCTGATCCGTGACGCCACCGAGGACGACGTGGAGGGCGGGGAGCACGCGTTCCTCAGCCGCGAGACGCCGCAGGACCCGCCCGAGGTGACGCTCCCGCAGCTCATCTTGCGCTTCGACGAGTCCGGCACGCCGCCCCCGCCGCCGCCCGCACCGGGTGATCCGGGCAACGTCGTGTGCGGGCAGGTGCTGACCGAGAGCATCGTGCTGCAGAACGACCTCATCGGCTGCCTGGGTGAAGGCCTCGTCATCGGCGCACCGGACATCGTCGTGGACCTCAACGGCCACACGATCTCGAGTGGTGCGCTGCTCGAGCCGGGTGAGGAGGACGGCCTGCTCGCCGGCATCCGCAACAGCGGCCACGCCAACGTCGTCATCAAGAACGGCACCGTCCTCAACTTCGGCTTCGGTGTGCGCCTGCTCGCCGGAGCCCGCTACAACGTCGTCGAAGGGATGACGCTGCGCGGTAACGTCAACGCCGGCGTCGAACTGCTCGACGCCGACGACGGTCGCCACGGCAACATCGTGCGCAACAACACGTTCGCACTGAACGGTGACGGCGTCGCGCTGTTCAGCGGCTCCGAGGGCAGCACGATCATCGGCAACACATTCAGCGGCAACCTGGGTCGGGCGATCTACTCGTTCGACTCGAGCAACAACCGCTTCGAGGGCAACACCGTCAGCGGGCTGACCAACGATCCGCTGCTCGACAGCGACGGCGGCATCTTCCTCGAGGGGTCGTCGGACAACGTCGTGATCGGCAACACGATCTCGGACGCCGGCGACGCCGGGCTCCTCGTCAGCGCTGGATCGCATCGCAACCGGCTCGAAGGCAACACGATCTTCCGGACGAGCGATTCGAGCATCAGCGTCGCGGACTCCGACGGGACCCAGATCATCGACAACACCGCCCACGCCAGTGGGGGTGCAGGTATCGCACTGAGCAACGCCCACGACGGCGTGATCACGGGCAACGACGTCCGCTTCAACCCGGGGGGCGTTCAGCTCGCCGGGTCGGACGACAACCTGGTCGAGGACAACGACGCTACGGCGAGCCAGGCCGACGGCATCACCGTCGAAGGTGGTCTGGGCAACGTGATCCGCGACAACCTCGCCAACGACACCGGCGCCACCGGCATCGCGGTGGAAGGTGAAGCCTTCGACGCGCTCGGCAACCCGGTCCTCGGCAACGTGATCGAGGGCAACACGGCCAACGGCAACCTCGGGGACGGCATCTCGGTCTCCTCCGGTGGCCACGAGGTGACGGCGAACGCAGCGTTCAACAACGCGGCGTTCGGCATCAGCGCCGGCGAGTTCGTCGTCGACGGCGGTGGCAACACCGCGAGCGGCAACGGCGAGCCCGAGCAATGCGTCGGCGTCGTGTGCACCCCTGGACCCGGCGCGCCCCCCGTCGCCCCCGACCTCACCGCCCCCGATACCCAGATCCTCACCACGCCGCTGAACGGCGGGAGCACCTTCGACGCCCACCAGTTCACGTTCACCGGGTCGGACAACGTCGCACCGGCGACCGCGCTGCGCTTCGAGTGCCGTCTCGACGCGCCGCCGGATCCGCCCGCGGAGCCACCGGAGCCACCGGAGCCTGGTGAGCCGCCGGACCCCGTCCAGCCACCCGACTCCGAGACCTGGCTCGACTGCGGCAGCCCGATCATCTACAACCTGTTGCCGAGTGGCACGCACACCTTCGAGGTGCGGGCGATCGATCCGTTCGACAACGTCGACCTCACGCCGGCCGTGCACACGTGGGACGTCGTCGCGGGTCCGCCAGGCGCCGATGCCAGCGCGCCGACCACGACCATCGCCGAGGCGCCCGCCGACCCGAGCACGAGCACGAGCGCGACGTTCGCCTTCCGCGGGTCCGACAACTCGACACCCGGGCCGAACCTGACGTTCGAGTGCTCGCTCGACGGTGCGTCGTTCGTCGCCTGCACGTCGCCGCTGACGTACACCGGGCTCGGACTCGGTGAGCACACCTTCGAGGTGCGCGCCACCGACGTGCAAGGGAACACCGATGCCACGCCGGCCGCGCACACCTGGACGGTCGAGGCGCCACCGCTCGACGTGACGGCGCCGGACACGTTCATCGATTCGGCCCCCGACGGCACCACCGTCCTCACGGACGCGACGTTCACGTTCTCGACGGACGAGGACGACGCCACCTTCGAGTGCGCGCTCGACGGCGCAGCGTTCGCTCCCTGCACGTCTCCGGCGTCGTACACGAGCCTCGGCGTGGGCACCCACACGTTCGCCGTCCGCGCCGTGGACGACGACGACAACACCGACCCGACACCCGCGAGCCACACGTGGACGGTCGGCCCGCCGCCGGTCGGCGCGAACGTGAGCTGCGGCCAGGTGATCACCCAGAGCACGCGGCTCACGAACGACCTGCTCGAGTGCACCGGTGACGGCCTCGTCATCGGTGCCAACGGCATCACGCTCGATCTGGACGGTCACACCATCGGTGGTACCAGCCTGGGCTTCGGCGTGCTCAACAACGGCTTCGACTCCGTGACCATCACGAACGGGACGATCCAGGAGTTCGACGCCGGCGTGCAGCTCGGCAACGGCACCGCGAACAACATCGTGTCAGCGCTCACGCTGCAGCTCAACGAGCTCGCCGGCATCCAGCTGACGAACGCTGACGAAAGCGGCCAGGGCAACATCGTGCGCGGGAACATCGTCGCCGGCAACGGTGGCGGCATCGCGCTCCTGAGCGGCACGCAGCACGCGCTCGTCCACGACAACACGCTCAGCGGGAGCTCGGGCGAGTCGATCTCGGTCGTCTCGTCGAGCGCGAACCGCATCGCGGACAACCTCATCTCCGGGTCCAGCGACGTGTCGATCATGCTCGAGGCCGCGAGCAGCAACACCGTGGTGGGCAACGCTGTGGTCGGGTCCGCCGACTCCAGCGTCGTCGTCCACCTCGGCTCGAACGGCAACCGGATCGAGGGCAACGACCTCGACGAGGGAGAGGCCGGCATCATCGTCGAGGAGTCGACGGGCAACGAGCTCATCGGCAACGTCGCACACGGCATGGGCGACTCCGGCATCGTCCTCGAGGCGGCCAGCGGGACGCTCGTGCGTGGGAATGACGTCCGGTTCAACAGCGGCGGCATCCAGGTCGAGAGCTCGACCGACAACCGGATCGAGTCCAACAACGCGAGCGAGAGCGGTGGCACCGGCATCGAGGTCGGTGACGGCTCGATCCGCAACGTGTTCGTGCTCAACGTCGCCAGCGCCAACGGGGCCGGCGGCATCTCGATCGAGACGTTCGCCGCGCCGGGCGCCGGCAACCTCATCGACGGCAACACGGCGAACGACAACACCGGCGTCGGCATCTCGGTGGGCGACGTGGGCCACATGATCGTCGGCAACCAGGCGCACCACAACGAGAGCTGGGGCATCTACGCCGCCGACGGCACCGTCGCCGGCATCAACATCGACGGTGGCGGCAACTTCGCGACGGGGAACACCGGCGGGAACGTCGATCCCCTGACGCTCCTCCCGATGCAGTGCCACAACGTCGTTTGCGACGGCGGCGCGCCCGCTTCGGGCGACGTGCTGGCGCCGACGACCGCGATCTCCGCGGCACCGGTCAGCCCGACGCTCCTGCCCTCAGCGACCTTCCGCTTCACCGGATCGGACAATGCCAGCTCGGTGACGTTCCAGTGCCGTCTCGACAGCACCGACGCGTCCGACTTCGCACCGTGCACGAGCCCGCACGTGGTCAGCGGCCTGAGCATCGGCTCGCACACGTTCGAGGTGCGGGCGATCGACTTCTCGGGCAACATCGACCAGACGCCCGCGAGTCACACATGGACGATCGACCCGCCCGCTCCGGGAGTGCCGCCGGAGACGACCATTGATTCGGCGCCGGACGCGACGACCGTCTCGACGGCCGCCACGTTCACCTTCTCGTCGAACGAACCAGGTGTCACGTTCGAGTGCGGGCTCGACGGTGCCGCCTTCGTCTCGTGCACCTCGCCCGTCGCCTACACCGGCCTCGCCGTCGGCGCCCACACCTTCGACGTGCGCGCCGTGGATGCCGAACTCAACGTCGATGCGACGCCGGCCGCGTTCGCGTGGACCGTCTCGGCTCCGGCCGCACCGGGTGCGGTCAGCTGCGGCCAGGTGATCACGACCAGCCGGCTCGTCACGAACGACCTGCTCGACTGCCAGGGCAACGGGCTCATCGTCGGGGCGCACGGGATCACGCTCGATCTCGGTGGGCACACGATCGACGGCACCGGCCTCGGCATCGGCATCGTGAACAACGGCTTCGACTCTGTCACGATCACGAACGGGATCGTGCAGGAGTTCGACGTCGGTGTGCAGCTCAACGACGGGACGTCGCTGAACGTGGTGTCGGACCTGACGTTGCAGCTGAACCAGGAGGCGGGGATCCAGCTCCTCGACGCCGACAGCGGCGGGAACGGCAACACGATCCGCAGCAACACGCTGATCGAGAACCGGCTGGGCATCTGGCTCACCGACGGCACGCAGAACGCTGTCGTGCGCGCCAACTCCGTGACCGGCGCCTCGGGTGACGCGATCCGCGTCGAGGGCTCGAGCAGCAACCTGATCGAGGGCAACGTCCTCAATGGGCCGAGCGGCGCCGGCGTGGCGCTCGCCGGCGGCACGAGCAACCGGGTGACGGGCAACACGATCTCCGGCAGCTCCGGCCCCGGCATCGCCGTCGGCGAGACCGATCTGCCTTCCAACGACAACGTCGTCGAGGCGAACACGATCACCGCCGCCAGTGGCGCCGGCATCGAGATCCTCGGATCATCGGGTAACGACGTGATCGGCAACACGGCCCACCAGGGCGGCGGGAGCGGCATCGCCCTCGAGCTGGCCACGTTCACCCTCGTGCGGGCCAACGACGTCAGCGGGAACGCGGGCGGCATCGAGCTCAACGGCTCGAGCGACAACCTCATCGAGGGGAACAACGCGGGCGGCTCGAACGGTACGGGCATCTCGCTCGAGGGAGGCTCGTTCCGGAACGTCATCGTGTTCAACAGCGCGAGCGGCAACTCGGGCGAGGGCATCTACGTCAACGACTCGATCGACGCTGCCAACGGCAACGTGATCGACAACAACATCGCCAGCAGCAACAGCGGTGTCGGGATCAGCGTCAACGGCGCCGGTCACACCATCGTCGGCAACACGGTCAACTTCAACGACGGCTGGGGCATCCTCGCCAGCCCTGGGAACATCGACGGCGGGAGCAACGAGGCGACCGGCAACGCGGAGCCTGCGCAGTGCTCGGGTGTCGTGTGCACCATCGGTGTCGCACCCGGTGCGCCGGACACGTCGATCGTCGACAAGCCGGCGAATCCGAGCAGCAGCCAGAACGCGCTGTTCACCTTCATCGGCACCGATGACACGACGTCGCTGTTCGACCTCGGTTTCCAGTGCCGCCTGGACAGCAGCGACGAGCTCGACTGGATCGACTGCGAGAACACGCACGAGATCTTCGGGCTCACCCCCGGCTCGCACACCTTCGAGGTGCGCGCCGTCGACCTCAACGAGCAGGTCGACCCGACGCCGGCGACGTACACGTGGACGTACGTCGCGCTACCCGTCGGCGTCGCGCCCGACACGTTCATCGACCTGGCGCCACCGCTCGAGTCGCCGCTCCTCGAGGGCGTCTTCACGTTCTCGTCGAACGAACCGGACGTCACCTTCGAGTGCTCGCTCGACACGGGCTCGTTCGATGCCTGCGAGTTCGCGTTCGAGTTCGCCTTCGAGGACTTCGAGGTCGGCCAGCACACGTTCCGTGTGCGGGCGACGGACTTCGAGGGCAACACCGATGCCACCCCGGCCACGTACACGTGGACGATCGGCGGCATCGTCACCACGATCACGTCCGGCCCGGCGTTCGAGCCACCCGCCGAGCCGGGTGAGCCGGCGGCCGGCGGCGAGACCGCAGCGACCACGGCGGTCATCGAGTTCGAGGCCAACGTCGCCGACGCGACGTTCATCTGCTCGCTCGACCTCGGACCCTTCACCGCCTGCACCTCGCCGGTCGCCTACTCCGACCTCGCCGTCGGCGAGCACCTGTTCCGGGTGCTCGCCACCGATCCCGAGTCCGAGGCCACGCAGCTCGAGGTGACGGAGTACGAGTGGACGGTGATCCCCGGCGAGGACACGACGCCGCCGACCACGGCGATCCTCTCGGCGCCGTCGAGCGGCACGAGCGACACGGTGTTCACCTTCAGCGGTACCGACAACCAGACGCAACCGCTGGCCCTCACGTTCGAGTGCCGGTTGGACAGCACGAGCGAGCTCGACTGGTTCGAGTGCCTGAGCCCGCTCAACCTCCTGGAGACGTTCCCGGACCTGGCGCCCGGCCCGCACACGTTCGAGGTCCGCGCCAACGACAACGCGGAGCCGCTCGATCCGAACTCGACGTTCGAGGGCAACGTCGATCCGACACCCGCTGCCCACACCTGGACGTCCGTGGCCGACGCCACGGGACCGACCACGACGTTGCTGACCACCCCGCCGGCAACGACCATCGATCCCGACGTCGTGTTCACGTTCGCCGGCACCGACAACGCCACGCCGGAGCTGTTGCTCGTGTTCGAGTGCTCGGTCGACGGTCTGGCGTTCGAGCCGTGCGATTCGCCGGCCAGCGTGCAGGGCCTCGAGCCGGGGGCGCACACCTTCGCGGTGCGCGCCGTCGATCTCGCCGGCAACCCTGACCCGTCAGCGGCGCAGTTCTCCTGGACGCTCATCGGAGCGCCGACGACGACGATCTCTGCCACGCCGGCGAGCCCGAGCGCGAGCCAAGAGGCGACCTTCGCCTTCGCGGCCGACCAGGCCGGCTCGACGTTCACGTGCTCGATCGATGGCGGCGACCTGCTGCCGTGCACGTCGCCCGTCACGTACGAGGGCCTCGCGAACGGCGAGCACACCTTCGAGGTCGTCGCGACGAACCCGTCCGGGCTCGTCGAGGATCCGCCGGCCGCGTTCACCTGGACGGTGGCAGGCGCTGCTGACACGACGCCACCGACGACGACGATCACAGCGGCACCGGCATTGGTGATCCTCGTCGGCGAGACGGCGTCCACGTTCATCTCGAACGAGGTCGGTGCGACGTTCTCCTGCTCGTTGGACGGCGCTGCGCTCCAGGCTTGCACCTCCCCCTACGAGCTGTCGGGTCTGCTCGACGGCGAGCACACGTTCGCCGTCCATGCTGTCGACGCCGCAGGCAACGCCGACCCGACTCCGGCGACGCACACCTGGACCGTGGACCTGCCACCGGTGGCGGAGATCCTCTCCGGCCCGGTGGAGACCACCGAGAGCACCACGGCGACGTTCACGTTCGCGGTGAACGAGACGGTCGCGGGGTACGAGTGCTTCCTCGACGGCGTCACGGCGCCGTGCACCTCGCCGGTCTCCTACACGGGCCTGTCCCTCGGCAACCACATCTTCGCCGTCCGGGGTGTCGACGACACGCCGAGCAACCCAGCGGCCTTCGAGGACCACGAGTGGACGATCGTGGCGCCCGCGGCCCCGGCGACGACGTTCGTCGCCGGCCCGGCGGCGCTGACGATCGAGACTGCGGCGACGTTCACCTTCACGGGGACCGACAACGTGACGCCGGCGAACGAGCTCACCTTCGACTGCTCGCTCGACGGCGCACCGTTCACCGCCTGCTCGTCGCCGCACGAGCTGACCGGTCTGGCCCAGGGGTTCCACACCCTGCACGTGCGGGCCGTGGACGCCAGCGCCACGCCGGACCCGACGCCTGCGATCTACTCGTGGACGGTCTCGACCCCGGACACCACCGCGCCGGCGAGCACGATCGTCGCCGGCCCGCCGGTGTCCACGACGAGCACCGAGGCGACGTTCGGGTTCAGTGTCAACGAGCCCGGCTCGACGTTCGAGTGCGCGCTCGACGCTGCGGCCTTCGCCTCGTGCGCGCCGCCCGTCACGCTGACCGGCCTCGCCGTCGGTCCGCACACGTTCGCCGTGCGAGCCACGGACACCGCCGGGAACGTCGAGACGTCGCCCGCCGTGCACGCGTGGACCGTCGTGCTCGACACGACGCCGCCCGACACCGTCATCGTCTCCGGGCCGCTCGGCGACAACGCTTCAGTCGACGTCGTGATCGACTTCGCCGGGAGCGACGACACCGATCCGGCACCGGACCTCGCGTTCGAGTGCTCCCTCGACGGAGCGCCGTTCGAGGCGTGCGATCCGCCGCTGCAGATCCAAGGGCTCACGCTCGGGAACCACAGCTTCGCGGTCCGCGCCATCGATGCGGCGCTCAACGTGGATCCGACCCCGGCGACCCGCACATGGACGACCGTCGACCTCGCGGCACCCGAGACCAGCATCGACTCCGGGCCGGCTTCTCCGACGGAGGCGACGACCGCGAGCTTCACGTTCTCGGCCGACGAGCCCGGTGCCACCTTCGAGTGTTCGCTCGACGGGGCGTCGTTCACCGCCTGCACGACACCGCACGCCATCACGGGTCTGAGCGTCGGAGAGCACAACCTCCGGGTGCGGGCACGGGATGCGTCCGGCAACGCCGATGCGACGCCCGACGTCCACACCTGGACGGTCGTCGCGCCGACGCCACCGCAGACGACGGTCGTCTCCGGTCCCGCGACGCCGACCGAGAGCGCGGACGCGATCTTCACGTTCTCGTCCGACCAGCCCGGCGTCACCTTCGAGTGCTCGCTCGACGGCGCGGCCTTCGCCGAGTGCGAGTCGCCGCACGAACTGAGCGGTCTCGCGGCGGGAACGCACGTGCTGTCGGTTCGCGCCGTCAACCCGGCTGACCTCGTCGATCCGACACCGGCCACGTACACGTGGACGATCGGCGACCTGACCCCGCCGCAGACGGTGATCGACGCTGGCCCAACGGCATCGACGACCAGCACGACGGCGTCGTTCACCTTCTCGGCCAGCGAGGCGGGGTCGACCTTCGCGTGCTCGCTCGACGGAGCGGCCTTCGGACCGTGCACGTCGCCGGCGAACCTGACCGGGCTGGCCGTGGCATCGCACACCTTCGCGGTGCGGGCCGTCGACGCCGCCGGCAACGCCGATCCGTCGCCGGCGACCTTCGCCTGGACGGTGACGGCGCCGACGCCGACCTGCGCCACGACGACGACGACGCTCATCACCAATGCCGACGCCTGGATCGAGCAGAACAGCCCATCCAGCAACAAGGGCAGCGATTCCAACCTGAAGGTGAAGGCGCAGGGGGCGAGCGACAACTTCCGGAGCCTCGTGCGGTTCGCGTTGCCGAGCCTGCCGGCCGGGTGCGCCGTCCAGACGGCCACGCTCCGGCTCAACGCCTCCGGCTCGACGTCGGGCCGCACCATCCAGGCGATCCGGTTGGCCGGGACCTGGACCGAGAACGGTGTCAACTGGGGCAACCAGCCCGCGACCGACGGTCCGCCGGCCACGACGACGTCGGGCAACGGCTGGAGGCAGTGGACGGTGACGACCCAGGTGCAGGCGATGTACGACAACGTCGCCCCGCACGGGTTCCTGATCCGGGACGCCAGCGAAGGCGGCGGTGGTGCGGAGCAGAGCTTCCGCAGCCGCGAGGGTGGCAACAGCACTCGGCCCCAGCTGATCCTCGCCATCGGGCCGGCTGCCGCGCCGCTGCTCCCGCCGCCCCCGCCCCCGCCGCCCCCGCCGCCGCCTCCGCCGGCACCGGACACGACACCGCCGGACACCTCGATCACCGCCCAGCCGGCGAACCCGGCGAGCGACGGATCGGCGAGCTTCACGTACACCGGCACGGATGACGTGACGTCGGCAGCGGCGCTCACCTACGAGTGCCGGCTCGACGGCGGTGCCTACGCGGCATGCACGACACCCACGGCGTACACGGGGCTGGCGGCCGGCGCTCACACCTTCGAGGTGCGGGCGAAGGATGCCGCCGGCAACCTCGACCCGACACCCGCCACGTACACGTGGACCGTGAACGCTCCGGGCTGCGCAGCCGGCTCCGTGACGGTCGGATCGGCGGCGGACAGCTGGGTGCTGCAGTCCTCGGCGTCCAGCAACTACGCCTCGGACTCCGTCGCCAAGGTCGTGTCCAAGTCCGGCGACAATGCCCGCGCCATGTTCCGCTTCGAGCTGCCGCCGATCCCCGTCGGGTGCCAGGTCACCGGTGCGCAGCTGCGGCTCTTCGCAGGGTCGTCGAACAACGGGCGCACGCTCCAGGCGCTGCAGATCGCGGCACCCTGGACCGAGACCGGCGTGACGTGGGGCAACCAACCGGCGACCACGGGCACCGCGGCGACGGTGGCGTCCGGCTCCGGTTGGCGGAACTGGACGGTCACCGCACAGATCCTCGCCATGTACGCCCCTGGAGCCAACCACGGGTTCCTGATCCGCGACGCATCCGAGGGCAACGGCGGGGTCGAGCAGCAGCTCCACACGAGGGAGAAGTCGCCGGACAACCCGCCGCAACTGGTCGTCACGTTCGGCTGAGCGTCGACCGCGCCGGTCAGCCGGCGCGGTCGCTGCACCCCCGAACCGCGGCGAGCACCTCCGCCCACGCAAACGGCTTCGTGAGGTACCGCTTCACGCCGAGCGCCATCGCCGCAGCGCGGTCACGGGGATCCGTGCGGGCGGTCACGACGACCGTGGGGACGGCGACGTCCCGGGCGATCATGTCCCGCAGCACGTCGAGCCCGTCGATGTCCGGCAGGCCGAGATCCAGCACCAGGACACCGATCCGGTCCGCGGCGAGCCGGGTGAGCGCCTCCGTCCCCGTCGTGACCCAGTCCACGGCGAACCCGCTGGCGGTGAGCCCCTTGATGAAGATCGCTGCGATCCTCGCGTCGTCCTCGACCACGAGGACGGTCGGCGGAGGTGTCGGTGTCCCGTCGGTCATCGACCCTCGCTGCGCTCGGCCACGGGCGGATGCTACTGCCGCCCGCCGCGGTCACCCTCCGGTCCGCAAGCGGTACCCCATGCCGCGCACGGTCTCGATCGCGTCGCCACCGAGCTTGCGCCGCAGGTAGCGGATGTACACGTCGACGACGTTGGATCCCGGGTCGAAGTCGTAGCCCCACACGTGGCTGAGCAGCTGCTCGCGGCTCATGACCTGCCCGGCGTGGTGGATGAGCGTCTCGAGCAGCGCGAACTCACGGGCCGTCAGCTCGACGACCCGATCGCCGAGGGCGGCGCGCCGGGTCCGCAGATCGAGGGTGATCTCACCCGCCCGAAGCACGGTCGATTCCGCTGGACCTGCATCCTTCAGGCGCACCCTGATCCGCGCCAGGAGCTCTTCGAACCGGAACGGTTTCGTGACGTAGTCGTCAGCGCCGCCCTCGAGGCCTGCCACGGTGTCCTCGACGCCGGCCCTGGCGCTCAAGATGATGACCGGCATGCGCTCACCCCGGGCTCGCATCCGCCGGAGCACCTCGTGGCCGACGATGCCAGGCAACCCGAGGTCGAGGACCAACAGGTCGAAGCTGTCGTCGCGGGCGAGCGCGAGCGCGTCGATGCCGTCCGCGACGGCGAGCGTCGTGTAGCCGACCGAGCGAAGGCCCTTCTCGAGGAAGGACACGATGCGCTCCTCGTCCTCGGCGATCAGGATGCGGGTCACGGCAGGTCCTCCGGTTCATGTGAGCGAGGGATGACGATGCGGAACGTCGCCCCGGCGCCGACAGCGCTGTCGAGCTCGACGTGCCCTCCGTGGGCGCGAGCGATGGCGGCGACGATCGGCAGGCCGAGCCCGGTTCCCTCTGGGCGCGAGCGGGTGCTCCGCTCGCCACGCGAGAACCGATCGAAGATGCGCTGGTGGTCGGAGGGGTCGATGCCCGGCCCGGGATCCGAGACCCACAGCCGTACGTCACCCCCGATCGTCTCGCCGCCGATCTCGATGCGGTCGCCCTCGCTCGTGTGCTGGACGGCGTTCGTCACGAGCGCCAGCACCGCCTGGAGGAGCCGATCGCCGTCGGCCAGCAGGAGCACGTCGCCGGTGCGCAGCGGCGACGCCCGCGCCCACTCGCGCGGCGCCAAGGCCGACGCCCGGGCGAGCGCGCTGTCGAGGAGATCGCTGAGGTCGACGAGATCGAGCCGAAGGAAATCGGGACGGGAGGCGCGGGCGACGACGAGCAGGTCGCCGACGTACCGAGCCATCCGGTCGAGCTCGTCGATCACGAGGGCGATCGTCTCGGCTCGCTCGGCGGGGTCGTCGCCGAGCACTTCCAGGTGGCCACGCACGATCGTGATCGGCGTGCGCAGCTCGTGGGCCACATCGTCGAGGAACGCCCGCTGCCCGCGGAATGACTCGTCGAGCCGGTCGAGCATGCCGTTGAAGGTGTGGCCGAGCTCCGCGAGCTCGTCGTTGCCCTCGACGGGGATCCGCGTGGTGAGATCGTTCGCGCTGATGCTGCGCGTCGCCCGCGTCAGCTCACCGACCGGCCGCAGCACCCGACCGGCGATGGTCCAGGCTGCGACGCACCCGAAGACGAGCACCATGCCGGCGACCAGCAACAGCGTGCGCACGACCCGGTCGACCTCGGCGCGATCCGCGGCCGGGAAGATCGCTACGACGAACGTGCCGAGAACCTCCCCGTCGCCCCCGAGCAGCGGCACCGCCAGTGTGCGGGCATCGCCGGATGGCGTCGCGCTGTCGACACGCGTCGCGGTGCGCGACGACGTCCACCGTTCCACGAGCTCGGCGTCCTCGAGCAGCTCGACCGGCGCATCGAAGGAGAACAGGTACGGCTCGCCGCGCACGAACGCGTAGAACGCCTCGTCTGCGGCAGGGACGTTGCGCGACAGAAAGGTCGTGAAGATCGCCGCCACGTCGTCGCCGAACGGCTCGCCCGTCTGCGGCGACGTTCCGGCCGACAGCGCGCGCAGCTCCTCGATCTCCTGCGCCAGCTCACGCTCCGTCTCCTCGTCGGCGCGTACTTCGAGCATCTGTCGCGTGGCGATGACCGAGACACCGAGGGCGAGCACGAGGAGGACGACCGAGCCGAGGACCACGCGGGCCCGGATGCCTCGCAGCGCCCGACGTGCCCGCTCGACCCGGCGGCTGGTCTCAGCCGTCATCGCCACCGCCGTCGTCATCGCCGGCGTCGTCGTCACCGTCATCGTGATCGTCGTCGCCACCGTCATCGCCCGGAGGTGCTGGTGCGGGTGCGACGGGTACCGGTGCCGGTGCCGGCGCCGGCGGTGGAGGTGGAGGTGGTGTCGTGGGTGCTGGTGGGCTGAGCGGCGCCGCCGTGGGGGGCGGAGCAGGCAGGGTCGTGTCCGGTGCGGACGTGACCGGAGCGTCCGGCTGCAGCGTGGTCGCGGGAGACGGCGCCGTGATCGGAACCGAGTGCACGATGATCGGGTCGACGTGCGGCCGTTGATCGGGAGCCAGCGCGCGTAGCCCGGCAGCGACGCCGATGGCGATGGCACCGGCCGCGACGAAGGCGATGATCGGCACGGCGGAACGGAGGGATCGGGCCATTCGAACAGGCAGCTTCGGGCACCCTGTTGATGCGTCGATGAGAAGCAGATGAGAATCCTCTCATCCAGGGAGCGAGACCATCGCGGTGGGATCTCGCTTCGAGGCTGGTCCAATGGCTGGTGAAATGGTCGTAGCCGACGATCGGAGGATCACCATGGATGTGACCGAGCTCCTGCAGCAGACCCGTGACGCGCTGACGGTGAAGCGTGTCTTCGGCGACCCCTACGAGCGCGACGGTGTGACAGTCATCCCCGTCGCCGCTGTCCGCGGCGGAGGTGGCGGCGGCCAGGGAGAGGGCGGCACACCCGACGGTGCCGGCACCGGATCGGGATCCGGCGGCGGGTTCGGCATCGCCGCCAAGCCGGCCGGTGTGTACGTGATCGACGGCACCACCGTCGGCTGGAAGCCGGCGATCGACGTCAACCGGATCGTCATCGGCGGCCAGGTCGTGGGCGTGGTCGCGCTCCTGGTGCTGCGCAGCATCATGCGCCACCGTCGACGGTGACGGTGGACGCCGGCGACGCACGATCGCACGCGTCCGCAGACGACCACCTCGCGGCGACCATCGCCGCGATGGCGGGGCCCGACGCCGAGCCCCGTGAGGACCAGCGCGTGGCGGTGCGCGCCCTGGTCGACGGTCACGCCAGGGTGCTCGTGGTGCAGGCCACGGGCTGGGGCAAGTCCGCCGTCTACTGGGCCGCAACGAGGGCGTTGCGGGCTGCCGGCGCCGGCTGCACGCTGGTCGTGTCGCCGTTGCTGGCGCTGATGCGCGACCAGATCGCGGCAGCCGAGCAGGCCGGTCTCCGTGCAGCCACGGTCAACTCCACGAACGTCGACGATTGGGCCGACGTGATGGAGGCGGTGCGGGCCGGGACGGTCGACGTGCTGCTGATCTCACCCGAGCGGCTCGCGAACCCGCGGTTCGCATCGCAGCTGCCGTCCCTGCTCGGCGCGTGCGGCCTGCTCGTGATCGACGAGGCGCACTGCGTCTCGGACTGGGGCTTCGACTTCCGGCCCGACTACCAGCGGCTCACCCGCACGCTGATGGCGCTCACGGCCGGCACGCCAGTGCTCGCCACGACCGCGACCGCCAACGAGCGCGTCACGCTCGACGTCGCCGGTCAGCTCGGAGCTGACACGCTCACGTTGCGTGGCTCGCTCGCGAGAGCGTCCCTGCAGCTCGCCGTGGTGCCGGGGCTCGACCCGGTGCAGCGCTGCGCATGGGTCGCC
The DNA here is from genome assembly GCA_050248955.1 of Acidimicrobiia bacterium. Classification (GTDB taxonomy): domain Bacteria; phylum Actinomycetota; class Acidimicrobiia; order Acidimicrobiales; family Ilumatobacteraceae; genus JBFWRK01. The sequence goes on from JBFWRK010000005.1 coordinate 112,293, forward strand.
GACGCGCTCGGTGAGCTGCCCGGCTCGGGGATCATCTACGTGTTGACCGTCGCCGAGACCGAACGGGTCGCCGGTCTGTTGCGAGAGCGCGGGTTCGACGTCGCCGCCTACTCGTCGAAGGTGGAGCCGTCGGAGCGCGAGGTGTTGGAGGGACGGCTGCGCCGCAACGAGGTCAAGGCGTTGGTGGCGACGTCGGCGCTCGGCATGGGATACGACAAGCCGGATCTCGCGTTCTGCATCCACCTCGGCTCGCCGGCGTCACCGGTCGCCTACTACCAGCAGGTCGGGCGAGCGGGGCGTGCCCTCGCCGAGGCGGTCGCGGTGCTGCTGCCGTCGGTCGCCGACGAACGGCTGTGGGACTACTTCGCCACGGCGGGCATCCCCGAGACCGACCACGTGGACGCGGTCCTGCGGGCACTCGCCGGCGGTGCGACGTCGGTGCCGTCGTTGGAGGCGGCCACCAAGCTCCGCCGCGGACGGCTCGAGGCGCTGCTCAAGATCCTGGCTGTCGACGATGTCGTCGTCCGCGATGCGGGCGGCTGGTCGGCGACCGGCACGCCATGGGTGTACGACGAGGCGAAGTGGACGGCGTTGAAACGGGTCCGCGCCGAGGAAGCCGATCTGATGCGCCAGTTCGCAGCCGGGAGCGGGTGCCTGATGCAGTTCCTGCAGCAGGCGCTCGACGACCCTGATCCCGCTCCCTGTGGGCAGTGCTCGGTCTGCACCGGCGAGCTCCCGTACCCCGGGGCAGCACCCACCGACGTCACGGTCGAGGGGGCGAGGGCGTTCTTGCGAACGATCGACGTCGAGATCGAGCCACGGAAGCTGTGGCCCTCCGGACTCGCCGGTCGCAAGGGTCGGATCACCGGTTGCCTCGCCGGCCGGGCGCTCGCGTTCGCCGACGACCCGGCGTGGGAAGGCAGCCTGGATCTGTTGAACGGGCGCGACGCACCGATCACCGACGAGATCGCCGACGGGATGGTGGCGGTACTGACCCGCTGGTCGCGCACCTGGCAACGGCCGGTCGCCGTGGTGCCGATGCCCTCGCGCCGCCGCAGCGAGGTCATCCGCTCGCTCGCCGACCACATCGCAACCGTGGGCAAGCTGCCGCTCGTCGACGCGCTCGAGGTCGTCGGCCCGACGGCACCGACCGACGTCGCGTCGGCCGCCCGGGCCGCGGCGCTGATCTCGTCGATCCGACTTCGGGACGGCGTGACGCTGCCGGACGGGCCGGTGCTGCTCGTCGACGACACGTACCGCACCGGCTGGACCGCCACGATCGCCGGTGCGCTGCTGGTCGAACGCGGGGCCAGCTCCGTCCTCCCGTTCGTCATCCACCAGCTTCCCTGACACCAGCCTCCCTGACACCGGCTCGGTCATCGCCGAGCACTCCCGCGAGGAGCGCGATGACGACACCGGCGACGGGTACCACCACCAGGGCGAGCCTGAGGTTCAGCGCATCGCCCACCAGGCCGACGAACGGCGGCGCGACGAGGAACCCGATGCGTCCCATCCACGCGACCGCGGCAACGCCGTGGCCGGTGCTCACGCCGGGCACATCGCCGGCGGCATGGAACACGAGCGGGAACAGCGGCGCCGTGCCGAGCCCGGCGAGCGAGAACCCGACGATGATCGTCGCCGGTTCACCGATCGCCAGGCCCGAACCGACCGATGCTGCGGTGAGCAGACCACCGGCCCGCACGACGGCGACCTCACCGAACCGATCGACGATCCGATCGCCGGACAACCGGCCCAGCGTCATCATCGTCTGGAACCCGAGGTAGACGAGGCCGGCCGCGGCGACGGACGTTCCGAGCTCCGTTCGCAGCAACACGGCGCCCCACGATGCCGGCGCGTCTTCGACGGCCGCGGCCATCACGACGACGAGGCCGAGCAGCACCAGGCGATGTGTCGCTCGCCTCGGCGCGTCGCCTCCAGCGGCGGCGGTCGCGTGCACGGCGGAGGGGGCAGCGTCGTCGCTGATCGAGTCGTGGCCCGGCAGCAGCCACCGGCGCGTCAGCAGCGCGGTCACGATGATGACCGCGCCGGCAACGGCGAGGTGCAGTTCGAGGCTGATCCCCGCCGCTCCGGCGGCGGCCCCGGCGATGCCGCCCACGACGGCACCCACGCTCCACAAGCCGTGCAGGCTGTTGATGATCGACCGTCCCCACCCGCGTTGCACCCGCAATGCGTGCGCGTTCATCGAGACGTCCATCAACGAGTCGAAGCTGCCGTAGACGAGGAACGCGGCCGCCAATGCGCTCCACGCCGGAGCGAGTGCGAAGCAGGGGAGCACCAGACCGAACGCGACACCGCAGCCGGTAGCGAGCCGACCGCTGCCGACGCGGGCGACCAACCATCCGGCGATCGGTCCCGACAGCAGTGCGCCCACGGGCACGGCCGCGATGGCTGCGCCGAGCGAGGTGTTGGAGAGCCCGAGCTCCGCCTTGATCGCCGGCAGGCGCGGTACCACGTTGGCGTAGGCGACGGCGTTCAGCAGGAACAGCACCGCGACCGCACGCCGTGCCGTCACGAGCCCTCGTTCAGGCCGCGCGCGCCGCATGCGCCGACACGCTAGGCGACGTTCGAGCGCAGATGTGCGAACATGTGTTCGTGTCGGAGGATGCGACGATCCTGCATGCCGACCTCGACGCGTTCTACGCGTCGGTCGAGCAGCGCGACGACCCGAGGTTGCGCGGCAGACCGGTCATCGTCGGCGCCGGTGTCGTTCTCGCTGCCAGCTACGAAGCGAAGGCGTGCGGGGTGCGCACGGCGATGGGCGGCGCACAAGCCCGGCGGCTGTGCCCGCGGGCGATCGTCGTCGAGCCACGGATGTCCGCGTACACCGAGGCGAGCAGGGCCGTGTTCCGCGTCTTCGAACAGACGACGCCCCTGGTCGAAGGGCTCTCGATCGACGAGGCGTTCCTCGAGGTCGGCGGGTTGTGGCGGATCGCGGGAACGCCGACCGAGATCGCGGTCCGCCTGCGGCAGGACGTCCTCGAACAGGTCGGTCTGAAGATCACGGTCGGTGTCGCGAGGACGAAGTTCCTCGCCAAGGTGGCGAGTGCGGTCGCCAAGCCGGACGGCCTGCTCGTCGTCCCGCCCGACGGTGAGCTCGCGTTCCTCCACCCGCTGCAGGTCGAACGGCTGTGGGGCGTCGGTGCGGTGACTGCCGCGAAGCTCCACGCGCGTGGGATCACGACCGTCGGCGAGCTCGCCGCGTTGGAACAGGCGACGCTGGGACGAGCGTCCGGCCGGCACCTGCACGCGCTCGCCCACAACGAGGATCCCCGGCCGGTGCACGTCGGCCGCCGCCGACGTTCGATCGGGTCGCAGCACGCCCTCGGCCGTTCGCCGCGATCGACGGAGGAGATCGACACGCAGCTCGTCGCGCTCGTCGACCGTGTGACCCGCCGGATGCGCGCCGCCGGTCGGGTCGGCCGCACAGTCGTGCTGCGGCTGCGCTTCGACGACTTCTCGCGGGCGACCCGTTCGCACACGCTGCCGCGCTCCACTGCGCACACCGAGACGATCCTGGCGACCGTGCGCGCGTTGGTCTCCACGGCGACACCGCTCATCGAGGAGCGCGGCGTGACGCTCCTCGGCGTGTCGGTCGGGAACCTCGACGACAGCGGTGCCGTTCAGCTCACGTTGCCGTTCGACGGGCACGGCGACGGCGCGCTGGACGCCGCGCTCGACGAGGTGCGGGAGCGCTTCGGCGCCTCTGCTGTGACGCGCGCCGTCCTGCTCGGCCGCGACCCTGGTCTGTCGATGCCGATGCTTCCGGACTGATGCCTCGGCGGGGGCGCTACGGCCGAACGTCGCCGTCGCTCTCGCTCTCGCTGTCGCTGACGCTGTCGCTGATGTTGTCGACGGTACCGTTCGCGAGGCGCCGGAGCGCGGCGAAGAACGCGTCGGCGGCGTCGCTCCAGGTCGGGAGCTGCTGGCCGCGCCTGCGCGCCCCGTCGGTCAGGACGGTGCGCCACTCGTCGTCCGTTGCCAGCCGTCGCAGCGCCGCTGCGAGACCAGCGACGTCGCCGGGCGGGAGGACGCAGCCCTCGCGGCCGTCCTCGACCAGGTTCGGCAGGTTGCCGGCCCGCCAACCGACTGCGGGCAGCCCGGCGGCGAGCGCTTCGCCGTAGACCGTGCCGTACGCCTCTGCATAGCTCGCGAGCGCGAACACGTCGGCGGCGGCGTAGAGGTCGGCCACCTCGCCGCGGGTCACAGCGCCGTGGATGACGACCCGCTCCGCCAGATCGGGTGCGCCAGCGCGGGCGCGGACACGGGCGGCGTAGTCGGCATCGACGTCGTCGCGGCCTGCGAGGTGCAAGGTGGCGTGGTCGGGCGGGAGCTGCGCGACGGCGTCGAGCAGCTCGAGCACGCCCTTGTTCGGCAGCCAGTTGCCGACGCACAGGATCGCGATCCGGCGACCGCGGCGGAGATCCTGGGATGGTGACCGACCTGCCGGCAGGTCGCTCCCCGGCTCGACCACGCAGATCCGTTCTGCCGGCAGGCCGTGCTGGCGCACCAGGTCGTGCCGGAGCGACGTGCTCGCCACGATCAAGAGGTCGCATCGGCGGTAGAACGCCCGATCCAGCGGCCGCTGGAGCGCGGTGCGAACCCGGCCCTGGCCGACGCCGCCCGGCGGTTGATGGAGCATCGCCGCGATCGGAGCGTGCCGCCTGCGGCGGAGCACGAGCCACGGCGCGACCGACCACGCCGTGATGCTGTCGACCACGACGACGCCGCGAGCGGCGCGCAACGGGTTGCCCACCCCGGCGACGGAGATGAACTCGACCGCGGCCCGCCTGGCGGGCGCGGCCTCCGCCATCCGGCGGTGGTAGAGGTGGCCGCCCGACACCTGCGCCGGCGAGCCTCGCGTCACCAACGACACGACGAGCTCGTCGGCGTTACGGGCGCTGCGGGCGGGGTCGCTCAACCGAGGCGGTTGCTGTAGCCGCCGAAGGCGGTCGCCGACTCCCACACCCGGACCGACAGCGTCTCGACACCGGTCGCGGCGAGATCCTCGGCGAGGGTGTCGTACGCCCAGCGAGCGAACACCTCGACCGTCACGGCCTCGGCCTCGTCAGGACGGATGATGTCGAGGTTCTTGTTGCGCACGGTGCCGTCGATCCGCGCGAGCGCGGCGTCGAGCACGTCGAGATCGCAGACCATGCCGCGGTCGTCGAGCTGCTCGCGTTCCACCACCACCTCGAGACGGTAGTCGTGCTCGTGGAGCTCCCCTTCGGGCCCCTCGACCCCTGGCATGACGTGTTGGGCGATGAACTGGATGGCGGTGCCGACCTGGTACATGCGCTAGCGGTACCCGAATGCGGTGTGGATCACTCCTTCGCTGCCCTTGTCGATCTCCGCGAACGCGTCGCTCGCATCCTCGAACGGGAACGTGTGCGTGGCGAGCGCGGCGAGCGGGAGCTCAGCGAGCAGATCGACGACCGCCGCCCGGCGGCGAACCGTGTCCCACCGATCGGCGAGATGGGCCGGGATCGTCGAGACCTGGGTGCTGCGGATCGTCAGCCGGCGTCGATGGAACTCCTGGCCGAGCGGCAGTGTGACCTCCTTGGTGCCGTACCACGAAGCGACGAGCGCGGTGCCCTCGTGGGCCAGCGTTCCCAGCGCCGTACGGAGCACCTCCGGGTTTCCCGACGCCTCGATGACGAGCGGTACCAGCGGCGGGCGGCCGTCCGAGCTCAACGTGCCGGACAGCTGCTCCGGGTCGACCGCGAGCACCCCCAGATCGGCGGCGGCGGCGCGTCGCCACGCCCGGGGCTCCACGGCGACGACGTGCGCTCCGGCGCGCTGGACCAAGAGCGCCGTCAGCAGTCCGACGACGCCGAGGCCGAACACCACCACGGTGTCGCCGAGGAGCGGTCCTGCGTCCAGCGTGATCTGGAGCGCGGTCTCGACGAGCGGGAACAGCGACGCGTCGCGCGCTGCGACAGCGCCGAGTGCGACCACGTCGTCGGCCGTCGCGACGAAGCAGTCCTGATGCGGCTGGAACGCGAAGACCAACGTGCCCTCGGCCACGGCCGACCGGGACGCTTCGACCACCCCGACGCAGCTGTAGCCGTACCGGAACGGGTACCGGAACGTGCCGCCGAGCGTCCCGATCGTCTCGTCGACGGCGAGGTCGGGGTCGAGCTCACCCCGGTAGGCCAACAGCTCGGTGCCGGAGCTGATGCCCGAGAAGAGCGTCCGCACCAGCACCTGCCCGTCCTCGACCGGCGGCAGCTCCTCCGTTGCGAGCTCCACCTCGCCGGGCGCGACGAACCACAGACATCGTGCGTGGCCCGGACCCAGTGCGATTCCCACGGCAACACGTTTGCCCACCGCCGGCCCGGGGTAAACGCGCCCCCGATGATCACCCACGAGGCCGTCCGCGTACCACTGCCCACACCGTATGGCGTGTTCGAGATCAGAGCGTTCGAGCAGGCATCCGGACACGTCTACGTCGCCATGGTCCACGGGGACATCGGCGATGGTGACGACGTGCTCGTACGACTCCATTCCGAGTGCCTCACCGGCGACGCGCTCGGGTCCTTGCGTTGCGACTGCGGGATCCAGCTCAAGTTGGCCTTGCGCACCATCGCCGCGGAGCAACGCGGCGTGCTCATCTACGCGACCGGCCACGAAGGTCGGGGTATCGGGCTCGTCAACAAGCTGCGCGCCTACGTCGCCCAGGACAACGGTGCCGACACGGTCGATGCCAACGTCGGCCTCGGCCTGCCGATCGATTCGCGGGACTACACGGAGTCGGCTGCCGTGCTCGCCGAGCTCGGCATCCGCACGATCCGCCTGCTCACGAACAACCCGTTGAAGGTGAGCGGGCTCCGCGCAGCGGGTGCCGTCGTCGACTCCGTCGTGCGGCTGCCCACGGCCCCGCACCACCGCAACCTGTCCTACCTCACCACCAAGGCCCGGCGCCTCGGCCACGTTCGCCCGACGAGCGCGCCGGTGGCCGAAAACGCGACCGGCGACCTGCCTGCCGACGCGATGGCCCTGTTGGGCGAGGTGCGCCCGCGCGCTGACCGGCCGTTCATCGCGCTGAAGTACGCGCAGACGCTCGACGGTCGCATCGCCACCTCGACTGGTGATGCGCGATGGATCAGCGGCGAACCGGAGCGGCGGATGTCGCACGCGCTGCGAGCTGCGTGCGACAGCGTGCTCGTCGGTGTCGGCACGGTGCTCCGTGACGAACCCGAGCTGACGGTGCGGATGGTGTCCGGCGCCTCGCCGACGCGCGTCGTCCTCGACAGCACCTTGCGCATCCCGTTGACCGCGAAGATCCTCGGCGGGGACGCGGCGACGACGATCATCACGACGGACCGCTCCGACCCGGCACGTCGTGACGAGTTGCGCCAGAAGGGCGTTCGGGTCGAGGTCGTTCCCGAGGATTCGGGTCGGGTCGATCTCCGGGCCGCGTTCGCCACGTTGCGCGCCGCAGGCACCGAGTCGGTCCTCGTCGAGGGCGGCGCGAGCGTGATCACCGCGCTCCTCGCGGGCGGGCTCGTCGACCGGATGATCGTCGGCATCGCGCCGATCGTGATCGGCAGCGGCACAGAGGCCGTGCGCGACCTCGGCGTGACCCAGGTGAACGACGGCATCCGCCTCGAGCACCGCTCGATCGTCCCGGTCGGCGACGACGTCCTGCTCGCGTGGGACGTGGCGCCGCGGCGATAGGACGAGGCAGGCGCGCGGCGTCGTCGGTCAGGACGGCTCAGGACTCGATGGGTCCGAGGGTCACGGTGCCGTCGTCGGCGACCGACCATCCGGCGTTGTGCGCGACCTCCCAGCAGAAGCCAGCCGGATCTTCGACGAATCCGTGGTAGCCGCCCCAGTCCGCCCGTTCGGGCGCCTTGAGCAACGTGCCGCCGGCATCGACCATCGTCTGCACGACGGCATCGACCTCCGCATCGCTGCCGACGTTGTGCGCGAGCACGACCGGCATCGCGAGCGGGCGTCCGGCGTCGGCGTCGAAACCGGCTGCGGCGAAGAGGCCGAGCGCCTGCCCATGAGCGACCTGGAGGAACGTCACCTCGCCGGGCACGGCGAGCATCGGCTGCCAGCCCAACCCCTCGACGTAGTAGCGGGTCGCGGCTTCCAGGTCCGCGACGCGCAAGGTCACGATGTCGACTCGTTGTTCCATGCCGCCAGCCTCGCGCTGCCACGGCCCGGTCGTGGACGGGTGAGGCGGGCGCTGCTCCCTAGCCGCCGATGCCTTGGCACGCCGGTGCCGGAACGGCGCCCTCGTCGGCGTTGACGATCGCGGTCAGCGCGGCCCGGACCGTCGTCTCGAGCTCGCTCAGCGAGACGACGTCGCTGCTCGAGGAGGCTCGCCGGGCGAGGTCGACGAAGTCCATCATCGAGAGGTAGGGCGCGATCTGCGACACCGACATCGTCGTGAGCGCCGACACGGCCGAAGGATGCCCCAGGCGATGCAGCAGCGACGTGGCGTAGGAGATCGGGATCAGATCGACGAACGACCGGCGCGACGGCGTCGCATCGAGCTGCTCCAGCAGACCTTGCGCGGCGATGCGCGGGTCGAGCCGGGCGAGCAACCGTGATGCGCTCCCGGGCAGCGTGAGCCGGGTCAGCGCGGGCACGTCGGGGATGTCGCTGAGTGCCCGGCGGACCAGCAGCAACGACGTGTCGGGCTCCGTGCCGGCGAGGCCCCACGCGGCGCCGAGCAGGCACGTGACCCGGTGGATCGCCACGTCGGACCGGCCTGCCACCTCCAATGCCCGATCGACGAGGCCATGCGGGTCGTCGGTGGCATCGGTGAGGCTGAAGTGGTCGAGGGTCGCGATGCCGACGAACATGTCGCGGGTGCCCTGGCGGAAGCGTGGGTCGAGCGATGCCTCGACGCAGATCTGCACGGACGTCACGAAGTCGCCCCGCCATGCCAGTGCCAACCACCGCATCAGACCGCCCAGTCCGGTCGGTTCGAGCTCGTCGATCGACTGCATCTCCTCCGCCCACGACTCGAGCTGGGTCGGGTCGGTCGCACCGGCGGCCGAGACGGACAAGGCGCACAGCACCGCTCGGCGGTGACGGACGTCGTCGCCACACAGGTTGAGCAACGGACGCACGAGATCAGCAAGATCGTGGCGGCCGAGGAGGAAGAACGCGACCGGAGGGCCGCACAGACGCGCCGCCAGATCACCCGAGCGCGTGCGCGCCGCCAGCATGACCGCCTTCCGCCAGTTGTCCGCTTCGCGTTCGAGGCGGATCGAGTTGCGCTCGACCTGGGCGTTGCACGGATCGGCGAACGGCAGGTCGGTGATCGTCGTCACCCACGCCGCGAGCGCTGTGAGCGCTGGAAGTCGTTCGCCTCGCCCGTCGAGCTGTTCGAGTGCGAACGCGCGGATCGTCTCGAGCATCCGGTGCCGTACGCCTCGGGGGTGCGCCTCGGGCGTGATCATGCTCTTGTGCACCAGGGAAGCGAGGTGCTCGGTCGCGGCGTGCTCGTCGATCCCCATGGTCCCGGCGACGTGGAGCGCGGCATCGACCTCGAAGCCGTTCGAGAACACCGCCAACCAGTGGAAGAGCCGCTGCTCGTCGGCCTCGAGCAGACGGTACGACCAGTCGATGGTGGCGCGCATCGTGGCGTGGCGATCGACCACCCCGCGACGTCCACCGTGCAGCAGGCTGAACCGGTCGTCGAGCGCGCCGAGGATCGCCGGCATCCCGAGCGTCGCAGCGCGGGCGGCCGCGAGCTCGATGGCGAGTGGGATGCCGTCGAGGCGGGAGCACACGTGCTCGACCATCGAGTGCTCCATCGATTCGCGGTCCGCGCCCGCCGCTGTGGCCCGCTCGTAGAAGAGCTCGGCGGCGGTCGTCGTCGGGTCGAGCGACCCGACCATGACGACGTGCTCGCCTTCGATCCCCAAGGGCTCCCGACTCGTCACGATGACCGACAACCTGGGGCAGGCTGCCGTAAGCGCATCGACCACCGCCGCTGCACCCTCGACCACGTGCTCGCAGTTGTCGACGACCAACATCGTGGCCTCACCGGCGAGCATCGCGGCGGCTGCGGAGAGCGGATCACTCACCGCTCCCGCCCCCATCGCGAGCGCGACCGTCGCAGCGACGTCGTCAGGATCGGTGACGCTGGCGAGCTCGACGAACCAGACGTTCGAGAACCGAGGGAGCAGATCGGCGGCCGCCTGGACCGCCAGCCGGGTCTTGCCCACGCCGCCCACACCGGTGAGCGTGACGATGCGATGCGTGTCCGCCAGAGCGATCACGCGAGTCACGTCATGATCGCGGCCGATCAGCGAGGATCGTGGTACGGGCAGGGTGCCCGACGAGGCGCGGAGCCCGCGCACCTGCGGGAACTGCTGCTCGAGATCGGGGTGGATCACCTGCCACACCCGCTCGGGTTCGGTGAGGTCGCGAAGATGATGGGTGCCGAGGTCTGCGAACTGCACCGGCCGCGGACCCGTGCGCACGAGCGCGGTGGAGACATCGGACACCAAGATCTGTCCGCCATGAGCGGCGGCCATGATCCGCGCCGCCCGGTTGACGGGCCGACCGCGGAAGTCGCCCTCGACGCGTTCCACTTCCCCGGAGTGGATCCCCATACGCACCCGGAGGCCGATCGACGGCATCAGCCGTTGCGCGGAGATCGCTGCATGCACGGCGCCCTCGGCCGATGAGAACGCGGCCGCGATGCCGTCACCCATCATCGAGAACACCTCGCCGCCGAACCGCTCCACCTCGAGGCGCAGCGCAGTGAAGTGCTGCTCGACTCGGTCGCGCATCGCCGGCGACTCCTCCCACTGACGAGTCGATCCTTCGATGTCGGTGAACAAGAAGGTCATCGTCGTGTTCGGTGCAGCGTCGCTGGTCACGGTCCGGGCCTCGCAGCTGTCAGGGTGGGGTCGTCGGCTCCTCGTGGCTCGGCAACGCCCAATCTTTCTGTAGTCAGACTCTAGATTGATACTATGACAATGCCCGATACGTCAACGAGGTGACCCGTGGCCGGAGCTCGAGAGCCCGATGGCCGACGAGAGCGATCGCGCCGCACGCGTGCCCGGATCGTCGACGCGGCGAGGACGCTGTTCGTCGACCAGGGCTACCGCGCCACCACGATCGAGGCGGTGGCCGAGCGCGCGGGTGTCGCCGTGCAGACCGTGTACTACGTGTTCGGGAACAAGCCGACCGTGTTGGCCGCCGTGCTCGACGCGACCATCGCCGGCGATGTCGAGGGCGTCCCGGTCCTCGAGCGACCATGGGTCGAGACTCTCGGTGAGGAGCAGGATGCAGCCGCGGCGGTGGCGCACCTGGTCGAGGCGTCGGTCGCGATCGTCGCTCGGACCGCGCCGATCTACGAGGTCGTCCGGCGGGCGGCGGCCGACCCCGAGGTGGGCGCCTTGCTCGACGACAACCGTCGCCGCCGGCGCGCCGATCAGCGGCGCCTGATCGAGATCCTGTGGCTCGCCGGTCACCTGCGTCCCGACCTCGACGTCGACACCGCAGCGGACGTCTGCTACGCACTGCTCAACGAAGAGGTCTTCCAGCTCCTCACGACGGACTGCGGATGGGACGTCGACCGCTTCCAGCAGTGGGCGACGTCCCTGATGCAGCAGCAGCTCGTCCAGCGCTGACGACGAGCTCATCCGTCGGTGACCGGCCGAAGCTTCACGTGCTCGTTGGAGTGGAGCGGGTGACGGGAATCGAACCCGCGTTCTCAGCTTGGGAAGCTGATGTTCTGCCTCTGAACTACACCCGCAGAATCGTGCCGAGGTTAGCGCGGCGCCCCGGGAGCGGCACGCCCGGGTCCGGTAGGGTCGGCCCCCGTGATCCTCTCCGACCGCACCTTGCGTGAGGCGATCGCGGCCGGCCGCATCGTCATCGAACCGCTCGACGAATCCTGCATCCAGCCATCGTCGATCGACCTCAAGGTCGGCAACCTGTTCCGGGTCTTCCGCAACCACACGGCCGCCGTGATCGACGTGAAGCTGGACCTCGAGGAGCTCACCGAGCTGATCTCGATCCCGGAGGACGGGGTCTTCATGCTCCATCCGGGCGAGTTCGTGCTCGGTTCGACGCTCGAGCGGGTGTCCGTTCCCGACGACCTCGTCGGCCGCGTCGAGGGAAAGGCCCTCGCTGTGGACACACCTATTCCAACCCCGGATGGATGGCGGGCAATGGGAGACCTCCAGCCTGGCGATCACGTGTTCTGCTTCTCCGGGCAGCCCGTCCAAGTGAAGGACGCCACCGAAGTCATGCTCGGTCGGCCGTGCTACGAGGTCGTGTTCTCAGATCGCAGCAGCCTCATCGCGGACGCAGAGCACGAGTGGGTCACGACCACGAGAGCGGATCGCCGATCGGGCCGACCTGTCGTTCGGCGCACGACCATGCAGATCGCCGCTTCGTTGCGAATCGGCCGGGAGTACAACCATCAGGTGCCCTTGACAGGGTCCGTCCTGTGCCCACGTCGAGATCTTCCTATCGATCCGTATGTCCTGGGCATCTGGATCGGTGACGGTACGAGCGCCGCAGCGGAGGTGACGACGGCCGACCAGCAGGTCGTCGAGGGGATCCGCGCGGCAGGGTATGCGGCTGAGCCGAGACCCGCGCCGTTGATGTACCGCATCGGCGGTGCGGGGCACTCGCGCAACCCGAAGACCGGACGGTACGAACGAAACGGTTCGCTCTCGAGCACGCTCCGCAACATGGGGCTGCTCGGCAACAAGCACATCCCTGCCGACTACCTGCGTGCCGATCTGCAGCAACGCTTCGCCCTGCTCGAAGGACTGATGGACTCCGACGGATACTGCGATCGTTGGGGCAGGTGCGAGTTCACTACCATTCGCGAGCCGCTGGCGGAGCAGGTCTACGAGCTGGTCGCCAGCCTCGGCTTCCGGCCCGTGATCGCCAAGAAGCGGGCAATGCTGAACGGCGTCGACCACGGACCGAAGTACGACGTGACGTTCACACCCGATCGGCCGGTCTTCCGGCTGGAACGAAAGGCGCTTCGACAGAAGGCGACTGGTCGATTCGAGCGGTTCCGCTCCATCGTGGACGTCCGTCCAATCCCGAGCGTGCCAGTGCGCTGCATCGAGGTCGATTCGTCGTACGGCGTCTACCTCGCCGGTCGATCGTTCATCCCGACGCACAATTCCTCGTTGGGGAGGCTCGGGCTCTTGATCCACTCGACGGCGGGGTTCGTCGACGCCGGGTTCGATGGGCACATCACGCTGGAGCTCTCGAACGTCGCCAGCCTGCCGATCACGATCTACCCGAACATGAAGATCGGCCAGGTCAGCTTCATGATGATGACGACACCGGCCGACCAGCCCTACGGCAAGGGCGCCCGCGGTTCCAAGTACCAGGGGCAGCGCGGGCCGACGCCGAGCCGGTACTTCGAGAACTTCAAGTCGTAGCGCGGCAGAGTTCTGCACGATGGGCGTGCAGAACTCTGCCCACCTCGATGGGGCCGGACCGATTCGGCAGCCCCGGTCGAGGATGCCGGTCCGGCACGGCACGGCCCGGCACGGCCCGGCCTTCGGCACGGCCTTCGGCCCGGCACGGCCTTCGGCCCGGCACGGCCTTCGGCCCGGCTCGCCGGCGGCGCGACGGCGACTCGCCGCCCCCTGACGAAGAGAGCGCGGGTCAGCTGATCTGGTGGTTGCGGGCCTCGGCGCTGGGGTCCTCGCCACGAGCCTTCGCCTCGGCGAACGCTCGAGCCTGGCCGAGCCAGTTCTCCCGCTCCACACGGGCGTCCTGGAAGTCCGGGAGGATGTCCTGGACCTGCTCGACGGTCATCGCCGCGAGCGCCTCGAACGTGGTCACGCCAGCGTCGTTCAACGTCACCTCGAGCGCCGGCCCGATCCCGACGATCAGCTTGAGGTTGTCGGCAACCGACGCCGTGCCCGCCCCGACGACCGCTGACGGAGCCAGCGACGGAGATGGAGCAGGAGCAGCAGCCGTCGCCATCGGCTCGGCGACCGCGGCGAAGGACCGTGGAGCTGCGACGGATCCGGCGAGCGGGGTGTCCGGCCGACCGCTCGTCCGCTCGCCCGCCTCGATCGCTTCGAGCAGGTGGATCGACAGGTCAGCGACCCGCACCTGGTCTTCCTCGACCCCGGCTGCCTTCACGCCGTCGTCGAGCATGATGTAGCAGAACGGGCAGGCGGTGGCGACGCGCGTCGCGCCGGTCGAGATCGCCTCCCGCGCCCGCTCGTCGTTCACCTTCGTGCCGATCGACTCTTCCATCCACATGCGCGCCCCGCCGGCGCCACAGCACATGCCCTTCGTGCCGTTGCGCGGCATCTCGACGATGTCGATGCCCTTCAGCGAGCCGATCACCTTGCGCGGCGCGAGGTAGATGTCGTTGTGTCGGCCGAGGTAGCAGGAGTCGTGGTACGTGACCCGCTCCTCGAGCGTCGCGTTGCTCACGTCGAGCTTGCCGCTCGCGATCAGCTGCTCGAGGAGCTGGCTGTGGTGCACGACCTCGTAGTGACCGCCGAGCTGCGGGTACTCGTTCTGCAGGGTGTTGAAGCAGTGTGGGCACTGCGTGATGATCTTCTGCACGCCCATCCCGTTCAGCATCTCGATGTTCGGCATCGCGAGCATCTGGAACAGGTACTCGTTGCCGGATCGCCGGGCCGGGTCGCCCGTGCACATCTCGGACGGGCCGAGGATCGCGACGTCGATCCCCGCTCGATCGAGCAGCTTCGCCATCGCCTGTGTGACCTTCTTGTTCTTGTCGTCGAAGCTGCCGGCGCACCCGACCCAATAGAGGTACTCGTGGCTGAACGCCTCACCCGGATCGACGATCTCGACGTCGAGGTCCTTTGCCCAGTCGGCACGCTCACCCTGGTTCATCCCCCACGGATTCCCCTGGTTCTCCATCGCCCGATAGGCGTTGCCGAGCTCGGCCGGGAAGTTCGACTCCATGAGCGACAGGTAGCGCCGCATGTCGAGGATCTTGTCGAGGATCTCGATGTTGACGGGGCAGATCTCGTCGCACGCCTTGCAGCTCGTGCACGCCCACAGCTCTTCCGGCGTGATCCGCTCGAACATCGAGTTCGCCGTGACGGTGATCTCGCGGTCGACGCCGATCGGCGGGGACACCGGGCCGTGCGGCGATGTCGCCGCCATGACCTCGCCCGTCTTGAGCACGATCTCGCGAGGATCGAGCGGCTTGCCGGTCGCGTGCGCGGGGCACACGCTCGTGCAGCGGCCGCACATCGTGCAGGCGTCGGTGTCGAGCAGCTGCTTCCACGTGAAGTCCTCGACGACGGAGGCGCCGAAGCTCTCGAGCGACGTCTCGGTGAGGTTCGGCATCGCCTTCATCGCGCCCTTGGGGCGCTGCTTGTCCTTCAGGTACATGTTCAGCGGTGATGTGAACATGTGGCGCAGCATCGTGATCGGCAAGATCGCGAGGAAGGCGACGAAGCCGAGCACGTGGACGAGCCACCAGACCTGGTGCCACGTGTCGAGCGTGCGGGTGCCGGCGCCGTCGAACAGCTGCGACAGCGGGTAGCCGATGAAGCTCCACTGCTCGAAGTCCATGTCGCGGCCCTGAGCGGTCTCCTCCGCGATCCGCAGCGCCTCGGCGACGAACCCGGAGACGCCGATCAGGAAGAAGACACTGAGGATCAGCGCGTGCTCGGGCTTGGTCTTGATGCGGATGCGGTACGGGCGCTGCACGTACCGGCGCACGATCGCCCAGACGATGCCGGTGAGGAACACGGCACCGGCGGCGTCGCCGACGAACGCGTACGCCTGGTACGTGCGGCCGACGAGGAACTTCATGCTCTCGGGGACCTGGTGATCGATCTCGAGCACCGTCGTCACGGCGAGCAGCACGAGGAACCCGAAGTAGATCATGGAGTGCATGAGCCCGGCGGCCGAGTCGCGCAGCAAGGTGCGCATGTACGCGCCGGCGCGGAAGTCGGCGAGGCGACGCTTCGCGTTCTTCGGCGTGGTGCGCCGACGATCGGGGCCGCCTCGCTCCCAGTTCCGCACCCGCTGGGCGAACGCCCAGGCACCCCAGACGATCATCACCGGGACCACCGTGTAGAAGGCGATCTGGATCGGTCCGGGGACGCTCGTGAAGACCTCGCGCGTGATCTCGGAGTCGCTGTGCCACTTCGTGATGAGCGGCACGACGCCGGAGAGCACCGTGAACGCGGCGATGGCGACGCCGAGTCCGATGACGAGCTGATGTGGCTTGAAGCGCTTCGGACCCGACGGGGCCGGCGCCGGAGAGGTCGCATGCGTGCTCATGGCAAGCGAGAACCTACCGCGAGGTAGGCCTGGTGACCGAAGGCGCTGAGCGGTTGCGGATCAGCCGTAGTACTGGCGGTCGAAGTCGCGCACGCGGCCTGCGAGCGCGGCGAGCAGCTTCTGCGACAGCGCGGGCACGTCGCCCAGCACGCCGCTGAAGTGGCGTTGGTCGATGACCATCACTTCGCACTCGGTGTCGCACACGACGGTCGCCGTGCGGGGGCCGTGATCGAGCAGCGACAGCTCGCCGAGGACCGCGCCGGGGCCGACCGTGGTGATCTTCTTGCCGTTGCGCCGCACGGTCGCCTGACCTTCGATGATGACGAACGCTTCGCGTCCGGTCTGGCCTTGGTCGATGATCACGGACCCGGCCGGCAACGTGATCGTGTCGCCGGCCTTGGAGATCTTCTCCAGGTCCTTCGTCGAGCACGACGAGAACAAAGGGACGTTCCTGAGATGCTCGAGCATCGCCTTCTTGCTTGCCATGGCCGCGGAGTATAAGCCGCGCTTGCAGGGCGAATGTCACCTCGTACGCTGCACCGCCATGACTGTTCTCGTGACCGGAGGCGCCGGCTACATCGGATCCCACACCGTGCGGGCATTGCGTGCCGAAGGACGAGACGTGGTCGTGCTCGACGATCTGTCGACCGGCTACCGCGAGGCGCTCCCCGCGGATGTAGCGCTCGTGGTCGGCGACATCGCCGACACCGCGTTGGTCAGCCGCATCGTCGCCGAGCACGGGGTCGACGCGTGCATCCACTTCGCGGCGAAGAAGTCCGTCGCTGATTCGATGCAATGGCCCGGCCGGTACTTCCAGGTGAACACCGCTGGTGCGCTCGAGCTGATCGAGGCGCTGCAGGAGTCGGGCGTCCGGAGGTTCGTGCTCTCCTCGACGGCGGCGGTGTACGGCACCCCGTCGGTGGTGCCCGTCACCGAGGACCTGCCGCTGTCGCCGGAGAGCCCGTACGGCGAGAGCAAGCTCCTCGTCGAGCGGATGCTCCGCTGGTTCGACGTCTGCCACGGGTTCCGCTCGGTCAGCCTGCGCTACTTCAACGCTGCGGGAGCGGCGCCGGACGGGTCGATCGGCGAGGACTTCGCCCAGGTGCAGAACCTCGTGCCGCTCGTGATGAAGGCGGTGCTCGGCAAGGGCCCGGCACTCGAGCTGTACGGCACCGACTACCCCACGCCGGATGGCACGGCGATCCGTGACTACATCCACGTCGACGATCTCGCCTCCGCCCACGTGCTCGCCGTCGAGCACCTCGAGCGTGACGGCGCATCGGACATCCTCAACCTCGGCACGGGGATCGGCTCGAGCGTCAAGGAGGTGATCAGCGTCACGGAGCGGATCACCGGCAAGCCGGTGCCGAGGGTCGAGCGCCCTCGCCGTCCCGGCGACGCGGTCGCCGTCTACGCTGACAACGCGCGTGCCGAGAAGGTGCTCGGGTGGTCACCCACCCGGACGCTGGACGACATCATCGAGTCCGCCTGGCGCTGGCACCGTCTCCACCCGGACGGTTTCAGCGCCTGACGTCTCGACGGAGGGTGCGACCTGCACGGTGCACCGCGGCGCTCAGGCTGCGCGGTGCACCGTGGCGAACGGTTCGACCGTGGCCTCTTGCTCGGCACTGCTGCGGCGCAAGCTGCGCAGCGCCTTCGCGAGCACCTGCTCGGCCGTGGCGAGGAGGATCACGATGTCGAGCGTGACCGACCAGTTGTCGACGTAGAAGAGGTCGAGGCGGCGGTACGCCGCGAACGACGGGTTGTCGCGGGCCTCGGACTGCCACAGCCCGGTGATCCCCGGCGGCACCTTGGTGCGCTCGAGCAGCCGCTGGTCGAACTGGGCGACCTCGGACGGCAGCGCCGGGCGGGGACCGACGAGGCTCATCTCGCCCTTGATGACGTTGAACAGCTGCGGCAGCTCGTCGAGCGAGGTCTCGCGGAGCAGCCGGCCGACCCGCGTGATGCGGGGGTCCCGCTCCATCTTGAACAGCGGGCCGCTGCGCTCGTTGGTCTTCTGCAGCTCGACCAGCTTCGCCTCGGCGTCGACGACCATGGTGCGGAACTTCAGCACCTTGAACTCCTCGCCGTTCTGGCCGACGCGGACCTGCTTGAAGAAGATCGGGCCGCGGTCGCCGAGCTTGATCAGCAGGGCGATCACGCCGAACACCGGCGCGGCGACGATCGTCATCAGACCGGCGATGGCGATGTCCATCAGGCGCTTGGCAACCCGCTGCCGGCGGCGCAGCTCGGGCTGCTCGACGTAGAACAGCGGCTCATGGGCGATCGGTGCGGCCCGAAGGCGGCGGTAGTTGATGCCGCGGACGCCGTTGGAGAGGTGCATGTGGATCTTGCGCGCCTGCAGCTCACGGACCAGCTCGTTGAGCTCCTCCGTCTCGAGCGCGCCGACGACGATCACGACGCCGTTGACGTGCGTGCCGCGCAGGATGGCGGGAGCGTCGGCCGCCTCGCCCTTCCAGAGGTCGATGAGGTCGTGGCCGAGCGCCTCGAGCCGGTCGCCGACCACGCCGGCGATGCGGAACCCGGTCTCGGGATGGTCGCGGAGCAGCGCGGCCATCTCGGCCGCCTCCTTGTTGGTGCCGACGAGCAGCACGTCACGGACGAACCGACCCGAGCGCCGGCCGGCCGAGATCCAGGCGCGGTAGGCGCTCCGTGCGATCACGAGCAGCCCGAGCATCAGGATCGACCCGAACACGACCTCGCGGATGCGGGTCTCGGTGTGGTAGAGCCGCAGCGTCATGAGCATGCCGCCGATCTCGAGGCCGGCGACCCGCATCAACCGGGACAGCTCGATCGGCCGGACGGCAGAGACTCGAGCGAGGTAGAGCTCGTTCATGTGGAGCAGCCACATGCCGAGCAGCACGCCGGTGAGCGCGAGCACGGAGCTCTCGAGCATCGACCGGCCGTGGCGGTCGCCGATGAAGAGCACCGGCACCCACGCGAGCACCAGTGCCGCTGTGTCGAAGATGAACAGCCGGAGACGCAGGTTGATCGCAGGCGCCGGCACGACGGACAGCGCAGGGCCGTCGGTGTCGCCTCGATGCCCGGTTCCGGGGTGTTCGGTGATGGTCATGTCGCCTCGTCTCGCAATGTCCGCCGCTGGAGAAGGACCCACGACTGAGGGTACGAATTCGGCTCCGCGAGCAACCAGAGTCGATCGAACTAATTGACCACGCTCGGCGATCATGTAACCCGGTCGTCATGCAGATGCAACCGGAAAGGGCACTCAGCGTGGTGGTACGGCCCCCGCCTGTGCCGCAACGGCGGCAGCGGCCGCGGCAACAGCAGCGGGATCACCGAGATACTCGGCGGACGTCGGCCGGAGTTCGTCGTCGAACTCGTACCGGCGGGGCGCGCCGGTCGGGATGTTGAGCTCGGGGATCGCCGCGTCCGAGATGCCCTCGAGGTGCTTGACCAAGGCGCGCAGCGAGTTGCCATGGGCGACGACGATGACGTTCATCCCCGCCCGCAGCTGCGGCACGATCGCGTCGTGCCAGTAGGGCAGCACGCGGGCGACGACGTCCTTCAGGCACTCGGTCGCGGGCAGCACGTCCGGGGGCAGGCGGCGGTATCGGGGATCGGCGCGGGGGTGCTCGGGATCGGTCACGTCGACGGGCGGCGGCGGCACGTCGTACGAACGGCGCCACACCTTCGTCTGCTCGGCGCCGTGGCGCTCGGTCGTGGCGAGCTTGTCGAGCCCCTGCAGCGCCCCGTAGTGGCGCTCGTTGAGCCGCCAGCTGCGCTGTATCGGCAGCCACGGTTGGCCGAGGGCGTCGAGCGTGAGGTTCGCCGTCGCGACGGCGCGGACCAGGAGCGAGGTGTGGCCGACGTCGAACCAGAGGCCCGCGTCGCGCATCGTGTCACCGGCGGCGGTCGCCTCGGTTCGGCCGCGGTCGGTCAGCGGCACGTCGTGCCAACCGGTGAAGAGGTTCTGCTGGTTCCACGTGCTCTCGCCGTGACGGACGATCACCAAGGTGCCGGTCATGACCTCGATCGTAGGAGCCGACCGAGGTCACGGCCCACCGGCGGTCCGTTCGTCCGTCATGCCCAGCGGCTGCCGGCCCAGCGCGACCCGGCCCAACGGGAGCCTGCCCAACGGGAGCCGGCCCAGTGGCTGCCGCGTCGCGCGTTCGCCAGCGGCAGCATCGCTCTCGGATGCCCCTGCCGCGCGTCGGCGGCGTCCACGGAGGTGATGACGTCGTGCAGATCGAGGATCGGACCGTCGACGCCCGGTCGGGCGCTGCGCACGAGGGCGTGCTTGACGCTGTCCGGTGCCCAGTCGGGATGCGCGCCGAGCACGAGCGCGGCGGCGCCGGCGACCAGCGCCGCCGCCTGCGAGGTGCCGCTGCCGCGGACGACGCCGATCGGAACCCCGTCGTTCGTGCCGAGCTGGTCGGCGAGCGAGCCCGGCGCCCTGGCGCCACGGACGGACCGGCCGGGAGCGAGGAGGTCGACGGTGCGCCAGCCGTCGGGACGGCTCCCGGTGGAGAAGTCGCAGGCGTGGCCGAGCTCGTCGGCCGCGCCCACCGCGATGACGAACGGGTCGTAGGCCGGCGAGGCGAGACCGTGAGGGCCACCGACGTTGCCGGCTGACGCGACGACGACGATCCCCTCGTGCCACAACTGCTCCACTGCACGAGCGAGTGGGTCGATGCGGTACGTCGCCCGCGGGGTTGCGCAGAAGGCGAGGTTCACCACGCGCACGCGGAGCTCGCCGCTGCGGCCGTGGGAGAGCACCCACTCGAGCCCGGCGATCACCGCCTCGATGTCCGTGTCGAGGTCGTGGTCGGCGACCTTCACGCTGACGATCCGACTCGAGGGTGCCACGCCGCTCGCACCGTCCTCCGGCGCGCCGGGCGCGGGGACACCGGCGATCAGGCTGGCGAGATGGGTGCCGTGACCGCTGCGGTCGGCGAAGGGATCGCCGAATCCCGTCAGGTCGACGCCGGCCACGAGCCGCCGCTCGAACTGAGCGAGTGGAGCGACGCCGGTGTCGACCACGGCGACGTCGACGCCCTGACCGGTGTGCCCGGCATCCCACCAGGAGCCCGCGCCGATCAGCCGGACGGTGTCACCGTCCGGCGGCGGGTCGACGACGCCGCGGTGGTGCGCCGCCCCACCGAGGTGCGCTGTCGTTGCCATGCCCGTTGTCCTCCACTCGTCGTCGAGCGATCCGCCCGGTGCCCGCCGGTCCTTCAGGGTGTACCGACGCGCGTCGCCGTCGTCAACGTGCGTCGTGGCTGGTCAAGTGCAGAAAGTGGGTACTTGAGCGGACGTGAACCGCCCTCACCGCGCGCCGCGTCCGTCGCTCTCGGATGAGCCGAACGACCTATGCTCTCGCCCGGTGCGCGCTCACCC
The DNA here is from genome assembly GCA_050248955.1 of Acidimicrobiia bacterium. Lineage (GTDB taxonomy): Bacteria > Actinomycetota > Acidimicrobiia > Acidimicrobiales > Ilumatobacteraceae > JBFWRK01. The sequence goes on from JBFWRK010000005.1 coordinate 133,932, forward strand.
GCCCGGGCCAGCCCCGGTCTCTGCTCGGGCGAGGTCGTTGGCTGTCCGGATGGGAGCGGAGAACCGGTCGGGCGTCGTCGGCGAGCAGAGAAACCCGGCGAGCGCCGGACTGGGCCGCGCGCCGGGCCCGCAGCCGCCTCGGGTGAAGGCCGGGGTCAGCCCGTACGTTCGACGAGCGTGATGACGAGCTCGAGGCGCTCACCGTCGCGCTGGACGTCGAGCGTGAGATCGTCGCCGGGGCCACGGTCGCGGATCGCTGCCACCAGACCGGCCGAACCGGCGATGTCGCGTCCGTCGACACCGACCACCACATCGTCCACGCGGAGCCCTGCGGAGGCGGCGGGGGAGTCGACGACGACCTCGGTGATCACCGCGCCCTGACCGCCGTCGGTCCGATCGCCGAGGGAGACACCGAGGAAGCCCTGCACGACCGGCTGGGACTCGCTCCCGAGGCCTCCGCGCAACCGCTCGATCACGGGCAGCGCCTCGTCCGAGGAGATCGCGAAGCCGATGTTCGTCGCCGCGATCTCAGGACCGGATCGCGCCACTGCCGTGTTGATGCCGACCACCTCGCCGGCGGCGTTCACGAGCGGTCCGCCCGAGTTGCCCGAGCTGATCGCCGCATCGGTCTGGATGAGACCATCGAGTGCGCCGTCCTCGGTCTCCAGCGTGCGATCGAGACCGGACACGATGCCGCGCGTGACGGACGGCCCACCGTCCAGGTCGAGCGCGAAGCCGATCGCCACCACGTCCTCGCCCACGGTGGTGCCACCCTCCGCAGAGAACGTCACGGGCGTGAGACCGTCGGGGTCGAGCACGCGGATGACGGCGAGGTCGTTGCCCGGATCGAGCCCGATGATCTCGGCTGCCCGAGGCTCCCGTTCGCCGAACACCCGCACGCGGACCTCGGACGCGTCTGCGACCACGTGGGCGTTCGTGACAACTTCGCCCGTGGTGGAGATCACGAAGCCGGTGCCGACCGCGCTGTTGCCGTCGGCACCCACCGAGACCGACACGTTCACGACGCTCGGTGCGAGCGCGTCGACGACCTGGGCGACGTCCAGCGCCCCCGTGCTGGTCGCGCCCTCGGCGGAGGCCGGCAGGCCCGTGTCGGTCTGCTCGGCGCGGATCACCGCCGGCTGCGCGCTCACGCTGGTCGTCCCGCCGTCGTCTGCCAGGTTCGTACCGACGACACCGCCGACGACGCCCGCCGCGAGGGCGGCGATGCCGACGATCACCGGGAGCCGCCAGCGACCGGTCCGCGAGGAAGGCCGTGCGGTCGGGGGATCGGTGGGCGGTGCAGGGAGCAGCGGCGGACCGAGCGGCCACGGGGGCGGAGCGCCATGGCCGGGCGCGGGCGGCGGGAGCGCGCTCATGCGTCAGTGATAGCGCCTACGAGTGCTCGTGACCACCTCGGCGGGGTGAGAGCTCGGTAAGACCGCCGCCGCGAGACGACGCAGACGGCCGTGACGCGGACGGCCGGGACGCGGTCGCGGGCTGTCAGCGCGGGGTTTCCCCGAGCGCGAGCTCGTCGAGCAGGCGGCCGACGAACTCGTCCGTGTGCGCGGGGAGCTTCGCCCGGTTGAGCGCGACACCGCCGATCACGTCCGCACCACGCGATGCGACGATGCGGTCGAGCTTCTCGAGCGACGTGCCGGGGTTGAGCGCGAACGTGCAGAACGTGGCGGCCCGCTTGCCCACCATCGCCGGCAGCTTGGCGAGCGCCCCGGCGCCCCACGGTGCCTGGCCGACGACGAACAGCCCGTGGACCCACGTGCCGACGATCACGAGGTCAGCGGCCTGGATTGCCCCGTGATCCGGCTCGCGCACGCGACAGACGTCCGTGATCCCGATCCCCGCATCCTGGAGCTTGGCGGCGATCATCTCGCCCGCCTTCCAGGTGTTCCCGGTGAGGCTCTCCACCAGCACGACGGCCTTCATGGACCAGATTCAAGCACGCGGCGTCACCGGTGGCAGCTTCCCGACCCGGGCAGGTGCCTCAGATCCGCTCGACCGGCGACCAGGCGAGGATGAAGCTCTTCTCGCCGACGTCGCGGAAGCGGATGCGCGCCTCGGTGTCCTCGCCGCTGCCGCGCAGCCCGACCACGACGCCGTCGCCGTACTTGGCGTGGCGGACATCGTCGCCGATCGCGAGCGAGAGCCGCTCGGCGTGGGTCGGCGACGGTGTCGCCTTCCGGCCGGCGGCGATCGCCGCGTCGACGACACGCTCTCGATGGGCGTCTGTGTCGGACGCGGAGCGCTCTCGGCGGGACGATCGTTCGGACGGGTAGTTCCAGTCGTCGCGCTGGGGGCGGTAGCTCGATCGCCCGGACACCCGCTGTCCGCCCAGGCTCTGCACGAGATCGATCGGGATCTCGTCGAAGAACCGTGATGGTGGGTTGTAGTTGGTGGTTCCGAACAGGCTGCGGCTCCACGCGTGCGAGAGGTAGAGCCGCTGGCGCGCCCTCGTGATGCCGACGTACGCGAGCCGGCGCTCCTCCTCCATCTCGTCGGGCTCGGTGAGCGCGCGGATGTGTGGGAACACGCCCTCTTCGACACCGACGATGAACACGTTCGGGAACTCGAGTCCCTTCGCCGAGTGCAGGGTCATGAGCAGCACCCGGGATTCGTCGCCGTCGATCTGGTCCGTGTCGGCGACGAGCGACACCTGCTCGACGAACTCCTCGATCGTGGCGAACTCGCGGGCGGAGCCGACCAGCTCGCCGAGGTTCTCGAGCCGTCCTGCTGCTTCGACCGTGCGCTCTGCCTCGAGCTCGCCGAGGTACCCGCTGCGGTCGATCGCGGCCTGCAGGAGCTCGGCCGGTCCCTGCTCGACGAGCAGCGTGAGTCCGTCCACGAGCTCGAGGAACCTGTCGATGCCGCGCAGCGCGCCGCCGGACACGCCGGCCTCCTCGGCGTGTCGCAGGGCCTCGACGAACGGTTGGCCGTTGGCTGCGGCCCACGCGTCGAGGCGGGCGACCGTGGTGTCGCCGATGCCCCGCTTCGGCTCGTTGAGGATCCGCTTGACGCTCACCTCGTCCAACGGGTTGATGACCGCCCGGAGGTAGGCGAGCGCGTCCTTGATCTCCTTGCGGTCGTAGAAGCGCGTGCCGCCGATGACCTTGTACGGCACCCCGGCGCGCATGAACGCCTCTTCGACGATGCGGCTCTGCGCGTTCGTCCGGTAGAAGACGGCGATGTCGCTCCACCGCTCGCCGTCCGAGTTGTGGAGGTCGACAGCGGTGCGGGCCACCCACGTGGCCTCGTCCGCCTCGTCCTCGGCCTGGTAGCGCGTGATCCGGTCGCCCCTGCCGTTGTCGCTCCAGAGCACCTTCGGCTTGCGGCCGGCGTTGTTGTCGATCACCGCGTTCGCGGCATCGAGGATCGTCTGCGTGGACCGATAGTTCTGGTCGAGCACGACGGTCGTGACGTCCGGGAACGCCTCCTCGAACTGCAAGATGTTGCGCAGGTCCGCTCCGCGGAACTTGTAGATGCTGTTGTGCACCAGCAGCTCGTTCGCGACGTAGCTGTGGTTTCCCTCGACCTCGAGGTCGAACACGGCGCCGCTGTACTGCTCCGTCTCGACCGACTCGACCGGTACGGCGACGAGATCGTCACCTGCGCGCACGAGCACGGTCATTCCCGGTCGCAGGTGGGCGAGCGGCATGAGGTCGAACGCCTGTCGACCGACGGCCATGCTGCGGCGGATCGCCAGCCCTCCGGCGTCGGCGAACGCACGAGCCAGCTCGATGATCTCGGTGTAGTCCGTGCGCGCCGTCTCGTAACGGACGGATCCGCCCTTGGCGGCGCTCAGCTCGAAGCCGGCCGCCGCGAGGCGGTCTGCGACATCGGCCCGATTCGAGCTCCATTGGAGCCGGTGGTAGCCGGTCGCGCCGTGACCGTGGCCTGCGAACATCGTGACGTCCACGGACTGCCGGCGGCGTTCGTTCTGAGGTCGGTGGTGCGGGAAGTCGGGATGGAGCAGCAGCTCGTCCATCAGCCACTTCGCCCGCGTGTCAGTGTCGATCCGGTCGTACAGCCGGCGCAGCCACGTCTCGTCCATGGCGAGATCGCATCCGACGCCGTCGAAGCCGGCAGTCGGCAGGCCGTAGTCGGCGGCGTAGCACGCCTCCCAGAAGGCCGCCTCGGCGTCCGACTCACAGACCCGGAGGATCCACACCGCGTCGGCGTGCTCCTGGTTCGCTCGGCCGACGCGCCAGCCCCGGTCGGCACGGTGCATGAGGTAGACGAGATGGCTGCCGGCCGTGAACGTCGCCCTGGCCGGCACGAGGTGGTGCGGCGTGCCCGCCAGTGTCACGTCACCGGCCCGCACCCGCACCAGCGGCCCGCCGTACTCGCTCGTGTGCACGTACGCGACGCGCCCGGGTGCCGTGACCGACCGGCCACCGGTTCCGAGCACGGTGTCGCCCACGTCGATGTGCTCGATCGGCACCGGACCGTTCGGCGTGGCGACCAGCGTGCCTGGGGGTAGGCACTGGTCGCTGTCACCCACCACGGTGACGCTGCGGTGCCCGGCGCCGAGCATCAGCACGAGCTCGTTCTGGGCGATGTTCGTGTCCTGGTACTCGTCGACGAGGATGTGCAGGAAGCGCTCCTGGTAGTGAGCGAGCACGTCGGGGCAGCTGCGGAAGAGCCGGACGGTGTTGACGAGCAGGTCGTCGAAGTCCATCGCGCCGGCCTTCTGGAGCCGGGCCTGGTACTCGGTGTAGATGTCGGCGATCTTGCGCTCGAAGATGTTCGCTGCCCGGTCGGTCGCCTGCTGCGCCGAGACGAGGTCGTTCTTGTACTGGCTGATCTGCGCGTGCACGCCGCGGGCGGTGAACCGCTTCGGGTCGAGCGAGAGATCGCGGATCACGTAGCTCGTGAGCCGCTGCGAGTCGGCCTGGTCGTAGATCGAGAACGCGCGCGGGAACCCGATCTGGTCGCCGTCCCTGCGGAGGATCCGAACGCACGCCGAGTGGAAGGTGCTGACCCACATCTTCTGCGCGACGGGGCCGACGAGCGACGCGACGCGCTGGCGCATCTCGTCGGCGGCCTTGTTCGTGAACGTGATCGCGAGGATCCGCATCGGGCTCACGCCGTGCTCGCCGATCAGGTGGGCGATGCGGTGCGTGAGCACCCTGGTCTTGCCGGAGCCCGCGCCGGCGACGACGAGCAGCGGCCCGTCGATGTGGACCACCGCGTCGAGCTGGTCGGGGTTCAGGCCGTCGAGCGGCGGAGGGGTGGTCATCTCACCATCCATCCTACGGGCGAGGTGGTACGCGGTTCGGGGTGTCGGAGCGGGCCTGGGAGCCAGGCGTACTGTCGGCGCCGTGCACCACGCCGTGTTCCTCGCTCCGTTCGGTGAGCTGGCCGACCCTCGTGCCCTGGTGGACGTCGCGCTCGCGGCCGAGGCCCTCGGTTGGGACGCCGTCTTCCTCTGGGATCACCTCCTGCGGCCGGTGGACGAGACGACGCACATCGGCGACGCGTGGATCTCGCTCGCCGCCATGGCCACGGTGACGACGCGCATCCGGCTCGGCACGATGGTCACGCCGATCACCCGCCGGCGGCCGGCGAAGCTCGCCCGTGAGACGATCGCGCTCGACCGGCTGTCCGCGGGGCGACTGACGCTGGGGCTCGGTCTCGGCGTCGACTCCGGTGGCGAGCTGAGCCGCTTCGGGGAGCTGACGGATGCGGTCGTGCGCGGCGATCGCCTCGACGAGGGCGCCGAACTGCTGCTCTCCCTGTGGTCCGGACGCATGGTCGAGCACATCGGTAGGCACTTCCGGGCCGACGGTGTCCGCTTCCAACCGGGACCGTTCCGGCCGACCGGCATCCCGCTCTGGTTCGGCGCTCGTGGCGACGCCCGACGACCCGTGCGCCGCGCTGCCCGGCTCGGCACCGGCATCCACGCGATCGAGATGGACGCCGATCAGGTCGCGTCGATGCTCGATCTCGTGCGCTCCGTGCGCGGCTCGCTCGACGGGTTCGACGTCGCACTCAACGTCGAGCCCGGACAGGACGGGTCACTGCAGGGCGACCTCGGGGCGACGTGGGTGATGCACGCGTTCGGCGCCGCCGCCACCGTGGCGGAGGTGATGGCGGTGATCGAGCGCGGTCGCCCCTCCCCGTGAGGGCACAGGCCGAACGTGCCGTCCGGTTGGCACGCCACCTCGGCCTGCAGATCGGGCTCGGGCTCCTCGCCGGCATCCCGGCGGGCGTCGCGTCGTGGCTCTTCCTCGAGGTGCTCGAGCGGGCGATCGACCTGCGCGAGGACGAGGCCGGCTGGCTGCTCTGGCTGCTGCCGTTCGGTGCGTTCGCGATCGTCGCGCTCTACCACCACGTCGGGGGAAGGGCGGTGCGCGGGAGCTCGCTCGTCATCGAGCAGGTCCACGAGCCGACCGACGACGGGGTGCCGCTGCGGATGGGACCGCTCGTGCTGATCGGCACGGTCGCGGCGCACCTGTTCGGCGCGTCCGTCGGTCGCGAAGGCACCGCGATCCAGATGTCGGCCAGCCTCTCCGACAGCCTCGCGAGGGCCGTCCGGATCCGCGGCGTGCCACGGCGGGAGCTGCTCGTCGCGGCTGTCGCCGGCGGGTTCGGCGCGGTCTTCGGCGTACCGGTCGCCGGCGCCGTGTTCGCGCTGGAGGTGCAGACGATCGGACGGCTCCGCTACGAAGCAGTCCTCGCCGCGTTCACGGCGTCGTTCGCAGGCGATCGGATCGTGCGCGCGCTGGGCCACGACCACCCGACGCAACCGCAACTGTCGCTCGACGTCGACGTGTGGCGCGGCAGCCGGCTCGCGATCGCCGGCATCGCATTCGGGCTCGCCGCGGCGCTGTTCGTGTGGCTCACGCATCGCGTGAAGTCGGCGCTGACCCCGATCCGCTATCCACCGGTGCGTGCCGCGCTCGCCGGCGCCGTTGTCGTGGTCGCGGTGCTGGCGCTCGGTCGCGAGTACACGAGTCTCAGCCTGCCGTTCGCCGACTCGGCGTTGGCCGGCGCCCAGGTCGGCGCACTGGTCTGGCTGGGGAAGCTCGTGGTCACCAGCGTGAGCCTCGGTGGCGGCCTGCCCGGCGGCGAGGTCACGCCGTTGTTCGTCGTCGGCGCGACGCTCGGCGCTGCGCTCGCCGACCCGCTCGGGTTGCCGCAGCCGGTGCTCGCCGCGGTCGGGTTCGTCGCGGTGTTCGGTGGCGCAGCGAACACGCCGATCGCGTGCACGCTCCTCGCCGTCGAGCTCTTCGGCGGCGGTGTCGTCGTGCCGGCAGCGCTCGCGTGCGCGGTGGCGTACGTGTGCAGCGGCCACACGGGCATCTACCCGACCCAGGTGATCGAGGTGCGCAAGCACCGCTGACAGCGAGCATGGGGTAGGGCCCGGTCGCCGGATCCGAGTCGTCTCGCCGGACCAGTCCAACGGATTCGCTGACAACTGTCGGGGGTTCTGACACGGCGCCGAGTGTGCTGGTGCGACGCCGTCATCGGGCCGACGAGACCCCAGCCACGCCGTTTCTCTGCTCATCCGCGTCACCAGCCCTCGTCTCTGATCGGTCGAGGTCGTTGGATGTCCGGATGGGAGCGGAGAAGGGGTCGGGAGTCGTTGGCGAGCAGAGAACCGGGTCGGCCTAGGTCGGAGTTCGCTCGCCGGCGTAGACGATGTCCGTCGTCGGCGCCGGAGATCCGTCCGGCGCCCGCTCGATCGTGACGGCGAAGACCGACGCATCGCCGACCGCGACCGGGAACTCGGTGGCGACCTCACCGGACGCTCCCGGCCGGAACACACCTGCCGAGCGCACGACGTCATCGGTGACCAACCAGAGCTGGTACACCCGGTCGTCGCTGACCGGCGGCAGGTCCGAGGCCTTCAACGTCAGCGCCACGTCGTCATCCGTCCAGGACAGCTCGATGTCGCCGGCCGCCTCGCCCGCCAGCACGGCCGTTGCCGCGACCGGCGTGCCGTCGTCGACAGAGCGCCAGACCACGAGCCCGCCGAACGCTGCAGCGAGGCCGACGGCGAGCCCGCCGAGCACCACTGCCCGCCGCTCGACGCGCCGCGGTCGGAACGGGATCACGTTCGGGAACGGCGTGTCGACCGGTGCCTCCGACGGTGCCCGGGCGGCGAACGCCGCGGCGAGGACGCTCGCCTTCAGCTCCTCGGGGGGCTTCGTCTCGTCGGAGCGGGCCAGCAGGGCGGCCACCTCGCGGTACTCGTCGAGCGAGCGAGTGGCCGAGCGCGACGCGGCGATCCGCGTCTCCGCCTCGGCGAGCTCCTGATCGTCGAGCGCGTGCAGCGCGACCGCGGCGGCATCGTCCTCGTGGCGGGCATCCCTCGGGCGCCAGAACCGGCGGTTCATGAGACGAGCTCCATCTGTTCGCGCAATCGTTGCAGACCCTGGCGGATCCTGGTCTTTGCCGTGCCGAGCGGGATGCCGAGCAGGGTGGCGACCTCGGGATACGTGTGCCCGCCGAAGTACGCCAGCGTGAGCGCTTCACGTTGGAGCGCGGGGAGCCGGTCGACGGCTGCACGGACGGTCACCCGCTCTTCGTCGGCGAGCAGCTCGTCGCTCGGGGAGTCCATGGGGACGGCGGTCAGCTGTGCTGCTCGCTCCTGGCGATCGGAGCGGGCGCGGTCCCGGCGCACCCGGTCGACGGCGCGGCGATGCCCGATCATCGCGATCCAGGTCATCACCGATCCACGGCCGGGGTCGAAGCGCGTGGCCTGCTGCCAGATCTCGACGTAGACCTCCTGGGTCACCTCCGCCGCGATCTCCCGGTCGCCGAGCATCCGCAGCGCGAGCCCGTACACCGCGCCCGACGTCCGGTCGTAGAGCTGCGCGAACGCCTCGCCATCGCCGCGCGCGGCGCGGCCGAGGAGGTAGGACAGCTCACGATCCCGTTCCGGGGATCTGGCGTTGGGGCGAGGGTGTTGCTCGGGGAGCATTCGGTGGGCTTTCGATGCTGCGGTGTCCGCGGATTGCCGGGTGTGCGGCGAGCTCAGCCGGAGCCGGGCCAGCGGAGCGTGACCGCGGTGTCGGTCCAGTCGGGCGGATGCGCGTCGAGCCAGGCTGCGATCTCGTCGTCGCGGTCCGCAGGGAGGCACAACCGTCGGCGGGCGGAGCTCACGGCACGGGCCGGATCCCCGCCGCCGCTCGCCATCGGCGGCTTCGGACCGCGCCAGACCTCCGGTTCCCAGTCGAGCTCGCGCACTGCGGCCACGAAGTCGTCCGCGGTCGGGCCCACTGGTCGCTCGATCCCCCAGAACTGGCGCCAGGCGGCGTTCCACGCTGACTGCGGGTGGCGGTCCGTGAGCTCGATCACGACGGCCAGTCGGGCATGGTCGGTGAGCGCGGTCAGGAACGGTTCGAGGTCCGCCACGTTGTAGACGACGTGGTGGCACACGGCGACGTCGACCACCGGGAACGGCTCGGGCGTGCACACGTCCGGCCATCTGCCTTCGAACGTCGTGCTCATCACGTCGGCCCGCAGCGCGGCGGCGGTGAACGAGGACAACATGGCCGGGTTCGAGTCGACGCCGATGATCAGCTCCGCCGGCGGTACGAGCGAGAGCGACGCCCGCCCGCCGCCGCATCCGACGTCGAGCACGGTGCCGCCGTGGTGCGGGAGCACCTCCCTCGCCACGATCGACGAGCGTGAGTCGCGCGGCAGCGAGTCGTCCGCGGCGAACTGTGCCGGGTCGTGGGCCCATGGCGAGGTCGGTGCCTGGCGCAGGATGTCCTCGGGAATGGCCCAACCGGCGAGCAACTCGGCCCATCGCGCCGCGGCCGGCCCGATCGCGTCGTCCATGAGGTCGACTGTAGGTGTCGTCGGCCAAGATCGCCGCCGTGCCCCGCTCCGTCCCGTTCGCGTTGCTGCTCCCGCCCTCGGAGGGCAAGGCCGAAGGCGGCGCCGGCCCGCCTTGGTCACCAGCGGCCGGCCGGTTCGGCGAGGCACTCGGTCCGCTGCGGGCGACGATCGTCGAGGCGTTGGCGGCCGTGGACGGCGGATCGCAGCGGTTGCTCGGTGTCGGCGGCCGGCACCTGGAGCGCGCCCGGGCGGCGAACGTCTCGCTCCTCGGGGCGCCGACCCTGCCCGCCGGCCGGCGCTACACGGGCGTCGTCTGGGACCATCTCGACCTCGCCGGCCTCCCCGGTGCGGCGCGACGGCGGGCGTCGGCCTCGATCGTGGTGCTCTCCGGTCTCCTCGGGGCCGTCGGGGTCGACGATCCGGTGCCGGGCTACCGCCTCAAGATCGGCGCTTCGCTGCCACCGCTCGGCGTGCTCGCGCGGTGGTGGCGTCCGGCGTTGTCCGACGTGCTGGACGAGTTCCTCACTCGACGGGTGGTCGTCGATCTGCTGCCGAACGACCACGCGTCGGCCTGGGTCCCTCGCTCGGACCGCTACCGGGCCCACGTGAAGGTGGCGTTCGTCGAGCGCAGCGGCAAGGTCGCCGGCCAGGATGCGAAGGCCGCGAAGGGCTTGCTCGCCCGCCACATCGTGCTCGAGGGCGGCGACCCGCGTGCTTCGATCGAGACGTTCGCGCACGACCGCTTCGAGGTGCGCGCCGGTGAATCGTGACAACTCCCACGTTCAGTGACGGGCTTGACACTGAACGGGGCGCGAGCACGCAGCGTCACTGCCCGGGTATGTTGTGACCTCCACAGCGTCCCGTCGACGGCGGAGCGCCCCCGTTGCAGGCGCCTACCTGCGGGTGCAACGGGGATCGACCAACCTGGCAGGGGAGGCATGGTTCGCTTCGCCGAGACATATGACTCGCTGCGCGACAACGTGGAGCGAGTGGTGCGGGGAAAGCCGCAGTCGGTGCGCTTCGCGTTGTGCTGCCTGCTCTCCGAGGGACACCTGCTGATCGAGGACGTCCCCGGCACGGGCAAGACCTCGTTGGCGAAGGCGGTCGCCGGATCGATCAGCGGCCTGTGGCGGCGCGTCCAGTTCACCCCCGACCTGCTGCCGTCCGACATCACGGGCGTCATGGTGCTCGAGCAGGGCACCGGTCGGCTCGTGTTCCGTGAAGGGCCGGTCTTCGCCAATGTGGTCATCGGCGACGAGATCAACCGCGCCAGCCCGAAGACCCAGTCCGCGCTCCTCGAGGTGATGGAGGAGCGTCAGGTGACGAGCGACGGCGTCAGCCGGCCCGTGCCGCGCCCGTTCTTCGTGATCGCCACCCAGAACCCGCACGACTTCCAGGGCACGTATCCGCTGCCCGACGTCCAGCTCGACCGCTTCGCGATGCGCATCGGACTCGGCTACGTCGATCCGGCGACCGAGCTCGACGTGCTCACCAGCGACGTCTCCCGCCGCGCCTTCCCGGAGGTGCCGGCGGTGCTCACCCTGCAGGACGTCGGCACGCTCAGTTCGGTCGTCGACAAGGTGTTCGTCGCGCCGGCGATCGGTGAGTACATGATCTCGATCGCCACCAAGACCCGGCACCACCCCGATCTGCGGCTCGGCGTGAGCACCCGTGGTGTCATCGCGCTGCAGCGCATCTCCAAAGCGATCGCCGCCACGGACGGTCGTGACTTCGTGAGCCCCGAGGACGTGCAGCTGGTCGTCGAGCCAGTGCTCTCGCACCGCTTGTCGTTGACGCCGGAAGCCGAGATGCGCGGCGTGATTGCGACGGAGCTGCTGCACGAGCTCGTCGCGAGCGTCGAGGTCCCGCGGCGGCGCAGCGAAATGAGCTGACGGTGCTCACCCGCACCGGACTCGGCGTCGCCGTCGGCGCGGTGCTGCTCGCTGCGTTCGGGCTCAGGTGGGGATACGGCGAGTTCGTCGTCCTCGGACTCTTCGCACTCGTGCTGATCCTCGTCGGCTTCGTCATGGTGCGCCGACCCGCGAACCTGGACGGTCGTCGCCGTTCGTACTCGCACCGCGTGCGGCGGGGGGACGCCATCGAGGTGCTGTTCGACCTCTCGAACTCCGGGGCGCACGCCGTCGCTCCGCTCGTGCTCGTCGACCGGCTCGGCCTGGACGAGATCGAGGTGCCGGTACCGTCGACCCCGGCGGGCGGGAAGGAGACGCTGCACTACGAGATCCGCGCCCATCGCCGCGGCGTCCACCGCCTCGGACCCGTCGAGCTGCGCCGGCAGGACCCGTTCGGGCTCGTCGTCGGTCAGCGCGTGCTCGGTGCCGTCGACGAGGTGATCGTCCACCCGAAGGTGCTGCGGCTCGGAGGGTCGAGCGGCGTCGATCGCAACACCGACATCGAGGTCACGTTGCGGCGGGCGAGCTCCGACCCGCTCGCCGGGTTCCAGTCGCTGCGCGAGTACGTGCGCGGTGACGACACCCGCACCATCCACTGGCCGACGACCGCCCGCGTCGGCCGGCCGATGGTCCGGGAGTTCATGGACCCTCGCCGGCCGGTGTTCACGATCGTCGTGACGACGGATGCCGGCTCCCACACGGAGGACGACTTCGAAGAAGCGATCGACGTCGCCGCGTCGCTCGCGGCGCACGTGCTGCGCCGCAACATCGACATAGTGCTGCGCACCACGGACCGCCGCCACCTCGGTCTCGTCCACCCGCTGCGCGACGAGACGCAGCTCCTCGACCTGCTCGCCAGGGTGCGCAGGACGAGTCCCGAGGAGACCGAGAGCATCGCTCGCGTCCTCACGTTCGGATGGGACGACAGCGTGGCGATCGTGATCACGGGACCGTCACCGCGGGGGATGAGCGAGCTGCGCGATCTCGGCGACCGAGTCGTGCCGATCCGCATCGGGCGCGGCGTGGCCTCGCCCGTCTCGTTCAGCGGGCGGATGTTCGCGGCGCAGGACGCGGAGGGGTTCGCCGGTCTCTGGACGGACATCGTCCGATGAGCGGCGAGCCGGCATGAGCACACCCGAGGGGCGCAACGACCGAGTGGTCGTCGCCGCACTGCTCTCCGCGGTGACGAGCCTCCTCGCGTCCCGCGTGTTCGACCGGAGCGAGCTGTTCTGGTTGCCGCTGGCCGTGCTGCCGCTCGCGATCGTCGCCGCGCTGCCTGTGTTCGCGCAGGCCCATCGCCGGGTCGCCGGCTACGTGGTCGTCGGCCTCGCGGAGCTCGCGGTCGTGGCACAGTTCGCCGGCAGCGGCCGGTTGCAGACGCTAGTCGACGCGTTGGTCCGGGGCTGGCCACGGCTCGTGTCGACCTCGTGGCCGAGCCCGCCGCGTCCTGAGCTCGTCGTGTTCATCGCCACGCTCGTGGTGCTCGCCGCGATCGGCACGTTGGAGCTCGCCCGGGACGGCAGCTTCGCAGCCGTCTCGCTCATCCCGTCGACCGTGCTCGCGCTCGTGCTCGTCGCGCTCGCCGCTCCGGCCGGGCGGGTCCCCGGCTGGTGGTGGGTGCTCTGGGTGGTGGCAGCGCTGCTCGTGCTCCTCGTCGGCGATGGTCGCCCGTCGGCGTTGGAACGGCTCCGACGGGTCTGGGCCGAACGGCGTCCGGTCCTCTCGCTCGCCGTCCTGCTCGCACTCGGGGCGGTGTCGGTGCTCGCGCTCGATCTCGGCGACCGCGCCGATCCCCGCGATGATCGGACCGGTCGTCTCGATCCGATCGAGACGCTGAACCCGCTCGCCGCGGTCGTCGCCGAACGCAGCACGAACCCGCCTGTCGAGCTGATGCAGATCGAGAACCCGCCGGCCGACCGGTGGCGCCTCTTCGCGCTGGAGCGCTACGACGGCGTCTCCTGGACCATCGATCCGGTGTTCGGTCCGATCGGTCGCCAGCTGACCCCGAAGCTGGCGGAGGCGCGCATCTTCGACGTGGACCTCCAGGTCCTCCGCCGCCGGCTCGACTGGTTGCCGGTTGCCGGCGAGGTCCGCTCGTTGGACCGTGACACGTTCGCCGATCCCGACCGTTCGATGTTCCGCTTCGACCCGAGCGTGCCGCCGTCGACCGGCGTGCACCTCGAGCTCGCCGTGCCCGACCCCGACGACATCGACCACGACTTCACGTTCGAACCGGCCGACACGGACGAGGAGTTCGTCAGCCGGTTCCGACCGACGGCGATCGCACTGGCCGGACAGGCAACCGGAGCCGAGGCGCTGGCGAACATCGCTGAGGCGTTCAGGACCCAGTACCGCCTCGATCCGACCGTGCCATCGGGCGCGAACGCCGGGATCCTGGAGCTGATGCTCTCGACGAGCAAGGAGGGCACCGAGGAGCAGTACGTCGCCGCCTACGCGCTGCTCGCCGACGCCCTCGGCGCCCGAGCGCGGATCGCGGTCGGCTACGTGCTGCCGTCGGCAGGCACCGATGTGATCACGACCGAGCACGCGCGCGCGTGGCCCGAGGTGTGGTCTGAGGATGCCGGCTGGGTGACGTTCGACGTCGTCCCGACCGACCTCTCCGCGGCGGAGCCCGAGCCGTTGACCGAGTTCGACGGCAGAGCGGCGACGCCGCCGCCGCCGCTCGCGCCACCGGTCTCGACGCCGCAGGAGGAGCCGCCGGCGCCGACGCCGACGACCTCGGGCGACAGCCTGTTCGACCGGATCATCACGGTCGCCGTCGTCGTCGGCGGCTCGCTCGCGCTGGTCGGGCTCCTGCTCGGGAGCGTGCTCGGGGCGATCATCTTCGCCAAGCGCCGCCGCCGCCGGCGACGGCTCGGCGCCGAACGGACATCGGCCAAGGTGATCGGGGCGTGGGCAGAGGCGACGGACTCGCTCGTCGACCACGGCGCGCTGTTCGAGCCGCACCACACCAACGTCGAGATCGCCCGTGCCGGCACGTCGATCGCCGGCGACGAGGCGAGCGAGTCGTTGACCTCGCTCGCGCTCCTCGCCAACCAGGCGGCGCACGGTCCTCACGATCCGGACGAGATGGCGGTCACCTACTCGGTGCGCCTGCTCGGTCAGGTCGAGGAGGCGATCGCGCTTCGGCACACCCGGTGGCAGCGGCTGGTCGCGGTGATCACGGCCCGCTCGCTGCGCCGCCGAACACGCTCACCCGTCCGCTGAGGTCGTGCAGCGAGGTCAGACCACCACGACGTTGAGCGTGTACGTGCCGGTGGCGGTGAACCCCAGCGAGTCGGTGACCGTGTAGGTGATGACGACGCTGCCGGCTTGCGCCGCGGGCCCGACCGTGTACTCGAACGTTTCCGCGTCGACCATCGCCACGGTCACGTCCGCGCTGCTGCTGACCGGGTTCGAGACGGTGACAGTGTTGCCGTCCGGGTCGTTGACGTTCGGTGTGTGCTGCCCTGTGTCGCCGGGGGAGACGAACCCGCCGCTGGCAGGATTCGCCGATGGCGCCCGGTTGACCACGACCTTGATCGTGGCCGTCGCGCTCGGCGCGCCGCGCTCGTCGATGACCCGGTAGGTGATGTTCCCGACGCCGTTGGTCCCCGGGCCAGCCGTGATCACGACCGACCGACTGTCAGCGCTCAGCGCGGCCGAGATCGTCCCACCGGTGCCGCTGGTGAGCGGCGACGTCGTCGTGACGAGCTCGATCTGGAGGCCGCTCGCCGGGCCGTCGGGATCGTTCGACACGGCGATCACATCGACGACGATGCTCGAGCTCGGCTCCATCACCTTCTCGATGTTGCCGGCCGTCGGGGGCACGTTCGCCGGCGGCTGGACGTCGAACGACAGCGTCCCTGACACCGTCAGGCCACCGGGGTCGCGGACGGTGACGCCGATGGTGACCGGCCCCACGTCCGACGAGGCGAAGACGAGTGAACCGTCCGCGCCGATCGTGGCGATGGACGACGGCGACGCTTCGGTGATCACCAGTGGCTCGTCGTCGCTGGCGATCTGCGCGACGGGCACCGACAACGGTGTGTCGACGGTGGCGGTGAACGAGCCGCCCACGAACTTCGGCGCGCGGTTGACGTCGATGCTGACGGAGCCGTTCCGGCTCACGTTGCACGAGTTGGTGACGGTGTAGCGGAAGCTGCCGAAGCCGTTGTTGCCGTTGCTGGGCGTGAAGATCACGGTGCCGGGCGCACCGCCGTCGCTGACCTGGCCACCGTTCTCATCCGAGATCGTGAGCGCGAAGTCGAGCTGACCGGCGGCGAGCAGGTCGAGCGCGATCGGCTCTCCGTACGGCGTGAACCTCGTGATCTCGGTGGTGATGGGAGTTCCCTGGGTGCAGGCGATCACGTTGATCCGGACCGTTGCCGTGCCGCTCTTGGTGCCCTTGGTGTCGACGGCTCGGTACTGGAAGCTCGCCGGCCCGCTGTAGTCGGGCGCCGGGGTGAAGCGGACGGTCTTGTGGTCGGGGAGCACACTGGCCGTGCCCTGCAGCGGCGACGGTGCGGCGGTGATCTCGACGCTCAGCTGGTCGCCGTCCGGGTCACCGTCGTTGGCGAGCACGGCGATGTCCGTGGCGAAGTTCTGGTTCGTGGAGGCCACATCGTCGAGCGCGGAGGGCGCCGCGTTTGCCGGCGGATTGACGGTGACGACGTAGGAACCGGTTGCCTTGAGCCCGCCGGGGTCAGCGATCTCGTAGCGCACCCGGATGGTGCCGGTGAAGGAGGAGGCGGGCGTGAGCCGGATCGTGCGCGTGCCGCTGCGGGCTGCGTTGGCGTCGCCGCTCACGACCTGGGGCGCACCGACGAGTTGCAGGAGGTCGTTCGTCCCATCGGGGTCGTAGTCGTTCTGCACGACGTCGAGATCTGGGATTGCCGAGCCCTGGGTGAACGTCCTCGCGTCCTCGACGGCGACCGGCGCCTGGTTGGTCGGCTCGAGGATCTCGACGGTCACGGTGGCGGTCCCGGTCTTCCCACCCGCGTCCTCGACCGTGTACTGGAACGTCACGACCTGCGGGCCGACCGTGGCCGAGGTGTACTTGAGCGTCTGGTTGATCTTCTCCACCGTGCCACTGGTCGGCTGCGTGAAGCTCTTGATCTTGAGCGCGTCCTTCTGCTCGTCCTCGTCGTTGTCGAGCACGTTGATGATCGTGCTTGCCCCCCGCGCGACGCGCGTCGGGTCCGGGTGGGCGACCGGCGAGGAGTTCACGACCGGCGCCTGTTGCACCTGGACAGCGACCGTGGCGGTTGCGGCCTGGCCGACGCTGTTGCGCACCCGGTAGGTGAAACGGTACGTGCTGAACGCGTTCCTCGGCGGCGTGAACGTGATCGTCTGGTCGCTGTTCACGTCGCAACGGCCGTACTGGCAGTTCGGCCGCCCGTCGAGCTGCAGCTGGTCTCCGGAGGGATCCGAGTCGTTGCCCAGCACGTTGATCGTGACCGGCGTGTTCACGATCGTCTCGGCCTGGTCGTCCATCGCCGTCGGCCCGTCAGGGCGACGCGCCGGAAGGATCGTCACGGCCACGTGGCCCGTCGCCTCGTGGCCCATGCCGTCGGTGATCACGTAGGTGAATCGGAACGTGCCCGCCCGGTTCGCCTCGGGGACGAAGGAGACGCTGTTGCCGGCGAGCTTCGTCGTCGTGCCGCCGTCCGTCGGTTGGGTCACGCGCAGGAGCGTCAGCGCGTCGTTGTCGGGATCCTTGTCGTTGCGCGTCGGGTCGAAGGTCAACGTCCGCGACGGCGCCGAGAACTCGTCGGGTGCGGCGACGGGCGGGCCGTTCTCCTGCGTGTCCGGCAGCACGCTCACGAGCACCTTGCCGGTGGCGACGCCCTCGTTCCCGTCCGAGATCGTGTACTGGAGCAGGACCAGATCGGGCGCCGATGCCGCCGGAACGAAGAGGATCGATCGACCGGACCTTCGCACCTCGCCGTGGCGCGCGTCCTTCAGCTTCACATCCGTGATGATCAGCAGGTCATTGTCAGGGTCGGTGTCGTTGGCGAGCACGAGGATCTGCACGCTCTGCTCGACCCGAGTGCGCGCCGAGTCGGGCACGGCGACCGGCGGTCGGTTCTCGAGGCCGGCCGCAGCGACCGTCACGGTGACCTCGGCGGGAGTGCTCTTGCCCCCGTCCGCATCGCCGGCGCGGTAGGAGAACGTTGCCGTGCCGCCGATGAAGTTCAGACCTGGCGTGAACTTCAGCGCCGTGCGGCCGTCGCTCAGGATCGTCCGTTCGACGGAGCCTTTCGCCTCGTCCGGCGGTGTGACGTCGGCGACCGACAACTGCGTGCGCTCGGGGTCGAAGTCGTTGCGGAGCACATCGATCACGACCGCGCGGTTCGGCACCGTTTCGGCCCTGTCGGGATTGGCGGCGGGCGCTCGGTTCGGGGCGTCGGCATCGATCATCTCGACCGTGACGTCTGCCGAATCGGTCGACCCGGCGGGATCCGAGATGGTGTAGCTGAACGTGTCGGTGCCGACGGTGCCCGCGTCAGGCGTGTACACGAGGGTCGTGCTGTCGAGGATCGAGACCGTGCCGTTGCGCCCGTCGGTCACATCGACGAGCACGATCGGGTCGCCGTCCGGGTCGTAGTCGTTCGCCGTCGCGATCACGGCGACCTCGATGCCCTCGCGGGCCGATGCGCTGTCGTCGCGAGCGATGGGAGGTTCGTCGACGCCGTCTTCGTCCGGCTCCGGGACGTCGTCGCTCGATGTCAGTGCTCTGCTGCCGGCGGTGTCGCCACTCGACAGCTTGACGCCGTTGTCACCGGCGATCGGCTTGCCGTCCTTGCCGAGCATCGGTGCGTCGTCGTCGATCTTGGCGATGAGCTTGGGACCTTGCGCCGTGACGACGACGGCGGTCTGGCCCTGTGGATCGTCGAGCCAGATGCCGGTCGCATCGACCGACAGGACCGGCTCGTCGAGCGGTGAGGTCGCCGTGAAGCGGACCGGTTCGGTGGTTCCGCTGCTGAGCCGGATGCTGATGATCTCGTTGCCACGCTCCCGCACGAGCAGCGCGTAGCCGTTCGTGACCGCGAGTCGATCGTTCCGGTCGACGATCAGCGAGTCGAGCCGCACCGTGTTCGAAGACCCGTCACGGCCGACGCACGACAACTGGTCCACGCGGGCGATCCACACGCAGTCGGACTCCACCCCGGGCTGTTGGAGCACGGCGTCCGTGTTCGGTGCGCCCGACGGCAGCTCGACCGTGTCGTTGTCGGGGAGCCAGCGCAGGGTGCCCGCGCTGCGATCGAGGACGACTGCATCGGTGCCGACGGTCGTGACGTCGATGTCGCCGTTCGGGCTCGGCGCCGCAGTCGACGGGAAGACGTCGCTCGACGTCCCCTGCTGGCGGTACACGGTCGAGGTGGTGCTGTCGACGGCCCAGATCGTCCCGTCCGTCGCCACCTGGGCACGGTCGGCCTGCTCGGGGAGCTGCAGCGCGGCGACGGGGCCGGAGGGTGGCACGAGCACGCCGGCGTGTTCGGTCAGCGAGGCGGCGACGGCGCCGTTCGCGCCCACGCCCATGACGAGCGAGCGTGACTCGGCGACCAACGCCGGGACGGCGCGTCCGGCGTCGAGCCGGACGTTCTGCTCGTCGATCGTGATCGCCTCGCCGCGGGCGCGGTTGATCAGGTAGGCACCGCCTTCGCCTTGCAGCGCGACCAGCTTGTCGTTGATCGTGGCGGCATCGAGCTGCACGACGATGCGCCCGGTCACCGAGTCGGCGAGGACCGCCAGGCCGGCCGGTTCGTACACGAGCCACCGCGTGCCGCGCAGGTTCGCGATGAGCTGCTTGGGCAGGCCCTCCTGGCGGCTGACCACGACCACGGCGCTGAGCGCGAGCACGATGCCGAGCACCAGGGCCGCCGTTCGTCCGGAGATCCCGGTGCCGGGTGCCCGCAGCACGCCGTCACCTCGCGTCATGGGCTGTCCGCTTCCCTCCTACGCAATCGCCAAACGCCCAGGCTAGACCCGTTTTCGAGCATCCCCACCGCAGCAGGAGACCGGCTGGGTGCTCTCAGCGATATGCCGCCGGGATGTCCAGATGATCGGTCACCGTGCAATCACCCTCGAAGACGACGAACCGGTCGAACCCGCGCAGGAACCAGCGGTCGTGGGTGACCGCGATCACCGTCCCCCGGAACTGGGCGAGCCCCGCTTCGAGCGCTTCAGCGGAGACGAGGTCGAGGTTGTCCGTGGGCTCGTCGAGCAGCAGCAACGTGGCGCCGGCGAGCTCGAGCAGCAGGATCTGGAACCGAGCCTGCTGGCCACCGCTGAGCGTCTCGAACACCTGGTCGGCACACGCCTGCATCTCGTACCGGCGGAGCATCCCCATCGCCGGCCCGCGCACGACGTCATGTCGGTGGAGGATCTCGAGCAGCGTCAGCCCCACCCAGTCCGGATGCTCGTGGGTCTGGCTGAAGTGCCCCGCGACCACGCCGGCGCCGAGCTTCACCTGCCCGTCGTGGCGAACCGAGCCGTTGTCGGCGAGGAGCCGGAGGAAGTGGCTCTTGCCTGCGCCGTTCGCGCCGAGCACGGCGACGCGCTCGCCGAACCAGATCTCGGCGTCGAACGCCTCGGTCAGGCCGTGCAGCGCCAGCCCCTCGATCGTGATCGCCTTCTTGCCCGTGCGCCCGCCTGCGAGCCGGACGTCGATCACCTGCTCCCGGACCTGTTCCGGGGCGCGGTTCGCCTGCAGGAACTGGCGGAGCCGGCTCTCGGCGGCCTTGAGCCGCGGCGCGAACGTGTCGGAGATCTTCGCTCGCCGCCGCATCTCCGCGACGATCGCCTCCAGGCGGGCGCGCTCGTCCTCGTAGAGCGCGAGGTCCTTCTCCCGCTTGGCGAGGTGGGCCTGGCGCGAGTCGTGGTAGCTCGCGAAGCCGGCGCCGTGGGTCCACGCGCCACGCGCTTCGATCGTCACGATCTTCGTCGCCGTCGCCGCGAGCAGCTCGCGGTCGTGGCTCACGTAGAGGATCGTCTTAGCGCTCTTGCGGAGCTCGTCCTCGAGCCACCGCTTGCCGGGGACGTCGAGGAAGTTGTCCGGCTCGTCGAGGACGAGCACGTCGAACTCCTCGGCCCGCAGGAGCGCTTCGAGCGCGAGCTTCTTCTGCTCGCCGCCGCTGAAGGTGACGAGCCGTCGGTTCTCGATCCCGTCCGGTCCGCCGAAGGGAACGCCCACGGCCCGGGTGCAGCACGCGTCCCAGAAGACCTCGATGTCGTAGCCACCGGCCTCGCCCCACGCCGCCAGCGCGTTCGCGTAGCGCATCGCGTCGTCGGCGGCGTGGGCTTCTGCTGCAGCGAGCCGTTCGGCAGCGTGACGGATGCGTCGCGGAGCGAGGCTCGTCAGCAGGTCGCGCACCGTCGTGTCGTCGCCCGCCATGCCGACGAGCTGACGCATCACACCGACGTGGCCGTCGACCGAGATCGTGCCCGCAGTCGGCTGGATCTCACCGCTCAGCAAGCGCAGGACGGTCGTCTTGCCGACGCCGTTCGCGCCGACGAGCGCCACGCGGTCGCCATCGCCGACGTGGAACGACACGTCGTCGAGCAGCGTCGCCCCACCAGGGCGACGCCACCCCAGATGGCTGACCTGGATCGACCCCACGAGGGCGCGAGGTTACGCGCACGCCCGGACGGCGCTGCCGGGATATCCGGCGGCATGCCCTCGGGCCGCTCGCTCGTACTGGTGGAGCGGCTCGGGGGTCCGGCCTCTATGCTCTCGGCACCCAGGAGAGGTGCCAGAGAGGCCGAATGGGGCGCCCTGCTAAGGCGTTGACCGTTGTAAGGCGGTCCGTGGGTTCAAATCCCACCCTCTCCGCTCGTCGTCGAGGTGTCGGGCCGCTGCTGCGGACGGCACCTCGATCATCGTGCCGGATGCGCTCACGCGGCCTGCCGCGCCCTCCAAATGTTGCATTCTCGTGACGGCCGGAGTAGACCTGAGGCCCTTCGACCATACGACCAGTCGTGTGGGGGGCGATTGCGTCGCCCCTCCATTACCTCCGCTCCCGAGCAGCACCGGTGCGGAGGTCGTGAAAGGGACGCTGACGGCAATGCCACCCCATCACCCCAGATTCGTGACCCCGGCCGACCGGGCGCAACGAGCAGCCAAGGATCCGTTGGTCCTGCGCGTCTCGCTGCTCGCGATCGGCGTCGTGTTGCTGATCCCTGTGGCGATGATCTTCCGCTCGGGTGACGGCGGTCGCGATCTCGAGACCGGTGGCCTGCCCGGCGCGGCGGCGATCGTCGAGTCCGGCGCCGCCTCGGCCACCGCCGCCAACGGCGATGCCGTCGAACCCGCCACCGAGACGATCGCGACGACGCTGCCGATCGTGCTGTCAACGCTGCCGATCGAGACCTCCACCCTGCCGGCGGCACCTCCGTCCGACGCTGCAGTGGCGGCCGCAGGGCCGAGTGCAGCACCCACTGCACCGCCGACCGCCGCACCGACGACCGCCGGCACCACCGCGGCACCGCGCACGACGGCCGCGGCCCCGAGCTGCAACCGGACCTACGAGGTCGCGGCGGGGGACTACTGGCTCAGCATCGCCAGGGCACACGGCGTGACGCTCGGCGAACTGCTCGCGCAGAACTCGGCGACCGCCGAGTCCTCGCTCTTCCCCGGCCAGTCGATCTGCCTGCCCAGCAACGCCACGACCCCACCGGCGGCGACCCGCCCACCGGCGACCACGCGCCCGCCGGCAACGACGAAGCCGCCTGCAACCACGACCGCACCGCCGACCACTGCGAAGCCGCCGACCACGACGACAACGGCCCCTCCGGCGAACCACTACTCGCGTGACGAGGTCGCGGCGATCATCCGCGCCGTCTGGCCGGACGAGCTCGAGGACAAGGCGATCGCCATCGCGACCCGCGAGAGCAACCTCATCCCGACGGTGCGCAACTACTGCTGCTTCGGGCTGTTCCAGATCTACTGGAACGTGCACAAGAGTTGGCTGAGCGAGATGGGCATCACGTCCGCCGCTGGGCTCTACGACCCGACGGCGAACGCCACGGCCGCGTACGCGCTCTACCAGCGCTCGGGCGGCTGGGGGCCGTGGGGCGGCTGATGCCGTTGGAAGGCGTCAC
Organism: Acidimicrobiia bacterium; assembly: GCA_050248955.1. Taxonomy (GTDB): domain Bacteria; phylum Actinomycetota; class Acidimicrobiia; order Acidimicrobiales; family Ilumatobacteraceae; genus JBFWRK01. The sequence goes on from JBFWRK010000005.1 coordinate 156,752, forward strand.
GACGGACGCCTAGACTCCGAAAGTCTGCGCTGGTAGCTCAATGGATAGAGCATTTGACTACGGATCAAAAGGTTCGGGGTTCGAGTCCCTGCCAGCGCGCTGAATCGAGACCGGCTCCGAGCAGGCACGGAGTCGGTCTTGCAGGGCCACCCCACGTGGCCGCGCCGAGTCAGGGGCCAGCGGCGGGGCCAACGTGTATTTCGTTGGCATCAGACGACTCGCTACGGTCCGCAGCAGCGTCGCCTACGTCCTGGCGGACGGCCACGAGCCATCCGACCGGCCGGGCTATCGTTCCCGCGTCAGAACGAGAGAATGAGCGAGCGTAGTTGGCAGCCGTGCAGCGAGAGCATGCCCGCTGTGTCGCCGGTCATGGCTTCGGAACGACTCGCATGGTGCTGAAGGTGGCAGCTCCGGGAGACCTGGCCAGGCTGGATCGGGTGTCGCAGAGTCGGAGATCTCCGTCACCCCATCGGGGCGGAGGGTGATGACTAGGGCGCGTAACAGCCGTAGCGAATGCCGGAGAGGTCAGTGAGCGAGTCGGCGCGCCTCGCGTGCGCGCCTGTGAGGACTGCGGATGAGTCCGGGGGTTCGCGAGATCACCTCCCGGATGCGCCGCAGGCCGAAGCGCCGCGACCTGGTGCGTGTTGTCAGCGGCGCGCACGTCGGCCGTGTGGGTCTGGTCGTGGAGATCGACCACCGCGGAGTGGGCGACAACCTGTACTCGGTGCGCGGCCACGACGACCGCTCACTCGGGTGGTTCCCGGCCTCCGAGGTGGAGATCGTCGAGTACCGCGTGCCGAAGCGGCAGGAGTGGGTTCCTCTTGCGGCTCCCGAACTCGATGCGGTCGACGCGTTGCTGCAATGGCGCTAGCTCGCCACGTCAGACATGGTGCCCTTGGGTCAAGCTGTACGAGCCAGACGGTCTCGTCAGGTGCCAACCGCCGCGGAAAGTCGAAGCGCAACGCAGACTCATGTGTTATTTTGGGTCCCTAGCTCGGGATCCAGCGTTCGGGCTGCTCCGGTTCATGACCGGCGATCCCACAGAAAGCGGGAGACCCAGGTTCAAGTCCTGGCGGCCCTCGGGTCGTAGCTCAACTGGCAGAGCCCCCTTTTACTCGCAGCAAGGAGGGACGGGACTACCTTTCCTCTTTCGCGTTAGAGAACGCCGAGCGCTACGGCCGCATCCCGTACTTCGTCGTCGGGCAGCGCGAGTGCGCCGTAATGCATGCGAACGAAGCCGCGGAGCTTGCGGAGCCGCTGGGCGGGGTTGCCTGCGAGGTGCAACTTTTCGGCCTTCGCGTCGGCGACAGCCATGTTCGCCCAGACCCATGACGGGATGACCTGTTGCAGCATCTCGTTGGCTTCCTCCATCAGCCTGTGCGTGATCGCCAGAGTTCCGACGAGCTGCGGGTGCCCTAGCGCAACGTCGTCGCCGACCGTACAGGACGACAACTGCTCCTTCGTCAGGTACTCCCACAGCGACTCCGCCTTTGCGGACAGGCCTATCCGAGCCGCATGACATTCCTCGTTGACACGACCGCCCTCGTGGATCTGGCTGTTGCGCAACGTCCGGACGAGCTGGAACAACTCGAGGGACGCGATACTGAAGGTCCCCCCAGCGTTCTGTGAGAACCGAGCATGCATGGTCTTGGCGTTGAGCGCGCCGTAGGCGCTTGCGGACATGCGTCCGTGCTTTCGTAGGAGCGATGCGCAATGAAGCATGAAGTCCTCGTGCAGAGCCAGCACGTACGGGACCGCCATCGTGGCTAGGTGGCGTTCCGCGTCATCGAGAAGGCTCCTGGCGATGTCCGTGCGGAGGTTGAAGCGCGCGATGTGGGGGACTCGCGGAAAGATCTCCGATAGTGGCAGCGTCGATCCAGCCGTGAGTCCGAGGGTGTTGACGGCGAGCTTCGAGCCAGCCAACAGGGCCATGATGCTGTTGTTCGCGTCTCTGCGCTGACTCTCCAACCGCCGGTAGTCGGCATACATCACGACGGGCATGCCGCCTCCTCTGCTTCGGTCGTGCACTGTTCAATGTCCATGCGCGCAGATGGTACGAGGCGGCCTTCGACCGGAGTCGACATTGCTCGGGGGGCGAGCGATCCTCTAGACGACCGCTGGCGGGTTACCGTTTCGCGGATGCTGGCGGTGGACGCAGTTCTGTGGATCGCTGGCACCTGTCGTCAGTGTCTTGTTGACACTGATCATCACAGACGTCTTCGCCTCCAGAGAGGCGAACCGGACCGCGGCCGAGCGGGCGAGGGACCGGGAGCACGAGATCCTCAGCGACGTGTGGAGATCGCTGCGAGCGGAGCGGATCGAGTTGTCCGGAAGATGGTCGTTGCGGCTCGGAAGGTGCTCGATGTTGACCAACCGATTGCGCCCCGGTGGGAGGAAACGCTCGAATCGGTCGTCAAGGGCAAATTCCCCGCATCTGGCTTGACGTTCTCGGACGTCGATACCTGGACCGAAGCATTTACCGAGGCTGAGCTCATCGCGGGCCAGGGCGTCGTTCAAGCCGCTCGTGCTGTCACGAAGCGTTCCAGTCAGCTGTTATCCGCCACGCTCAGCAATAGGCCGACCGGCGACGACGGCACGCCTTACATCGACCTCGACCAGCGTCTGGCCGAGGACGCGAAGTCGAGAGCGTGCGTTCAGGGCCTGATCGCGGCGTGCTCCGCCGACATCGCGTCAATGCCCAAGCCGGACTGACTGCCATGCAGAGCGGGGGGCTTACGGTCTGGCAGACGATTCTGGTCGCTTCGATCCCGGCAGCAATAGCGCTGCTTGGTGTGATCGCGACAGTGGTGATCGGCCAGTGGCGATCGGCCAAGGCGTGGAAGGAAGAACGGGACGAGCGGCAGAAGGATCGCCAGCACCAGGCGAAGCTCGATCAGCACCGCTTCTACCGCGCCGAGCGGATCGCCGCATACCGGCGACTGGTGGGATCCGGTGGGGACATGCTGATCGTGTCGGCGCTGCGGATTATGCCGGGGGCGGCGGGGGTGGCGCCGTCGAACGCGGAGGCGAACGCGGCTTGGACAGCAGCACTGGCCGAGGTTCAGCTCGTCGGGGCCTGGCCGGTGGTCGAGATGGCGCAGACGATGGAGGCGAAACGCAAGGACCGCCTCGTGGTCGAGGCGACCGAGCTGTGGAACCTGAAGACGCGCGCCGCCCGCGTCACACCGCCGGAGCCGGATCGCGTCGCCGTGCATGAGCGGCTGTTCGGAGAGAACGCCACGCAACTGGCGGCACTCGTCGCCGCATGTCGGGCCGACATCGAGGCGCTCGCGGGGCTCGCGTGAAGCACCGGCAAGCAGCAGCACGCCGACCTTGTTGACCTCTGCTCGGGTGGCGAAGATGGACTCCAATGCGGTGGGGGTGGTGATCCGCCACGTGCGCCACGCAGGGCTGAGCGGGGGAGCTGGCCGGTCACGAGCGCCCCTCCATCGCCGCCATGAACGCCGAACCGTCAGCCGTGAACGGACCCCCGAAACCTTCCGTGCCATAGCGAGCTACGGCCTCGTCGGAGAGAGCCCGAGCGATGCCCTCCCGTCGACGCGTCGAGGCGACGTGGACGTTGGTGATCACCTTGTCTTGCACGCGCACGAACCCGACCAGATTTCCGTGCATCCAGCACACCTCTCCGGCACCGTAGAAGCTCGTCGGCTCGAACCATCCGAGCCAGGTGCCGCCGGACGGCGTGAAGTCCCAGCGGCACTCTCGGCCGTGGGCGCGGGCCAGCGCCGCCCAGCCGACACGATCCCGATCCCCCTCCCCGTCGAACTCCTCCGGATGCGAGTCCTCGGTGGCCTCGATGATCACGGGCTGCATCACCTCATCGGCAGGACCATTCGGAACCGGGTGAGGGAGGTGACGGGTGAGACGCGCACCGATCTGCGCGGTGAGGCCGCGGCGCAAGGCCTCGATCAGCGCCTCGATCGAGGACTCGGCGTGGTCGGGGAACTCGCTCCACTGCTCGTCATCGTCCAAGCCGAGATCCTTGATTCGGGACGGGACCCGGTCTCGTGGGTCCGTGTACGCGCCCTCGTCCTCCGCGAGCACGGCGGCGAGGCGACGCAACGTCGACGCAGCGGGAGCGATCGGGCGGGTCACGAGCGCGTGGTCCTGACAGCGAGGACGGAGGTCAGCGGGCCGTACATCCAGCCACGGCCGGTGTTCATGGCGAACCCGGTGGCGCAGATACCGGACTGCCCGCCGCCGTGCACGAGGATCGGGTCGCGGTCGGGGTTCGACTTCTCCGTCTGCGCGACGGTGACGCCCGACTTGCCCGACCAGACGAACTCATAGCTGTCCAGCGAGAAGCTGGCATCGTGGACGTCGTGCCAGCCGTCCGCGAGGAGGACGGCAGAGACGGTGTCGACGTCGATGGCAAGGCTCATGGGTGCGACTCCCTCTGGGTTAGAGGTAGATGATTGCCGACCGCAGGCGGGTCTCGCTGGCATGGTGCGGGACCCAGGCATCCGAGCCTCCGGGCGGCCACCGGAGATGGTCCATACCCGAGTCGGGTCGGGTGCCTTGCTTCTACGCTGGCGACGGTGCCGCAGCGGACGAACCTTCAACAAGCGGTGATCTACTACGTCAAGCGTCATTACGCGCCGCCCGACGTCGAGGTCACCGAGTCGAAGATGCTCCGTGACAGCGAGTCGAACGAGGACCGCGAAGTCGATGTCGTGATGGAGGGGATGGTCGGCGACGAGCGGCTCACCATCTCGATCGAGGTCAAAGCGGATCGCCGCCGCGCCGGAACTCCTTGGATCGACTCGATGATCGGCAAACACCAGCGAATGCCGACGAGCAAGCTCGTGCTCGTCAGTTGGTCGGGTTTCTCCCGTCCGGCGCAAGTCAAGATGGAGCGCCAAGGCGGGCGAGTCGTTGGGCTGACGCCAGAGGCGGTCACTGGCCTCACCGTGCCGCCGCTGTTCTACGAAGAGTTGGGTAAGACGCCGGAGAAGGCGGTCGTACTCGTGAGCGACGACGCGGGAACCAGAGCCATTCCGGTGGACGCGCCGATCCTGCTCAACATCTACGCAGCCCCGTCGCACGACGCATACCTGTGCACCCTGCGCGACATGGTGGTCCGGATACTCAATGAGCGCGGCGGTGGGGAGGAACTGTCGCGCCAGGCCCATGAGCACCCGGAGCGCGATGATCTCACTCACTTCTCGATCGAGATGACCGAGCTCGACCACCTCGGCCTGTACGTCCACAACACGGCATCCGACGCTTTTCGGACGCTCTGCGGGTTCCGCGTCACCGGGCCAATCACACTGCGGCGCGAGCAGATCGACTTCAGGGTGATGAGGCTCGGTGAATCGGTCTTCGCCATGAGCGAGCTGCAGATGGCGGGCAAGGACGCGGTTTGGGTGCTCACGCCGAACGAGGACAAGAAGTCCGCAACGGTCTCGTGGCGGCTCATCTAGCGGCCGCTCACGGACCACGACCCCTCGTCGGCCGTCCGTCAGCCAGGCGGCGAATCTCCGCCTCCGTCATGGCGAGCCGCTCGTACCGTGATCCCGACCAAGTTCAGTGGGACTCGATGAATGCGTCGATGATCGCGTTGAACTCCATGCCTTCGGTCACGAAGGTGAGCTCCTCCTCGTCGGTCATAGTCCCCGTGAAGGCCAACAGGCGCAACCGCGAGGCGTCGAACGAGCGCATGGCGATGAACAGGCCGATCGAGTCGTCGGCGTTGACCTTCTCGGTGGCGAGCCCATCGACCTCCAGTTGCGCCACGGCGTTGTCACACGACTCGTCGTCCGGATCGACCAACTCGGGGACCATAACGGCGCCGAGTAGGTCCTTGCACTGAACGAGCGCCAGGCGGGTCTCACGGCTCAACACCACCTTCGCCTCGGTCGTGGTCGGCGTCTCCGTGGTCGGCGCCTGCCGCCGTCGTCGGTGCCGCCGTCGTCGGTGCCGCCGTCGTCGCTGTCGGCGCCTCGGTCGACACGGTGGCTGTGCCACCATCGCCGCAGGCCGTCAGTGCAACCGCGCTAACCGCCAGCGCCGTGAGATACCGCAGTCTCTCCAGCAGTATCTGGTCACCGAGCTCACACGGCTGGCGTCGACGCCCACGATGAATGACGTGCTCGCACGCATCTCCCGTCGACACGGAGGTCGGGTCGGCCTCGACAGAGCCGTCGCGGATCTCGACGAGGAGCGCGGCACCCGTTGATCGTCATCGACGCGTCAGTGCTGGCCAACGTCGTCGGCGATGACGGGCCAGCCGGGCGCGCGGCACGCGATCGGATCGCCGCCACAACGCGATGGTCTGCGCCGGATCTCGTCGACGTGGAGACTGTCTCCGTCCTTCGGAGGCGCTGGCGCGCTGGTGACCTCACCGCTCGACGGTTCCGATCTGCCGTCGTCGACCTTCTCTCGCTCCCGATCGTCCGCTTCCCGACAGGCCCGCTGATGGTCCGGGCCTACGAACTCCGATCGAACCTGACTCCGTACGACGCCACCTACGTTGCGCTCGCCGAGGGCCTTTCCTGTGCGCTCGTCTCGGCCGACGCCCGACTGGCGCGTGCATCCGGCATTCACTGCCGCGTCGACGTCCTCGTGTTCTGACCGCTCAACGTGACCGCCAGATCTGCCGCTGTCGCGCGCCTCACTGGTCGTCAAACCCCGCGCATGTCGGCGAGCAGATCAAAGCTCGCCGAAGCGCCGGGCCGTCTGGCGCCTCCAACCGCGGTGGCCTCACCGCTCCGCCGCCGCGTCGGTTGCAGACGCTCCGCTCGGCGGTATACCCTCGGTATATGAAGTCGACGACCGTGAAGCTGAGCGTAGAGACGCGGGACCGGATACGAGCGCTCGGTGGCGACACGTATGAAGACACGATCGTCGAGGCCCTCGATGTGCTCGAAGCTGCTCGATTCTGGGCGCAGGCCGACGCCGCTGCTGCCTGGCGGCACTCGCTCTCGGACGACGATCGCGCGCGCTTGGTCGCTCGCGACGCCGACGTCGATGCAGCGTTCGACGGCATTGAATGATCAACGCCGGCGACATTCATCTCGCTGATCTGAATGAGGAGCGTCGACGCCGCGTGCTGGTGATCTCGAACGCTCGCTTCCAGCGCGTGTCAGGCCGTGTGCTGGTGGCGCCAGAGATCATCGGCGAGCCCGACGAGGTTCCGTTTCCGTGGCGAGTCGAGGTAGACGACGCGGTGTACGCCGTCGATCTGGTGCGCAGTCTCCCTACCGAACGCCTCCTCGACCGTACCGATCGGGCCCCCTCCGCCGCGATGGCCGTCGTTCGCCGCGCACTGCTCAACATCACCTGACCGAGGGTTGGTAACGCGCTGATCCGAGCAGACCCCGACCGTCTGGTCACGGGACGAACGCCGGTGGTCATCGACGAATGGCAACGGTGGGTGACGTTCGACTCGTCGCTACGTCTCGGAATGCTCGTGACGATGGTGCAGATCCGGCACGTGCGGATGTGCATGCACGAGCGCCACGTGCCGGTGGGGGTGCTGGTGGCGGATCTCCGTCTCGAGCGTGTGCTCGTGGTCGTGATGACCGTCGGCGTGGTCGTGTTGGTGATCGTGCTCGACAGGATCGTGCCGGTGCCGATGCTCGTGGTCGCTCCCCAGCACGAAGCTCACCCCGGCGCCGGCGATGATCAACGAGACCACCTGACGAGCGGTCACCGGATCGGCGAACAGCGTCCACGCCACGATCGCGCCGACGAACGGCGCTGTCGCGAACACCAGCTGGCCGCGTGCGGCGCCCAGATCACGAGCGCCGGCCACCCACAACGTGATCGAGATCCCGTAGCCGAAGCCGCCGACCACGAGCGCGCCGAGCACCGACCACCCACCCGGCATGCCACCCGACGCGACACCGATGGCCAGGTTCGCGCCGCCCGCGATCACCCCCTTGACGAGGGTGATCTGAGCGGGGGCGAGCTCGTCCAAGGTCGCCGTCACGCAGTTGTCGACACCCCAGCACAGGCACGCACCCGCGATCAGCACTGCGCCCCAACGGAGATCGGCACTGCCCGACCAGCCCAGCACCACGCCCGCCAGCACCACCAGCAGCGTGCCGGTGGCGACACGAGGGCCGATGTGCTCCCGGAACACGAAGTACGCCAGCAGCGTGGTGAACACGAGCTCCAGGTTCAGGAGCAGCGACGCCGTCGCTGCCGGAGCATGGCCCAGACCAGCCGCCAACAACAGCGGACCGATCGCGCCGCCCAACACCACTGCTGTTGCGAGCTGCGGCGCGCTCCGGCGCACCGCCAGGCGAGTGGGACGTACCCGCCCCACGACCGGAAGCACCGCAAGCGCCGCGCCCAAGTACAACAGGCCAGCCAACGTGAAGGCGCCCATGTCCCGGGCCAAGCGCGACGCCGCTGGCGCCGACACCCCGAACAGCACCGCCGCCACCGAACAGCGGACGACTCCCAGTCGCATCACCAACCACCCCCGACCGGCACATCACGGAGTCTGGCGGCTGGGTCGTCGACGGCGCCAACAGGGCCGGCAGAGTGTCCGGCAGTGGTCAGCAGACGCAACAGCAACATGTGGGCGTTCGCGCCCCTCTGACCGAGGCATCCGATGATGCGGCAAGCCCCCGCGGCGGCGTCGTGCGACTTCAGGTCAGCGGGGCGGCGCCGAAGGCCGAGTTGAATCGGTCGCACCAGATCACCACGCTGGCGTACCGCGACACGTCGGTGCCGGCCGGGATCATGTAGTTGGAGCTCCCGACGTTGCCCTCCAACCGGCCGAGATTGACGAAGTCATCGTCGAATCGACCCTCGGGGCCGTCGGGCGGGTTTGTCGACAGATACACGAACAGGTCCGGGCCGTTCGTGGTGTCGAGGCTCTCGAGACGGATGAACTGCGCTCCGGCCGCATCCTGCAACAGCAAGACCGTGCCGCTGGTGTCGTGGTCGATCGAGATGAACTGCACATCGGTCGCGACCGTGGTCGGTGCCGTTGTCGTCGGTGCGGTGGTCGCCGCGACGTCGGTCGTCGCAGGGGACGCCGTCGGGCCGGCCGACGCCGTGTTCGGCGCGGTCGACGACGCGGAGGTCGGCGGCGTCGACGTTCGCTGCGGGTCCGTGGCCGCGGGTGTGGTGATCGGGACCGCGCCGGCTGGCACGGCCTCATCGACCTTGTCGTCGACCCACAGCTTCCACGGCTGGAACAGCGCGAGCACGACGGCTGCGGCCATCACGAGGATTGCCGCGGCGGCAGGGATCGGCCATCGCCTTGACATGCAATCGACTCTAAGGTCGACGTCGCCGCCCGCCCAGGGGACTCGGAGCGAGTTTCGAATTCGTTTCGGATCGCGTGAGCGGGCCGATACACGCGGCCGCCAACATGGCGGCGTGACCGGACCCTCCAACGCCGCGCCGCCGGAACCCGTGCCCATCGCTGGGGCGTGAAGGCGTCGTGAGCCCGACCGTCGCCCGCAGTGCGCTCGTTGCTCTCGCCGTGCTCTCGGGCGCCGCGGTCTGGGTGTCACGAGACTCGTCGAGCGAGGACATCGCCGAACCTCGCCGCATCGTGTCCGCGACCGCGCTGCCGGTCGAAGCGTCGTCGGCCCCGGCGGTCGAGGCGGCGGGCTGGCTCAACACCGACCCATTGACCGACGCCGACCTTGCCGGCAAGGTCGTGCTCTACGACTTCTGGACGTTCGGCTGCATCAACTGCCGTCACACGATTCCGTTTGTGAAGTCGTGGCACGAGCGTTACGCAGCCGACGGGTTGATCGTGCTCAGCATCCACACCCCCGAGTTCGACTGGGAGGCCGATCCGGACGCGGTCGCCGAGTTCGTCGTGGCGGAGGGCATCACCTATCCCGTCGCGCTCGACCCGGACAAGACGATCTGGAGAGCGTTCGCGAACCACTACTGGCCGGCGTTCTACCTCCACGACGACGAAGGCCAGCGGCGGTACACGAAATTCGGTGAGGGCCGCTACGACGAGACCGAGGACGCCATCAGAGCGCTGCTCGATGTCGACCCGGACGCAACGCGCGCAGAGGCTCCCGCGTGAGCGACGTCACCAACCACGTCGCGCTGTTCGGCGCTGGGGTGGCGTCGTTCCTCGCACCGTGCGTGGTCCCGCTCATGCCCGCGTACGTCGGGATGATGGCCGGCGAGATCGCCGGGGCGACGCCGGGTGACCGAGTCGACGCGACCGCCCCGCGGGCCGGCACGATCGCGCGCGCAGGAATGATCTTCGTCACCGGGTTCACCGCGGTGTTCGTCGCCCTCGGGGCGTTCGCAGGTCAGCTCGGCTCGAGCCTGGACTCGTTCCAGCTGTGGGCCCAGCGCGCCGGCGGGGTGATGGTCGTGCTGTTCGGGCTCGTGGGGCTCGGCGTCGGTCATCGGTGGGTGCCGGAACGTCGGATCGTCGCCAGGATTCCTGCTACCGGCCACGTCGCCCGCCCGCTGGTGATGGGAGTGGCGTTCGGGGCGGCATGGACTCCGTGTGTCGGACCACTGCTCGGCGCTGCGCTGATCGTGGCCGCTCGCGCCGCCGACCCGTGGCACGGCGCGTCATTGCTCGGCGCCTACGCCCTCGGTGTCGGCGTTCCGTTCCTCGCCGCAGCACTGGCCGTGGCGTCGTCGCCGACGCTGCTCGCGCGCCTGCGCCGATCGTCCACCCGCGTCCAACCAGTCGCGGGAACCGTGCTCGTCGTGCTCGGCGTGCTCCTGTTCACCGGGACGTACGCAAGCATCCTCGGGCCACTGGCCCGACTGCTCCCCGGTTCCATCTGACTGCAGCGCGTCAAGGCACGGACGCCAGTTGGCGAGCGGTACCGTCGACTTCGTGATGGCTCCAGCCCCCGGGTGAGCGGCGACGCACTGACGTGCGCGACCATCGAATCAGCCGCGATCACGCGATCGCGCCTCCAAATGGAAAGGGAACCGCATGGGCGACCGTCTTGCAGATCGTGTCATCGTCATCGTGGGAGCATCGTCGGGCATCGGTCTCGCCACTGCGACGCTCTGCGCCAGCGAAGGCGCTCGGGTGGTGATGCTCGCCCGCGGACGGGAACGCCTCGAAGCACACGCCGCCGAATTGGGCGCGACGCCGGTCGTCTGCGACGTCGCCGACCCGTCGAGCGTTCGGGCGGCGTTCGGCGAGATCGACGAGCGCTTCGGACGCGTCGACGCGCTGTTGAACGTCGCCGGCGTCGCTCGCATCCGCAGGATCGAGGACGCGACCGATGAGGACATCCACCACGTGATCGGCGTCGACCTCCTCGGCCCGATCTACACGACCCGTGCCGCGGTCCCGCTGATGCGCCGAGCCGGCGGCGGCGACATCGTCAACGTCTCCTCCGAGATCACCGGCGACTACCTGCCCTACATGGTGCTCTACGGCGTCGCCAAGGGCGGTCTCGACACGTTCTCGCGAATGATGGTGCACGAGCTGAAGGACGACAACATCCGCGTCTGCAACTACGTGAGCGGCAGCGTCGCGACGGACTTCGGCGTCAACTTCGCCCCGGAGGAGATCGGCGCCGCGTTCCCGGCGTGGGAGGCGAGCGGCTACATGACCCGCGTCGCCGGCCCTGGACAGGACCCGGCGTGGATGGCCGAGGCGTTCCTGTTCCAGCTCACGCGTCCCGCCGGTCAGATGGTCGATGTGATCCACGTTCGGTCCTTCGCCCCAGGTCACGCTGCGATCGCGCAGTAGCGGGAACCACCTAGGGTCCTCCGCCTCTACGGCCGGCGCCATGTGTCGCTTTTGACTGGTGGTATGGCAGGCGATCGAGGAGCGTTCTTCAATCCCGAGACCGTGCCGCGAGCAGCACGGTCGCTGCGGGTCGGGCTGATCGCACCGCCTTGGGTGCCGGTGCCGCCGACGGTGTACGGCGGGACCGAGCTCGTCGTCGACGGGCTCGCCCGGGGTCTCACGCGTGCCGGCTGCGAGGTCGTGCTCTGGACGACCGGTGACTCGACCTGTCCCGTCGAGCGCCGGTGGGTGCACCCCCGGGCGTTGGGGACGGTGGCCGACGCTGCCGCCGAACTGATCCATGTCGCCGGGGCGTACCGGGACCTGGCCGAGATGGACGTGATCCACGACCACACCCTGGCCGGTCCGCTGTGGGCGGGCAGATACGGGTGCCAGGTGCCGGTGGTGACGACCGCGCACGGCGAGTTCACGCCCGAGCTGCGCAAGCACTACCGAGCGGTCGCTGCGGCGGGGATCGACATCGTGGCGATCTCCCGCTCCCAGCGGTGCACCGTCCCCGAGTTGCCGATCACGGCCGTGATCCACCATGGGATCGACACGGCGACGTTCCCGGTCGGCCTCGGCACAGGAGGCTATGTGGCGTTCCTCGGCCGGATGAGCCCGACGAAGGGCGTCCACCGCGCGATCGCCGTGGCTCGCGCGGCAGGAGTGCCGATCGTGCTCGCCGCCAAGATGTGGGAACCGGACGAGCACCGCTACTTCGCCGAGGTCGTGGAGCCGATGCTCGGCCCCGACGCGGTCTTCATCGGTGAGATCGGTGGGCGCCGCAAGCTCGAACTGCTCGGCGGCGCGATGGCGCTGCTGAACCCGATCCGTTGGCCGGAGCCGTTCGGGCTGGTGATGATCGAAGCGCTCGCCTGTGGCACCCCCGTGCTCTCATTCGCCGAGGGCGCGGCACCGGAGATCGTCGAGCACGGCCGCACCGGCTTCCTCTGCGCCGACGAGGACGAGATGGCGGCTGCGATCCGCCTCGTGCCCGACCTCGATCGCGCAGAGTGCCGCGCCCGGGTCGAGGCCCGCTTCTCCACCGAGCGCATGGTCGAGGACCACCTGCAGCTCTACCGGCGACTGCTGGACGACGATCGCGAGCCTCCACGCGCGACAGCGACTGCAGGTGCCGGAGCGGCCGAATGGTCGAGGTGACCCGTCCGGAGGGCGGCACGTCGGTCATCGGGACGGATCTGCTCGCGCCGCTCGCCGACGCGACGTTCGAGGCCGTCGTGTTCGCATGGGACGGCATCGTGGTCGCTGACCGCCGCGCGAACGCCGACGACGTGCGCGCTCGCATCGAGGCGCTGTGTGCCGCTGGCGTTCACGTCTTCGTGGTCAGCGGCCAGCATGCCGACGACGTCGACGCGCCGCTCGGCGCGCGCCCGCAGGGGCCCGGACGGCTGCACCTCTGCGTGAACGGCGGAGCGGAGGTGTTCGAAGTCGGCGCTGAGGGCGTCGCGCTGGTCTGGCGGCGTCCGGATGGGCCCGTCTCCACCGACAACGCCGACTCCGCCCGCTGGGCAGCGGCTTGGCTCGCCGCCCGAGGCATCACCGGGAGCCTCGTCCTCGTCTGTGGTGTCGAGTTCGGTCCGGTCGGCGGTGTCGCCGGTGGCGTCGCCGGCAGTGTCGTCGGTGGTGACTCGGCGATGCTCGTCCAGGAGCTCTCGCGAGCCACCGTGGTGTCGCTCGGCGTCGAGCCGGGCGGCGTGCCCGACGGCATCCGGCACGTGGGCGGCGGCCCCGATCGGTTCGTCGCGCTCCTCGACCTGCAGCTCGCCCGGCGGCGCGACCGGCGGGTGCCGTGGATCGACGAGGACCCTGCGTGGGTCGTGCCACTCCCGTACGCGCCGGCGGCGGAGCGCGCCGCCGAGGCGATGGGGACCCTCGCCAACGGGCGGGCCGCCATCAGGGGCTCCCGCGAGGAGGACGGTGCGGGGACCGCGGCGCTGTTCCTGGTCAACGGCGTCTACGCGCCGGGGCCGGCCCCACACCTCCTCGCCGGTCCCGTGTGGACGGATCTGGCGGTGCGCGACGGACAGCCCGACCGCCGGATGCTCGATCTGCGGACCGGGCTGCTCGCCCGTGAGTGCGAGGCCGATGCGGGATTGCGTTCCCTGCGGTTCGTGTCCGCCCGTCGCCCCGGCGCGTTGGCGCTGAGGGCGGAGGGCGCGGCGTCCCACGTGCTGCCCGGCGACACGTTCACGCCACCTGCCGCCGGCACCCGGCTGGAGCGCGAGGACCGGGGCGACGTGCGGATGGCACGTACCTCGAACGAGGGCGACGGCGGGATCATCGTCGCCGCTCGTGACTGGCAACGAGAGCGCGCTGGCCGGCGGGTGATCGATCGTGTTGCGGCGTGGATCGCCGACCCCGTCGAGGCACCGGCCTGGGAGACCGCGGAGAACGAGCTGGCGCTCGTCGACGCCGCCGGCTTCGACCGGTTGCTCGCCGAGCACCGCGAAGCCTGGGCGCAGAAGTGGGCGGACGCACACGTCGCCATCGAGGGCGACGCCGACTCGGAGCTCGCGGCACGGTTCGCGTTGTTCCACCTGTTGTCGGCAACGCCCGATGACGGTGACGTAGCGGTGGGCGCACGCGGCTTGACGGGTACCGCGTACGGCGGTCACGTGTTCTGGGACGCCGACGTCTTCGTCCTGCCGGTCCTCGCGGCCGTGCGACCGGCCGCAGCGCGAGCGATGCTCGAGTACCGCATCCGCCGGCTTCCCGCCGCTCGTGCGACTGCCGAGGCGGAGGGGCTGCGGGGCGCTCGATTCCCGTGGGAGTCCGCACGCGACGGCACCGACGTGACCCCCCGCATCGCTCGCGGCCGGCGCGACGAACTGATCCCGATCCTCACCGGTCGGCACGAGGAGCACATCGTCGCCGACGTCGCCTGGGCAGCGCTCGAGTACTCGGCCTGGACCGGCGATGCCGGCTTCCTCACCGGGCCCGGCCGGGATCTCGTCCTCGACACCGCCCGTTACTGGGCGAGCCGGCTCCGCATCGACCCGGGTGGTCGTGGCCACATCGACGGGGTCATCGGCCCGGACGAGTACCACGAGATGGTCGACGACAACGCCTACACGAACGTCATGGCCCGCTGGAACCTCCGCCGGGCGGCCCAGATCGTGGAACTGACCGGCGGTGATGCGGCCGAAGCAGCCGACTGGCGCCGGCTGGCCGACGGGCTGGTCGACGGATGGGATCCAGAGCGGCGGTTGTACGAGCAGTTCGCCGGCTACTGGGACCTCGAACCGATCCTCGCCGCTGCGGTCGCGCCGCCGCCGTTCGCCGCAGATGTGTTCCTCGGCGCCGATCGCGTGAAGGGATCACAGCTGATCAAGCAGGCCGACGTCTTGATGCTCCACCACCTCGTCCCCGGCGAGGTCGAGCCCGGCTCGCTCGCCGCCCATCTCGCGTTCTACGAGCCGCGCACGGCGCACGGCAGCTCACTGTCGCCTGCGATCCACGCCAGCCTGCTCGCCCGTGCCGGCCAGCCCGACCGCGCGCTCGAGCTGTTCCGAGTGGCCGCCCGCCTGGACCTCGACGACATCACGGGCACGACCGCCGGGGGCCTGCACCTGGCGACGATGGGTGGGGTGTGGCAGGCGCTCGCGTTCGGCTTCCTCGGACTGCGCCCGTCGGACGGTGTGCTCGACGTCGACCCGCGCCTGCCGGCGGCATGGTCGACGCTCGCGCTCCGCTTCCGCTTCGGTGGCCATCCGGTCGGTGTCCGTGCCGATCACGACACGGTCACCATCAGCTGCGACGAACCCCTTGCCGTGAGCGTGGCGATGCGACCACCGGCGATCTGCTCGCCGCCCGGACAGACCTATGCATCAGGGAGGACCGAGAGATGAGCATCGTGCTCGCTGCACTCGACGCCAGCGCTGCGGCGCGCCCCGTCCTCGCCACGGCGATGGGCATCGGTGAGTTGACCGACGCTCACGTCGAAGCCGTCCACGTCGCCGACGGCGGTCGCGAGACCCCCGAGTGGCTCGCCGCCCAGACCCAGGTGCCGCTCCACGTCCTCGACGGCGCGGTCGAGCAGAACCTCGTGCGCGCCGTGGCCGACGAGGCGGTCATCGCGGCCGTCCTCGGCGCCAGGGCGACACCCGGCGGTCGTCGACCGGTTGGCCGCACCGCGATGCACGTGCTCGAACGTGCCACGAAGCCGATCGTCGTCGTGCCGCCCGAGGCGCTCCGTGAACGGCCGACGGCGATTCGGCGGCTGCTCGTGCCGTTGGAGGGCAACATCGAGTCCTCCCGGCCGGTCCTGGAACGACTCAGCCCGCTCATCGTCGTCGAGGTCGAGCTCGTCGTGCTGCACGTCTTCACCAGCGAGACGGCCCCGCGGGCACTGGATCGACCGGCGCGCGACCTCTCGATGTGGGGCGACGAGTTCGTCGCCCGCTTCTGTCCCGGCGCGAATCGAGTCGAGCTCCGCACCGGCCCGATCGGCGCGCAGGTGGCGAAGGTGTCCACCGAGGACGCTGTCGATCTCGTCGTGCTGAGCTGGTCGCAGGACAGCTCCCCGGGACATGCCGCGGTCATCCGAGACGTGCTCGGTGCCTCCACCGTCCCCGTCCTGCTGCTCCCGGTCGACGGGCCGTCGACCGCGGTGCTCGCGAATCGATCGCTGCACGACGCCGGCTGAGGCGCCGGTTGCCTAGCGTGTGCATCGTGACCGGCGACTTCGACGACCTGTTAGCGGCGAACCGGGCGTTCGCCGAGGAGTTCGACCTGAGCGGGTTCGATGGCGTCGCTCACGGTGGTGTCGCCGTCGTGACGTGCATGGACTCGCGCATCGACCCGCTCGGCATGCTCGGGCTCGCGCCGGGCGACGCCAAGATCTTCCGCAACCCTGGTGGGCGGGTGACGCAGGCAGCGCTCGAGGCGCTCGTGCTGGGCGTGCACCTGCTCGGCGTCGACCGGATCCTGATCGTGCCGCACACCCGGTGCGCGATGACCGCCTACACGGAGAACGAGCTCCGGGAGAAGATCAGCGCGTCCAGTGGTCAGGACGCATCGTGGCAGTCGTTCAGCGTCATCGGCGATCAGCTCGCCGCCCTGTACGAGGACGTCCGCAAGGTGCAGTCACACCCACTGATCCCCGACACGGTCGCGATCGGGGGGTTCGTGTACGACGTCGACACCGGGCTCATCGAGCAGAAGTTCTGAGGCAGCGCACTCCGAGCTGCCGACAACCGGGCGCGCAAACGCTGGTGGTGTTCAGTGGCGCGGTGCGTGATGGCGGTCAGGGGCGGCGATACCAGACCGGCAGCTCGGCGTCGACGTTGATCCACACGGAGTGCGGCTCGGTGTACTCGTGCATGGCCTCGAACCCCATCTCACGGCCGTAGCCGGAGCTGCCGACGCCACCGAACGGCGAGCCGGGGTTCGCCCGCTTGTAGCAGTTCACCCAGACCATCCCGGCTCGGAACGCGGCTGCGACCCGGTGGGCACGCGACAGGTCTCGGGTCCACAGGCCGGCGCCCAGCCCGTAGTCGGTGGCGTTGGCGATCGCGATCGCCTCGGCGTCGTCGCGGAACGTCGACACCGTGACGAACGGGCCGAACACCTCCTCCCGGCAGACGCGCGACGATGGGTCGGCGCGCACCACCGTCGGCTCGATGTAGCACCCCTTCGCCAGCGCGGGGTCGTCGGGCGCCTTCCCGCCGGTGAGGATCTCCGCGCCCTCGTCGAGCGCGACCTTCACGTAGGACAGCACGCGGTCGCGGTGCATCGGGGAGGTGAGCGGTCCCATCTCGGTGGTCGCCGCCATCGGATGGCCGACCCGGATCGAGCGGGCGAGCGCGACGAACCGCTCCGTGAACTCCTCGGCGATCGACTCGTGCAGCAGGAGCCGGCTTCCGGCGATGCACGCCTGGCCCTGGTTGTGGAAGATCGCGAACGCGGCGCCGTTGAGCGCGAGCTCGAGATCGGCGTCGGCGAACACGACGTTGGCACCCTTGCCGCCGAGCTCCAGCTGCAGTCGCTTCAGGTTGCCGGCCGACGCCTCGACGATCCGCCGGCCGGTCGCCGTGGATCCGGTGAAGGAGACCTTGGCGATGCCGGGATGCTCGGCGATCCGTTGCCCCGCAGTGGTGCCGTACCCCGGCACCATGTTCACGACGCCGGCGGGGAAGCCGACCTCGGCGGCGAGCTCGGCGAGCCGCAGGGACGTCAACGGCGTGAGCTCCGATGGCTTCATCACCGCGCAGTTCCCTGCGGCCAGGGCTGGTCCGAGCTTCCAGCCGCAGAACATGAGCGGGAAGTTCCACGGCACGATCTGGCCGACGACGCCGAGCGGGTCGCGCGTGACGTAGTTCAGGAAGCCCTGCTCGACGGGGACGACGTCGCCCTGCAGCTTGTCGGCGATGCCGCCGAAGTACCGGAACGCGGCGGCCGCCCGCGGCACGTCGAGCACGGTCGAGTCGCGCAGCGGGTGGCCGGTGTCGAGGCTCTCGAGACGCGCCAGCTCGTCTGCGTTCGCCTCGATGGCATCCGCGAGGCGGAGCAGCAGGCGGCCCCGGTCGGCGGCGGCCAACTTCGACCACGCCGGGAACGCGGCCGCGGCGGCGTCGACCGCGCGGTCGACATCCGCTGCCCGCGCCTCGGCGATCTCCGTGATGACCGAGCAGTCGTGCGGATCGAGCACCTCGATGCGGGTGCCGGCGAGTGCGTCGACGAACTCACCACCGATGAAGAGCTGGTTCTGCATGGCGTTGTCCTTTCCGGTCGCGAGCCTGATCTCAGGCGAGGTGCTCGACGACGACGGCGATGCCCTGGCCCACGCCGATGCACATCGCCGCGAGGCCGTAGCGACCGCCCGTCCGACGCAGGTGGTGGACGAGCGTCGTCATGATCCGCGCGCCGGACGCGCCGAGCGGGTGGCCGATCGCGATCGCTCCGCCGAGCGGGTTGACCTTCGCCGGATCGAGCTCCGGCCACGAGCGCAGGCAGGCGATGCTCTGCGCGGCGAACGCTTCGTTCAACTCGACCGATGCGATGTCGTCCCACGTGAGCCCGGCCCGCTTCAGCGCGCTGCGCGCCGCCTCGACCGGGCCGACGCCGAAGCGATGTGGCTCCACACCGGAGGTCGCCGCGGCGACGATGCGGGCGATCGGCGAAGCGCCCGTTCGGGTGACCGCCTCCGACGACATCAGCAGGAGCATCGCCGACCCGTCGTTCATCGGCGACGCGTTGCCGGCGGTCACCGTTCCGGTCGGGCGGAACACGGGCTTCAGCGTGCCGAGCCGCTCGATCGTCGTGTCCGGGCGGATGCTCTCGTCGCGGGCGATGTCGTTCCCGGTGACGGGCACGATCTCCGCGGCGAACGCGCCCGCCTCCCACGCCTCGTGCGCCCGCCGGTGCGAACCGAGCGCGAACTCGTCCTGCTCCTCGCGACGGATCGAGAACTCGTCGGCGAGCACCTCGGCGCCCTCGCCGAGCGACACCGTCCACGCCGGCGGCATCGACGGGTTGACCATCCGCCATCCGAGCGTGCTGCTCCACAGCTGCTCGTGCCCCGTCGGGTAGCCCCGCTCCGGCTTCGGCAGGATCCACGGTGCGCGGCTCATGCTCTCGACGCCTCCGGCGACCACGACGTCCGCGTCGCCGACCGAGACCGCGCGGCTCCCGCCGATGATCGCCTCGAGGCCGGAACCACACAGGCGGTTCATGGTCGCGCCCGGGATCGTCGTCGGGAGCCCGGCCAGCAGCACGGCCATTCGGGCGACGTTGCGGTTGTCCTCGCCGGCCTGGTTCGCGTCGCCGAGGTAGACCTCGTCGATCGTTGCCGGGTCGAGCGATGGCGAACGGTCGAGGAGCGCGCGCAGCGTGCCGGCGGCGAGGTCGTCGGGGCGGACGCCGGCGAGCGCGCCGCCGATGCGTCCCACCGGGGTGCGCACGGCATCGATCACATAGGAGTCATGGGCCATCGGTGCCACCTCCGGGGGACGGGCCGAGCTCGAGACGTCGGCGGACCGGGAAGAGTTGCAGGCGGGGGAAGGCACGCGTCAGCGCACCCCAGATGCCGCGGCGCAGGTAGAGCGCACAGACGACGGCGACGACGCCCGAAGCGAGCAGGTAGACCTCGTTCGTCACGTGCAGCGTGGACTTCGCGTCGGTCAGGTAGTCCTTCAACAGGTAGTAGACGACCGCGCCGAGGATCGGTCCCTCGATCGTGCCGACGCCGCCGACGACGACCATCACGATGATCGGCGCCGTCCACTGGGCGACGCTGAACGTGCTCTCCGGCTGGACCCGCAACGCCTGCAGGTAGTTCACCGCGCCCGCGAGGCCGGTGAACGCGGCGGCGATCAGCCACACCGCGAAGCGGGCG
Organism: Acidimicrobiia bacterium; assembly: GCA_050248955.1. Classification (GTDB taxonomy): domain Bacteria; phylum Actinomycetota; class Acidimicrobiia; order Acidimicrobiales; family Ilumatobacteraceae; genus JBFWRK01. The sequence goes on from JBFWRK010000005.1 coordinate 176,833, forward strand.
CGGTAGACGTCGGTGCCGAGGCCACGCGCGCCGTCCTCGCTGTCGCGGATCGCCTGCAGCGCGAGACCGAGGCGCGAGCGCAGCACGAGGTAGACGGTGAGCACCGCCGCGACCATCAGCACGACGGCGATCAGCGCGGTCGTCTGGCTGCGCTCGAGCACGGGGTAGAGGCGTGACGGCACCTCGAGACTCGTGCCGCTGCCACCTTTGATGACATCGCCGGTGTTGTTCGTGATGATCAGCTTCGCGACCTCGGCGATCACCCACGTACCGACGGCGAAGTACGCGCCGCGCAGGCGGAACGCGATGAGCCCGATCGGGATCGCGAGCACCGCGGCGACGACCCCCGCGGGGAGCACCGAGAAGTAGATGTCCTGATCGAACCCGTTGCCGAACACGATGAGCGTGTAGGCGCCGATGCCGACGAACGCCTGCTGGCCGACGGACACGAGACCGCTGTACCCGGCGAGGAGGTTCCACATGCTCGCCAGCACGACGAGGACGCACAGCTCTACGAGCTTGTTGTGCGTCGCCGCGGAGTCGCCGCGGGTCAGCACGACGAGCCAGGCGACGAGGAAGACGGACACGACCGTGAACACGCGGCTCGAGGTCGTCGCACGACGGAGCCGGGCGCTGCCCGTCGAGGCGCGAGTGGCGACCGGGACGGCGACGTTCATGACGGCTCCTTCGCGCCGAACAGGCCGTTCGGGCGCACCACGAGGAACCCGAGGAACACGAGGTGGCCGATGAGCTGCTTCCAACCCGGTTCGATCTCCGCGCCGATCGTCTGCGCGACGCCGAGGATCACGCCGCCGGCGAGCGTGCCCCACAGCGAGCCGAGACCACCGATCACCACCGCTTCGAAGGCGTAGATCAGGAGCAGTGGTCCGTCGGCAGGCGCGAACTGGGTCTGGGCGCCGTTGAACACGCCGGCGAGTGCGATCGTCGCTCCGGCGAGCCCGAGCGCGACCGCGTAGATCACGCGGTTGTCGATGCCCATCAGCTGCGCCGCCTCGGGATCGTCGCTCGTGGCTCGGAACGCCTGCCCCAGTCGGGTGCGGGCGAGGAACAACGACAGCGCGCCGAGGACCGCGATCGCGACCGCGAAGCGCAGCAACGGGAACCAGCCGATCGCGACGTCGTCGGTGATCCGGATCGACGCGGTCGAGATGCTGCCTGGGTGCAGCCCGCGCGGGGTGGGCGAGTAGATCCTGAGCAGCAGGTTCTGGATCGCGATCGACAGCCCGAACGTCGCGACGATCTGGTACGAGGGGTCGACGCCGACGAGCCGGTCGAACGCGACCCGTTGGAGCAGCCAACCGCCCGCGAACCCGAGCGGCACCACGAGCACGAGCAGCACCAAGGGGTTCCAGCCGATCGCGAGCACGAGCGTCGAGCACACGAACGCGGCGGCCACGGCCATGTCGCCGTGGCCGAGGTTGATGATCTTCATCACCCCGAACGCGAGCGACAACCCGGTCGCGTACAGGGCGTAGAGGCCACCGACGAGCACACCCGAGATCAACGCGTTCACCCAATTCACGGCTCGACCTCGATGGCGGTCGCGGCGCCGGCGCGATCGCCGCGCTCGGCGCCGTCGAGCCCGAAGTACGCCGCGGTGATCGCTTCGCGCTGGAGCTCCGCAGGTCGCCCGGCGAGCGAGACCCGGCCTTCGAGCAGGCAGGAGACGTGGTCGGCGGCGGCGAGCGCCTGGCCGATGTCCTGCTCGACGACGACGAGCGTCGTTCCCGCCTCGCGGATCCTCGGCAGCGCGCCGTACAGCTGCTTCACCACCACAGGTGCGAGGCCGAGCGACACCTCGTCGAGGAGGAGCAGCCGTGGATTGCTCATCAACCCGCGTCCGATCGCGAGCGCCTGCTGCTCGCCACCGGAGAGTCGGGCGGCCCAGCGCGACATCAGTCGTTCGAGCAGCGGGAACGTGCTCAGCACCAGGTCCTCGTCCCACGGTCCGGAACGGGAGCGGTAGGCGCCGATGCGCAGGTTCTCCGCAACCGTCAGGCTCGGGAAGATCCGCCGACCTTCCGGGACGAGCGCGATGCCGAGCGCGACGCGGTCGTGGGCCGCCATGCTGCCCAGCGATCGTCCGTCGAAGCGGATCTCGCCGGAGCGCACCGGCAGCAGGCCGGCGATCGCCTTCATCAGCGTCGACTTCCCGGCGCCGTTGGCACCGATGATCGCCGCGGTCTCACCCACTGCGACGGAGACGGAGACGTCGAACAGCGCCTGGAAGTCGCCGTAGCCGGCGCCGACGTGGTCGATCTCGAGCAGCGTCATTCGAGCTCACCACCCAGGTACACGTTGCGCACGGCTTCCGAGGCCATGACCTCGTGTGGGTCACCCTCGACGAGCAGCCGGCCGTAGTCCATGGCGAGCATCCGGTCGACGACGCTGAGCAGCGCATGCACGATGTGCTCGATCCAGATGATCGAGACACCGTCGCGGTGGATCGACTTCACGGTGTCGACCAGTTCGCTCACCTCCGCCTCGGTGAGCCCGCCGGCGATCTCGTCGAGGAGCAGCACCGACGGGCCGGTCGCCAGCGCGCGGGCGAGCTCGAGCCGCTTGCGCTGGAGCAGCGTGAGCTCGCCGGCGCGCACGTTCGCCCGGTCGAGCATGCCCGCCCGCTCGAGCGCGTGCACCGCCGCGTCGATCGCCTCGCCCCGCCGGAGGCGCCCTCCGTAGGACGCTCCGACGAGGACGTTCTCGAACGCGCTGAGCCCCTCGAACGGGCGCGGCACCTGCGCGGTGCGGCCGATGCCGAGCCGGCAGCGTCGGTGCGACCCGAGCGGCGTCACGTTCTCGCCGGCGAAGCGCACCGACCCGGTCGTCGGCTGCAGGTCGCCGGCGACGAGGTTCAGCGTCGTCGTCTTGCCCGCGCCGTTCGGCCCGACGACGCCCAGCGCCTCGCCCGGTGCGAGCGAGAAGCTGAGGTCGTCGATGACCAGGAGGTTGCCGAAGCGCTTGGACAGGCCGGTGACTTCGACGATCGGACGGTCGGTCATCTGCTGGTCGTTGCTCCGATCAGGCGATCGGCTCGATCGTCCCGCCGGTCGGGACGTCCGGGTTGCCGGTGTTGTCGACGATGACGAGGTCGTAGCCCGTCGGCGTGTCGGCGGCGCGCCACTGCCCGCCGACGAGCTTCGTCTTGGCGACGTTCGGGACCGGTGTGCCGGACGTCCAGTCGACGGTGCCGATGATCGTGTCGACCTTGAGCCCCGGCAGCGCATCGCGCACGGCCTCCTTCTCGGCGCTGCCTGCGGCGACGAGCGCAGCGACGGCCACTTCGAACAGCGCGTGCGCGAAGCCGATCGGCTGGGTCCACTGCTTGCCGGTGTCCGCCGTGTACGCGTCGGCCAGTTCCTGCGCGCTGACGCCCACCAGCGAGCTCGAGTACGGATGACTCGGGCTCCACCACACCTCGCTCGTGAGCCCGATGCCGTCGTCGCCGAGCGCCTGGAGCGACTCGGGGAAGAGGATCGCCTTGGCGATCGACGCTGCCTTCGGGACGAAGCCCTGCTGCTTTGCCTGACGCCAGAACGTCGGGAAGTCGGGCGGGATGACGACGCCCGTGACGAGCTCGCAGCCGGCGTCCTTGAACGCGTTGATCTGCGCGGTGAAGTCCTGGTTGCCGTTCTCGTAGCGGCCGGGGTCGACGACCGTGTAGCCCAGCTCGGCCATCGGCTTCGGCAGTCCGAGCTCGCTGTCGCCCCAGGCGTTGCCGTCGCCGTCGTTCGGGAACAGGCCACCGACCTGCTTGTTCGTCTCCAGCTGGTCCCACATCGCCGTGAAGGCGGCGATGACGTCCTCGAGCCCCCAGAAGAAGTGGTACGTCCACTCGAACTGGCTCTCGCCGGGTGCGCCGCCACGACCGATGAACCACGGTTGCCACGGCGCGAGGCTCGAGATGCACGGGATGGCGTTCGCCTCGCACTGGTCCGACACCGGGTTGGTCGTCTCGGGCGTGTTGCCGACGAGCATCAGGTCGACCTGGTCCTCGTTGATCAGCTCGAGCGCGACGGACGCCGCGGTGTCGGGAACGGACTCGCTGTCCTTGCGGATGATCTCGACCGTGTAGGACGACCCGCCGAGCATCAGGCCGTCGGCGAGGAACGCTTCGATGCCGGCGATGATGAAGTCGTCGGCGGCGGCGAACGAAGCCAGCGGGCCGGTCGAGGGCGAGACCCACCCGATCTTGATCGTGCCGTCGCCGCCTCCTCCACCGATGATCCCCTCCGGTGCAGCGGTCGTCGCGGCCCCGCCGGCCGTGGTGTCGGCGCCGCCGGCGGTCGTCTCCGCTGCGGCGGCCGTCGTCACCGGGGCATCGGTGCCGGCCGGCTCGGTGCCGGCGGAGTCGTCGTCGTCGCCCTTGCCGCAGGCGGCGAGCACGGCGGCGACGAGCGCGGAGCCGCCCAGCGCCCCGACGAACTTGCGCCGCCCGAGCCGGTGCGCCGACCAGTTCAGGATGTCGATGCCGGGCTCGCGCCCGGACGGGTTGTTGCTCATGGTGCCCCCTCGTGTGCTGTGCTGGTGTGTTCGCCGATCGAAGGCCGGACGCCGGCGTGGGCGCGCTCGAGGATCCCGAGCAGGTCGGCCTCGTCGACCGGACGTGGATTGACGGTGATCTCGGCTGCGGCCCGTTCGGCCGCTTCGGGCAGGTCGCGCTCGGTCAGGCCGAGGGCGGCGAGCGATGTCGGGACGCCGGCCCGCTCGGCAAGGTCCCACAGCGCGGTGGCGGGGTCGGCGTCGCGGTCGCCCAGCGCGTCAGCGAGCCGGATCATCAGTGCCGGCACGGTCGGACCGTTGAACGCGACCGCGTGCGGCAGCACGACGGAGTGGGTGTCCGCGTGCACCAGCCCGAACGTGCCGCCGAGCACGTGGGTGAGCTTGTGGTGCAAACCGGCGGATGTGCTCGCCAACGCGATGCCAGAGAGGTACGCGCCGTACTGGAGGCCCGCCCGTGCCTCGACATCGGCGGGAGTCGTCATCGCCGCGGCGAGCGATCCGGCGATCGCCCTGACGCCTTCCAGCGCGAGCGCGGTGGTGACCGGGTTCGCTTCGGGCACCCACAGGGCCTCGATGCTGTGCGCGAGCGCGTTGAACGCGCTCGGACCGGTGACCTCTCGTGGCAGCCCGACCGTCAGCTCGGGGTCGTAGATCACGGTCTTCGGCAGGACGACGAGATCTCGTCCGGTCTGCTTGTGGCGATCGTCGGTGAGCCCGTAGATGGTGGTCTGCTCGCTGCCCGCGTAGGTCGTCGGAACGGCGAGGATCGGCAGCCCGTGCGACAGCGCGATCGCCTTCGCCAACCCGGTTGCAGAACCACCACCCATGCACACGACGGCGTCGGCCATGGTGGACGACACCGCAGCCCGCGCCCGCTCGGCGAGCTCGAGCGGCACGTGCTGTGCGACGTCGGTCCACCGCGTGGCGAGCCGGCCGTGGAGCGACCGTTCGAGCTCGTCGCCCCACGCCTCGGCGCCGGCGTCGATGATCAGGAAGACCCGCGTCGCGCCGAGCCGCTCGACTTCGGCAGGCACCTCGGCGCGTCGACCGGCGCCGAAGACGACCCGCCCGGGAAGCGACTCGTGGACGAAGCGCAGCATCTCAGGCCGCCTGCAGCAGGCGCAGCGACGACAGCTCGGTCGCGGAGGGCGCCTCGGTGGTGGCGAGGTCGTCCGCGACGTGCAGGTCCCAACCTGTCGCACGGCGAGCTTGCTCGAGCGTGACGCCGGGGTGGAGGTGGGTCTGGACGAGCTCGCAGGTGACTGGGTCCGATTGCAGGATGCCGAGATCGGTGATCACGAGATCCGGCCCGGCGCCACGCAGGCCGAGCGCCTCGCGGCTGCCCGGCCCGTCGCCGAAGCCGACGCTCGTGCGGAAGTCGCAGCTCTCCACGAACGTGCGCACCGACTGCCGCACGATCACGATCACCCGTCCGGCGAGTGCGGCGATCTCCGGCGCGCCTCCGGCGCCGGGCAGCCGGGTGCGGGGCGTGGCGTAGTCACCGATCACGGTGGAGTTGATGTTGCCGAACCTGTCGAGCTGCGCGGCGCCGAGGAACCCGACGTCCACCCGCCCGCCCTGCAGCCAGTAGGCGAAGATCTCGGGCACGGAGACGACGGCATCGGCCGTCTCCGCGAGCTCGCCGTCGCCGATCGAGAGCGGCAACCGGGTCGGCTTCGCGCCGATGCAACCGGACTCGTAGACGAGCACGCAACGGGGTGCGTGGAGCCGACGAGCGAGGTTCGCCGCCGTGCTCGGCAACCCGATGCCGACGAAGCACCGCGTTCGGTCCGTCAGCACCCGCGACGCGCAGACGATCATCATCTCGTCGCTGGAGTACTCGGCGCGGGCGAGGCTCACTGCTGGCCGAGCCAGGGGTACCGGGCGGTGTCCGCGCCGGCGTAGTCCGGGTCGAGGTAGATGAAGCAGCGCTGGATGAGGAAGTCGCGCACCTCGAACACGTCGCACCACCGGCCGGCAGCCCAGTCGGGGACGCCGGCCCGCCAGGAGCCGCCCTCGTGCTCGCCGTGGCTCGTGCCCTCGCAGGCGAACAGGTCGGTACCGGTCATGATCCAGTTGAACTCGGCGTAGTGGTGCACGATCGAGCGGAGCGTCGCCCCGACGTCGCCGAACATCTTCCCGATCTCGCCGTGGCCGGTGGCGACGCCCCACTTCGGGAACATCACCTGCGCATCACTGGCGAACAGATCGAGGATCGACCCGCCGGTGGACGTGACGCCCCCGTTGTCGAACGCCTTCAGGTACTCCAGCGCGACGCTCTTGCGCTGCTCATCGGTCATGGTCTGGTGGGCGACAGCCATCTCGCGCTCCTTGGGTATGGTTCGTCAGCTCGGGGTCGGCATCGGCTGGTCGAGTCCGACCGAGCGCCGGAACTCGGCCAGGTCGGCGGTGGCGAGGATGTGCTCCTCGATCCATGCGGTGAAGCTGCCGCGATCACGGGAGACGTCGTCCCACGCCTGGTAGAAGGGGTTGTCGCGCACGGAGTACCCCATCGCGTAGCTGGGGTGCGCGCCGCCGGGCACCTCGCACACCGAGTCGACGACCCACGACGGCAGGACGACAGAGCCCGGTCGCGGGACGAGCTCGTCGACGATCTCCTCGACCGTCACGATCGACCGTGCCGACGCGAGCACCGCTTCCTTCTGGACGCCGATGATCCCCCAGAACGCGACGTTCCCGTCGCGGTCGGCCTGCTGCGCGTGGATGATCGAGACGTCGGGGTTGAGCGCGGGCACAGCGGTGAGGCGCTCACCGGTGAACGGGCACTCGATCGGCGCGATCGTGCGTGTGTGCTCGGGCAGGTCGGTGCCGACGTAGCCGCGCAGCACACCGAACGGGAGGCTCGACGCGCCTGCGACGTAGCGCACCGACATGCCGGCATGGCTGTGCTCTTCGATCTCGAGCGGTGCCGGCCACCCGTGCTCCACCGCGTCGCGGAAGCGATGCAGCGAACCGACGCCCGGGTTGCCGCCCCACGAGAACACGAGCTTCCGCGCGCATCCGGCGCCGATCATCTGGTCGTAGACGAGGTCGGGCGTCATCCGCACGAGCGTCAGGTCTCGGCGTCCCTGGCGGATGATCTCGTGCCCGGCAGCGTTCGGGATGAGGTGGGTGAAGCCCTCGAGGGCGACCGTGTCACCGTCGTGGACGTGGGTCGCGACAGCGGTGGCGAGCGACGAGATCGCCGCCATTCAGAACTCCACCGGATAGACGCTCGCCTTCCCGGTGCGGATCAGTTCGGGCAACTCCGGCGAGGCGTTCTCCCAGACGAGGAGCATCGAACGCTTGGGGCTGTAGCCCTGGTGGCGGATGTCGCTCGGCATCGCGGCGACGTCGCCGGCGCGCATCGTCACCTTGGCCCGAGCGGCGCCGGTGTCCCGGTCCTGCACGTCCCACACGATCTCGTCGGACAGTTGCAGGAACCACTCGACGCGGTCGTTGCCGTGGACGATGGGGAGGATGTACTCCTCGGTGGTCGGGCAGTAGAGGCTGTTCTTGCAGACGCTCACGACCGACGGGTTCCACGTGACGTCGGAGCGGCTGAGGTAGGCGAACAGGTTGAACGCCGCGACCTGGTCCTCGAAGCCCGGCTCGGCGTGGACCTCCGGCTCGTCCTGCGGCACGTCGGCGAACATCCGGTTGATCGGATGCGTCGCATCGGTGCGGATGGCCTCGTCGCCCGGCACGCCGACCATGCGCGCCGCGGTGACCCGCCGGCGCGTGACCGCGGCCGTGTTCGAGCCGGCCTTCGAGCCGAACGGCGTGGCGGTCTCGGCAGGGCTGGCGAACGGGTCGAAGCCGGCGATGGTCCAGTCGTCGAGGATCGCCTTGAAGGTGTCGCGGATCAGTGGTGTCTCGTAGTTCTCGACGTGGTCGAGCTCGGCCTTGCGATATGCCTCGTTGAACCGCCCGGCGAACATGTCGACGGTGCCGTAGTGGTTGACGGTGCCGAAGACGTGGTCGAAGTTGACCGTCCCGTAGAAGAAGTCCCACGCCACGTCGCGCTGCAGCGCCCGCAGGAACATGTCGATGCTCATCACGTGGTAGCCGGTGGGCCAGCTGATGTGGGCGAAGAACTCGTCCCGTCGGAAGTGGAAGCCGCCGAGGTCGAACTCGCGGTAGCCCTCGGCGTTGGGTGCCGAGGAGGTCACGTCGCTCGTGGCGTCGTCGATGCTCATGAGGTCTCCTTGGTGTCGTCTGCAGTCAGCTGAGGCAGATCTCGGCCCAGCGTTCGATCGTGTCGACGCCGACGATGGTCTGCAGGAGGATCACCGAAGCGGCGGGCGCCGAGAACCGGTACGCGGCATTCGCGGGCAGCAGTGCCATGTGGCCGCGGCGCAGGACGATGCGCCCCATCGGCCGGCCGTCGGGTTCTCCGGCGAGCGCGACGGAGCCGTCGCTTCCGGCGGCTGCTGCCGGCGTCGACAGCTCGACGAGCTCGACGGTGACCTCACCGTCGAGGCACAGCGGGAACTCGTCGTGGGCGCAGGAGCGCCACTCGCTCGTCCCCTCGGCGCGGATGACCTCGAGCACGTACTGCATGTTCTTGGCGACGGCGATCTTCTCCCACGGCTTGGCGTGCGAAGCGACCTCGAAGACGTTCGAGAACACGTAGTGCTTCACGTCGCCTGAGATGACGTCGACACCACCCTTGACGTAGTCGTCGAGCGATCCGAACCTCGTTACGTACACTCGCATGCGCAGTCCCCTCCGCAATCCTGCTCCCCGTGAGCGGCCGACCCAACGCGTGCCTGTTCGTATCGTGAACGCGTTGTACGGGATGTGAACATTCTGCGGCCGCGTGCGCGAACGTGTCAAGTGGCGACCTCGTAGCATTCGGCGCATGGGCGACGTCGGGGAGGGGCTGCTCGACCAGCTGTCACGCCTCGCCGCGGTGCTGCGTCGGGCCGGCGTCGACGTGTCGACCGGCGAGCTGATCGACGCCGGTCGCGCGCTCACCCACCTCGACCTGCTCGAGCGCGACACGGTGCGCGCGTCGTTGCGTGCCGTGATGGTCAAGCGGGAGCCAGATCTGGCTGTGTTCGACGACGCGTTCGATCTCGTCTTCGGCCGGACCGGCGGATCTCGGGAGGACGACGGGCTGCGGGAGGGCGGTGGCCGCGAGCCTCTGGTGCCGCCGATCGCCGCCGGCGTCGCGCCGTCGGTCCGCGCGGGGGAGCAGGAGCTGCGCGCCGATCTCGAACGCGCTGCTGGTGCTGGCGACGAGGCAGCGATGGGTGCGCTGGCGGCGCGGGCAGTCGATCTGTACGGCGGCGGTGGCGGATCGGACCGCCAGCAGCTGCACCTGATCCTCCGCACGCTCGATGTCGCCAACCTGCTGGCCGCGGCGATGCGCGCGTTGCGGGCGGACGACGAGCACGACCGGCTCGAGCTGTCGCTCCGCCGCCACGAGATCGCGCGTGCGCTCGAGCACTTCCGTCGGGCGCTCGCGGCCGAGATCGCCCGGCGGCGGCGGTCCGGTGCCGGCGACGGTGATGCCGGCGACGTCCTTGCGCTGCCGGTCGCCCCCGCTGATCGATCGCTGCTGAGCTTGTCGACCACCGACCTCGCCGAGCTCCGCCGCACCGTCCAGCCGCTGGCCCGGCAGCTCGCGGCCCGCATCGGCCGCCGCCGGCGCTCGCACACCATCGGCCGGGTCGACCTGCGCCGGACCGTCCGCGCGTCGTTGCAGACCGGTGGCATCCCACTCGAGCCGGCACTGCGCCGTCGCCATCCGCACCGTCCCGATGTCGTCGTGCTGTGCGACGTCTCCGGCTCGGTCGCCGAGTTCGCGCAGTTCACCTTCACGTTGCTGCACGCGGTGCACGACGTCCTCGGCGACGTGCGCAGCTTCGCCTTCGTCGGTGGCATCGCCGAGATGACCGAGGTGTTCGAGCGGGCGACGCACGATGTGCCCGTGCGGCGGATCCTCGAACAGCCGGGTGTCGTCGGCCTCGACGGTCACAGCGACTACGGCGCAGCGTTCCGTCAGTTCCAGCGGGAGTACCTGGACGACGTCGTCGGGCCCCGGACGACGGTGATCGTCACCGGCGACGGCCGGAGCAACTTCCGCGAACCGGGCGTGGAAGCGTTCGCCGCGATCGCCGGCCGGGCCAGGCGGACGTACTGGCTCGATCCCGAACCGGAGAGCGACTGGGCCGTGGACGACTCGATGATCGAGCACTACCGAGCCGTCTGCGACGGAGTGTACGCCGTGTCGACCGCACGCCTGCTGGCGGATGCGATCGCCGAGCTCGTCTGAACTACCGGCCGGCGACCGAGGCGAGCAGCGCGCGTGCGTGATCGATCTCGCGCGGGCTGATCTCGTGCGGCAGACCGGGGAAGACCTCGACCGTGACGTCAGCACCTGCGGCGCGGTACGCGTCAGCGGACTCCTGGACGCGCCACAGTGGCACCCAGTCGTCGGCGTCGCCGACGCCGAAGTACGCCGGCATGCCATCGAACGAGCCGGCGACGGTGAGCACCGTCCCTTCGGGCCCGATCATGCCGCCCGTCAGCGCGAGCAGCCCGCCGGCGCGCCGGGGGTGGCGGGCGAGGTACTCGGTGACGAGGCAGGCTCCCTGTGAGAAGCCGGCCCAGACGATGCGCCGCTGATCGAGACCAGCCAGCTCCGAGTCGATCGCGGCGATCGCGGCGATCGCGTGATCGAGCGCCGGCTGGTTGTCTGCGAGCGGCGCGAGGAAGCCGAGCGGGTACCACGTCTGCCCCGCGGCGGCGGGGAGCAGCCAGGCGATGTCGGCTCGGCCGACCGGCGCGACCAGGTGCTCGCGCAGGTACGCCGGTGCCTGGCCGCGGCCGTGCACTGCGACGACCACCGCAGCCGCGTCGGCAGGGGCGGGCCCGAAACGCTCCACCCCCGCGGCGACGTGTGGGTTGGCGGTCGTCATCGGCGAGCCGTCAGTAGTGCAACGGCTCGAGGTAGCTCTTGATCCACTCGGCCTTGTCGGCGAACACTGGCGGGACCTGGAACTCGCTGCCGAGCTTCTCGTAGGGCTCGTCGATCAGGAAGCCCTCGGGCTTGGACACGGTCGCCTCGAACAGCGCGCCACCCGGGGTGCGCACGTAGACCGACTCGAAGTAGCCACGGTCCTTGCGGTCGGAGACGTCGGTGTAGCCGAGGCCCTCGAGGTGGATCTTGACGGCGTCCTGCGTGCCGAGGCTGTCGACCTGGAACGCGACGTGGTGGACGGTCCCCTCGCCGAACGTCCACGTGCCCTGCGGCAGGTCGCGATCGAGCTTGAAGTCGACGATCGTCCCGGTGCCGCCCTCGCCGACCTCATAGCGGATGTAGTCGCCGTCCTCCGCCGTGCGGTGGCCGTTCCAACCCGTCTCCATGAACTCCATCGAGTTCTCGAAGTCGCGCACCGAGACCGTGACCGCGTGCGTGCCGCGGATGCCGAACGCTGCCGGGATCCCTCCGCCGCTGTACGGCGTGCGGTCGTCGTCGGCGATGCCGACGAGCTCGTACTCGATGCCGCCCGGGTTCGTGAGGACGATCATCTTCTCGCCGAAGCGCTCGCGCTCCGACTGCTCGTAGCCGGCGTCCCGCAGGTGATCACGCCAGAAACCGAGGCTGGACTCGGGCACGGAGAGGCTGATCGACGCGATCTGACCGCTTCCCTTGCGCCCGACCCGGCCGCTCTGGCGCATCGGGAAGCAGGTGAGGATGGTGCTCTCGTCGCCGAGATCGTTCGAGTAGTAGAGGTGATAGATGGGCACGGTGCCGTCGTACAGGGCGGTCTTCTTGATGCTCTTCAACCCGAGCACCTGCGTGTGGAAGTCGTAGTCCTCCTGCGCGGTGCCGGTGCACATCGTGAGGTGGTGGTGCTGCTGGATGGCGGTCGCTGCGTCCATGATGAAACCCCCCGGTTCGCCTGGTCATGGTGATCTTGTCGCCATCTTGCCGCAACTGCCTCGTGAAGGGAACGGGGTCGTGGCGGCAACACGGCCGTGATGTACGGAGAACGGTAACATGTCCGTCTGTCGGGCGGCGAGCGGCGCCGCCGTTGCTGGTCGGTCAGCGCCTGACGACCAGCGCCGACGACGAGCGCCGGACGATCAGGGAGTCGGTCGTGATCGACGCCGCACCGCCGAGCTCTGCGGTCGTAGCTCGCGGGCGGGCAGCTTGGCGAGGTTCGCCCACTCCTCCGTCACGGCTCGCGCGGTGGCGAGCAGCAGCGGGAGGTGGCGCTGTGTCAGCTCCGCGATGGACGTCTCGGCGGCGTGCACGGTGACGTTCATCGCGGCCAGCGTCCTGCCGTCGCGGTCCTTGACGGGCGCGGCGATCGAACGGATGCCGACCGACAGCAGCTCGTCGGACATCGCCCACCCGCGTTCCCGGATCTCCGCCAGCGACGCGTCGAGCTCGCTCCGGGTCGGGGTGACTCGGGGGATGATCCCGGACTGCGACGGCGTGCTCAGCACCTCATCGAGCTCGTCGGTGTCGAGGTCGGCCAGCAGCACACGACCCATCGACGTGGCAACGGCTGGGAACCGGGTGCCGATGTGCACGGAGAGGGCGATGATCTTGGGGACCGAGACGCGTGCGGTGTACACGATGTCGCTGCCGTCCAGCTGCGACATCGAGCTCGACTCCCTGGTCTGGGCCACGAGCGCGGCCAGGTGCGGCTCGGCGATGTCCCAGATGCCCTGCGCGGCGATGCACGCGGTACCGAGCTCGAGGGTCTTCGTCGTCAGGGTGAAGATCCCCTGGTGGGATCGCACGTAGCCGAGCTGCTCGAGCGTGAGCAGCAGGCGACGGGCCGTCGGACGGGCGAGTGCCGTGCGCGCCGCGACATCGCTCACGCTCAATGCCATCGACGTCGGGCCGAATGCCTTGATCACGTCGAGCCCACGAGCCAGGGCTTCGACGAAGTCACCATTCGCCCGTCGAGCGTCCTCGCGGTTGTCCACAGCACCTCCCTCGGTCGGAAGGTCATACCACGACGAGGAACGCCCGCCGCCACTCCCCCTGGCGTCGACGTCCAGGCGACCGGCCAGCGGCTCCGCGGTCAGGCGGCGAGCAGGACCATCTTCCCGTCGACGTAGTCGACGATCGTGACGTCGTAGTGCTTGCGGCCGGCCGCGTTCGCGGCGAGGGTGCGCACCTCGTCGGGAATGCCGGGCACGAGGCTGGTGATCCGCAGGTGCGGCACGCTCGGGCCGTTGAGGATGCTCGACATGATGTTGGCGACCTCGTAGAAGTTGTCGTGCAGGCTCTCCGGGAGCTCGCCCGCGCTGATCGCCTCCTTCGCGACGACGACCGGCATCATTGCGAGCGCGGCGCCGGCGGACGCGGCGAAGGTCAGCCCGGCGATGCACGCACCGCCGAGCTTGCCGTCGTCCTCGACGTAGACGCCGGTGACGAAGCTCTCGGGCTCTTCTTCGAGGTCGATGCGCGTGGCCTTCGAGACCGACACGGGCTTGCCGAGCAGGTCGGCGAGGAAGTCCCGGACGTCTTCCGGGATGGGCATGCGCCGCTTGGGGGTGCCGAGCGGCATCAACCCACCCCGATACCGACGACCTCGGCGAGGCGATCTGCGTCGAACGGCTTCGTCAGCAGGAAGTCGGCGCCGCACTCGATCGCCTGCACCCGCATCGAAGGGTTCGACTCGGACGTCACGAAGCCGAACCGCGTCATGTTCCCGGTCGCGCGGAGCGCGGTGAGGAACTCGATGCCGGTCATGTTCGGCATGTTCCAGTCGCTGAGGATGAGGTCGGGCTTGAACTCCGGGACCGCCGCGAGCGCCTCGGCGCCGTCAGCGGCTTCGTGCACGTCCTCGACCGCCAGGCCGGTTTGGCGCAGCGTCCGCAGCACGATCATTCGCATGGCCTTGCTGTCATCGGCAATGAGCACTCGCACGACGGGATCCTCTCTCTGCAGTGTCTTGTACATATTGTTCGGATGCCGCTCGCTCGTGCCCGGAGGCCTCGACCAGTTCCACCGCCGCTCGGTGTTCAGGAACGGTCAGCGAGGAGTCCGAGCGTGCCCGCCTTCGTCGCAGCCGCGGAGCGGTCCTCGACGTCGAGCTTGCGCAGGACGTGCGCGACGTGGGTCTTGACCGTTTCGCGCGAGACGTACAGGCGGTTGCCGATCTGGGCGTTCGTGAGCCCCTCGGCGAGGCAGCCGAGGACCTCGATCTCCCGGGGGGAGAGCTCGATCGTCACGTCACCGGCCGCGACGGAGCCGGCAACGGGTCGGGGCGCGAGGCGAGGGGCGCGATCTTCGGCGAGCACGTCGAGCGCTTCACGGTCGAGGACGCACGCGCCGTCGGCGACGCTGCGGACCGCGCCGACGAGCACGGCGGTCGCCCACCGCTTGCGGACCACGCCGGCGATGCCGCCACGCACTGCGTCCACGACGAGTCCGCGGTCCTCCGAGCTCGTCAACATGACGGCGCGAAGCTCGGGGTTGCGGTGGCGCAGGGTGCGGATCAGCTCGAGTCCCGTGGCGCCGGGGAGCACGTGCTCCGTCACGACGAGGTCGTGTCGTGCGGGGTCGTAGGTCTCCAGTGCCTGCTCTGCGGAGCCGACCGCATCGACCACGACCAGGTCTGGCTCGCGATCGAGACGTGTCACGAGCGCGTCGCGCACCACTTCATGGTGGTCGACCAGGAGGACGCGAACGGCGGGCAGGGACATCGGCGAGGAACGTCCGGTTCAGTTGCGACGACGCACGGTGGCAGGGCGGGTACTATGTGCGTGGTTCCTGCGACCCATGCCCGGTCGCCCGATCGGGCGACATGTGGCTCGCCTGTGTGGGATGACTACAAATAGTGCTTTGGGCACTACCCTTTGTGGTCATCTGCGCGACAGACTGTCTCCGGCGGAAACACCCATCACAGACGCAGGAGCAAGCACGATGGCGGCGAGCAACAACGGTTCGGTGGCGGTCACCTCTGAGGAATTCGGCGACCGGAACACCGAGCTCTTCGAGCGACGGACCGTGATCAAGCGGCAGCTCGGAGACATGGTCGAGGGTCCGGCGAGCGGCACACCCGTCGACAGCCGGATGATCGCCCGCCTCGAGCGGATGCTCGAGGACGTCACGACCGACATCGTGCAGCTCAACCTCGGGCTCGTGCGCTCGTACTGCCGGCGGTTCACGTCGAACTCGAGCCGGGAGGACTCGGCCGACTTCGAGGCCGCCGGCATGCTCGGGCTGATGCGGGCGATCCACAGCTTCGACCCGGGCCAGGGACGCTTCGGGCACTGGGCGTTCAAGCCGATCCAGCGTGAGGTCCTGCGGGCGGTGCGCGACGCCGATCACCCGAACGTGAACCTCGGCGACTTCGAGCGGCGCCCGGAGATCCTTCGTGCGCACCGCCACCTGCAGGGCGAGGACTGCTCGTACGTGCCGACCTACGAAGAGGTCGCCAACGTCGTGGGCGTCACGATCGACCAGGTCCGCCGGGTGCTCGCACCGCCGAGGCTCGAGTCCGTCCAGCACGCCACGTCGGAAGACGGCCAGACGTCGCTCGCCGAGCTCGTCGAGACCGATCAGCTCGGTCCGGAGTCGGCCGTCGTCGCCAGCATGACGTTGTGCGCGCTGAAGGAGTTCGGCCTGTCCGCGCTCGACCCTCGTGAGCTGTACGTGCTCGTGCGACGCTTCGGGCTCGACGGCGAGCCGGACGAGAAGCTCGCCGACATCGGTGAGACGCTCGGGCTGTCCCGCGAGGCCGTTCGCCAGATCGAGGCCAAGGCGCTCGCGAAGATCCAGCACCCGATGGTGCTGCGCAAGATCCAGCGCAACGGTCGCCCCTGAAGCGACGCTCCCCGAGACGACGGCCGCCGGTACACCGGCGGCCGTTTCTCGCGTCCGGAGCGCCGCGCGGCGGGCGATCCCCCGGGGGATCGATCCGGTCCGGGAAATCACCCGCGCAACGTCGTGCACGGCGAGCCGGCGCGGACACGGTCCTCCTCACGGCGGTCGCAACGGATTGCGACTGCGAGCCGTCACGGAGGATCGTTCGTCATGCAGCGCTCATTGGTCGTGGAACCGGCACACGTCCCAGTTCCCAGCGGGCAGCCTGGCCGGCAACCGCTCGAACGACGTGCCATGCCCGGGTTCGTCTGGCAGCTCTGGCCCGGCGCGAACGCGCCCGCCACGGCAGGGGACGAGGTGCGGTTCGTCGCCCGCCTCACCGAGATCGCCGGGAACACGGGTGATGCGGATGCCTGGAGCCGCCGCAACGTCACCGCCGTGCTGAACGCCCTGCGGTGCGGCCTCGAAGCGGACGACCTCCTCGGTCGTGCGCCCGGGCTCCGCGCTGCGGACCTGCTCGCTGCCCATGCCCACCTCGAGCGTCGTCGTCGTTGCGCGCGAGAAGCGTGGACGAAGATCGTGGACGATCGCTCCGTCGCCGCCGTCATCGCGCACGGGCGCGATGCCGCGCTCCTCGTCCCGGTCCTCGTCGCTCGGCTCGCGACCGTTGCCGAAGTCGGCGATCGCGGGCTCCTCTCACGGGTGGTCGACGACATCGTCCAGGAGACGGCGATCGTCGAGGCGTTCGCGCAGTCGTACGAGGTCCGGCTCGTCGCCGCCGACACCGTCACCGCACGGGAGGAGATCGGGCGCAACCTCTACGACCTCCATGATCCAGGCCTGTGGAGCCACGCCGCCTTCCTGCCGCCGCGTGTCGGCGCACTCGTCCCGGTGCGCGTGGCCGCACTGCTCGGAGAGCGCTGACCGCCCCGGATCCAGCGATGCGCGCCGCCGAGACGGCGCGATCCGCGCTGGTACCCTTGGCCGTTCGGCGTCCACGGAGGAAAGGCGGCAGCGCGACGTTCCCGTTACCAGCGGCCAGGACATCGAGACCGACGTCGCCGGCGCCCGACGGCTCCCGACCGCAGAGCGTGCTGCGATGAGCGGCCCGTCAGGCCACGCGTCGGAGCGGTTCGTCGTGTACCCGCCTCCCGAGCTCGCCGCCGTGGTGCGGACTGCCGCGGTGCCCGACATCCCGTTCGCCTCGTTCGCCCACGCGTTGCAGCCCCTCACCGACGAGCAGGGCGAGCTCGTCGACTGGGTGCTCACGGCGGGGGTGCTGGACACGGCACCCGCTCGAGGTGCCAGCGTCGGTGACTACTGGGAGTGGCGCCGCTGCTGGGAGCAGCGCCACTGGCTCGGGCCGGTGACGAACGCGGCCGCGCTCGTCACTCACACGCGACGCCTCGCGGGGGGCACGCGTGGTCCGCTCGACGACCTGCTGCCGATGGCGACGCTGCTTGCCGGGGCGGACGCCGACGTCGTCGTCGACGACCTCGATGAAGCGCTCGAGTCGGTGGCGACAGCGCGCCGTCTCGTGACCGTCGCCGGCGGGAGTGGCCTTGGTTTCATCGACGACACTCCCCGCCGGCGCCCGCGGCCCGGCCTCGCGCGGACGTGGTGGTCCGCCGACGGCGACGACCTGTTGGCTGCCGCCGTGAACACCCGCGTCGTGGCCGGACCGGCGCCGAGCCTGACCGTCGTGCTCGAGAGCGAGCAGGGCCAGCAGTCGGTCACGCTGCACCGGGTCGATTTCACCGGTGACGACGCCCTGTTGATCAGCGAGGCCGGCGCCGAGGCCAGGATCTCGCAGAGCGACGCACGCCCGCTCGGGTGGCTCGTACCCGGCGCGATTCGCTGGCACGTCCGGGCGGTACCGCTCTCACTCGTGTGGGGTGATCTCATCGACGGGCTCGAATCTGCGCTCTCCGTGGCGGCCGCTCACGGTGGGTTGATGCGCTTGACGACAACTTCACCGCTCGGTTGATGAAAACTTGCCCGACCGGCGTGCGCAGCGGGGGGGTACTCCGGACCATCTGTTGCATGACCGAACGCGCAGCACTCCGCCCAGGAGACACACTGTCCGCTCTCTACGGCGCGGCAGCGGCACTCGCCCGGGATGAGCGCGGCGACGCGGAGATGCTCGTGGCACACCTCCTCGACACCGAAGACGTGCACGGGGTGCTGCTCGCGGCGTCGTTCGCCACCCTCGAACGGCTCGAGGCCGCCGTGTGCGGAGCACCGGCGCCGTGGCGCGCCGACACGAGGATGTTCGCCGGTCACCTCCTCGAGCTCGCAACCGCCACTGGTCTCGGCTCTGCGCAGTCCGTCAACGCCGCCGCGTGGCGGCTCGATGCCGTGCGCCTCGGCGACTCCGCTGCGGCCTCCGAGGCGATCGCGATCTCCCGCAAGCAGTTCGACGATGCCGACCTCGTCGCCGGAGCGGTGGCGATCCTGTCGGTGATGGTCGCGATCGCAGCCGCCCGGGTCGGCGAGCCGGTCCCGCAGAGCGCGCAGAACCTCTGCCTCGCTGCGCTCCTCGCCGCCGGCTGAGCGCCGACGCGCCCCGCGAAACGCGCGGGCGCCTGCCGGTCGATCCCGGACCATCTCCTCGGAAGGCCCGCACCGACAGCGGCGGGCATCGGCACCGAGGAGCGTCAGATGGCAGGAAGCAATCCGCTGAGTGAACTGATCGAGCGAGCACCCGAGATGCCGTGGCTCGACGAAGCCGCATGCGGGGACCTCGAGCTGGACCAGCTGCAGCTGTTCTTCGTCGAGGCGGGTCGAACGATCGCGTCGGAGACGACAGCGCTGTGCAAGCGTTGCCCGGTGCGCCGCGAGTGCCTCGACCACGCCTACTCGCACCAGATCGCGAGTGGCTACTTCGGTGGTATCTCCCCCGGCCGCCGTCGCACGTTGAGCCACGCCGAGGCAGTGGAGCTCGTCGCCCGCGGCGACACCGCGTAGCTCGCGTCCCCAACCCGTGCACCCGAACCTGTTTTCGGGCGGATGCTCGGTTGATGGAGACTGGATCGATGCTGTTCATGCTCGTCGAGCACTACGCGCACGGCCCTGAGCCGGTCTACGAGCGCGCCGCCCGGCTGGGTCGGATGTTGCCGGACGGCTTGCGTTACATCGACAGCTGGGTCGTGGACGACGGTGCCCTCGATCGTTGCTACCAGTTGATGGAGACGGACGATCCGGCACTGTTCGACGTCTGGTTGGACAACTGGCGAGACCTCGGTTCCTTCGAACTCTTCCCGGTCATCACGTCCGCGGAGGCCGCTTCCCGCGTGAGCGTGCAGTGGGAGGGAGGCGCTGGACCACAGGGCCACGGAAGCGGCGATCCCGCCTGACCGCCCGCGCTCAGTCGATCAGCCCGCGGCGAAAGGCGAGCGCGACGGCGTGGGCACGGTCCGTCGCGTCCAGCTTCTGGAGGATCCTCGCCACGTGGGTCTTGACGGTCGAGTCGGCGACATCGAGCGCGCCGGCGATCCGGGTGTTGGTCATCCCGTCCGCCACGAGCCGCAGCACCGCGAGCTCCCGGTCGGTCAGTCCGGACTCGATGCGCGAGCCCTCCCGCTGCCGGAGGATCCTGAGCACGGCTGCGGCGAGCCGGGGATGGACGTAGTGCTCGCCCGCCGCGACCGCGCGCACGGCCGCAGCGAGCTGGTCGGCAGTGCTCGTCTTGGGCAGGAACCCCGCGCACCCGCGCTCCAACGCCGCGCCGACCGCAACCGGGCTCGTGTCCGCCGACAGCACGAGGACCCGTGCCGCAGCGTCGGCGGCGAGCAGCTCGTCCAGCGCGGTCGTGCCCTCGACGCGCCCGGACGCGGCCAGGTCGAGGATGACCACGTCGGGCATCGCGTCCTTGTTGGCTGCCGCGAGCTGCGCGAGGTCATGGACACGAGCGACGACCTCGAAGCTGCCCGCTCGCTCGAGGAACTGCGTCGCGCCCTCGAGCGCAACCGGCTGCTCGTCAGCGACGAGCACCCGGATCGGGCCGCTCCGGCGACCGGTCGGGTGGCGCTCGGCGACCGCGGCGTCGGCCGCTGCGGCAGCCGCTTTCGCTGCGCTGCTCGCCGTGAGGCTCGCCCGCATGCGGCGCGGCTGCCGTGTGTCGCCGTCACCCACTCCGTGATCCCGTTCGCCCTGCTCCGTGGCCATCCTTGCGCACGAGGTCAGATCCTACGAGGCGTCAGATCATGCGTGATGCCGTGTGACGGGCCGATCGGCGAATCGGCGATCAGGCCACGGCGAGTTGCACGCGCAACGCGTCGGCCCACGCCGTGGCCGACCCGAACGCCTGGTGCAGCTGCTCGAGCTGACCAGGTCGGGCGAGCTCGAGCGCGGCGACATCGGCGCGCTCGCACGATCGGATGAGCGCGAGCAGGTCGCCCATCGGCCCGGATCCGTCGATGAGGGCGTCCGCGACCGCAGCGTCGATCGGCAGGTCGGCGAGCAACTCGCGCATCGGGATGCCGAAAGCGACATCCACGACGGACAGCAGTGCCGTGGTGACTGCGACGTCTCGTGTCGCGCGATCGTCCACCAGAAGCGCAGCGAGCCGGGACCGGGTCGCAGCGAGGAGGACGAGCTCGTGGTTCGTGTTCGAGCCCGCCGACATGGCGAGCAGCGTCGCGAACTGGCGCACCGGCTCGACACCGAGCAGGACGATCGCGTGGCGGACCGACGCGACGCGCTGTCGAAGCCCGACGGCGCTCGAGTTGACCATCGAGAGCAGGCGGAACGCGATCGTCGGGTCGCGGATGACCGAGCGCTCGAGCTGGTCGATCTCGATGCCGGGTCGCTGCGCCTCGGCCATCAGCGCCAGCGCGGCGCCGTGGTGGACGAGCCGGCAGCTGCGTTCGAGCACCTCCGGGCGGGCGAAGAAGTAGCCCTGGAAGAGGTCGTACCCGAGGTCGAGGCAGCGCTGGAAGTCGCAGTGCTCCTCGACCTTCTCGGCGACGAGCCGGGCGGTCGGCGCACGATCTCGCAGGTGCGCCGTCAACCGGCCGAGGTCGTCCGGTGCCACGGCCACGAGATCGACCTTGAGGAAGTCGACCATCGACAGCACCTCGTCGTCGACCTGCCCTGCGGCGACCAGATCGTCGAGCGCCAGGCGGTAGCCCGCGCTACGGGCCGCCCGCATCGCGTCCTTGGTCGTCTCGTCGAACTGGACGTCCTCGAGCAGCTCGAGCACGACCCTGGTCGCTGGGAGCGCCCGGTAGAGCCCCTGCTCCAGCGCCGTGGCCGACGTGTTGATGAACCCGGACTGCGAACCGACGATCCGGTTGAACCCCCAGTCGAGGAGCGCGCCTTCGACGACCGCTCTGGTCGCGGCATCGGCGTCGTCGATCAGGGCGGCGTTGCCGGTGCCATTCCGGTAGAGCAGCTCGTACGCGAAGGTCCGTCGCTCCCGGTCGAGGATCGGTTGGCGTCCGATGAAGACGGTGCTCATGCTGCTCCCGCCTGGGCGGCGCTACTTGGCGTGGCGGTTTCGTGCTGAGACGGTACGTCCGCGCCTCGGAGATGCCCGGAGGTCCCCTCCATCGTGCAACGCGTTCGAACGAACACGAAGCGTCGAAGGCTTCTGGCGGGAGTCAACGAACTCCGGACGTTCTCGGAGGACCCGAACTCGTCAGCAGACGCGTCGGTGTCGACGATCTCAGGAGGTGTGGTGGACAACTCAGAACTGGACGAGGTGATCGCGGAGTTCCTCGTCGAGAGCAGGGAGAACCTCGACCAGCTCGATCAGGCCCTGGTCTCGCTGGAGCAGGTGTCCGATCCGAACGTGCTGGCGGCCATCTTCCGGACGATCCACACGATCAAGGGCACGGCGGGGTTCCTCGGCTTCTCGACCCTGGAGTCCGTGACCCACGTCGGCGAGAACCTGCTGTCGAAGCTGCGTGACGGCGAGCTCGCGCTCACGACCCAGGTCACCGATGCGCTGCTCGCGATGGCCGACGCCGTGCGCGGCATCCTCGACGCCGTCGAGGCCGGCGGTGACGAGGGCACTGCCGAGCATGCCGACCTCGTCGACCGCCTGCACCGGCTCGACCGGGGACTGCCGTTGGACGAGCAGGAGGTCGAGGTCGTGTCCGACATCGACGTCACGGACGTCAGGGACGTCAGCGACGTCACGGACAGCGAGATCGCGGTCGAGACCGATGACGGTCCGACTGCCGACGTCCGGCCGCTGCTGCGCCGGGTCCAGCCGCCCGAGGCGAGCGGAGTGGAGGTGCTCGACGACGAGGCGGAGCTGCCCATCGGCGAGCGTCTGATCCGGCTCGGCATGATCACCGACGCGCAACTGCGCGACGTGCTCGAAGCACAGGCGAAGGGCGACCCGCGCCACGTCGGCGAGCTCCTCGTCGAGCGCGAGGCCGTCGGGGCCGAGACCGTCGTCGAGGTGCTCAAGGCCCAGCAGGAGGAGCGGGTACCCGGCGGCGAGACGATTCGCGTCGACGTCGGTCTGCTCGACGACCTCATGAACCTCGTCGGCGAGCTCGTGCTCGCCCGGAACCAGATCCTCCAGTTCACGCAGGACCAGCGCGACCAGGCGTTCAACGCCACGTCGCAGCGGCTGAACCTGATCACGACGGAGCTGCAGGAAGGCGTCATGAAGACGCGCATGCAGCCGATCGAGCACGTGTGGAGCAAGTTCCCGCGCGTCGTCAGGGACCTCACGAACGGCTGTGGCAAGCGGGCCCGGCTCGAGATGGAGGGCAAGCACACCGAGCTCGACAAGACGCTGCTCGAGGCGATCAAGGATCCGTTGACGCACCTCGTGCGCAACGCCATCGATCACGGCCTCGAGACTCCTGAGGCGCGCCTCGCCCGCGGCAAGTCGCCAGAGGGTGTCGTGCGTCTCCGGGCGTACCACGAAGGCGGTCAGGTGATCCTCGAGATCTCCGACGACGGCGCCGGCATCGACCCCGCGATCATCCGCCGCAAAGCCGTCCAGAAGGGCGTCCTCACCCACGAGGAGGCGGCGGCACGCAGCGATCGCGAGATCCTGGCCGTCATCTTCCGCCCGGGCTTCTCCACGGCGGAGCAGGTGAGCAGCATCTCCGGCCGCGGCGTCGGCATGGACGTGGTCAAGACCAACATCGAGAGCATCGGTGGCTCCGTCGACGTGCAGAGCGTCGTCGGGGTGGGGACCACGTTCAAGGTCAAGATCCCGCTGACGCTGGCGATCATCCCGGCGCTCATCGTCATGGCCGGCAACGACCGCTACGCGATCCCGCAGGTCAGCCTGCTCGAGCTCGTGCACGCCGTCGCCCGCGAGGACGGGACGCTGATCGAGGAGGTCCACGGTGCGCCCGTGTACCGGCTGCGCGGCCGGCTGCTCCCGCTCGTCTTCCTGTCCGAGGTCTACGGCCGCAAGGCCGACCGGCCGCACGACGCGGTCAGCATCGTCGTGCTCCAGGCCGACGACCGCGAGTTCGGTCTCGTGGTCGACGAGATCAACGACACCGCCGAGATCGTCGTCAAGCCGCTCGGCCGGCTGCTGAAGAACGCTCCGGGCTTCGCCGGAGCGACGATCATGGGTGACGGCAGAGTGGCGCTGATCCTCGACGTGATGGGTCTTGCCCAGCACGTGCAGGTCGGTCGGACGACGCGGGCTGGGGCATCCCAGTCGGACGATGGCGTACACGGTCAGACTGCCGGGAGCGGTGAGGCACTCGTCCTCGTCGGCATCGGCGACCGCCGGTTCGCCGTGCCGCTCGCGATGGTCGCCCGCCTCGAAGAGCTGCCGGCTTCGTCGGTGCGCGATGCGGGCGATCGCCAGGTCGTCCACTACCGCGACGAGCTCCTCCCGCTCGTGCGGCTCGCTCATCGGCTCGGCGTCCAGTCGTCGGCCGACGACGATGGTTCCCTCCAGGTGATCGTGTGCGGCAGCGAGCAGCGTGGCATCGGCCTCGTCGTCGATGCGATCTACGACATCGTCGAGGAGCGGATCACCGTCTCGGATCGCACGAGCGCCTTCGGCGTGCTGGGTACGGCCGTGATCCAGGGCGTCGTGACCGACGTCCTCGACCTGGCGGTTCTCGTCGAGGACGCCGAGTCGCTGTTGCCCGCCGAGTTCGCCGCATGACCTCGGTCGAGATCCCCACACACCCCCGGACAGTGGAACGCCCTTCTCCTGCCCACCCGCCCACCTCCAGTCCCCGAGAGGAACTTCCGTGACCACCACCACCCTGGACATCCCGCAGTCAGCGCTCCAGCGCTCGACTGCCGGCATCGGCAAGGTCCCCCGCGCCGCGAAGTCCGATCGCTCCGAGCTCACCCGCGAACGCCTGTTGAAGTTCGGCGGCGTGATCGTCGGCGGCATCCTGCTCGCGGTGCTCGCCGCGTTCTGGACCTCCAAGACGCAGCAGTCCGATCAGGACCAACTGCACACGAGCGCGCTCGGTCTGCTCGCGGTAGAGCAGTCGATCAGCGATGGCGAGGCCATCCGTGCCGGCGTCTTCGGCATCTCGATTGCACGCCAGGCCAGCAGCCCGGAGCTCATCGAGCAGTTCAGCACAGCGACGGAGGAGGCGTTCGTCTCGCTGTCGGGGCACCTCGACGAGGCGTACGTGGGCCTCGCCGATTCGGCGGAGGCGCAGGCGGTGGTCCTCGCCCTGCAGGACACGGCCGCCGAGTTCGAGGAGCTGACGGCCACGTTCATGGAGAACGGCAAACCCATATCGCAGATGACCCCGGAGGAGATGGTCGCGATCAGCGAGCAGTTCGACACGTGGTCGCTGATGTACGAGGCGATTCGTGCGGAGCAGGAGCGCGCGAGCGATCTCGGCGAAGCGCTCCTGGTGCACGAGCAGACGAGCGCCGACAGCGGAGCCTCCCGGATGCAGGTGCTGATCGCCCTCACGGCGCTCATCGCGATCGGGGTCTTCGCGTACCTCGGCCGCAAGGTGCTCGCCGCCGTGGTCGAGATGCGTCGCATGCAGCACGAGATGGCTCGTGTCACGTCGATGATGGAGAACGCACCGACGAACATGATGTTCACCGACAACGACATGGTCGTGCGCTACGTCAACCCGGCCGCGCAGCAGACGCTGCGAAAGCTCGAGCAGTACCTGCCGTGCAAGGCCGACGACGTCGTCGGGAACTCCGTGGACGTGTTCCACGCGAACCCCGCGCACCAGCGGGCGATCCTGACCAACCCGGATCGCCACCTGCCGATGACGACGAACATCGAGCTCGGCCCGGAGACGCTCGAGCTGATCATCAGCTCGATCAAGGATGCGAGCGGACAGCACATCGGTGCGATGGCATCGTGGGTCGTGGTCACCGAGCAACTGCGGATGACACGCGACGCCGCTGAGGCCCACGAGCGCGAGCGGGAGCAGGCGGCCGACCTCCAGGCGAAGGTCGACAGCATGCTCGAGGTGCTCGCGGCTGCCGCCCAGGGCGACCTCACCCGTGAGGTGACGGTCGACGGCGACGACGCCGTGGGCCGCATGGGCCGCGCGCTGTCGAAGCTGCTCGGTGACCTGCGAGGCAGCGTGTCAGGCATCGCTTCGAACTCGGAGGCACTGGCTGCTGCAGCCGAGGAGCTGCAGGTCGTGTCGGTCCAGATGGGTGCGAACGCGTCGGAGACCTCGAACCAGGTGAACCTGATCAGTGAGGCGTCCGTCGAGGTCAGCCGGAGCGTCGAGACGGTATCCACGGGCGCCGAGGAGATGAGCGCGTCGATCAAGGAGATCGCCAAGAACGCGAGCGACGCGGCGAAGGTGGCGACGCAGGCCGTCGAGGCAGCGACGTTGACGAACCTGACGGTGTCGAAGTTGGGTGAGAGCTCGGCGGAGATCGGTGAGATCGTCAAGGTGATCACGGGCATCGCCCAGCAGACGAACCTGCTCGCACTGAACGCCACGATCGAGGCGGCTCGTGCCGGCGAGGCCGGCAAGGGGTTCGCCGTCGTGGCGAACGAGGTCAAGGAGCTCGCCAAGGAGACCGCGCGGGCAACCGAGGACATCAGCGCCAAGATCGAGGCGATCCAGGCCGACACGCAGAGCAGCGTCGAGGCGATCACCGGGATCCTCGGGACGATCAACCAGATCGCCGAGTTCCAGGACACGATCGCCAGTGCGGTCGAGCAGCAGGCGGCGACCACCAGCGAGATCGCTCGCAGCGTGACCGACGCCAGCCGCGGGTCCACGGAGATCACGGCGAACATGCAGTCCGTCGCATCAGCGGCCGACAGCACGTCGACGGGTGCCGGCGACAGCCAGCGTGCGGCGTCGGAACTCGCCCGCATGGCCGCCGACCTGCAGGACCTCATCGCTCAGTTCACGTACTGACCGAACCCTCACTCCAGCGAACGAAGGACACCGGCGTCATGACCATCACAGTTGTCTCTCTTTGCACGTTCCGTCTCGGCGAGCTCCGCGTGGGGGTCGACGTGACGCAGGTGCAGGAGGTCATGCGGGACCAGCAAGCCACGAAGGTGCCGCTGGTCCCGGACGTCATCCACGGGCTCATCAACCTCCGCGGCGAGATCGTCACCACGATCGACCTACGGAGGCGACTGGGCCTGCCGGCACGCGAAGACAGTGCCAGCCCGATGAACGTGGTGATCCGCACGCCGGACGGTCCCGTGGCGTTGGTCGTCGACGAGATCGACGACGTGATCGATGCCGACGAGCACCTGTTCGAGCTCCCGCCGCCGACCCTGCACGGGGTCCGGCGGGAGTTCGTGACCGGGGTCTTCAAGCTCGAGCACGCGTTGCTGCTCGTGCTCGATCTGGAGCGGGTGCTCGACCACACGTCGCTCTACGAGCAGGCAGAGGTGCCGGCGTGACCATGAGCGATGTCGTCATCCAGCGGAGTGGGATCGGCACCGCCGGCCAGCCTGCGTCCAGCCGCCAGGTGGGTGCTCGCGCACATGGCCGCCGAACTGCAAAGCGTCATCGGCAAGTTCAGCTACTGAGAAGGGAGTGAACCATGCGTGTACTCATCGTGGACGACTCGAGGTCCATGCGCTTGATCCTCAAGCGCATGCTGGCCGACTTGGGCCACATCGATGTCGTCGAAGCGGAGCACGGTGGCGAAGCCCTCGTGCGGCTCGAGGAGTCGGTGCCGGCATTGGCAATGGTTGATTGGAACATGCCCGTGATGAACGGGCTCGAGTTCGTGACGGAGCTGCGCAAGACGCGCAGCTACGACCGAGTGAAGGTGATGATGGTGACCTCCGAATCGAGCCCGCGCCTGGTGTATGCCGCGCTGAAGGCCGGAGCCGACGAGTACGCGATGAAGCCGGTCACCCGCGAGGTGATCGAGGACAAGCTGCAGCTCCTCGGCCTCACGTGAGGCCGATCCGAGTACTCGTCGTGGACGACGCCGTCGTCGTGCGGCGCCTCCTCTCGACCGTGATCGACGAGGATCCTCAACTCCATGTCGCGGGCACCGCCGCCAACGGGCGGATCGCGCTCGCGAAGATCGAACAGCTGAAGCCGGACATCGTCACACTCGACATCGAGATGCCCGAGCTCGATGGCATCGCGACGCTGAAGGAGATCCGCAAGAGCAACAAGTCGCTCCCGGTCATCATGTTCAGCACGCTGACGGCGCGCGGCGCGGCGGCGACGTTCGAGGCATTGAGCCTCGGCGCGTCGGACTACGTCACCAAGCCCGCCAACGTGGGCAGCGTCGGGGCGGCGATGGAGAGCGTCCGCAGGGAGCTGATCCCGCGGATCAAGGCCCTGTGCACGCGCCTGGAGCCCGTGACCGCACCGCCGCTCCCGCGACCGGTGCGCATCGCACCGGCGTCCGGCCGCGTCGACCTCGTCGTGATCGGCTCGTCGACGGGTGGACCGAACGCACTCAACAGCCTGCTCTCGTCGTTGCCTGCCGATCTGCCGGTGCCTGTGCTCGTGGCCCAGCACATGCCACCGTTGTTCACGGGCTTCCTCGCCCGCCGTCTCGATGGCATCTCCCCGCTCGCCGTACGCGAAGCCGAGTCCGGCGACATGCTGCGTCCCGGCGGCGTCTGGATCGCTCCTGGCGACTACCACCTCGTGGTGCGCCAGGGCACGAAGGGGTTGATGGTCACGACGAACCAGGACGAGCCGGAGAACTTCTGCCGTCCGTCGGTCGACGTGCTGCTCCGCTCCGCAGCGTCGGCGATGGGCGGCAACGTCCTCGCCATCGTGCTGACCGGCATGGGGCACGACGGCCGCGACGGCTGTGCCGTGCTCAAGGAGCGCGGCGCTCAGGTCATCGTCCAGGACCAGGCGACGAGCGTGGTGTGGGGCATGCCCGGCGCCGTCGTCGCCGCCGGGCTCGCCGACGACGTGCTGCCGATCGGCGCGATCGCAGGGGCGATCGTGGCCCGTGTCGCGGCCGGCCGCCTGGTGCTCGGGACCTCGAGGTCGTGACATGACGATGACAGAGGTGCAGTTCGACTACCTCTGCCAGTTCCTCCGCCGAGAATCTGCCATCGTGCTGGAGCCCGGCAAGGAGTATCTGGTCGAGAGCAGGCTCGCGCCCGTCGCCCGCCGAGAAGGCCTCCCGTCGGTGGGCGCATTGGTCCAGCGACTCCAGGTGACGAAGGCGACCAGCCTCCGCGCCCAGATCGTCGACGCCATGACGACGAACGAGACCTCGTTCTTCCGCGATTCGCACCCGTGGCAGACGATGCGCGAGACGCTCCTGCCGCAGCTCATCGCGGCGCGGGCCTCGACGCGGCGGCTCGTCATCTGGTGCGCGGCGTGCTCGAGCGGCCAGGAGCCCTACTCGCTCGCGATGCTGCTGCGCGAGCACTTCCCGGACGTCGTCGCGACGTGGCAGGTGGAGATCGTGGCGACGGACATCAGCGATGCGATGCTCGCCCGCGCCAAGGAGGCGACCTTCAGCCAGCTCGAGGTGAACAGAGGGCTGCCCGCGGCGATGCTGATGCGCTACTTCCAGCGCAAGGGCGCTTCATGGCAGCTGACGGAGGACATCCGTTCGATGATCTCCCTGCGGACCGCGAACCTCGACGAGCCGCAGTCGTGGGCCATCGTCGCCGGCGTCGAC
The DNA here is from genome assembly GCA_050248955.1 of Acidimicrobiia bacterium. GTDB lineage: Bacteria > Actinomycetota > Acidimicrobiia > Acidimicrobiales > Ilumatobacteraceae > JBFWRK01. The sequence continues at coordinate 206,192 of JBFWRK010000005.1, forward strand.
CTGGTGATGATGCGCAACGTACTCATCTACTTCGACCAGTCGACGAAGTCCAAGATCCTCGGTGACGTGCACCGGCGGATCCGCTCGGACGGCGTGCTGATGCTCGGGTCGTCCGAGACGAACGTCGGTGTCGACCACCGGTTCCGCCGCCACCAGTCGGGGAAGACGATCTACTTCACCCCCTCCTGACGACGACGGCGCTCCCGGCCTGATCGGGTTCCTGACCCCCTGGCATCTGCCGACCCCGCGCCGGACAGTCGAAGGTGGCAACGGACCCGCCCCACGGATGGGGCCCTCGACAGGACACGGATGAACATGGCCGGCAAGAAATCCACTTCCGCGACCGACGATTCGGGCGCGGCTCCGAAGAAGAGCAAGGGCAAGCTGCTCATGACGATCGCGCTCTGCCTCGGCTTGGCCGGCGCCGGGTACGTGCTCGGCGGCCGCAAGGCAGCGGCCGGCACCGAGACGGCGGCCGCGGCTGACGGTAGCGGGCACGCCGAAGCGGATGGCAGCGTCGCGACGACTGAGGTCGCGGGCGAGTGCGCGATCGAGGAGGAGCCTCCCGAGCTGGGCATGGTGATCGACCTGCCCTCGATGAGCGTGAACCTGGCCGAAGGGCACTATCTGCGGGTCGCGCTGTCCGTCGCCCTCGCTCCCGACGTCGAGTTGGAGAAGCCCGAGGAGTTCAAGGGCGCTCCGGCGAAGGACATCGTCGTGTCGATCCTCTCCGGGCGCACGATCGTCGAGCTGTCGTCCGCCGCGGGTCGGGACCAGGTGAAGACGGAGCTCACCGAGCAGATCGTCGAGGCGTACCACGGCGAGGTCGACTCTGTCTTCCTCACCGAGTTCGTCATGCAGTGAGTGCCGCGAGGTGAGCACGACGCGATTCGGCGCCCGCGCTCTGTGGCCCGCTGCGGTGCCGGGGTCGTGGGGAATTACCCTAGGGAGGTGCACTCCTTGGCCCCAGGGCCCGGTTTCGGCCATGGCCACTGACGCGCAGGGAGCTGACCATCGACTCCTCGCCCATGCGGCACTGCGCATGCACGGTGTGCTGGACACGCGGCCCGAGCCCGCGTTCGACGATCTCGTCGCGGTCGTCGGCCAACTGACGGGCGCCGACGCCGTGGCGGTCGTGTTCGACGATCTCGATCGACACTGGTGCAAGGCGCGTGCCGGTGACCTCCCCGAATCGTGGGGTCCGGAAGGGCCCGGTCGGAACTCGGTGGGGGGTGTGCCGATCACCGCGGCCGACGGCACCGTGATCGGCGAGATCGCGCTGTTCGGGGACGAGCCGGTCGATCCGTCGAGGACGGCGGTGCTCGGCACCTTCGGCTCACTGGTGCAGATGTTGCTCGACGAGCGCCGCCCCGGTGCGATGTCGACGGGTCCGCCGAGCGGCGTCGTCGTCGTCGGCGCCGATGGTCGGGTCCGTGCCGTCAGCCCCGTGTACGCGCTCCAGATGGGATGGGAGCTCGGCGATCTCCTCGGACGCGACGTGTTCGAGCTCGTCCACGCTGACGATCACGCCCTCGCCGTCGAGAGCCTCGCTCGCACGGCCGCGTTCCCGGGTGAGAAGTATCCGCTCGACCTGCGCTTCGTCGGCCCCGACGGCGCAGCATTCCTCCTCGAGGTCACGGGGATGGAACGGGTCGATCCGGCGATCGAGGACATCGTGTTCCTCGTCCGGGGCGCGAGCTCGCGGACGGGCAGCGACGCGTTCGTCAGCGGCCAGACCCGTGTGCTCGGCATGATCGCCGGCGGCGCGCCGATCGAGGACACGCTGTCGGAGCTCGCCCAGCTGGTCGCGCAGCACCTCGCGACGAGCGTCTGCATCACCCTCGTCGACGAGCACGAAACGGTGGTCCGACCGGTCGCCTGGTCCGGCTTGCCGACGGCGTTCACGAGGGCCATCGACCGGGCGCCGGTCGGTCCGGCATCGATCACGTGCGGGGTCGTCGCCCACCGCAACCAGGCGGACCGATGTGCCGACATCCCGAACGACCCGGCGTGGGCTGCGCGGAGCGAAGCGGCCAGCGAGGCGGGGATCGTCAGCTGTTGGTCGACACCGATCAGGTCGAGCGTGACATCGCACGCCATCGGCACGTTGGCGCTCTACACCGGGAGCTCCGCGCCGCCGGCGCCGGAGGACATCCGTGTGGCCGATCTGTGTGCGGTCATCGCCGGCGTCGCCATTCAACGCTCGATGGCGGAGGAAGTGCTGATGTACCGCGCGATGCACGATCCGCTGACCGGGTTGCCCAACCGCGCGCTCTTCCTCGACCGGCTCAGCCACGCGCTCTCGCTCCGGCCCGACAGCAGCCGGTACACGGCGGTGATGTTCCTCGACCTCGACCGGTTCAAGGTGATCAACGACGCACTCGGTCACGATGTGGGGGACGAGCTCCTCGTCGCGGTAGCGGGACGGCTCACCTCGGCGATCAGGACGTCGGCGACCGTCGCCCGGCTGGGCGGGGACGAGTTCACGGTGCTCTGCGAGGACCTGCGATCACCGCGTGACGCCGTGGCGATCGCGACACGGCTCGTGGAATCGCTCGAGGAGCCACTGCCGCTCGCCGACGGAGGCTCGGCGGCCATGTCGATCAGCGTCGGTGTCGCGGTGAGCAACGACCCGGCCGATCAACCCGGTTCGCTCCTGCGCGACGCCGACGCCGCGATGTACCGGGCGAAGGAGCGCGGCCGCAATCGCGTCGAAGTGTTCGACGACGGCATGCGCGCGATCGCGCTCGCCCGGCTCGACCTCGAGCATGCGCTCAAGGACTCCGTCGAGCGCGGCGACTTCACGCTCCTGTTCCAACCCGAGGTCGATCTGCGGTCCGGCGCCGTCGTCGCCGCCGAGGCGCTGCTCCGCTGGCATCACCCCGAGCAGGGCCTGATGTCGCCGGCGGACTTCATCCCGATCGCGGAGGAGACCGGTGCGATCATCGAGCTCGGTGAATGGGTGATCAGCGAAGTCTGCAAGCGGGCGCGGCGGTGGACTGCCGACATGCCGGACTCGCGTCTGTTCGCGGTGTGGGCGAACATGTCCGTGGTGCAGCTGCTGCAGCCCGGTTTCGCGGAGCGCGTGCGCGACGTCATCGAGCGGACGGGGGTGTCGCCTCGTCGCCTCGGCCTGGAGATCACGGAGAGCTCGCTCATGTCTGATGCGGACGCTGCGATCGCGTCGCTCGCCGAGCTGCGTGAGCTCGGCGTGAGCATCGCGATCGACGACTTCGGGACCGGCTACTCGTCGCTGTCCTACCTCAAGCGGTTGCCGGTGGATGTCGTCAAGATCGATCGCAGCTTCGTCGAGGACATCGGTCAGACGGTCGAGGGATCGTCCATGGTGGCCGCGATCGTGCAGCTCGCGCACGCCGTCGGGTGCCAGGTCGTCGCCGAGGGAGTCGAGACGATGGAGCAGTACGACGCGCTCGCGGCGCTGGGCTGTGACATCGCGCAGGGCTACATCATCGGCTACCCCGAGTCGGTCGTCACGCCGATGCCCACGTGGTTGACGACGTGAGGTCGGACGGTTCAGTCGCCGGCTGACGGCGCCGCTGCGGCGGGAGCGGCGTCGACGACGATGTTCGGCGTGGCGACGTCCTCGCCGATGACGTCGACGGGATCGTCGAGTGGGTCGGCGAGTGGGTCGGCAGTCGTCAGGTCGACGTCGGAGAGCACCACGACCTCGACGCGACGGTTCTTCGACTGGTCCTCCGGCGAGGTCCCGACCACGAGCGGCTTCGTATCGGCGTAGCCGGCAGCGGACAGTCGGAAGGGATCGAAGCCGTGGCTGTCGATCAGATAGCGCAGGACCGAGGTCGCCCTGGCTGTCGAGAGCTCCCAGTTCGAGGGGTAGCGGTTGGTCGAGATCGGACGTGAGTCGGTGTGACCCTCGATCGCGACGGCATACGACGATGTCTGCAGTGCCTCGGCGATGATGTCGAGGATCTGCACGCCACCGACCTGCAGCTCCGCCTGTCCTGCCTCGAAGACGACCTGATCGGTCACGATCGTGACGACCAGCCCGCGCGCCTCGGTGCGGAAGGCGAGGCTGCCGCCGAGCCCGACGGCGTTCGCCTTGTTCAGCACCTCTTCGCGGACGTGTTCGAGGTCGGTGGCCGTGGCGTTCGCTTCGGCCGCCGTCTGCTGCTTCTCGGCGAGCGCTTCGGTCGCCGCTGCGGTGACAGCCTCGGGCACTGCTGCGGCACCGAGGTCGAGCACGCCCGTACCGCCGTCGAGCGCCCCGGCCTCGGCACCGCCGAGATCGATGACCTGCTCGCTCTTCCCGCCGCCGAACTCGCCCCGGAAGGACTCGGCGAGCTTCTTGAACTTCTCGGTGTCGACCCGCCCGACGGCGAACAGCACGAGGAACAGCGCCATGAGCAGCGTCAGCATGTCGGCGTAGGGGATGACCCAGGCCTCGTGGTTGACGTGCTCCTCGTGCTCCTCGTGCTCGACGTGCCGCTTCTTGCCGCGGGAGGCGCCACTACTCATTGCTGACCTCGTCGCGGTACTGCTGCGCGGCGGATGGCGGGAGGTAGGTCACGAGGGTCTCTTCGATCACTCGCGGGTTCTGGCCGCCCTGGATCGCGAGCACGCCCTCCATCGCCATCTCACGACGGGCGGCTTCGTCGATCGACAACCGCTTCATCTTGTTGGCGAGCGGCAACATCACGCCGTTCGCCATGTACACGCCCCAGAAGGTGGCGACGAACGCCGAGGAGATGCCGTGGCCGAGCTCTTCGGGCTTGTCGAGGTGTCCGAGCGTCGCGATCAGGCCGATGACGGCGCCGATGATGCCGAACGTGGGGGCGAAGATGCCGAACGACGTGCACCACTCGGCGGCGACCTTGTGCCGCGCCTTCATCGTGCGGATGTCGGTGCGCATCACGTCGGCCACCGCCTCCGGATCGCTGCCGTCGATCGCGAGCTGCAGGCCCTTCTTCAGGAACGGGTCCTCCAGCACCGCCACCTCGGACTCGAGCGAGAGCAGGCCCTCGTGGCGGCTCTTGCGGGCGAAGCCGACGAGGAGCTTCAGCATCACGGCCGGATCGGGCAGCGCCTTCGGGAAGATCGCTTGTTTGATCGCCTTGAACACACCCGATGTCGCCGACATCTCGCTGCTCGCCATCGTGGCGCCGAGCGCGCCGCCGATCACGATCAGCAGTGCAGTCACGTTCGAGAGGAGGAACACCGGGCTGACGGCGTGCGTCAGCGCGCCGAGCATCACGCAGACGAGCGCGATGAGCAGTCCGACGAGTGTCGCGGGCATCCTCAGTCCTCTCCGGCTGCTGTCGCGGTCGCCTGAACGGCGAGCGGGTCCTGCGTGTAGTGGTGGGCGGACGCAATGATCCGGCCACGGAGCGCGACGATGAGCTCGACGATCTCCGCTGGCGTCTCGAGGACGATGTACTCGTTGCCGTTGGCGAGGTGCACGATCGTCTCGTGGAGATGATCGAGGCGTTCGATGTGGTCCGGGTTCAAGTAGAGCGGTTCGTTCTGACGGAGCCTGGTGAGGCGGATCATCTCTTCTGTTCTCCCAACGCCCGCGCGTCGTCGTGGTGGAACTGGCGTCGTAGATCGTCCAGCGGGTCGCGTTCGGCGCCCGATGGTCGGGCGCGTCGTCGACGTGTCGCAGGCCACTCGCGGCGAGTCCGGCTGCGTGCGCTTCCGGCCCCGTTCTGAACGGTCGTGAAGGGGCCGACCGGCCTCACGGCGACTCCCGCACGGGCGCGGCGCAGCCGGCCGATCAGCCCTGCCCGAACGAGGAACCGTGGACGCTGCCGAAGAGCTCTCCCATCAGCTGTGGGTGCTGCGCGAACTGTTGGAGCAACTCGTCTTCAAGCTCGAGGTCCAGAGCATGCTCCTCGGCGCCGGCCGGGTGCGGTGGCTCCCTTTCATCGCCGCCGAGGTGGACGCCGTCATCGACGCGATCTGTCAGCTCGAGGCGGATCGGGCGGCGGCGTCGGAACGCGTCGCCCGCCAGGTGGGCCTGCCGGTCGGCACGAGCCTGACCGAGCTCGCCGGGCGCCTGACCGAGCCGTGGGGCTCGTTGCTCCGACAGCACCGCGTTCACCTGCTCTCGTTGCAGGGAGAAGTGGAGGAATCGGCGCAGGCGAACCACGAGCTCGCACGTCGCGGAGTGCTGCGCACCCGTGAGCTGCTCGCTGTCCTGGGTGAGGAGTCAGTCGACCTGTACACGCCCACCGGGACCGCTGCTCCCCTGCCCCTGGCATCACGACGCCTCGACCGGACGGTCTGACACGTGCCGAACATCTCGAGTCTCTACTCCGCGCTTTCTGGCATGAACGCGCAGCGGCGCGTCATGGACGTGACGGGACACAACGTCGCCAATGAGTCCACCCCCGGCTACCACCGCCAGACCGTCCAGTTGCGGGCGGTCGGCGGCGCACCGGCGGCCGCTGTGTTCGCCGGCCAGGCCGCCCGACCGAGTGGTGTCGAGGTCCTCGGCGTCGCCCGTTCACAAGATCAGCTGCTCGAGGCGCGAGCGGTCCGCGAGGAGGCGTTCCGCGCGTCGACGCAGCTCACCTCGACCACGCTGCAGCGGATCGAGAGCGTCTTCGGGGAACCGAGCGACGTCGGCCTCGCTGCCCAGCTCTCCGAGTTCTGGGGAGGGTGGAGCGACATCGTCGACCAGCCGGGCGGACTCACGACGCGCACCCAGCTCCTCGAGCGCGCAGCCTCGCTGGTCGGCTCGCTGCACGAGACCGCGGCGTCGTTGCAGGCGTCGAGGGACTCCGCCGTCGACCGGGTCGTCTCGCTCGCCATCGAGGTGAACGACACGGCCGCCGAGGTTGCCGCGTTGAACCGCACGATCGTCGGCAACCCCTCGGCATCGAACGATCTCATCGATCGACGCGACGTCCTCGTCGCCTCCCTCGCGAAGCTCACCGGTGCGATCGCCCGGCCGAGCGGGAACGGTCAGGTCGACGTCTACATCGGCGGACGCACCGTCGTCGCCGGGTCGATCACCCAGCCCCTCGACGGTGCCGGCGGCGCGCTGCGCTGGGCGCTCGACTCCCAGCCGGTCAACGCCCCCGCCGGAGAGGCCGCAGCGCTGACGGCGACGATCACCGACATCGTGCCGCGGTACATGACGGCGCTCGACGATGTCGCCGCGACGTTGGTCGCCCAGGTGAACGCGCTGCACAGCCTCGGCTACGACCAGACCGGCAACACCGGCCGGAACTTCTTCGATCCCGCCGGCGTGACCGCGGCGAGCATCGAGCTGTCCGTGGACGTCGCCGGTTTGCCGCAGAACATCGCAGCCGGTGCACCGGTGCTGCCGGGGCCGACCGCGCCCGGCCCGTTGGATGCCGAGCAGGCGCGTCAGCTCGCGGCGCTCGCCGACGGTGCCGCCGGCCCGGACGCGAAGTACCGGTCGATGATCGGCGGCCTCGCCGTCGAGACTCGCGGGGCCATCCGCCGGGCATCGGTTCAGGAGCAGGTCGCTGATGCCGCGGTGAGCGACGCCGACCAGGTCGGTGCGGTGAGCACCGACGAGGAGATGGCGAACCTGATCGCCGCCCAGCGTGCCTTCGAGGCGTCGGCACGAGTGCTGACCGCGATCGATGAGCTGCTCGGGATCTTGATCGAGCGCACCGGCGTGGTCGGACGATGACCCGTGCTCGCCGACTCATCTGTGACAACACGACGATCCGAGGAGCGGTGAACCCATGCGCGTGACGAACTCGATGGTGGTGCGCTCGACCCTGCGCGACCTCAACCAGTCGCTGTCGCGGCTGCAGGCGACGCAGAGCCGGATCTCGAGCGGCAAAGAGCTGACCAAGGCATCGGACGACCCCGCACGGGCGGCCGATGCGATGGGGCTTCGCAACGACATGCGACGCATGGACCAGCGCCTCCGGACGATGGAGGACTCGCTGGGCTTCCTGCGGACGTCCGACGCTGCGCTGACCTCGTCGCTGGACGTGCTCGACCGGGCCAAGGAGATCGCGGTGCGGGCCGGCAACACCGGAGCGCTCGCCGACGGCAACGCCCGGCAGGCTATGGCCACCGAGCTCCGGAGCATCCGTGACGACCTGATCGCCATCGGCAACTCGAAGCACGGCGACCGGTTCGTGTTCAACGGCACCGCTGGAACCGCTGCGTACGCTTCGAACGGCGTCTACACCGGCAACACCGGCTCGGTGAACCGCCAGGTCGGGCCGACGACGACCGTCACCGTGAACGTCGTCGGCACCGACATCTTCGGCGCCCAGGGCGGCGCGGTCGGCGATCTGTTCGAGGTGCTCGACCGCATGGCCACGGCGGTGCTGGCGGGTGACGGTCCAGCGATGGCCACCGAGCACGCGAACCTCGATGCGGCGGCGAAGCGCGTCGGCGCCGCTGCGGTCGAGATCGGTTCCCGGGCCGCCCGGCTCGAGACGTTGCAGGGCCGTGCGCTCGACGACCAGATGCGCCTGCGCTCGTCGCTCTCGCAGGCCGAGGACGTCGATCTGGTCGAGGCGCTCGTCAACGTCAAAGCCCAGGAGACCTCGTACCAGGCTGCCCTGCAGATCGCTGGTCGGATCCTCCCGCCGACGCTGCTCGACTTCCTCCGCTGACTGTCCCTGCCCGACTTCCGCCGACCCCGGGCGCACCCCCGGATCTCTGTTCGCCCCCGTCACCCCAACCGTTCTCTGATCGCCGGCGGACAAATCCGGGTCACGTGAGAACAGAGACGCGGTCGGAGGACGTGGGCGAGCAGAGAACGTCGGGGAGTGCCGCCCCTGATCAGGACGGCGGGGAGTGGGCGGACTCGGAGCCGGCGGGGGCGCGCACCCCCCGGATCTCTGTTCGCCCCCGTCACCCCAACCGTTCTCTGATCGCCGTCGGACGTATCCGGGTCACGTGAGCACAGAGACGCGGTCGGAGGGCGGCGGCGAGCAGAGAACGGCGCGGCGAGACGAGAACGGCGTGGCGTTCGCCCCCGATCGAGGTGGCGTCGCGCTCGCCCCTGATCAGGACGGCGGGGAGTGGGCGGACTCGGAGCCGGCGGGGGCCGACGAGGCGGCGTCGTCGGTGAGCGACTCGGCCGACGACTGGGCGGCGCTGGCGGCGAGGATCGCCCGGACCTGGGCGTCGAGCCGTGCCGCTGCCATCCGGTCGGCTTCTGCCGACGCGAGGATGCGGTTGATCCCGCCGAGCACGACCCACACGAGCGCCGCTGCGGCCAGGGACCGCATGAGGGCGAGGTCGAGCTGGTCGCGGGACGCGGTGGCCCGCAGGAGCGGCATGCCGGTGATGATGAACGATGCCCCGATGGCGAGCGAGAAGCGCCAGGCGGCGAGCGGTCCGGGTGGCATCAGCACACCGTTGACCTCGCCGTGGTGGTCGGACGACGTGCGGCGCATCACTGGCCTCCGAGCTGGGCTTCTGCTTCCACGTGGTTGCCGTCGGACGTCGACACGACGATCTTCACCGTGATCTGTGGCGCACCGTCCACGCTGTCCGACACCCGCTGGACCAGGTTGTTCGCGGCCTCGATGGCGAGCTCCACCTGCTTGCGAACCGATGCCCGCCGGCGGGCACGAGGGGCAACGGGCTTCGTCGCCGGCAGCTCGACAGCGTCAGCCCCGGCAGCGGCGAGGAGCGTGGTTTCGTCGACCGGTGTGATCGCCTCGGCCTCCGTGGCGACGTCAGCCACTGGCTCGAACGGATCGAACTCGTCCACCTCGGACCCGGGGGCCTCCAGCGACTCGAGCAGCTCGGCCAGGACCTCTGGCGCGGGGGCAGTGGCTCGACGGCGGGTCGAGGAGTGCCTGCGGATGCGGCTCGCCGAGCGGGGGCGCGCTTGCGGCGCCGGCTCGGTCGTCTCGATCAAGAGTGCCTCGGCCGCGAGCATCTCGAGCTCGGCGAGGATGTCCTCTGCCGTGATCAGGATGCCGTCGTCGACCGGTGCCGGTTCGATGGTCCGCCGAGGCGACCGGGTGCGTGATCTGTGCGCAGCCTTCTCGGCCGCGGCGGCCCGCGCCTCCGCGTCAAGCTCCACGCTCGGCGTGCTGAGCACGCGGATCGGCTGCACGTCGTACGACGCCGCCGGTGACATGAGCTCCGGCTCCGGCTCCGGCACGAGCTCCGGCTGAGCGGGCGCTGGATGCGGAACGGCTGTCCTCGATGCGGTCTCGGCCGGGGCCATCTCGGCGAACATCTCGCGGGCGAGGACGCCTGCGAACGCGGCCTGCGGCGCGTCGTCGTTCGGCATCGCCGGGACGACGGTCCCGCGGCCAGCAGCCGGCTCGAGGCCGTCGGCGGCCGATGACTGGGCGACGAGCCGCTCGAGCGCGGCGTCCATCGACTCGTCCTCGAGCAGCACCGCGACCTCGACACCGAGATCCGTGGCGAAGAAGCCACCGATCCCGCCGCGACGGATGCGGTTCGCTTCGACCACCCGAGCACGCGGCCCGAGTGCTGCCCGAGCCGTCGCGACGGCCTCTTCGAGCGTTGCGCCCTGGAACCGGACCGGGTCCTCGCGCTGAGGATCAACGGTTGACGACGAACGCATCGTTGCCTGCCTCTCTGTCGTTGCTCCCTGCGGAGCCGAATGAAATGGAAGCGATCACCTCGATCGTGAGGTGGTCACCGATCTCCTGGTACGAGACGACCGGTACCGCCGGCACGGCCGGCTTGAGCAGCCGGCGAAGGGCGGGCCGCAAGTGGCCGGAGCACACGAGCGCGCCGGTGGCGCCACGTTGCGCAGCGACTTCCGATGCCGCGACGACCTGCGCCACGAGTCGGTCGTGGTCGTCGGGGAAGAGCTCGAGGTGGCTGCCGGACTCGGTGACCCGCAGCCCCTCGGCGAGCCGCATCTCCGTGAGTGCGTCGATCGTGAACGCGAGCAGCGTGCCGTCGGTCGCGAGGGCGCCCGTGATCGCCGGACCGAGCTCCGAGCGCACCGCTTCGACGAGCACCTCGGGCGTGCGCACCGTGCGCGCCCGCTCGCCGAGGGCCTCGAGGATGCGGACGAGGTCTCGGATCGGCACGCCGTCGTCGAGCAGGGATGCGAGCACCCGCTGCACCTCGGCCGTGGTCACGCCCATTGCGGTGAGCTCGTCGACGATCGTCGGGTCGGTGGTGCGCACGCCGTCGAGGAGCGCCTTGACGTCCGTCCGCCCCAGCAAGCGGCCGGCCCGACGGCGCACGATCTCGGCGAGATGCGTGACGACGAGCGTCGATCGGTCGACCACGGTGTGGCCGGAGAGCTCGGCCTGGACGCGGAACTCGGCCGGCACCCAGCGAGCGGGGAGGCCGAAGACGGGTTCGCGGACGTCCTCGCCGGGCAGCATCGACAAGTCGTCACCGAGGACGAGCACGCGGCCGGGCAGTGCGATCCCGCGTCCGACCTCGACGCCGTGGACCTTGATGACGTACGTGTTCGCCGGCAGCTGCGGAGCGTCGCGGGTGCGCACCGAGGGCATCACGAAGCCGAGCTCCATGGCGAGCTTCCGTCGCAACGCGGCAACACGGTCGAGCAGATCGCCGCCGCCGGCGCCGTCGACGAGCTCGATGAGGTCGTACGCGATGTCGAGCTCGAGTGGCTCGACCCGGGCGTCGATGGCGAGCTGCTGCGGCGAGGTCGGCTCCTCGTGCACCAGCTCGGGACCGGTCGGTGCCGCTGGTTCGAGGCCCTTCGCCACGAGCCGCCGCCCGAGCACGATCAGCAACGTGCCGATGACGAAGAAGGGGATCTTGGGCAGCCCGGGGATCAAGCCCATGAAGAGGATCACGATGCCGCCAGCGCGCACCGAGGCGCCCTGGCGACCGAACTGGTCGAAGACGTCGGAGCCGAGGTCGGAGTTGCCGGCCGAGCGGGTGACGATGAGGCCGGCCGAGATCGAGACGAGCAGCGCAGGGATCTGCGCGACGAGCCCGTCGCCGACGGTGAGCAGCGAGTACGTCGTGACGGCCTCGCCGATCGGCATGCCCTTCTGCACGACGCCGATCAGGAAGCCGCCGACCAGGTTGACCATCGTGATCACGAGGCCGGCGATCGCGTCGCCCTTCACGAACTTCGATGCGCCGTCCATCGCGCCGTAGAAGTCGGCCTCCTCGGAGACCTCGCGGCGGCGGCGGCGGGCTTCGTCCTCGCCGATCGCGCCGGCACTCACGTCGGCGTCGATCGCCATCTGCTTGCCGGGCATCGCGTCGAGGGTGAAGCGGGCGGTCACCTCGGCGACGCGCCCGGAACCGTTCGAGATGACCACGAACTGGACGAGGGTGAGGATGAGGAAGATGACGAGGCCGACGACCAGGCTCCCGCCGACGACGACCGAGCCGAACGTGGCGATGACGTCGCCGGCGTGGCCGTTCGAGAGGACGGCTCGGGACGTGGAGACGTTGAGCCCGAGGCGGAAGAGCGTGACGACGAGGAGCAGCGACGGGAACGAGCTGAAGTCCAGCGCCCGCCGGGCGTTCATCGACACCAGCAGGATCAGGATCGAGATCGAGATGTTCGCCACGATCAGCAGGTCCAGCAGCGATGACGGCATGGGGATGACCATCACGCCGACCACGAGGACGACAGCGGCCGGCAGCGTCACCTGACCAAGTCGACTGCGTTCCATCCGCCCTCCGAGGTGCTTCTCGTCGTGCCCGCAGAACCTGGGTGCGTCGTTCGCTCCCGTCCGGACGGTCATGACTGTTCGCAGGAAGCGGCTCCTGTCGTGAAGGTCGGATCACCGCAACGGTGGGCGTCGACGGCAGGTAGCGCACGAGACAAGGAGGTCGACGTGAAGGTCGAAACCACACGCTTCGGCGTGATCGAAGTCGGTGACGAGGCGATCTTCACGCTCGCCGACGGTCTGCCCGGGTTCGAAGGGCCGCGCCGCATGGCGCTGCTCGGCTCGGGCCAGGTGCCCGGCCACCCGGATGTCCACAGCGAACAGCAGACGATGTACTGGCTGCAGGACGTCGACGACGGCGCGCTGGCGTTCCTCTGCATCGTCCCGTGGGTGGCGTTCCCCGAGTACGAGATCGATCTCGACGTCGACGGGCTCGGCATCACCGACGAGCGCGATGTCTGTGTGCTCACGATCGTGACCGTCCGGCGCGACCAGTCGGGCGTGCAGCTGAGCGCGAACCTGCGGGCGCCGGTCGTGATCAACGCCGTCAACCGTCAGGCCCGCCAGGTGATCCTCACGTCCAGCCGCTGGCCGGTCGTCGCTGTGTTCGCCGGCTCTGGTGCGATGGAGGTGGTGTGATGCTCGTGCTCACCCGCCGCGTCGGCCAGAGCATCCTCGTCGGCGACGACATCGTCGTCACCGTGCTCGACAACGGCCGCGACCAGGTGCGCATCGGCATCAGCGCACCGCACAACGTCTCCGTGCACCGCGAAGAGGTGTACGCCGAGATCCGACTCGAGAACCGCGCCGCCTCGGAGACGGCCGAGCGGGATCGCGAGCCCACCGTGGTGGCCCAGGTCATCGACCGGCTCCCCACCCGCTCGGGCTGACACCGTCGGGGCACGCCACGGTCCCGCCGATGGCAGGATCGTGGCGTGCCTCGCCGCAACCGCGTCGATCCGTGGGGTGATCTCCACGCCGTGAGCGGCCGGGGGCTGTTCACCGGCAACCGTGGCTGCCTCGTGGACGCTGCCGGCGACGTCGTGCGCCACCACCGCAGTTCGTTGTGGATCGTCTGCATGACGGAGTTCCGCGAGTGGCGGTTCCCGCTCGCCGATCCGAACCGGTGGACGCCGATCTTCTTCCTCGACGACGCCGTCGCCCTTGCCGCCGGCCACCGACCCTGCGCGACCTGCCGGCGGGACGCGTACCGCTCCTATCGAGACGCCGTCACGCGAGCCGTCGGGAGCGGGATGTCGCTCCTCGCGACCGACCTCGACCGGCGTCTCGTCGCCGAACGGCTCGATCGGGGACGCGGGCTCGCACGCTCCCCTGACCGGCGCCTGTGGGAGACGGACATCGCGGAGCTGCCGGACGGCGCCGTGATCGTCGATGAGCAGGGCGCGGCACGGTTGGTCCTCGATGACCGGCTCCTCGCGTTCGACTTCGACGGCTGGAGCTCACCGGTCGACCGTTCGCCCAACGGCCGGGTCACGGTGTTGACGCCGCCGACCTCGGTCGCGGCGCTCGCCCACGGCTACTCGCCCGTCTTGCACGGGAGCGCGGTGGGCTCGCCGCGCTAGCCGAGTCGCCGCCGGCGTCGTCGCGCCGGGATCGCCTCGAGTGCCTGATGGTCGAGCACGTAGGCCGGCGGGAGCGAGAGCGAGCTCGAGGACGAGATCGAGCCCCGCAGCCGTCTGACGAAGGCGAGCACCTTCGCCACCGCCTCGTAGAGCGCCGTCGGGATCTCGTCGCCGACATCGCAGGCGCGCCACAGGGCGCGGGCAAGCGGCTTCGCCTCGACCAGGGGCACACCGGCCGCGATCGCTCGAGCCCGGATCCGACCCGCCGTCTCGCCCACACCGACCGCGATCACCCGCGGCGCGCCACGAGTCGGGTCGTAGCGAAGGGCGACGGCGACGTGCGTCGGGTTGGTGATGACGACGTCCGCCAGCGGTACGTCGCCCATCATCCGCTGGCGGGCGAGTGCCAGTTGCAGCGAGCGGATCCGCCCCTTGACGTGCGGATCACCCTCCGACTGCCGCATCTCGTCGCGGATCTCCTGCTTCGTCATCCGCATGTCGCGCCGGTGCTGGAACCGCTGGTACCCGTAGTCGGCACCCGAGATCGCGAGCACCGCCCACGCCGTCGCCCGCACCATGCCGATGAGGGCCTGGCCGCTCATCGCCAGCCCGGCGAGCAGCGGGATCCGACCCCTCGACGTGAGCTCCTCGGAGACCCGCTGCACGTACGGCCAGGCCACCCATCCGATCGCGGCGACCTTGGCGAGCTGCTTGAGCGTGTCGACGAACGAGCGCGGCGACACGAGCTTCTTGATGCCCTGCATCGGATTGACCCGCTTGAAGTCGGGCTTGAGCAGCTTGGGCGAGACGAGGAAGCCGGTCTGCATGAGCTGCGCAGCGATGCCGACTCCGCCCATGATGAGCAGGAACGGGGCGATCGCGAGGAACCCCGACGTCAGCGTGCGCCCGAGTGCGGCGATCGCCACGTCGCCGTCCGGGGCCTGGGTGATGGCGGGAAGTGCCTGCAACGAGTCGCCTGCCGCGTCGAAGAGCCGGCCCACCGCTGAGGGCAGCAGGTAGCTGCCGACGAGCAGGCCGAGCCACGAGCCGAGATCGGCGGACTTCGCGACCTGGCCCTTGCGGCGCTGGTCGCGCTTGCGCTTCTGGGTCGGCGCCTCGGTGCGCCCTTCCTTCGACCCCATGGCTCAGCCGGTGAAGACCCGGCCGGCGGAGCGCATCGCACGTTCGAGGAGCGACTGCGTCGATTCGGGCAGTAGCACGATCGTCGTCGCCAGCAACGCAAAGGCGGCCATCGCCTTCACCGCGAAGCCGAGCACGAGGATGTTCATCTGCGGCGCGGCCTTGCCCAGCAGGCCGAGCGCGACCTCGATGCAGAACAGTGCGGTGAGGATCGGCAGCGCGATCTCGATGCTCGCGGCGAGGAGCACCGTCAACAGCGAGGAGAGCTCCTCGGCCAATCGTCCGAGGTCGATGCCGCCGACCGGCACGGCGTCGATCGAGCGCAGGAAGCCGCGCACGACGAGGATGTGGCCGTTGACGGCGAACACGATCGCCAGTCCGAGGATCTGGTGCAGTCGCCCGATCGGCGCCGCCGTGTTGCCGGAGAGCGGGTCGAGCACGCTGCCGAGGGAGAAGCCGACCTGCAGGTCGATCAGCTCGCCCGCGCTCTGGATCGCCGAGAACAGCACCATGACGAAGATGCCGAGTGCGAGGCCCGCGATCGCCTGGGCGAACAGCGCGCTGA
This sequence comes from Acidimicrobiia bacterium, assembly GCA_050248955.1. Lineage (GTDB taxonomy): Bacteria > Actinomycetota > Acidimicrobiia > Acidimicrobiales > Ilumatobacteraceae > JBFWRK01. The sequence continues at coordinate 222,067 of JBFWRK010000005.1, forward strand.
CGAACGAGGCCGTGTCCAGCCCGACGGTGCCGGGCGTGACGCGGCCGGTGATCGCGATCGAGATCGCGACGGCGATGCCGGTCCGCACCTTCACCGGAATGGCCGGCATGTTGAACGGCGGGCAGATGACGACGAATGCCGTGGTGCGCACGAGTGCGAGGCAGAACCCGACGAGCACAGCGGGATCGATCGCCAACTCCATGATCAGCTGTTGATCAGTGTCGGGACGCTGTCCATCAGCTCGTGGCCGAAGGCCACGAGCTCGGCGAGCATCCAGTTGCCGCTGACCGCGATGACGAGCGCGGCGCCGACGAGCTTGGGCACGAAGGTGAGCGTCGGCTCCTGCACCTGGGTGACGGACTGCAGCAGGCCGATGACGAGGCCGACCGCGAGCACGACGAGCAGGAACGGGCCGGCGATCTTCGCGCACACGAGCAGTGCCTTGGTGCCGATGTCGAGGACTTGCTGGCTGGTCATGGGTTCCTCATCGGTACGACGTCAACAGCGTGCCGACGACCAGCATCCAGCCGTCGAGCATCACGAACAACAACAACTTGAACGGCAACGAGACGAACGAGGGCGGCAGCATCATCATCCCGAGACCCATCAGCACGGCCGAGACCACGAGGTCGATGACCAGGAACGGCACGAAGATCACGAAGCCGATGATGAATGCGGTCTTCAGCTCGGAGAGCACGAACGCGGGGATCACCGCGGTCAGCGGGATCTCGTCACGGGCGACGGGCTTCTCGGTGTCCGAGGCGTCGAGGAAGAGCTCGAGCTCGCCGTCGCGGGTGTGCTCGAGCAGGAACTCCCGGAGCGGGACCGATCCCCGGTCGAAGGCGACGGAGCTCGTGATGTCACCCTTCAGGAGCGGTTGGAGCGCGACGTCGTTCATCTCGGTGAGGGTCGGACCCATCACGAAGAACGTGAGGAAGACGCTCAGGCCGACGATGACCTGTTGCGGTGGCACCTGGGGGATGCCGAGCGCGTTGCGAGTGAGCGAGAGCACGATCACGATGCGGGTGAACGACGTGCACAGCACGAGCAGGCTCGGCGCGAGCGAGATGACCGTCAGCAGCAGGATGATGACGACGGAGTTCGACGTGTCTCCGGATGCGTCGGGGAACTGGAGGTCGATGCTGGCTGTCGCGTCGTCGTCAGTGGCACTCGTCGCGGCCGTCGGAGTGGTTGGACTGAGACGATCCGCCGGGCGACCGAGATCGATCGGGTTCGTCGTGGCGGTGACCGGTGCGATCGGCTGCGGCGGTGTGATCGCGGCGCTCGCTCGGGCCGGCGCGAGCACGGCGAGGAGGGCGACGACCGAGAGCACGCCGAGGAGGAGCAGCGGCGCGAGGCGGCGGGTGCGATCAGACACGTCGCGTCGTCGCTTCGCGGAGTGCGTCGAGCAGCCCGCGAGGGCCGACATCGACGCGTCGGTGCGGTGAGGCACCCGCTCCGTCGGCGGCAGGCGACACGACGTCGCCGAGTGTGCTGGTCGAGATCGCCAGCTCGTGCACGGAGTTCGTGTGGTGCTCCCAGTCGTGCCCGTCCAGCTCGGCGAGGACGGTGGGCGCGCCTTGCTCGGCAGCGCCGACGAGGAGCACCCGGTCACCGAACTGCACGGCGGTGAGGACCGCAGACCGTCCGACCGTCGCCCGGCCCACGACGCGCAAGCCCGTGCGGGCGGGTCGTGTGTGGCGTGCAGAGCGGGCTTGGCTTCCGCCGGAGCGATGGGCAGCTGCCGAGCGCAGCGAGGCGGTGAGACCGCCCCGTCGCGGCGCCGGTCGGGCGCCGGACATGCGCCGGCGCATGATCGCGTATGCCCCGAACACGAGGGCGAGCACGACACCGAGCGAGATGACGGACCGGATGAGCAGTTCGCCCATCGAGACGTCGGCCATCAGGTGCGCTCGCTGACGGGAGCGATCTCGGTGATCCGGATCCCGAACTCCTCATCGATCACGACGACCTCGCCGGCGGCGATGAGCTTGCCGTTGACGAGGAGGTCGATCGGGGCGCCGGCGGCACGGTCGATCTCGACGACCATGCCGGGCGTCAGGCCGAGGAGCTCGCGGACCGGCATCGTCGTGCGACCGAGCTCGGCCGTCACGACGAGCTCGACGTCGTGGAGCAGCGCCATCGGCGCGTACGACGCGAGCGTCGGCGCGGCCCGACCCGCTGTGAGCACGGTCGGCTCGTACTGCTCGGGGGCAGCGGGTGCACCCTCGGGTGCGACTTCGGTCTCGACCAGCACCGGCAGGACGAGTCCGGCGAGCGCGGTGAGGGTGCCGCCGTCGAGGATCTCGGCGATGAACTCGGGGCCAGTGGCCGGCGCGACGTTGTTCACCTCGTCCGCTGTGAGCGACAGGCCGGTGACCTCGCTGAGCGCGGCGACGGCAGCGGACAGGCCGCCGGTCAGCACATCGGTCTGCGCCATCAGCCGGGCAGAGACGTCCTCGCTCACCGCGAGGTAGAGCATTCCCTCGGCGTCGCCGATGAGGCTGACAGTCAGCACCCCATCGCCGTCGTCCACGGGCCAAGCGTCCGCGATGCGGGTCTCGTCGCCGAGCTGGAAGGACGACGCGAGCACCTCGGCTGCTGCGTGTACGGCTGCGGACAGCTGGGTTCTGGAAGCGCCGCGATCGGTCAACGTCTGCTCCTGCGTCTCGTCGGGTGGTGCGGTTTCGCCCGGGACTGTGCTGAGCGCACCCGAGTTGTCAGGCAGGTCCGATCAGGACGACGACGTGGCCTGACGGAGCCGGAACCGGCTCGGGCGCATGCCCGGAGCAGCCGAATCGGCAGGCCCGACGACCTGCACCGCGACGCGCCGGTTACGCCGGCCGATCGTCGCCTCGAACGTCGCCACGCCTTCGACGGTGAGCATCAGCGGGAGATCGACCGGATGGCCGAGCTGGACCACGTCGCCGACGCGTAGCGCCAGGATGTCACCGGAGGTGATCACGACCGGCCGGAACCGGGCGCTGATCTCGACGGGGGCAGCGGAGAGGTGCTCGGTCAGCAGGGCGCGGTTCTCGGCGGCGTTGCCGAGCGTCTGCGCGGCGTAGAGCGAAGTCGCGGAGAGCGCTTCGAGGTGCGGCTGCAGGCTGGAGAACGGGATGCACAGGCTCGCGACGCCGGAAACGCTCTCGATCTTGATGTCGAAAGAGACGACGATGACCATGTCGGTGGGCGCCGCGATCTGGGCGAACTGCGGGTTCGACTCCTGGCTCATCACCTTCGGCTCGGTCGCCACGACCGGCTCGAACGCGTAGCGCAGCTCGGGGAGCGCGCGCTCGATGATGCCGCGCGTCAGCTGCAGCTCGAGCTCGGTGAACGGCCGAGCGGGTTGCTCCGCGTAGCCCTTGCCGCCGAGCAGCAGCTCGACGGCGCAGAAGGCGACCTCGAGCGGGAGCTGCAGGATCGCCGCCCCGGAGAGTGGTGCGAGCGAGAGGATGTTGAGCAGGGTCGGGTTCGGGACCTCGCGCACGTACTCGTCGTACGTGTGCTGCTCGATCGAGCGGATCGAGACCGTCGACACGCTGCGCAGCGTCGAGGACAACATCGTGGCGAGGCCGCGGGCGAACGTCTCCTGCACGATCTGCATCGTGCGGACGTGCTCGCGGGACAGCTTGCTCGGACGGCGGAAGTCGAATGGCCGCGGCTCGCCCCGGCGGCGCGTCGATCCGCCCTTGCCGTGCCGGTTCGAGCTGGATGACGTTGCGGTCTGGGCAGCCATAGTTCCTCGTGCGTCGGATGGATCGGACGTTGATGCGTCCGAGATGTGATGGTCGGGCGTGTGCCTCCGTGGTCAAGTGGGGCGGCGAGGTGCTCACCCCGCCGCCCCACCGTGGACTAACGGCGGAGGTTCACGACTTCCTGCAGCACCTCGTCGGCCGTCGTGACGACCCGGGCGTTGCCCTGGAAGCCGCGCTGGGCGACGATGAGGCGGGTGAACTCCTCGGCGAGGTCGACGTTCGACATCTCGAGCGTGCCGGCCGACAGCAGGCCGCGCCCGCCGGCGCCTGCCGTGCCGACCTGGGCGAGACCCGAGTTCGGCGTCTCGCGCCAGGCGCCGGCGATGCGCTCCAGGCCCTCCGGGTTCGTGAAGACCGCCATCGCGATCTGGCCGATCGCTTTCGAGCGCCCGTTCGAGTAGTTGCCGACGACCGTGCCGTCCTGGCTCACGTTGAACGACTGCAGCGAACCGGCCGGCGCGCCGTCCTGGCTGGTGATCGCCGCGCTGCCGCCACCGGCGTACTGCGTGAGGCGGCCCGGTGTCGTGGCGCCACCGAGGTTCAGGCTGATCGCGTTCGGGAACCCCGGGATCGCATTCGAGGCGATGCCGATGCTCCGGCTGACGGGGGTCGCCAGCTCGCCGACACCGTCGAACGTCACCGACGCGACGCTGAGCGCGACGGCAGTGTTCGTGGCGCCGTAAGTCGCCGAGACGTCCCACGTGTTCGCCGCCGCGTTCTTCGTGAACGTCAGGTTGATCGGTGTCGTGGCGCCCTGCGTGTCGTAGCCGGTGACGGTGAGCGTCAGCGCGTCGCCGGTCACTGCGTCCGCCGACAGGTTGCCGCCGAGCTGCACGGCCGCTGTCTGCGTCGGGGCGAGGAGATCGCCGACCCGGATCTGCACCGCACCGATCGGGAGGTTCGTGTTGATCACACCGGCGGTGTCGGCCTGCCAACCCTGGACGAGCATGCCGTCCGGAGTGGTGAGGCTGCCCTCCGCGTCCTGTGTGAACGACCCGGCCCTCGTGTACATCTGCTGGCCGTTGCTCGAGACCACGAAGAAGCCGTCGCCCTGGATGGCGAGATCGGTCGTGCGGCCGGTGCGCTGGATGGCGCCCTGGGTGAAGGACTGCACCGTCCCGGCGAGCCGGGAGCCGAGGCCGATCTGGGCGGGGTTGGTGCCGCCGACGTTGCCGCTCGGCGCGCCGCCGCCCTTCAGCGTCTGGGTGAGCACATCGGAGAAGATGGTGCTCGAGCTCTTGAAACCGACGGTCGACACGTTGGCGATGTCGTTGCCGACGACGTCGAGCATCACCTGGTGGTTGCGGAGCCCGGAAAGGGCGCTGGACATGGAACGGATCACTGGTGGATGCCTCCTGGATGGGAGCCGATGGGGAGCAGTACTGCGTCCGTGCGGTCGTTCGTGCCATCCATGGCGGTTCGTTGAACGGTGGAGATCACGACTCAGGCAGCCGAACCGTCCGCGGAGGGCGGGGCCGCCACGGTGTGCTCGTGGACGGCCTGGACCGACTCGAGCGGCACCTCGTAGCTCCCTGCCCAGAGCAGGAGCGAGTCGCCGTCGAAGCGCACGGAGGTCACCTGCTCGGTGACCGGGTAGCCCTCGGGCGATGCGAACGTCACGTCCTTGCCGATCACCGACCCGGCCAGGGCCAGGCGGTCGATCGTGGACGACCGGGTGAGGGCGGTCGAGATCTCGCTGAGCTTGTCGACGACGCTGAGCTGCGCCGACTGCGACACCATCTCCGACGGGTCGAGCGGCTTGCTCGGATCCTGGTAGCGGAGCTGGGCGACGAGGAGCTTCAGGAACGCCTCGCGGTCGAGCGTGCCGGGCGTCTTGGGCGTCGTGGTCGAGCCCGTCGAGCCGGTCGAGCCGGTCGAGCCGGTCGAGCCGGTCGAGCCCGTCGAATCGGTCGAGTTGATGACGCCGAGGGCGCCGATCGCAGAGATGGACATGGGGTGAGTGCTCCCGTCAGAGACGAAGGTCGAAGCCGCGGGCCGAGGTCGCTCCCGCGCGGCCCGGCGTTCGGGTGGTCGAAGAAGTGATGAGCGAGCGGTCGCCGGCGGCAGCGCTCGACCGGCGCTCGGTGGTGGCGATGTCGGCCTGCTCCCGGTTGCCGCCGGTGCTCTGGTCGTGATGTCCCACGTCGACGTTGCCGAGCTGCAGGCCGGCCGACTCGAGCTCGTGGCGCAGCTCGGGAAGCCGAGCGCCGATCGCGGCCGTCGTGCCTCGGTCGCCGGCTTGGAGGCTGAGGTGCAACGTGCCCTGGTCGGTGAACGCCTCGACGCGCAGCGGGCCGAGGCCCTCGCCGCCGAGATCGAGGGCGAGGCGATGAGTCGCCGGGAGCCGGGGCGTCGCCGGCCGAGGCACGTCGGCCTCGGACGTTGCCCGCAACGGAGTCTCGGCGCCCGCAGTCGCGCCAGTGGAGGGGAGGCGGCTCGTTGCCGGCGCACCGGCGCCAGCGGCGGCGGTCGGCGCCGGCGCGATCGTGTCGCCGCCCGACGCTGACGCGTCGCTGTGCTCGGGCGCCGAGCTGGACGTCGTGGTGCGCGCGACAGCGGCGGCGGCATCCACGACGGCAACAGCTTCGGGATCGGTCGGCGCAGTCGATGCTGGTGCGCCAAGCTGGCTCGCGGGGCGCTGCGCAGTTCGGACGGCGGCCGTCGCACCGAGTGCTGTGGCGTCGTCCGGCGATGACGGCTCGGTGGAGGGGCTCGCGGGAGCCGAGGGAGCGCCCTCCGGAAGGCTCGTGGTGGCGCCGGGGGACGACCCGTCGGCTGCGATGACGGCAACCTCGCCGGTGACCGCAGGGGTGATGACCGCAGGGGTGATGACCGCCGGGGTGACCGTGGGCGTGGTCGCAGCGCCGGGAACGGCGACGATCTCGGCCGCTTCCGTCACCTCGGCGACGAGTGCAGCGAGGTCCGTCGCGGCTGTCGCGACGATCGGGCCGCCGGCGGGGCCCGTGGGTGCCTCGACGGTCTTCGGTGTCACGCCGGCCATCGGGATCGAGGCGCTCGCCGGGCTCGTGGAGAGCAGCGGTGTCTCGCCACCGCTCGTCGCCGCGAGCACGAGGCCGGCAGCGGGAGTGGCCGGGACGGCTGCTTCCGCCTTTCGCACCGGCTCGTCCGCCTCGGCGGTCGGCGATGACGTGGATGCGTCTGGCTGCTGGCCCTGGCTCGTGGCAGTCGCGACCGCTTCGTCCGCCGGGTCCGCGCTGGGCTCGTCCCGTTTCGGCGCCTCGGTGCGCTCGAGGCCGGCCGACCGATCGGCCGGGGCGGACTCGCGCTCCTTCATCGACATCGCGGCCGCGAAGGCCTGGTCGAAGCCCGGTCCGCCTTCGTCGCGGCGCGAGCGGCCGCGGTCGATGTCGCGGCGCGCCGGCCCGACGGGATCGGTGACGGTCATGGGGATCATCGAGAGCTGGGTCATGTACTCGTCTCCATCGTGCGGAGGACTGCGTTGACGTACTTCTCTGCCTGCGACCCGGGCAGGATGCCGCCGGCACGGGAGATGGTCCCGGGGCCGACGTTGTACGCAGCCAGGGCGAGTTCGATCGAGCCGAACCGATCGCGCATGTCGCGCAGCAGCCGCGCCGCTCCGTCGATCGACGCGACCGGGTCGCGCGGGTCCACGCCGAGCCCGGTGGCAGTCGAGGGCATCAGTTGCATCAGCCCGACCGCGCCGGCAGAGCTCACCGCGTCGGGGCGGTACGACGACTCGACCTTGCCGACCGCAGCGAGGATGCGGGGCGAGATGCCGTGGCGCTCGCCGGCGCTGTCGAACTCGGCCGCGTACGGCACGGACGGGTCGACGTGGTCGGTGCCGGTGGCGCCGCCCGCGGCGACCGACGTGCTGGCATCGATCGTGCCCTGAGCGGATGCGGACCCGATCCGAACCACGGCGCGCTCCGTCGCCGCCAGCGTCGCTTCGAAGTTGATCGAGGATGCGGGCGTGATCGCGGTCGCCGACGAGAGGTTCGTCATGGTCGTCGCCGGTTGCGGCGTGGCGATGCTGAAGCGTGACTCGATCGCACCGATCCGGGCGAGCACGGCACTCATCGAGGAGATGCCGCTCGTCATGGCTCGTTCCTGGTGTGGGCGCGCCTGGCGAGGACGAGGTCGTCGACCTCGACGGCTTCGCGTCGTTCTGCTTCGGCCCGTTCCGCAGTGCGGAGCCGTTCGTCGAGCCGTTCGAGGCCCTCGACCCGGCGGGCCGCGACGCTCCACGAGTCGACCTGGATCTCGACCTCGTGCGCCGCGATCACGGTCGTCTCGCCGCGGCGGCGGGCGACGCCGATGCCACCTTCGAGCACGGCGTGGTGACCGTGGAGCTCGCGCACCGGGAGTGGCGTGCTCGGGAGCCGTCGGTCGCTGACCGCCTGCCACGCCGTGGACTCGGCCGTCAGTGCGACACGGTGGGTCCGGCGGCGGGCGGCCACCTCGGCCCGCTCGCGCCGCTCTTGCAGGCGGCGGATGCGCAGCACCGACGCGATCCGGTCGGCGCTCACGTTGTCGCTCCGAGCAGCGCTTCGAGCGCGGCGAACGACCGTGCGGCGTCCCACGGATCCTCGACCGACTGGCGGAGGAACGCATCGATCGGTTCGCGCAGAGCGACGGCGCGGTCCACGGTCGGGTTCGTGCCGGGCACGTATGCGCCGATCTCGATCAGGTCCTTTGCTTCGGCGTGGGCGGCGAGCAGCCTTCGCAGCTCGCCGGCAGCGGCGCGCTGCGAGGGCGTCGTCACGGCCGAGGAGACGCGGGACACCGAGGCGAGCACGTCGATCGCGGGGTAGTGGTTGGCGTGCGCGAGCTTGCGCGACAGCACCACGTGTCCGTCCAGGATCGAACGAACTGCGTCGGCGATCGGTTCGTTGTGGTCGTCACCGTCCACGAGCACGGTGTAGAGCCCGGTGATCGAGCCGACCTCGGCGGCACCGGCGCGCTCCAGCAAGCGGGGGAGCAACGAGAACACGCTCGGCGGGTAGCCGCGGCTCGTCGGCGGTTCGCCGGCGGAGAGCCCGACCTCGCGCTGCGCCATGCAGAACCGGGTGATCGAGTCCATCATCAGCACGACGTCGTTGCCCTGGTCGCGGAACCACTCGGCGATGCGCGTCGCTGCGAACGCGGCCCGCAACCGCATGAGTGCAGGCGTGTCGGACGTGGCGACGACGAGCACCGATCGGGCGAGGCCCTCCGGACCGAGGTCGGCCTCGACGAACTCGCGCACCTCACGGCCGCGTTCACCGATCAGTGCGACGACGTTCACGTCCGCCGATGTGCTGCGGGCGACCATGCCCATCAGCGTCGACTTGCCCACGCCCGAGCCGGCGAAGACGCCCACGCGCTGGCCGCGGCCTGCGGGCACGAGCGTGTCCCAGGCGCGAACGCCGAGCGAGACCGGCGTGTCGATGCGCGGTCGTCGCAGCGGGTGCGGCGGCGTGCCCTCGATCGACACCAGGTCGAGCCCGTCGAGCGGGCCGAGGTCGTCGAGCGGGTTGCCGAGCGCGTCGATCACGCGGCCGAGCAGGCCTGTGCCGACCGGGACCGAGGGTGGCCGGCCTTCGCCGATGACGCGGTGGCCGACGCGCAGGCCGCGCAGCTCTCCGAAGGGCATGCAGGTGATGACGCCGTCGCCGATCGCGACGACCTCACCGGAGAGCTGACCGGGCACGTCGAGGACGCGCACGGCAGCACCCATCGGCAGGTCGAGCCCGGCGACGTCGAAGCGCAGGCCGAGCACCCGGATCACGGCACCGGTGACGGCGGGGCGTAGCGAGGGGCGCACGAGCTCGAGTCGCGCCGTCAGTGAGGCGGCGAGGCCGTCGGACGCAGGGCGTCGATCGTCGAGGAGGAACGGTGATGTCATCGGCATCGATCAGGACACGAACTCGTCGGTTCCACGGGCGACCACGATCTGGCCGCTCTCCTCGAGAGCGCGGATGACCCGCACGATCGCGCCCTGCGACTCCTCGACGGTCTTCATCCGCACCGGGCCGAGCAGCACGATCTCCTCGTCGAGGTTCTGTGCGGCACGCTCGGACATGTTGCGGCTGATCTTCGACTTGACCTCCGCCTTGACGCCCTTGAGCGCCGTCGCCAGCTCCTTCGCCTCGACCTGGCGCAGCACGAGCTGCACCGCCCGGTCATCGAGGCTGACGATGTCCTCGAAGACGAACATGCGCGAGCGCACCTCGTCGGCGAGCTCCTCGTCGTGCTCCTCGAGCCCTTCGAAGATCGACCGTTCCGTGGCCCGGTCCGATCGGTTCAGGATGTCGATCAGCGTCTGCACACCATCGGCGACGACATGCGCCTCCGTCTGGTTCTTGAGGACCGACGACAGCCGCCGCTCGAGCATCGCTTCGACCTGCGTGATCACCTCGGGGGAGGTCTGGTCGAGCGTCGCGATCCGGATCGAGACATCACGTTGGGTCTCCTCCGGGAGGCCGCCGAGCACCATCGACGACTGGTCGGCGCTCATGTGGGACAGCACCAGCGCGATCGTCTGCGAGTGCTCGCCGGACAGGAAGTTCAGCACCTGACGCGGATCGGCGTGGCGGAGGAACTCGAACGGCGCCTTGACGAGCGACTGGACGAGGTTCTCGAGGATCTCGGTGGCGCGCGCCTCGCCGAGGGAGGCTTCGAGCAAGTCGCGAGCGGTGTTGATGCCGCCGGCGGCGAGGTGATCGTTCGCCGAGGCGAGCGTCGCGAACTCGGTCAGCGCCGCTTCGACGTCCTCGCGCTTCAGCGATCGGGCCTTCACGATCTCTGCCGTGACCTGGTTGACCTCGTTCTCGCCGAGCAGCTTCAGCACCTTCGAGGAGTGCTCGCTGCCGAGCTTCATCAGCAGGATCGCTGCCTTCTCCGAGCCGGAGAGATGAGCGGCGGACATGACGTTCGCGACTTCCGCCACCGGTTACCTCCGCCCGTTCGACTCGGAGAGCCACGACCGCAGGACGCTGGCGACCTCTTGCGGCTTGCGGTCGGCCATCGACGCGATGTTGTGCATCGCCATGTCCATCAGGCCGTCGTCAGCGGGGACGGCGACCGGCAACGCGGACGTCCCGTCGCCAGCCGGGAGTCCGACCGCCATCGGGCGGGACTCGATCTCGCCGATGTCGATCGGCGTGGCGACGACCCGCCGGGCACGGCGCGTGCTCCGGTACGCGAGGAACAGGGCGATGAGGATCACGAGCCCGATCACCACGGTGCGGATCAGCGCCATCATCTCGGATCGGGCAACCGCAGCTTCCTCGGCAGCGGCCGCCTCGGTTGCCGCGCTCGCGGTCGACGTGTCGAACGGCAAGCGGGTGACGACGAGCTCGTCGCCGCGGTCGGCGTCGATGCCTGCCGCGGTGGCGACCATCTCCTCGATCGCTGTCGCCTGCGCGGCATCGATGTTCGCTTCGTCGAGCAGGACCGCGACGTGGAGCTTCGTGACCGAGCCAGGCGCCGTCGTGACCTGCTCGACCGTCCGGTCGAGCGCATACGTGCGGTTCGCGTCTTCCTTCTCGTAGCTGTTCGCTCCCGCCGCGGCTGCCGGCGTGACGACGGCGCCGTCCGGGCCGAGGACGCCGGTTGCTGCTGCACCGCTCCCGCCGGTGCCGGAGTACGTCTCGGTCGCGACCTGCTCGGCGACGACCGCGGTCGTGCCGGCGTCACCGGACGGGTCGTAGGTCTCCGACGTCGCCTGGCGCTCGTCGAGGTCCAGCTCGGCGCGGACCGACACGGAGACGGCGTTCGGGCCGGCGACGCGTGCGAGCAGCGCGTTGAGTGACGTCGTCAGCTGCTGCTCGTAGGTGCTCTGTGCCTTGACGCGGGCATCGCCGCCACCGGCGCCGGAGGAGATCCCGGCGGCGGAGAGCACGGCGCCCGCAGAGTCGATGACGGTGACGTCCTCGGGCTGCATGTCCTTCACCGACGATGCGACGAGGTGGATGATCGCCTGCACCTGGTCGCTCACGATGCCGCCGTTCGCGCGGGTGGCGACGAGCACCGATGCCGTGGCCTTGCCGGGCTCGTCGACGAACACCGACTCCTCCGGCAGCGCGAGGTGCACGGTCGCGTTGTCGATGCCGTCCATCGCCTCGAGCGTGCGCGAGAGCTCACCTTCCAGCGCCCGCTGGTAGTCGATGTGCTGGCGGAACTCGGAGGTGGTGATGCCCTGCTTGTCGAGCAGCGCGTAGCCTTCGTTCGAGGAGGGCAGTCCCTGCGACGAGAGCGAGACGCGCAGGTCGTACACCTGATCCTTCGGCACGAGGATCGTGCGCCCGGCGCCGGTCAGGTCGTACGCGACCCCTTGCGCGGAGAGCTCGTCGACGATCGTCGCGGCATCTGCCGGCTCGAGGTCCGTGTAGAGCGCAGCCATCTGCGTGTCGCCACCCGAGCGCGAGAGCACGAGGCCGCCGACCACGAGCGTGAGCAGCGCCGCGCCCATCACGACCTTCTGGATCGGGGTCAGGCGGGCGCCGAGCTCGCGGGCTCGGCGCGTCTGCTCCTTGAAGTCCATTCCAGCCATGTGACTAGACCTGCATCCGCATGATGTCGTTGAATGCCTCGACAGCACGGTTGCGGACGGTGACCGTCAGTTGGGTGAGGAGCTGCGCCTCGGTCGAGGCGATCGTGTAGTCGTGGAGCGCCTGCAGGTCACCCGTCGCTGCTTGCAGCGCCAGGTCGTCGGCTTTCGTCTGCGCCGCGGTGAGGTTGTCGAGCGCGTCGGCGAACGAGCCGATGCCGCCTGCTCCGCCGGCGCCCGCGGTGCCGCCGGACGGTGCGGCAGCGGTGACGTTGCCCACCTGCAACGGGCCGGTGATCGAGATGGGGGAGATGGGTGCGATGGCCATGGTCACTTACCGATCGAGAGGACGGCTTCGTAGGACTCGCGGGCCCGTTCGAACGAGGTCACGTTCGCCTGGTAGCCGCGCTGGGCGAGCTGCATGTAGACCATCTGGTCGGAGAGATCGATGTCCGGCCGGCGAACCATGCCGTTCTCGTCGGCGTAGGGATGGGTCGGCTCGTAGGTGGCGCGCCCGTTGGGATCGCCGAACTGCGCGCCTGCAACCTGGGCACCGGCACCCGCGCCGCTCGCGTCCGTGATCGGCTCGGCGATCACGAAGCGCTCCTGGAACGCCGGCTCGCTCGTGCGCACGACGTTGTCGATGTTGGCGACGTTGTCGGCGACCGCGTTGAGCCAGGTCTTGTAGACGCCCATGCCGGAGGTTGCGACTCCGAGGGTCGAAAAGACGGATGACATCATGCTCCTCGTCGGGTGTGCTCGGACATCCCGGTCACTGACCGGTGATCGCCGTGCGCAGCAGTGAGTACTTGTTGTTCAGGGCCTGGACGACGAGCCGCTGGCGGAGCACGTTCTCCGAGCTCGCGAGCACCTCGAAGTCGATGTTCACGTTGTTCCCGTTGATCCGCGTGGCGGCGAGCGACTGGTCCACCTGGATGCCGGTCGACGTCGGGTCGCCGCCGCTGATCGCTGCGCGGAGGCTGTCCTCGAACTTGACCTCCCTGGCGAGGTACCCGGGCGTCTCGACGTTGGCGAGGTTGGAAGAGATCGCCTGTTGCCGGGTCTGCAGCCCGTTCATGGCAACGCCGAGCGCGGACGTGACGACGTCGGAGATCGCGCCGATGGTCACTCGTGCAACCCTTCGTGTGTGCTCACGGCGATGACTGTGTTGGTCCGCCTCATCGTGCAAGCAGCTCAGCGAGGTCTTGAGACGATCCTGTCCCGAGCACCACGCTGAGTCGTGAAAGCGCCGGGCCGATCTGCGCATCGACCCGGCACGTGCCGACCTCGAGGATGCAGCCTCCACGCTCGATGGTCGGGTCGGCCACCGTGATCACGGAGCGCATCGCCGAGGAGCACGTCGCCGCGATCGCGTCCGTGGCCGCCGCGGTGTCGTCCGGGTGCACGCGGACGACGAGGTCACCGCGGTCGGGCACCAGCCCGATGGAGCGTTCGATCGCGCCGAGCACGGGCTCGTCCACCGCGCGCAGTTCAGCGCCGACGATCTCCTCGGCGAGCGCGGCGGCGAACCGCACGACCTCCCGTTCGAGGGTGCGGAGCTGCACGGCGTCGCGGCGATCGAGATCCGCAGTTGCGGCCTCGAGAGCGGCTGCCGCGTGCTCGAGTCGCAGCCGAGCGGCGTCCTGCGCGGCGATCGCTGCCTCGACCTCTGCCCGGGCGGCCGCCAGTCCCTCACTGCGACCGAGCCGCCGTGCCTCGGCGCGCAGCTCGTCGCGTTCGATCGCGTCGGACGATTGCCGGCGCGCCATCGGCGCGAGCGCCGGTGCCTCGAAGCGCAGCGCAGTGCCGATTCCGGTTCCGGTTCGTCGCACGCTCAGCGCCCGTCGCGCCTGGTCGTCTCGTCCTCGTGTATCCACTGGGTGATGATCTCCGCCAGGCGTCGGGGGTTGGTCTCCGCGAGGTGATCGATCAGCCGATGGGCGTCTTCGATCTGGGCAGCGCGGCGTGATCGATCGTCCCCGGCGAGGCCGTCCTGTCGAGCAGGATCGGCGGTCGTCCTCGCGATGTGCGCCGCGACCGGGAGTGGGCGCCGGGCCGGCGCCGCAGTGATCATCGGGACGACCGGCATCGAGCCGAGTCGAGCCGTCGGCTTCGAGCGGCGGGCGCGGTCCGTGCTGTTGGCGATGATCATCATCACCGTCGTCACGCAGAGGACGACGACGGCGACGATCAGCAGCAGTGACAAGGGGTCGGAGAGACCGATCGCGGCGGGCATGCCTGATCCGGACCTGTCAGATGCCGCGGTCGAAGCGCGTCGCCGAGGTGCTCGACGGTGCGGTCGGCCGCATGACCGGCGGAGGTGACATCTGGGCGAGCAGCTCGCGGGCGACGCGGGAGAGCTGCTGCGTCGTCTCGACGAGCGCCGCGGCGCGCTCGCCGAGCTCGGGCGGGAGGGGCGAGAGCCCGGCAGGCGGCGTGAACGGCGCTGGTGGGGCGGGGAGCTCGGTCCCGTGCACGCCGCTCGCCACTGCCTCGAGGTGGGCGCGGTGCTGCTCGAGCGTGCGCTCGTACGCGTCGAGAAGTTCGGTCCAGCGCTCGTTCATGCCGTCACCGACCATCGGGATTCGGCCCCGTCTACTGAGACCGTGGAGGCAGCCGTGCCGACCGGCGCGGCGACATGGCCGGCAGCGGTGCGAAAGGCGTCACCGAGCTCGGCAAGGAGATGGCGCGCCTCGGCTGTGATCGCCGGGCTCTTCGCCATGTTCGCTGCCGCGAGCTGCTTGCCGATGTACACGTACAGGTCCGCCAAGGTTCCGGCGTGCTCCCAGACGTCGCGATCCAGCATGCACAGGAGCTCGTGCACCAGGTCCTGTGCATGGCACAGGGCGAGGTGGGCGCGCTGGAGATCCTTCGTTGCCAGTGCATCGATCGCCTCACCGAGGTCGCGATCGAGCCGGTCGTAGCACATCACGACGATGCGCGGACCGGAGGCCGTCTGCAGCGCGCTGTCCGTGAACTGGTTTCGAAGAGCCTGGCTCGAGTACATGACGTGACCTTCCGTGGTTCGTCGATTGATCTGGACATCCGAACGATCGGCTGCTCTGACGGTCCGGCGACGGTGATCCCGGGCCGTGAGCTGCGATCAATCGCCCGAGTTCTTCGGCAGTGACGAGATCTGACTCGTGAGCCAGTTCCCCTGGCTCTCGAGCGACGAGAGCATCGTCTGGACGGCTGTCCACTGGCGCCGGTAGTTCGCCTCGAGCTTGACCATCCGCTCCTCGAAGCGGGTCATCTGCTCGTTGAACGCCTTCACCTTGCCGCTGTAGGTGTTCGAGGATGTGCTCAGCGCGCCGTCCGTCGCCGTCAGGTTCGTAGCGAGGTGGACGAGGCGAGCGGCGATGCCGGGCTGGTAGTCCACGGGCGTGAGCGTCCCCGAGACACCCTCGTCGATGTCGACCGCCAGCCCCCTGGCCGGCGATGTCCCGAGGTTGAGCAGGCTCAGCCGCTGTCCGGAGCCGATCGCGACCTCACCGTTGATGGTGCCGGCGACATCGGTGCCGGTGTTCCCCAGCCACGAGCCGGCGCCGTTCACGTCGAGGTTCGTCTCGAACGAGCCGATAGCTCCGAACGTGACGGCCGTGAGGCGCACACCGCCCCCGCTCACCTCCGCAGTGACCCCCAGCCCGGCGGCGGCGAGCGCGCTGTTCAGCCCGGTCGCGATGTCTGTCTCGGTCGACCCCGCGGTCGCGTCGTAGGTGACCGTCGTCGCGCCGATGCGCACGCCGATGACCTGCCCGAGCGGCGAGCCGCCGACGAGCACGTCGCCGGTGGTGGCGCGGGTTGCCGCTGTGGTCACTTCGATGGCGTAGGTGCCGGCCCGTGTCTCATCGGTCGCGCCGGCCCAGTTGACGCCGCCGGTGCTGCTGCCATGGCGGTTGAACAACCGCTCGGTGCCCTCTGGATCGGTGGCGAGCGCCGTGATGAACACGGCACGATCGAACTTGAGCGTGCCGTCGCGCTGCGTCGTGATCCCCATCGTGGCGGCGAGAGTCTGCGACGAGCCGCCGACGACTGCCGTCACGGCTGCCCGGACGTCCTCCGCGAGCCGGCGGACGGCGGCGTCGCCGGCCAGCGGGGCGACGGTCTTCGTCGCCGCGTTGTACTTCGTCTGGATCCCGACCTGCGAGATGACGCTGTTCGCCTGGGCGACGAGCTTCTCGATCGCGTCTGCCGTCGCTCCGTCATCGCGGTTGACGCTCACGGTGATCGGCGTCGCCGAGACGGCGGCGGCATTGAGCGTGACCCCTTGGAGCACGTCGGTGAAGCTGTTGCCGGACGCCGTGACCGAGTAGGCGCCCGGGCCGGTGCCGATCGTGATCTTCGCGTCCTGTGCGGCCGCGGTCTCGACGAGCCCACCGGCTGCGGCGAACAGCGACGCGTCGAGCGACAGCGCGTTGGCCGTGCCGGTGCGGGTCGAGTTCACCTGGAGCAGCCAGTTGCCGTCGGACACCTTGACCGCGGAGGCGGAGACGCCGACGTTCGTCGAGTTGATCGCGCTCGCGACCGCAGCCAGGCTCCGGTCGCCCGTCGAGACGACGGCGACCTTGCTGTCGCCCATGCGCAGTCCTCCGCCGAGCGTGAGGTTCAGGTCCCCGCTCCCAGTGGCGACGGCGACGACCTCACCAGGTCGCGCCGACGTGACCGTGACCGGTGGGTTCGTGCCGATCTTCACGGTGCCGTCGATGCCCACCGAGGCGGGGAACGTCACGGACAGGCCGAGCGCGGCGATCGTCGCTGCGCCCGTGAGCGCCGGCCCGCCCGTGACCCTGAGCGAGGCGGCCGATCCCTCGTGCGTCGTGGTGATCTGGAGCCGGTTGCTGCCGTCGACGGTGACCGTCGCGCCACCGCCCTGGGCGTCGATGCCTGTCTGGACCGCCGCTGCGAGCCCGGACCTGTCGTACGTGCCCTGAGCGATCGTGATCGTGCGAGCGACACCGTCGATCTCGATCTCGAACGCGCTCGAGCCGGCGTCGATCACGGTCGAGGCGGTGAGCGCGGTGGACCCCGCGACGGTCGCTCCGGCGGTGGCCTGCGACACGGTGACCGTGTAAGTCGCCGGTGTCACGCCGCCGCCGACGCCGATCGAGGAGATGCCGAGCCCCTTCGACGTGGTGGACACCGCGAGTGAGGAGGCGGTGGTCACGGCGGTCGCGCTCGATGCGACCGTCGAGGCGGTTCGGAGCCCGTGGTTCTGCGCCAGCCGGTCGACGGTGAACGAGACCGCGCCCGCTCGCGCGGTGCTGGCGAGCGAGACGGAGACGGCCGACGGGTTCGACACGGTGGCGGCGAGCTTGCCGACGCCCCCGGTGACGATGGCGGCCGCTTGGGCCTTGAGCGTGTCGAGCGCCGACTTCAGGCGCCCGACGGCGTCGGACTGCAGTTGCGCCGTCTGCTGCCGGCGCTGGATCGCCGTGAGCGGCGTGCGCTCTGCCTGCATGAGGCCGCTGACGATCGACGCAACGTCGATGCCGCCGGCGGTGAACGATATGGATGACATCTCGGGCTCCTCGGCGTCCGGTGGACTGCTCTCGCGATCTCGCGCGTAGATGGGAAACGGAGCAAGGGGCTCGGCGACGCCGAGCCCCTCGAACCGTCAACTGGACAATCGATCAGCGCAGGAGCGAGAGGATCGACTGCGGAACCTGGTTGGCCTGCGAGAGCATCGCAGTGCCGGCCTGCAGCAGCACGTTGTTCTTCGTGAAGCTGACCATCTCCTGCGCCATGTCGGTGTCCCGGATCCGGGACTCCGAAGCGGCGAGGTTCTCGGTGGTCACCTGCAGGTTGTTGATCATCGACTCGAAGCGGTTCTGGAGAGCACCCAGGCCACCTCGGGTCGCCGACACCGTCGAGATCGCGGTGTCGAGCGCGGTGATCGCCGCCGCAGCGCCGGCATCCGTCGTCACGTTGAGGCCGCCGACGCCGAGCGCCGTGGCATCCGTGTCGGAGATGCTGAGGGACACCGTCTCGCTGGCGTTGGCACCGATCTGGAAGGTGCCGCCCGCGCCGGAGGCCGCCGACACCGCACCCGTGAGGCCCATCTCGGCCAGCGGGGTCCCAGTGCCGTCTGCGAGCACGAACGTCTGCGCAGCCGTGAGGCCGGACACCTCGATCGTCAGGGCGGAGCCTGCTCCGACCGTCTGCGAGGAGACCTTGACCTTGCCGGCGAACGCGTTGCCCGATGCCGAGAGCGCAGCATTGATCGATCCCTCGATCGAGGCCGCGGCCGCGGAGCCGGTGACACCGGCCATCGCCGACAGATCGACCGTCACAGCGCCCGTGCCGTTGATGTTGATGGTGAAGTCGTCACCGGCGGCGTGCGTGTAGGCGTTGTCGACATCGAAGCCGGTGACCTTCGCGGGGCTCACGCCGTAGCTGCCGTCGAGCAGGTTGACGCCGCCGAAGCGGCTGCTGTTCGAGACACGGGTGATCTCGGTCGCGAGGGCCGAGATCTCCGTCTGGGCCGCCGTGCGGGCCGCTCCGTCGTTGGCACCAGTGTTGGCTGCCTGGACGGACAGGTCACGCATGCGGGTCAGCATGGTGTGGACCTCGTTGAGGGCGCCTTCAGCCGTCTGCACGACCGAGATGCCGTCCTGAGCGTTGCGGGTTGCCTGCCGAAGACCGCTCACCTGGGCGCGGAGGCCCTGGCTCACGACGAGGCCGGCAGCGTCGTCCGCCGCACGGTTGATGCGGAAACCCGAGGAGAGCTTCTCGAGGCTCTTCCCGAGCATGACGTTGGTGTTGGACAAGTTACGTGAAGCGTTGTTCGCCATCACGTTCTGGTTGATGCGCATTGTTCCCTAACCTCCGTGTTGGGTGTGATCGGGACCCGTTCCGTGGGTCCCTGCCTTGCGGCACGAGTGACGGTGCAGCGGTGGCCCGGATCCGGCACGGAGGTTCGGCCCGAATCCCCCGTCCATCCCCCGCGCCGCCCACCCATCCCCACGCCTCGCCGGTGGCAGTCGGTGGTCCGCCGGTGGCCCGCCGGCGGCACCTGACTCCCTGTCCCTGTTGCCTCCTGGCGTCCCACCGACTCGGGCAGGGTTTCCGATCGCCGGCGGTCGCGGATGCTGACCCGGTCCGCTGCCGCCGCGTCGTCCGCCGGACGACGCCGCAATCCGCCGGACGACGCCGCAATCCGCCGGACGACGCCGCAATCCGCCGGACGACGCCGCAATCCGCCGGACGACGCCGCAATCCGCCGGACGACGCCGCAATCCGCCGCCGGCCATCCCGCATCCGCCCACCCGACTCGGGCAGGGTTCCCGATCGCCGACGCTCGCGGATGCTGACTCGGTGCGGGATTCGGCGTCAGACCTGGGAGGGCCGGTACTCCCAGTGCCAGGGCTCGCGGGGCACCGCCTCGACGAAGCCGAAGCGGGGACCGTTCAGCCGCAGCCACTCGAGCGTGCGGGAGTCGGTGACATCGGCGTCGACGGCCATCCCCCAACCGTGGTTCGAGGTTCCGGGCACCGCTGCCAACCCGCCGTCGGCGTAGAGGCCCTTGCGATGCGCCAGGTCGACCTGTTGGTCGTATGTGCGGTACGAGTCGGTGATCTTCAGGTCGATGCCGTCGGCGGCGGCCGCGGCGACGGCGCCCCGCCATGCATCTGCGGCGGGCTTCCACAGCCGGTGGCCGCCCTGTCCGATCGGGACGAGGGCGTCGGTCGGGATCCGGCCGTTGCCGTGGACGGCCATCTCGATCGGCACGTCGATCGAGCCGTACCCGCCCGCGCTCGCACCGGACGTGCCGCTGATCCCGCGCCCGGCGACGCCTCCGACCGTGTTGCGCACGCCGACCGCGCCCGTGGGCGCGAAGCTCGGCTGCACCGCGGCGACCGCCTTCAGGTATGCCTCGCCGAACGGGTCGAAGCCCGCCGGCGTGCCGTTCACCACGGGCGGCCCGGCCACGAACGGATCGGCCAACGGGGTCGCGCCGGGAACGTCGAAGCGCGATTGGATCGCAGCCATCCGCGCCTGCGCGCTCGTCACTCCACCGATCGGACCCATGTCGCCCCGACCGTCCGCCGTCCCCGTCGGTCGTCAAGTCAGTGCACAGCTCTAAGGTGCGCTCGATGGCCGAGTCCGTTCCTGGTCGCCCGCGGCGCTCGGTGCGCCCGGGTTCGCTCGACCCGCTTGCCGGGCTCGGCGGGGACGGCGGGGACGGCGACCTCGACCCTGCGGTCGTACGCGAGATCGTGGGGATCTGTGGACGGACCGATCGCGCCCGCGCGCTGCCGCTCGTACTCGCTCTGGTGCGCAGCCTCGACGGTGCGGAGCTCGACGCGGTCGCGGTCGACCTCGGGCGTCGTGCGCGCCGGCTCGTGGTCGCGGTGTGGGCCGCGGGCGGCGAGGCCGTGTTCCTCGACGGCGCCGCTCGACTCGTGCCAGGCCTGCCGGCGGCGCTCGGTCCCGAGATCGGCAGGCTCCTGCGCCGCCGCAAGGAGCAGCGCGACGACGCGTGGCATGCCGCAGCGGTCGCTGCCGGGGCGACGACCGAGGATCTCGCGCTTGCGCTCGGCGCCCTCGTCGAGTCACTGGTGGACGATCTCGCCCTCGCCCTCGCGGTCGAGCGGGACGTGGTCGGGGTCGCCCTGTGGGGAGGCGCGACCGGCCGGTCGGGCTGAACCGAGGCCGGCTTCCCGACTTGCTGGACCTGGCGGCACTAGACCGGACCATCCTCCAGAACCACAGTCGCGACAGGGAGATTCGGATGCCGACCGAACAGATGGAAGGCCATGCGGACGCAGCGGTCGTCACGGAGATCGTGGCGGTCGCCTGGGAGACCTTCGTCGGGCAGCCGCTGCTCGTCGAGGTACCACCACCGCTGTTGGGTGAGCCGCTGTGTGCCTCCATCGCCATCGGCGGACCGTGGAACGCCACGCTCATCCTCTCCTGCAGCCGAACAGCGGCTGTGAACGGTGCGTCGCTCCTCCTCGGCCTGTCGCCCGACGAGCTCGACGACCATGACGTCCTCGACATCCTCGGCGAGTTCGCGAACATCGTCGGCGGCAACCTCAAGGGCGTCGTGAGCGCCTCCGGCGACGGGGACTGGACGCTGTCGCTGCCGGTCGTCTCGTGCGGCGTGCAGACCGTCCCGGGCAGCGTGTGCGCGCTGCTCATCGGGTTCACGTGCGAGGGCGAGCCGCTCTCGTGCGAGGTGCGCGAACACGCCTGATCGAGGGCTGATACACCTGCGGCATGGATCGAGCCGTGCTCGTAGGCGTCGACCGGATGATCGGCCGCCGCACGACCTCGTCCCGCCGGCTCGTGATCGTCACCTTCATCGGGGTCGCGGCCGGCGTGCTCGCTGCCGTCGCGCGTGCACCGTGGCACCTCACCTTGCTCGTCGCTTGGGACACCAGCGCGGGGTGCTTCCTGTTGCTCGTCTGGATCGTCATCGCCCGTTGTGACGAGCACGAGACCGCCGAGCTGTCCACGAGGGAGGATCCGGGCCGGCACACGACGGGCGCGGTGCTCGTCCTCGCCGCGACTGCGAGCCTCGGGGGTGTCGTGTTCGGCTTGCACGCTGCGAACCGCGCGGACGGAGCGATGCGGGTCGGGCAGACCGCGGCGGTGATGGTCGCGGTCCTGTCCTCGTGGGCCGTCGTGCACACGGTGTTCCTGCTCCGCTACGCCCACCTGTACTACCGCGACCCACCTGGCGGCATCCGCTTCGAGGGTGACGACGAGCCGGACTTCCTCGATTTCGCCTACGTCGCGTTCACGCTCGGCATGACGTTCCAGATCTCGGACACGGACGTGACGTCCCGCGGGATCCGCCGCAGCGTCCTGCTGCACTGCCTGCTCGCGTATCTCTTCGGCACCGTGATCATCGCCACGACGATCAACGTCGTGGCGGCCTCGGTGTCCTGAAAACGGCGAGCGGGTGGCGGCCCGGAGGCCGCCACCCGCTCAGTGGGGAAGATGTTGCGTCAGACCGTGGCGTGATGGCGACGCATGTGGACGAACCCGAAGACCACGAGGATCAGCATGACGGCGGCGGCGGCGAAGGCGGCCATCGCGGCGATCCCGGCGATGCTCCCGATCTGCCACCAGGCGAAGGTCGACAGCAGCAGGCCACGGAGCGTCTCGCCCTTGAAGAGCGTGTTGCGCTGACCGGAGATCCCGTCAGCCTTGGCCTGCAGTGCGGCGACCTCTTCGGTGCTCTTGTTCGCGTCCTTGGCGGCGGTCACTTCGGCCTTGGCGGCGGACTCGACCTTGCCGAGGTCGGCGTAGGTCATGCCGTCGGCGATGCCGTCGAGGTGATGGTCGATGTAGCTGGCGTACGCCTTGGCGTCCTTGCCCGAGACCACCTGCTGCTCGGCATAGCCGAGGAGATCGGTCCGGCCCTCTTCCTCGAGCGACGCGGCGTCCGGGAAGAAGATGTGCTGCGCCTCGAGCTCTCGCTCGACGTAGTCGTCAGCGAAGTTGCTGCCCCATGTGAGGAGTCCACCGGCGATGGCGAGGACGACCGCGGCCACGACGCCGAGGGAGACGAGTACCTGGTCGATGCGGCGGCGGCTCACCGCCACGATCGGAACGTCGGTCGTTGCGGGCACCGCTGCGCTGGGCTCGGGCACTGTGAGGGTGGTCATGGGACGAACTCCTTCTAACTCGCGTTGATGTCGCCCATGCTGCGCTCGCAGTGGTGAGGGCAACACGGCCGATGGTCCCGACATATCGCTCCGCTTCCGTCGCGAAGTGGTCGCTAGGCAGGACCTTCGGCCCTATCCGCGCTGCGCCGGAGGGTGTCCGCGCGGCCGCGCCAAGTCGCACGCAGCGCGCGAGCATGTCCCCATGGCGCACCTCTTCGTCTACGGCACGCTGCTTCCCGGTGAGGCGCGGTGGCCGTTCCTGGCACCGTTCGTCGCCAGCGAGGGTCGGCCGGACACGGCGAGAGGGGAGCTGTTCGACACCGGCCGCGGCTACCCCGCGGCGCGCTTCGGTGCCGACGACCGGATCGAGGGGGCGACGTTCGCGCTGGTCGACTCGACACTGTCCAGCGCGCTCCAAGAGCTCGACGAGGTCGAGGGCGCGGTGGCCGGGCTCTATCGCCGGACGACGATCACGACCGGCAGCGGGCTGATGGCGTTCGCGTACGAGTACGGCGGCGGGCTGACGCTGGCGAAGATCTCATCGGGATCATGGGTCCAGCGCTGACCGCCTCCGGCCGCACTCGCTCAACCGTCTGCCGGGTGGAACCGTCGGAGCGTCCACCTGGCGGTCCCCTCGTCAGATCGAGAAGGGACCGCCGGGGACGGCGAAGGTACGACGCGAGCACGTACCTTCGAGGCTGTGTCTGACGGAGGTCACGTTCGGACCAGCGCCACCGGGCACGTCGCCCGATGGGCGACCGCCTGACTCGTCGAGCCCAGGAGCGAGCCGACGACGGATCCGTGCCCGTGCGAACCGACCACGAGCAGCTCGGCGCCCGCCGACGCGTCGACGAGGGCGGCCACGGATGCCCCTTCCACGAGGTGCGTGACCACGGTGACGCCGCTCGCCGCGACGTGGTCGGCTGCATCTTGCAGGGTGCGGGCGGCGTCGGCCTCCATCATGTCCCGGGGACCGGTCCGGTCATCGCGGTGACCCTGGTACGGGTAGGTCCATGCGTGCACCACGTGCAGCTCGGCGTCGCGCAGCGTCGCTTCCTCGACGGCGAAGTCCAAGGCGCGTTCTGCCGCGGCTGAACCATCGATGCCGACGATGATCTTCTTCATGGCGTCCTCCTGAGCGTCCTCCAGCATGCCCCGGCACGGAGCGAGCGAGCTAGGGCCCAACGTCCCCTACAGAGAGAGCGGACGACCACTGGCGGCGACCCGCACCCCCGGCCAGACTAAGGGCGCCGAAAGGAGGCCATCGTGTTCGATCACGTTGTCGTTCCGATCGATTTCTCCCCCGAGAGCGAGCAAGCCCTTCCCCACGCCGTCGAGTTCGCTCGCCGTGCACAGCTGCCGGTGGAGCTGCTCAGTGTCGCAACGAAGCACCACTACGCGGACGCTGCAGAGCGACTCCGGCAGCTCGCCGAGGACCAGGGCGCCGGAGCGTGGACGGTCATCGAGACCGAAGACCCGGCCGAGCAGGTCCTGTTCGACAAAGCGCTCACCACGCACGGCGCGCTGTGGTTCGTCGGTTCCCATGCACGCACGTCGTTGGGCGAGCTGCTCCTCGGGAGCGTGAGCGAAGACCTCGTGCGAGACGTCGAGCGACCGATGGTCGTCGTCGGGCCGAAGGCCGTGACGCCTCGCTCCGGCAACGTGCTCGCCGTCGCGCTCGACGGCACGGTCGGCTCCGAGGCGGTCCTCCCGGCCGCGCTCGAGCTCGCCCGCCGCTTCAACCTCGAGCTGCGACTGTTGCAGATGGCGACCACGGAGGTCCCGACGGACGTCGCCGAGACGTCGTACCTCGCCCGTGTCGCCGCCCGACTCGGCGCGCCCGGTTGCCGCGACTACGACGTGCTCCACGGCAAGGACGCGGCGCACATCCTCGGGGACTACGTCGAGGCGCACGAAGAGGTCCTGATGCTCGCGATGGCAACCCACGGCGTGCCGGCCGGTGCGCCGCGGCTGATCGCCGGCAGCACCGCGTTCGACACCACCCGCCGCCTCGAGGTGCCGGTCCTCGTGTACCACCCGGCGTCAGAGCCGGCTGCCGAGGTCGGGCGGCCCCGCGTCGTGGTCGGCGTCGACACGATGGGGGATTCCGCGGAGGCGGTGATGTGGGCAGCGGACGAAGCAGCCCTCAGGAACCTGCCGCTCGTGATCGTCCACGCGTGGATCTACCCTGCGTACGCGGCATCGCCGTACGCGTACCCGATCGGCCCCGACATCGAGGTCGTGCGGGACGCCGCCAAGCAGGAGCTCGCCGACGCGGTCCAGGCCGTCAAGGACCGCCATCCGGAGCTCGCCGTCGACGGCATCCTCGCCGAGGACACACCGGGCCACCAGCTCGTCGACCAGAGCGTCGGTGCCGACCTCCTCGTGGTGGGAAGCCACCACCGTGGTCGGTTGTCGGAGTTCCTCGGTCTGTCGGTCTCGGCGACGTGTGCGCAGCGAGCCGATTGCCCGGTCATCATCGTGCCCTGCGTGACCCCGGCCTGACGACCGGCTGACCGTCGCCAGGACCACGACCGACGGTCAGGTCCTGGCGAGGCGCACCCGTTCGCCGTCGTTCGGTACGACGGCAGTCCAGTCGTACGCTTGCTCGACGCGTGCCTGTAGCGCGCGAGACGCCTGCAGCTCGCCGTGCACGACGAACACCGTTTCGGGAGCTCGTGCCGCCGTGCCCAGCCACGAGACCAGTTCGTCGGCGTCGGCGTGCACCGAGAACGCCGGCAGGTCGACGATCTCGGCGCGGACCCGGATGTAGCGGCCCATCATCTTGAGCTCGCTGGCACCCTCGGCGAGATGCCGGCCACGAGTGCCTTCTGCCTGGAAGCCGACCAGGATCACGGTGTTGCGCCGGTCCGGGAGCGCGGCCGCGAGATGGTGGACGACGCGCCCGCCGGTCGCCATGCCCGACGCGGCGATGATGATCGAGGGCTCGCGCAGCTCGGACACGATCCGGGACTCGTCCGCGTCGTGCACCTCCTCGAGCCGGTCGAGGCGGAGCGGGTCCTCTCCGATGTGCTCCTCGCGCACGTCGGCGCTCCCGTTCGCGAAGGCGTCCTTGTACACCCGCAGCGCGGCGAGTGCCATCGGGCTGTCGACGTAGATCGGGACCGGTGGCAGGCGGCCCTTCTCGGACAGCCCGCGCAGGTGGTGCATCACGACCTCGGTCCGGTCGACGGCGAAGGACGGGATGATCACCGTCCCGCCGCGTGCGATCGTCCGCTCGATCGCGTCTGCCAGCTCGTCGATCGCGCTCTCGTCGTGCCGGCGGTCGCCGTAGGTCGACTCGACGAGGATCCAGTCTGCGTCGCCGACAGGGTCGGGCGGCACGAGCAGCGGATGGTGGGGGCGGCCGAGATCACCGCTCGCCACGACGCTCGTCCCGTTGTCGAAGTCGATCCGGACCGTGGCCGAGCCGAGGATGTGGCCGGCCCGCCGGAACGTCACCTGGATGCCGGGCAGCACCTCGAAGGGCGCAGCGAAGTCGTGGCGCTGCAAGCGCTCGAGGGAGCGGCGGGCTTCGTCCTCGGTGTACAGCGGCAAGGCGGGCTCGTGGCGCGACCATCCGTACCGGTTCGCGTTCTCGGCGTCCTCCTCCTGGATGTGGCCGCTGTCAGGCAGGATGATGCTCGTCAGCGCGGCGGTGTCGTGCGTGACGTGGACCGGACCGCCGAAGCCGTCCACGACGAGCCGGGGCACGTAGCCGCAGTGGTCGAGATGGG
This sequence comes from Acidimicrobiia bacterium, assembly GCA_050248955.1. Lineage (GTDB taxonomy): Bacteria > Actinomycetota > Acidimicrobiia > Acidimicrobiales > Ilumatobacteraceae > JBFWRK01. The sequence continues at coordinate 248,690 of JBFWRK010000005.1, forward strand.
CGTGGGAGAGGACGACGGCGTCGATCGACGACGGGTAGACGGGGAACTTCGACCAGTTCCGCACGCGGAGGTCCTTGATGCCCTGGAACAGCCCGCAGTCGAGCAGGACACGCCGTCCGCCGTGCTCGACCAGGAACTTGCTGCCGGTCACGGTGCGCACACCGCCGAGGAACGTGACGGAGGTCGTCTCAGGGGCCATCTCGTCGAAGGCTAGGTCAGCGACGCGGGAGGTACCTGGTTCGCAGGGCGCGCACGCTTATCATCGGCGCGGCAGCGAGTACGAAGGCAGGGCGATGAGCGATCCGAACCAGGGACCTGGACCGACCGGTACGTCGGGCAGCCGATCACCGTGGCCGCCCCCGTCCGACGTCACGCCGACGGAAGGGCTCCCCACCGTCGAGGACCAGCACCCGTCGAAGCCGTGGAAGGAGATCCTCACGGTGCTCGGGATCGTCGCGTCGATCGCGATCATCCTGATCGCGATCTTCCCGTTCATCAACGACGACGACGAGGCCGACGGGAACGGCGTGGCCTCCGGGACGACCGTCCTCGCCGGCGGGGAGACCACGGTCGCCGCCGAGGTGCCCGTCGAGACCACGGTCGATCCGACAGCAACGGCACCCCTGCCGAGCGAGACGGTCCCCGTCGTGGCAGGGCCGCTCGTCGTCGCCGCGGTCGAAGCGTCCTGCACGGCGCCCGACTCGACCGATTCGCGCGGGAACCGCGTCACGTTCGTCGCCCAGAACCTCGTGGACGGCGTGCCGACATCGGCCTGGCGCTGCGCGGGCGATGGCAGCGGCCAGTCGCTGACCTTCACCCTCGCTGCTCCCTCGACCGTGACGCAGCTCGGTGCGATCCCCGGGTTCGCCACGATCGACCCGTTCAACGGCGACGACCGCTTCGTCGAGAACCGGCGCGTCGTCTCCGCCCGCTGGAGCTGCCTGGCCCCCGGTGGCGTGCAGACCGCGTCCGCGATCCAGACCTTCGCCGACGACCGGCAGATGCAGACCACACCGGTCAACGGCTTCACCGGGTGCGCGGCGATCCGCTTCGAGGTCACCGGCGCGACGCCGGCCGCACGGCGCGACTTCGTCGCCGTCGCCGAAGTCAGCATCGCCGGCGCGACTCCCTGATCGGGGGACGCACCCAGGCGGTCGTCTTGTACCGTCGCCGGCAATGACTCGGATCGTTGCGTTGGACGTGCTCGACGTGCGCTTCCCGACGTCCGACGGCTTCCACGGCAGCGATGCGATGAACGCCGACCCGGACTACTCGGCGGCGTACGTGATCCTGCGGACGGATGCGGCGACGCATCCCGAGGGGCACGGCCTGACGTTCACGATCGGCCGCGGCACGGAGATCGTGACCGCCGCGTGCGCGGCGCTCCGGCCACTGGTCGTCGGGCGCAAGGTCGACGAGGTGATCGGCGACCTCGGTGGTTTCGCGCGGTCGCTCGTGCGCGACTCGCAGCTTCGCTGGTTGGGCCCCGAGAAGGGCGTCGTCCACCTCGCCACCGCCGCAGTCGTCAACGCGGCGTGGGACCTCGCGGCCAAGCGCGCCGGGCTGCCGCTCTGGGCGCTGCTTACGTCGATGAGCCCGGAGCAGATCGTCGACCTCGTCGACTGGCGCTACCTCGCCGATGCGTTGTCACCGACGGAGGCGATCGAGCTGCTGCGCCGCCGCCTCCCGGGCCGGGACGAGCTGCGCGAGCGCCTCGTCGACACCGGTCTTCGGGCGTACACCACGTCGGCCGGTTGGCTCGGCTACGACGACGAGACGATCACCACCAAGGTGCGTGCCGCCGTCGCCGACGGGTTCCACCACGTGAAGCTGAAGGTCGGCGCGGACCACGACGACGACCTGCGCCGCGTCGCCCTTGTCCGGCGACGGCTCGGCTCGGACCGGATCATCATGCTCGACGCGAACCAGGCGTGGGACGTGCCGACCGCGATCGAGCGCATGCGCGACTTCGCCGAGTTCCGGCCGTGGTGGATCGAGGAGCCGACGAGCCCCGACGACATCGCCGGCCACGCCGTCATCGCGCGGGCTGTCGTGCCGGTTCAGGTCGCCTCGGGTGAGCACATCCACAACCGCGTGATGTTCAAGCAGTTCCTGCAGGCCGGTGCACTCGGCATCTGCCAGCTCGACGCCTGCCGGCTCGCCGGTGTGAACGAGTGCGTCGCCGTGCTCCTGCTCGCCGCGAAGTACGGCGTACCGGTGTGCCCCCACGCCGGCGGGGTCGGGTTGTGCGAGTACGTGCAGCACCTGGCGGCGTTCGACGCGATCTCCGTCAGCGGGACGACCGCGGGGCGGGTGGTCGAGTACGTCGACCACCTGCACGAGCACTTCGTCGAGCCGTGCGTGGTCGAACGTGGGCGCTACCGATTGCCGTCGGCGCCCGGCTACTCGGTCGAGATGCGACCGGAGAGCCTCGAGGCGTACACCTTCCCCGCAGGATCGGTGTGGACGGAGCGCAGCACGCGCACGTAGTTGGCGCGCTCGTAGGCGTCCGGATCGGGAACCGACCGCTGGCTCATGCTGCCGCGCAGCTGCGCCACCGACTCGTACTCGTTGTGGTCGAGCCACGCGGTCACGCCGTCGAGCAACGTCCGGACGTGCTCCGGGCCGTGCTGGAGCAGCGCCGCGGTCGACATCACGACGTCGGCGCCGGCGAGCAGCCCCTTCAACGCGTCCTCGGCGGTGTGCACGCCGCCGGAGAGCGCGAGTGAGCACGGGATGCGGTCGCGCAGGATGGCGATCCACCGCAAGGGCAGCCGGAGGTCGGCGGATGTGCTCAGGTCGAGGCTCGGGACGACGGCGAGCGAGTCGAGATCGATGTCCGGTTGGTAGAAGCGGTTGAACAGCACGAGCCCGTCGGCACCCGCGCCGGCGATCGCCTCTGCGACGTTGCCGAGCGCACTGAAGAACGGGGAGAGCTTCACCGCGATCGGCACCGCGACGGCGGATCGGACAGCGAGCACGAGGTCGATCAGGCGGTCCTCGACCGTTGCTGCGGTGTCTGCCGGATCGGCGGCGACGACGTAGAGGTTCAGCTCGATCGCCGCCGCTCCCGCGTCCGCGAGCGCCGTCGCGGCGCTGAGCCATCCGCCGGGAGACGTGCCGTTCAGGCTGGCGATCACGGGGACGTCCAGGCGCGCGCTCGCATCGGCGACGAGCTGCACGTGCCGGTCGATCGACGACGCGGTACCGGGCAGGTCGGGGAGGTAGTCGAACGCCTCGCCGAACACGCCGGCACCCTGGTCGTAGAGCGCCTGCTGCTCGAAGGCCGCGGCAACGATGTCCTCCTCGAACAGCGACGGCAGGACGACGGCCGCTGCTCCAGCAGCCGCCAGCCGCTGCAGCGTCTCGAGCCGGCCGGTCAGCGGCCCTGCCGAGGCAACGATCGGTCCGGTCAGGTCCAGGCCGAGGTAGCGGGTGCGAAGATCGACGCTCATCAGGATGCTCCGGGGGTGCTGAGTTGTGCGACGGTGCGTTCCAGCCCGGCGAGCTGGCGGTAGTAGCGCCAGCGCTCGTCGATGTCGATCTGTGCGAGCGCGAGCAGTTCGGCGGCGCGCTCCGGCTGCGATCTCGCGAGGATCGCGAAGCGTCCCTCCACTGCGGTGAAGTCCGCCACCGGGATCGACGGATCCTTCGAGTCGAGCGAGAACGGCTGCGTGTGCTCCTCGACACCAGGCCGGTAGCGGTACAGCGGCCAGTAGCCCGACCTCACCGCGTCCTTCTGGTGCGTCATCGACGTCGCCATGTCGATGCCGTGGGCGATGCAGGTCGAGTAGGCGATGATCAACGACACCCCGGGCCACGCCTCGGCCTCGGCGAACGCCTTGACCGCTTGCACGTCGTTCGCGCCGAGCGCGATCTGGGCGATGTAGACGTCGCCGTAGCGGCGTGCCTCGGCGCCGAGGTCCTTCTTCGCCGTGATCTTGCCGCCGGAGGCGAACTTGGCGACGGCGGCGCGTGGTGTCGCCTTCGACGCCTGGCCGCCCGTGTTCGAGTACACCTCGGTGTCGAGCACGACGATGTTCACGTCGCGGCCGGAGCCGAGGACGTGGTCGAGGCCGCCGGAACCGATGTCGTAGGCCCAGCCGTCGCCGCCGATGATCCACACGTTCTTGCGTACGAGCGTGCCGGTGAGCGGGCGAAGCCGGCGGACCAGCGTCGCCGTCTCCTCGTCGGCCTCGTCGACCAACCGGTCGAGGATCGCGTCGAGCTCCGCGACGCGATCGCGCTGGGCAGCGATCGTCGTGTCGTCCGTCGCGATCGTCGGGTCGACGGCGAGCACCGCCGCGCTGAGCTCGCGGCCGACGTGCGGCGCCAGCTCCTCCAGCAGGTGCCGAGCAGTGGTCGCTTGCTGGTCGAGCGCGATCCGCATGCCGAGCCCGAACTCGGCGTTGTCCTCGAAGAGCGAGTTCGCCCACGCCGGTCCACGACCGTGATCGTCGGTGCCCCATGGCGTCGTCGGCAGGTTGCCCCCGTAGATCGACGAGCACCCGGTTGCGTTGGCGACGATCGCCCGGTCGCCGAAGAGCTGCGTCATCAGCTTGAGGTAGGGGGTCTCGCCACACCCGGCGCAGGCGCCGGAGAACTCGAAGAGCGGTTGGCGCACCTGCGAGCCCTTGACGCTCGCCGGCTCCAGCACACCTGGAGCGATCGGCGTGATGTGCTCGAAGAGCTCGAGCCGGGCGGCTTCACGGTCACGGTGCTCGCCGATCGGCTCCATGTCGATCGCCTTGTGCCGCACCTCGCTCTTCGAGCGGGCCGGGCAGACGTCGACGCACACGCCGCAACCCGTGCAGTCGTCCGGCAGCACTTGGATCGTCAGCTGCAGTCCGGGATGATCGTGCGATCGGAAGCCCTTCGTCGGGAAGTCGTCCGGCAGGCCCGCCAACTCGGCCGGGTCGTAGATCTTCATCCTGATCGCGGCGTGCGGGCAGACGAGCGAGCAGCGAGCGCAGTCGATGCAGATCGAAGCGTCCCAGATCGGGATGCTCGCCGCGAGCTGCCGCTTCTCGAACCTGGCCGTGCCCGTGGGGAACGTGCCGTCGACCGGCAACGCGCTCACCGGGAGCAGATCGCCCTCGCCGGCGAGCATGCGGGCCGTGATCCGCTGGACGAAGTCCGGTGCCTCGGGCGGGACCGGTGGACGGCGGTAGCGGCCGGCAGTGGCGACCTCCGGCACGGCCAGTGGGTACAGCGCGGCGAGGGTGTGGTCGACGGCGGTGAGGTTCGCATCGACGACCGGCCCGCCGCGCTTGCCGTACATCTTGCGGACGGAGGCCTTCACCGCATCGACCGCGTCGCCCAGCGGCATCAGATCGGTCAGCGCGAAGAATGCGATCTGCATCACGATGTTGATCTGACCGGCGAGCCCGGCTTCGCGGGCGACGCGGTGGGCGTCGATCACGTGGACCTGGAGCCGGCGCTCGATGATCTCGTCCTGCACTTCGCGCGGCAGGTGCTCCCACGTGGCGTCGACCCCGTACGGGCTGTTGATCAGCAAGGTGGCATCGGGCCGGGCGACGGCGAGGACGTCGAGCCGGTCGAACAGGCCGAACTGGTGGACCGCGACGAGGTCGGCGTCGGAGATGAGGTAGGTCGAGCGGATCTCGTCGTTGTCGAAGCGGAGGTGCGAGACGGTCGTCGAACCGGACTTCTTGGAGTCGTAGACGAAGTACCCCTGCGCGTGACGTCCGGTGAGATCGCCGACGATCTTCGCGGTCTGCTTGTTGGCGCCGACGGTGCCGTCCGAGCCGAGGCCATAGAAGACCGCACGCAGCGCGGCACTGTCGGTCGTGAACGAGTGGTCGACCGTGAGGCTGAGGTGGGTGACGTCATCGACGATGCCGACCGTGAAGCGCTTCTTCGGGGTCGGCGCGTCGAGCTCGTCCAGCACCGCCTTCACCATCGCCGGTGTGAACTCCTTCGAGGACAGGCCGTAGCGCCCGCCGATGATCCGCGGCATCGTTCGCAGGCCGTCGGCGGCAGCGTCGGCAAAGGCCTCCACGACGTCGAGGTGCAGCGGTTCGGCCGGCGCGCCCGGCTCCTTCGTGCGATCGAGCACTGCGACGCTTCGCACAGATGTCGGCAGCGCGGCGACGAGCGCTGCCGAGGGGAACGGTCGGTAGAGCCGCACCTGGAGCAGTCCGACCCGCTCCCCGTCGGCGACGAGCCGCTCGACGGCTTCGCGGGCCGCGCCCGCTCCGGAGCCCATGAGAACGACCACACGCTCGGCGTCCGGCGATCCCGTGTAGTCGACCAAGCCGTAGTGCCGGCCGGTGCGCTCCCCGAGACGGGCGAACGCCTGCTCGACGATCCCGGGCACCGCCAGCATGAACGGGTTGCCCGCCTCACGCGCCTGGAAGAAGACGTCGGGGTTCTGCGCGCTGCCACGGAGCACGGGCCGGTCGGGGTCGAGGCCGCGCAGCCGGTGATCGATGATCCAACGCTCGTCGATCATCGCCCGGAGGTCGTCGTCGGACGGGAGCCGGATCGTAGCGACCTCGTGCGACGTGCGGAAGCCGTCGAAGAAGTGGAGGAACGGCACCCGGCTCTCGAGTGCTGCGGCATGGGCGACCAGCGCGAAGTCGGCCGCTTCCTGCACCGAGGCGGCCGACAGCATCGCAAAGCCCGTCGTGCGCGCAGCCATCACGTCGCTGTGGTCGCCGAAGATCGACAGGGCGTGCGTCGCGATCGAGCGGGCGGCGACGTGGATCACGGTGGGGGAGAGCTCGCCTGCGATCTTGAACATGTTCGGCAGCATGAGGAGCAGCCCCTGCGAGGCCGTGAACGTCGTCGCCAGCGAACCTCGCATCGCCGCCCCGTGGAGGGTGCCGGCGGCACCGGCCTCCGACTGCATCTCGATGACCTCGGGCACCGTGCCCCACAGGTTCGGTCGGCCGCTCGCTGCCCACGCGTCCGAGGCCTCCGCCATCGTGGAGGCCGGCGTGATCGGATAGATCGCGATCACCTCGGAGAGTCGGTATGCAACGCTCGCTGCTGCTTCGTTGCCGTCGATCGTGTCCCAGGCGTGTGCGTCCATCGCCGCTCAGCCTCGTCCATTGGGGGCGGGGTCGCTAGGGCCGGAGGTCCGGGACATCGGGCCGGGAGCCCTCGTCATGGAGTTGAGTCAGATCGACTCATGTTTTCTCACTCGGGAGTTGGCGGGAGGGTCCGTGGCGTCGTAGCCTGCTCACAGCGAGAAGACCCGCACCCATCGTCCCTGCCCCCAGGAGGAACCATCATGCCGAAGGCCGTCGGAATCGACCTCGGGACCACCAACTCCGTCGTCGCCGTGCTCGAGGCCGGCGATCCGGTCGTGATCCCGAACTCCGAAGGAGCCCGCACCACGCCGTCCGTGGTCGCGTTCTCGAAGGCCGGCGAGGTGCTGGTCGGCGAGGTCGCGAAGCGCCAGGCGATCACCAACTCCGACCGCACCTTCCGTTCGATCAAGCGCCACATGGGCGAGAGCTGGAAGAGCAGCGACATCGACGGCAAGCAGTACACGCCGCAGGAGATCAGCGCCCGCACGCTCATGAAGCTGAAGCGCGATGCCGAGGCGTACCTCGGCGAGACGGTCACCCAGGCCGTGATCACCGTGCCCGCGTACTTCGACGATGCACAGCGCACCGCGACCAAGGAAGCCGGGCAGATCGCCGGCCTCGAGGTGCTGCGGATCATCAACGAGCCGACAGCGGCTGCACTTGCATACGGGCTCGACAAGGGTGCCGAGGACGAGACCGTGCTCGTGTTCGACCTCGGCGGCGGCACGTTCGACGTGTCGGTGCTGGAGATCGGTGAGGGCGTGTTCGAGGTCAAGTCGACCCACGGCGACACGACGCTGGGCGGCGACGACTGGGACCAGCGTGTGATCGATTGGCTCGTGCAGCAGTTCAAGGCTGCGCACGGCGTCGATCTGTCGAACGACCGGATGGCCACGCAGCGTCTCAAGGAGGCCGCCGAGAAGGCGAAGATCGAGCTCTCGCAGGTCCAGCAGACCCAGATCAACCTCCCGTTCATCACGGCCACGCCGGAGGGACCGCTCCACCTCGACGTCTCGCTCACGCGGGCGAAGTTCCAGGAGATGACCGCCGACCTCCTCGAGCGTTGCCGCGTGCCGTTCGAGCAGGCGATCAAGGACGCCGGGCTCACGAAGGGCCACATCAACCACGTCATCCTCGTCGGCGGCTCGACGCGGATGCCTGCGGTGCAGGAGCTCGTGCTCTCGTTCACCGGCAAGGAGCCGAACAAGTCGGTCAACCCCGACGAGGTCGTCGCCGTCGGCGCCGCGATCCAGGCCGGCGTGCTGCGCGGTGAGGTGAAGGACGTCCTCCTGCTCGACGTCACGCCGCTGTCGCTCGGCATCGAGACCAAGGGTGGCGTGATGACGAAGCTGATCGAGCGGAACACCACGATCCCGACCCGTCGCACCGAGGTCTTCACCACGGCCGAGGACATGCAGCCGTCCGTCGAGATCCACGTGCTCCAGGGCGAGCGCGAGATGGCGATGTACAACAAGACGCTCGGCAAGTTCCAGCTCGTCGACCTCCCGCCGGCTCCGCGTGGTGTGCCCCAGATCGAGGTCACGTTCGACATCGACGCAAACGGCATCGTCCACGTGTCGGCGAAGGATCGGGCGACGAACAAGGAGCAGTCGATGACGATCACCGGCCAGTCGTCGCTCGACAAGGACGCGATCGACCAGATGGTGAAGGACGCCGAAGCGCATGCCGAAGAGGACCGCCGTCGCCGCGAGGAGGCGGAGGTCCGCAACAACGCCGACACCCTCGTCTACTCCACCGAGAAGGTGCTGAAGGAGCAGGGCGACAAGGTCACCGCCGACGAGCGCGCCGCGGTCGAGCAGCCGCTCGCCGATCTCAAGAAGGCGCTCGACGGCAGCGACACGGCTGCCATCAAGGAGGCCAGCGAGCAGCTGATGAGCGCCAGCCAAGCGTTCAGCCAGAAGCTCTACGAGGCTGCTGCCCGTGACACCAACGCGGCGGGCACGTCCGCCTCCGGCCAGGACAGCGCGAACGCGGTGAACGACGACGAGATCGTCGACGCCGAGATCGTCGACGAGTCGTGATCGAGGTCCACTGATGGATGCCGAGATGATCGCTGCCGGTGACGGCGACGACACGAGCGCTCCTGGCCCGACCGAGACCGACCAGGCGGAGGAGATCGGCGTGGACGACGTCGACGAGGAGTTGGAGCGGGCGAGCGAGATCGAGGACATCACCTCGCCACTCGACCGCCCGCTCGACCCGGACAGTGCTGACGCGGCTGGTGCCGCGGTCGAGGACGACCTCGTCGCGCTGGTCTCCGAGCGCGATCAGTTCAAGGACATCGCGCTCCGGCTGCAGGCCGACTTCGACAACTACCGCAAGCGAGTGGCGGCGCAGCAGAGCGAGGCCGTCGAGCGCGGCACCGGCAAGGTCGCCGAAGCGTTGCTGCCCGTCCTCGACGCGTGCGAAGCGGCGTTCCTGCAGCACCCCGGGGCGATCGAACCGCTCTTCAACCTGCTCCTCGGGGAGCTGCGCAAGCTCGGTCTCGAGTCGCTCGACCTGCAGGATCGGCCGTTCGATCCGACCGTGGCCGACGCGGTGTTGCACGAGCCCGGCGACGGCGGCGAGCCGGTCGTCAGCGAGGTGCTGCGCAGCGGCTATCTGTGGAAGGGGCGGGTGCTCCGTCCTGCGATGGTGAAGGTCCGAGGCTGAGGTCGGCGACGAACGGCCGAGTGATCCGGCCGAGTGAACGCAGGGAGGTGAATCGACATGGCAGCGCAACGTGAGTGGTACGAGAAGGACTACTACAAGGTCCTCGGCGTGTCCGACACCGCCTCTGCGAAGGAGATCACCAAGGCCTACCGGAAGCTCGCCCGCCAGCTGCACCCCGATGCCAACCCCGGCAACGACGCCGCTGAGTCTCGCTTCAAGGAGGTCGCCGCGGCGTACGACGTGCTCGGCGACGACACGAAGCGCGCCGAGTACGACGAGGTCCGGCGCCTCGGTCCGGTCGGCGGGCCCGGCGCTGGTGGTGGCTTCACGTTCAACCCCGGCGACGCCGGGATGGGCGACCTGTTCACCAACCTGTTCGGCGGCGGCCGTCGGCGCGGTGGTGCCGGTGGTGGCGTCGGCCCCCAGCGGGGCGCCGACATCGAGGCATCGCTGACGCTCGACTTCGCCGATGCTGCGCATGGCATCACCACCGTGCTGTTCCTCACCGCCGATGCGCAGTGCTCCACGTGTCAAGGATCGGGTGCTCGTCCCGGCACGTCGCCGAAGACCTGTCCGACCTGCGCCGGGCGCGGCGTCGTCGACGAGAACCAGGGTTTCTTCTCGTTCTCGTCACCCTGCCGCACGTGTCAGGGCCGGGGTGTCGTCGTCGAGCAGCCGTGCTCGACCTGTCGTGGCTCCGGGATCGAGAAGCGCCCTCGCGAGGTCAAGGTCCGCATCCCCGCCGGTGTCGACGATGGTCAGCGGATCCGGCTGAAGGGCCGCGGCGCGCCGGGCCGCAACGGCGGACCGCCCGGTGACCTCTTCGTCGAGTGCAAAGTGCTCCCGCACCGCCTCTACGGGCGCTCCGGCCGCAACCTGACCGTGCACGTGCCGATCACCTATGCGGAGGCGGTGCTCGGCGCCGAGATCGAGGTCCCAACGCTCGAGAACGAGACGGTGAAGCTGCGCCTGAAGCCGGGGACCCAACCCGGTTCGCGTCACCGCGTGAAGGGCAAGGGCATCGTCACGCCGCACCACACCGGCGACCTGATCGTCACCGTCGATCTCGTCGTGCCGACCACCGTGAGCTCGGCCGAGCGCGCTGCGATCGAGCAGCTCGCGAGCGCGTCGACCACCTCGCCCAGGAAGCACCTGGAGGGATGACCATGAAGCACCAGACGCGCGCCGTGTACGTGATCTCCGTCGCCGCCGAGCTGGCGGGCATGCACCCGCAGACGCTGCGCATCTACGAGCGCAAGGGGCTGCTCGAGCCGTCGCGCACCGCCGGCGGCAGCCGCCGCTACTCCGATGCGGACATCGCCCGGTTGCAGCGGATCGCCGACCTCGCCGCCGAGGGCATGAACCTCGCCGGCATCAGGCGGGTGATGGAGCTCGAGCACGAGAACGCAGCCCTGCGCAAGGAGATCGATGCGCTGCGCCACACCGCCGAGTCGGCGACCGCCGAGGCGGCGCGCCGTTCGCCGCGACGCGATCTCGTACCGCTCCGTCAGCAGGTCGCGCTGTTCGGCAAGCTCCCGAGCATCTTCGACCGCGACTGACACGCCGACCGCGGCGCGGAGTCGTCGGAGGCATGCACGTGCCGGCGACCGTCTTGGGCCGAAGGGCTGTTCCACGGGCACTAAGGTCCTCCCGCCTGCTCGGCTGGAGCTGGCATGACGGGAACGGGGAACAGGATGTTGCACAGATCACGGAGATCGGCGGCGTTGCTCGGCGTAGCGGCGTTGGCAGGAGTGCTCGTGAGCGGTCAGACGCCGGTGAGAGCTGCCGGAGAGGCGACGACGTACGTCGTCCTCGCGACCGACGCGTCCACGGTCGATGCCGCGATCGCCGCGGTCGAAGCGGCCGGGGGCCAGGTCACCAACGTGAACCGCGCGATCGGGCTCGTCACCGCCTCGGCTTCCGACGCGACGTTCGCCGCCAGCGTCACCGCCCAGGCGGATGTCGCCGGCGTCGCCCGCAACACGCCGATCGGTTCCGCTCCCGCCGAAGCGGCGCGCCGGCGCGATGCGGTCGAGAAGGAGGGCCGCGCGAGCGGAGGCGGCAGGGGACATCACGATCCCGACGATGACGATGTCACCGCCGAGCCGCTGGCGTCGTTCCAGTGGGACATGCAGATGATGGATGCCACTCCCGAGGGCTCGTACGACGAGCAGCTCGGTCGTCATGACGTGCTCGTCGGCATCATCGACACGGGCGTGGACGGCAGCCATCCCGACATCGCGCCCAACTTCAGCGGCGAGCTCAGCCGGAACTTCACGACCGACATCCCGCTCGTCGACGGTCCCTGCGCGGAGGAGACCGACGCGTCGTGCGAGGACGCCGCCGACGTCGACGACAACGGTCACGGCACGCACGTCGCCGGCACGATCGGCGCAGCCATCAACGGCATCGGTATGGCCGGCGTCGCCCCCGGCGTCACACTGGTCAACCTCCGTGCCGGTCAGGACTCTGGTTACTTCTTCCTGAGCGCGACGGTCGACGCGTTGACATACGCCGGCGACAACGGGATCGACGTCGTCAATATGAGCTTCTACGTCGATCCGTGGCTCTACAACTGCCGCAGCAACCCGGCCGATTCACCGGCCGAGCAGGCGGAGCAGGCGACGATCATCGACGCGACGCAGCGAGCGCTCGACTACGCCCGCCACCACGGGGTCACGCTCGTCGCCGCGCTGGGCAACGAGCACCAGGATCTCGGGGCCGCGTTGAAGATCGACGCGACCAGTCCTGACTTCCCGCCCGGTACCGAGCGCACCCGCGAGGTCACGAACGACTGCCTCGACATGCCGACCGAGGGTGGTGGCGTCATCTCCGTCTCGGCGGTCGGCCCGAGTGGCAAGAAGGCGGACTTCTCGAACCACGGTCTCGAGCAGAACGACGTTGCCGCCCCGGGTGGCTACTTCCGTGACTTCATCGGTACGCCACAGAACCGTGTGCCCGAGAACATGATCCTCGGGCCGTACCCGACCAACGTCGCCGTCGCCGAGGGTGCGGTCGATCCCGTCACCGGTGCGGTGCTGCCCGACTTCGAGGGGTTCGTGCTCGCCGAGTGCTCGGCACCGAGCATCGACGCCTGCGCGTTCTGGCAGTTCATCCAGGGCACGTCGATGGCGTCACCGCACGCCGCCGGGGTCGCCGCGCTGATCGTCAGCGAGGACGGCAAGCGCGACAAGGTGCACGGTGGGCGAACCCTGGACCCGGCGAAGGTCGAGAAGCAACTCCTCCGCTCGGCCACCGACATCGCCTGCCCGGCAGCGGTCATCACCTATGCGGCGGAAGGTCGCGACGACCCCTCGTTCGACGCCCCGTGCGTCGGATCGCGCAAGCGGAACTCGATCTACGGAGACGGGATCGTCAACGCATTGCGCGCTGTCGACTGACGCCAACGAGAACAGGGAATTGACGTGGTGGGGGGTCTCGACCCTCCACCACGTCGAGATGTACGGCTTCGTGGGGGGACTTGTTGATCCCAGAGTTGATAGACTTTGTATCAACTTTCCGCAGTGAGGTGCTCGTAGATCATGGCGATCGACCCGAAGAAGTGGACGACGAAGACCCAGGAGGCCGTGGCGGCCGCGGTCGACCAGGCCAAGGCGCTCAGCAACCCGGAGCTCACCCCTGACCACCTGCTCGCCGCGCTGTCCCGTCAGGACGACACGATCGTCCCCGCGGTGCTCCAGAAGCTCGGCATGACGCAGCTGATGCTGCGGGCGAAGGCCGACGACGCGGTGTCGAAGCTGCCGAAGGCCTACGGCGGCAGCGAGCCGCGGATGAACCGTGAGCTCAACGACGTGTTCGAGAACGCCGAGCGCTCCCGGTCCGACCTGAAGGACGACTTCCTGTCGGTGGAGCACCTCCTGCTCGCGATGCACCAGCGCATCGGCGTCGGCAGCGAGGAGCTGCTCCAGGCGCTCCGCGAGGTGCGTGGGTCGCACCGGGTCACCAGCCAGAACCCCGAAGACCAGTTCATGGCACTCGAGCGCTATGGCCAGGACCTCACGCAACGGGCACGCGATGGCAAGATCGATCCGGTCATCGGGCGCGACGACGAGATCCGCAGGGTGATCCAGGTGCTGTCGAGGCGGACGAAGAACAACCCGGTGCTGATCGGCGAGCCGGGTGTCGGCAAGACCGCGATCGTCGAGGGGCTCGCGGCGCGCATCGCGAGCGGCGACGTGCCGGAGGGTCTCAAGAGCAAGCGCCTGATCGCGCTCGACATCGGGTCGATGCTCGCCGGCGCGAAGTACCGAGGCGAGTTCGAGGAGCGGCTGAAGGCCGTGCTCAAGGAGATCACCGACGCCGCCGGCGAGGTGATCACGTTCGTCGACGAACTGCACACGATCGTCGGCGCCGGCGCTGCCGAAGGAGCGATGGACGCCGGCAACATGATCAAGCCGATGCTCGCCCGCGGTGAGCTGCGGATGATCGGCGCCACCACGCTCGACGAGTACCGGAAGTACGTCGAGAAGGACCCGGCGCTCGAACGTCGCTTCCAGCAGGTCTACGTCGGGGAGCCCTCCGTGGAGGACACGATCGCGATCCTGCGCGGCCTGAAGGAGCGCTACGAGGTGCACCACGGCGTGCGTATCCAGGACTCGGCGCTCGTCTCCGCCGCAGTGCTCTCGAACCGCTACCTGACGAATCGCTTCCTGCCCGACAAGGCGATCGACCTCATGGACGAGGCGGCGTCGAAGCTGCGGATCGAGATCGACTCGCTCCCCACCGAGATCGACGTCGTCGACCGGCGCATCCTGCAGCTCGAGATCGAGAAGGTCGCGCTCGAGAAGGAGACCGACGTCCCGTCGAAGGAACGGCTCGAAGCGCTCGACGAGGAGCTGCGCGCGCTCCATGCCCAGTCCGGAGAGATGAAGCAGCACTGGGAGCAGGAGAAGGAGGCGATCGGCGCCATCCGTACGCTGAAGGAGGAGCTCGAACAGTTGCGCACGCAGCTCGAGCGCGAGACCGACCTCAACGTCGCAGCCGAGATCCGCTACGGGCGGATCCCCGAGCTCGAGCGGCGGATCAACGAGGCGACGTCGCACCTCGACGCCCTCCAGTCCGGCAACCGGATGCTGAAGGAGGAAGTCGATGCGGAGGACATCGCCGAGGTCGTCTCGAAGTGGACCGGGGTGCCGGTCAGCCGTCTCATGGAGGGCGAGATGCAGAAGCTCGTCCACCTCGAGGGGCTGTTGCACCACCGGGTGATCGGCCAGGACGAGGCCGTCACCGCGGTTGCCAACGCCGTCCGGCGCAGCCGGGCCGGGCTGAACGACCCCAACCGCCCGATCGGTTCGTTCCTCTTCCTCGGCCCGACGGGTGTCGGCAAGACCGAGCTCGCCCGCGCCCTCGCCGAGTTCCTGTTCGACGACGAGCGGGCGATGGTCCGCATCGACATGGGCGAGTACATGGAGAAGCACTCCGTGTCGCGGCTGATCGGCGCTCCCCCCGGTTACGTCGGGTACGACGAGGGCGGCCAGCTCACCGAAGCAGTGCGCCGACGGCCCTACGCCGTGGTGCTGCTCGACGAGATCGAGAAGGCGCACCCCGATGTGTTCAACGTGCTGCTGCAGGTGCTCGACGACGGCCGGCTCACCGACGGCCAGGGCCGCACGGTGGACCTCACCAACACGGTGCTGATCATGACGAGCAACCTTCCCGGCGACCCGCTCGCGTTCTTCAAGCCGGAGTTCGTGAACCGGATCGACGAGATGATCCGCTTCCGGTCGCTCACCGAGGACGACCTCAGCTCGATCGTGCGGATCCAGATGCAGCGGCTGGTCGAGCGACTCGCGGACCGGCGGATCACGCTGCACGTCACGGACGAGGCACTCGCCCTGCTCGCCCACGAGGGGTACGACCCGGCGTTCGGCGCCCGGCCCTTGAAGCGGGTGATCCAGCGCGAGATCGGCGACCGAGCTGCTTCGCTGATCCTCGAGGGCAAGGCGACCGACGGCGACACGATCACGGCTCACGTGGTCGACGGCGCGCTCCACCTCGACGTCTGAATCTGGCGGCCCGCACCACTGCACCCCGGTCCCACGGGGTCCGACCGTCTACTGTGACGTCACGTGCCGGTGACTGTCGTCGTAGGAACTCAGTGGGGAGACGAGGGAAAGGCGAAGATCACCGATCAGCTCGCCAAGGAGCACGATTTCGTCGTGCGCTACCAGGGCGGCCACAACGCCGGGCACACGGTGGTCGTCAACGGTGAGCGGTTCGCACTGCAGCTCGTGCCATCGGGCGTCTTCTACGACCATGTGATCCCGGTTATTGCCAACGGCGTCGTCGTCGACCCGGCACATCTCGCCGGCGAGATCGAGGCGCTCGAGGCGCGTGGCATCGACTGCTCCAAGCTCAAGCTCTCGAGCCACGCGCACCTGATCTTCCCGTGGCATCAGGCGCACGATGCGCTGGCGGAGACCGGCCGCGGTGCGGCGAAGATCGGCACGACGCTGAAAGGCATCGGCCCCGCCTACGCCGACAAGGCGCGGCGGGTCGGCATCCGGGCCGGCGACCTGCTCGATCGAGCCGCGTTCCGCGAGCGCTTCGCCGCCTTCGCCGCGGCCGAGAACCGCCAGCTCCAGTCCCTCGGGGGCGCGGCGCTCGACGTGGACGAGCTCACCGAGCGCTACGCCGGTGACCTGCTCGACCGTGTCGCGCCGTACGTCGCCGACACGGTGAACCTGTTGCACGACGCGCTGGATGCCGGGCGGCACCTGCTGCTGGAGGGCGCGCAGGCGACGTTCCTCGATCTCGACCACGGCACGTATCCGTACGTCACCTCCTCGAACCCGACCGCCGGTGGCGCCTGCACGGGCACCGGGCTCGGGCCACGGACGATCACTCGGGTGGTGGGTATCACGAAGGCGTACTGCACGCGCGTCGGCGCAGGCCCGTTTCCCTCGGAAGCGCTCGACGAGGCTGGGGAGCGGATGGCCGAGATCGGCCACGAGTTCGGGACGGTGACCGGTCGGAAGCGGCGCACCGGGTGGCTCGACACTGCGATGCTCCGTCACGCCGTCCGGATCAACAGCCTGACGGAGATCGCGCTGACGAAGATCGACGTGCTCGACACGTTCGAGTCGGTGAAGATCTGCATCGGCTACGAGCGTGAAGGCCGTCGCCTCACGAACTATCCGGAGCGGACCGAGGATCTCGGCGAGGTCCAGCCGATCTACGTCGAGCTGCCCGGTTGGCAGACGGCGCTCCGCGACTGCCGGCAGCCGGCCGATCTGCCTGGGCCGGCGCGCGACTTCCTCGATCTCGTGCGCCGAGAGGTAGGCGTGCCGATCAACCTCGTCGGCACCGGGCCGGACCGCGACCACTACGTCCAGTTCGCATGATCCCGCGGTACTCGCTCCCCGAGATGGCGTCGATCTTCGCCGACGAGCAGCGCTTCGGGCGGTGGCTCGAGATCGAACTGCTCGCCACGGAGGCGTGGGCAGACCTCGGCGTCGTTCCCTCCGCTGACGCGGTCGCGTGTCGAGCGGGAGCGCCGAAGACGGACGAGGAGTTCGTCGCCGCAGTGCTCGCTCGTGAGGCGATCACCGACCACGACGTCGCCGCGTTCGTCGATGTCGTGCAGGAGCGCATCGGGCAACCGGCCGGCGGATGGATCCACTACGGACTCACGTCGTCCGACGTCGTCGATACCGCATGGTGCTGGATGCTCCGCGATGCCGCCGATCTCCTCCTCGACGCGTCGGACGCACTCGTCGCCGAGCTCAAACGGCTCGCACTCGCGCACCGAGACACCGTGATGATCGGCCGGACGCACGGTGTGCACGCGGAACCGACGACGTTCGGGGCGAAGGTCGCGCTGTGGTGCCTGCAAGCTGATCGGGACCGCGCCCGGCTGCGAGCCGCCCGCGCCGCCGTCGCCGTGTGCAAGCTCTCGGGCGCGGTCGGCACGTACTCCAACATCGATCCCGCCGTCGAGCGCCACGTCGCCGACCAGCTCGGGCTCACACCGGTGCCGGCCACGCAGGTGATCGCCCGTGATCGGCATGCCGAGTTCCTGTGGGCGTGCGCGGCAGTGGGTTCGACGGCGGAGCTGATCGCCGTCGAGCTGCGTCACCTGCAGCGCACCGAGGTGCGCGAGGTGCAGGAGGGCTTCAAGCCGGGCCAGAAGGGCTCGTCGGCGATGCCGCACAAGCGGAACCCGATCTCGGCCGAGACGATCTCCGGACTGTCGCGGGTGCTGCGCGGCAACCTGCAGGCCGGGATGCAGGACATCGCGCTCTGGCACGAACGCGACATCTCGCACTCCAGCGTCGAGCGGATCATCCTGCCGGATTCGTCCCTGCTCGCGTACTACGTGATGCGCCGGCTCATCCGTCTGCTGAATGGGCTGCAGGTCTTCCCCGAGCGAATGATCGCGAACCTCGAGGCGAGTCACGGCCTCGTGTTCTCCCAGCCGGTGCTCCTCGCGCTCGTGGCATCGGGGTTGCCCCGGGACGACGCGTACCGGATCGTCCAGGAGAACGCAGCGCGTGCGTGGGACGAGGGTCGCTCGTTCAGGACGTTGCTCGAACGCGACGAACGCGTCGCCGTGGACCCTGCGGTCCTCGACGACACGTTCGATCTCCGTCGCTCGCTTCGGAACATCGGAGCGGTGTTCGACGCCGTGGTGTGCGTCGAGACCTGATCGCGTTCGATCAGGTCCGATCAGACGCTGCTGCGACTGATACCGGCCTTCTTCAACACGGAAGCATCGACCCCGACCTCGCGCCACGCGGCATACGAGATGCCTTGGCGCTGGCTGTAGCCGGAGGCCACCTTGACGAACTCGTCTTCCAACGCGCTCACATCGACACCCGATCCCATGTTCTCGAGCTCGTTCGAGAGATCCATGCGCTCTTGCACCAACTTCAGCTCCGAGAGCGGATCGGCGAGTGCCAATTCCTCCTCGATCGCCTGCAGCCGAGCGGAGATCGATTCAGTTGTCCGCTTGCGGCCGCGCTTCGGCTTGCTCGCTCGCAACCCGTCGAGATAGTCGCGAACGATGCGACCCTCGGCGCGTCCGATGGCGAGTGCCGCTTTGTGTTCGTCTGTCATCTGGCCCTTCGGGCCTCGCTTAGCTGCCATATATTCATTGTCTACAAGCGGAACCTGTGACTTGCAAGTTGTTCCACGGATCTCGACGAATTCAAGTAACAGGACTTTCGAGAAATCAATCATGTCAAACGTGCGATCTGCTGCGCACTTGCGTGATGCTCCTTGACGGTGGCGAGCACCGTGCCGGCCAGTCACCACGCACCGTGGCGACATCGACGATACCCGCGTCATCTCGTCGCGAATCATGACGATCGGGACCCCGCCCGGTACGTTGCCAATGATGGATGTCGTCCGCGCCGCGCTTCGTGATCACGTGCTCCAGCATTCGCTGCAGATCGGATCGTTCACGCTGAAATCAGGACGGCCGAGCCGCTTCTTCCTCGACACGAAGCAGACCGCGTGCCGGCCCGAAGGGATCCTGCTCGTCGCCGCGGCGGCGCTGCAGGTGATGCCCGACGATGCCACCGCGATCGGCGGCCTCACGATGGGCGCCGATCCTGTCGCATTCGGCGTCGCTGCGGTCGCGGCGACACGAGGTCGGTTCCTGCGCAGCTTCAGCGTGCGCAAGGACGCCAAGGATCACGGCGTCACGGGTCGGATCGCGGGTCCGCTCGAGCCCGGTGACCGGGTCGTCGTCACGGAGGACACGGTCACCAGGGGGACCTCGATCATGGAAGCGGTCGACGTGATCACGGGGTTCGGCGCGACACCGGTTGCGATCCTGGTGATCGCCGATCGGGGCGGCACGTGCGCGGCGATGGCCGCCGAACGGGGCATCCCGTACTTCCCGTTGCTGACCGCACCCGATCTCGGCTTCGAGTACGGAGATTGAGCCGTGCCGGTCCGGGCGCTCACGTTCGACTACTGGAACACGATCATGTTCGCGGCCGATCCGACCGGTCAATGGCGGGCAGATGCATGGCTCGAGCTCCTCGCCGTGAACGGGCATGTCGTCGAGCCGTCGCAGGTCCGAGAAGCGTTCCAGGCGGCGTGGGCGATGCATCGTCGTGCGTGGATCGACAACGTGCAGCACTCGGGTCCCGAGTTCGCGAGGGTGGCCGTCGATGCGCTCGGGAGGGAGCTCGAACCGCCGTTGCGCGCCGAGTTGATCGAGCGGTTCATGGATGAAGGGGACGGCACGCAGTTCCTACCGTGTCCGGGTATCAGGGAGGTCCTCCGGGACGTGAGGGCACGCGGTCTGCGGATCGGCATCGTCTGCGACGTCGGCATCACACCATCGATCGGACTGCGCCGCTTGCTCGACGCGCACGGGCTGCTGCAGTACTTCGACGGCTGGTCGTTCTCCGACGAAGTCGGCACGTACAAGCCCGCGCCCGAGATCTTCGAGCACGCGCTCGTGTACCTCGGCGTGTCTGCGTCAGAGACCGCGCACATCGGTGACATCCGGCGCACCGACATCGTCGGCGCGCGGGCGCTCGGCATGACCTCGATCCGGTATCGGGGCGTCAGCGACGACGTCGAGGACGAGCCCGAGGCCGACCACGTCATCGATCATCACGACGAGCTCCTCGGTGTCCTCGGTCTCGTGTAGCCGGGACGGATCGGGCGTGGCGGTCAGCCGAACGTGACCCCCTGGGCGAGCGGCAGTTCGCGGGAGTAGTTGATCGTGTTCGTCGCCCGTCGCATGTATGCCTTCCAGGCGTCGGAGCCCGACTCCCGTCCTCCGCCGGTCTCCTTCTCGCCGCCGAACGCGCCGCCGATCTCTGCGCCGGAAGGACCGATGTTCACGTTCGCGATGCCGCAATCGGAGCCGCCACTGGCGAGGAAGCGCTCGGCCTCGCGCAGGTCCTGCGTGAAGATGCTCGACGCGAGCCCCTGCGGCACACCGTTGTGCAGGGCGATCGCCTCGTCGAGCTCGTCGTAGACCAGTACGTAGAGCACGGGGGCGAACGTCTCGCTCCTCACGATGTCGGTCTGCCCCGGCATCGTCACGAGCGCCGGCTGCACGTAGTACGCGTCGGCCTGCTGTTCGAGGACTCGCCGGCCGCCGTCGACGACGGTGCCGCCGTCCGCCACGGCCGACGCGAGCGCGGCCTGCATCCGCTCATGGGCCACGGCGTTGATCAGCGGACCGACCAAGGTGCCCTCGGCGCTCGGGTCGCCGATCGGCAACGTCCGGTAGGCATCGGTGAGCCTGCTCACGACCTGGTCGTGGATCGAGCGGTGCACGATCAGGCGGCGCAACGACGTGCAGCGTTGCCCGGCCGTGCCGACGGCGGAGAAGACGATGCCCCGTACGGCGAGGTCGAGATCGGCGCTCGACGTGACGATCGCCGCGTTGTTGCCGCCGAGCTCGAGGATGCTCCTCCCGAAGCGGGCGGCGACGCGAGGGCCGACGGAGCGACCCATGGTCGTCGATCCCGTGGCGCTCACCAGCGGCACGCCGGGGTGGTCGACGAGCACCTCGCCGAGCGCTCGGTCGCCGAGGATCACCTGGTTCAGGTCAGCCGGTGCGCCGACATCGGCCGCTGCCTGTTCGAGCAGCGCCTGACAGGCGAGCGCGGTGAGCGGTGTCTGGTCGCTCGGCTTCCAGACGACGGGATTGCCGCAGACGAGCGCGATCGCGGCGTTCCACGACCACACCGCGACCGGGAAGTTGAACGCGGTGATCACCGCCGTGGGCCCGTACGGGTGCCAGGTCTCCATCAGCCGGTGACCCGGCCGCTCGGACGCGATGGTGCGCCCTGCGAGCTGGCGCGACAACCCGACCGCGTACTCGCAGATGTCGATCATCTCCTGGACCTCGCCGAGGCCCTCGGAGCGAATCTTGCCGACCTCGATCGTGACGAGCTCGGCAAGGTCGTCCTTGTGTTCGCGGAGCAGCTCGCCGAGGCGGCGAACGAGCCCGCCACGCACCGGAGCCGGCGTGTCGCGCCAATCGGCGAAGGCCTGCTCGGCCCGCCCGACCGCATCGACCACATCACCGGGGGTGTGGGCGGCGAGATGTCCGAAGACGCCTCCCGTGATCGGTGTGCGCGCCGCGAGCGCGCCATCGTCGGCCAGGTCGGGCTGGGAGCCGCAGCGACGCAGCGCGGCAAGTGCTCGGCCGCGCAGCAGCTCCGTCGTGGGAAGGGTCGTCATGATCGTGCGATAGTACGGCGAGGCAACGATGAGCACACCGATCGACCCCACGACTCCCGCTGCGCTCGATGCCGCCCTGCGCGCTGCGTTGCTCGGCCTCGGCTCGGCGGGGCGGCCGGTCGCGCCGCTCGCTCCCGACGACGGCGACCGCCGGCTCGAGGCGCTGTACCGCGCCCAGATCACGAGCCGGCAGCTCGACCTCGTCGCACGCTGGATGCGGTCGGAGCACGGGCGTGGCTACTACACGATCGGCTCGGCGGGACACGAGAGCAATGCTGCGGTCGCGCTCGCCACGAGGACGACGGATCCGGCGCTGTTGCACTACCGGTCGGGTGCGTTCTACGCGGCCCGCGCCGCGCAAGCCGGCCGTGACCCGGTGCCCGACGTGCTGCTCGGGATGCTCGGCTGTGTGGACGAGCCGATCGCCGGAGGGCGGCACAAGGTGATCGGCCACGAGGACCTGTCGATCATCCCGCAGACGTCGACGATCGCCTCGCACCTGCCGAGGGCAGTCGGTGTCGCCTTCGCGATCGGCCGTGCACCCAAGCTCAGCGGCCTCGAGATCGCGTGGCCGACCGACTCGGTCGCGGTGTGCAGCTTCGGAGACGCCTCGGCGAACCACTCGACCGCCGCCGGCGCGATCAACGCAGCGGCACATGCGGCGCACCAGCGCCTGCCGCTGCCGTTGGTGTTCGTCTGCGAGGACAACGGGATCGGCATCAGCGTGCGGACGCCGCCGAGTTGGATCGAGGCCGCCTACGGACATCGGCCCGGGCTGCGCTACGAGCGGGTCGACGGTCACGATCCTGCGGCGCTGCTGTCCGTCGTCAGTGAGCTCGTCGATTGGGCTCGGGTCAGCCGGCGCCCGGCGTTCCTCCACCTGCGGACGGTCCGCTTCCTCGGGCACGCAGGGAGCGATGCCGAGTCCGCGTACCGATCGGCGGACGAGGTGCGCGCATCGTTCGATCTCGACCCGATCATCGCGACGGCGCAGCTGCTCGTCGGCACCGGCCGGTTCACGGGGGGCGAGCTGCTCGCGCAGTACGACGCAGTCGGAGTGGAGGCCCGCTCTGTCGCCGTCGGGCTCTTCGACCGCGCCTGCCTGACGACTCCGGACGAGGTGATGGCGCCGCTCGCGCCGCGCCGACCGGAGGTGGTCGCAGCGGCGATCACGCGCAGCGGCGCTGTGACGTCCGCAACTGCGCCGGCGGCGCGCGAGCTGACGCTGGCACAGGCGATCAACGGCACGCTCGCGGAGGTGCTCGCGGCCCGCCCGGGCGTCCTCGTGTTCGGCGAGGACGTCGCCGCCAAGGGCGGGGTCTACGGGGTCACGAAAGGTCTGCTCGCGCAGGCGGGCGCGGCGCGAGTGTTCGACACGATCCTCGACGAGCAGTCGATCCTCGGGCTCGCGCTCGGCACGTCCATCGCCGGCCTGCTCCCGATACCCGAGATCCAGTACCTCGCCTACCTCCACAACGCCGAGGACCAGCTGCGCGGCGAGGCGGCGACGATGGCGTTCTTCTCGAACGGCGCCTACCGCAACGGCATGGTGGTGCGGATCGCCGGGTACGGCTACCAGAAGGGCTTCGGCGGCCACTTCCACAACGACGACGCCGTCGCAGTGCTGCGCGACATCCCCGGCCTCGTGATCGCGTCGCCCGGCCGGCCCGGCGATGCTGCAGCGATGTTGCGGACATGCATTGCCGCGGCAGCCGAGGACGGCACCGTGTCGGTGTTCCTCGAACCGATCGCCCGCTACCACACCACCGATCTGCACGACCCCGGCGACCGCGGGTGGCTCGAGGCGGACATGGGTGAGCACGTGCCGATCGGGTCGTCACGGTGCTACGGCGATGGACGCGACCTGCTGATCGTCACGTGGGCGAACGGACTCTTCCTGTCGTTGCGCGTCGCCGCTCGGCTCGCTCGCGCGCACGGCATCCGCTGCCGTGTGCTCGACCTGCGATGGCTCGCGCCGCTCCCGATCGACGAGGTGCTCGCCGCGGCGGACATCGGTCGCGTGCTCGTCGTCGACGAGACGCGGCGCAGTGGCGGCGTGAGCGAGGGCATCATCGCCGGATTGGTCGACGCCGGCTACGACGGTGCGATCGCGCGCGTGGCGTCGAAGGACAGCTTCGTCCCGCTCGGCGCGGCCGCCGACCTGGTGCTCGTCTCCGAGGACGAGATCGAGGCCGCCGCGCTGGCGCTCGCACGCGGCCGCCGTCGTGACGGCCACCGCGTCCGCCTCAGGACCGAAGGTGGCTGGACGAGACGCCGAGCGGCCCACGACCCCACCTGGTGACGCCCTGCGGGGCTGGATCAGTCGTCGTCGAGGACGAGACCCGAGCCACGCCGTTTCTCTGCTCATCCGCGTCACCAGCCCCCGTCTCTGATCGGGCGAGGTCGTTGGATGTCCGGATGGGAGCGGAGAACCGGTCGGGAGTCGTCGGCGAGCAGAGAACCTGGGGAGAGCGGGACTGGGCGGCGCGCCGGGCCCTCAGCCGCCTCGGGTGTGCGGCTGGTCAGTCGTCGTCGAGGACGAGCGGGGCGAACACCTTGCTGCCCGCCGAGGCGCCGGTGATGGCGTCGGCGGCCATGATCACGGCCGCACCCGTGTACGCGGTCCGTTCGCCCTCGGGGAATCGCTCCTGATCGGGGTACACGACGCCGGTCCAGTACGAGCCGTCCTCGCACCGATGCGATCGCGTCCACTCGAGCAGATCGGCCGCCGTCGCGAGATCACCGCTCGCGGCGCAGGCGATCGCGCACTCCGCCGTCTCAGCGGCGGTGACCCATGGTTCGTCGCTGACGCAACGCACGCCGCGGCCGTCCATCACGAACGTGTCCCACCCGTCGGCGAGTCGGGCCTTCGCCTCCTCGCCGGAAGCAACACCGCAGAGCACCGGGTAGTACCAGTCCATCGCCCAACGTTCCTTGGGCTCGAACGAATGCGGCTCGTTGCGGATCACGTGTTGCAGGCCGGTGTAGAGCGCCTGCCACTCGGGACGCTCCTCGCCGACCAACGCCGCCAGCTGCAGTCCGCATTCGACCGCGTGGCAGATCGACGACGAGCCCGTGAGCAATGCGTAGTCCCACGGCTGCTCGTCGACCTCGCGCGCCCAGAGCACGGCGCCGCTCGGGAGTCGCAGCGACGTCACCCAGTCGAGCGTCCTCTCGACCGTCGGCCAGAGGTTGTCGACGAAGCCGCGGTCCCACGTGCAGAGCCAGTGGTGCCAGACGCCGGCCGCGACGTAGGCGCACACGTTGGTGTCGAGCTTGGGATCCTCGATCGACCCGTCGGGCAAGTAGTAGTTGTGCCACGCGCCGTCCGGCCGCTGCGTCTCGACGAGCCACTCGTAGGCGCGCTCGGCTTCGGTGTGCATGCCGGCGATGTCGAGCGCGATGGCGGTCTCGACGTGGTTCCACGGATCGCAGTGACCGGCCTCGTACCACGGGATCATCCCGTTGGGGAGCTGCAGCGCGGCGATCGCCGTTGCGGTCTCGACGACCTCGTCAGCGCTCAGGATGCCTGGCAGGTCGGGGATGCGGCTCATGCGGCAGTGCCCGCCGATCTGCCGGTCGCGGCCGGCTTCGTTGCGTAGACGACGATGCTCTTGCCGAGGACCGGGCTGAGTGCGCGATCCGCGAGACGCGTGACCGTCGGGGCCTTGATGATGTCCCATTCGAGGAACTTCCGATACGCGCTGACGGCGCGGTGCTCGTCGTTGCGGGGACCGACGGCACACTTCAGCCACCAGTACGGGGAATGGAGCGCGTGGGCGTGGTGACTGCCCGTGACGGTGAGCCCGGCACTGCGCAGCTTCGCCTTCAACTCCGTTGCCGAGTAGATCCGCACGTGGCCGCCCTCCGCCTTCGGTGCGTGGTACTCGTCCGAGAGCATCCAGTTGATCTTCTCCGGCAGCCAGCTCGGCACGGTGACCGCGATCGCGCCGCCCGGCCTCAGCACACGTTGGAACTCGCTGATCGCACCGACGTCGTCCTGGATGTGCTCGAGCACCTCGGAGGTGATGACCCGGTCGAAGGAGCCGTCTGCGAAGGGCAGCTTCGTCGCGTCGCCGCGGAGGACCGCGACGAAACGGTCGGCGGCGATCTCGCCCGCATCGATCATGCCGCCGAAGGTCGCCCGTGTCCCGACCAGCTCGTCGTGGGCGTAGTCGAGCGCGACGACGCGCGCGCCGCACCTTGCCGCCTCGAACGCGTGGCGACCGAAGCCGGCGCCGGCATCGAGCAGCAGGTCGTCGGGGCGGAGGCCGAGTTGCTCGTAGCGGACCGTCAGCATGTGGCGGCAACCGTCATCTGATCCGACCATTTCGTCGCAGCTTCGCGACGTTGGAGGGCATGGCGAGGACCTCGCGGTACTGCTCGACGGTGAGCGCCGCGCAGTGCCTCCAGCTCCACCGCTCGACGACGCGCTCGCGGCCGGCCGCACCGACCCGGGCGCGCAGCTCGTCGTCGTCGAGGCCCCGACGCAGCGCAGCGGCGAGCGCCTCGACGTCGCCGGCCGGGCACTGCAGCGCTGTCTCGCCGTCCTTGCCGGTGACCTCCGGGAGCGCGCCGCCATCCGTGGCGACGAGGCAGATGCCGGTCGACATCGCCTCGATGGCGGGCAGGCTGAAGCCTTCGTAGAGGCTCGGCACGACGGCGAGCTGCGCCTCGGCGTACAGCTCGACGATGCGCTCGTCGGTGACGCCGGAGACGAACTCCACCACGTCGCTCAGGCCGAGCTTCTCGATCAGGTCCATGCTCTTGCCGGACTTCGGCTTGCCGATGATCGTCAGTGTGACGTCCCGCTCGGTGCGCACCTTCGCCATCGCCTCGAGCAGGTAGGCAAGACCTTTGAGCGCGACATCGGCCGACGCGGTCGTGATCAGGTGACCGGGCCGCCGCTCGATGTGCGGCAGGGGCGTGAAGAGCTCCGGATCGACGCCGACGGGCACGAGCCGCATCCGGTCGAGCGAGACGCCCATGTCGCCGTTGATGTCCTTGATCGAGTTCTCGCTCACGACGACGATGCGCGGCATCCGGCTCGCGACCCGGCCCTGCATCTTCACGAACGAGTACCACCGTCCGACCGACCACCGCTTGTACCAGTTCGCCGCGTGGCTCATCTCGAGCTCGCGATCCTTCGTGATCGGGTGGTGCAGCGTCATGATCGTCGGGATCTTCTTCTCGATCCCGAGGATGCCGTAGCCGAGGCACTGGTTGTCGTGCACGAGGTCGAAGTCGCGTGTGCGGCGCTTGAGCGCCTGCAGCGCGCGCACGCTGAAGGCGAGTGGTTCGCTGAAGACGCCGGTCGCGAACTGCGCCGTCTCGACGACGTCACCGAGCGTCTTGATCTCCCAGAAGCCGGGGAAGCGACCGGGGTAGTGGTCGTTGAAGAGGTCGAGGCTCGGCATCTGGTGCAGGGTCACGCGCTCGTCGAGCACGGGATATGGCTGGCCGCTGTACACCTCGACGTGGTGACCGAGATCGACGAGTGCCTTCGTCAGGTGACGGGTGTACACCCCCTGACCACCGACGTGCGGTTTCCCGCGGTACGTGAGGTAGGCGATTCGGAGCGGACCATCCGGGTCCACGGGAGAACGCATGGCGGTCGAGCCTATCGAGGGGTCCTACTACCCGGTAACTGACACCCACACTGACAACTGACCGTCACCGAATCGCCACAAAGGCGTCAGAGGCCGTCAGAACCGCACGTCGTACGCCTTTGTGGCGAGTTCCGCGGTTGCGCGTAACGGCTGGTGACGCTGGAGCGCCGGAGTGTGCGGGTGCGACGTCGTCATCGGGCCGACGAGACCCCGGCCACACGCCGCTTCTCTGCTCATCGGCGTCACCAGCCCCGGTCTCTGATCGGGCGAGGTCGTTGGCTGTCCGGATGGGAGCGGAGAACCGGTCGGGCGTCGTCGGCGAGCAGAGAACCCTTGGGGGAGAGCGAGACTGGGCCGCGCACCGGGGCCCGCAGCCGCCTCGAGTGAACATCACGACGTTGTGGCGAATTCGGCCGGGCGCCGCGGCGGGCGGGGCGACAGCCGTTTCAGGGGGTGTGCCAGGCGATGGTCATCGTGTGGCGGAGCGGTTCACCCGGCGAGACGACTTCGGGGCACAGGGTGAAGCCGTCCGGCGGGCCGGACTGCGGCTCGACGCACGTTGCGTGCTCCGGCTGGTCGTAGAGCACCCAGTGGTCGCAGCTCGACGACACGAGCAGCGAGAGGCCGGGGTAGTGCAGCTCGACGGGCTGGCGCACGCCGGTGAAGCAGTCGTCCCACGGGCCGTCGTCGGGTGGCACGAGCGCGCCCGTCGGCACGCCTTCGTCGTCGCGCACGTAGACGTGTTCGGCTTCGAACCGCAGTTGGTCGGGCTTCAGGAACCACGGGTGCCAGCCCACCTGGGCCGGCATGGGCTGATCTCCGGCTTCCACCTCCAGCACGCAGACGAGGTGGTCCGCATGGAGCTCGAAGTGCTGGCGTGCTGTTCCTCCGAACGGCCAGTCCTCGTCGAGCGTGAGGCTCAGCGAGCCGTCGTCCTCCACCGCCCACGCCCGCGTGAAACCCGTGCCGTGGATCGCGTGCGGCGCCAAGTTGATCGGGAGCTCGTACACGCGGTCTTCGAACGAGAAGCAACCGTGGCGCACCCTGCCGGCCCACGGGACCATCGGGAAGGCCCCCCACGACATCGGGTCGTCGCTCGGCGAGCCGGTCACGAGGACCTCGCGGCCGCCGATCACGATCGACGCGACGCGGCCGCCCGCTGCGGGGTCGACGATGACGGTGGCAGTCTCGGTCGTGAGCTCGATCACCGATCCAGTCTCTCGCAGCCGGCCGCGGCTGTGAACATGGGGCCTGTGAGAGCCTTGGTGCAGCGTGTGAGGGGCGCCAACGTGACGGTGGGCGACGAGATCGTCGGTGAGATCGGGCACGGCCTCTGTGTGCTCGTCGGCGTCACGCACACGGACACGGAGGCGAGCGCGCGTCGGATCGCCGACAAGATCTGGAACCTGCGCGTGATGGACGACGACGACGGTGTGATGAACCGGTCCGTCGCCGAGACGTCGAAGGAGGTCCTCGTCGTCAGCCAGTTCACGCTCTACGGCGACACGTCCGGGGGCAGACGTCCGAGCTGGATCGCCGCTGCCCGCCCCGAACAGGCTGAGCCGTTGGTCGATGCCGTCGTCGCCGAGCTGCGCCGCCTCGGCGCCGTCGTCGCCACCGGCCGGTTCCGGACCGAGATGGCGGTCGCGCTCGTCAACGACGGCCCCGTGACCGTGCTGATCGAGGTCGCCTGAGCGGTGCGACGGTGGCCAGGAGCACCAGTGCGGCGAGGCCGATCACCGGCCGATCGCCGATGCTGACGTAGATCGTCGAGCCGTCGCGCAGCTCCACCTCCTGGGTTCGCACCGCCCGTTCGCTCACGCCGGTTCGCTGCAGCACGTCGCCGTCGGGCGTGACGAACGCGCTGAACCCGGTCGGGGACACCTGCACCTCCCATCGCCCTGTCTCGATCGTGCGCAGCCGCGACGAGGCGACCTGCTGGCTCTGCAGCACGGTGCCGGTGTAGCTCGATCCGTTGGTCGGGTTGATGAGCAGCAGGCCGCCCTTGCCGACGCCGTCCCGGGCGCGCCCTCCGAAGAACACCTCCCACGAGATCACCACCGCGACGCGGCCCTCGGGCGTGTCGAGGTATGCGGGACCGACGCCGGCCACGGCGTCGCGCGGCACCTGGTCGACCGGCGCGCCGAGCGATCGGAGCAGGCCGCGCATCGGCATGTACTCGCCGAAGGGCACGCGCCGCACCTTCTCGTAGCGGCTGCTGACGGTGCCGTCGGGGAGCACCACGACTTGGGCGTTGACGAACGCGTCCCGGCCGACCGCTTCCTCGGTGATGCCGACGATGATCGGTGCATCCAGCCGCTCGGCTTCGGCGGCGACTTCTTCCCGCTCGACGCTGGTCTCGAAGCGATCGACGTCGATCACGTTCTCGGGCCACACCACGAGGTCCGGTCCGGGTGACAGCGTCCGGGTGGCGGCGAGGTGACGCTCGACGACCTCGCGCGCGTTCGTGTCGATCGCGCGGGTGCCCTGCGGCCCACCCCCCTGGACGAGCGCGACCTCGATGGTGCGCCCCGTCGGCGTGCCGTCAGGAGCGACGATCGCGAACGCGAGCAGGACCGCTACGGGCGCGATCGCGACGATCGAGCGCCGCACCCGCCGCGTCCAGAGCAGCGACAGCGCAACCCCAACGAGGAGTGTGGCCCACGTGATCAGCAACGCGCCGCCGACGCGCGCGAGCTCGGCGAGCGGGCCGACGGCCTGGCTGACCGCGAGGCTCGCAAGTGGCACCCCGCCGAAGGGGAACGTGAACCTGATCGCCTCGGCCATCGTCAGCGCGGCCGGGAGCGCCAGCCATCGCCAGCGTCCGGCGGGTGCGATGGCGAGGGCCGCGCCGTGCAACGCGGCGTACATCGCGACGGCCGCCACATAGCCGGGCGCCGTCAGGAACCACATCCAGCCCATGCCGGGCGCCAGCCATCCGGCGGAGAACAACGCGGCGCGACGGAACCTGACACCCGGCTGCTGGTCCGCCACGAGGCGGTCGAGCACGGCGATGCCGGGGAACGCGAGCGGCCACCAGCCCCACGGCGGGAGCGACGCGCCGACGAGCGCGCCGGCACCCAGGCTGGCTGCGCCGTGGGCGAACGACGATCGCGTTGGAAGGCGCAAGAAGATCAGGCGGCGGGGTCGAGCTCGAGGTGCACGACGATGCGCTGCTTCGTGGACCCCTTCGGATGGCAGGCGAAGAGCGTCGCCGTGGCGGCCGGCGTCTGGTCGAGGATCCACAGCGCATCGGGCTGGACGATCTCGGTGCTGACGACGCGGTACACGTGGCGACCCGTCGCGTCGGACAGCGCCATCTCGTCACCGGGTACGAGCAGGTCGAGGTCGCGGAAGGGGCGATCGTGACTCATCCGATGACCGGCGACCACCATGTTCCCGATCTGGCCCGGGAGCGCCGATCCCGGCCAGTGGCCGGGGCCGTGGTCGAGCGTGCCGAGCGTGACGCCTTCGAACATCTTCTTTGCGATGCCGATCTTCGGGATCTCGATCGTGGCGAGCTCGATGACGGGTTCGACGACCCCTGGTCCGGGCACCGCTGCGGGTACGGGCAACGCGATCGTGGTGGTGGTCGCCGGAGCGGCCGACGTGGTGCTCGCGAGCGTCGTGCTCGTGGGCGCCGGCGCTGCGGTCGATGTGGTCGCGGGCGCGACGAGCATCGGCACATCCTCGGCAACGTCCTTCGAGTCGCTCCCGCACGCCGCGAAGAGGACGGCAACGGCGATCAGCGTTGCGCGAGCGGCCCAGCGGGAAGAACGGTGCACAGCGGTCATTCTCGCGAGCCGACGGCGTGCTGTGTCATCGCGCTGGCCGCTGCCCGGCCCTGGCGGATGCACGCGGGGATCCCGATGCCTCGGAAGCCGGCGCCGGCCAGCACAAGGGTGGGGTGCGCTGCGCTCACCGCGGCCTCGATCTCGTCGATGCGATCGAGGTGGTGGGGCAGGTACTGCGGAAAGGCCCGTTGCCACCGGGTGATCCGCACCGCGCTCGGGACCAGCTCCGTGTCGAGGCGGAGGTGGCCGCTGACCTCGGAGAGGGCGGTGGCGAGCACCAGGTCGTCATCCATGTCGAGCGGTGCTTGACGGCCGTGCCGTCCGAGTGAGATCCGCAGCACTTCCGTGCCGTCCGGCTGTTGCCAGTGCGCCCACTTCCGTGACGCCAGCGACACCGCCGTGACGTGACCCTGCTCCGGCTTGGGCACCAGGTAGCCGCTGCCAGCGGGCACGCCGCGCAGCGCGTCGCCCTGCGCGGTGAGGCTCACCATCACGACGCCGGCGTACGGGATGCGGTCGAGCGCGTCGGCCACGTCTGGCAGCAGCGGACGCAGGAGTGGCGCGGTCACGAACGCGGGTGTCGTGATGATCACCGCGTCGAAGGCCTCACCGTTGACGAGGTGTCCGTCCCCCGCCGGCGCAGGCTCGATCGACGTGACGGCCGTCGACGTGCGCAGGTCGGTACCGGCCTCGCAGAGCGAAGCGACGAGGCGCTCGACGAGCGACGCCATGCCCGAGCGCGGTGTCAGGAACACCGGTCCCGTCCCGGAGGGTGGCGTCGTCCGCAGCCCGATCAGCAGGCTGCGGCTGCGCTCGGCCGCTGCGGCGATCTGGGGGGTGGATGCGAGGATGCTCAACTCGTCGGCCCCGCCGGCGTTGATGCTGCCGACGAGGGGATCGACCAGCCGCTCGAGCACCTCGTCGCCGAACCGGTCGCGGATCACCTTTCCGAGCGAGTCGTGGGCGATGCTGCGCCGAGGAAGCGCGATGTCGAGCGCGGCGCGCGCCTTGCCGCGCCACGAGAGCAAGTGCGACCGGGCGAGACCGGCGAGTCCCGCCGGCACGCCGAGCACGAGACCCGCCGGGATCGGGTGCAGCCGGCCGGCGTGGGCGACGAACGCGGTCCCCGTCGCCGGCGCGACGAGGCGCTCGCCGAGGTCGAGCTCGCCCGCCAGCTCGACTGCGAAGGGCACGCGGGCGAGGAAGGCGTCCGGTCCCTCGTCCACGTGAGGCAGTCCACCGAGCGAGGACGTGCGGATCTTCCCGCCGAGCCGCGCGTCCGCTTCGAACACCACTGGTAGCATCCCGGAGCGGGCGAGCTCCCACGCCGCTGCGAGCCCGGTGATGCCGCCGCCGACGATCGCGATCCGTCCCGTGCGCGCGGACGTCACCGGACGGCCTCGATCACCCGGTCAGCGAGCGCACCGATCACCGTCGGATCATCGTTGACGCACGCCGTCCTCTCGAACGCGAGCCCGTGCTCTGCCGCCTTCGTCGCCGCCTCGATGTCGAGGTCGTAGAGCACCTCGAGGTGATCGGCGACGAACCCGCACGCACAGACGAGAAGACCGTCGGCGTTCTCGGCCGCGGCGAGGTCGCTGACCACGGCGAGGATGTCCGGACCGATCCACGGTTCGGGCGTCCGACCGGCCGACTGCCACGCGATGCCCCAACCGCTCCACTCGGCCAATCCGGCGACGGCGGCGACCGCCTCCGCCGTGGCGCGCAGCTCGCCGGGGTACGGATCACCCGCATCGATGATCCGTTGTGGCAGCGCGTGCGCCGTGAAGAGCACCTTCGTGTTCGCCGGCATCCGCGCGAGGTGCTTCTCCACCTCGCGCGCGAGGAACTCGACGAAGGCCGGTTCCGTGGCCCAGCTCTCGATGGCGGCAACCTCGATGCCGTGCGGCTCGGCGGCGGCCCGCGCCCT
Organism: Acidimicrobiia bacterium; assembly: GCA_050248955.1. Lineage (GTDB taxonomy): Bacteria > Actinomycetota > Acidimicrobiia > Acidimicrobiales > Ilumatobacteraceae > JBFWRK01. Next base: position 281,934 of record JBFWRK010000005.1, read on the forward strand.
GTCGACGTACTGGCCGATCGAGTAGGACGAGTAGTGCGGTGCGAGTACGAGCGCGACGATCCGCCGGAAACCTCGGGTTGCGAGGTCGGCCACTGCGGTCTCGATCTTCGGCTCGGCGTGCTTCATCCCGAGGACGACCTCGAACCTTCCCGGCGCCCGGTGATCGAGCGCCGCCTGCAACGCGACGCGCTGTGCCTCCGTCCGCTCGCCGAGCGGGGAGATGCCGCCGATGGCGTCGTAGCGGGCGATGAGCTCGGCGAGCTGCTCCGGCGTCGGTGGCCGGCCGCGACGGATGTCGACGTAGTACGGCTCGATCTCCTCAGGCGTCCCCGGTGTGCCGTACGCCATCAGGAGCACCGCTGTCGGCGCGGTCATCGAGCGCTCCGTTCGTGGACGAACGCGACCAGGTCGGTGAGCACCGCCGGGTCGGTGTTCGGTTGCACGCCGTGGCCGAGGTTGAAGATGTGTCCGGGGTGACCGGCGTTGTCGGCGAGCACGTCAGTGGCACCCGCTCGTGCGACGTCCGTGCCGGCGAGCACGAGCGCGGGATCGAGGTTGCCCTGGACGACGGTGTCCGGGCCGAGGCGGCGACGGGCGTCGGAGATCGGTGTGCGCCAATCGAGCCCGATCACGCTGGGACCGGTCGCGTACATCGCCTCCAGCAGGTGGTCGCAACCGATGCCGAAGTGGATCGCCGGCGCGTTCGGATGGCTCGCCGCGAGGTAAGCGAAGACCTTGCGCGAGTGCGGCGCGACGAACCGCTGGTAGTCGGCCCGGCCGAGCGCTCCGGCCCACGAGTCGAACAGCTGGAACGCCTCGGCGCCAGCGTCGAGCTGGCTGGCGATCGACGCGATCGCGGCGTCCGCGAGCCGGCCCATGAGCTCGTGCCACGTCGCCTCGTCCGTCCGCATGAGCGCCTTCGTGTGCTCGTAGGTGCGCGACGGCCGGCCTTCGATCAGGTAGCTCCCGACCGTGAACGGTGCGCCGGCGAACGCGAGCAGCGGGACGTCGAGCTCGCGGCTGAGGATGCGGCAGGTCTCGATCACGTAGGGAGTGTCGACGTCAGGCTCGAGCGTGCGGACGCGGGCGAGGTCGCTCGCCGAGCGGAACGGACGCTCCGCCACCGGGCCGGTACCGGGAGCGACGTCCATGCCGAAGCCGATCGCGTGGGCGGGCACGACGATGTCGCTGAAGAGCACGGCCGCGTCGACGTGGTGGCGGCGCACCGGTTGGAGCGTCAACTCGGCCGCCAGCTCCGGCTGCTTGATGGCATCGAGGATGCTGCCCTCACCGCGGCGGGCGCGGTACTCGGGCAGGCTGCGGCCGGCTTGGCGCATGAACCAGACCGGGGTGTGGACGGCCGGACGGCCCTGGGCCGCGGCGAGGAAGGGAGAATCTGGCGCGGCGGTCATGGGCGCTCTCACGCTATCCAGCAGATGCGGTGTGCTCGGCCTCCGGGCCGCCGGTCACCAGGGGTTCGGGCCGCCAGAGAGGGGGATGACGCGGGTCTGTGGGGCGACTATCATCGAACGTGTGTTCGTAGTAACGAGGCGCCTGGCGCGGCGTGGCCCGGCCGATAGAGTAGCGAGACCCCTGATCGAGGCCGACCGGCGGTTTGCGTGCAGGGAGCGACAGGACGCATGACCCAGCAGCACCCCGATCTGGCCGCAGAGCAGGCGTACATCGATCACGCGTACGACTGCCTGGAACGCAGCCGCACCGACGCGTGGAAGCTCCGTGACCTGACCGAGGCGGGCATCGGCGTGGGCGGGACCTTCCAGGCCCGCTACGAGCGCGACGTCTTCGACGAAGCCCTGGTCAACCGGTTGACGCAGCTCGATCTCGGCGGTGCCGCGCTCGTGTTCGGTCGCATCGATCGTCACGCCGAAGGCCCCGACGCGATCGAGAGCTTCCACATCGGCCGCCTGGCCATCGCCGACGAGCACCGGGACCCGGTCGTGATCGACTGGCGGGCGCCGGTCGCGGAGCCGTTCTACCGGGCCACGGGCCGCGAGTCGATGGGGTTGTTGCGCAGGCGTCACTTCGCGGTGAAGGGTCGCCAGCTGCTCGGCCTGGAGGACGAGTTGTTCGGCGAGGGCCACCTCGGCATCGGCCACGACGAGGGACTCGATGGTCAGACGGCCGGCGGCGTCACCCGTGTGAGCGCGTCGTCGAACGGGCTGCAGGGCTACAGCACCCTGCTCGAGTCGCTCGAGCGCGGCCGGACCGGCCGGCTGGGCGACATCGTCGCCACGATCCAGGGCGAGCAGGACGAGATCATCCGCTCGCCACAGGCCGGGGTGCTCGTCGTCCAGGGTGGCCCGGGCACCGGCAAGACGGTCGTCGCGCTCCACCGCGCCGCCTACCTGCTCTACACCTATCGGTTCCCGCTCGAAGACCAGGGTGTGCTCGTCATCGGGCCGAACCGGGTCTTCCTCCGCTACATCGAGCAGGTGCTGCCGTCGCTCGGCGAGGCGGGAGTCGAGCAGGTCGTGCTCTCGGATCTCGTCGACGATGCCGCGTTCGGCGGCAAGGAGACCGAGCTCGCCGCGCGCGTGAAGGGCGATGTCCGCATGAGCCGGGTCATCGAGAAGGCGGTCCGGGATCGTGAGCGGCCCCTGCGCGACGACCTGATCGTGCCGTTCGGCGCCACCTACCTGCGGCTGCGGGCCAACGACAGCGTCCGCATCGTGAAAGCCGCCCGTCGCCGCGGCCGGCGCCACAACGCCACGCGGCGCTTCGTCGAGACCGAGGTCTGGTCGGCGCTCGCGGCGAGCAGCCGCGACGACGTCACGCCGGAACAGGTCCGGGAGGCGGTGCGGCACTACGACGAGGTCCGCGCCGCGTTCGAGCGGATGTGGCCGGTCCTCACGCCGACCGAGCTGCTGCACGATCTCTTCGGCTCGAAGGGGCTCGTCCGGCTCGCGGCAGACGGTGTGCTGTCCGAAGACGAGTGGTCGACGCTCTACCGGCCACGAGCAACAGATCTGCGTGACGTCCGCTGGAGCAACGCCGACATCGCCCTGCTCGACGAGGCGCGAGAGGTGCTCGGCCCGCGGCCGACCCGCTCGGGCAAGACCGACGAATCGCACGAGATCCGCACCTACGGACACATCGTGATCGACGAGGTGCAGGACCTCACCCCGATGCAGTTGCGGATGGCGACGCGCCGTTCGCTGAACGGCTCGATGACGATCGTCGGCGACCTCGCCCAGGCGACCGGTCCGCTCGCGCCGTCGAGCTGGGACGACGTGCTCGTCCACCTGCCCGACCGCAAGGAGTCCCGCGTCGTCGGGCTCAGCATCGGCTACCGCATCCCGGCGCAGATCATGGAGCTGGCCACGAGGGTGATGATGGCAGCGACGCCGGACTTGCGCGCGCCCACGTCCGTGCGCGCCGGCGACGTGCCGCCGTCGTTCGTCGAGGTACCCTCCGCTGCGGAGCTGACGACCGCCACGGCGACGGCCGTGAAGGGGCTCGCCGCGGACATCGGCGACGGCAGCCTCGCGGTGGTCGTGCCTGACGAACTGGTCGAGCAGATCGCCGCCGCGCTCACCGAGGCCGGCATCGAGCACGGCCGCGCCACGCGAGGCGGACTCGTGGACGATGTCACCGTCGTGCCGGTCAGCGTCGTGAAGGGTCTCGAGCTCGACGGTGTGGTCGTCGTCGAACCGTCGCAGATCGTCACGTCCGAGGCGCAGGGGCTGCGAGCGCTCTACGTCGCGCTCACCCGTGCCACGAAGCGACTCGTGATCGTCCACGCTGCGCGGTTGCCCGACGCGATGCGCTGACGCAGCACGATCGTGTGCGCCCGGCCGGGTGCGGCGGCCGGATGTGGCGGTCGTGTGCGGGTGGTCGCTCGAACCGAGCGTCAGCCGGATGCCGGCGCGCTGACCACGCCGTCGTACAGCTCCGCGATCTCGGCGACGTCGACGATCTGGTCGGACGGTGGCGGCTCGATCTGCTGGGCGCCGAGACCGAGCAGCTCGATCACGACCGGCCGTGTCCCGGGTGTGTTGTTGCCTTCGAAGCGGAGCATGCGCGCGTCGTCGGCGGCGAGCCAATAGGTGGTGAGCGGGCCGTAGCGCAGCACGTTCGCGGCGACGCCGTGCAACTCGTCCGTGCGAACGAAGCCCGAGCCCTCGGTCTGCTTGATCAGTAGCGGGTTGTCGCGCTGCTCGCTGGCGAGGCCGGTCACCAATGCCAGTGCTTGGTCGAGATCCCGGCGCTCCACGTCGACCGGGCGACCGACGAAGCCGACCCCCGGGTGGCCGGTCTGGGCGAGGACGGAGACGAGCCCGTCGCGCCGCTCGACCACGCTGGCGTCGTCCCAGAACACCTCCTGGATGCCCTCCTCCGTACCCTTGCCGACGACGATCGCGTGACCGCGATGGGTCGACCAGTCGATCTCGCCCTGCAGGTTGATCGTCGCTCCAGGGGCGACCTGGATGGCGAGCTGGAACGTCGCGCCGCCCGCCGCATAGTTGTCGAACAGCGCGTTCGCGAGCAGGTTCGCCTCGTCGTCGGTGAGCGGTCGTGGCGAAGCGCTGTCGTCGTCCCCGCCGCAGCCGGCGACCACGAGCACGGCGACCGTGATGGCCGTGACGACCCGGAACCAAGAGCGGACGATGCTCATCGCTCTCCGCTCTCGGCCGCTCGGGCCAGTACGCTGCGCTCGCTCACCGCGCTGCCGGCACGACGATCGCGTCGACGTCCACCGCAGGCGGCGTCGAGGAGGCGGATGACGGTGGCGCCGTCGCGGCGTCGGGCATCGTCGGTTGCGCCGCCGGTGCTGGGATCGCCCGGTAGTCGACGCCGGGTGGGGCTGCCGGCAGTTCGTAGCTCGCCGGTTCCAGCGGGCGATCGGCACCGGGGCACGGCATCGCGGTCTCGATGCCGGCGGGCACCGACGTCGTGAAGCTGTTGCCGGCGAAGCAGTTCCCCTTCGTCGTGACCGTGCCCTGCGCCGCGAGGTACGCGAGGTCGACGCCGTTGTCCTCCAGCACGTTGCCCAGCACGGTGTTGCGCTCCGGCTCGTAGTCCCCGAGCGGGAGGACGCCGATGCCGAACGCCGGGTGACCGCTCACGCGGTTCTTCACGATCGTGTTCGCCGTGCCACCTCCGATCGCGATGCCGCCGCCGAAGAACCCCCTCGCGATGTTCGGTGCGTCGGGATCAGCGTTGTCGACGACCAGGTTGCCGGCGACGACGGTCTCGATCTGCGGTGCGAGCAGTTCCTGGTCCTGCGAGTTCGGGGTCATGCCGAGGCGGTTGTTGCGGAAGACGGAGTCGATGATGTAGACGCCACCCGAGGCGTTCGTGCCGTAGTACCCGATCGCGTTCAGCTCTGCCGTGGCATCTGTGATCACGACGTTGCACGGCTTGCACTGCCCGACGTAGACGCCGGAGTCGGGATGGCCGCTCGCGTAGACGTGCTCGATCAGCCCACCGCGAGCCGCGAACGCGTAGATGCCGTAGAGCCCGTTGTTGTGCGCCGTCACGTACGAGGCGCGATAGCCGAGCAGGACGTCGTCGCCCGCCCCGTAGGTCTTCGCCGGATCGAGCGAACCGTCCTCCTCGTATGCGCCGTTGAAGAGGATCCCGTTCTGCTGGTAGCGCCGGACGGTGAGGTTCTCGATGGCGACGCCACCGGCCTCGACCGAGAACCCGTTCGCCAGCCGGTCGTCACCGTCGAGGATGACGGTGTTGCGATCGAGCCCGCGGATCACGATGCGCGGCGTCTCGACGTCGACGGCCTCCTCGTACGTGCCTGGGCTGATCAGCACGAGGTCGCCGGGGTCGGCGGCGTCGACCGCGGCCTGGATCGTGGCGAAGTCCTCGGGTACGAGGATCGTCGCCGTGGCGTCGTTGCTGCCGCCACCGCACGCCGCGAGCGCGCCGACGGCGAGCACGAGCGAGAGAGGGACGATCGCACGGCGCACCGACCCATGATGGTCGATCTGCCGGCGTGCGCGTCAGCCGGGACCGTCACCTTGGTCGCGCAGGAACTGCTCGAGCTCCTCGATGAGCTGGTCACCGCTCTCGACGTCGATCGAGGCCTCGTCGCCGGGCTCGTCCTCGTCCTCGTCCTCGTCGTCATCGTCGTCGGCCATGCGTTCCAGACGCCGGACGTAGCCGGGGAGGTCGTCGTCGGTGGAGATCATCTCCTCCACCTGGTCCTCGTACTCGCTGATCTCCGAGGCGAGCATGCCGATCGGCGCGGCTGTGCCGATCATGTCGCTCGCCCGCCGGATCAGTGCCAGCGCCGCCTTGGGTGAGGGGATCTCGCGTGCGTACGCGGGCGTCGCCGCCCAGAGCGAGGCGGTCGGGATGCCTGCCGTGCCGCAGGCGTCGTGAAGGACGCCGACGATACCGGTCGGGCCCTCGTAGCGCGATCGCTGCAGGTCGTACTTGTCGATGAGATCGGGATCGGACGCGGTGCCGATCAGCTGGACGCTGCGCGTGTGCGAGACGTCTGCGAGCAGCGCACCCAGCGTCAGCACCATCGTCGTGTCGAAGCGGCGGGCGATGACGAGCAGCTGCTCGCAGAACGTGCGCCACCGGAAGCTCGGCTCGGGTCCGAGCACCAGCAGGACGTCACCGCCCGACGTCGATGCCGCCCACACTGCGACCTGGGGCCACACGATCTCGCGGGTCATGTCGTCGGTCAGTCGGACGTGGGGGCGGATGGTCGAGAAGTCCGTGAACTCCTCGGGATCGATGCTCGCGAGGAGGGTTGCACCCCATCCCTCGATCAACGAGCGCACGGCCGTCGACGCCGCATCGGCGGCGTCGTTCCAGCCGGTGAATCCGGCGATCATCACCGGGTGCCGCAGCTGCAGATCACTGTGCCAACGGACGTGCTCCACCACCCGAACGCTACAGCTGAGGGCGCACGGTGTACGCGGCGCCGCCTCCTCCGGCGATGACGTCGTCGAGCCAGTTGCCCTCGTACACGTCGTTGGCGTCCTGGACCAGATCGTTGGCGGCGGCACCCTCGGGCGTGGTCACGAGCGTCCACGCTTGACGCTTGTAGGTCCAGTTGCCGGGGTACAGCCGGTGCGCCTCGCGCCACCACGGCACGGCGGCCTCGGGCCCGACGGTGCGGCGGAGGTGCTCGCCCAGCTCGAAGCAGGCCGCGGCACGGGCTTCGTCGTCGCCCCGCGGCTGCGACCGAGCGACGACCTCGTCCGGGTCGAGGGCGAAGCGGCTCTTCGCGCCCTGCTCGACCCAGTCGGCGATCGCGGCGCGATACGCCTCGGCGTCGTCCGGGATGTTCTTGACCTCGGTCAGCAGCAGCGTCATCCGCTCCGACAACCCCTCAGGGATGGCCATGTCGCGCAGCGAGCTGCGCTCGATGCTCGCCGACTCCGCCGGGCGCACCAGCGTGCCGGTCTCGTCGATCCACACGGCCATCGGGATGTTCACGAAGCCGAAGAGCTCACCGGTGACGTGGGTCGTGTCGATCAGACTCGGGTGCGTCGGGGATGCGGCATCGATCCACGGATGGGCATGGGCGGGTTCGACGTCGAGTGCGACGGTCACGACCGTCAGGCCCTTCGGCTCGAGCTCGCTGTGGAGTGCCTGCCACCCGGGCAGGCTGGTGCGACAACCTCAATAACTGGCCCAGGCGACGAGCAGCACCTTGCGGCCGTGCAGCGCGGACAGCCTGAAGTCCCCACCGTCGCGGTCGATGAGCGTCGGGTCCGCCGCGGTGGCCGTCGGCAGCGCCGTGCCGGTCGCGGTGGCGGGGCCGAGCGCCCACAGCCCGTGCAGCTCGTCGTGCACGAGCGGCATGCCGAGTCGAGCGGCGGCGACGGTGACGTCGATCGTGCCGTCCTCGTGCCGTGCCCCCGGCGCAGGGACGCAGACGTCGCCGCGGCACAGGCCTTCGGGCTTGGCGTCCCAGCCGGTACGTTCCGCGAAGTCGAGCGGATCGGCGGTCAGCGAGTCGAGGAGCACTCGTCGACCCTACCCGCGGCCGCTGGCGGCCTTGGCGAGGTCGTGCGGCCCCGAAGCGAGGTAGCCGCCGGCCGCGCGTACGTCCGCGCCCCACGGCGCGAGCAACCCGAACAGCTCGTCGAGCTCCTCGCCGCCGGCGCCGATCGCGGCGCGCATCTGGCGATCGGTCGCCACCTCGACCTCCTCGCGCAGCTCCCGTCCCGCTCCGGTGAGCGCGCCGCCGGCCTCGTCGAGGAGCCCACGCTGCCGCAGCCGCTCGGTCGCTGCATCGAACTCGGCGGTCGTCCAGCTCCTGGTTCGGCTGTACGACCTCGGCGGCAAGCCCCAGTACAGCTCCGAGACCAGGCCGATCTCGGTGGCGTCGAAACCCGCCGAGATCCACGACGCCGTGTGCGAATCGCCGCGGTACTCCCGGAACATGTCGCCGAGGCGCCACATCGCACCGATCGGGTCGGCGGGCAGCCCCTGCGAGCGCAGCCCGGCGAAGAGTGGTCGACCTTCGGGGCGGAGCGGCTCGACCATCCGCTGCAGGATCGCGGTGACCCGGGCCAGACCTTCCGGTTCGTCGCCGAGGATGCGCCGGAGCTGCCCAATGGCGCCGCGGTCGCGGGCTGCGCAGATCGTCGTCGCGTCCGTGAGCGTCCAGCCGAGCTGGACGCACGGCACGACGACCGCAGGGTTGAACACGGCGAACGCTGCGGCGATCACCTCGCCGGCGACCTGCCCCATCACCGAGCCGCGGCTCGTGAAGTAGGCCGGTCCGTCGGGGAGGGCGACGCCGTTCGCCTCGCCCGGGCTCGGACCGAAGCCGAGCGCGACGTACTCCGCATGGCACTCCGGCGAGAAGTACACCTGCCCGGTCACGGGTTCGAGCAGCGAGCCGAGCGTCCGGGCCTTCGCAGAGAGCGTCGCATCGTCCATGTGCGCCACTCTGGTGCGCGGGCGGCCCGACCGACGAGCCGTGCTGCTCGGCGTTCGCTACGGTGCCCGATCCGTGACCGCACCTGTCGTCGAGATCGCCCAGGAAGCGACGTCCGAGCTCGTGGACGCCTTCGCCCGACTCATCCCGCAGCTGTCGAGGAGCTCACCGCCTCCGACGCGCGCGGAGCTCGCCGAGATGATCGCCTCACCCGCGACGGATGTGCTGCTCGCGAAGGAGGGCGACGACATCCTCGGCGCGCTGACGCTCGTCGTGTTCCGGATCCCGACGGGCGTGCGGGCGTGGATCGAGGACGTGGTCGTCGACGACGCGGCGCGGGGCAAGGGCGTCGGCGATCTGCTGAACCGCTTCGCCGTGCAGCTCGCCGCTTCGAAGGGCGCGAAGACCGTGGACCTCACGTCACGACCCGCTCGCGCGGCAGCGAACCGGCTCTACCAGCGCATCGGCTTCGAGGCTCGGGACACCAACGTCTACCGGCTCGTCATCGACGAGGACGGCTCTGCCGCGCGTTAGCGTCGAGCTCGAACTGACAGCCAACTGCCACCCGCCGTGGGCGCGAACGCCCGGCCACGAGCGCCGACGGAGGAGGAACCATGCCGGCATCCCCAGTACGTCGAGCCGAGCGGTCGGCGCAGACCCGCCACGCGCTCGTCGAGGCATCGCTGCGCCTCTTCGCGACGAAGGGCTACGAGGCGACCAGCACCGAGGAGATCGCGGAAGCGGCGGGTGTCTCGCCACGGACGTTCTTCCGCTACTTCCCGACGAAGGAGTCGGTGCTGTTCTTCGGCGCCTACGACTTCATGCGTTCGTTCCACGGGGTCTTCATCGCGCAGCCTCCCGGGCTCTCCGATCTCGACGCTGCGCGGCATGCACTCGTGGTGCTCGCGCCGGGCGTCAGCCGGCTCCGCGAGCGGATCCAGCTGTACGAGCTCGCCGTCGGGTCGTCGATGGTGCTGCGAGGGCGCGAGCAGGTGAACCGGGAGCAGCACGCCCGAACCATGGCCGAAGCGATCGCCGAGCGGCGCGGCCTGCGCCGACCCGATGCTGCGTGCGAGCTCCTGGCGTCGATCTGCCACGTCGTCCTGCGTCGGGCACTCGAGGAGTGGCTGCACGGGCCGGTGCGTGGGGACCTCGCCGTGGTGCTGGGTCAGCAGTTCGATCTGCTCGCGACAGAGGTCGCACGAGCGAGCGTGCACCTCTGACGATGACACTCGTCTGCCACGAGAAGTTCTCGCCGACGCCCGGGTCAGCTCGATGGCCGCAGGTAGAGGTAGAAGACCGTGCAACCGTCTGACGTCGTCGCGTCGATGTCGTGCTCCACGCCACTGGGGATGTGCACGTAGGAGCCCGGTCCGACCTCGGTACCGAGGACCAGTGCGCGACCTTCGAGCACCCAGAGGTGGTGATGGTTGAGGTGGTGAGTGTGCGCTCCCAGCCGATGCCGAGCCTCGACGGTCAGCACGCCGGCGATCGACGTGCCGTCGGTCCACAGCACACGGTGGGTGACACCATCGATCGATCCGAGCGGAACAGGCGGGATGGCGGCGATCGCGTCTGGGGTGAGGACGATCGGCGACGTGATCAACGGGTCCATGTCACGAGACGATGCGTTGCTCGGTGCGTTCTCGCCAGGGGCGTTCGACCCTTCATCGTGAGCGTGTGACGTTGGCCCCTTGGCGCCGGTGCACCTATCGGGGACGATGACCGTAGGAGGTGGTCATGATGACTGATGAGGTCATGCAGAGGCCGTCCACCCACTCGGATCCCCAGCTGGGGCTGTCGCCGGCATCGCACCCCCTCGAGGTGGCGCGTGTCTGGGCGCGCTGTCTCGAAGCAGGGCGGCTGGACGTGGGGTTGACGTTGTATGCGGGAGATGCCGTGGTGCACGTCGACGACGACGTCGTGCTGGGGCAGACCGACCTGCGGGGCTACCTGGAGCGCAGCCCGCTGTACGGCATCGACAGCGCACCCGTCATCCGCGGCGAGAACGGGACGATCCAGTTGCGCTGGATGAGCGTGGGCGCATCGCCGAGCATCGAGGTGCGCTGCCGCGTCGAGCAGGGGCAGATCGTCGAGCAGTGGATCAGTGAGGTGCCGCCGGAAGGCACCATCCTCATGGTCACGACCCCGGAAGGGCCGCTGGAGATGACGATCGTCACCCACGGCCACGTCACCGAGGATGCGTGCGACTACGCCTATCAACGCCTCCGCACGGTGATCGAGCACATCGACGAACCGGTCCTCTTCGCGAGGGTGAAGCTGACGCACGCCCCGGATCCTGCTCGGGACCGGCCGGCCATCGCCCAAGTCGCGGTCGACGTCAACGGGCAGGTCGTGCGCGCCCAGATCGGCGCTCACACGATGCGAGAAGCGATCGATCTGCTGCAGGGCCGCCTGCGCGACAAGATCGAGCATCGCGCCCAGCGTCGCCATGCCCTGCGTACGCGCGCAGCGATGTCGCCGCCAGGTGAGTGGCGTCACGGCGATCCGCCCACCGAGCGTCCCAGCTACTTCGATCGGCCTCACGACGAGCGGGAGCTCGTTCGCCACAAGGGCTATGTGGTCGATGAGCTCACGCCGGACGAAGCCGTCTTCGACATGGAGCAGCGAGACTTCGACTTCTACCTCTTCCGGGAGATGGCGACCGGCGATGACGCGCTCGTCGAGCGCGGCCCCGACGGCTCGTACCGGCTGACCCGCCTACGGCCGACGTCGATCGAGACGCCGGCGACGGCGGTCACGCTGGACGTCGCCGAGCAACCCGCCCCGGTGCTCGGCGTGGACGACGCCGTCGAGCGGATCAACGCCAACGGCGAGCAGTTCGTCTTCTTCGCAAATGAAGCGACCGGACGCGGCAACGTGATCTACCACCGATACGACGGCCACTACGGGCTGGTCGCACCCGATTGACGGCGATGCAGCACCCCCTGCCGCCGTACCCGACGAAGCGTCTGCCGCGCAGTGCGAGGCCGCGGTCGGCCCACGCGACGTCGCGGTCCCGTTGGTCGTTGCGGGTGGCGACCGTGGCAGGCATCGAGATCCGGATCCACGCGAGCTTCCTGCTGCTGGTTGCCCTCGTGGCGCTCGGGTCGACCGCCGAAGAGGGCCCTGGTCTCGCCTCCGCACTGATCTGGCTGGCCGCGCTGTTCGCCTGTGTCGTCATCCACGAACTGGCGCACAGCGTGGTTGCTCGCCGGAACGGGATCCCGATCGTCGAGATCGAGCTGCTGCCGATCGGCGGCGTCTCGAAGATGGCGCGATCGCCAGACGATCCTGCCGTCGAGTTCCGCATCGCCGCCGCCGGACCGATCGCGAGCATGGTCCTGGGTGGTGCATTCGCCGTGCTCGCGCTGCTCATCGGGGTGTCCATGTGGCCGCCGACGCTCTACGGCGGTGGTTTCCTGGCGAGGCTGTCGTGGGCCAACCTGCTGCTCGCCGGCTTCAACCTGGTTCCCGCGCTCCCACTCGACGGAGGTCGCGTGTTCCGGGCGCTCCTCGCACAACGGACCGATCGAGAGCGGGCGACCCGCGTGGCCGCCATGGTCGGTCGCCTCGTTGCGAGCCTCGTCATCGCCGCCGGCATCTTCTTCGTCAACCTGTGGCTCCTCGTCATCGGCGTGTTCGTCTACTTCGGGAGCTCGGCCGAGGAGACGGCAGCCACGATCCACGAGCGGATCAAGGACGTACGAGTGCGTGACGTGATGATCCGAGATCCGATCGCGCTCCCTGCGCACGTGCTGGTCGCGCAACTGACCGACACGTTGTGGCACAGCGCTCAGCGCGAGTTCCCGGTCGTCACGGCACAGGGGACGTACATCGGGCTGGTCACCGCGGCGATGCTCCTGCGAGCTGCGCCCGGGGCAACCGTCGGCGACATCGCCGACACTGCCGCGCCGACGCTGGCGCCTGACGACCGGCTCGAGGCGAGTGGGCTCCTCGACGACGAGCTCACTGCCGCCGCAGTCGTCAGTGCTGGACGCGTCGTCGGCCTCGCCCGGGCCACCGACGCAGCGCTCGTTGCCCAGCGTCTGATCCAGCAGGCGGCTGGCTCCAGTCGATGACGAGACGGCCGGCGCGCTCGACGACGTCGGTGCCGAGCGCGGCGCAGGCACCTCGGAACCGGTTGCTGATCCAGCCGGCTTCGTCGACGGTGGCGAGGCGGGTGTGGCAGTAGTCCAGGGCGAGCGGGACGGCTTCGATCACGCTCGGCTGTCCTGACTCGTCGAACGTCACCAGGAACAGCAGCCCGAGGTCGTTGCGCATGGCGAGGTCGGTGGCGTAGTCGTCGATGAAGTCGCCGAGGTCGTACAAGACGGCGTTGGCGGCGCCGTGGAACACGTGCGCGGAGTGGCCGGCGACGAGCGTCGCGCCGGCAGCTCGGAACGTACCTGCCGCGGCACGGACGTGGCGGACGGGTTCGACGACCATGTTCGGTCCCCAGTGAGGAGTCACCAGGACGATGTCGGTGGCGAGCCGGCTGATGGTGTCGAGCAACCAAGTAGGTGAGCCCTGGCGGAGGTCGGCGTACGCGACCCCGGGGCGGTCGGCACCGGCCGCATAGTCGCGGGGATGGTCGGTGACCGCGACGACGCCGACGCGCCCGCCAGCGCACTCGAGGATCGCCGGGTTCCGGGCAGCAGCTTCGTCGACGCCGGCACCGACCCAGGCGATGCCGGCACGAGCGAGGTGGCGGAACGTGTCGAGGAGCGCCTGGATGCCGAAGTCGAGTGCGTGGTTGTTGGCGAGCGTGACGCAGCTGACGCCGAGGTGGCTGAGCACCTCGACGGCGACCGGTGGGGCCCGGAAGAAGAACGGCTTGTCGGGGTCGGGCCACCGTGCGCCGCGATCCGAGATCGCGCACTCGAGGTTGAGGATGAACAGGTCGGCCTCGTGGGTGGCGGCGACGACCTCGTCGGCGAACAACGCGGTGGGTGGGACATGGCGCAGACGTTCGGCGACCTGGCGCCCGAGCATGGTGTCGCCCGCCAGCGCGACCTTCATGGTCAGCGGGCTGGGCGCGGGTCCGGAGCCTGCTGGTGGCGAGCGCGCTGCAGGCAGGTGATGACCTCGTCGTCGGAGGTCTGGGAGAAGTCGGCGTAGAACTGGCCGATTGCGAAGAACGCCTCCGGTGTCTCGAGGCAGACGAGCTCGTCGGCGTCGTCGCCGAGCCGCGTGGTCCAATCAGGCGGCGCGACGGGCACGGCGAGCACAACCCGGGCCGCTCCGTGGGCGCGGGCGACCTGGCACGCAGCGCGCGCCGTCGAACCCGTGGCGATGCCGTCGTCGACCACGAGTGCGGTCCGCCCTTCGAGTGGCACACGCCCGCGGTCTCCACGGAACCGCAGCGCGCGGCGTTCCAGCTCGGTTCGCTCGCGGGCTTCGACGTCCGCCAGCTGGCGCGCGGTGACACCGGCCATGCGAACGATCTCGTCGTTGATGATCCGGGCGCCGTCCTCACCGATCGCGCCCATCCCGAGCTCGGGCTGGAAGGGCACGCCGAGCTTGCGGACGACGATGACGTCCAGCGGCGCGTCGAGTGCCGCGGCGACCTCGAAGGCGACGGGGACGCCGCCCCGGGGAAGCCCCAGCACGACCACGGGCTCCCCGCGCAGGTGCAGCAGCTTCGTCGCCAGGCGACGACCGGCATCCACGCGATCAGCGAACACCATGACCGCACCTCCTCATGCCGACCTTGCTCCCGTGACGGCCACGTCGCAAGGGTCGATGGTCCCCAGCGCGGATCTGCGCTCAGGCGTCCGGATCGTCGGTGCCCGCGCTCTCGTCGGGCGTGGGATCGCCGTGCTCCGGGAGGTCGTCGCTCGAGGATGTCGGTGGTTCGAAGGCGAGGGCGATGTCGGCGTTGTCGAGCTCGTCGAGCAGGTTGCGGAACTCGGCGACCTCCTCGTCGATGGCAGCCTCGTCAGGCTCCTCGGCGAGCACCGTTCCGGCCTCGTCGAGCACGGCGTCGCTGACGAACATCGGGGTGCCCAAGCGGACGGCCAGCGCGATTGCGTCGGAGGGCCGGGTGTCGAGCCGCCTCCCACCGGCGGGACCGGTGATCGCGAGTTCGGCGAGGAACGCGCCATCGCGCAGGTCGGTGACCTCGACGGCGTCGAGGTGCGCATCGAGCCCTTCCACGAGCGCGGCCATGAGGTCGTGGGCGAGCGGCCGAGGCGGTGACTGGCCGCTGAGCGCCAGCGCGATCGAGGCGGCCTCCGGGTTGCCGACGAAGATCGGCAGCACACGGTGGGGCGCGTCGTGCTCACGCAGCAGGACGAGCGGCAACCCCGTGGTGGCTTCGATGTGGATTCCGACGATCTCGACAAGTTTCACTGCATTGAACGCTACACGTCTGTGTGCAGAAAACCTGATGTGATGTGTGGCAGATCCGGGCGGGTCGGTTGCTCCGACCAGCGCTTTCGTCCGGTACGCCTCGACGCGGTCGACGAGCTCGTCAGGGTGGGCCAGCGCCGGAAGGTGGCCGCCGGGCAGCTCGTCAGGGACGATCCCGAGCCGCTCGGGGACGACTCGTCGCATGAAGTCGGCCGGGAAGAGGCGGTCGTCGCGGCAGAGGAGGAACTCGGTCGGCACGTCGGGCCACGCGTCCAGCGGCCAGGGCTGCTCGAACGGGGTGCCGGACTGGTTGCGGGGTCCTCGTCATCGCTTCGGCGGCCACGTCGGGAGGGAGGTCGTGGAGGAACATGGCGGCCGGGTCGCCGAAGCCCGGCTCCCTCCCGTCGGCCTCGGCATGGCGGCGCATCGCCTCCTCGTGACCCGTGTTGGCCCACCAGTCGCCAGGGGACTCCCCGGGCAGCGGCACCATCGCCGCGACGAGCACGAGCAGCTGCACCGGCAGGCGATCGCAGATCAGGGGCGCGGTGAACCCGGCCATCGACTGCGCGACCACGATCAGATCCGTGCGGTCGCCGATCGCGTCGACGACCGCGTCGGCGTAGTCCCGCAGCCCGGCCGAGTCGTCGTCGCACGGCAGGTCGACAGCGACCACGTCGTGCCCCCGTTCCTCGAGGAGCGGAACGACCAGGTGCCAGTACCACGAGTCGGATCCGGCACCGTGGATCAACACATATGTCGCCATCGTCAGCGGCCCTCCCAGAGCGTTCGTCGTCCCAGCTCTGACGTCAGCCGGACGGGGGACTCATCGCTGCGTCCTCCAGTCGAGTGAGCGCCTGCCGGGCTTCGTCGGCGACGGACCGGCGGTGCCCGTCCGATCCCAAGCTCAGCGTGTGGCGCAGCGCGAGGGCGTACGCGGTGTCGAGCGCCCGTGCGGCATCGACCCGGATGTCGGGTTGCACGCCGTCCGGTGCCCAGCTCCTCCCGGAGACGGGGTTGACGACGCGACCCGACGGCACCGAGAACATCAGGTGGTCGCTCACGCGATAGCGGTAGTCGAAGTAGGCGACCCCGGTCGCGGTGGGCTCGCCGACGAGCACCGCCCGCCCGCGCTGCTGGAGGTCGTACGAGAACCCCTCGGCCGCCGAGTAGCTCTGCGAGCCGAGGAGCACGTACACGGGCTTCTTCCCGCCGAACACCGGGCCGGGGACGAACGGGTCGGTCCACCACTGGATCGTCCGATCCTCGGCCGGGAAGTGCAGCCGGTTGAGCTCGGTCCGCTCGTCGAACAGGTAGCTCGACACGAGGGCGACCATGTCCGGCTCGCCACCGGGGCACTGCCGCAGGTCGATGAGCAGCACGTCGGTGGCAGCGACGAGCTGCATCGCCGCCACGACAGCATGGCCCGAGCTGCGCGCGGGGAAGAAGCGCCGGATGTCGACGATCCCCACGTTGCCGGGCAACCGCGCCACACGAGCAAGACCGTGGCCGGCGAGCGCGGCCTCGTCGGGGTGGCGGCCCGAGTCGGGCACGACCGGGGTGTCGAGCAGCGGCAACGCCGCCACGCTGTACCTGAGGCGCAGGTGCTGGTCGCGGCTGGCGGCGACGGTGTCCGCAGTGACGGCTTCGGCGAACGCCTCGTCGTCCGTGATCGCCTCGTAGCCGCCCACGGCGAGTCGTTGGCGCAGCACGGTCGTGACGCGCTCCGCCACGTCGGCATCGATGTAGTAGCTGCCGAGCTGCTCGGCGAGCATGTCGATCACTCCCGACCAGTCCCGGGCCACACCGAACCCTACGGCGTGCCCTGCCGGCGCCTCGACGGTCGGCAGGGAGGCGTCACCAGTCGAGGTGGAGGTTGTCGATCCCGAAGTTCGCACTGCCGTCGCCGTCACTGGTCACGGTGACCCGGATCGCACCGCTCGTGTAGTTCGAGAGGTCCCAGGTGCCGGTGCCGAGGCTCGGCCAGCAGTACTGCGCAGGGTGATCGCCCGGCCCGGGCGGTTCTGCCGCTTCCCACGGCCCGTCCGGCTCGAGCTGGAAGCAGACCCGCACTCCGGCGTTGACCACCTTGATCCGTTCGAACGTGAACGGTCGTGGCGTGTAGTTCCCGCCGTAGAGATCGATTCGCCCGATCTCGATGATGTCATTGGCGAACATCGAGTGCAGGAAGCCGCGTGGCTCGGTGACCGGATCGATCGGCTCGCACTCCTGGGCGTCCCTGGCGATCAGACCGACCGGGGTGCCGTACTCGTTGGAGGGGTTGAGGCACACGGTCACATCGGGATCCGCGTAGGTGAGGTGGTAGTGGTTGATGTTCGTCGGGTAGACCCGGACCCACGAGTCACCGCACTCCTGGTTCCACCAGGGCGAGTACACGAAGGTGTCGTGAGCACCTCCGACCAGCTGGACCGCAGCGTCGTCGTCGAAGTCCACGATGCAGTTCGGCGCACCCTGTGCCGACCGACCGGCGCTCAGCCGATCGAGCTCCGATCGGTTCGCGGGGCGGAACCGGCCCTGCTCCAGGACGAGCGGCGCGCTCGGGATGCGGAGCTTCGGCGCGGTGAACCCCGTCGCGCCGATGGGGTTGCTGGGTGTGGTCGACGCCGACACCTGGGCGGCGGCCCCGATCGACGCGAGTGCGATCGTGAGTCCGGCGCCGACGACCAGGCTGGCGCGGCGTGAACGGCGTGGACGGTGCTGGCGCTGGGGGGCGGCGGTGGACATCTCGGGCTCCTGTGCAACTGATGAGAGGGGTGCCGATCAGCGTGCACGAGTCGTGCGCGGCATCTCCAGGGGTCCAGCGCGTGTCCGATGGTGGTGCTGGCTGTAGTCCGCAACGGCCGCTCGTGCCACCGCACTACTCTTGACCAGGGTGCAGTCCGTCCTTCGCGTCGTGCTTGCAGAGGACAACGCCTTCCTCCGCGAGGGGTTGAGGAGCCTCCTGCACGGTTCGGGTCAGGTCGAGGTGACTGCGGCGTGCGGCAGCCTCGACGAGCTGCTCGCTGCGGTCACCGCCGACCCGCCCGATGTCGTGCTCACGGACATCCGCATGCCGCCGACCCACACGGACGAAGGCGTGCGGGCGGCGCGGCTGTTGCGGACGTCGCACCCCACCGTCGGCGTGCTCGCGCTGTCGCAGTACCTCGAGGCCGATCTCGCCACCGCCCTGCTCCGAGACGGGTCCGGTCGACGAGGGTACGCCTTGAAGGAACGGGCCGATGACGTTGCGTACGTGGTCGGCGCGCTGCGCACGATCGCATCGGGCGGCTCGTTCGTCGACGACCAGGTGATCGATGCCTTGGTCCGTGGGACGATGTCGCGTGCCGATTCGCCGCTCGACGTGCTGACGGCGCGAGAGCGCGACATCCTCCGCGAAGTCGCGACCGGCAAGAACAACGCCGCGGTCGGCAGCGAGCTGGGTGTTTCGGAGCACGCGGTGCAGAAGCACATCAACTCGATCTTCTCGAAGCTCGGGTTGGTCGAGGACGGCGAGACCCACCGGCGGGTCGCAGCCGTCCTGCTGTACCTGTCCGCCGAGGATCCCGTGCCGTGATGGCCCGCGCCGTGATGGCCCGCGCCGGTTCGCATCCGGAGCTGCGGTTGCGCAGATTGCTGTGGATCGATGTCGGCACGACGGTCACGGCGGTGGTGGTGCTCCTCGCGGTGCACGTCCTTGCGTACGCATCGGCGTACGTCCTCGTGCTCGCAGCGATGGTGGCCGCCGCCGGCTGCGTGATGGCGCTCGGCTGGCTGCCGCTCCGGTCGGGTCGCGCCAGCACCGCGGTCGCTTATCTCGCCGTGGCGAACTACGCGATCGCACTGCTCGCGACGTCGATCGCAACCTTCGCGATGCCCGTGCTGCTCATCACGACCATGTTGCCGGCAGTCCTCGCGGTTCCCTACGTGAGCGGCAGCGCGCTGCGGTGGTACGTCGCCGGTTCGTTCGCGTCCGCACTCGGCGTCGCGATGCTCGGCTCGCTGCAGGATGTCACCGGGTTCAGCGACGACCTGCCGTCGTGGGTGCCGCCGGCGGTCGTCGTCGGGTTCACGCCGTTCGTCGCCGGCATGGTGGCGTTCGTCGCACTCACGAACGCGACCGCGCTGAACGACACGCTCGCGGAGGCGCTGCGCACGAACGCGCAGCTCGCCGTGGCACAGCAGGCGCTGACCGCCAACGCCGAGGCGCTTCGTGCCTCGCGAGCGCGCGTCGTTGCCGCCGGCGATCGTGAGCGCCGGCGCATCGAGCGTGATCTGCACGACGGTGCGCAGCAGCGATTGACCGGCGTCGCTGTGCGCCTGGCGATGACGCAGGAGCGGATCGGCGAGGTCGACCCGTCAGCGGCACAGGAGCTCGGTGTGCTGCGCCAGCAGTTGCGCGAGGCGATCGTCGAGCTGCGCGACCTCGCGCACGGTGTCTATCCACCGGCGCTCACTCAGCGGGGTCTCGCCCCGGCGGTGCGCAACGTCGTCGCGCAGTACCCCTTGCCGGTGACCGCTGAGCTCCGCGCGACCGGTCGATACGCCTCGGACGCCGAGAACGCCGTCTACTTCTGCTGTCTCGAAGCACTGCAGAACGTGCTCGAGCACGCTCCTTCGGCGACGCGAGTGACGGTCGAGCTGCGCGAGCTGCGGTCGACGCTGCGCTTCGAGGTCCACGACGACGGCCCGGGGTTCGACCAGGAAGTGGTCGCGCATGGCTTCGGGTTCGACAGCATGGCCGACAGGTTGGGCGCAGCGGGAGGCCAGCTGTCCGTGGCGTCGGTCCCTGGCCGTGGGACGAGCGTCGTCGGGGTCGTGCCGATCGTCGCCGACGACGCAGCGTCCCACTCGACCGCGGCTCGCTGAGGTGCCGCCGGCTCCAGGGCCGGGAGCGAATGCCGGAGCTCGGGTCCGCGCGCATGTGGTACGGAAGGGCGATGGCCACCTTCATCGCGCTGCTCCGCGCCGTCAACGTCGGTACTGGTCGCAACGTGAAGATGACCGATCTCGCGCGGGTCGTCGCGGAGGCAGGCGGCGATCGGATCAGCACGTACATCCAGAGCGGCAACGTCGTGTTCGCCCACCCGGAGCGGTCGACGTCCCAGCTCGAGGCGCAGCTCGAACGGGGCATCGCTGCGATGGCCGGCTTCGACGTGGATGTCGTCGTCCGGACGATGAAGGAATGGGAGGCCGTCGTGAGCGGCTGTCCGTACGAGGTCGAGGACCCCACCAAGCTGTTCGTCGCCTTCCTGAAGACCGCGCCGCCGAGCGCCGTGCTCGAAGCATTCGACCCGTCCCCGTTCGCCCCGGAGACGTTCACGTCGCGCGGCCGTGAGCTCTACCTCCACCTGCCGAACGGCATGGGCCGTGCCAAGCTGCCGTTGGCGGTCGGGAAGCTGAAGCTGCCGCCGACGACCACCCGCAACTGGCGCACCATCCTCGAGCTGCAGAAGTACGCCGAACGTTGCAGCGCGTGAGCCGCCCGGGGCGCTGCAGGGGTCGACGGGTAGCCTGAGCGCACATGAGGGTGCCGTCCGACCTGCCGCGCCCGCGGCGCGATCGCAGCTCGAAGTGGGGGCCCGGTCGTCGAGGTCGGATCGCCCTGCTCATCGGCGTGACGGTGCTGATCGCGCTCGCGTTCTCGGCCGGGCGAATCGCCGACACCTATGTCGACGCCCTCTGGTACCAGTCGGTCGGGCAGTCGGACGTGTTCTGGGGCGTCATCCGCACGAAGCTCCTGCTCGCGCTGGTGTTCAGCGCTGGTTTCGCCGTCGTTGCGCTGGTGAACCTCGTGATCGCCGATCGTCTCGCCCCGCTCATCACGGTGGGCGGCCCCGAGGATCAGGTCCGCGAGCGCTACCGGGAAGTCGTCGGCCGGCACCATCGCATCGCACGGGTCGGAATCGCGGTCGTGTTCGGACTGATCGCCGGCGTACCGACGGCGAGCCGCTGGCAGGAGTGGATGCTGTTCCGCCACGCGGCGAGCTTCGGCACGAGGGACCGGCAGTTCGACACGGATGTCGGGTTCTACGTGTTCCGGCTGCCGTTCCTCAGCTTCCTGGTCGGGTGGCTGTTCGCCGCAGTCATGATCGTCACGCTGCTGACGGCGATCGCGCACTACCTGAGTGGGGGGATCATCCTGCACGAGGCCCGGCGGCACGTCACCTCCCACGTCAAGTTGCACCTCTCGGCTTTGCTCGGTGTCCTGGCGCTGCTGAAGGCGGCGGACTACTGGCTGCAGCGCTACGGGCTGACGACGTCGCAGCGCGGGTACATCGGCGGCGCAGGCTTCACCGACATCGAGGCGCAGCTGCCCGTGCTGCAGCTGCTGATCCTGATCGCGATCCTCGCCGCGGTGCTGTTCCTCGTGAACGTCCGCCAGAAGGGGTTCCGGCTGCCGGTGATGGCCGTCGGGCTGTGGAGCGTCGTCGCGGTCGTGGCCGGCACGATTTACCCGACGATCGTGCA
>JBFWRK010000006.1:0-275013 GCA_050248955.1 Acidimicrobiia bacterium
ACGGCGCCGAGCCCCAGGTGGGTGACTTCGTCGCCGAGTTCGCCCAATCGACGCTCGAGAACTGGCAGTCGGAGTTCCTCCAGCTGTTCTCGTTCGTCGTGCTCGCCGCGCTGTACATCCACAAGGGAAGCGCCGAGTCGAGGGACGGCGACGAGAAGCTCGAGGCAGCGCTGCGACGGATCGAGGCGCATCTCGGCACGCTGCCCTCCGACCATCCGACCGGCGAGAAGAGCTGGCAGCTGCCGGACGCGCCGCCGCACAGCGGATGAGTCGATCGCGCCCGAGTGTCGTGTGAGCCGTCGGCCGGCCGTCAGGCAGGGAGCTCTGCGTGGCTGACGAGGACCGCGGCGAGGTCGTCGTCCACCCAGGTCGACGGGTCGTCGGCGTCGATCATGCCCTCGATCAACGCATCGAGGAGATCGGGCTGCAGCCCGGTGCGCGGCAGCGATGCGAGCCGGGCACGCAGGCGATCGATGCCGACCGAGAGCGGCTCACCGCGGCGTTCGACCAGCCCGTCGGTGTAGAGCAGCAGCGAGCTCCCCTCGGGGAAGTCGACCGTGCCGATGTGGTCGCCTCGAGCAGAGCACCCGAGCGGTCGTTGCAGCGCTGCGTCGAGCAGGTGCGTCGTGCCGTCGGGTCGCCTCAGCATCGCTGGGGGATGGCCGGCGCTGCAGTACTGGACGGTCGTCCGCATCCGGTCGAGCACGAACAGCCCGGCCGTGGCGAGCATGTCCGGTCCGTCGGTCAGCATGTCGCTCGCCCGCCAGAAGATGTCCTTCAGGTCGGTACCGGCGCGCACGAGCCCGCGGACCGTCGTACGGATCTGGGTCATCGTCGTGATCGCCGAAACACCGTGGCCGACGACGTCGCCGATCACGAGCGCCACCGCCCCGTCCGACAGTTCGATGATGTCGTACCAGTCGCCGCCGATGCTCACGATCCGAGAAGCTGGTCGGTAGCGGGCGGCGACATCGAGTCGATCGAGTCGCGGCGGATCGCCGAGCACCTGGTGCTGGAGCGAGACGACGACTTCGTGCTCGGTCTCGTACAGTCGCACGCGCTCGAGCGTCTGGGAGATCAGGTCGCTCAACGTCTCGAGCATCGCAGTGCGTGCGTCGTCGTCCCGGAGCAGCCCGGTCCACTCGACCCGCAGCTCGCCGAGGACGTCGCCTGATGCGCTCGACACGGGCATGGTCACCGCAGATTCCGGCAGCTCCGCCTCGGCGGGCGGAGCGGCACCTGGCAGGACGAGCATCGCTCGACGGGCATCCACGACTTGGGCGAGTCCTGCCGCAACCGCGCGCCTCACGTCCGCACTCGACGTCGCCTCGGTGAGCGATTGGGCGAGGCGGGCGAACCCGCGGGCCTCGCGAACCCGTCCGTCCGTGAGGCGGGCGCGCTCCAGTGCTCGCACGCAGAGGTCGGCGACCGTCGAGATCGTTGCCAGCTCGGTGTACTCCGGGCTGGTGGGGCGCGTCCAAGCGACGCCCAGCGCGCCGATCGCGCCGCGCTGCTCGTCGAGCAGTGGCCAGAACAACGCGGCGTGGATGCCGTCGGCCTCGATCTCGTCGAGCAGGTGCGGGTAGCGCGAGGCGTATGCACCCCGATCGGCGAGCAGGACTGGGCTCGCAGTCCGGATGGCCTCGGCTTGCGGGAGTCGCTCGTCGAACGGGAGCGCATGGACGCCGTTGTCGGCGCCACCCCGGTTCCGCATGATGCGCAGCGTGGTGCCGTCGGCGTCGAGCACGCTGACGTTGGCGAACTCCGCGCCGACGACGATCGCGATCCGATCGGCCATGATCCGCACCGCGTCGCGCTCGTTGCCGGCTGCGGCGAGCGCACGCCCGAGATCGGCGAGCGCCTGCGCCCGCCGCCCGTCCGCCTGCTGCTCGTCCCAGAGTCGCGCTCGTTCCAGGGTCTGCGACGACAGGTCGGCGATGGTCTGGAGCGTCGAGACCATCGGATCGTCGAAGTGGACGGCCCTGTCCCACGCGAAGCCGATCGCGCCGATGCAGGTGGCGGACCCGCGTCGGAGTGGTAGTGCCGCCGATGCCACGAAGCCCGATCGAACCGCGTCGGGCGCGAAGTCCGGGAAGCGCGCCGCGCAGTCGTCGAGGTCGGTGATGAACACCGGGCGGTTCGTCCTGAACGTGACCGCGACCGGTAGTTCCGCGTCGACGCCGATGCGCGAGTACCGCTCCGCCACCGTCGTGTCCATCAGGGGCGGCAGCTGGAGGACGAGCTCGCCCGATGCCGGGTCGTGCAGCACGAAGTTCGCATGGATCGCGCCGACCGGCTGGGCGGCGAGGCCCATGAGACATATCTGGACGTCCCGCGACGTCGCCGCGGCGGCGAGCGCGCCGGACAGCTCGGAGAGTGCAGCCGAACGGCGGGCGAGCATCTGCTGCACGTCGACCCGGCCCAGCGTCTGGGAGCACATGTCGCCGATGGTGCGCAACGTCGGCTCGAGGCTCGGAGTCGGCGGTGGACTGGTCCACCCGAACCCGAGCACGCCGGTGACCTTGCCGTCCGGATCGTGGATCGGCACAGCGGCTGCCGACCTCATGCCGGTCGTCGTGACATCGGCGAGCTCGTCGCCGCCCGCCCGATAGGCAGCGAGGTCGAGCTCCAACGAGACGTCGTTGGCGCGGATCGCGTCGGTCGCCGGCAGGCGCGCATCCAGCGGCACGGAACCGAAGCGATCACGAATGTCCTCGTGCTCCGACGTGCCGAGGAACGTGTGCACGGCGCCGTCCTCGATGATGCCGATCGTCGCGGTGTCGGCGCCGAGCACGTGCGCGAACTTCGTCGCGACGATGTCGAGCACACCGTCGCGACTCGTCGCCGCCGACAGGTCGCGACCGATCTCGGCGAGCAGTTGCGCCCGGAGCCGCTTGTACTCGAGCTGCTCGGCGAGGCCCTCGACGGCTCGTTGATGCTGGAACGACTGCCGCGTCGCCAATGCGACGAGACCTGCGAGTGCAACCGACGCGAGTGCGACGAGCAGGGCGGCGATCGGATTCCGTCCGGTCGTCTCGTCCGCGCGGACCTCGAGCGTCCGCCCACCGACGTCGACGAGGGTCAGTTCGCCCTCTCGCGCCTCGTCGACCAGGACGCGTTCGCCGTCGCGGAGCGAGAGCTCGGTCCCGTCGGGCACGTCGGCGCGCACCAGTGCCAGGGCATCGTCGACGGTGAACGCGGCGGACAAGAACCCGACCAGCGTGCTCGTCCCATCGACGTTCGGCGCCTGCAACGGGACGACCACGAAGTAGCCGAGTCGCCCGCTGGGGTTCAGGCGGATCGGGGCGCTGAGCGTGGGCGCGCCGCGGGCGACGGCCCGATCTGCCGCCTCGAGACGCTCCGGATCGCTGCGGATGTCGAGACCGAGGACGGCGCGACTCGTCTCGTTCGCCGGGCTCACGGCGACGACCGGGTAGTGGAGCGGCCGCTCGGCGGACGGCACGAAGCGGCCGCTGGCGACGGCGTCGATCATCGGGAAGCCGTACTCCGCCTCGAATCCAGCACGGTCATCTGCCTCGACCACGATCTCGTGAGCCAGCGCGGGGAGGGCTGAACCCGATAGCACCCCGGTGGCCAGGGCGTCGAGCTCTGCGGCGCTGATGACTCCATCGTCGGCGAGGAGGGCGTCCGCACCGCGCAGCGTCTCGACGTTGCGGATGCCGATCACGGCGAGCGCCGAGGCCGCCCGGGCGGCGGCCTGGGTGTCGCGCTCCTTCGCCTGCGCCGACTCCCTTCCCCAGACGACCGCGGTTCCGAGGACGCCGAGCGCGAGCACGACCGCCACCGCGCCTGGGCCCGCCCATCTCGCGAGCGTCGGCGCGCGGAGCTCACGCGCCCCCTGCTGGCCCCGAGCATCCGGCAGCATCGGCCGAGACTAGTGCTCACCGGTGTGACGCCGTCTGCGTCGGCAGCTTGCGCCGACGGCATGGATACTGGGCGGAAACACGGGGAAGGAGCGAGTGACGCGAAGCGCGCGACGAGAGGATCTATCGAGATGAAGAAGTTCGTGATGGCCGTGACATTGCTGGCGCTCGCCGGGGGCTCGGTGGCATGCTCCGACGACGGGAACGACGTCGATCTGCCGGCGAGTGAGCCCACGGTGTCGCCGGGGTCCGTCGTCGACCCCGCGCTCACGTCGCCCGATCAGACAGGGGATACGACGACCGACACTGGTACGCCCGCCGGCGATCCTGGCACTGGCGGCGGTGGGTCGGCGACGTCGACCGGCGCGAGCGTCGCGCCGTGAGCATCCAGGGCTCGTGATCCCGGCGCGCGTGTGAACGTGGCGGGGCGGGCACGCATCGGTTGCTCCGGATGGAGCTACCGGGACTGGCGCGGCATCGTCTACCCGACCGAGCTCCCTGCCCGGCGATGGTTCGAGCACTACACGTCGCTGTTCGACACGGTCGAGATGAACACCACCTTCTACCGGCTCCCATCCGAGGATGCCGTCCGCGGCTGGGCGAAGGCGGCGCCGCCCGGGTTCGTCTTCGCGTTGAAGCTCGGCTCGTTCGGCTCGCACCGCATGAAGCTGCGCGACGCGGCGTCGTGGCTGCCCAACCACACGGCTCGGGCGGCGCTCCTCGGCCCAGCGCTCGGCCCGACGCTCGTCCAGCTGCCGCCGCGGTGGCGCCGCAACGCGGAGCGCCTCGACGAGTTCCTCGCCGCGGCACCGGTCTCGATGCGTTGGGCGGTGGAGCTGCGCGAGCAGTCGTGGGTGCACGACGACGTGTTCGAGGTCCTCCGGCGGCACGGTGCTGCGTTGTGCATCCACGATCTCCTCGATGGCCACCCGTTGGAGCTGACCACCTCGTGGACGTATGTGCGCTTCCACGGCCCGAGCGCGCTCGAAGACCGCTACCACGGTGCGTACGGTCCGCAGCGGCTCGCTCCGTGGGCGGCGTGGATGCGCTCCCTGCTCGCCGACGGTCACGACGTGTACGGCTACTTCAACAACGACTTCGAGGGGCACGCAGTCATGGACGCCACCTGGTTGCGCGACGAGGTAGGCCGCGCGTAGCGGGGCGCTACTGCTGGTAGCCCTCGACGGTGCTCTCGCCGCGGATCTGGGCGTCCTCCGGATCCTGGCCGGCGGAACGCCGGGCACGGCGTTGGCGGAGGAGATCCCAGCACTGGTCCAGCGCCACCTCGAGCGCGCGTAGCCGCTCGGCATCGACCGGGTCGCCGGCTCGGACCGCCGCCCGCTCGAGCGCATGCTCTTCGGCGATCAACGTCGAGATCCGCTGCAACAGGTCGTCGTCCACGAGGCCATCCTCGCGCGCGCCCGCGCTCGCGGTCACGGGCACCGGTTCACCCCCGCATCGTCGGGCGAACCTCCGTCCGGAGGAACTCGGTCACCGCGGCATTGAAGCGATCGTTGCGGTCACCGGCAACCATGTGCCCCGCGCCCGCCACGTCGGCGTAGTGCGCATGAGGGATCAACTCGAGCAGCGCCCGAGCCCCTTCCTCGCTGAGCAGGTCGCTCGATCCACCCCGCACGAGCAACGTCGGCACGGTGATCATCCGGGCCGCATCCTCGAGGCGCTCGGCCGGCGTGAAGCGCGGCTGCGGGATCCCGTCGAGGCCGGGAGACGGGTGCTGCACGTCGAGCGGCTCCATGAACCGTGGGTCCCAGTGCCAGTGCCAGCGACCGTCCTGGCGGAGGCGGAGGTTCTTCTTCAGCCCGTTGAGATCCTTCGGCCGGGGACGATGCGGGTTGTAGGCGGCGATCGCATCGGCCGCGTCCTCGAGCGTGGCGAAGCCGCCGATCCCCGAGCGCATGAACTGATGGATGCGCTCGACGCCGAGCGTCTCGATGCGAGGTGCGACGTCGACGAGCACCAGCGCGGCGGCGATCGGTTCGCTCGCTTCCGCGATCGCGAGGAGACTCGAGATGCCACCGAGCGATGCTCCGACCAGTGCAGGTGGCTCGGTGAACGATTGCGCTGCGGCGCGTACGTCGGCGGCGAAGTAGTCGATCTGGTAGAGCCCATCCGGGGACCAGTCGCTGTCACCATGGCCGCGCAGATCCACGGAGACCGCGTTCCAGCCGCTCGCGCCGAGCTCCTCGGCGGTGTGCCGCCAGGAGTGCCGGGTCTGGCCGCCACCGTGGAGCAGCATCACCGGGGGATCGGCTGCGTCGCCGAAGCTGTCACCGGCGAGCGTGACCTCAACAGCGGGGAGTCGCACGGCTACCGGTGCGGTTCGATCGTTCGTCATCGAAGCAGGGTACGTTGCCGCCATGACCACGATCCTGATCGCCGCCGATGAATCCGAAGAGTCCGTCAACGCGGCTCGCGTCGCCCATCTCCTGTTCGGCGACGACGCCGAGTACCTCGTGATCAACGTGGGCAGCTCGATCCCGAACGACGTCATGGCCTGGGGCTACGCGTACCCCGTCGCGATGCCGATGCTCGCCTACCCGCCGCAGTTGGCGGAGCGCGCCCCCGGCGAGCCGACGCCCGTCGAAGAGGCCGAGGACCGGGCGAGCGCGATTGCCGCTGCCGCTGCGATCGAGGGTGCCGAAGCCGTCGGCGACGTCGGTGATCCGAGCGAGGCGATCCTCGTCGCTGCCCGTGACCAGGGCGCCGACGTGATCGTGGTCGGGTCGCACGAGCGCAGCTGGTTCTCGCGGCTGCTCACGGGTTCGGTCTCGCACGACGTGGTCCGGCGCAGCGAGATCCCGGTGCTCGTGGTCAAGTAGCGCCACCGAGCGCAGAGGGGCGACCGCGCCCTGAGCGGACCTCCTTCTACACTCGACCCACCGCCACACCCGACGACGACGGAGGTCGGCTCCCGGTGAGACGTGCAATGTCGGTGTTGGCCGTGATCGGCGTGTTGCAGGGCTTCGGCCACCATCGGGCGACGGCCGCCGTGGAGCCCGTGTTCGACCCGGCCGCGGTGGAGGCCTGGGCGTGGTGCGGTGTTCATCCCGACGATTCCATCGCTGTCGCTTCGGCGACGTCGATGGCAACGGTCGCCGACATCGACGCGACCTTCGGCCCGTGCATGAAGCCGCCGCCCGGTTACAGCCCGGCGTTCCCAGGAGGCCGGTACGTCGATCCGGACACCTACATGCGCCTCGTGCAGCTCAACGCCCAGGTCGGCATGAAGACCGTCGTCTACGACGCCCGCGTCTGGGACGACGACCCGGCCGTGCGCAACGAGGCCTTGACGTTCTGGGCGCCGGTGTTCGCGAACATCCAGGCGTGGGACATGGGCGACGAGTTCGATCCGGCCAGCACGCAATGGGCGATCCTGGTCGAGCGATGGGCGATCGTCCTCGCGGACGCGACCGTTCGCTCCGGCATCCGCCCCTACACGAACACGTTGCCGTTCGCCGCCGCGATGGACCACGCGCTCAACGACCTCCCGGGATCTCATCAGTTGCTGTCGTTCGCGAAGTACAACGACGACAAGGGAGATGCCCTCGCTCGTCAGTTCCGGCCGCGCGTCGAGACGCTGATGTGCGGTGTGAACGCGTTCACCCACCACGGCTACACGCCTTCTGCCGAGTCGATCGAAGCCGACATGCGGGCCTTGCAGGAGGCTGGATGCGGGCAGTTCCTCGTCTTCGGCGGGCACCACGTCTACAACACGAACGAGTTCGGAGCGACGTCGTTGACGGACCTCGCCGGCGCCCCGACGGATTGGGCCCCCGCGACGTTCGACGGGGCGCTGAAGCCGGACTCCGGCTTCACCTCGGTGTCGCCGGCCCGGCTGCTGGAGACCCGGGTGGGCGAGGGCCTCGCGACCGGGGACGGACTCTTCAACGGCATCGGTGAGCGCCCTGCCGGCTCGACCACGGAGCTGCAGATCACCGGGCGTGCCAACGTCCCCGACGACGCCGACGCGGTCGTGCTCAATGTGACGGTGGTCGACGCCCGCGCGCCCGGCTACGTGACCGTGTTCCCCTGTGGCTCGTCGCAGCCGATCGCGGCGAACCTCAACTACGTCACGCGCTCGACGGTGCCGAACGCGGTGATCGCCAAGATCGGCGCCGGCGGCAAGGTCTGCTTCTTCACCCAGGCTGCCGTCGATCTCGTCGTCGACATGAGCGGCTACTTCCCGGCTGTCTCACGGTTCGACGCGGTTCAGCCCGAGCGACTGCTGGAGACGCGGAGCGGACCTGGGCTCTCGACCTTCGACGGGCAGTTCAACGGCATCGGTGCGCTGCCTGCTACGTCCGTCACCGAACTGCAGATCACGGGTCGCGCCGGGGTGCCGGCCGATGCGGACGCGGTCGCGCTGAACGTCACCGTTGCCGACGCCCGTGCGCCGGGCTACGTGACGGTGTTCCCGTGCGGGTCGACGAGACCGAACGCGGCGAACATCAACTACGTCACGCGAGCCACGGTGCCGAACGCAGTGATCTCGAAGATCGGCGACGGCGGCAAGGTCTGCATCTACACGCAGGCGACCGTCGATCTGATCGTCGACATCAACGGCTTCCATCGTGACGGCGTGAAGTTCATCGCGCACGATCCGGCGCGCCTGCTCGAGACCCGGGTCGGACCCGGCCTGACGACCGCTGACGGTCAGACCAATGGCATCGGTCCGCTCGTTGCCGGGTCGATCACCGAGCTGCAGGTTGCGGGTCGAGTAGGCGTCCCCGCCGATGCGTCGACCGCGGCGCTGAACGTCACGGTCGCCGACGCGAGGGGGCCGGGCTTCATCTCGGTGTTCCCGTGCGGATCGCCACAACCGAACTCGGCCAACCTCAACTACCGCACCGGCTCGACGGTGGCCAACGCCGTGATCACCAAGCTCGGTGACGGGGGCAAGGTCTGCTTGTTCGCGCTCGCCGACACGGATCTCGTCGTGGACATCGGCGGCTACTACGTCGGCGACTGATCGCAGCGCAGGGCCGTGCGCGTCGTCTCGGATCGCCACTACACCTTCGGTGTCGAGCCGGACCGGTTCTGGTCGCTGATCGCCGACGTCGACGGTTACCGAGGCTGGTGGCCGTGGCTCCGGTCGTTCGACGCGCACGCCCTCGATCGCGGCGAGCGCTGGCGGTGCACCGTGCAACCACCGGTGCCGTACACCGTGCGGTTCACGGTCACGCTCGACGAGCTCGACCCGCCACGCTCGATCTCGGCCTCGATCACGGGCGACATCGTCGGTGTCGCCCAGCTCGACGTGACGCCGTGCGACGACGGCAGCCAGGTCCGCCTGCGGTCGGCGTTGGGGCCGAACAACCACCTGCTCCGCATCGTCGCCGCGACCGCCCGCCCGCTCGTGCAGTTCGGCCACAACTGGGTGCTCGACACGGGGGCTCGGCAGTTCGCCGAACGAGCGGCGAACCCTGCCGGCTGAGGTTCGGTCGCTCGGTCGCTCGATCGCCGGCGATCAGAAGAACGTTCGGATCCCGCCGATGACGGTGTCGTCGTCGTCCACCTCGTAGACGAGCCGCCAGCGGTCGAACGCCGTGCACGGGTGACTGATGCCGAGCACGACCCGATCGCCGACCCGCGGCTCCTCTCCCGCTGGGCAGCGGAGGTACGCGTGCTGATCGTTCAACGCGGAGATCGACCAGTCGGCCGTGTCGAGCGCCGTGTCGCTGTTCGCTACATCGGGGACGTGGCGGATCGGCAGCGGCAGGCCGGCGTCGAAGGGTGCGTCGCGCTTGCCGAAGGTGAGGAGCGCGAGGCCGGGCTCAGGTTGCGACTGGACGTGCGCCCAGAGCTCGAGGGCAGGACGCAGCACGCCGACGCGCTCGGCCCACGACGACGCGCCGTGCACCAGCGGCGAGCCCCCGGCATACATGCCGTGGTCGTGGGTGAGGTAGCACCCGCTGCGCAGCACGAGCCGGGCCGGCGCCGGCGCGACGGGCGCGAGCAGTTCCGCGACGAGATCGAACGCGACGCTGCCGCCTGCGCTGAGAATGAAGTCGTCCGGGAGCGTGCCGGCGGCGGCGAGGCGCGTCGCGGTCGCGGCGACGCGATCGACGAGCTGCCGCACCCGGGGGTCCGGCGGAGCAGGCCGCTTCTGCGGGATCAGACCCTCGAACGCCTCCACCCCAGCGAGGCGCACCCGCCCGTTCGTACGGTCGATCGCGGCGAGGATCCCGTCGACGGCACGGTCGTCGCGTGCTCCGGTCCGTCCGCCGGGGAGCCCGAGCTCGAGCAGCACGGGGAACGGGCGCCGCTCGCCCACGACGGCGACGCGCTCGACGGCTTCCGCTGAATCCACCAGCGTCCAGAGCTCGAACGCGCCGGCGGCGTGCTGCTGCGCCAGCCACGTCAGCTCGGCGCGGCCCACGACCTGGTTCGCGAGCACGACCCGCGGCACGCCGAACCGGCGGTACACCTGCAGCTGCTGCACGGTGGCCGCGGTGATCGCCCACGCACCCGCGGCGAGCTGGCGGTCGAACAGCTGGGGGGCCATGGTCGTCTTCCCGTGCGGGGCGAGGAGCACGCCCGTCACGGCGCAGAAGCGCGCCATCACGGCGAGGTTGTGCTCGACGGCAGACCGACGGAGCGTGAGGAGCGGCAGCGGCAGATCGCCGCGCGCAACGTTCCATCCCCGAGTGGCGAGCTCCCCGAGTGGGAACGCCTGTGTGCCGCCGGGGATGCCCTTCCAGGATTCGTCGATCAGCTCGTGCTCGATGGCCTGCAGATCGAGACCGGCCATGCGCTCACACTACGCAGGCCCGGCACGGTGTCATCGACCGACGGCGTGCTCCAGCTGTCGCTTGTTCATGCTCGAGCGGCCCTTGATGTTGCGCCGCTGCGCTTCGGCATAGAGCTGCTTGAACGTGCGTCCACCCTCGCCTCGGTGGGAGCGCTGACCGCCGCGCCGTGAGGAAGGCATGTCGTCGACGGATGATTTCGACGCCGTCTTCGACTCGCCGTGCTGAGCTCGTTCCTTGTTCACCGTGCGGGCGGCGATCTCCTGAGCAGTGTCCTCGGACTTGCCGCGCTCCTCCAGGCCTTCCTTGATGTGCTCGTACTGGCGCTGACGCTTCGCCGACCACTTCGTCGATCGTGTTGGCACGGCAGAACCTCCTTCGTCAAAGGCCGCTGTCGAGGGCCGCTGTCGATGGCCGGTTCGGTGCCCCGGGCTCTGCGCCGTCAAACCTGTGTCACCGAGGGCGAAGGAACTCGCACCACACGGTCTTGGTGGCCGTGCGCGTCGTGACCCCCCAGTGATCGGCGATCGAGTTGACGATCGCCATCCCGCGTCCGGAGATGCCGAATCCGCCGAGCGGCAGCACCGACGGGAGGACCGACGGCGCTCTGTCGGTGATCTCGATCGCGACGGCAACACCGCTGGTGGCGACGGCGACGTGCTGGGGTCCGCCACCGTGGTTGAGTGCGTTCGTCGTCAGTTCGCTCAGCGCGAGCAGGACGTCGTCGAGCCGAGGAAAGCCGGCGGCCACCGAGCGGACGAGGTTGCGACCCGCTGGCGAGGCGTGGGTGTCCGGCGCGACGTCGAAGTCGTGGATCGTCTCGTCGATCTCCCATGCCGTCAAGGCCGCGCGGTCGGCGTTCGTGGCCGTTTGCAGCACCGTTCTCCGCGCCCACGCCGTGAGGCGGTGCGGCTCCATCGTCGAGCGGCCGAAGATCGTCGCTCGCGCCCTGCCCGGCCCGATCTCGGGCAGCGTCGGCCATGGTGACGCGCCAGCAACGTCGAGCACGGCCGCCTGGATGGCGGCGTTGCTGTCGTCTTCGGGGACGAGCGTGATCGCCTCCGGCCACGTGGCCGCGGCGTGCCGTACGCTCGCCGTCCACGAGGTCGGCGACCTGAGCGAGATCGTGATCATCGATCGACGGTCGGGCGCAACTGACCTCAGTTGACGACGAAGTAGTCGGTCAGCCCGGTCAGTTCGAGCAACCTGGTCGTCGTCGGTTGAGGGTTGCGGATCGTCACGGAGTCCGGCTCGTCGCGGAACATCTGGCGGGCCTGGATCAAGGTCCGCAATCCGCTGGAGTCGATGAAGGACACGCCGGCCATGTCGAGGATCAGTCCCCGCGCCGTGCGATCGACCTGTTCGAGGGACGACGTGAGTACGTCGGCCGCGCTCACATCCAGCTCCCCGGTCAGGACCAGGAGCGCAGGTGTGCCCTCGTCGCCGCGGAACTCGAGGCGGGCCTCGAACTCGGAATCGTCCATGTCGTCACTCCTTCAGTTTCGTGCCAACAGAAAATCAACACTGTGTGCCCTGGATCGTGCGACCTCAAACATGGCGACGGCGGATTTCATCACGGGACTGCGTAGCTGCTGACCCGGATCGTGAGCTCGCCCAGCGCCGGGTCGTCGTCGAACGAGAACGAGAGCTCCACCCGCTCGCCGCCACCCAGGAAGTCGACCGTCTGATCGCCGGTCGCGGTCTCGTCGCCGATCGTCAGCTCGGCCGAAACCTGGACGTTGGCAGCGGTGACATCGCCGGTGTTGACGACCTCGACGGGGACGAAGAAGTGATCGTCCACGACTCTGGTCGGCCCCACCTGGGATGCCGTCGGGGCAGGCGGATCGTCGGTGCCGACCATCTCGAGCGCGACGAGACCCGCCACCACGAGGAGCACGAGGCAGGAGACACCGAAGGTGACCCACTCGGCCATGGTCCGGCGGGGCGGCTGGTCCACGCTCATATGGCCAACCGCCCGGCCGCGCCCCCGACCACCGCCGGCAGGCCGAGGACCACGATGTTGCCGAGCGTGACGCTCGGCGGCCCGTCGGCGCGCTGGAAGAACCAGAGCATGAGCGCCGAGACGGCGAGCGAGATGAGGTAGCAGGCGACGGTCTCGCTCGACGGCCGTTGCAGCAGACCGACCTGCGCTCGTCGGTCCGGCTCACCCGTGAACCCGGCGACGAACACGATCGCGTACGAGACGACGAGCGAGAACGCGATCATCGCCAGGAGCCACTGCGGCCGCAGCGCGGCGGCGACCGTCGGGACCTCGTCGGTCGGGGCGATGCTCAGCGCGATGAACACCGCGCCGATCGCAGTGGCGCCGAGATCGGCCAGTGTTGCGTTCAGTCCCTCGTCACCGCCCGTCGCCTCGTCACCGCCCGTCGCCTCATCGTCGTCGTCATCGTCGTCGTCATCGTCATCGTCGTCATCGCCGGTCCGGCTGTGCGCCAGGAAGTGCCGGGCGACGCCGATCCCGATGCAGAACGGCATCGCCTCGTAGGCGATCTTCCCGAGTGCGACCCGCATCGGTGTGTCGGCCGTCAGCTCGCGGAGCAGCCCGAGCACCCCCGTGACGAGAAGGATGCCGAGCGCCACGGCCTCCACGGTGTCGCTCAGCGCGTCACGCAAGCGGATGGAGCGATGCGAACGGAAGCCGCCGGTTCGGTTGAGCAGGAACACGGGCACGAACGTCACCCCCAGGACCGCGATGACCTGTACCGGATCGGTGTGGCTGCCGGTCCACCACACCTCGGTCGTGTAGAGCAACGGGACGCCGAACAGGAGCCCGCCCGACGCAGCGCGGACGATGTCGATCAGCTCGGTCGCCCAGGGGCCTCCCTCGTCGACCGATGCCGTCGCGCTCACCGGCCCATGATGGCCGCCGCCACTGCACGAGGCAACGACCCTCGCTGATGTCGGCAACGATCGGTCGGCCGAACTGCTTGACTCGATGTCGGGAGGTCCGCGATGAGCGATGTGAACCGGTCCGAGCACGATTCGATGGGCGACGTCGTCGTGCCAGCGGGCGTGAAGTGGCAGGCGCAGACACAGCGGGCGGTCGAGAACTTCCCGGTCTCCGGGCAACCGGTGCCGCACGCCGTGATCGTCTGGCTCGCGCAGATCAAGGCTGCTGCGGCAGGCGTCAACGCAGAGCTCGGCGTCGCCGGGATCGACTCGGCGATGGCCACCGCGATCGAGAGCGCAGCCGCGGAGGTGATCGCTGGGCAGTGGATCGATCAGTTCCCCATCGACGTGTTCCAGACCGGCTCCGGCACCTCCACGAACATGAACATGAACGAGGTGCTCGCCACGCTCGCCAGCGAGCGACTCGCGGCCGATGGTCACGGTCGCACCGTCCATCCCAACGACCACGTCAACGCCTCGCAGTCGAGTAACGACGTGTTCCCCTCGGCGATCAGGCTGGCGGTGGCGGAGCAGCTGACGATCGAGCTCGTGCCGGCGCTCACGCATCTCGCTGCTGTGCTGCGCGAGCGCTCCGAGGGAGAGCGTGACACGGTGAAGGCCGGACGCACCCATCTGATGGACGCGATGCCGGTCACGCTCGGCCAGGAGCTCGGTGGTCACGCACGCATGGTCGAGCTCGGCATCGAGCGCGTGCAGGCGACGTTCCCGCGGCTGCGGGAGCTGCCGCTCGGCGGCACGGCCGTCGGCACCGGGACGAACTGCCCTGTCGGCTTCGCCTCTGCGGTGATCGAGCGCCTGTCCGGCGCGCTCGGCATGTCGCTCGTCGAGGCGCTGGATCACTTCGAGGCGCAAGGCGCGCAGGACGTGCTGGTCGAGGTGAGCGGTGCGTGCCGAGTCGTTGCGGTGTCACTCAACAAGATCGCGAACGACCTGCGCTGGATGGGATCAGGACCGCACACCGGCCTCGCCGAGATCCACCTACCGGCGTTGCAGCCGGGTTCGTCGATCATGCCGGGCAAGGTGAACCCGGTCATCCCGGAGGTCGTCTGCCAAGTCGTTGCCCAGGTCATCGGCAACGACGCCGCGGTCGCGTGGGCGGGAGCTGCTGGGAGCTTCGAGCTGAACACGATGCTGCCGGTGCTCGCGAAGAACGTCATCGAGACGACGACGCTGCTGTCGGCCGCATCGATGATGCTCGCCGACCGGTGCATCGCGGGCATCACCGCCGACCGCGCTCGGATGCTCGATCTCGCCCGCCGCTCGCCGGCCATCGTCACGGCGCTCAACCCGATCGTCGGCTACGAACGCGCTGCTGGGTTCGTGAAGGAGGCCGAAGCACGGGGCATCTCCGTCGCCGAGGTCATCGTCGAACAGGACGTGCTCCCGGCCGACGAGCTCGAGCGGGTGCTCGACGTGCTTGCCCTGACGAGGCGCCCCAGCTAAGCAGGCGACGCCGAGCCAGGGGGCGGGGGGAATCGGGCGGGCGCAGCGCGCCCGCCCGATCCATCACGGTGCCGCAGTCGAATCCGTCACGTCGGTCGCAGCCGAGGTGTCGGTGACCTCGCCACCGACGTCGCTCGTGGGTACATCGGTGATGCCCGGGACGTCGTTGTCGTCGTCGTCCGAGCACGCTGCGAACGACATGACGGCAGCTGTCACTGCAACTGCGGCGTAAAGGGATCGCTTCATGTGCACTCCTCGGTTGGGGGGATGTTCGAAGAGCACGTACCCCTAGGCGTTCGTGGCTACACATCTGGTGGGGCACATCGGGTGGGCCGATTGGTCCAAAGCCACCGCTCTGCGTGCCAGATCGACCGCGTCAAGGCATCATCTCTCGCTCAACTCGGCCGTCGGCACCAGCCGCCCGCCATCCGTCCCGCGACATCGTCGCCGGGCCGCGAGCTCGCAAGGAAGGAAGCCCCAGAGATGAAGCACGGCGTCGCCCCGACACGCCCCGCCGGTCATTGCTCCAGAGCGCGACGTGCACCTCGTGTCGTCGTCGTGACGGCCGTGCTCGGTGCGGCCGCTCTTGGTGCGGGCCCGCGCGGTGCGATACCAGCGTCCGCCGTTCCGGGCCCGTCGATCTCCGATGGCGGCGTCTTCGCCTACGTCGAGCAGGCGCCGGCGCTCGCGATCGGCACCGGACTGACGGTGACCGGCGGTGGGTCCTCGTTCGGCGCCGGATACCTCGACGTCGCGGTCGGCGCGGGGCAGGCGGGCGAGACGCTGTCGTTCTCGGACGACGGAGCCGGGCTCGTCGCGAACAGCGTGGTCTCGGTCCACGGGTCGTCCGTGTACGTGGGCGACGGCGACAGCGCCGAGCCCATCGGGTTCATCGATCCGACCAGGAACGGAGCTGCGGGCGCGCCGCTGCGCGTGCACTTCCGCGTGCCACTCGACAACCCCGGCTTCGAGGCCGGCGATCTCACGGGCTGGACCGCGCTCGATCAACGGATCGATCTCGGTGCCGACCAGGTCGCCGGCTGCCTGACCGCCGACACGAGCACCTACCCGACGGCGTATGACCTTGGCGTGCCGCTTCCGGCGCGTCAGCCGGGAGACGACCTTGGAACGCTCTACGGCGATGGCTTCAGCCCGGTCAATGACGACTACATCCCAACAGTCGCGGGAACGAAGTCCACGACAGTGGTCAGTGACGCTCCCGTGGAGGGGTCCCATTCAGTGCGGCTCACGTCGAGTGGAGTCACCACGAGGTCCGGCTTCGACGTCACACACGGCCCCGCAGTCGTAAGCGATGCCTTCTCCGCGCGCTTCGGCGACAAGGTGAATTTCGATTGGCGGGCGGTGGCAGGCGCTGGAGGGCACGCAGTTCTGGCATATCTAGTTGACACAACAACGTGCACCCAGACGGAGCTCCTTGACTCGACGGCATCGACGCTCGCGTCGACGATGTGGGCAAGCGTGGAATCCGTGGTTCCTGCGAGTTCTGACAACTATCGAATTGTGCTGGTCGCAGGCACCTTCGACATCGTCGGTGGCCGGAGCGCCGGAGCCGCTTTGTACCTGGATGACTTGCGGGTGTTCACGACGGTGGCGACGGACGACGTCGTGCAGCAGCTCGCGCGCAAGCTGCGCTACCGGAACACCTCGGTGGCGGCACCGACGGCACGGACGGTCACCGTGGCCGTCGAAACCGGTGACGGCGCCAGTGCATCCGACACGATCACCGTGAACGTCGCGCCGCAGCCTGCCGCTCCCGTCCTCACCGACAGCACGCTCGGTGCGCCGCACGTCGGCGCGCCGTACGCCGATGGTGTGGCGGCGACCGGCTATCCCGCGCCGACGTACTCACTCAGCGCCGGGACGATGCCGCCGGGTCTCGGCCTCGACACGGTCACCGGCGCGATCACCGGCACGCCCACGATCGCCGCGCCGTACGCGTTCACGATCTCTGCGAGCAATCCCTCCGGCTCGACGTCGGTCGCGTTCTCGGGCGGCGTGGTCGGACCGCCAACCGCGTTCACCGATGGCGCGATCGGCTCGATGACGTGGGGCATGTCCGCCAGCGATGCGATCGCCACGGACGGCTACCCGAAGCCGAGCTTCGGTGTCGCAGCCGGCGCACTGCCGCCGGGCCTGAGCTTGAGCTCCAGCACGGGCGCACTGACCGGCACGCCGACCGCACCCGGCCGCTTCGACTTCACGATCGCGGCGAGCAACGGCATCGGCACCGTGTCGAAGTCGTTCTCGATCCTCGTGGCATCGACGGATCGTGGATTCGCCGGGTTGTCCCCGATCCGGGTGCTCGACACGCGCACATCGGGGGAGAAGCACGCGGGTGGCTCCGTTCGGGAGGTCGTGATCGCAGGCGTGGGCGGGTTGCCGTCCGATGCGACGGCGGTTGCCATGAACGTCGCCGTGACGGAGCCCGACGACGCCGGCTTCATCACGGTGTTCCCGTGCGGCGCCACGGTCCCGTGGGTCGCGAACCTGAACTACGTCGCCGGCCAGACCGTGTCGAACGCCGTGATGGCCTCGATCGGTGACGGCGGAAGGGTCTGCCTGTACGCCAGCTCGACGACGCACGTCGTCGTCGATGTCGACGGCGCATACAGCGCCACCACCGGTCACGGCCAGCTGCAGGCGCGCAGCCCGGCACGGCTGTCCGACTCGCGCGACGATGCCGTGAAGCCGGAGGCCGGCTCGGTGCGTCGCGTGCAGGTGGCCGGGCGGATGGGCGTGCCGTCGGACGCGACGTCTGTCGTGGTCAACGTCGCCGTGACCGAGCCGGAGGACGCCGGGTACGTCACGCTGTTCGCCTGCGGCGAGCAACTGCCGTTGGCCGCCAACCTGAACTACGTCGCCGGGCAGACGATCTCGAACGCCGCGACCTCGGCGCTCGGTGACGGTGGCGCCGTGTGCCTCTTCACGTCGGCTGCGGCGCATCTCGTGGTCGACGTCACCGGCGCGTACGTCCCGTCCGGCGGATCGGGCCACGTGCCGGGCATCGCGCCCGACCGGCTGGTCGACACACGAACCATCGGTGGCGCGGTCGAAGCCGGCACGGTGCACGAGGTGCTGGTGGCCGGCCGAAGCGGGGTGCCCGCGGATGCTGCAGCTGTCGCGATCAACCTCGCCATCGTCGAGCCGTCGACGGACGGGTACGCGACCGTTCATCCCTGCGGGTCGGACGTTCCGTTGGCGGCGAGCGTCAACTTCACCGCCGGGCAGACCGTCTCCAACGCTGTGATCGCGGCGACCGGTGGAAGCGGCACGGTGTGCGTGTACACGACCGCGACGACCCACCTGGTGATCGATGTGAACGGCGCGTACTCCTCACCGATCGTGTGACCCGGACCAGACGGCTGCGCCTCGCCTCGGCGCGTGCGATGCTGCCCGGGTGCCGATGACGCAACGCACCGCGCAGGCCGCGGCGACGCGGGCGAAGATCCTCGAGACGACCGTCGCCGCGCTGGAGGCGGGTGGTGACGACGCTGTCCGTGTCGCCGAGATCGTCGCGGCAGCAGGCGTCTCGACCGGCGCGCTCTACCACCACTTCGGCGGTCGGGAGGGTCTGGTCGTCGCCGCCCGGGTCGAGCAGTTCCGCGCCGCGTTGCCGCCCGACGTCGACGCACTCGTCGAGCTCGTGGCGACCGCTACGTCTGTCGAGGAGTTCCGAGCCGGGATGCGACGCATCGCCCGCCTCGCCCACGGTGCCAGCCGTGCTCGCAACCGCAGCCTCAGGGCGGACGTCATCGGCGCCGCGCACGGACAGCCCGCGTTGGCAGACGCGCTGGCGGAGGAGCAGCATGCGCACGCCGTCGCGCTGGAGGCGATGATGAGAAAGGCGCAGGAGCGATCGTTCCTCGCCCGCGACCTCGACCCGCATGCCGTCGCGGTGCTGTTCCAGGGGTTGTCGTTCGGGCTGATCCTGTCCGACCTCGACACGATCGAGCCGCTCGACGAAGACCGCTGGGGGGAGCTGATCGGCCGGTTGATCGACGCCGTCCTCGCGCCGTGAAGGAAGCGTGAAGGCTCGCGCTCGGGCCGCAAGGAGTAGGTGAAGAACGTCGTCGAGCCGTGCACAAGGGTGTAGACCGGCATCGTGAACCGCTCGACAGCGCCTCCTCCTCCTGAGACACCATCGCCGCCGGCACTCGCTGCTTCCCTCGGCGCATTCGCAGCGCTCATCGTCGCCATGGCGCTGGTGCCCGTGCGCGAGGAGTTCGGGAGCGCCAACGTCGCCATCGTGCTCGTGATGGTCATCATCGCCGCGGCGGCCGGCGGCCGGATGGCCGGGGTCGTGACTGCGCTCGTCGCGGCGATGTCGTTCAACTTCCTGCACACGAAGCCGTACCTGTCGCTGCGCATCCACGCCGGACGCGACGTGTTCACGGTCGCACTGCTGGTCGTCGTCGGGGTAGCCGTCGGCTCGCTCGCGCAGCTGTACGGCACCGCCAGGGCACGGTCGGCGCAGCGGCTCTCGGAGGGCGAGCTGATGGAGCGTGTGGCGCGCCTCGTCGCCGCCGACGTGCCGACGATTGCGGTCTGGGATGCGGTGCGGACCGGTTTGACCGAGCAGCTGCGCCTCGCCGACTGCCGGTTCGAACCCGGGCCGGAGAGCGGTCGGGTCACGATCGGCCAGCATGGCCGCATCCTGTCCACCCACTTGGACTTCACGGGCAACGGCTTCGCGTTGCCGCCCGAGGGCGTCGACCTACCCGTCGTCTTCGCCGGTCAGCGGATCGGCGCGATCGTGATGGTGCCACGGCCTCGCGGTGGAACTCGACGCGAGGACCGGCGCATGGCCGTCGCGCTCGCCGATCTCCTGGCCGCGACGCTCGCTCGTAGGCCGGAGCCGATCGACGCGTTCACGACGCCACCCGAGACGACGTGATTGGCTGACCGATCACATCGCGAGGTGCTCGGCGAATGGTCCGAGCTCAGCGCCGTCAGCCGGTTCGCTCATTGACGAATCGGTAGCCCATGCCTGGCTCGGTCAGAAGGTAACGGGGCCGGCTCGGATTCGGCTCGAGCTTGCGCCGCAGGTGCGCCATGTGAACACGCAAGTAGTTGCTCTCCTCGCCGTAGCTCGGTCCCCACACCTCTTGGAGGAGGTTCTTCTGGACGACGAGGCGGCCCGCACTGCGGACGAGCACCTCGAGCAGGGCCCATTCCGTCGGGGTCAGCCGGATGGGGGCTCCGGCGACGTCCGTGACGCGTCGGTCGGCGAGATCGATGTGGAAGTGATCGGTGTCGACCGTCGCTGCTTCTCCGGTGGGCGTGTTGCGGCGCAGCGCGGCGCGCACGCGAGCGAGGAGCTCGTCCATGCCGAACGGCTTGGCGACGTAGTCGTCCGCACCGGCGTCGAGTGCAGCGACCTTGTCCGACTCGGCGCCGCGCGCCGAGAGGATGATGATCGGCACCTGCGTCCACCCGCGGAGCCCGGCGACCACCTCGACCCCGTCCATGCCCGGGAGTCCGAGGTCGAGGATGACGAGGTCGGGATGATGACGCGCGGCCAGGACGAGGGCTTCCTCACCGGTGCCGGCGAGCAGCACCTCGTAGTTGCGCGCCTTCAGGTTCGCGCGGAGCGCGCGCTGGATCGGGGGCTCGTCGTCGACGACGAGCACCGTGGTCATGGTTGTGCCACCGGGTACCGGGGGAGCGAGACGACCATGGTGGTGCCACCCCCAGGGGTGTCCTCGATCGTCA
This sequence comes from Acidimicrobiia bacterium, assembly GCA_050248955.1. Classification (GTDB taxonomy): domain Bacteria; phylum Actinomycetota; class Acidimicrobiia; order Acidimicrobiales; family Ilumatobacteraceae; genus JBFWRK01. Next base: position 20,762 of record JBFWRK010000006.1, read on the forward strand.
GCTCGGCACCCATGGCTTCGCTGAACCCGCGAGCAATGGCGAGCCCGAGGCCCACTCCGCTTCCGTGGTCGACGAGCCGCTGGAAGGGGCGGAAGACCTCGTCGCGCTTCTTCACGTCGATGCCCGGTCCCTGGTCGACGACCCGGAGCAGCACGCGCCCGGCGATGGCGCCCGCCTCGACGCGAGTCGGGCGATGATCGGCGAAGGTGATGGCATTGTCGATGAGGTTGGCGATCACACGCTCCAGGAGCTGCGGGTCCGCGCTGATCGTCGGGAGATCTTCGGGTAGGTCGAGGAGGACGTTTCGTGCCCGCGGACCGATCGCCGCCAGGGCGCCGGGCACGACCTCCTCGAGCGCGGTCTCCCTGATCGACGGGGTGATCACGCCGGCTTGGATCCGGCTCATCTCCAGCAGTGAGCTCACCAAGCCCGTGAGGCGGTCTGTCTCGTCCTCGATGGTGGCGTAGAACTCGTCGATCTGGTCCCTCTCCCAGTGGATATCGGCCTGGCGGAGGCTCGTGATGGTGGCCTTGATCGAGGACAGGGGTGTGCGCAGGTCGTGCGACACCGCCTGGAGCAGGCTCGCCCGCAGGTCGTTGGCGGACTTGAGCTCCGCGGCGCGCGCTGCTTCCATTTGGAGTCGCCGAGTCTCGAGCACGAGCGTGGCTTGCGCGGTCAGTGCGCGCAGCAGCTGGTGGTCCTCGGCGGCCAACCGCCCACCGGTCAGGACGAGGGTCCTGTCGCCACCCAGCGTCTCGCAGATGTCGCCATCGCTCGGCTCGGCCGGCACGGGTTCGCCGGACGAGGCCTCGACGTCCCATGTCCGCCCCGCTTGGCGCAGCACCGCCGCAGCCTGGGCGCCGAACGTCGTCCGGACCTGCTCGACGAACTCAGGAAGGCCCTGTGGATCGGTCAGCGAACCGGCCATGCGCGCCATCGCCTCGGCTTCGGCTCGCACGCGGGTGAGCTCCTCGCCCCGTCGAGCGGCGAGATCGACGAGATAGCTGACGAGACCGGCGGCGAGCATGAAGATGACAAGGGCGAGCACGTTCTCCCCGTCACCGATGCTGAAGCGGTGCAACGGCGGGGTGAAGTAGTAGTTGGCGAGCAGGAAGGCGATCACCGCTGCCGCGACGGCTGGCGCGGCGCCTCCGACCGCACCGATCGCGAGCACGGAGAGGAGGTAGATCAGCAGCACGCTCGGCAACGCCATCGAATCGCGAAGCGCGACCAGCACGACGGTGACAGCCGGAAGCCCGATGCCGGCCAGTGCGGCCCCGATCGCCAGGCGGCGTGGCGGGAGCACCGCCACCCTCCGCCTCGGCCGGACCGAGGGGAGCGACAACCCGGAGGGACCATCGGCGGATTGCGGCGAGATGACGTGCACGTCGATCGGGCCGGCTCGTCGGACCACTCTGTTGATGATCGAGCCCTGCACGATCTCGTGCCAACGGCTTCGGTGCGACGCGCCGAGCACGATCTGAGTGGCGTTCGCGGCTCGCGCAAAGTCAGTGAGCGCAGCGGCGACATCCGCGCCCGTGATCGCCTGGTAATCGCCGCCGAGCTCCCCGAGCAGCTTCCGATGGTCCCCGAGCCGGGCTTCGGACGGCCCGGACAACCCGTCGTCGCGTTGCACGTGGACCCCGGTCAGCTCCCCGCGGGCCCGCTGCGCGAGACGAGCGGCGCGACGGATGAGGTGCTCGCCGCCGGCCGCGCCTGTTATCGCGACGACCACGCGCTCGCGGGTCTCCCATGGCTTCTCGATCCCGTGGCGCTCGCGATACTGCTCGAGTGCCTCGTCGACCTTGTCGGCGAGCCAGAGCAGCGCGAGCTCCCGGAGCGCGCCCAGGTTGCCCGTCCGGAAGTAGTGGGCGAGCGCCGCGTCGACCTTCTCCGGTCCGTAGATGTTCCCGTGCGCCATGCGCCGGCGCAACGCCTCGGGGGTCTGATCGACGAGTTCGACCTGATCGGAGTCACGCACGACGTGGTCGGGGATCGTCTCTCGCTGGGTCACACCGGTGATCTGCTCGACGACGTCGTTGAGCGACTCGAGGTGCTGGATGTTCACCGTCGAGATGACATCGATGCCGGCATCGAGCAGCTCGTTCACGTCGTGCCAGCGCTTCTCGTTGCGGCTGCCCGGGACGTTGGAGTGGGCGAGCTCGTCGACGAGGGCGATCTCGGGGTGGCGAGCGATGACAGCGTCGACGTCCATCTCCTCGAACATCGCCCCGCGATACGTGATCGTCTTGCGGGGGACGACCTCGAGGTCATCGATCTGCTCTGCGGTCTTCGCTCGGCCGTGGGTCTCGACGTAACCGATCACGATGTCGGCCCCGCGCTCGCGTCGCCGGCGACCTTCGTTCAGCATTGCGAAGGTCTTGCCCACCCCCGGCGCGGCGCCGAGGTAGATGCGAAGGCTGCCGCGAGCCATCAGGCGTCAGGGGCTGACTTCGTCGAGGTCGAGGTTCAGCATGAGTACGTTGACCCCGTTCTCGCCGAGGAAGCCCAGGCTGCGGTCGGTGACGTGTTGATCGATGACGTCGAGCACGGCATCGAGCGGGAGACCGCGGACGTCGGCGACTCGTTGGGCTTGCAGACGTGCGTTGGCGAGGGAGATGTGAGGATCGAGGCCCGAGCCGGACGCCGCGACCGCGTCGACCGGGACCAACGTGGTGCTGTCGAGGCCGTTCGTCTCACGATAGGCCGCGACGCGCTCCGCCACCATGGCGAGGAAGTCCTCGTTGGTCGGTCCGAGGTTCGACGCGCCGGACGCAACCAGGCCGAGGTCACCCAGATCGGCGGGCGCCAGCTCGCCCGTCGGCTCTCCGGCGTCGTCGACCACGTCCACGTAGGCGCCGGCCGCCGCTGCGCCGGCGGCCGAGGGGCGGGTGTGGAAGTACTCGGGGCTCGTGAAGACCTGACCGATCAGCGAGGATCCGACGACCACGCCGTCGCGTTCGACGAGCGACCCGTTGGCCTTGTCGTTGAAGACCGCCTGCGCGATGCCGGTCACGACGAGAGGGTAGGCGAGTCCGCAGAGCACGGTGAGGGCGACGAGCGCCCGAAGTCCGGCGAGCAGTTGTGTGCGCATCAGTTCACTCCCAGAGCGGTGATGACGAGGTCGATGAGCTTGATCCCGACGAACGGGGCGATGATCCCGCCGCCGCCGTAGATGAGGATGTTGCGCCGCAGCACCGCCGCGGCCCCGGCGGCGACGAACTTCACGCCCCGCAGCGCGAGCGGTATCAGGGCGACGATGATCAGCGCGTTGAAGATGACCGCAGAGAGGATCGCCGAGCGAGGCGTCTCCAGGTTCATCACGTTGATGCTGTCGAGTTGTGGGAACACGCCGACGAACATCGCGGGGATGATGGCGAAGTACTTCGCCACGTCGTTGGCGATCGAGAAGGTCGTGAGCGATCCCCGTGTGATCAGCAGCTGCTTGCCGATCTCGACGATGTCGATGAGCTTCGTCGGGTTCGAGTCGAGGTCGACCATGTTCCCGGCTTCCTTGGCGGCTTGCGTGCCGGTGTTCATCGCGACGCCGACGTCGGCCTGAGCGAGCGCGGGAGCGTCGTTCGTACCGTCACCGGTCATGGCGACGAGGCGCCCGCCCTCCTGCTCCCGCTTGATGAGCATCATCTTGTCCTCGGGCGTGGCCTCGGCGAGGAAGTCGTCGACGCCCGCTTCGGTGGCGATCGCTCGCGCTGTGAGCGGGTTGTCGCCGGTGATCATGACCGTTCGGATGCCCATCCGGCGAAGCTCTGCGAACCGCTCGGCGATGCCCTGCTTGACGACATCCTTGAGGTGGATCACGCCGAGCACCCGGACGTGCGCGGTGCCCTGCTCCTGCTCCGCGACTGCGACCGTGAGTGGCGTGCCGCCGCCCATGGCGACGCCTTCGACGATGGACGTCAACTCGGGCGGCACGGTGCCGCCGAGCTCTTCGACCCATCGGCGCACCGAATCGGCGGCACCCTTGCGCACCTGGCGGCCTTCGAGGTCGACGCCGCTCATCCGAGTCTGCGCCGTGAAGGGCACGAGGACCGCGCCGTGGAGCACGCGCTCGCGCAGGCCGAAGCGGTCCTTCGCCAGGACGACGACGGAGCGACCCTCTGGGGTCTCGTCGGACAGGCTGGCCAGTTGGGCTGCCTCGGCCAGCTGTGCCTCGTCGACGCCCGGGAGCGGCAGGAATTCGGCAGCCTGGCGATTGCCGAGCGTGATGGTGCCCGTCTTGTCGAGCAGCAAGGTCGCGCAGTCGCCCGCAGCTTCGACGGCCCGTCCTGACATGGCGAGCACGTTGCGCTGCACGAGCCGGTCCATGCCGGCGATGCCGATCGCGGACAGCAACGCGCCGATCGTCGTCGGGATCAGGCAGACGAGCAAGGCGACGAGGATGATGACGTCCTGCTCCGCACCCGAATAGATCGCGAATGGCTGCAGGGTGACCGTCGCCAGCAGGAAGATGATCGTGAGTCCTGCGAGCAGGATGTTGAGCGCGATCTCGTTGGGAGTCTTCTGCCGGCTGGCCCCTTCGACGAGGGCGATCATCCGGTCGAGGAAGGTCTCGCCGGCCCGGGCCGTGATCCGCACGACGATCTCGTCGGACAGCACCCGTGTGCCGCCGGTGACCGCTGAGCGGTCACCGCCGGACTCGCGGATCACCGGTGCCGACTCCCCGGTGATGGCGGACTCGTCGACCGAGGCGATGCCTTCGATGATCTCGCCGTCGGAGGGGATCATCTCGCCGGCGGAGACGACACACTCGTCGCCGACATCGAGTTTGGAGGACGGCACGGCTGACGTCGTCCCGTCCGGGTTGCGGCGGTTCGCCATCGTCTCGGCGCGCGCCTGGCGCAGGGTCGCCGCCTGTGCCTTGCCTCGCCCCTCGGCCATCGCCTCGGCGAAGTTGGCGAAGAGGACGGTGAACCAGAGCCATGCTGCGACCAAACCTGCGAAGACGTTCTGGTCGCCGTCGGCGTCGGCGATGTCCCTCAGCCACAGATAGGTGACGAGCAGGCTGCCGATCTCGACGATGAACATGACCGGGTTGCGCACCATGTGGCGCGGATGGAGTTTGCGGACGCTGTCGAGTGCGGCCTGACGGACGATCGCACGATCGAACAGCGACCGGCGGGTCGTGGTTGACATGACGCTCCTAGAGGCCCAGGTGCTCGACCACAGGGCCGAGCGCGATGACGGGGAAGTAGGTCAGGCCGACGACGATCAGCACGACACCGGTGAGCAGGCCGGCGAACAGCGGGGTATCGGTCGGGAACGTCCCAGCCGACGCCGGTACCGTCTGCTTGCGAGCGAGCGCACCTGCGATGGCGAGCGCCGGCACGATCAGGAGGAACCGACCAGCCAGCATGCTCAGCGCGAGCGTGGTGTTGTACCAGTCGGTGTTGCCGGCGAGGCCGCCGAAGGCTGAACCGTTGTTGTTGGCCGCGGAGGTGAACGCGTACGTGACCTCGGTCAGCCCGTGTGGACCGGAGTTGTAGATCGATGTCTGAGCGGTGTCGAGCAACACGGACGCTGCCGCGAAGCTGAGGACGACCACGGGCGCGGCCAGGATGTACAGGACGATGAGCTTCATCTCGGCGGCCTGGATCTTCTTGCCGAGGTACTCCGGTGTGCGCCCGACCATGAGTCCGGCGATGAACACCGACAGCACCGCGAAGACGAGCATCCCGTAGAGCCCTGCTCCGACGCCGCCCGGGCTCACTTCGCCGAGCATCATGTTCACCAGCGGTACGGCGCCGCCGCCCGGCGTCATGCTGTCATGGAAGCAGTTCACCGAGCCCGTCGAGGTCCCCGTGGTGGTCGCGGCGTGGAGGCCGCAGGCGGCCGAGCCGAGCCGGAGCTCCTTGCCCTCCATGTTGCCGCCGCCCTGATCGGCGCCGACGACCTGGGTGACGCCCGCCTCGTCCAATCGAGGGTTCCCCCCGGTCTCGAACGCCTGGGCGACGAACGCGCTGGAGATCCACAGCGCGAACATGGCGGCGAAGACCGCCCAACCCTGCTTCTGGTTCTTGGCGAAGCGTCCGAACGTGTACGTCAACGCGAACGGGATGAGCAGGATGAGGAACATCTCGAGCAGGTTGGTGAACCCGGTCGGATTCTCGAACGGGTGAGTGGCGTTCGCATTGAGCGGTCCGCCGCCGTTGGTGCCGAGCTCCTTGATCGCCTCCTGGCTCGCGAACGGACCGCCGGCGATCGCTTGGCTCGCACCCTCGACCGTCGTCGCCTCGGTGAAGCCGTCGAAGTTCTGGATCATCCCTTGTGCGACGAACACCACGGCGAACACGAGCGCGATCGGCAACAGCACGCGGGTGGTCGCTCGGGTCAGGTCGACCCAGAAGTTGCCGATCGTGGCCGAGCGGCGGCGAGTCAGGCCGCGCACGAGGGCGATCGCCACCGCGATGCCGACAGCGGCCGAGACGAAGTTCTGGACCGCGAGACCGGACATCTGGATCAGGTGCGACACCGTGCTCTCGGGCGCGTAATTCTGCCAGTTCGTGTTGGTGGTGAAGCTGACCGCCGTGTTGAACGACAACGCCTCCGGGACGTTGGAGACGTCGGTCGGATTCAATGGCAGCCACTCCTGGACGCGCTGCAGCAGGTACAGGCCGAGCACCGAGAACAAGCTGAAGCTCAGCAGCCCGAAGGCGTAGGCCTGCCACCGCTGCTCCCGGCTGGGATCGACTCCGGTGACGCGGTAGATGACACGCTCGATGGGACGGAAGACACGGTCGCCGGGGGCGCGATCACCCTCGACGCCGAAGACCTTGGCCATGTAGCGACCGAGGAGCGGTGTCGTAATGAAGATCAGCGCGATGAGGACCGCGAACTGGAGCCAGTTGGCCGCGGACATGTCAGAGCCTCTCCGGGAACAACAGCGCCACCACGAGGTAGGCGGTCATCAGGATGGACAGCACCAGGCCGAGGACGTTGTCGGCGGTCACGGCGCTACCTCCTCGAGCTCGGCCGGCGCCGTCCCGGTCGAGATCTCCTCGGCACCGACGATGCGGGCGCACGCTCGCACGTAGCCGGCGGCGATGGCGAAGAAGCCGAGGGTGATCGACACGAAGACCACGTCTCTCATGCAGCGCTCCTGACGTCGAGCAAGGGCGCGCCGACCGACCAGATCGGAGGACTCGCCCATGCGGTGGTGAGAGAGGACAAGACGAACGGACACCACGGCGTGGTCCAGCGAACGCTTCGATGACGGATGTCCACGGAGGTATCGATACGCCGTGTCGAACGGCGCGACCAGGGCCTTAACGCCATGTCGTCGCGGGTCGCCGGACTCTTAACGCACCGGTAACCTCGCGCTGATCCCGCGGCGGCGCGGACCGGCCATCGCTCGCGCGTCCAGCACCCGGTTCGACATGGTCTCGACAAGACGCGCTCGAACCGCAGCCCGCGATGGGGCTGCGTCGACGCGGGGTCTTGGAGGTCGGCGTCCGAGCTGGACGGTGACGTCTTCTACGCGGCGGACTTCTCCAGGATGTGGACGCCGCAGGCCGAGCCGAGGCCGATCACGTGGGCCAGCCCGACCCTCGCGCCCTCGATCTGACGATCGCCCGCTTCGCCGCGGAGGTGATGGCAGATCTCCCAGATGTTGGCGATGCCTGTTGCCGCGATCGGGTGCCCCTTCGACTCGAGACCGCCCGAGACGTTGACCGGCTTCGAGCCGTCCCGCCACGTGGCCCCGGAGTTGAAGAAGTCCACAGCGCCACCCTCGTCGCAGAGCATGAGGTTGTCGTAGTGGACGAGCTCGGCGGTCGCGAAGCAGTCGTGCAGCTCGACGAGGTCGAGGTCGTCCGGGCCGATGCCCGCCTTCTCGTACGCCTGCGTCGCCGCGATCCGCGTGAGCGTGTTGACGTCGGGCAGCACCTGGCAGGCCTCCTGCCACGGGTCGCTCGTCAGCACCGATGCCGCGACCTTGACGGCGCGACGCTGCTGCTCGAGCGACAGCGTCTTCAGCTTGGCGTCGCTCACGACGACGGCGGCGGCAGCGCCGTCGCAGTTCGCGGAGCACATCGGCCGGGTGTTCGGGTAGGCGATCATCACGTCGCCCATGATCTGCTCGAGCGACATCCGCTTCGTGTAGGCCGCGAGCGGGTTCAGCGTCGAGTGGGCGTGGTTCTTCTCGGAGATCTTGGCGAAGAGCTCGAAGCTCGCGCCGCCGTACTTGTGGCCGTACTCCATGCCGACCTGGGCGAACACGCCGGGCATCCCCTCGGTGCCGATGCGCCCGTCGATCGGGGCCACGGCGCCGTAGCGTCCTCTCGGCGTCCAGGCGCTGTCGTCGGACTTCGACTGACCACCGGGGCCGAGCAGACCGGCTCCGGCGAGCTTCTCCACCCCGACGGCGAGACCGAAGTCGGCCTCGCCGGCCTTGATCGCCATGATCGCCGTGCGCAGCGCAGTGGCACCGGTCGCGCAGGCGTTGGAGACGTTGTACACGGGGATGCCGGTCTGGCCGATCTGCTTCTGGATCTGCTGGCCGATGCCGCCGCCCCCCATCAGGCAGCCCGCGGCGAGCACGCCCATGTCCTTCATCGTCACACCGCCGTCGTCGAGCGCGGCGAGCGCGGCCTCCGAAGCGAGATCCACGGTGTCCCTGTCCGGGTACTTCCCGAACTTCGTCATCTTGATCCCGAGGATCCAAACGTCATCGCTCGCCATGGTGTGCCTTCTCCTTCTCGAACGGTCCGGTCGTTCAGCTGATGGGTTCGAAGCCGAAGCCGATGGCCTCGGTGCCGTTGTCGTCGACGCCGAGGCTCGTGGTGGCGAGGCGCACCTTCATGCCGAGCGACACGTGGTCGGGATCAGGTTCGACGTTGATGATGTTCCCGCGAACGCTCGTGCCCCCACAGTCGACGATTCCGGAGACGAACGGCACGGGGACACCCGGAGCCGCGAACGTCACGATCGTGAACGCCCGCACCTCGCCCTCGGTTCCGACGTCGACCTTGCGGAACTCCGTGCCCGAGCAGTTGGCGCACGCGTTGCGACGGTCGAAGTAGCGGGCGTTGCATGCCACGCACTCGTTCGCCACCAGGTGGGGCTTGTCGCCCAGCACCAAGTAGTCGACCAGTGGGATCTGATTGGCCATGGAGCCCCTCCGTACGCGATCGAACGAGACGATCCTACGAAGTGACGGCCCCCGGGACGAATCGAGCGCGCTGATTCACCGGCGCGGCGAGCGGCGGCCGGGACCCGCGCTACGCGGCACGGATGCGCGTCTCGCTCGTCGCGATCAGCCGTCCGAAGGCGCGCTCGCGGGCCACGGCGGGTTGCGAGCGGTCGAGGACGATCCGCACGAGCTCCATGTTCCCGGCGTCTCCGCCGCTGCGGCGCAACGCGGATGTCACCGCGGCGTCGTGGGCGGTGATGCCGTCTCGGGCGATCGCCCAGGCGAGGGTGTTCATCGTGGCCATGTTCATCGGGATCGTTCCTCCTACCGACGAAGGTACGGGGGCGGGTGCATCTTGAAAAGCGATGATCCGAGATGTTCACGATCAGCTACTCTTATCGCTGTGAACCTGCTCGCCGGTGCGGATCTCCGTCATCTCGCGGCCGTGAAGGCCGTTGCCGAAACGGGGTCGTTCGGTCGTGCGGCTGCTCGGCTCGGCTTCACCCAGTCGGCGATCAGCCAGCAGATCGCGACCCTCGAGCGATCGCTCGGAGCGCCGGTCTTCGACCGCCCCGGCGGTCCCCGCCCGGTCGAGCTGACACCGCTCGGCCGCGTGCTCGTGCAGCATGCCGACATCATCCTCCGCCAGGTCGACGCCGCATCGGAGGAGCTCGCTGCCGTGCTCGCCGGCAGCGCCGGCCGCTTGGTCGTCGGCAGCTTCCAGAGCGTGTCGGTCAAGGTGCTGCCGGTGGTGCTCGGGCGGTTGCGAGCAGAGCGGCCGGGCGTCGATCTGCGCGTGGTCGAGAGCGACGACAACGAGGAGCTGCTCGCACTGCTCGCCGCTGGTGAGCTCGATCTCACGTTCACGATCGGCCGGACCGATTCGCCGCTCGTGGAGCTGCTCCCGCTCTTCGAGGACGAGTTCGTGGTGCTGTCGCCGGCGGCCGACGGTGTGGTCGACGGGCCGATGCCGGTCCGCCGCCTCGCCGGCGCGCCGCTCATCGGTCAGCACGCCTGCTCCTGCCAGACGATCATCGACCACGGCTTGCTGCAGAACGGTGTCGAGCCGAAGTACGTGTTCCGTTCGAACGACAACTCCGCCGTGCAGGCGATGGTCCGCGCCGGGATGGGCCATGCCGTGATGCCGCAGCTGGCGATCGACGCGTCGGACCCGGGCGTCGTCGTGCGGTCGCTGGAGCCGCCGCTCGCGAGCCGCGCGATCGGGCTCGCGCTGCCGGTCGGCCGGACGCGTGCCGGCGCAGTCGATCGGTTCGTCGAGATCGCCCACGAGGTCTGCGCGGAGCTCGCGTTCGCGTCGGCGATCGGGGCGTGATCTCCCGCCGCACGTCGCGGCTGCTCGTCGCGCTGCTCGCGCTGGCAGCGTGCGGATCGCCGGCCGACGCCCCCGCCGCACCGGCGAGCACACCGGCGAACGCAACGGTGACGCCACCGCTCACGTCGGGCGCCGAGGCGACGACGACGGCGATCCGGCTCGAGACGACGACCGTCGACGCGGTCTGCGACCTCGACACGGTCGCAGCGGTCGCGGCGCGCCATCCGGAGGCGGGTCAGCTCGTCGTCGTCCGCACGCCGTCGTGGTCGTCGACGAGCGGCGTCCTCGACATCGCCGTCCGGTCCGCCGGCGGCTGGCAGTGTCAGCGCGGCGACCAGGTGGCGATGGTCGGGCGGGCCGGCACGCGCCCGCTCGTCGATCGTCGATCCGGCGACGGCACTGCTCCCGCCGGCGTCTTCCCGCTCGGGACGACGACGGCCTGGGACGGCGAGTCGTTCCAGTTCTTCGGCAACGGCGCGGACCCCGGCGTCCGTGGTGGCTACCGGGCGGTGCAGCCGGGGGACTGCTGGGGCGCGACGCCCGGCCGATCCACGTACAACCACCTGTACCGCAGCAGCAGTGGATCGTGTCCGTCACCTGACGAGTACCTGCCGTCCATCACCGGTGCATACGTGCACGCCGCGGTGATCGGCGCGAACAACGAGCCGGAGGTGTCCGGCGATGCACCAGGCGAGACGCCGTACGCCGCGGCGATCTTCCTGCACCGCCACTCCTACACCGCCGGCGGTGCGGTGAAGCCGACGAGCGGGTGCGTGTCGTTGGCGATCGAGGACCTCGTCCCGACGTTGACGTTGATCGACCCCGAGCGACAGCCGTACTTCGCCATCGGCCCCACCGACTGGCTGCGGACCGCTGCATGACCTCGCCGGCGCCGTGACCTGAGAGGATGGGCCCGATGCTGCTGCTGGCCACGATCGACGGCCGCGATCACCACGAGACGGGTGACTGGCACCCCGAGCAGCCGGCGCGGCTCGGAGCCGCGCTCCGTGGCGTCGACGAGGCAGGACTGGGGGACGCTGTCGTCCGTGTCGAGCCCCGAGAGGCGACGCTCACCGAGCTGATGCGGGTGCATCCGTTGCTCTACATCGACGCGCTCGAGCAGCTGAGCGACGCGGGCGGAGGCGAGCTCGATCCCGACACGGTCGTGAGCACCGGCTCCGCGGCGACGGCCCGGCTCGCCGCCGGCACCGGCATCGCGGCGATCGAGGCCCTCGAACGAGGCGACGGGGACGTGGCGTTCGTCGCGGTCCGCCCTCCCGGCCATCACGCCCGCCGTGACCGCGGGATGGGCTTCTGCCTCTACAACAACGTCGCGGTCGCAGCGGCGGCCCTGGCGACGAAGGGCGAACGGGTCCTCGTGCTCGATTGGGACGTGCACCACGGCAACGGCACGCAGGACATCTTCTGGAACGACCCGAACGTGCTCTACGTCTCCACCCACCAGGCGCCGCTCTACCCGGGCACCGGGCGCATCTCCGAGACCGGCGGCGACCGGGCGCCCGGTTCGATCGTCAACCTCCCGTTCCCGGCGGGCACTACCGGTGACGTCTTCCTGCGGGCGCTCGACGAGGTCGTCGAGCCGATCGTGTCCGCCTTCGCTCCGACGTGGGTGCTGGCCTCGGCGGGCTTCGACGCTCATCGCGACGACCCGCTCGCCGAGCTGCAGCTCACGTCCGGGGACTTCGCCGACATCGCCGCCCGCGTCGCCGCGTACGCGCCGCAGCGAGGACGGCTCGCGTTGTTCCTCGAGGGCGGCTACGACCTCGATGCGTTGCGCCGGTCCATCGCCGCCTCGTTGTCGGCGTGCTTCGACAGCAGGATCCCGTGTGAGCGGTCCAGCTCGGGAGGGCCAGGAGTGGAGACCGTCGGTGCCGCCAAGCGGATCCGAGAGCAACTCGCCGAAAGGGGCGTGTCATGACCGTCAGCCGGATCGTCGTCGGCGTCGATGGCTCCGACAACTCGCAACGCGCGCTGGCATGGGCGATCGACCTGGCGTCCGCGCTGGGTGCCGAGATCGTCGCCGTCCACTCGGTCGGGCTCCTCACCCGCGACGGGCACGGGGATCGTGTCCCGGCATCGAGTCACCGCGAGGAGATCGCCGAGCAGTTCGAGCGTGACTGGTGCGCGCCGCTGGATGCGCACACCGGACCGAACCGGCGCGTGCTGCGCGACGGCGAGCCGGTCGACGTCGTGCTCTCCGTCGCCGACGACGTGGAGGCCGACATGATCGTGCTCGGTTCGCGGGGGGTTGGTGGCTACCCTGAGCAGCTGCTCGGCAGCACCAGCCACCAGGTGGCAGAACGCTCCCCGCGGCCGGTCGTCATCGTGCCGCCCGTCGCCAGGGCTGCCGCCGTCACAGGAGAGGAATCGAGATCGTGAGTGAATCGGAGCGGGTCCCCGTGACCGGAGGCGCCGCACGGGTGTCCATCGTGGCTGCCGACAGCATCGCCACCGTGGCGGCCACAGCGACGCTGCAGGAGGTCGCCGAGGAGCTGGTCAAGGACGAGGTCGGCCTGCTGGTCGTCGGATCGCGGCGTGACGTGTCGGGTGTGATCTCCGAACGGGACATCGTGCGCGCCATGGCCGCTGGAAAAGATCCCCGCACGACGTCGGTGGCCGAGGTGGCGAGCTCGCGACTCGTGTGGTGCGACTCGACGGCGACGATCCACGAGGCGGCGGAGCTGATGATGGAGGAGTACGTGCGCCACGTCCTGCTCGAGAAGGACGGGCACCTGGTCGGCATCGTCTCCGCCCGCGACCTCCTCGGCGCCTACATCACCGACGCCGAGTAGTCCCCGCCCAGCCGCCGGCCGCCGAGTCGGCGGCGTCAGGCGACGATGTTGACCATGCGGCCGGGGATGACGATGACCTTCTTCGGTGTCGAGCCGTTCAGGGCGCCGATCACCTTCGCGTCGGCCAACGCTGCCGCCTCGACCTCGTCGGGCGAGGCGTCCGCAGCGACCGTCACTCGGGAGCGCACCTTGCCGTTCACCTGCACCGGGTACTCGATCGTCTCCGCGACGAGCAGTGCCGGGTCGGCGATCGGGAACGGCTCGTAGGTCAACGACTGGTCGTGGCCGAGCAGCGTCCACAGCTCCTCGGCGAGGTGCGGGGTGAGCGGCGCGGCCATCAGCACGAGTGGCTCGGCGACGTCGCGCGTCAGCTCGGCCCCGCCGCTGGCGACCTTCGTCAGGTGGTTGTTGAGCTCGATCAGCTTCGCGATCGCGGTGTTGAACCGCAGTTGTTCGAAGTCGGACGACACGCCGTCGATCGTGCGGTGCAGGATCCGCAGGGTCTCGTTGTCCGCGGTGCCGTCGGCGACCCGCACGGCACCGGTCTCCTCGTCGACGAGGTTCCGCCACAGGCGCTGCAGGAAGCGGTACATGCCGACGATGTCGCGCGTGTTCCACGGCCGTGACGCGTCGAACGGACCCATCGCCATCTCGTAGAGGCGGAGCGTGTCGGCACCGTACTCGGCGTAGATGTCGTCGGGACCGACGGCGTTCTTCAGGCTCTTGCCCATCTTGCCGAACTCGAGCGTCACCGGCTTGCCGTCGTGGGTGAACGTGCCGTCGGGGTGCTCGACGACCTCCGTCGCCTCGACGTAGATGCCGCGGTCGTCCAGGTAGGCAGGTGCCTGGATGTATCCCTGGTTGAACAACCGGTAGTACGGCTCGCTCGACGAGACGTGACCGAGATCGAACAGGACCTTGTGCCAGAACCGCGCGTACAGGAGGTGCAGCACCGCGTGTTCGACGCCGCCGACGTACAGGTCGACGCCGCCCGGATGACCCGGCCCCTGCGGCCCCATCCAGTAGCGCTCGACGGCGGGGTCGACGAAGCAGTTCTCGTTCGTCGGATCGAGGTAGCGCAGCTCGTACCAGCAGGAGCCGGCCCACTGCGGCATGACGTTCAGGTCGCGCCGGTACCGCTTCAGGCCGTCGCCGAGGTCGAGCTCGACGTGCGCCCACTCCTCGACGCGCCCGAGCGGCAGGTCGGGTTCCGACGAGGCGTCGTCCGGGTCGACGACACGGGGCCGGAAGTCGTCGAGTGGCGGCAGCGTGACCGGCAGCTGCGATGGGGGTAGCGCCCGTGGCATGTCCTGCTCGTCCCACACGATCGGGAACGGCTCACCCCAGTACCGCTGCCGCGCGAACAACCAGTCGCGCAGGCGGTAGTTGATCGTGCCCTCGCCATGCCCGTGAGCGGCGAGCCACTCGTTCGTCATCGCCTTCGCCTCGGCGACCGGCCGGTCGCCGTCGAGCGCCAGCGTGTCGTTCGTCGAGTTCACGAACGTGCCCTCCCCGACGTACGCCTCCGGCCAGGTCGACGTGTCGATCGAGGGGGCGATGCCGTGCTGTTCGAACCACGCGTCCGGTGGTCGCTGCACGGCGACGATGTCGAGACCGAACGTGCGGGCGAACTCGAAGTCGCGGTGGTCGCCGGCCGGGACGGCCATGATCGCGCCGGTGCCGTAGCCCATGAGCACGTAGTCGGCGATCCACACCGGGATCGGCGCGCCGGTCAGTGGGTTGGTCGCGAAGGATCCCGTGAACACGCCGGTCTTCTCGCGCTCCTCGGCCTGGCGGGAGATGTCGCTCTTCGACTGCGCCGCGCGCTTGTAGGCAGCGACGGCGTCGGCCTGTTCCGGCACGGTCAGCACGTCGACGAGCGGGTGCTCGGGCGCGAGGACCATGAACGTGGCGCCGAACAGCGTGTCCGGACGCGTCGTGAACACCTCGATCGGCTCGTGCTGCGTGTCGAACACGACCCGCGCCCCCTCGGAGCGACCGATCCAGTTGCGCTGCATCGTCTTGATCGAGTCGGTCCACTCGAGGCCGTCGAGATCGTCGACGAGCCGATCGGCGTAGGCGGTGATGCGCATCATCCACTGACGCATGTTCCGCTTGAACACGGGGAAGTTGCCGCGGTCGGACCGACCGTCCGCGGTCACCTCTTCGTTGGCGAGCACCGTGCCGAGGCCAGGGCACCAGTTCACCGCGGCCTCGCTCACATACACGAGGCGCTGATCGTCGATGTGGCGACGGCGATCGAGCTCGGACATCGCCGACCACGCCCGTCCGTCTCCCGGGGTGCGGGTGCCCGCCTCGAGCTCGGCGACGAGCTCGCTCACCGGCCGTGCTCGCCCCGCTCCTGCGTCGTACCAGGACTCGAAGATCTGCAGGAAGATCCACTGCGTCCATCGGTAGTAGCTCTCGTCGGTCGTCGCGATCGACCGCCGCTGGTCGTGCGCCAGCCCGAGCCGACGCAGCTGCCGCCGGTACGTCGCGATGTTCTCCTCCGTGCGCACCCGCGGGTGCGTGCCGGTGTCGATCGCGTACTGCTCCGCGGGCAGGCCGAACGCGTCGTACCCGATCGCGTGCAGCACGTTGTAGCCCTTCATCCGCCGGAAGCGCCCGAACACGTCCGTGCCGATGTACCCGAGCGGGTGGCCCACGTGGAGGCCCGAGCCGGAGGGGTACGGGAACATGTCGAGGAGGAACAGCTTCTCGCGGCCGCCCAGCGCGTCCGGATCTGCCAGCGGCCCTGCCGGGTTCGGTGCCTCGAACGTACGGCGATCGTCCCAGAAGTCCTGCCAGCGCGCTTCGATGGTGGCAGCGAGCGCGGCGGAGTACCGATGGGCGGGCGTGTCTCGGTCGGGGGCGTTGTCGGCCATCGCCGAGGAACTCTACGAGGCAGGGGGTTCAAGACCGCTCCCGATCGTCCTCCGTGGGGACCCTTCGTCCCTGGCGCGACCGGGAGTTGCGGCGCACACTGAGTGGGTTGTACCGAGGCGTCCACGCGCCCGAACCGATTGGAAGGAAGATGAACGCTGCCCCGAAGAGCCCGCATCGACCGCGCGTCCCGCCCCTTCACCACCCGGTCGTCGTCGAGCACGCCGCCAAGCGGGCCGCGCATCTGCAATTGCGTGTCGCGGACAGGATCACCGCGTTCGCCGGGTCGATGCCGTTCGTCTATGTCCACATCCTCGCGTTCACGGTGTGGATGCTGTTCGCCGAGTCCGCTCCATGGCCGAAGCTCACGCTGATCGTCTCGCTCGAGGCGATCTTCCTGTCGACGTTCGTGATGATCGGCCAGAACCGCCAGGGCGAGTTTCAGCGCGCGAAGGCGGACCACGACTTCGCGACGGAGGCGGAGGAGCTACGACTCAACACCGAATTGACGCGGACGATCCACGCGTTGACGAGCGAGATCCACCGGCGTGTCGTCGACCCACCGGCAGCGACGACGGTGAGCATCGAGACGTGAGTCCCGACCGCGCCACCGTTGACCGGGCGTCGCGTTCGCTGAACCCAGTGCTGATCGTCAACCCGCGATCCGGCGGCGGCAAAGCCGCACGCAGCGATCTCGTCGCGCAGTGCCGCGCTCGGGGGATCGAGCCGATCGTGTTCGAGCCCGGTGAGGACCTGTCGGCGATCGCGGAGGCAGCGATCCGTGACGGTGCCGGCGTCATCGGCATGGCGGGCGGCGACGGATCACAATCCACCGTCGCCGCAGTCGCCACGCAGCGCGGCGTGCCGTTCGTGTGCATCCCCGCCGGCACGCGCAACCACTTCGCGCTCGACATCGGGGTCGACGTCCGCGACGTCGTCGGTGCGCTCGACGCCTTCCTCCACGACGACGAGCGTCGGATCGACATCGGCCGCGTCAACGGACGCGTGTTCGTCAACAACGTCGCCATGGGCGTCTACGGCGCGGTGGTCCAGTCGCCGGAGTACCGCGACAACAAGGTCCGCACCACGATCCGGATGCTGCCCGGCCTGATCGGTCCCGACGCCGCGCCGTTCGACCTCCGCTTCCAGATGCCCGGCGGCCGCGAGCAGCGCAGCGCGGTCCTGCTCATCGTTTCGAACAACCCCTACGGCATCGGCCTCCGGCCGCGACGCGAGACGAGAGGTCGCCTCGACGCGGGTGTGCTCGGCGTCATCGCCCTCACCGGTCCGCCGCCGAACGGCGCGGACGAGTGGACGACGCCGGTGTTCCGTGTCGACTCCGGCACGACCGTCGCACTCGGCATCGATGGTGAGAGCGTCGAAATGGAGCCGCCGCTCGTGTTCGAGTGCGTTCCGCAGGCCCTGACGATCCGTGTCCCGATTCGCCGGTCCCGCATCACACCGGTCGGCGCGAGACCTCGGAGCGTTGTTCCCAGATCGTCGTTCCGCATCTCTGGACCGGACTGACGTGACTGACCTCGTCGTGGAGCGGCGCCGTGTCGGGCGGGACTGATCCCGTAGAGCTGGCGGATGCAGCCATCGAAATCGTGGGCCGTGTCGACGAACGGGCGCGCATCGACGCGCTGCTCGACGGTGCAGCGACGGGATCGAGTGGCGTCGTCGTCGTTGCCGGACCACCGGGCATCGGGAAGTCCGCGCTGCTCGACTACGCGGTGAAGCGAGCCGCGCCGTTCCGCATCCTGCGGGTCGCGGGCGTCGAGTCGGAGATGGCCTTCGGGTACGCCGGCGTGCACCAACTTGTCCGTCCGATCCTCGACCACATCGGAGACCTTGCCGACCCTCAGCGCAACGCACTCGAGGCCGCGCTCGGCCGGGTCGAGCACGCGCAGTTCGACCCGTTCGTCGTCGCGTTGGCGGTGCTGAGCCTGCTCGGCGAGGCCGCTCGAGCCCAGCCGGTGTTGGCGGTCGTCGACGACGCGCAGTGGTTGGACGACGAGTCGGCAACGGTGATCGCGTTCGTCGCCCGCCGGCTCCAGGCCGAGAGCGTGGCGATGCTCGTCGCCGTCCGCGAAACGCCCGATCACCGAATCGGGTTCGAACGATTGCCACGCCTCCATGTCGATGGGTTGTCCGCAGCCGACGCGCGTGCCCTCGTCGCGTCGGCGGCGGGCGGCGTCCTCGCCGATGCCGTCGCCGACCACATCGTCGCTGCATCCGGTGGTAACCCGCTGGCGCTCGTCGAGCTGCCGAAGGCGCTGACCGAAGAGCAGCTGCGGGGTGCGGTGCCGCTGCCTGACCCACTGCCGATCGGGCCACACCTGTCGACCGTCTTCACCCCGCGCCTGAGCGCCCTGACCGCCCCTGCGCAGACGGCGCTCCTCCTCGCCGCCGCCGAGCAGATGGGTGATCTGCTCCTGCTCCGGCGCGCCGCGAGCACGATGGCGGGGCTCGCGTGGGACGAGGCCGCGATGGAGGCGGAAGCAAGCGAGCTGGTGAGGTTCGAACCATCGGTGAGATTCCGCCACCCGCTCGTGCGGTCTGCCGTGTACTACGCCGCGCCCCCTGCGCAGCGCCGCCATGTTCACGCCGCGCTCGCCGGCGTGTTGGACGGCGCCGACGACATCGACCGGCGCGCGTGGCACCTCGGAGCCGGGACAATCGAGCCCGACGAGCAGGTCGCGCGTACGCTGGAGGCGTCGGCGGAGCGCGCCCGGCGCCGGGGCGGCTTGTCGGTCGCGGCGGACTACCTGTACCGGGCCGCCGAACTGACGCCGTCCCCGGAGCGGGCCACGGCCAGAATGCTCGAAGCCGCCCGCGCCGAGCTCACCGCCGGTCACGTACTCCGAGCGAAAGAGATCCTCGGTCGTGCGGCGGTGCGCCCGTTCGACGGACGCGTGCATGCAGATGCGGCGTGGACTGAGGCGTTGGTCCAGCTCATCGGCGGGCACGGGCGTGAGGCGGCGGGGTTGTTGGCCGACGTGTTGCCGATCCTCGACGCCGAGGACCGCGAGCTCGTGGCAGGCGCGAGCGTGGCTGCGGTCGCTGCGGCGCTCGCCGCCGGCCACCTCGTCGACGAGACCACGCGCCGAGCGATCGCAACCGGCGTCTCGGGGCTCAGCGCGAGCACGGAACTACCCACGATGGTGGCACGGCTCGTCGATGCCGTCGCGGCTCGATGGACCAAAGGCCACACGGCGTGCGCAGCGCTTCGTGGCGTCGTCACCGCGATGGCGGAGCAGCCTCGGCGCATCGAGGAGACCGTCGGCCATCACCTCCACGTCGTGTTCTACGACATCGTCCTCGCCGCCGCTGAGCTGCTCGATGACCGCGCCTGGGACGACTTGACGCACGCCTGGGTCCAGATCGCCCGGCGAACCGGTGCGCTGACGGCACTCCCGCTCGCCCTGAGCTCCCTCAGCTGGCTCGAGGTGCTGCAGGGTCGCTTCGGCTCCGCCGCCTCGCATCTGGCCGAGATCGACGACCTCGTGTCGCTCACCGGCATTCGCGGCCTGCTCGGCGCACCCGCACCCGCGACGGTCCTCCGCGAGGCGTGGCAGGGGAACGAGGAGGCGACTCGCACGGCCGTGCGGCGGATGATGCGCGACGCGCACGACCGCGGCTTGGGTATCGGCCTCGACCACGGCTACGCCGCGCTCACGGTCCTCGAGCTCGGCGCCGGCCGCTACGAGGCGGCCTTGCGCGTCGCGCTGCGCGTCGCCGATCACGATGCCATCCCGCTGGGCGTGCTCGGCCTGGCCGACCTCGTCGAGGCCGCCGTGCGTTCCGGTCATCTCGAACACGTGCCGCCGGCGCTCGAGCGACTGACCGACTGCGCCGCGACGTCGGGAACGCCGTGGGCGCGAGGCGCGCTGGCGCGAGCGAGCGCGATCGCTGCGACGGGCGATGAGGCCGATGAGCACTTCGCCGTCGCGCTCGTCGAGCTGTCGCAGTGCTCGATCGTCACCGACGTCGCGCGCACACAGCTCGCATACGGCGAGTGGCTGCGACGGGCGCGCCGGAAAAGGGAGGCACGTTCGGCCCTCGACGAGGCCTGCGATGTCTTCGAGACGCTCGGGGCGGCCGGCTTCGCCGCCCGAGCCCGAGCGGAGCTGGCGGCGACGGGCGCGCACGTTCGACTTCGCTCGGCAGCGCCAGAAGTCCTGACGCCGCAGGAGGCGCAGATCGCCCGGCTTGCCGCTGCCGGCGAGCGGAACCATGACATCGCCGCTCAGCTGTTCATCACGACGAGCACCGTCGAGTACCACCTCCGCAAGGTGTTCACGAAGCTGGGCGTGAGCTCGCGCACGCAGCTCGCCCGGGTCGACCTGCCGTCGTAACGACGCCGAACTCCGGCTCGAGACTGGGGTTTTCGTGGATTCGCTCGGACCACCCTCTGTCATACCTTCGTCTCGTCAACAACACGAGAAACGGAGGAAGCCATGAAGAAGCTTTCACAGTCCCTGGAGACATTGAGCGTCAGGGTGAAGAACCTCGAAGACTCGGCCACCGCGGCATTCGAAGCGGACCGCGCCAAGCTCGAGCAGCGACGCCGCGAGATCGACACCGCCCTCACCGCCGACCGCGACGAGTTCGAATCGGCGGTCCGTGAGGCCGCGGACGCCGGGCGTTCGTGGTGGAACGAGACCACCGACGCGCTCGCCCGGCCGATCCGCGAGTTGCGGAACCGGCACGAACAGCGACAGTCCGAACACGAGCTCCACCGGGCGAGGCGCATCGCCGACGCCGCCGAGGAGGACGCCGCCGTGGCCATCGAGATCGCCACACACTGGCTCAACATCGCCGAATACGCCGTCATCGACGCGACCCTCGCGCGGATGGCCGCCGACGACCTGGCCATGGCTGCCGAAGAGTCGGCTGGCGAGAACGAGCCGGCGCAGGTCGCGGGAGGTGTGTCGTCATGAGGAACTACCTCGGCAGTCCGCGACGCCTCGCCCTTCGTGGTGTGGCCGCGATCCTCTTCGGCATCGCCACGCTGGTCTGGCCCGACGTCACCCTCTGGGCACTCGTCGTGCTCTGGGGCGCCTACGCACTGGTCGACGGAACTGTCGCGCTGACCAGTGCGTTCACTGATCGGTACCTGCTCCATCGCGGCTGGGTCGCAGCGTCCGGCGTCAGCGGCATCGTCGCCGGTGCCATGACCTTCGTCTGGCCGGGCATCACCGCACTCGCCCTGCTCTTCGTGATCGCAGCGTGGTCGCTCGTCAACGGCGTCTCGCTCATCGCGATCGCAGTCAGGGAACGCAAGCGGCTCACCGGTGAATGGGTCATCGCACTCGACGGGATCCTGTCGGTGCTCCTCGGCGTCGTGCTGATCATCACCCCCGGCGCGGGAGCGCTGGCGATCACATGGGCGATCGGCTGGTGGGCCTGCCTGTCCGGCGGTGCCTCACTGTGGATGGCGTGGATCGTCCACCACGAACTCCGCGGCAGCAACACTCGTCAGTTCGGGCGAGGCTCGCACGCCCACGCCGTCAGCTGAGTCCACACGCGTTCGGGCTCCGCTCGCTCACACGACACCCCACGCCGATGGCGCCGCTCGCGGCCCTCGGCGTGGAGGCGCGCATTTCGAACCCGTACACCTGCTCGGTAGGAGGGGTCGAAGCCCCCCGCTCCGTTGCCGACCCACTACGGTTCGTCCGTCGTCGCTGCACCGTCTGGGTGGGGAGAGCCGAGGGAGATGCCACAACCAACTCCGATCATCGAGCGCCTCCAGGCAGCCGCTGATCGGTCGACCGGGGTGCGCTTCGTCGGCCCGTCCGTCGTTCCGGAGCACGGCGACGCGTTCGTCTCCTGGGCGCAGCTGCACGACGAGGCCAGAGCGGTCGGCGCCGCGCTGCAGGCGCGAGGGATCGTCCCCGGCGACCACGTCGCGATCCTCGGCCCGACGAGCCGGGCGCTGATCACCGCCGTGCAGGGTTGTTGGCTGGCCGGCGCCGCCAGCATGGTGCTCCCGCTGCCGATGCGGATGGGCTCGATCGAGGCGTTCGTCGAGTCGACACGAGCCCGCATCCGTCACGGGCGGGCGAAGCTCGTGCTGATCGACGACGTGCTGGCGGCGTTCTACGCGGCAGCGCCCGGCGACCCGCCGATCGAGCCGATGGCCGCGGTGCTGCCGGGCAGCGGAAACGGCCGCGCTGGCGCGATCGAGATCCCGGGACCCGATCCCGAGCGGCTCGTGATCCTGCAGTACACGAGCGGATCGACGAGCGAGCCGAAGGGCGTGATGATCCCCGACCGCGTCCTCGGTGCGAACATCGACGCCTGCCTCGAGGCGGCGGCGTTCACCCACGACGACGTGATGGTGTCGTGGTTGCCGCTCTACCACGACATGGGGCTCGTCGGCTTCCTCGCGATCCCGATGACGACCGGCGTGGCGCTCGTGCAGGCTGCACCGCAGGACTTCCTCGCCCATCCCGGCCACTGGATGCAGTGGATGTCCGACCAGCGCGGCACGGTCACCGCGGGGCCGAACTTCGCCTGGGTGCTGGCGGCACGCGCGCTGCGGCGGATGGAGGGGCTCGACCTCTCTCCGATCCGGGTCGCGCTGTCCGGTGCCGAGCCGGTGGATCCTGCCGCGGTCGAGTCGTTCGTCGAGGCGGCAGCTCCGTTCGGGTTCCGTCCCGGCGCCGTGTTCCCGGCGTTCGGGATGGCGGAAGTGGCGATCGGCGGGGCGTTCCCGCCGCCGATGCGCGGCCTCGTGTGCGACACGGTCGATCGCGCCGCGCTCGAGCGCGAGCGCGTCGCCCGCCCGGTGGAGGTCTTCGATCCCGACGACGAAGCGGTGCGCGTCCGCCGCTTGCCCCTGCTCGGCCGCGCGGTGCCAGGCCTGGAGCTGCGCATCGTCGATCCAGCGACACGGGCACCGCTGGCCGAGCGACAGGTGGGCGAGCTGCTCATCCGCGGCACGTCGGTGACGCCCGGCTACTACGAGCGACCGGAGGCGACGGCGGAGCTGTTCTTCGACGGCTGGCTCATCACCGGCGACCTCGGGTACCTGCTCGACGGCGAGCTCGTCCTGTGCGGGCGGATCAAGGACGTGATCATCGTCGGCGGCCGCAACGTGTTCCCGGAGGACATCGAGCGGGCGGTCGGCCAGATCGAAGGCATCCGGGCCGGGAACGTGATCGCGTTCGGCGTCGAGGGCTACAAGGGCAAGGAGAGCGTCGTCGTCGTGGCGGAGACCCGGGACGACGACATCGAGGCCATGCGTCACCTCGTGCACACGCGAGCGCTCGAGGTCTGTGGCCTGCCCCCGCGCGACGTGATGCTCGTGCGGCCCGGCACCTTGCCGAAGACGTCGAGCGGCAAGCTGCAGCGTTCGAAGTGCCGCGAGCTCTACCTGGCCGAGGAGCTCGCCGTCGTCGGCGTCAGCTGAACTGCGTCAGCTGAACTGCGTCAGCTGAACGCTTCGAGCGCCGACCGGCCGCGCTGCAGATGCTTCGACCGGTACATCGCGGCATCCGCGTCGTGCAGCAGCCGATCGAGCTCGCCGACGTCGGCGGCCGTCGCCATGCCGATGCTGCACCCGACGGTGACCGCTCCACCGCACGCGAGCTCGATCGGCAACGGCAGGTCCTCGCGCAGGCGTCTGACGAGCGCTGCCGCATCGCGCGCCGACGTGTTCGGGCACAGGACGAGGAACTCGTCGCCACCGATGCGGGCGACCACGTCGCTGTCCCGCACCAGCGCCCGCATCCGTTCCGCCGTCTCGATCAGGACGTGGTCGCCGGCGGGGTGGCCGTGGGTGTCGTTCACCGTCTTGAAGTCGTCCAGGTCGATGACGACGAGCGAGGCGGGCAGCGACCGGCTCTCGGCGAGGCTGCTCATCGCGCTCGTGAACACCGAGCGGTTCGGCAGATCCGTCAGCGGATCGTGGGTCGCCCGGTGCTGCAGCTCGAGCTCGAGTCCCCGGCGGTCGCCGATGTCGCGCACAGAACCCCAGAACTCGCGCCGGCCATCCTCGAGCTCCACCATCCGGCTGCTGACGGCGGCCCACACCCAACCGCCGTCGGCGGCGGCGATGCGCGTCTCGAACGTCACGTCCTCGCCCGCGACCAGACGCGCCGTGCTCACCTCCACCACTGCGGAGTCGTCCGGGTGGAAGAGGTTCTTCGCCGGCAGCCCGACGAGCTCGTCGGGTGGCGTGCCGAGCATGCCGAGCGAGGCGGGCGAGACGTACACGAGCTCGCCCTGCGAGTTGCACAGCGTCACGATGTCGGCCGCGTGATCGGCCAAGGTGCGGAACCGGTCCTCGACCCGATGCCGAGCATCTTCCAGGCGCCGCCGCTCGAACATCGCCGCGAGCGTGCCGCAGATCAACTGGATCGCCGTCCGCTCCGCCTTTGACCACGAGCGCGGTCGTGAGCTCGCCAGTGAGAGCCCGCCGAGCAGGCGGCCGTTCGCCACGAGCGGGATGAGCGCGCCGCTGCGGTTGTCCTTCGGATCGCGGATGAGGCCGTCCCAGAGACCCTTCTCGAGCAATCGGTCGTCGTAGAAGAACGGCTCGCGGCGCTCGAGCTGCTTCGCCAGCAGCGGATGGTCGCGGAGGTCGAAGCTCGGGTGGATCTCGGTCTGGGAGCGCTCCGGGACGTACGCCCCGCGGCTCTTCATCACGCTGCCCTCGAGCTCCTCGATGAAGACGAGCTCGACGTCGAACAGCCGGCTGAGCTCCTTCGCGAAGAAGCTCAACTCGGCCACGCCGGCGAGGGCGTTGTGCCCGAGGGCGCGCTGTGAGATCTGGAGCGCGAGCTGCTCGAGCTCCTGCGCGTGGTCGTCCCGTTCGCGTTCGACGATCCGATCGGCGATGTCGCGGATGATGAACACCATGCTCTCCGCGTCCCCGTCCGACGTCAGCCGGACCGATGACTCGACCCAGCGCCAGCTGCCGTCCGCGTGGCGCAGCCTGTTCTCGGCGACGTCCTGCCCGCCGGCACTGCGGAGGCGGACGAACGTCGTCGTGCAGCGTTCGAGATCGTCGGGATGGATGAGATGGGCGAGCGGCATCCCGACGAGCTCCTGCGGCGGGATCCCGAGCAGGCGCTCCGAGGCGCGGCTGACATGTCGCAGCCGCCCGACCAGATCGGTCACGCACAGCAGGTCGCCTGCGTCGTCGATGGCGTGCGAGAACCGATCGGAAGGTGCGTCCTCCTGCCGGGCGCGGATGCGCACGATGCCCTGCGCGATCGTGGCGGCGATGCTCTTCATCGCCGCGATCTCTTCGGGCGTGTACCTCCGTCCTGCCGCGTCGGTCTTCACGCCGAGCGTCCCGATCGGGTACCCGATCGCGTAGAGCACGGCCACGGCGATCGAACCCGTGCGTTCGCTCTCGCCGAAGTGCGTGGCGAGCTCGTCCAGCCAAGGCGACGAGCACGTGGCCAGGTTCTCGACGACGACGATCTCGTTCGAGCCGAGCGCGCGCATCCAGTGCGGCAGCTCGGTCACGGGGATCTGCCGGCCCTCGGGATGCGACACGACGCCGTTGATCCGGTCCCATCCGCCGAGCACGCCGAGGGTGCCGGCGCGCTGCGAGATCTCGTCGACGAACGCGACGTCCACGTCGAGGATCGCGGCAAGGTCGCGCATCGACGTGCCGAGGTTGGCGACGAACGCCTCTGGCGACACCCCGAGTGCACCGCGCGCCAGGCGGTCCTGGAGGTTGCGCAGCCGACGGTTGCGCACCACCGATTCCTGCGCCGGTGTCACCCGCCGCATGGCGACGACGATGCCGTCGATCGTCCGGTCGTCCGGATGGGACGCGCCCGTCAGCTCGCCGAGGATCCACGAGCCGTCGCGGTGACGCAGGCGGCAGATCGCGAGCGACATGCCGGCGGCGCCCTGCGTGGCCAGACCGAACTGCCGAACCGACCGTCGGACGTCGGAGAGATCGTGTTCGTGGACCAGGTCGAGGTAGCTCGTCCCCGTGAGCATGTGCGGCTCGAAGCCGAGCAGCGGTGTCACGGTCGGGCTGACGTAGCGGAAGATCCCGTCGGAACCCACGACGGCCACAGCGGAGTCGAGCGGCGCGGTCAGGCGATCGGCCCAGATGGCGAGGCGCGGATCCTCGAGCGGTGTGCCCGACGACAGGGTGACGGTCAGGCGCTCGTTGCGCGTGGCCGTGGTGGTCGCGTTCGTGGGTGCGACCGCGATCGGTACCTCTGAGTCCTCGCCCCGCCGTCGTTCGGCGATCACCGCCGGCCACGACGTCTCCAGCCAGCGCGGCGCGTGCGAGGCCGGCCCGGGACGAGCGAGGAGGAAGCCCTGTGCCTGCGTCGCGCCGAGCCGGGCCACGACGTCCCACTCGGCGACGCGTTCGACGCCCTCGACGATGCTGTCGACGCCGAGCGAACGGCACACCTCGATCACCGCCCCGGTGATCGCGGCGTCCGGTGCCGACGCGTCGATCGCCCGCACGAAGGACCGATCGATCTTGACGGCGCTGAACGGGAGCCACCGAAGGTGGGTGAGCGACGAGAACCCGGTCCCGAAGTCGTCGAGTGCAATCTCGACCCCGGTCTCGCGCAACGCGTTGAGCACGGACACGGCGTCGTCGAGGTTGCGCAGGACACCGGACTCGGTCAGCTCGAGGCCGAGCGAGTCACCCGAGAGGCCATGGTCGGCGAGCGCCCGGTGGACCTGCTGCGGCAGCGCCGAGTGCAGCGCGACGTCGCTGGCGGCGACGTTGACCCACACCCTGATCGAGGCACCGGCGGCCTGCCAGCCGGCTGCATCGGCGATCGCCCGCTCGAGCACCCAGCCGGTCACCCGGTTCCACAGCCCGTACGTCCCGATCGCATCGAGGAAGTCGCCCGCCGCGAGCAGGCCGTGGCGCGGGTGCTCCCAGCGGAGCAGCGCCTCCACGCCGACCAGGCGCCCGCTTGCGATCTCGATCTGCGGCTGGTAGAGCAAGCGGAACTGGTCCTGCAGAACTGCTTGGCGGATGTCGGAGGTCGAGATCACGAGGGCATCCGCACCGGCGCGAGGGCGGAGCTCGACGGCGCTACCGTCGAGAACGTGCTGGGCGGCCGGTTTGGGCCGCCTGGTCACCTCTGAGCTCCCGCAACGCTGGGCATGAGATCACGCAGTGTGCCATAACGAACACTGATCGTGGGGGAGTTCGAGTGGTCCGTTCGACTCGACTTCGCTCAGGCCGCCTTGACCTCGTCGAGCACCTTCCGCCAACGCTCGGGGTCCGACGCGTACGGGGCGTAGAAGCTGATCCGCTGGATGACGTCGCCGTAGCGGCGGTGGAGCTCCGGAGCGATCCGCTCCGGCTCACCGACGACGGCGAACGTGTTGAGCACCTCGTCGTCGATCAGCTCGCCCATCTCGACCCATTTGCCCTGCTTGGACAATGTGTTAAGGGTGTCCTGGAGGCCGCCCCAGCCGTGGAGCTCGAGCACCGGCCGGTACGCCGGCGTCGAGCCGTAGAACGCGATCTGCTGGCGGGTTCCGGCGGTCGCAGCGGCGAGCTCGTCCTCGTCGGCGCCGGTCACGACGAAGCTCGGGCCGATGATCTCGAAGCCGTCCAACGTCTTGCCCACCTTCGCCCGGCCGCGAGTGAGTGCCGGGAGAGTCACCTCGCGCAGGTAGCGCTCGGTCGTGAAGCCGTGGCAGATGAACCCGTCGCACACCTCACCGGCGACCTCGGTCATCAGCTCCCCGACGCCGGCGAGGAAGATCTTCGGCACCCCGAAGTCGCCCAGGTCGGCCGCGTCCGGCGTGAAGAACGGCGTCATCAGCGTGTGCCGGTAGTGCTCGCCCCGGAACTCGAGCTTCGTGCCCGTCAGCCAGCAGTCCCAGATCGCCCGGATCGCCTGGATCATCTCCCGCATCCGGGCCGCCGGGTGGCTCCACGGCATCGAGAACCGCTTCTCGATGTGCGGCTTGATCTGGCTGCCCAGGCCGAGCACGAAGCGTCCCTTCGAGAACGACTGCAGATCCCACCCGATGTTCGCGAGCAGCATCGGGTTGCGGGCGAACGCCACGGCGATGGACGTGCCGAGCTCGATGTGCTCGGTGTGCTCGGCGGCGAGCAGCAACGGGAAGAACGGATCGTGGTTGGTCTCCGCCGTCCAGATGCCCGAGTAGCCAGCGGCTTCCGCCTCCTGGGCGTGGCGTCCTGCCTTGGCCAGATCGGTCCCGATGCCTCCGTCAACCTTCATGCCGCCGGACCGTAGTGGTCGAGGCGCGCGCCCGGCGATCCGAGGGCTACTCGCTGCCCTGGTCGCGCAGGTACCGCTCGACCTCGGCTGCCAGCTCGTCCACCGACGGCAGCTCACCGGCGTCGAGTGGTGCGCCGGGACCGTGGTTGGAGGGGTGCAGTGAGGACGTGTCGTCGGCGGCCTGCTGCGCGTCGTAGATCTGCTCGAGCTGCCGCACCATCGAACGGTGCTCGTCGTTGCCCGCGACGAGCTCGTCGAGTCGGGTGCGTTGAAGCAGCGCCTCGCTGCGCAACGACGAGGTGTCGATCGTGACGCCGGTGGCATCGTGGAGACCGGTGATCAGTGCCGCGGATGCCGCCGGGTAGCTCATGCCCGAGACGTAGTGCGGCACCTGGGCCCAGATGCCGAGCGAGGGGATGCCACGGTCGTGGAAGGCATGCTCGAGCGCCGCTTCCACGCCAGCGGGCACGTCGACCGAGCTCTTGACGAAGTCGAGCGTCGCGAGGAGCTGCTCGTCCGGCGCGGTGCACGACAACCGGGCGGGTCGTGAGTGGGGCGCCGCGAACGGGTAGGCGCCGAGACCGACCATCATCCTCACGCCGAGCTCGGCGCTCAGCGAGCAGGCCGCGTCGGCGAAGCGCGACCACGCCGCGTCGGGCTCGTGTCCGGTGAGCAGGAGGACGTCCTTGCCGTCGCCGTCACGTCCGGCCTTGAGCTCGATCTCGGGCCACACCAGGCGGGTGTTCACGCCGTCGCGGAGCTCCATGATCGGTCGCCGCGCCCGGTAGTCGATGAACGTGTCGCGATCGAACCGGGCGATCGTCCGTGCCTTGGTGTCCGACTCGAGTGCGGCCATCGCCGCGAGCGCGGCACCACTCGCATCGATCCATCCCTGCAGCATCACGACGAGCACGGGATCGTGCAGCTCGGGCTGCTCGAGGACCTCGACGACCTGGTCGGTCATCCGAGCCGCCCCGTGTACGCGGCAGCTTGCGCGGCCGCCTCGTCGACCTGCAGCTTGAACGGCTCGAGCTCGGCCGGGTCGCGCTCACCGAGCGCACCACCGAGGTACCGGGCGTACACGCCTTCGAGGATGCAGGCCAGCTTCCAGAACGCGAACGCGACGTAGACGTCGATGTTGCTCACGTCGCGTCCGCTCACCTCGGCGTAGCGAGCGAGCAGCTCGGCCCGGTTCGGGAAGCCCGGGGCCGTGGTCGCCTGGCCGGCCCACGCGCTCGGCTCGTCGTCGGGACCGGTGTGGTACACCATCAGCAGTCCGACGTCGGCGAGCGGATCACCGAGCGTGCAGATCTCCCAGTCGAGCACGGCGATCACGTTGCCGTCGTCGTCGACCATGCAGTTGTCGAGTCGGTAGTCGCCGTGCACGACCGACGCACCGAGCTGCTCGGGGATGCGGCCGACGAGGATGTCGTGCACCTCGTCGATGGCCGGTAGCTCGCGGGTCTTCTGCGCGTTCCACTGGCCGTACCACCGCTTGAGCTGCCGTGCGAGGTAGCCCTCCTTGCGCCCGAGGTCGCTGAGGCCGACCGCATCGACGTCCACGGCGTGGATCGCGGCCATCGTCTCCGCCAGCGAGAACCCGGCGCGTCGGCGGGCGTCCACGCTGAGGATCGACTCGGCCGCGGCACGGTCCCTGATCACGTGTCCGGCGACGTATCCCATCACGTAGAACGGCGCGCCGTTCACGGCCAGATCGTCGCAGTAGCCGAGCGCCGGGGCGACGGGCACAGGGGTGTTGCGGAGGGCGGCGATGATCTTGTGCTCCCGCCCCATGTCGTGCGCGCTGGCGAGCACATGGCCGAGCGGCGGGCGGCGCAGCACGTACGTCGAGCCGTCTGCGCCCGTCACCGCGAAGGTCAGGTTGGAGTGGCCGCCGGCGATCAGTCGGAACTCGAACGGCCCACGCGCACCGGCCACGTTGGCCTCCAACCAGGCGGCCACCATCGGTACGTCGATCCCCGGCGTGTTGGTCCCCGGTTCGGCGCTCATGGTCCGTGACGGTAGTGGAGGTCGGGTGGCGAGGCTCAGTCGACGGCCCCCCGATATCGTTCGTCAGATGGCAATCGACGTCACCGACGCCACGTTCCAGACCGAGGTCATCGAACGCTCGATGACCACGCCCGTCGTCGTCGACCTGTGGGCGCCGTGGTGCGGCCCGTGCACGACGCTCGGCCCGATCATCGAGCGGGTGATCGCGGCGACGAACGGAGCGGTTGCGCTCGCCAAGGTCAACGTCGACGAGAACCCGCAGATCGCCGGCGCCTTCCAGGTGCAGTCGATCCCGGCCGTGTTCGCCGTGCATCGCGGTGCAGTCGTGAACAGCTTCATCGGCGCGCTGCCCGAGCACGAGGTGCAGCGGTTCGTCGCCACGCTCGGCCCGTCCGAGGAGGAGCTCGCGCTGCAACGGCTCATCGACGCGGGTGACGAGGCCAGCCTCCGCTCGGCGCTGGAGACCGCGCCGGGCAACGAGACCGTGGTCGTCAAGCTCGCCGAGCTGCTCATCGCCGATGGGCGCGGCGAGGAGGCGCTGGCGGTGCTCGCCCGGGTCCCCGAGACCGACGCCGTACGGCGCGTGGCCGCCGCCGCGAGGCTGTCGACCAACCCCGATGACGACTACGACACGAAGCTCGTCTCCCTGCTCGACCAGGTGAAGAGCGACGAAGCGGCGCGGCAGGAGTACGTCGACATCCTCGAGCTGATGGGGCCCGACGATCCGCGCACTGCGGGCTACCGCAAGCAGCTCACGAGCCGGTTGTTCTGAGGGCGTACCATTGTCCTGATGCGGCTCGAACGGCGTGAGGGGTACCGGCTCTGGGTCGGTGGCCCCGTGCCGAAGCACGCCGACGGCATCACACTCGGGTCGCTCGTGATCGTCCGGGAGGGCGCCGAGCATTCGCGCTACCTGATCCGTCACGAGCAGATCCACGTGCGCCAGTGGAAGCGCTACGGGATGATCGGCTTCGGCGTCCGCTACGTCAGCAGCTACGCCCTGTGGCGCCTGCGGGGCAAGGACCATCACGGCGCCTACCTCCGCATCCCGCTCGAGATCGAAGCCGACTGGCTCGCCCGCCGGACCCTCGGCACCGCCGTCGCACCGCTCGGCGACGACGTCCCGATCTCCCGCTAACCTCCTCCGCCTTCCCCCTCTCGTCCGGCGGCGCGCCCGCGCCCGTTCGCAGAGGAGTGACCGTGCACGAGCCGCCGAGGCCGGAACCGGCCCCCACGATCACCGAGCGCGTCCATGCCAGCATCACCTTCCTCGGCCCGGGGCGGCTGCTGAGCGCAGGCCTGTCGATCCTGCTCGTCGCCGCCGGCTGCTGGTGGTTGCTGCGCGCCCCGGCGCCGCCGGTCGAAGCACAGCTGCCGTTCACGGCCGGCGCCGGAGCGGCTGGCGGCAGCGAGGCGGCTGCCGCGCCTGGCAGTGCGACGACGAGCACACTCGCCAGCCCGCCTTCGTCCGCTGCTCCCGCGGGCACGATCGTCGTGCAGGCCGCCGGCGCGGTGGCCGTGCCGGGTGTCTACACGTTGCCTGCCGGCTCGCGCGTCCACGAGCTCGTCGCGATGGCCGGTGGTGTGACGCCCGACGGCGACCCCGCGGCGATCGCCCTCGCCGTCGTCCTCACCGACGGCGAGCGGGTCTACGTCCCGAGGGTCGGCGAGGTCGTGCCGGCTGCCCCGGCCGGCCCGGCTGTCGCCGGATCCGGGGCGATCGCACCGGCCGGGCCGCTCGACCTGAACCGGGCCACGGCGGAGCAGCTCGACGCGCTGCCCGGCGTCGGTCCGACGACTGCAGCGGCGATCGTCGCTCATCGCGAACGCAACGGGCCGTTCGCCAGCATCGACGGCCTGCTCGATGTGCGCGGCATCGGGCCGGCGAAGCTCGACGCCCTGCGCGACCTGGTGACGGTGTGAACGGTGTGAACGGCGACCGAGCGGTCAGAGCACGACGACGTAGGCGACGGCGAACGCGACGGCGGCGCCGATCCACACCGGGATCACGAGCCAGGCGAACTCACGCCACCAGTCCCGCCACGATGCCGCGGGGACGCGCGTCGCCCGCGACGCAGCCCAACTGCCGAGTGCGATCCAGAGCACGAAGCTGGTCACGCCCGCGATCGCGTAGCGGGGCGTCCCGCCGGAGACCGGCACGCCGAGCAGCAGCAGCGTCGGTGCGGCCATGGTCGTGAGCAGGAACCCACCGAAGCCACGAACGGCACTGCCACCCCAGTTGAGCAGCACCGCGCCGATGCCGAGCGCCACGATCGGCGGCACGAGCGCCATCCACGGGCCACGGCGGCGGAGCAGGTACCGGTATGCAACCGGCCCTTCGGGCACCGGTACGACGGTGTCGGAGAGCACCCGCACAGGATATGCGCCCACTCCCCGAGAGCGCGGGCAACCGCTCGACGATCACACGGTCATCGGTCTCACGATCGCGCTCACGCTGGGCACCTGGGTGGCGCGTCCGGTACCGCTGCCAGTGCTCGTGCTCGCCGTCGGCGGGCTCCTCGGCGTCGTCGCCGGGCGTCGCCGAACGTCCGCCCTCGTGCTCCTCGGCGCCGTCCTGCTCGGTTCGTGGTCCGGTGACCGTGCGTGGCGGGCGGCCACTGCCGGACCGATGGCGGCGGTCGAGGTCGACGGCGTGGGAACGCTGCTGTCCGATCCGGCGCCGCTCGGGCGAGGGCGGTCGGTGGTGATCGAGATCGACGGCCGGCGCTACGAGGCGCTCACCTTCGGCTCGCCGTCGAGCCGGCTCGCCGACCTGCTCGCCGGTGAGACGGTCCATCTCGCCGGTGAGATCGGCCCCGCGCCACCAGCTCGGGCCCGCCGCCTCGCGGCGCGCCACATCGTCGGCAGGCTGACGCTCGACCACGTGAGCGTCACCGGCGAGGGCAGTCCGGCCGCTCGCGCCGCGAACCGCATCCGCCGGGCGCTGGCACGCGGGTCCGCCGGTCTGCCCGACGTCGAGCGTTCGTTGTTCCTCGGCCTGATCATCGGCGACGACCGGGAGCAGCCACGCGAGCTCGTCGACGACTTCCGCGCCTCCGGTCTGTCGCACCTCTCCGCGGTCTCAGGTCAGAACGTCGCTTTTGTGCTCCTCGTCGCTGCCCCGGCGCTGACCCGCCTGCGACCGCGGTCGCGGTGGCTGGCGACGACGATGCTGATCGGCTGGTTCGCACTGCTCACGCGGTTCGAGCCGTCGGTGATCCGCGCGTCGGGGATGGCCGTGCTGTCGGCGACCGCCTTCTGGCGTGGCCGGCAGGCCAGTCCGTTGCGGATGCTCGCCCTCACCGTCGCCGCGTTCCACCTCGTCGACCCGCTGCTGGTCTGGTCGGTGGGGTGGTGGTTGTCCGTCGGGGCGACGATGGGCATCGCCGTGCTCGCCCACCCGCTCGAACGGTTGCTCCCCGGGCCGCGCCCGCTTCGGGTCGCCGCTGCGACGTCGTTGGCGGCGAACATCGGGGTCACACCGGCGAGCCTCCTCGTGTTCGGTCGGTCGCCTCTCGTCTCTCTCGTCGCCAACCTGCTCGCCGTGCCCGTGGCCGGGTTCGTGATGATCGTCGGCATCCCTGCCGGCCTGCTGGCTGCCGCGTTCCCGACGCTCGCGCCGATCGTGCTGCTGCCCGGCCGACTCGGCACCCGCTGGGTGCTCGTCGTCGCCCGCCTCGCCGCCGCCGTGGAGCCGGACGGCTGGGGCCGGTGGCCCGCGGTCATCCAGCTCGCCGCCGTCGCCACCCTCGTCATCGTGCGGCGGCGGCGAGCTGGTCCCCTCAGGCGGGTGCGGTCACCGGGGTCGGATCCGTGAGCGGGCTGATCGTTGCTTGCACCGACGCCGGCCTGCCGTCGACCGACGTCGCGTAGGTGATGTCTCGCAGCGTCGCACTGTCCAGCAGCAGTTGCACCACGGCAGCGGTGTCGCCGGCGATGCCGAGCGCGTTGGGCGGCACCGTCGCAGTCAGCCGGGTCACCGTGCCCTCGACCCCGTCGACGGTGATGCCCGCCGGCGTGCGGAGCGCGGTGATCGGATCGACCGCGGCGGGCGCCGCCTCGACCGCTTCCCACTCACCGCCGTCCGGCAGGACCCACGACCCAGCCGGTGTGATGACGTATGAGATCGTCCCGCCGTCACCCGTCAGGTTGAGTCGTGTGCCATCGGCGACGCGGTCACCGTCGGCGATGAGGGTCACCACGCCGTCGACGGTCACCGTCGTCGTGAAGTGGTAGCCGGCGGCGAGGGCGTCGAGTGCTTGCTGCAGGAGCGCACCGCCATCGACGGCCGGGGTGGTGGGCGCCGGAGTCGGCGCCGGCGTGGTCGCCGGCTCGACCGCGACCGAGGTGGGCGCAGTCTGGATCACGGTCGAGCCGAGCTCGGTGGCGGAGTCGGCGCGTGGCGACTCGTCGCCGCTGCACCCACCGACCACGCCGAGCGCGACGAGCAATCCGGCTCCTCCTGCGAGGAGCCGGATGCCCGTGTGGCGGTCAGTCATCGTCGCGGTCGTCGCCGCCACGATGACCATCACGGTCGCCGCCGTCTTCGTCGCCGCGATGTCCGTCATCGCGGCGCCCGTCACCGTCGTCGCCACCGCGGCGGCGCTCGTGGTCGCCTTGGTGGTCGTCGTCGTGGTCGTCATCGTCCGGCCGCGTGGCGTCCGGCGCGACGTCGGTGTTCACCGACGGCGGGGGAGCATCGTGGCAGCGGATCTTCTCGTCGACCGAGATCTTGAGCTCGCCGTCATCGCCGCGGACCCGGATCTTGACCCGCTCGCCTGTCGCGAACCGGACGTGGATCTTCGAGCCCTCGGCGCTCAGCTGGTCGGGCTCGGGCGTCGCAGTGACGCCGGAGACCGATCCGTCCAGGGCGACGGTGTAGTCGATCTGCGCAGCAGTGCCGTCGCAGAGCACGCCCGTCCAGACGTGGGCTCCAGCGACGTCGGCGGCGGGCAGCGAGACACCCTTCACGTTCGACAGGGCGATCTTCACCTTCGCCCGCGTCGTGCCGTCGTCGGTCTCGACCTCGACCTTGATCGACAGCGTCCGCGACTGGGTGCCGTCCGTGAACCGGATCTTCACCTTTGCTTCCTGGTCGCCGTCACCGTCGTCGTCGGTCTCGTGCTCGACGAAGCCGATCTCCGCGGTCGGGTCGGACGTCGTGATGTTGGCGATGTCCGGCGAGCCGTCACTGAGCGCCGCGATGTCGAAGCCGACGGTCGTGATCACACCGGTGCCGAACAGGTCACCGCTCCACCCGCCGGGACCCGAGACCTCGGCCAGGCTGCCGGCCCGTGCCTCGATCTTCTGACTCCCGCCGCGAGCATTGACGACCACCTTCGCGGTGCCGTCCTCGTTCACGAACACGACCTTGTTCGGCTTCAGCGTCGTCGCTGTCAGACCGTCCGCCGGGTTGACCGCGACGCTGGCCAGCGCGCCGCCAGGACCCGCCGTGATGTCGACCGTCAAGGGTGCGCCGAACAACGGCAGCGTGGCAGTGGTCGGTGTCGCTGCTGGTGCAACCAGGGCGG
Organism: Acidimicrobiia bacterium; assembly: GCA_050248955.1. Taxonomy (GTDB): domain Bacteria; phylum Actinomycetota; class Acidimicrobiia; order Acidimicrobiales; family Ilumatobacteraceae; genus JBFWRK01. The sequence continues at coordinate 56,683 of JBFWRK010000006.1, forward strand.
GAGCCGCCGACTCGTCGACCACCGCGGTCGTCGGATCGGTGGGTGTGGCAGATGCCGTTCCCACCCCCATGATCAGTGCGGCGGATGAAAGCGCCACCGCCGTGGCTACCAAACGTCGTCTCACATCGTCCTCCAGGTAGGGACCGTCCGCGCCCGCAGCGGATCCACATCAAGTGGCGGAGAGGACACGCTCGAGCACTGGCCGCGGTTTGGTCCCGTGACGCGATCCCCGGGTCGAGCGGCACCGGGCGCCGCTAGCGTCGGGCGGTGATGGGGGTCCACCTGCTCACCGGCGACGACGAGTCGCTCCTGTCCGGCGCGGCGAGCGAGCTCGTCCACCGACTCGTCGGCGACGGTGACAGGTCGCTCATGGTCGACGACTTCGACGGCGAGGAGTACGAGATCAACCAGGTCGTCGATGCTGCGCAGACACCGCCGTTCCTCACCGACCAGCGGGTGGTGATCGGCCGTGGCATCGGTCGGTTCAAGACCGACGAGGTCGCGCCGCTCGTCGCCTACCTGACCGATCCGCTGCCGTCGACCGAGCTCGTGCTGATCGGTGGTGGCGGGCGGATGCCGAAGGTCCTCGTCGATGCGGTGAAGCAGGCCGGCGGCCACGTCGTCGCGACCGGAGCGCCGACCGGCAAGAAGGACCGGTCGTTGTGGATCGAGGAGCAGCTCGCCGCGGTCGGCCTCGCGCTCGACAGTGGGGCGATGGTGCTCGTCGGCAACTGGATGGGCGAGGATGCGGGGCGGCTGCGGGCCGTGCTCGACACGCTCGTCTCGACCTATGGCACGGAGCGCAAGCTCAGCGCGGCCGACGTCGCCCCGTTCCTGGGTGAGGGCGGTGGCATCCCGCCGTGGGACCTGACCGACGCGATCGACCGCGGTGACGTGCCCGGCGCGCTCGCCCTTCTGACCCGGATGGTGCGGGCGGGGGACCGTCATCCGCTGCAGGTGATGGCGATCCTCCACGGTCACTACACCCGGCTGATGAAGCTCGACGGCGCCGAGGCCCGCTCGGAGAGCGAGGCGGCCGAGATCCTCAACGTGAAGAGCGGCTTCCAGGCCCGCAAGGTGCTCGACCAGTACCGCAAGCTCGGCGGCACGAACGTCGTCCAGGCGGTCCACCTCCTCGCCCAGGCCGATCTCGACCTCCGCGGCGTGCGCGACCTGCCCGACGAGGCGGTCATGGAGATCCTCGTCGCCCGGCTCTGCCGGCTCTCACCTCGCACGACCCCCCGCCGCTGACCCCTTTCCTCCGCCGCTGACCCCGCGGACCCGCTGACCCCGCGGACCCGCTGACCCCGCGGATTCCGCCGCCGCTCCTCCCTCGTCGGGACCATGCCACGGGTTCTCTGCTCGCTCAGGTCATCCTCCCTCGTCTCTGCTCGCTCCCGGACACGCCAGGTCCGGCCGGCAACAGAGAACCTGGTGGGCGACGCCGATGAGCAGAGAAGATGAGCTGAGAACCGGATGGGACAGGCGTGGGACTCGCGGGTCAGCGGGTCAGCGGGTCAGCGGGTCAGCGGGTCAGCGGGTCAGCGGGTCAGCGGGTCAGCGGGTCAGCGGGTCAGCGGGTCAGCGGATCAGCGGGTCAGCGGGGGTCGCGGCTCGGCGGCGGGGTCCGCGCGTCGCTCGTTGCTCGTGGCGGGACGCGGAACGACCCGGGGCGAGCCCGGGTCGTGCGTGTGTGCGATCGGTGTAGCGAAGCTGGCTCGGCGCTCAGCCGACGGCGTTGATCTTCGCCATCAGGCGGCTCTTGCGGCGAGCGGCCTGGTTGCGGTGGATGATGCCCTTGGCGGCAGCCTTGTCGATCTTCTTGATCGCCAGGCGCACGGCATCGGCATCGGTGTCGGCTTCACCGGTCGACTCGGCGAGCTTGACGGCGGACTTGACGCGCGTCTTCAGCTCGGACTTCACGGCCTTGTTGCGCGACGCCCGCTTGGCGTTCGTGAGGATGCGCTTCTTCTGGCTCTTGATGTTTGCCACGGTGCGAGGTTCCCTGTCCGATCTGAGCAGTCCGGTGACCGGTGTGCACCGGTCCGCAAGCCTTCGTGAAGGCGTGACGAGGTTACCGGCGGGACGGCAGCATTCGCCACCTCGCCGGTAGCATCGTTCGACGGCCCACGCCTCGCCGCCGACCCCGTGGCCGCTCGACCCTTGTCGCCCACCTCTTGAAGCAGCCGATGGACCTCGCACGAATCCGGAACTTCTCCATCATCGCTCACATCGACCACGGCAAGTCGACGCTCTCGGATCGGATCCTGGAGCTCACCGGGGCGGTCGATGCCCGCGACATGCGCTCGCAGTACCTCGACTCGATGGATCTCGAGCGCGAGCGGGGGATCACGATCAAGGCCCAGAACGTGCGGGTCGACTGGAAGGGCCACGTCCTGCACCTGATCGACACGCCGGGCCACGTCGACTTCGGCTACGAGGTCAGCCGCTCGCTCGCCGCCTGCGAGGGCGTCGTGCTCGTGGTCGACGCCGCGCAGGGCATCGAAGCGCAGACCCTCGCGAACTGCTACCTGGCACTCGAGAGCGACCTCGAGATCGTCGCCGCGTTGAACAAGATCGACCTGCCTGCCGCCGATCCCGACCGGTATGCGATGGAGATCGAGAAGGTCCTCGGCATCGCCGCGGAGGACATCCTGAGGATCTCGGCGAAGACCGGTGAGGGCGTCGGCGAGCTGCTCGACGCGATCTGCGAGCGGATCCCAGCGCCGGTCGGCGACCCCGACGCTGCCTTGCAGGCACTGATCTTCGACTCGCAGTACGACCAGTACCGCGGCGTCGTCTCGTCGATCCGCGTGATGAACGGCCGGATGACCACCGGTGTCCGGCTCAAGTTCATGCAGACCGGTGCCGACCACGAGGTGATCGAGATCGGCGTGCGCGCGCCGGTGCCGACGCCCGTGCCCGAGCTCGGTCCGGGCGAGGTCGGCTATCTGATCGCCGGCATCAAGGACGTCGGCGAGGCGCGCTCCGGTGAGACCGTCACCACGTTCGTGCACCCTGCCACCGAGGCCCTGCCCGGCTACCGCGATCCGAAGCCGATGGTGTTCTGCGGTCTCTACCCGATCGACGGCGACGACTTCGAGAACCTGCGCGAGAGCCTCGAGAAGCTGAAGCTCAACGACGCGTCGATCACCTACTTGCCCGAGTCGTCGGGTGCGCTCGGCTTCGGTTTCCGCTGCGGCTTCCTCGGCCTGCTGCACATGGAGATCGTGAAGGAGCGGCTCGAGCGGGAGTTCAACCTCGCGCTGATCGCCACCGCGCCGAGCGTCGAGTACCGCGTGACGAAGACCAACGGCGAGCTCGAGATCGTCGACAACCCCGCCGACCTGCCCCCGACCCAAGCCGTCCAGACGATCGAGGAGCCCTTCTTCCGGGTGTCGATCATCACGCCGAAGGAGTACACGGGCACGCTGATGGACCTGTGCCAGACGAGGCGCGGCGATCTGTCCAAGCTCGAGTACCTGTCGCCAGAGCGGGTCGAGCTGCACTACGTGATCCCGCTCGCCGAGGTGGTCGTCGACTTCTTCGACCAGATGAAGAGTCGCAGCCAGGGTTACGCCAGCCTCGACTACGAGCTCGCCGGCTACCAGCCCTCAGCGCTCGTCAAGGTCGATCTGCTGCTGAACGGGATCCCGGCCGACGCGTTCTCGACGATCGTCCACCGCGACAAGGCGTACCAATACGGCCAGCGGATGTGCGAGAAGCTGAAGGAGCTGATCCCGCGCCAGATGTTCGACGTGCCGATCCAGGCGGCGATCGGCGGCAAGATCATCGCCCGCGAGACGGTGAAGGCGAAGCGCAAGGACGTGCTCGCCAAGTGCTACGGCGGCGACATCACCCGGAAGCGCAAGCTGCTCGAGAAGCAGAAAGAGGGCAAGAAGAAGATGAAGTCGATCGGGCGCGTCGAGGTACCCGGCGACGTGTTCATCTCGGCCCTCAAGCTCGACGACTGACGACAGGCCGACGTGGACGTCCTGCGGGTCATGCGGTGGAGCGAGATGGACGCTGCGGCGCGAGCCGCGCTCTGCGACCGCGGCCTGGCGACCGGCATCACCCCGCAGTTACGAGAAGCGATCGGTGACCTGATCGAGGACGTCCGCGTGCACGGCGACGAAGCGCTCTGCCGTGCGCTCGCGAAGTTCGACGGCGTCGACGTCGAGCCTGACGGGCTCGCCGTGTCCGAGGCGGAGTTCGCTGCCGCCCGGGCTGCGGTGCCTGCGGAGCTGCTGGCCGCGATCCGGGACATGATCGACCACATCCGCCGCTTCAACGAGCACCTGCTCGGGTTGCGCGGGGACTGGCGCTTCGAGACCGACTCCGGGCTCGTCGTCGGCGAGAAGGTCACCGCCATCGCTTCGGCGGGCCTCTTCTGCCCGAGCGGTAAGGCGAGCTACCCGAGCGTGCTCGCGCAGCTCGGCACTCCCGCCGTCGTCGCAGGCGTGCCCGACGTCGCCGTGATCGTGCCGCCGAGGCCCGGGGCGGGCGGCGCGGTCGATCCCGTCGTGCTCGTCGTCGCCGATGAGCTCGGTCTGCGGCAGGTGTTCCGGGTGAACGGGCCGTCGGGCATCGCCGGGCTCGGGTTCGGCACCGAGCGGCTCCCGAAGGTGGTCAAGATCGTCGGCCCGGGCAGCTGGCCGGTGACCTGCGCGCAGGTCGAGATGCAGCGCTTCGGCACGGCGACGATGATGGCGCTCGGCCCGACGGAGAGCGTCGTGATCGCCGACGAGTCGGCCGATCCTGTCCGGCTCGCCGCCGACCTCCTCGTCGAGGCGGAGCACGGCACCGACTCGTGCACCGTGCTGATCACGCCGTCGGTCGAGCTCCTCGCGGCAACGCAGGCCGAGCTTGCCGTGCAGCTCGCCGATCTCCCGCAGGCACGCGCCGAGGCGGCGGCCGCATCACTCGGCGTCAACGGCGGATGCGTGCTCGTCGACGATCTCACCGTGGCCGCTGAGGTGGCCAACGCGTTCGCGCCGGAGCACCTCCAGGTCGCCGTCGCGGAGGGGCGCGAGGACGACGTGGTCGGCCAGTTGATCCATGCGGGCGAGATCCTCGTCGGCCAGGACACCCCGTTCTCCGCCGCGAACTTCCTGATCGGCTGCCCGGCGTCGCTACCGACGAACGGCTTCGCCCGGGTGTCGTCCGGCATCACCGTCGACGCGTTCCTGAAGCGGACCGCTGTCGCCCGCGCCGACCGGGACGCGCTGCACCGGCTCGCCCCTTCAGTTGTCGCGCTTGCCGACGTCGAGGGCTTCCCTGCGCACGCCGCGTCGCTCCGGCGCCGTTTCCCCGATCTCTGATCGCGACCCCGGACCCGGTCCCTGACCGTCGCCGGCCGCTCAGTGCGGTCGGGGTGCGGCTCCCTGGGGACGGATGTTCCACCCGCTCAAGGTCAGCGCGGCCCGGCGCCGGCGGACGACGGCGAGCGATGCGGTGTCGTTGATCAGCGTGTTCGCCGCGGTGATCGGGAACCCGAGCAGCATCGAGACGAGGGCACGGCTGAAGTGGCCATGGGTGAAGGCGACGACGATGCCGCCGTCGCGCTCGCGCGTGGTTGCCTCCGCGAGCTCGACGAACTCGTCGACCCGTCGGCGGACGTCATCTGGCGTCTCGCCTCCCGGGCAACCGTCGCGCCACAGGTCCCATCCCGGTCGGGCTTCGGAGATCTGGATCGCGGTGAGGCCCTCGAAGTCGCCGTAGTCGAACTCGACGAGGGTGTCTGTGACGACCGGTGCGAGCTCGTCGCTCGCCACGCCGCGCATCGCCAACCGCGCGGTGTCCCGGGCGCGCCGCCGCGGACTGGAGAACACGGCCGCCGGCTGGTCGATCCCGAGCTCGGCCGCGATCAGCGCCCCCGCCGACATCGCCTCGATCTGTCCCGCCTCCGTGAGCTCGAGGTCGGTGCGCCCGGTGTGTCGCCCGGACGACGACCACTCGGTCTCGCCGTGGCGAACGATCAGGTAGGCCTCGACCGATGACGAGGCCGTCGTCATCGCTTGCGGATGACCGTCAACCCGTCGGACACGGGGAGGATGTAGCTCTCGACGCGCTCGTCCGCCGCGACCATGTCGTTGAAGGCCTGCAGCGCGGCCGTGTCCCGGTCGTCGGGTTCAGCCGTCCCGAGCACCTTCCCGCTCCACAACGTGTTGTCGACGAGGATCACCCCGTTCGGTCGCAACCTGCTCAGCAGCTGCTCGTAGTAGGCGGCGTAACCGGTCTTGTCGGCATCGATGAAGGCCATGTCGATCGGCTCGTCGGTCGGGAGCGCGCGCAGCGTCTCGATCGCCGGTGCGAGCTGCAACGTGATCCGATCCGCGACGCCGGCTCGCTCCCAGTAGCGGCGCCCGATCGAGGTCCACTCCTCGCTCACGTCGCAGCACAACAGCCGTCCGTCCGGCGGGAGCGCGCGTGCCATCACGAGCGCCGAGTAGCCGGTGAACGTGCCGACCTCGACCACGTTGCGAGCGCCGGTCAGCCCGACGAACAACGACAGCAGCACGCCCTGGTCGGGTGAGATCTGCATGATCGAGCGCGCACCGAACCGTTCCTCGGTCTCCGCGATCAGCGCGCGCTGCAGGGCGTCGGGCGGCGTCGTGTGCGCGGCGACGTACTCGCCGATCGCCGGGTCGAGCCAGGGTGTGTTCGCTGTGGAAGCCACGGCCGGGACGCTACGCGAGCGGCGGGAAGAGCGGTGGACGACGTGCCCGCTCGGCGCACGTGACCAACGTCATGTGTATCTCGGGAACGAATCGGGCATCTGGATGGTCGAACTTGGAGACAGACGCAACGAAGTGGGGAAAGACCGTGAACACCCTCGTGAACGAGAACATTGAAACTGGCGACGTGGTCGAGTTCGAGCTCGACGGCGAGCTGGTGAGCGCACTCGTGCTGCTCGCCGCCGCCGACAGCCTGATCCTCGACCTCTGCAACGGCGAGACACCGATCGTCGCCCGGCTCGACGAGATCGTCGGCCTGCGCCGCTTCTCCCCCGACGTCGCCGATCTGATCGCGGCCTGACCCTCCCCGTACGCTCGTCGTGATGGGCGAGCAGGTCACGTTGTACGAAGCCGTCGGCGGTATGCCGTTCTTCGAGCGGCTCGTGGACGAGTTCTACCGCGGCGTCGCGGATGACGAGGTGCTGTTGCCGCTCTATCCGGAGCAGACGGATCTGTCGGGCGCGCGACATCGACTCACCTTGTTCCTCGCGCAGTACTGGGGTGGGCCGACGACGTACCACGAGGAGCGCGGGCATCCGAAGCTGCGGATGCGGCACTTCCCGTTCCACATCGGGCCGCTCGAGCGCGACCGCTGGCTGCTGCACATGCGCGCCGCCGTCGATGCTCTGAGCCCGCCGCCCGAGATCCGCACGATGCTGCTCGACTACTTCGGGTCGGCAGCCGACCACCTCCGCAACGCGTAGCGGGCGATCGCAGCTGCCGCGGCGACGTTGAGCGAGTCGACTCCGTGGTGCATCGGGATGCGGACGCGCATCGATGCAGCCGCGAGCGATTCCGTCGTCAGCCCGCCGCGTTCGCTGCCGAGCAGGAGCGCGACCTTGCTGGTCCCGGTCGATGCTGATCTCGTCGATCGCGGTCGCCGACGGATCGGGCGTGAGCGCGAGCGTCGTCACGCCGGCACCGTGGAGCAGCTCCATGCCCTCCGGCGTGAGCGCGCCGAATCGTGCGAACGGCAGCGTGAAGACCGCGCCCATGGACGCGCGGGCGGCTCGGCGGGCAAACGGATCCGCGCTCGTCGCGTCGAGCAGCAGGCCGTCCATGCCGAGTGCCGTGGCAGTGCGCACGATCGCCCCGAGGTTCGTCGGGTTGTCGACCGCTTCGAGCACGACGAGGCGGCTGCTGCGACGCACCAGCGCCGCCGGATCGGTCGCGGTGAGCGGCCGGTGGAAGAGCGCGACGACGTCGAGTGGCACACCGAGCCCCGTGGCCTCGCGGCGCACGCCGGGCCCCGCTGCGAACACCGGCACGTCCGGTGGCGCAAGATCGGCGACAGCAGGGCGTCGGCGGTCGTCGACGAGCATCGCGTGCATCCGATGCCCGGCGGCCAACGCCCGCTCGACGACGAGGTCACCTTCGGCGACGAACAACCCTGCATCCGTGCTCCCATGGCGTCGGCCTGTGGTGAGGCCGCGATCGCGGAAGCGGAAGCTGGCGATGCGTGGATCGTCCGGATCGGAGACGACGATCGGCGGCGGGCGATCGCTCACGCCGACTGCGGACCGCGCACCAGGTGGCCGGGCAGCTCGCCGGTGAACTCGTCATCCTCGACCGTTACGACCCCTGAGCACACCGTCGCGACGTAGCCGGTCGCCCGCTGGACGAGTCGACGCGCGCCCGCCGGGAAGTCGAACGCCATGCGCGGCGCCTCGAACGTCAACCGGTCGTAGTCGATCACGTTGAGGTCCGCCTTCATCCCGGCGGTGACGAGCCCGCGGTCATGCATCCCGTACAGCTCCGCGGTCTGCCGGGTCTGGCGGTGCACGACGTGCTCGAGCGGGAGCCGCGGTCCCCGGGTCCGGTCGCGCGTCCAGTGCGTCAGCATGAACGTCGGGGTGCCGCCGTCGCAGATCGCGCCGCAGTGGGCGCCGGCGTCGCTCAGCCCCACCCGGGTGCCGGGGTGGCGATGGAGCTCGTAGCTGAACGACAAGTCGCCGTAGGCGTAGTTGAAGAACGGGAGGTACAGCATCCCGTTGCCCTCGTGCGCGAGCAGCTGATCGAGGACGAGCTGCATCGGCGGCACGCCCCGTCGCGCGGCGATCGCGGCCACCGACTGGTCGGCCGATGGCTCGTAGTCGATGTCGCCGTCGGCCACCGGGTACATCCGCGAGAAGCGGTCGATGACGGCTCTGCGGTACAGGTCGTCGCCGGGCACCTCGTCGAGGAACCGCCGCTGGCGCTCCGGGTCACGCAACGCCACGAGCCGTTCTGGCATCGGCAGGGATGCGATCTCGTGGTACGCCGGATGGAACATCAGCGGGTGCAACGATCCGTGCAGGCACATCAGGATGCCGATCGAGCGCCCAGCCGCCTGTGCGACGATCGGGATGCCCTCCGCCTCCGCTTCGTCGAGCAGCCGGAGCACGTCCCGCCAGACGTCGGGGCCGTCGTCGGGCTGGTTGAGGTTGACGCTGACCGGCCGGCGAGTGCGTCGGGCGAGCTCGCGCATCCAACCCCACTCCTGGGTCGGCACGACGACGTGATCGGGCGCGAACTGGAACACGCCGTGCCCGACGCGGCGCAACGCATCGCCGATGCCGAGGAGCTCGTCGGCGTTCGCGGTGGTGCCGGGGACGAGCTCGCCGGCCTTCGAGCGGTGGATCGGCGTGCGTGAGGTCGAGAACCCGAGCGCTCCCGCGCGCAGCGCGGCCTCCACGAGTCGTGACATCTCGGCCGTGTCCTCTGCCGTCGCCGGCTCGTTCGCCGCGCCGCGCTCGCCCATGACGTAGGCGCGCAATGGGCCGTGCCCGATCTGGGACCCGACGTCGAGCACCCGCGGCTGCCGCTCGATGGCGTCGAGGTACTCGGGATAGGTCTCCCAGTCCCACGTGATGCCCTCGACCATCGCCGAGCCGGGGATGTCCTCGACGCCTTCCATCAACTCGATCAGCCATTCGTGGCGCGCCGGCGCGGCCGGAGCGAACCCCACACCGCAGTTCCCCATGACGACCGTGGTGACACCGTGCCACGACGACGGCGTGAGCCACGGGTCCCAGCTCACCTGGGCGTCGTAGTGCGTGTGGATGTCGACCCATCCCGGTGTGACGAGTCGGCCGCCGGCGTCGATGACCCGCCGTCCCGGTCCGACGTCGTCACCGACGCCGACGATTCGGTCGCCGTCGACGGCCACGTCGGCCGGCCGCGCGGCACTCCCGCTCCCGTCGACGAGCTGTCCGTTCGTGATCACGAGGTCGTGCATGCGTCTCCGACGATACGCGGCGACCGACGGTGGAGTCGGAGCGCGAAGCTCGTGGTATGTCAAGCCGCCGCCGAACCGTGCCAGCACGCGACGATCTGCTCCACCTCGCCCTCGAGTTCCCGGGCGCCTGGGAGGACCATCCGTGGGGTGACACCGTCGTCAAGGCCGGTACCAAGATCTTCGTGTTTCTCGGCGACGGCGAGACGCCGGCCTTCACGGTGAAGTTGCCCGAGTCGGCGGAGCCGGCGCTGATGCTCGAGTGCGCGACGCCCACCGGGTACGGGCTCGGCAAGTCGGGTTGGGTCACGGTCCGGATGGATGCCGCCGACTGCCCGCCCATCGACGTGCTCGCCGACTGGCTCGACGAGAGCTACCGCACCGTCGCGCCGAAGCGACTGGTGAAGGAGCTCGACGAGGCGGCGGGTGCGTGATGACGACCATCCGGCGGTTGGCGTCGCCCCACCGGGCCGTCGCTGGAAGCCACGATGTCCGTCCGCAGACGCACAACTGTCCTGGTAGTAGGTTTTCAGGGCGACGCGGCTCGCAACGGCCGAGCGTCCGGGGCGATCGGAGCCAGAGTGAGATCACCGTGGAAGTCCATGATGGAGCTCGAGCCCGATCGTGCGTACGTGGTCTTCGCGTCGAGCATCCCGCCGATCAGCAGGCGGTCGACGTGGCGACTGTTCCGCGGCGCCGGCGCCGTGCGGAGGCAGCTCGGGGACACCGACGGCGTCGTCGGGTTCTCGCTGCTCGCGCGGCCGCTCCGCAAGCAGTACGCCACGCTCTCGATCTGGGTGGACAACGAAGCGCTTGCCGCGTTTGCTGCGCTCGAACGGCCGCACAGCGATTTGATGAAACAACTGGCGCCGGAGATGGCTCCCACGACGTTCGTGCGCTGGTCGATGAACGGATCCGAGGGCCGACCTTCGTGGAAGAGCGCGCTGCAGCGGCTCGGTGCCGCCGCCAATCCGTCTTGATCGGCGTCGACCTGCGGGCGCCGCTGCGTGACGAGGAAGAAGCCTGGCTCGATGTTGTCGAGTTCGGGTGACATCGTCGAAGCACGAGCGTCTTGACAATATTTATTGTCAAAACGTATCTTGGGGTTCGTGGACGATGTTCGAGTGCTCGCTGACGCTGCCGCCGTGGAAGTGGCGCTCGATCCGATCCGGGCCTCGATCCTCGACGCGTTGATTGAACCGGGGTCGGCTGCCACGGTTGCGGCGGCGGTCGGGTCGAGCCGTCAGAAGGTGAACTATCACTTGAAGGCGTTGGAGGCCCATGGGCTGGTCGAGTTGGCCGAGGAACGCCTGTGGGGCGGTATCACCGAACGCTTCGTCCGTCGTTCAGCGCGCCATCTCGTTGTTGCTCCTGACGTGTTGCAGGGCGCTGCGATCGATCCGAACGAGGTCGCCGATCGTCTCTCGGCTGCGTATCTGATCGCGGTGAACGCTCGGACGGTGTCCGAGGTCGGGGCGATCGCGAGCAGGGCGGCGACTGGAACGCGTCTGCCGACCCTGACCGTCGACACGGTGATCGGGTTCAGGTCGCCTGAAGATCGTGCCGCGTTCGCTACCGACCTGCAATCAGCGGTCGCCGCGCTGGTCGCCCGATACCACCACGACGACGGGCGACCGCACCGTCTGACCGTCTCGTCATATCCCCGACCAGAGGAGCCCTCGTGATCAATCCCGACCAACCCGACCAACCCGACCGTGTCGAACATCGGATAGAGCGCACCTATGAGGTGGCCGCTAGTCCGGAACAGGTGTGGGACGCGATCGCAACTGCCGATGGGATCTCGGCCTGGATGGTACCGACCCGACTGGACCCGCAGATCGGTGGTGAGGTGTCGTTCGATCTCGGTGGGTTCCGGTCGACTGGTGTCGTCACCGACTACACACCGAACCATCGATTCGCGTACGAAGAGCCGTGGCCGATCGCTGACCAGGTCGAGGCCATCCCGGCCGCGATGGTCGAGTGGTTCAACGCGATCGGCGTGCCGCTGTCGCAGGTGTACCACGACCTGTCCTCGGTCACCCCGATCGCTACCGAGTTCCTCATCGAATCAGCGTCCGGCGGCAGTTGCGTGATCCGCGTCGTCACGAGTGCTTACGGAAACGGAGCCGACTGGGAGAACGAGTTCTTCGCCGAAATGGTGGCCGGCTGGGGCGCAATCCTCGACAACCTCGCCACGCATTTCAACGTGGCCGTGTAGCGGGATGAACGCAGCACCCCGATGACCTTCACCTCGCACCCCACCCATCACGAACCGGTCGTGCAGTCCACCCAACCGAGCACTCGCCGTCTTGTTCGAAGCGGTGCGCTCGCAGGCGCAATCGCGGCCGTCTGCACCACCGTCGTGGCCGCCATCGCGCGCGCTGCCGATGTCAGTCTCGGCATCAACGCCACAGCCATTCCGATCCCCGCGTTCGCGTGGTGGACCATCATCGGTGCCGCCCTGGGCGTCGCGTTGGCCCGACTCCTTCGCGAGCGCCGACGGTTCGTCGTCGTCACCACCGTCGCCGCCGGCCTGTCGCTCATCCCGGCGATCGCAGCTCCCGACGACACCGCCACCAAAGCCGTTCTCGTGGGGACCCACCTCCTCGCGGCGGCGATCATCATCCCGACCCTCAGCCAGCGGCTCACCGCGGTCAACAACGACCGCTGACAGGGTGCTGAAAACGCGATCGCGAAGCCGCCGAGTGCCCCCTATCGCTCTCGGCTCCTGCGGAATCGTGAGGGCGGACGCTACGTCCTGACGATCAGGCTGATGTCGACGCCGGTCAGCGCCTTGCTGACCGGGCATCCCACCTTCGCCGCCTGTGCAGCGGCTTCGAACCCGGCAGCGTCGAGCCCATCGACGTCGCCTGACATGGTGAGCGTGATCCCCGTCAGCCTGAAGCCACCGGCCGGATCGGGTCCGAGGCTGACGTCGGCCTCCACGTCGAGCGTCCTGGGCGTGCCACCCGCCTGGCTCACCTCGTTGGACAGCGACATGGCATAGCACGCCGAGTGCGCGGCGGCGATCAGCTCCTCAGGGCTCGTCGTGCCGCCGGCGTCGTCGGCCGCTCGCTTGGGGAACGACACGTCGTACGTGCCGACCCCGGAGCTGGTCATCTCCACCTGCCCGGACCCTTGCTGGAGGTTTCCGGTCCAGGCGGTCTTGGCCCTACGTGTCGGCATGGTGCCCTCCGTTCGATCGTGCGATCACGATTGACGTTACGTCGCCGTGATGAGGTGTGAGAGCCTGGGACGCATGGGACCGGCGTCCGTCGATCTGGACAGCCTCGGCGACCAGATCGACCGGATCGTCGCCGACGAGGGCTTGTCGGGAGTCGTTCGGGTCGACCTCCATGGCAGCGTCGCCGTCCAACGTGCGTACGGCCTGGCGCATCGGGGGCTCGGCATCCCCACGACGATCGACACGCAGTTCGCGATCGCCAGCGGCTCCAAAGGCCTCACTGCCCTGACGGTGATGAGCCTCGTCGAGCGCGGTGAGCTCGGCCTCGACACCACGGCGCGATCGGTGCTCGGCGAGGACCTCCCGCTGATCGATGACCGCGTCACCGTCGAGCAGCTCCTCGCGCACCGCTCGGGCATCGGTGACTACCTCGACGAGGACGAGGTGGACGACTGGAACGCCTACGTCATGACCGTTCCGGCGCATGAGCTCGCGACCACCGAGCAGTTCCTCCGGGTGTTGGACGGCCACCCGATGAAGCATGAACCAGGTGAGCGGTTCGTGTACTGCAATGGCGGCTACGTGGTGCTCGCGTTGATCGCCGAGCGCGCATCCGGTGTGCCGTTCCACGACCTGGTCGAGCAGCGGGTGTGCACGCCGGCCGGCATGATCGACACGGCGTTCCTGCGTTCCGACGAGCTGCCGGGTCGTGCCGCACTCGGCTACCTCGAGGACGATGGGCTGCGCACGAACGTCTTCCACCTCCCGGTGCGGGGCAACGGGGACGGTGGCATGTACACCACAGCGGCGGACGTCCACACGCTGTGGGATGCCTTGTTCGCCGGGCGGATCGTGTCTTCCGAGACCGTCGCCGAGATGGTGCGACCGCGCAGTGACCTGCCCGAGGACTCGATGCGCTACGGGCTCGGCTTCTGGCTCTACGAATCGACCGGCACAGTGTCGATCCACGGTTTCGATGCGGGCGCAGGGTTCGTCTCCGTGCGCGATCCCGGTGGACGGTTCACCTACACCGTCCTCAACAACAAGAGCCGAGGAGCCTGGCCGGTCAGTCAACGCCTCGACGAACTGGTCGCAGCGTCGACGTGATCATCGTCCCGTCTCCGGCGTCGGGCTGCACGCGACAGCGGTGACCACTCGTCGGTGGCCACCGCTGTCGCCGCTTCGAAGAACGTCGGCGGGTCAGGGCGGTGAGCTCAGCCGGCCTCGCTGACCGCGGTGAGCGTCTCGATCGCCATGAACGCCTGTGGACCCGGAATGGCCGTGTTCGTCATCACCACGACGGCGGTGCCGTGCTCGGGGTCGTAGCCGAGGAACGCCGACTGGGCTTCACCGGTGCCCATGTGGCCGATGACGGTGATGGCCCCGTTCGCGTACTGCTCGAGCCCGAGCCCGTAGCCGTGGACGATGCCGAACTGTGAGAGGTCGTCACCGGGAGCGAACGCGTGCATCGCGGTCTGCGAGCCTGGCGAGAGCAGCGTTCCATCGGTCAGCGCGGTGGCGAACAGCAGCAGATCGCGACCGGTCGATTGCAGCGCACCGCCCGCGCCACCGATCGACGGGTGCGCACTGAAGGTCGCTTCGACGAACGAACCGTCGATCATCTTGTAGCCGATGGGCTTGTCGTCGGTGATCGCGCTCGTGTTCGTCATGCCGAGCGGCTCGACGATCCGCGTGCGCACTTCGTCGGCCCACGGGTTGCCGGTCACCTGCTCGATGATCTCGCCCAACACGATGTAGTTGGTGTTCGAGTAGTGATGCGGCCCACCCGGGTCGCCCACCCGTCCGGCCGCCTCGGCGACGGCGATCAGCTCGGACGGCGTCCACTCGCGCTGCGGGTCGGTCAGCACCGCCGGCTGGTCGATGTACTCACCGAGTCCACTGGTGTGCTGGAGGAGCTGGCGAGGAGTGATCCGGTCGGCGCCGGGGAGCTCGGGCAGGAAGCGGTCGATCCCCGCGTCGAGGTCGATGCTGCCTTCCTCGGCGAGTTGCAGCACGACCACCGCGACGACGGTCTTCGTGACGCTCCCGACGTTCCACGCCACGTCGGGATCGACGGGCCCGCTCGCCGGGTCGACAGCCGTCGTGCCAGCGGCGACCTCGGCGATCGTGCCGTCGCGATCGAGCAGCGCGATGCGCGCACCCACGAACTCACCTGCTGCGCGGTGCGACTCGAGGATGTCGCTCAGCAGCGCGCGGCGAGCAACGCTGGTCTCCGCGGTCGTCGGTGGCGCAGCGGTCGTGGGCGGCGCCGCCGTGGTCGGTGGTGCAGCGCTGGAGGGTGGTGCTGTCTCCGGGGTGCTCGGCGGTGCGGAGCTGGTCGGCGCGACGCCGGTACTGGGTGAGGCCTCGTCATCGTCGGAGGAGCATGCGGTCGCGGTCAGCAGGAGACCCGCTGCGACCACCGTCGCTGCGACGTGGGCGAGGCGACGGAGACCGGGTGTGTGGGAGGTGGTGTATGAGTTCATGCCGCGATTGTCAGCCGCGCAACCCGGACGCGTCGTCGGTCAGGGTGCCGATTCTGCGCGGTCGCCGCTCCTCCCTTTGTCGAACTCCGAGCGTCGTCGACATCCGCCCATTGGAGGACGACATCACCACGCGGGCCAGTCGTCGAAGGCCGATTTCGGGCTGCGGTACTCTCCCGCTCACGCCACGACGGAGGGAGTGATCGATGCCCGTCTTGATGATTGGTGAAGTGCCGAACCTGACCGAGGAGATCTACGGCGGGATGGTGGGCCAGATGATGCCGCTCATGCGTGCTTCGAAAGGCTTCATCTCGCATTCCGGCGGGCCGAGCCCCAACGGCGGTTGGCGCGTCGTCGAGATCTGGGAGTCCGAAGAAGACGGCCAGACGTGGTTCGACGAGAACGTCAAGCCCAACCTCCCGCCTGACATCATCCCGGATCGGCGGTACTACCCGCTTCACACGGCCTTCACCAGGTAGGCCACATCGCACCAGACGTCATCGGCAGACGTCAGGCCATGGCGGGTACGACGCCGAGCTGCTGCAAGAAGCCGAGGGTGTCCCAGACCTGCCAGGTCTCGGCGATCTTGGCGTCGCGCATCCGGTGGATGGAGATCGCGCTGACCTCGACCCGCCGACCGGTAGGTGGAATACCGTTCAGCTCCGCGACGTGTTCGCCGGTGCCGGTCCAGCGCACGACCACGTTGTCGCCTGACGAGAAGATGTCATTGATCTCCCAATGGCCATTCACACCGGTTTGGTACGTCGAGACAGTGGCCACCATCCCTTCGGGTCCGTCAGGCGCCGGGACCTGCGGGTCGTGCATCCTGTGATCGGGGGTGAACAAGTCGGCTGCCAACTCGTTCTTGCGGCCGTTGTTCATCTCCTCGTAGGCCCGGCGGACAACGGCTTCGTGCTCTGCGGACATGGTTTCCTCCTTCAAGGGTTCGCTTCGCACAGTTCGCCGTTCGGCCGCTGACGGATCACTCGATCCATCGCACGAGGGACGTGCGCGGTCGCGACCGCGACAGGACCAGTCGGTGCCGCCGACCCTCGAGCGCGAGCGCGGTCAGGCTCCTTCGGCAAACGCCGTGGTCCCGGCGGCGTCGAGGGGGTTCCGGATCAGCTCGAGGAGGCGCATGCCCAACCCGTAGGTGTTGATCGTGGCTGGCGCGGCGATGCGAAGGATGCAGCCATCGGGCAGGTCGAGCTCCCCGTGCCCGGTGATCGCCTTCAACCGACCGCTCGCGACGAGGTCGCAGACGCGACGGTCGTCGACGGCGAGGATCTCGGCCGTGGCCTGGAAGTGCACCGACGACGGAGGCCCGAGCGGGAGCCGGCGGATCGGGATGGAGACTGCGACGTGCGGGTTGGTGGCGATGTTGCGGGCCTTGCGACTGGAACGGAGCGTGCTGACGAACAGGGCGTCGTCGACCAGTTCGTAGAGCACGCCGGCGACGTGTGGACGCCCTCGCTGCGAGACGGTGGCGAGCGTGGCGAACGAGCGCTTGGTGAGGGCGCGTCGGGTGGACGCGGGATCGGGCGAACGGAGCGAGCCGTTGGCGGTGGAGGGCGGGATGTCGATGCTGTGCATGGAGGTCACTCCAACAGCTCGCGTCGAGAGCTGCCATGGGTAGAACACTTGATCTCATACGTGATCGTCTCGACTACGGTGTCGGCGTGGACGTCATCGCCGGCTTGCTCGACGGGCCACGGGCACGTCAGGCGTTCCTGCTCCGGGCCGTGTTCGATCCGCCGTGGTCGATCCACGTCGCCGACCGCGCCCCACTGTCGATCGTTGCCATGCTGCGTGGCGACGCGTGGATGACCCCGACCGGCGGAGCGCCGGTCCGACTCGTCGCCGGCGACATCGCTGTCGTGCTCGGCCCCGACCCGTACGACTTCGCCGACGCGCCAGACTCGATGACGCAGGTCGTGATCCATCCCGGGCAACGATGCACGACGCCGGACGGCAAGGATCTGGTCTACGCGATGAGCCAAGGCATCCGTACGTGGGGCACGAGTGCCGATGGTCGGACGTCGATGCTGATCGGTACCTACGAACACGTCAGCGAGCTGGGCCATCGATTGCTCGCCGCGCTCCCTCAGTCGTTGGTCGTTCCCCGTTCGGCAATCGATTCGCCGCTCGTCGAGCTCCTCGACGACGAGATCGGCAAGGACGTCCCGGGTCAGCAGGTCGTGCTCGATCGATTGCTCGACCTGTTGCTGGTCGCGGTGCTCAGGGCGTGGCTCGCCGAAGCCGACGCCGACGAAACCCGCTGGTATCGAGCCAGCGCCGATCCCGTCGTCGGGCCGGCATTGCGGCTGCTCCAGAACAACCTCGCCCATCCGTGGACGGTCGAGCACCTCGCGGCCGAGGTCGGCAGCTCGAGAGCGACCCTCGCGAGGCGGTTCAGCGAGTTGGTGGGTGAACCGCCGATGGCGTTTCTCACCGAACAGCGGCTCGCGCTTGCCGCCGACCTGCTGCTCGAGCCCGGCATCACGGTCGGCGCCGTCGCCGATCGAGTCGGGTACGCGACGCCCTACGCGTTCAGCGCGGCTTTCAAACGCGTGCGTGGCGCGAGCCCGCGGGAGCATCGCCGGCGGCTCGCTGCCGTGGTCGACGGCTGAGGTGGAGCCGTCTCGAACATCGACGAAGGAGGCAGAGTTCTGCACGCCAGGCGTGCAGAACTCTGCCGACGTCGCGTGGTTGGGTGCCCGTCGGGGTCGTCACTTCGAGAGGTCGGGGGCGGTTCGCAGCGGTGCGTACTCGTCGACGTAGTCCTGGCGGCAGAGGCGCCGTATCTCGGCCATGAACCGGTCGGTGATCTCGCGTCGAGCCCGGTTCGTGCTCGTCGTGAACCCGGCTTCGGCCGGGCGGATCGGCTCACCGACGGCGATCGTGGCATGCCGGAACGGGCGCACCAGCCGCGCACCCGTCGGCAGGACCTGGTTCGTGCCGATGATGCCGACCGGCACGATCGGCGCGCCCGTGGTGAGCGCGAGGTGCGCGGCACCGGAGTGCCCACGGTGCAGCAGCCCGTCCCGTGATCGAGTTCCCTCGGGGAACAACCCGACCACATCACCGCGCTCGAGGACGCGGCCGACTTGGGCGAACGCCCGGACGAGATCGCCCGGATTCTCACGTCGGATCGGGATCATCCCGGCGCCGCAGAACAGCCAGTTCGTGATCCGCCGGTCGGTGTACTCGGCCTTGCCGAGCACGGCCACCGGTCGCGGCAGGGCGAACATCAACAGCACGGAGTCGAAGAACGAAACGTGGTTCGCGACCACGATCGCCGGTCCTTCCGTCGGCAGGTTCTCCGGGTGCTCGACATCGAGGCGGATCAGACCGCGTCGGGCCGGGGCGGTGAGCAGGCGGGCGACTTCGTACGCGCTGCCGTGGTCCTGCCAATCACGCACCATCGGCGCCACCCATCGTCGGACGATGTCGACCACGACATGACCATGACCCGGTTGCCCGCCCCGCCCCAAGGGTCCAAGGTCCCAACCGGCACCCGAGCTGGCCCGACCGGGGCTCAGCGGTACTCAGCGGTACTCAGCGGATGACCTCGCCGCCCTCCTCGCCTGCCGTCGCTCGTCCAGGCAGATCGAGCACGACTCGGACGCCGATGTGCCGCACAGGTCGATCGACATCGAAGCGGTCGAGGACGACGAGTGCATGGCGAACCACATCGGCCGGATCCGTCGTCGGCTCGGCGAGCTTGCCGATCTTGGTCCGCGTGAAGAACGAGGCCGTGCGGATCTTGACCGCAACGTGCGTGACGCTGCGCCCTTCGGCGACCACTGATCCCGTCACCTCGATCGCCAATCGGGTCATGTGATCCTCGATCTCGGCCCGTCCCGTCAGATCGCGCTCGAACGTCACCTCTCGGCTGCGCGAGCGCGAGACGTAGGGCTCGTCGACGACGCGTGAGTCGTCGCCGCCGAGGGCGAGCACCTTGAGCGACGGGCCGATCCGCGGTCCGAACCTACGCGCCAGCTCGTGGTGGTCGCAGGTCGCCAGATCGACGACGGTGTGGATGCCCATCTCGGCGAGATGCTCAGCGGTGCGCTGTCCGATGCCCCAGATCGCCGTGACCGGCCTGGCCCCCATGGTCTCGAACCACGTCGCACGGGTGAGGCGGGCAACGCCGCCCGGCTTGGCGAAACCCGTTGCGATCTTGGCCTGCAGCTTCGTCTCCCCGATCCCCACCGCGAAGGTGAGGCCGGTGTCGGCGAGCACCCTCGCCTTGATCGCGTGGGCGAGCGCTTCGGGGTCGTCCGTGGTCGCTCCGACGAACGCTTCGTCCCAGCCCCAGACCTCCACCACCACCGGGAGCGAGCGCAAGGTGGCCATGACGCTCGCCGAAGCCTGCTCGTAGGCAGGGCGATCGGACGGCAGGAACACCGCGTCCGGACAGCGCCGCGCCGCCGCGGCGAGTGGCATGCCGGACCGGATCCCGAACGCCCGTGCCTCGTACGACGCCGTCGCCACCACCTGGCGCCGCCGATTCGGGTTCCCGTCACCACCGACGACCACCGGGCGGCCGGCGAGCTCGGGGCGGCGCAGGACCTCCACCGCGGCCAAGAACTGATCGAGGTCGACGTGCAGGATCCAGTCGGCCGCCGCAGGCACCGTCACAGTGTTGCGCGATGCGGCCGGCTCGGGGTGACGATCGGGCTGGGGCTGGGGCTACAGCGCGGTGGATGCAGCGATCTCGTGCTGCATCACCGTCGCGCTTCGGATCGCGACGGCCTGTTCTGCGGTCGGGCCCGACCCTCTGAAGGCTTCGACCGACTCAGCCGATGCCCAGTGCTCGAAGACGTTGATCCGGTCAGGCTCGATGGGATCGGCCGAGAGGTGGAAGTCGAGGCACCCGTCGGTCGCCCGCGCGGCGAGGATCACCTCGCGACACGACTGCACGTACGCGTCGCGATCGGCTTCATCGACGTAGAGCGAACCGGACACGATGATCACCGGGGCATCGTCGCACATGGTCTCGTCGTTCATACGGACACACGACTCGCGGCAGGGAAGCTCATCGCCCGACGTGGCCCTATTAGCGTGCGTCACATGGCCGACAGCGATCGCCTCTATCACATCGGTTTCGGCCCGTCGGACATCCCCGAACGACCGCGGATCGCGTTGCTGAGCGGTGATCCCGGCCGGTCCGAGCTGATCGGCATGGAGCACCTCACGAACGGGCGGGAGCTCTCCCGCAACCGCGGCCTCGACAACTTCCTCGCGCTCCTGCCGGGAGGCGAGCCGGTCGTGTGCGCGACGAGCGGGATGGGTGCGCCCTCGATGAGCATCGTGGTGAACGAGCTCGTGCAGGTCGGCATCAGCTGCATCATCCGCATCGGGACGTGCGGGTCGATCCAGCCACACGTACGCGTCGGCGACGTGGTCATCTCGTCCGGCGCACTGTGCCGCCAGGGCGCGGCGGCGGACATCGCACCGACGGAGTTCCCGGCGACGGCCGATCCGTTCCTGACCGTCCAGCTGGCGTCGGCTGCGGCAGAGGCGGGCATCGCCCATCACGTCGGGATCACGGCGAGCGTCGACACGTTCTACGAGGGTCAGGAGCGGTCCGCTTCCTCGGCGAACCCTCAGCTCATGCGCTCGCTCGTCGGCATGATCGACGAGTACGTCGGGCTGCGGATCCTCAACCTCGAGATGGAGTCGGGCACCTTGTTCAAGATGGGCCTCGTGTACGGGTTCGCGGCAGCCGCGGTGTGCGGTGTCGTTGCGCAACGCACCGAGGACGAGCGGCCCCGCCTCGACCTGAAGGATCAGGCCGTGGACAACGCGCTCCACGTCGCGATCCTCGGTGCCGGTCGCTGGGCTGCGGCCAACCCGGCAGGCTGACGATCATCAGGCGATCTCGTCCACCAGTCCCCACGAGAGCGCCGTGTGGGCATCGATCGTCCGCCTCGTCAGCGCGAGCCAGGCGGTGCGTTGCGCGCCGATGCGGCGGGGCAGGCTGACGGTTCCGCCGGCACCCGGCACGAGGCCGAAGCCGACCTCGGGAAGGGCGATCCGAGCGTCCGGAGCAGCGACGACCCGACCGGTGAAGGCTGCCCACTCGATGCCGGCGCCGATGCAAGCGCCGTGGAGGTGCGTGGTCGTTCGCATGCCGATGCGAGCGATGACTCGCGCCGGGCTGCGGGTGAGCCGGACGACGTGAGCGGTTGCCGGATCGGGGAACTCGCCGAACTCGTCGAGGTCGCCTCCACTGCAGAACGACGAACCTGCGCCGCGCAGCACGATGCGCTCGATCGTGTCGTCGACGAGCGCGACGGCGAGCGCCTCGACGAGCTCGTCGCGGAGCGACCGGGTCACGGCGTTGTGGCGATGCGGGCGGTTGAGCGTGACGACGAGGTAGGAGCCGGAGCGTTCGGCGAGGACCGGTTGACCCGGATCGGGCACGGGGTGTGGCGTCTGCCCCGAGCGCCACGCGCGGAACTCCGGTCCGGCCTGCAACGTCGAGTAGACGGCGGACTCGGTGGCCAACCCTTCATCGATGCCGCACAGTGGCTGACCCCGGAGCAGCACGGCGAGCGCAGCAGCAGCGAGCGGGGACTGGTCGATCGTGCCGAGGATCGCTGCGAGCGAGTCGTCATCCTCGGCGATCACGTCGACGTTGCGAGCGGCATCCGCAACGTGGCGACCGATCACGATGCACGGGGTCGATCCGAGGTCGAGCGGCGCGCCCGGCTCGCCTGCCGGCCCGATGACGACGGCCGGAGCGCACTCTTCCGCGAGACGATCGGCCGCCAGGAGCGCGGCGACCTCCGCCCACGTCCGCTGCTCGATCGGCGCGTGCGTCGCAGTCGTCGCCATGGCCGGATCGTACGGCGCGCGATCGCGATGCCGGTGGGGTCGCCTCCGCGCGCGAACGTCGCGCTGTGGTCCTGCTCGCCGATCTCCTGGGCGCCGAGCTCGCCGGCGCGGTCGTCGCAGAGGACGACGCCCTGTCGGCCGCGCCTGCGCTCTCTGCTGCGGATGCCGCCGCGTCATGGGCGGCGTCCGGGTTGGCGCGCCTCACGGGGCGACCGGGAGGCCCGGACCTCCCGCCTCCGCTGGCGCTCGTGGCCGCACTCCGCGACCTGCCGGAGGCGCTGAGGTGGGCGACGTCCCGGCACGGTGCCCCGGTCGTGGTCGACGGCCTCGCGCTCCTCCGCGAACGGGCGCGCGCGACCGGGTTCCGGCGGGGTGGTGCGCGCAGCGTCGGCGGCGCGTCGCGACTGCTGCGCTGCGCCGACGGCTGGATCGCCGTGTCGCTCGCCCGCCCCGAGGACATCGACTCGGTGCCGGCGTGGCTCGGCGTGGAACCGCCACCCGATCGGGAGGGGTGCTGGACGGCAGTTGCCGACGCGGTCGCGACGCACGCCGCGGCTCCGGTCGTCGAGCGGGCGCGGCTGCTCGCGATGCCGGTCGCTGCGGTGGGCGACATGGCCCGTTCCGCGCCGGCCATCCGGCTGAACCGGCTCGGGGACGACCTGCGCGAACCGATCGGCCGTCAGCCGCTCGTCGTCGATCTCAGCTCGCTGTGGGCGGGCCCGCTGTGCGGCCGCCTGCTGAGGATGACGGGGGCGCGTGTCGTCAAGGTCGAGGGCGCCGATCGTCCCGACGGTGCCCGCTTCGGACCGCGCTCGTTCTTCGCGTTGATGAACGACGGCAAGGAGAGCGTCGTCGTCGATCTCCGCTCCGCTGACGGCGTCGCCGAGCTGCGCGCGCTCCTCGCCGCTGCCGATGTCGTGATCGAAGCGTCGCGGCCGCGCGCGCTCGAGCAGATCGGGCTCGATGCCGCGTCGCTGAAGGACGAGAGCACCGCACGGGCGTGGGTGTCGATCACGGGCTACGGGCGGAGCGCGCCGGAGCGCGAGTGGGTGGCGTTCGGTGACGACGCTGCCGCGGCAGGTGGCCTCGTCGTCTGGGACGACGACGGCCCGTGCTTCTGCGCGGACGCGGTCGCCGATCCGCTCACCGGTCTCCTCGCCGCCACCGCCGCTTCGATCATCCTCGCGACGGGCGGGAGATGGCTGGTCGACGTCGCGCTCGCCCGATCAGCGGCCGCCGTTGCCGGCGGGCCGCTCGCCGGATGACGGATGGCGGATGACGGATGACGGTCGTGCCGCAACGCCGTACCGTGAACCGCCGATGCACCACTACGTGATGACCTTGACCTGCCCAGACCGCCCGGGCATCGTCCACGCCGTCGCAGGAGCGCTGCTCGACGCCGGCGGCAACATCGTCGAGAACGCGCAGTTCGGTGACGAGCTCACCCAGACCTTCTGCATGCGGACCCGTTTCGAGACGGAGCTCGCATCCGTCGACGATGTCCGGGCGTCACTCGCTCCCGTCGCCGAGCGGTTCCGAGGCGAACTGGCCGTGCGGTCCGAAGCGGTCGTGCCGCGCGTGCTCATCATGGTCTCCCGGATGGACCACTGCCTGCACGACCTGCTGTACCGGTGGGGGACCGGCGACCTCCCGATCGAGATCCCCCTGGTCGTGTCGAACCACCCTGATTGCGGGGAGCTCGTCGCCCGCCACGGCATCCCGTACGTGCACCTGCCGGTGACCGCGGCGACGAAGCACGACCAGGAGGCCCGACTCGTCGAGCTGATCGAACAGCACGCCATCGACTTCGTCGTCCTCGCCCGCTACATGCAGGTGCTCTCTGCCGAGCTGTGCGCGGGGTTTCCCGGCCGGATCATCAACATCCACCATTCGTTCCTGCCCGGGTTCAAGGGTGCCAAGCCGTACCACCAGGCGCACGATCGCGGCGTGAAGCTCATCGGCGCGACCGCGCACTACGTCACCGACGACCTCGACGAAGGCCCGATCATCGAGCAGGACGTCGTGCGCGTCACGCACGCGCAGAGCGCAGCGGAGTTCGCCGTGATCGGGCGTGACGTCGAGCGGATGGTGCTCGCCCGAGCGGTGCGCTATCAGGCGGAGAGCCGGGTGTTGCTGATCGGCCGTCGCACGGTCGTGTTCGCCTCGTACTGACGGGATCGGTCACCACCGGACCGGGAGTGCGGTGGGAGCTCGGAACTCCCAACCGACGAAGGACGGGACGAAGCCGTCGACGAACCGGAGCGCGGGGAGCTCGGCGAGCAGCACGTCGAGCGCGATGCGCACCTGGTGCCGAGCGAACCAGTGACCGGTGCAGTAGTGGTTGCCGAACCCGAACGCGGCGTGCTCGGTCTCCGAGCGGAAGACGTCGAAGCGATCCGGCTCGCGGTAGCGGGACTCGTCACGGCAGGCAGACGCAACCACCGCGGCGATCGTCTGCCCGGCCGGAACGGTGACACCGCCGAGCTCGACATCTCGCGTCGCCTGGCGGGTCTGCGTCCCGATCGGCGCGATCCATCGCAACCCCTCGTCGACCGCCCTCAGCAGCAGCGGGTCAGGATCGGCTCGGACCGCACTCAGTTGCTCGGGATGGCTGAGGAGCCCGACGAGCACCGAGCCGGCGCCGTGGCCGGGCTCCTGCATGCCGCCGAGCAGCGTGACGAGGATCGTCGGGAGGAGGAACTCGCGCGGCCTGGTCTCGCCGTCGCGCATCCCGTCGTGGAGCATGTGCGACAGCGCGGAGTCGTCCGCGTCGGTCTCCATCCGCTCGAACAACGCGGTCGTGTGGCGACGGATCTCCGCCGCGGTCTCGTCGCCGATCCGTTGCTTGCCGGGATCCTGCTCGAAGTTCGTCGCGCCGTTGGA
Organism: Acidimicrobiia bacterium; assembly: GCA_050248955.1. GTDB lineage: Bacteria > Actinomycetota > Acidimicrobiia > Acidimicrobiales > Ilumatobacteraceae > JBFWRK01. Next base: position 82,030 of record JBFWRK010000006.1, read on the forward strand.
CAGCCCGCGGAACCAGCGCTGCAACGTCGGTACGTCGACATCCGTGAACCCCATCGATCGTGCCAGCGCGAGCGTCGAGATCGGCTCGAAGTACTCGGTCATCAGGTCGGCTCCACCCTGCGGCCGGAGCTGACCGACGAGCTGCTCGGCGAGCGGCCGGACGAGGTCGTCGATGTAGCTGTTGACACGCGCGGGCCGGTACTTCGGGTCCGTCGCCCTGCGCAGCTCGCGGTGGGTCTCGCCGTCGCACGTGATGATCGTCGGGCTGCCGAAGCAACGGTCCACCGGCGACGCGTCGACCGCCGCCGTGAACAGCTGCGGGTCCTTGGTGACGCGCTCGACGTCGTCCCACCTCGTGACCATCCACAGCTCGACGGCGGGCACCCACGCGACCGGTTGGTGGGCCCGGAGCCACGCGTAGAGCGGATAGGGATCGTCCTCGAGGTCCGCGACGGTGCAGCGGTCAGCCGGGTTCACGCAGCGCACCGTAGAGCGACCGCCGGGCGGCCGGGACCGCCGGATCCGCGCGCCGCCCGAGTCCTCTAGGGTGCCCGACAGCGCGGCGGGGTCCGCGCTACATCGTCACGACGACCGGGGGGTCCGCTTCATGTCCCGCATGCGCTTCGGCATCTTCATGGCACCGTTCCATCCGGCGGGTGTGAACCCGACGATCCTGCTCGACAGCGACCTGGAGCTCGTCGAGCACCTCGACAAGCTCGGCTACGACGAGGCATGGGTCGGCGAGCACCATTCGGCCGGCAGCGAGACGATCGCCTCCCCGGAGATCTTCATCGCCGCCGCCGCTGTCCGGACGCGCCACATCCGCCTCGGAACCGGCGTCGTCAGTGCGAGCTACCACAACCCGCTCTGGGTCGCCGAGCGAGCCGTGCAGCTCGACCACATGACCAAGGGCCGGTTCATGCTCGGCCTCGGCCCGGGCGCGCTGCCGAGTGATGCGGCGATGATCGGCCTCGACATGCCGCAGACCCGCGAGCTGCTGGAAGACGCGGTGGAGATCATCACGAAGTTGATGACGAGCGAGGACCCGATCAGCTTCGACAACGGTCGTTGGACGCTGCGTGACGCCCGCCTGCACCTGCGCCCGTACACGCATCCCCATCCGGAGATCGTCATCGCGGCGGTGGCGTCGCCCGCCGGGCCCAGGCTCGCCGGCCGCTACGGGCACGGGCTGCTGTCGATCGGTGCGACCACGGCTGCCGGCTTCGACGTGCTCGGCCTCCACTGGGACGTGATGGAGGAGCGCGCTGCCCACTACGGCGTCAGCGTCGATCGCAACGCGTGGCGACTCGTCGGGCTCATGCACCTCGCCGAGACGCGCGAGCAGGCCTATCGCGAGGTCGAGCACGGGATGCTCGACTGGTTCGACTACTTCCAGCACACGGCGGCCTTCCCGCAGATGGCCGTCGGCGACGGGACGACGGTGAAGGAGTGCATCGACTTCGTCAACGAGACGGGGCTCGGCACGATCGGCACACCAGACGATGCGGTCGAGCAGATCGACCGGCTCGTGAAGCAGTCCAACGGCGGGTTCGGCGCCTACCTGCAGCTCGCCCATGACTGGGCCGCCCCGGCGGCGAAGTTCCGCAGCTACGAGCTCTTCGCCCGCCACGTTGCGCCACACTTCCAGGGCCAGTACCACTCGACGATCGAGGCCAAGGCGCGAGCGCGGGCCGCGCGTCCGCAGCTGGCCGAGAGCAACATCAAGGCGGTCGAAGCGGTGACGGCGAAGTACGAAGCCGAGAAAGCTGCTGCAGTGCAGGAAGCGTTGGATGCGGAGGCAAGTGGCCATGCCTGATGAGCAGGACCAATCGGAGGCGCTCGACGACGACAAGCTCGGTCTCGACGCCTTGACCAGCGACGACGAGGCGACCGACTTCCCGCCAGAGCGGCCGCTCGGCGTCGACGACCCGGCGGTGATCCAGCGGAACGAGTCCGTCGGCGAGTCGGTCGACGACCGCGAGCGCAGAGAGGAACCCGACGTCTTCGAAGGCGGGCAGAGCGGCTCGACTGCCGACGAGGACGAGGCCGAGGAGATCGCCGACGACGCGCCGGAGCTCATCGCCGACCCCGACGACGAGAGCGCCGAGGAAGCCGCGCTCCACATCGAGGACCCGGGTCGCGCCTGACCCATCGAGGGCCGTCCGCGGCGGGGTCGGTTGAATCGGGCTCGGATGCTGCGAGGATCGCGGGATGGCCCGGCAGCGCGATCTCGGCTCCGACCCGCTCGCAGAGGTGCGTCGCATCTGTCTCGCCCTGCCCGAGGCGACGGAGCGGCTGAGCCACGGCTCGCCGACGTTCTTCGTCCGCGACAAGACGACGTTCGTGATGTACCTGGACGACCACCACGGCGACGGCCGCCTCGCACTGTGGTGCGCGGCGCCCGCTGGCGTGCAGGAGCAGCTCGTCGACCTCGAGCCGGTTCGGTTCTTCCGCCCGCCCTACGTCGGTCATCGCGGGTGGCTCGGGGTCCGCCTCGACATCGATCCCGACTGGGACGAGATCGCCGTCATCTGCACCGACGCGTTCCGTCAGGTCGCGCCGAAGCGCCTCGTCGCCGTGCTCGACGCCGCGGACGCCACGTGACGGCCGACGTGACGACCGATGCGCCGGACCAACCGACAGAGACGCCCACAGACGCTGTCTTCCAACGCCGTCGGCGGACGGTGCTGCTCGCCTCGGCCGCGATCGTGGTCGTCGCCGTCGTCGGCACCGCGCTCAGCCTCCGGCCCGGCGACGACGAGCCACGGCCGACCGCTCTGCCGGTCGAGGCATGGGTGCCGTACTGGGCGCTCGAGGACTCCCTGACCGACCTGTCGACGCGCGCCGGATCGTTCCGCGAGCTCTCGCCGTTCTGGTTCTCGGCGACCGGAGCGAGCACGATCGAGGTCGATGAGCACGCGCCGGCCGACCTCACGGACCGCTTCATGTCGATCGCTCGCGACAGTGACGTCCCGATCGTCCCGTCGATCTCGGATGAGATGGCTGCGGGGGAGATGGCCGGCGTGCTTGCCGACCCGACGACCCGCGCCACGCACATCGACGCGCTCGTGACGTTCGCCCGCGACGGCGACTACGCGGGTCTCGACCTCGACTACGAACGGTTCGCCTTCGCCGACGACAAGGCGACGTGGTCGACCACGCGGCCGAACTGGGTCACGTTCATCACCGAGCTCGCGGAGCGGCTGCACGCCGATGGCCGGACGCTGACCGTGAGCATCCCGCCCGTGTACGACGACGGACGCACCGAGGAGAGCGGCTACTGGGTCTACGACTACGGCGCGATCGCACCGGTCGTCGATCGGATCCGGGTGATGGCGTACGACTACTCGACGTCGACGCCCGGACCCGTCTCCCCGCTCCCGTGGGTCGAGCAGGTGATCGCCGGCGTCACCGAGGCGAGCGGCATGCCGGAGAAGCTCGTCCTCGGCATCCCGCTGTACGGGTACAACTGGCCCGCGACCACCCTCGGCGAGTGCCCACCGAGCGAGGAGATCGGTCGCACATCCGTCACGATGCGCTCCGTCGACGACCTCGTGCAGCGCCGGGCAGCCGTGCCGGTTCACGATGTTCCGACGGGGGAGTGGACCTTCGTGTACGACCTCGTCATCGACGACGGCACGATCGCCTGCACCCAGAAGCGCGAGGTCTGGTACGTCGACCAGGCCGGCGCGCGAACGCGGATCCAGATGGCGCTCGAGGCCGGATTCGGTGGCGTGTCCCTGTGGGCGCTCGGCTACGACGACGTGCGGCTGTGGGATCAGATCGTCCCGCTGCTGACACCGGCGACGACGACGACCGCGCCGGGCTGACCTCAACCCTCCCGCAGCCGTCGTGCCATCCTAGGGAGCGTGCTGCCGACCCATGACGACGTGAACCTGATGGTGCGGACCTCGTTTCCCGGCTCGAACGACGAGTGCGTCGAGATCACGCCGACGTCCGCGCTCGCGCGACGTGCCACCGGTCCCGACGTGCTCCGGCCGGGCGGGTTCATCGCCGGTCCGGTGCAGTTCGGCCTCGCCGACGCAGTCCTCTGGTACCTCGTGTTCGGCGCGATCGGGCGGATCGAGCCGATGGCGCTCACCTCCGAGCTGTCGATCCGCTACCTGCGTCCCGCCCGGGGTGACGTGCTGTGGGCGCGGGCGACGCTCGACAGCGCCGGCCGGCGCAACGTCGTCGGCACGGTGCGGGTGTGGGTGGACGATCGCGAGGACAGGCCCGTCTCGACAGCACAGGGCACCTACGTCCTCCCGTCGGCGTGACGCCGCTCTGAGCACGTTCAGCGGTTGAGCGCGGCGAGCCCCCGGGCCGTCGCAGCCATGCGTCGGCGCAGCTCGAGCGGGGCCACGATCTCGATCGTCGCTCCCATCCGCAGCAGCTCGTCGTGGGCGACCTCGACCGACTCCGACCGGATGACGACGTCGCACCAGCCGTCCGCCGCCGGCGGCGCGGCGCTGGCGATCGCCTCCTCGCCCGCGGGCGCCGGGAGCGCGTGGCGCAGCCGCCACAGCGAGTCGCTGCGCACACGGGCGCTGACGCTCAGCACGAGCAGGTCGCGTTGGAACGACTGCGCCGCGTCAGCCCAGGTGGTGGTGAGATCGAAGTCGACCGGGCGATCGAAGTGGTCGTCCCGGGGCTGCGCCGAGACGACACGGCTGACCCGGTACGTGCGGATCGCCCGGTCGCGGCCGGCGAGCGCGACGACGTACCACGTTCCCGACTTCAGCACGAGGCCGAGCGGCGACAGCACGCGTCGCACCGTCGCATCGCTCCGTCGGTAGTGCACGTCGACCCTCGTGCTCTCCCACACTGCCTCGCTCAGCACGGGCAGGAACGGCACGCCCTCCTCCCGGCGGAACCACCCTGGGGCGTCGACGAGGAACCGCGCCCGCACGCGCTCGGCGCGGCTGCGCAGCTCCGGTGGTAGCGCGGCGTCGACCTTCGCCTGCGCGGCGACGAGCACCGAGCCCAACCCGAGCTGGCTCGCCGCATCCGGCAGGCCGGAGAACCCGAGCGAGACCGCCTCGTCGGTGGTGAGGCCGGTCAGGCGGGTCTCGTAGCCCTCGACGAGCTGCACGCCACCGCCCGGCCCGCTCTCGGTGTAGACGGGCACGCCCGCCGCGCTGAGCGCTTCGATGTCGCGATAGATCGTGCGCAACGACACCTCCAGCTCCTCGGCGAGCCGGGCACCGGTCGTGCGGCCTCGGTTCTGGAGCAGGAGGAGGAGACGGAGGAGGCGGCTCGCGCGCACTGATTCAACGATAGTTCGTCATCGCTGACAGTAGTTGTCAGTAATTGGTCGCGATGATGACCGCATGATCTCGTTCGATGCCTTCCACGCCGCCGCCCCGTCGATCGCGACCAACATCCGCAACCGGTTCGATGCGGCCGGCATGTGCTTGCTGGCCACGTTGCGCCGTGACGGCTCCCCGCGCGCGAGCGCCGTGGAGGTGACGTTCGACGACGGCCGGCTGATGGCCGGGATGATGCCCGGATCGATGAAGGCGCTCGATCTGCTGCGTGATCCCCGGTGCTCGTTGATGACCACGATCGCCGACAAGGACGACGTGTCCGGCGAGGGCAAGCTCTTCGCCCACGCGATCGCCTGGACCGATCCGCAGGAGATCACGCGGTTCCTCGGGGCCATCGCCGAGCGCCTCGACATGGACGTCGACGCGTTCTCTGGCTCGCACGTCTTCGAGATCCAGGTCTCCGGGGCCGCGTGGCAGCACGTCGACGGCGATGCGTGGGTCACGGAGTCGTGGAACGAGGGTCAACCCGTACGGCTGCGCCGACGCGCCGGAGCGAACGGGGAGGCTGTCGACGTCACGGCCTGACCCTCCCCCGTGTCAGACCGTGACGACGTCCTGGACTCCATGATGCTCGAGCACGGACCGTGCGTGATCGAGGCGTTCCGGCGTCATGTCCGCGAAGCCGGCGGCGATGCGCCGCGTGCCGTGCTGGCGGAACCCGATCAGCTTCACGCGCATCTCCGGGTCCACGCGCAGGAGCCACTCGGCAGTGCGGTCCAGCTGCGCGTCGGTGTCGTTCACACCCGGCACGAGCAGCAGACGGACCTCGTACAGCCGGCTCAGGTCGGCGAGGTGCTCGATGGAGGCGAGCACCCGTTCGTTGTCCTCGCCGGTGAGGTAGTGGTGCACGTCGGCGTCGAGCGCTTTCAAGTCGATCATCGCCGCGTCCATCCACGGCAGGAGGACGTCCCACACGTGGAGGTCCGCGTTCCCGTTCGAGTCGACGAACGTGGTCAGCCGTGAGAGCTCGCGGTCCGACTTGATCCCGTGGAAGAGCTCCTGAACGAACTGCCACTGGCAGGTCGCCTCACCGCCTGACACCGTCACACCCGACAGGAAGGGAGCGGCATCGCGCACCTGGGCGAGCAGGTCGTCGACCTCGACGAAGCGGCTCGTGCCGACCTTGCGTCGCGGAATGGTGTTCGGGTTGTGACAGGCGATGCAGTCGAAGTTGCACCCCTGGAGGAACACGGCGAACCGGTTCCCCGGCCCGTCGACGTACGACGACGCGATCGTGTCAGCGAGCAGGCCGAGGGTCGAGCTCATGGCTCCGCACTCGCTGCACGCGGCGTGCGTCCACGTGCATGTTCTGCACCGACCCGGCGCCCAGCGCCGTGCTCGCGTGCCGGACCCCCTCGGCGACGTGCTCGAGATCGCTCTTGCGGACCAGGTATCCCGTGATCCGGATGAAGCCGTTCGTCGCCGTGTTGAACGTGACGTCACGCATGCCGAGCGCGAACGCGCCCTTGGCGATGTCGACGGCGGCCTGCGGGTTGTCGGCGACGGTGTCGTCGAGGTGGACGATGTCGCTCACGCCCGACGGGAACAGCACATGGTGTGGTGCGACGGCGCGGAGGTGACGGTAGAGCTCGGGCTCCTGCCCGACCGGCACGCGTGAACCTGCCGTGGCCCCGATGTCCGTCTCGATGCCGGCCTGGCTGTGGAGGATGCAGCGACCGCCGAACCCCTCGCAGTACGGCATCTCGCGCGCTGCGACCTGCTCGGAGACCGCGCTCACGATCGCGTACGAGAGCTCGTTGGCGATCGCGTCGTGACCGTAGCGAGCCGTCACACCGTCGGCCTCGAGCAGCAGCTCGACGCACTCGGCGAGGCCGAACAGGCCGAACATCGCGGTGAACCGGTCGAGCGACAGCAGTCCTTCACGGGCGAGCCACGAGTGGTCGAAGAAGCGGGCGCGCTCGACGATGTGGCGGATGCGGGCCTCGATCAGCTCGGCGGTCAGCTCGACGAAGCGGGGGAGCGTGTCGGTGACGAACGAGCGCGAAGCACCGTGGTGGCGGAGTGCCACCTCCTTCAGGTTGAGTCGCACCAGCGTGTGCGAGCCGCCGCCGACGGGCAGCGAGTTGTAGCAGCTGACCACGCCGTATCGCTCGCCCAGGTCGGCGACCATCATCGGGTGGTTGACGAGGTGCGGTTGCGCGGACTCGACGACCGTGCGCACCGCGTCGAGCAACAGGTCGTCCGGTGTCGTGGCGGGATCGACCTTCAACGTGAGGTTCGGCACGATCTGCAGCAGCTCGCGGTGGAGTGCGAGGACGGTGCGGGCGACCCGGTTGTCGGTCGGCCCGATGTTGGCGTGTGTGAACGCATCGGGGAACAGGCGGTCGAGCGTGATCCAGTGCAGCCGGAGGCGACGGTGCAGCTCCGCGTCGCTGACGCCGTCGGTGAACGGCAGCAGCAGCCGGTCCACGTCGCCGAGCCACACGGGGTAGCCGGTGATCGACGGCACGTTGCCGTACATGCACAAGAGGAACGTGAGTGCCTCGTCGAGCGCCTGAGGAGGTGGAAGCTCCAGGAACGCGCTGCCGCGAGACATCGCCAGCTCGTAGTCGGGCAGGGTGTACCGCGGCCGGTAGGGCGCGTTGCCCTCGTGCAGGTCGCAGATCACCCGCTTGTCGAGCGCCGCCGCGCAGTCGTCGCTCACGTCCGGCGGCGGGAGCGCCTCCTCGGCGACGCCGGCGAGCGCTTGAACCCGCTGGCGGTACGTCAGTGCGGGGTCGTCGACGACTCGCCGTGCCAGGTCCTGCAGCTCGCTCAGCTCCACGATCCAGTTCCTCTCCAGCCGCCTCGATGGTCTCCCGACCATCGTGTGCCGAGCGGCTCCCGGGCCGTAGGGCCGAAGGTCACGCCCGGATGCCGGGCGTTCGGACCTTGGGAGCCGTGGACGATCGGGGCACACTGGGGCCGTGACCACTTCCCGATCGACCATCCTCTTCGGTGACGACGGCTCCCCGGGAGCCGACCTCGCGTGGCTGTGGATCAACAGCCAGACCTGGCCGGGATGGCGTTTGGAGGTGCTCCACGCCGTGCTGCCACCGCTCGGTCCGCCGCTGCCGCGGGAGCGCACCGAGGCGCACCCGTGGACGCCGCCGGCTCCTCGGCGCCCGTTCGCCGAGAGCCGGATCGCGGAGGTCGAGCACCTGACGGCCGAGAACGACCCGCGGCTCGCCCTCGAACGTCCCGCCGAGCTGGTGGTCGTGGGTGCGCGCGGCGCCGGCTTCCTGAAGTCGATGCACCTCGGCAGTACCGTCGAGTGGCTCCTGACGCGTCCACCGGCACCACTCGTGATCGCTCGTGCCGGACGGCCCGTCACGTCGGTCCTGCTGTGCCACGACGGTTCGGCGCATGCTGACCGCGCGCTGCAGTCGTTCGCTTCGCTGCCCTGGATCAGCGGCGTCCACGCCACGCTGCTGTGGGCGGACGACCGCCGTGCGACCGTGGCCCCCGAGCTGGGGGACGTCGCCGCCGACCTCATCAATGCCGGGGTGAAGGTCGACATCACGCAGCACACGGGCAAGCCGGCAGCGGTGATCCTCGATCACGTCGATCAGTACCGCCCGGATCTCGTCGTGCTCGGCACGCGTGGGCTCACGGGGATCGAACGCCTGCACGTCGGGTCGACCGCGGGAGCCGTGGCGCGGACAGCTCCGTGCTCCGTCCTCTTGGCCTGCGCCGACGTCTGACGTCGCCATCCTGTTTCGGTCCGTCGCACCGCGGGTACCGCCCCACGCAGGTCCGACCCCCAGGGTCGGCGGAACAACTCGGAGGCGAGATGAACGAGGATCGCAGAGGCGTGGACATCACCGATCAGGTGATCAGGCAGCCGCAGATCGTGCAGGAGCGTGTCGTACACCAGCGCGTGCCGGCGGAGTCGGAGATCGTCGCCAGTGACGACATCCTCGAGCACCGGTCGATCGTTGCGACGCCGTCGATGGTGGTCGCGCTGCTCGCCGGCGCAGCGCTCATCGTGCTCGGCATCGTCGTGCTGCTGCGCGGTGACGTGTCCGGCCCGTGGACCGAACCGGTCGATGTGTCCGGGCTCGCGCACACGGTGCTGCTCGGCGTGATCGACATCGGCGTCGGCGTGCTGTTGCTGCTGCTCGCGTTCGGGCCGGCCTCCGGACGCGTCGCGGCGGGCGTCCTGCTCGCCATCGGCGGCGCCGTGCTGTGGCTCGCCAACCCTGACGTCCGCGACGACCTCGCTGCGCAGTGGGGATTCGGCGCGGCAGCAGTCGCGACGGGCGCGCTGATCGCGCTCCTCGCCCTCGTCGAGGGTGATCGGTTCCGCACGCACAGTCGCCGGGTCGACCGCGTCGTCGAGCACGTCCACACCGTCTGATCCCTATCGGGATCGGGTCGACGGCGATCCGCGTTCGTCAGTTGCCGGGGCAGAGCACTTCCAGCTCCATGCCGTCGGGATCGCGGAAGAACAGCGACCAGTGGTCGCCGAGGCGCTGGACCTCGCCGATGTCCACACCGGCGGTGAGCAACCGGTCCCGCACCTGCTCGAGCGTCGGCAGGGAGTCGACGGCGATGCCGAAGTGGTCGATCGCGCCGCGTGCTCCCTGCTGCCGCCGGTCGCCGATGATGTCGGCGGGCGGCACCTCGAAGATGTTCAACGCTGCGCCGCCACCGAGGTCGACGATGATCATCCGGGGATGGTCCGGCTTCGCCGCCATCTCGAAGGTCACCGTTGCTTCGAACACGTCGACGTAGAACGCGACGAGGCGGTCGAGGTCAGGCGTCAGCGTGGCGACGTGGTTGAACCCGGACGAGATCGGCATGGCGGTCATGCTGCCACGGAATCCAGGCCCGAGGGCCGTGACGTTGGACCCTGGACGGTCTGGGCTTGCCTCCGTACGTTGGAGCGAAACGACGGCGGCGAACCAGGAGGTCAGCCCGTGAAGGAGCTCGTGTTCCATCGCCAGTTCTTCCCCGCCATCGAGCGGTGGCCCGACAAGGTCGGCTTCCACGACGGCGACTACCACGGCACCTTCCAGGTGCACGGTGACCGGGTTCTCCGGCTGGCCGACAGCATGCGTCGCCACCTGGGCCTGTCGTCCGGCGATCGCTTCGCGGTGATGTCCTGCAACAGCCACCAGTACCTGGAGCTCTACCATGCCGGCTTCCTCGGCGCCGGTTTGATCAACCCGCTCAACCTGCGCCTCGCGGGCAAGGAGCTGCAGTACATCCTCGCCGACTCCGGCACGGAGGTCGTGTTCGTCGACTCGGTGTTCGCCGAGCACTTCGCCCGCAACATCGACCCGGTGCGGAGCGAGCTGCCGTTGCAGCACGTCGTACTGATCGGCGACGGCGAGGGACCCCATGACATGCGTTACGAAGATCTGATCGCCGACGGCTTCCCCGTCATCCCACCGGAACCGGACGAGAGCGACCCGGCGGTGCTGATGTACACCGGCGGTACGACCGGGATGGCGAAGGGCGCCTTGCTGGAGCAACGCGCCGAGATGCTGAACCTGTACCACATCGGCCTCGCGCTGGGGTTCGGCGACAGTCGCGTGTACCTCCACCAGACGCCGATGTTCCACGCCGCGTCGATGGGCGGGATCCTGGGCATTCCGGCCACGGGCGGGACCTCGGTCTTCGTCCCGATGTTCGATCCCGGGCCGGTCATGGACAGCATCGAGCGCTACGGCGTCGACTGGACGATGATGGTGCCGACGATGATCGCGATGGTGATGAACCATCCCGAGTTCGCGCCGGCGAGGCTGGCTTCGCTGCGCGATCTCGTCTACGGCGCATCGCCGATGCCGGCGGCGCTCCTCGAGCGGTTGATCGCCGCCTTCCCGGACATCAACCTCTGGCAGGGCTATGGGATGACGGAGTGCTCTTCGGTCCTGACGTTCCTCACCTCCGCCGACCACCGTCGGGGTGGGGAGATCCTCCGGTCGGCCGGTCGGCCGGTCATGGGCGTCGAGATCACCGTGCGCGACCCGGAGGGTCGCGCCGTTCCGTGTCGGACCGATGGCGAGGTGTACGCCCGCGGCGGCAACTTCATGCGCGAGTACTGGCGGCGGCCCGAGCAGACCGAGAAGGTGCTCCACGACGGGTGGTACGCCACCGGCGACGCAGGGCACCTCGACGAAGAGGGGTACCTCTACCTCGTCGATCGGGTGACCGACATGATCGTCACCGGCGGCGAGAACGTCTACTCGATCGAGGTCGAGAACGCGATCTCGAGCCACCCGGCGGTGGCACAGGTCGCAGTGATCGGCGTCCCGCACGACGTGTGGGGCGAGCAGGTGCACGCAATCGTGGTGCTCGCGAAGGACGCGGCCGCGACGGAGGAGGAGATCAGAGCGCACGCTGCGCTGAGCATCGCGAACTACAAGGTCCCGAAGTCGGTCGAGTTCCGGAGCGACCCGCTCCCGCTCTCGGGCGCGCTGAAGCCGCTCAAGCGCGAGCTGCGAGCCGACTACGAGCGACGGGTCGCCGCGATCTGACCCCCGGCCTCAGGAGCCGAGCAGGCCGTAGGCGTACGTCGGACGCAAGCGGAGGACGAGGCGACGGTCGGCCACCATCGCTCGCCGATACTCGTCCCAGTCGGGGTGCTCGCCGCCGATCACCCGGTACAGCGCGACGAGCTCGTCGACGGTCGGATCGCTCGGGTCGGCGGCGACGGGCGTGAGCTCGGCGTCGCCCTCGAGCACGACGTAGCCCCAGAAGTCCTCGCGGCTCACGTGGAGCGACGCTTCGGGGTTGCGCAGCAGGTTGCGGTACTTCGCGCGATCCGCGGTGATCGAGATGCGGACCACCGCATCCGAGACGGCGTAGACGATGTTCGAGAGCTGCGGGCGACCGTTCGACTTCTCGGTGACGAGCACGCCGTTCCGGCGTGCGGCGGCGAACGACAGAGCGTCAGTGAGTTCCATGCGTGACGCAACGTCGCCGGCGTCGTTCGCCTTCCCGGACGGCGACCCGGACGGCTTCCTGGACGGCTTCCTGGACGGCTTCCCGACCGGCTTTCCGGACGGCGCGGCAGGTCAACGGGCGTCGTCGGCGGACGGCAGCGGATCCGGGATCGGCGGCGGCGGAACGGGTGGGTGGCCGGGCGTCGGTTCGATCGGCGGTTCCGGCGGGTGTGGCTGGTCGGGCGTGATGGGCTTGGGGATGTCGGACACGGCGCTCCTCCGCTGGACGGTGGATCTCACTCTGGCACCGTCGGCCGGGCGCCGGTGACGCGGCCGCGGTCAGATCGGCGTGCGGAACGGTTCTCCGGCCCATTCGCCGAGGTCGACGGCCAGCGCGGACACCAGCGAGTCGCAGAGGCGGCCGCCGGTCGACGGCTGGTTGCCGGCGACCACGCCGACGACGACCGTGCGCCCACCGTCCATCACCCACGCGCAGGCCTTGGCGCCGTCGACGGTGCCCGTGTGACCCCAGCCGTACTGATCGGCCATGATCCCCGGCCACACCAGTGTGTCCATGTCGGCAGCCGACACCGCGGCGAGCATCGCCGCGACGTCGTCGGTCGAGGCCATCCACGTCCCTGCGCCGCCGAGGCGATCGAAGCGGGCGACGTCCTTGAAGTACGGCGCATCATCGGGCGCAGCTCCATCGGTCGTGAGGTGCGGCCCGCTCACTGCGATCGGGTCGAAGACGGTGACCCGGGCGGCGGCATCGAGCTGCGAGCCGGTCAGGTGCTCGATGAGCAGGCCGAGCGCGCAGTAGTTGCCGTTCGAGTAGCGCCAGGTGCCGCGCGTCGGTTCGGGCGGGAGCGCCATCACCCCGATGAGCGGGATCGAGCACGGGCCGGGCTCGTCGAGCCAGGTCGTCCGCGCGATCGGCATGCCACTCGTGTGATCGAGCAGCTCGCGGACGGTCACGTCCGCCCATGCAGGGTCGTGAGCGATGCCCATCTCGGTCCAGGGCAGTGGTCCGTCGATCTCGACCAGCCCGGCTTCCGCGAGCCGGGCGATCGTCAAGGCCGTGACGAGCTTGCTCACGCTCGCGACGACGAACGGGGTGTCGGTGGTGACAGGAGCACCGTCGATCCGCTGCCCAGCGGCGGCGGCGAAGATCGGCGCGCCGTCGCGCAGGACCGTGACCGACGATGCTGCGTTGCCGCCGGCCAGCGTGTCGAACGTGGTGCGCAGGAAGCTCAACGAGGGGTCGCCGATCTGATCGCTCGGCGTCACGGTCGGTGGTGGCAACGGGAGCGACGGCGCGGCGCCGCCGGCGGACGTCGTGGTGGGCGCGGCAGTCGTCGGCGGTGCGGCGATCGCGGTCGTGGTGGGGCTGGTGGCGGCGGTCGTCGGCGGTGCGGCGATCGCGGCCCTGGTGGAGCTGGTGGCGGGTGCCGACGTGGAGGCGCGCTCGATCGAGCCGGTCGAGACGCCGTCTGCCGCGGTGCTCGCGCTGCAGCCGGCGAGCGCGATCGCGACGGCGCACGACACCCAGCGGAGACGCTGCCGTCGCCGCCCTCGGCCGCGCCCGCCCGCCTCGTTCCGCTGCATCACGCGGGCACGGTACCGTCCTCGTCGCTGTTGACGCCCGCACCCGCGCCTCGGATCCTGGCGACGCGCTTGACTCTCCCTCAGGGAGCGCGAAGGCAGTCACGTGACTCGATTCCGCCTGCCACCGTCAGCCCGAGGGCTCCTCGTACTGTCGAACGCGGTCACGTTCCACGATCCAGAGTCGGCCGGTCAGCTCGGATCCGCGAGTGCGAGGACCACCAAGGCTCGACCTTCATCGACTGCCGCGGCGAGCACGGCGCTGTCACTCGTTCCGGAGAGGCCCTCGTCCCTCACCGTGTGGACGTCGTGACCGGCACCTCGGAGCCTCACAGCCGACCGCCTGCCGAGGTTCTCGTCGAGCTTGAGCTTCACGCGACGTCGACGTATCGGCCTGTGCTGAGCCTCGCTCCGAACGCTAGACATGCCCGGATGTCCTCGTCGGTGAGCGACGGATATTCGTCGAGGATCTCATCAACGGTCATCCCGTCGGCGAGCAGGTCGAGGACGAGGCCGACCCAGATGCGCGTGCCCCGGACGGTGGGCTTGCCGAAGCACACGTTCGGATCGATGGCGATCCGGTCCAGGAGGTCATGCGATTGCATGGCCTCACTGTACGCGCCGGACGCTAGACCGCACGTTCGATGACGCCGGACGCGAACGGGCGGCCCGGCCGCGCACGACGATCGTCGCATGCTGCCGAGCCGCCCGGTCCTGGGGGGACTGGTGATGGGTGATCAGGCCACGATGTTGAACGTGCCGAAGATGTGGTCGAGCGCCTCGAGATCGGCGTCCGTCACGGCCTGCACGATCGTGGCGAACACGTACGGGCTCCCGTTGGCGGGCGTGGTGGCGAGCACCACGTACACCGTGTCCGTGCCGTTGCAGTCGGTCCACAGCTGGTAGGAGCCGGCGAATGCACCGTCGTCATAGGACTCGATGCCGCCATCCGTGCACTGCGCCGATGCCCCGTAGGTGGCGAGGACGTCATCGATCGTCCATGCCGCGGACGGGAGGGCGGCGAACTGCATGCCGGGCGTGCCCCAGGTCGAGAGGAACGCGTCGAGCTCGGGTGCTGCTGCGATGTACGGCACGGAGCTCCCCCGGCCGTCGTCGGCGGGGGTGACGTCCACGTCGCTCCACTCGGCCGGCACCTCGACGGTCATGACGCCCGTCTGGTCGGTCACGGCGACGTAGTCCTCGTACGAACCCGTGCTGTCGGCGGTGGCATCGTCGTCGATCTGGTCGGCGAACGAGAACGCCTGCTCGAGCTCTTTCTCGCCGTTGATCTCACCGCGCAGTACCTCGAGCGAGTCGTAGCGGAGCACCTCGACGTCGATCGGTCGGTCGGCAGATGTGCGCATCACGTCGCAGTAGTCCTTGAAGGTGCCGTCCGTGCCGACCGGCAGACCGTTCATCGTCGTGACGATGTCGCCGGGCAGGACGCCGGTCTTCGAGGCGGGCGAGCCGGGCGCGACACCCGCGACCCAGATGCCGGAGATGCCCGCGGCGTCGTCGAACACGGCCCACCCGTTGATGCCGAGCGACTCGAAGTCGCCCTGCGCGAGGTGGTCGACCACGTTCTGTGCGAGCGGCGACGCGATCGCGAAGAACTGCTCCGTGCTCGACGCCACGGCGCCGCCCGCGTAGTTCACGCCGGCGACCTTGCCGTCGGCCGTGAGCAGCGGACCACCGGAGTTGCCGGGCTGGATGTTCGCGTCGTGTTCGATGGTGTGGTCGATCGACGAGGTGCCCGTCAGGTCGCCGCCGGCCTTCGCCTTGGCGACGATCCCCCTGGTGAGCGTGAACTGCGGGTCGCCGAGCGGGAAGCCGGCTGCGTAGACGTCGAGGCCGGTGCTGACCTCGGAGTCGTACCACTCGAAGCGGGGGAGGTCACCTGGCGCATTGATGTCGATCAGCGCGAGGTCGTTGCACTCGGAGACACCGACGACGGTCGCGTTGTAGCTCTTCGTGGTGTCGCCGCCGATGAACACCTCGAGGGTGGCGGCACCCGTGACCACGTGGTTGTTGGTGACGGCCAGGCCGTCAGCGTCGATGATGAAGCCGCTGCCGCTGCCCACCTTCGTGCTGTAGCCGACCTCGGGGTCGCGCAGGGCGCCCTTGGCAACGATCTGGATCGTCGCGTCCTGGGCGTCGTCGATGCCCGAGACGACGGTGCCGTCGGTCGGGCGCTGGACCGTGGTGGGGGTGCCGACCGATGTGGACGGCGTGGTCGCCGGGACGGCCGTGGACGCGATCGGGCTGGAACCCTGGTCGTCGGAGTCGCCGCAGGCGACGGCCAGGACGGCCAGACTCGCCACAGCAGCGATCACTCGTGTGCTCTTCATCTCATGCTTCCTTGTCTCTTCATCGTGGGTACCGATGAAGCAGACCGCGCCCCGCTTGGAGCGCGCTTGACGGCCGCGTGGAGCGCGGGCGGACCTGCTTGCAGCCGCCTGCAATGCGCCGTCGCCGCTGGAAGCGACGTCTACTCGCTCGTCGGACCGCCGAACTCGGCGGCGCGCTTCTCGCGCAGCAGGACACCAAGCCGGGAGTCGCAGGATGGTCGTCAGCGTCGACGAACGGGTGCCGCGGTGGCCGTCGTCGCTAGCTTGACGGTGACCGATCGGTGCGAGCGTGCGCCGGCGATCGACGAGGAGATCTGACCGGATGCACGTGCCGTTGCTGTTGGAGATGACGTCCGAGATGTTCGGCGACCGGCGAGCAGTGGGAGAGATCACCCACAGCGAGCTGGCGGCACGGGCGCGGGCCGCCGCAGCGTTCTTCGAGTCGCTGCCCGGAGAGCGAGTCGTGATGATCGACCTGAACTCCGAGGCGGTCCCGATCTGCCTGTTCGGCGCCGCGTTCGCCGGTCGTCCCTTCGTCCCGGTCAACTACCGGCTCACGGACGACCAGTTGCGGGCGATCGTGGTCCGCACCGCGCCCGCCACGGCAATCGTCGGTGTCGGTGTCGCCGATCGCCTCGGCCCGATCGACGGTGTCGAGGTCGTCGAGCGCGAGGTGTTCCTCGAACGGTGTGCTGCAGGAGCAGCGGACGACACCGGCCTCCCGACGGACATCGATCCGCAGTCGATCGCGGTCCTGCTCTTCACGAGCGGCACCACCGGCGAACCGAAGGCGGCCGTGCTGCGGCACGAGAACCTGGCGAACTACATCTTCTCCACCGTCGAGCTCGGTGGCGCCGACGAGGACGAGGCGGCGCTCGTCGCCGTGCCGCCGTACCACATCGCCGGCGTGGCGGCGGTGCTGTCGTCGACCTACGCGGGCCGGCGGATCGTGTACCTCGAGAGCTTCGACCCGGCTACGTGGGTCGACACGATCGAGCGCGAGCGGATCACCAACGCCATGGTCGTGCCGACGATGTTCGGCCGTGTGCTCGACGAGATCGAGCGCGCCGGAACGACCCTCCCGACCCTGCGCAACCTGGCCTACGGCGGCGGTCCGATGCCGCTCCCGGTGATCGAACGGGCGATGCGCGTGCTGCCCCACGTCGGCTTCGTCAACGCCTACGGACTGACCGAGACGGCGAGCACGATCGCCGTCCTCACGCCAGACGATCATCGCGAGGCCTGGACGAGCGACGACCCGGCGGTGCGACGGCGGCTCGGCTCGGTCGGCCGGCCGCTCGCCACGTTGGAGGTCACCGTGCGCGACCCGGCCGGCGACGAGGTACCGGTCGGTGTCCGCGGCGAGGTCTGGGTCCGCGGACCACAGGTCTCGGGCGAGTACCTCGGGCGCGGCGGGTTGGCCGACGGGGGTTGGTTCAACACCCGTGACGCCGGCGAGTTCGACGAGGGTGGCTACCTGTTCGTCCACGGCCGGCTCGACGATGTGATCGTGCGTGGTGGCGAGAACCTGTCCCCGGGCGAGATCGAGGCGGTCCTGATCGAGCACCCCGCCGTGGCGCAGGCGGCGGTCGTCGGCATCCCCGACGAAGAGTGGGGCGAGCGGGTGGTCGCTGCCGTGGTCTTGGAGCCGGGTGCGTCGGTGACCGAGGACGAGCTGAAGGAACTGGTGCGGAGCCAGCTGCGTTCGACCCGGACCCCGGAGCGGATCCAGTTCCGTGACGAGCTGCCCTCGAACGAGACCGGCAAGCTGCTCCGGCGGGTCCTGCGCCAGGAGCTGAGCGAAGCGGTCGGGAACGATCCATCGACCCGTGCGTGACCGGGCAGGCTGTGTGCCCTCACCGGCCGCAGCCGTCCGACGATGATTCGTGCGCGCTCAGACCCGCGCCGTGCGCAGCGCGACGCGGACGTCGAGGCCACCCCCGGCTCGCGCGCTGATGTTCACCGTGCCGCCGCTCGCCTCGGCGAGGCTGGCGACGATCGCCAGCCCGAGCCCGCTGCCGCCCGGCGGCGCGTCAGCCGCCCGCCAGAAGCGGTCGAACGCGTGCTCCATCTGGTCGGGCGTCATGCCAGGTCCGCGATCGAGGACGTGGATCTCGGTGATCGTCGGCCCGACCGCCGCGACGACCTCGACCGTCGAGCCACTCGGGACGACCTGCAGCGCGTTGTCCACCAGGTTGTCGATGATCTGTTCGAGCGCTCCCGGCACGGCGACCACCGGGGAGGACGGCGGCACGCTGAGGGCGACCTCGACGCCCTGCTCCTCGGCGAGCGCCTGCCACAGCTCGACCCGCTCGCCCAGCACCGCCGACGCATCGGCGACCCCGAGGTCGGGCTGGCGACCTTCCGCCCGAGCGAGGGTCAGCAGCCCCTCGATCAATCGCTGGAGCCGGTCAGTCTCGGCCGTCGCCGACTCGAGCCGCACCCGCGCCGATGCGGGATCGCGCTCGAGCGCGTCGTCGACCTGTTCGAGTCGCAGCCGGAGCGCGGTGAGCGGCGTGCGCAACTGGTGAGATGCGTCGCCCGCGAAGGCGCGCTGGCGGACCATCATCCGCTCGATCCGCTCGCCCATCGTGTTGAACGAGGTCGCGAGCGACCGGACCTCCGGTGGCCCGTCGTCGGTCGCGGCGCGGACCGAGAGGTCGCCGTCGGCAAGGTGCTCCGTGGCGGCGCGCAGGCGACGCAGCGGGCGTGTGATCGTCTGCGCGAAGAGGACCGCTGCAGCGAGCGCGACCGCGAGTGACACGAGCGCGACGACGAGCAGCCCGCGGACCCGGGACTCGACACGATCGCCGATCACCGACGCCGGATACGTGATCCGGACAGCGCCCTTGATCTCGGTGCCCGACACGACCGGCACGGCGACGTACTCCAGGCGGATGCCGAGGGTGGCAGAGTCGCGCTCGCCGGCGGCGGGCGTGCCGGCGAGGGCTTGTTGCACCTCGGGGCGGGTCGAGTAGTCGCTCCCCGCGATCGCCTCTTCGTCCGAGCTGACGACCGCGGCCCCCGTTCGATCGGTGACGATCACTCTCGCCCCGGTCGATGACCGGTACTGGACGAGGAGCGCCGTCAAGGCTGCGCTCTCGTCGGGCAACGCAGCCGCGCCCTGGTCGAGGAGATCCTGAGCACGTGCGGCGATCGTGAACCCGTCGCGCTCGAGGCCCGTGATCAGGCGGTCGCGCTCGACGCGGCGCAGGTGCGCGGCCAGCGGCACGTCGTGGACCACGAGGATCATTGCCGTGAGCCCCAGGAGCACGGCGACGAGGCGCAACCTCACGGCGGAGGTTCCAGGCGGAAGCCCACGCCGCGCACCGCCTCGATCCAGCGCGGGTCGCCGAGCTTCTTGCGCAGCGCGGCGACGTGTGCGTCGACCGTCTTGGTCGGGCCGTACCAGTTCGCGTCCCAGACGTGTTCGAGGATGTCGGTGCGCGTGCAGACCGCTCCGGGGTCGATCGCGAGGTAGGCGAGGAGGTCGAACTCCTTGGCGGTCAACGTGACCGCTTCGCCGCCGATGTGCACGCGACGCGTGCGGCGGTTGATCTCGAGCGGTCCGATCCGGTCGACGGCGACGCGCTCGTCGCCACCCGGCTCGTTCGTCCCGGCGGCGCGCCTCGTGACCGCGCGGATCCTGGCGACGAGCTCGCGGAAGCTGAACGGCTTCGTGACGTAGTCGTCGGCGCCGAGCTCGAGACCGAGCACGCGGTCGAACTCGTCGGACCGGGCGGTGAGCATGATGATCGGGACGCTCGACGACGTCCGCAGCTCACGGCACACGTCGCGGCCGTCCATGTCCGGCAGGCCGAGGTCGAGCAGGACCACGTCTGCTCTGCCGGCCGCGAGCGCGGCGCGGCCGGTGGCGACGTGCTCGACATCGAAGCCGGCCTCGACGAGCCCGTCCGTCAACGACACGGCGATCGCGTCGTCGTCCTCCACGAGCAGGATCCTCACGGTCGAGAGTCTGCCTGGTGCGCGGCGCGCGACCTGCGTGATCGACCCACTCGACCGTTTCTGCTCCCAGTCTTGGACGTTTCTTGGATGATCGCGGGCCGTCCGTTCGACGTCCCCTCCGTACCGTGGTCATCGAGCTCGGAGCACCGAGCACACGATCGCCGACAACGGAGCGTGGAAGATGATCACACGAACAGCAACGCTGATCTCACTGGCCGGGGTGCTGGTCGCTGGCTCTGCGGCAGCACTGGTGAACACCCAGGTGTTGCAGGACAACGGCAGCACGGGGACGAACGTCGGTTCGATCCTGGCGTCACCGACCACCACACTGCCGGCCACGACGGCGACCGTCGTACCGATCACCGCCACGACCGTCGCCGGCGCCCCCGCGTCGACGATCACCGCGTTCGCGGTCGGTGATGCGGGCGTCGTCTCGACGGACAGCGCCGGTGGTGTGCTGACCCTGGCATCGGCCGTTCCCAATCCGGGCTGGTCCGTCTTCTCGAGCGGCACGAACGCCTTCGGCGGCGTCGAGGTCAGGTTCCGCTCGGCAACCGTCGAGGTCGTGTTCAACGCGGTGCTCACGGATGGCAACATCGTGACGTCAGTCGGGTCCTCGTCGCTCGACTCGCCGACGGGTACGTCGATCGACGACCACGGTGGCGACGACGACAGCAGCGACGACGATCACGAAGACGACAGCAGCGACGACACCAGGGACGACAGCCGCGACGACAGCAGCGACGACAGCAGCGACGACAGCAGCGACGACAGTGGCGACGACCACGGTGGCGACGATGACTGATGCGGCGCCGGTCGCTGTCCGACGCGCCCGGTCCGGTCGGCCGCCGACGGCACAGGTCGCCAAGATCATCGCCGCCGGACTGAGTGCGACGGCCGTCCTCGGCCTGACGACCGCCTACGGCTTGAGCGCCCGCGCGGCGACGAACGAGCAGCCCCCGATCGTCCCGTCCGCAGCACCGGAGGCCACACCTGCTGCTGCGGCGCAGACCGCTGCGCCGCAGGAGGCTGTGCCGGCGGCTGCAGCTGCAGCCGCCGCTCCTGCACCAGACGCCCCCGCCGCCGCCACGCCGGCGCCGGTCGCTGCCGCACCGATCCCGATCCCGATCGCGGTGCCCGCTCCGCCGGTCGCTGCGCACCAGGCGCCGGCCGCGCACCAGGCTCCCGCGGCGGCGAGCTCGGGATCGTGATGCTCGCGCCATCCACCGAGCGGGCCAGCTGGCGTGCCATGGGCTCGCGCGTCGAGGTCGTCGTCGCCGGTGGCGATCACCTCGCCGGCCTCGCCCGAGACCGCCTGACTCATCTCGAGCGGCGTTGGAGTCGGTTCCTCCCGGAGAGCGACATCAGCCGGCTCAACGTCGCCGGTGGCCAGCCGGTCGAGGTCGACGCGTCGACGGTCGTCCTCGTCGAGCACCTCGTGCACGCGGGCCGCGCGACCGATGGCCTGTTCGACCCGACGTTGCTC
Source organism: Acidimicrobiia bacterium (assembly GCA_050248955.1). Lineage (GTDB taxonomy): Bacteria > Actinomycetota > Acidimicrobiia > Acidimicrobiales > Ilumatobacteraceae > JBFWRK01. Next base: position 103,655 of record JBFWRK010000006.1, read on the forward strand.
CCGACCCTCGTCGGCCTCGGGTATGCCACGAGCTGGGACGATCCGGACCGGGTCACGTCGCTCTCGCCCGACGCGCGCTCGCGTTGCGACCTTGCCGGAGTGCTCGTGGATCCCGCTGCGCGCGTGGTCCAACTTGCGAGTGGCACGACGCTCGATCCAGGTGGGCTCGGGAAGGGACTGGCTGCCGATCTGATCGTCGAGGAGCTCCTCGACGCTGGTGCCCGCGGCGCGCTGGTGAGCGTCGGCGGCGATCTGCGCGTCGGCGGCGAGGCTGTGGACGGGGGTAGCTGGCTCGTCTCGGTTGCGAATCCGAACAGCGAGGGCGGCGACGTGGCACGGGTGCGGCTGCTCGCCGGTGGCGTGGCCACATCGAGCACGTTGCGACGTGCCTGGACCACGAGTGGCTCGGCGTGCCACCACCTGCTCGATCCGTCGACGGACCGGCCGGCCACGACCGGCATCGCGTCGGCCACGGTCGTGGCTGGCACTGCGGCGTGGGCGGAGGCGTGGACCAAGGCGGTCATGGTCGGCGGCACACGACGCTCGTTCGCCGTGCTCGACGAGCGCGGCCTGGCTGCGATGGCCGTCATGCTCGACGGCCGGATGGTCGCGAACGACTCGTGGAAGCAGTTCGCGGCATGAACCCGCAGATCTGGTGGTACCTCGCCCGGGCGACGGGCATCGTCGCGTGGGTCCTGCTCGTCGCGAGCGTCGTCTGGGGCGTCCTGCTCGCCACGCGGGTGCTGAAGCCCGTCGACCGGCCGGCGTGGCTGCTCGTCATGCATCGTTGGCTCTCCGCTCTCGCTGTCACCTGCACAGGGCTCCACCTGGCCGCGCTGGCCGCGGACGGCTACGTCCACTTCGGCTGGATGGAGCTGTTCGTGCCAGGTGCCTCGCCGTGGCGGACCACGGCGGTGGCGATCGGCGTCGTCGCGTTCTGGCTCCTGATGATCGTCCACGTGTCGTCGTTGCTGATGCGCCGGCTCCCACGCGCGATCTGGAGGCGGGTCCACTACGTGAGCTACGCCACGGTGTGGTTGGTGTCGGTCCACGCCGGGATGGCCGGCACCGATGTGACCAACCGCGTGTACCAGTTCGTCGCGCTGCTGCTCACGATCGCGGCCGTCAGTGCCGCGCTGGTGCGGGTGCTGTCGCCCGGGCGCGCTGGAGGGGCGGCTTCCCGAGAAGGGCGGCCTCGCCGTCCAGCACCGGCCGAGCGCCAGGAGGCGACGGCTGACGGTGCGACGGCCGACGGTGTGACGGTCAGCTGAGGTTCACGCTCGCGAGCTCGTCGCAGGTCGCCGCCTACCATCGGTCAGGTGCCGGAGCGACACGATCTCGACCGCGTGCCGCGCTACCGGGTGCTCGGGCCGCTCCGGGTCATGGACAGCCGTGGCAACGACGTCACTCCCCGAGGTGCGTTGCAGCGGCGGCTCCTTGCGGGGCTGCTCGTGTCCGCTGGTCGCGTGGTGCCGGCGGACCGGCTCGCGGACCTGCTCTGGCCCGACAGCCTGCCCGACGACCACACGGCCGCGCTGCAGACGCACGTCTTTCGCCTGCGGCGAGCGCTACCGGCAGGCACGATCGTGCAGCAGCCGCCCGGTTACCGGATGGATGTCGGACCGGGTGAGCTCGACTCGGCCCTCTTCGAGCGTCTCGTGACGGCAGCTGCTACAGAGCGTGCCAGCGATCCCGAAACGGCGTTGCGCCTGCTCGACGAGGCGCTGCACCTCTGGCGGGGTGAGCCGTACGACGATCTCGCCGGATCGGACGACGGCACGATCGAAGCCGCCCGCCTCAGCGAGCTGCGGTTGCGGGCAGAGGAGGAGCGCTTCGCTGCGCTCTCGGATCTCGAGCGCGAAGCCGGCTCGTTGGCCGATCTGGACGCGTTCGTCGCGCGGCACCCGCTGCGGGAACGGCCGCGGCTGCTGTTCCTGGACGCCCTCGACCGATCGGGGCGTCGAGTCGACGCGCTGCGGGTGTACGACGACTACCGGCGCGTGCTCGCCGAGGAGCTGGGCGTCGAACCATCGGCGGCGATGCGCGAGCGGCACGACGCCCTGGTGGCCGGCGGGATCGGACCGAGATCGGCGGCGGAGGTCGCCTCGTCCACCGTCGGGCTGGTGCCGCGGCCCGTGTCGAGCCTCGTCGGGCGCGAGGACCTCGTCGAGCAGGTCGACCACCTGCTCGGCTCACACCGGATCGTCACGCTCATCGGCCCCGGTGGCGTCGGCAAGACGCGCCTCGCAGCGGAGGTCAGCCTTCGGCGCGACGAGGCTGCCGCCGTGTGGTTCTGCGAGCTCGCCAGCAGCGAGAGTGCCGGCGTCGCAGCGGTCGTCGCGGCGACGCTCGGTCTGGAGGAGCGCAGTGACGGCGATCTGCCCGACCGCATCGCCGCGTTCCTGCGTCACCAGGACGCGCTGCTCGTGTTCGACAACTGCGAGCACGTGCTCGACGGCGTTGCCGCGCTGACGGAGCGGGTCCTCGCCCGCACCACCTCGGTCCGCGTGCTGGCGACGAGCCGGGAGCGGCTCGCAGTCGATGGTGAGCAGCTCTGCCCCGTGAGGCCGCTCGACGTCGCGCCGGCGGTGCGCTTGTTCGTCGAGCGGGCCCGATCCGTGCGGCCGGACTTCCGGCTCGACGAGTCGAGCGAACCGATCGTCGACGAGATCTGCCGACGCCTCGACGGGCTGCCGTTGGCGATCGAGCTCGCGGCAGCGCGGCTGCAGGTGCTCGACGTGGCCGATGTGCGCGACGGCCTCGATCGGCGCTTCTCGCTGCTCGTCGGCGGACGCCGGACGACACCCCGCCATCAGTCGCTCGCCGCCGCGCTGTCGTGGTCGTACGCCTTGCTCGACGAGGACGATCGTCGCCTGCTCGAGCAGGTCTCGATCTTCGCCGGTGCATTCACGATCGAAGCAGCGGCCGCAGTCAGCGACCGCCCGAGCGGGGACGTCGGAGCCCGTCTCGTCGGGTTGGCGGAGCGCTCGCTGGTGCAGCGGGTGCCCGGCCGGTTCGCGCTGCTCGAGACGGTACGCGAGTTCGCGGCCGAACGGCTCGACGAACGGGGCAGCCGTGACTCGGCGAGGCAGCGCCACGCTGGGCACGTGCTCGACGTCGCCGAGGCCGCTCAGCGCGAGCTCGGCACCGACCAGCAGGGGACCGTGCTGGCCGGACTGGACCAGTGGCTCGCGGACCTGCGCCTGGCGTTCCGGCATTTCGTCGAGACGGAGGCCGCCGACAGCGCCCTTCGCCTCGTGGTCGCGGTGCGGGCGTACGGGCTGACCGCCATGCGGCCGGAGGTGCTCGGGTGGGGCGAGGCCGCCGCTGCACTCGGTCGGGCGAGCAGCCATCCGCTCGTCGCCGACGCGCTCGCGGTCGCGGCGCTCGGAGCATGGAAGCGCGGCGACCTCGTCGAGGCGCGACGGCTCGTGGACGAGGCCTACGCCGCGTTGCCGCCCGGAGCCAGCGCGTCGGGCGTGGTGCTCGACATGGATGCCCTGTGCGAGCTGGGGGAAGGACGGCTCGAGCACGCAGCGGCGACCTGTAAGCGGGCGCTCCTCACCGCTGACGCCGAAACCGATGTCCTGCGGTGGAGCGAGACGGTAGCGACGGAGCTGTTCGCCCGGGCGTACCTGCACGAGGCGACGGTTGCCGCCGATGCGGCGCGGCTGCTCGCCGAGCTCTCGCCGGACCACGGGCTCGTGCCGGCGGCGTGGTGCTGGTACGCGGCCGGCGAGGCGGTGCTCGACGACGACCCGGACCTCGCGAAGCAGCGCCTCCGACACGCGATCGGCCTCGCGCTCCGGGCCGGCAACAACTTCGTCGCTGGCATCTCCGGTGCGTCGGCGGCCTCGCTGGAGGTCCGTCACGGCGACGCCCGGCGTGCCGTGCAGGAGTACCAGTGGCTGCTCCCGCTGTGGAGCCGTGCCGGCGTGCGCGTCACCCAGTGGACGATGCTGCGTTCGGTCGCGGAGCTGCTCGCGCGCCTCGGCGCCGACCGCGCCGCGGCCGTCGTGCTCGGCGCCGTCACGGCACCCACTGCAGGCAACGAGGTGGTCGGCGACGATGCCGACCGGCTGGCCGCGCTCGCCACGGAGCTCCGGCAGCGGCTCGGCCACGACGGCTACGAGGTGGCGGTGGCGGAGGGCCGGGGCCTCGACGACGATGACGCCGCCGCCGTGGCCCTGGCCGTGTTCGACACGATCGACTGATCAGCTCACCAACGAGGTTGCTCGTCGGCGATGCCGAGTGCGATCTTGCCGACCATCTCGTGGGTGAGCGCGTCGTTCGCGGGATGGAACCCGCCGCAGCGGACGTCGCGGTACAGGCGCTCCAGCTCGTGACGACGGGACATCGCCCCGCCGCCGACGACGTCGAGCGCGAGGTCGACGACTCGCTTCGCGGCGGTGACCGCTCGCCACTTGGCCGACACGATCTGTGCGCCCCAGCGCTCGCCGTGGTCCGCCCCCGCCGACCAGTCGGCGATCAGGCGGTCCACCGTGGCGCGGGCCGCGTCCAGTTCGAGGTACATCTCCGCGACCTGGTGCTGGACCATCGGGTTGTACGCGTACGTGCCGCGGGGGATCGCGATCGACGTCTTGCGTCGCGCCGCGTCGATCGCCAGTTCCAGTGCCCGCTCGGCGATGCCCACGTAGACGTTGGCGATCAACGGGAGTGCCCAGATGTTCATCGCGATCAGGAACAGGTCCGCCTCGCTCCCCGCCGGCACGATGGCGCCGATCCGCTCGTCCGGGACGAACACGCCGTCGAGCAACGTGTCGTGGCTCTGCGAGGGCCGCATGCCGAGCGCATCCCACGTCTCGACGACCGAGAGGCCCTCCGAGTCCCTCGACACGAAGCCGTGCACGACTCGCGGCTGCGTCGGGTCGGACAGGTCCATGCCGTGCACGCCGAGGTACGACCAGGCTGGACCGTTCGAGCCGAACATCTTGTGCCCGGTGAAGCGGTAGCCACCGTCGACTCGTTCGGCCGACGTGGTGGAGAGCACGACGGGCGCGTCGTTGCCGGCCTCGGCGTGTCCGGCTGCGAACACCGTGCCCGCGGCTGCCTCGTGCAGGATCCACGAGCACGAGTCGTCGCCCGCCCGCTCGAGCTCCACGGCGATGCCGACCCAGTAGTGGTGCATGGTCATGCCGAGGGCCGTGGCGGGGGCGTGGCGGGCGATGCGGCGCTGGCTCGCGGCGAGTGTCTGCAGATCGAGCCCCCATCCACCGTGCCGCTCGGGAACGGCAGCACCGAGGTAGCCGATCTCGCGCAGCTCGGCCAGATCGTCGTGGAAGTACTCGTTCTCGCCGTCTGCGCGCGCGGCTCGCGTGCGGAAGCGCTCGAGCATCTCGTCGGTCAGCTCCTGGGCGGCGCTGCGTCGTTCGGTGATGGTCATCATGGGCTCCTTCGTATCGTTGTACGAAGGGTGATGATCTGCATGGCGCCTCGCGTGGCGCTGACGCGCGCTCGCGTGAGCGCTCGCGTCAGTCGAAGAGCGCCTGTCCGACGTAGCGGTCGGGACCCGGCACGCCGGGCGGCACGGCGAAGATCGCCGACCCGGTGTGCAGCAGGTACTCCGACAGCGCGTCGTCGCGGGCGAGCTTCGTCTGCATCGGCACGTACTGCTCGGCGGGATCGCGCACGAAGGCGAGGAAGAACAACCCGGCGTCGAGCCGGCCGAGACCGTCGGTGCCGTCGGTGAAGTTGTACCCGCGGCGCAGCATCGCGGCGCCGTTGTTGTCCGACGGATGGGCGAGACGAACGTGCGAGTCCAGGGCCACGAGCGGCTTGTCGTCCCGCCCGGTGATGTCGAAGTCCACCTCCGTGAACTCCGTGCCACCCGACAGCGGAGCACCGGAGCCCTTCTGCCGGCCGATCAACGCTTCCTGTTCCGCGAGCGACGTGCGGTCCCAGGTCTCGATGTGCATGCTGATCCGTCGCGCGACCAGGTAGGAGCCGCCGGTCATCCAGGGCGTCCCGTCGTCGGCCCGCGCCCACACGTGACGTTCGAGCGCTGCCGTGTCCTCGGCCTTGAGGTTCGCCGTGCCGTCCTTGAAGCCGAAGAGGTTGCGCGGCGTCGCCTGCGCGGTCGAGGTCGATGATGTCCGACCGAAGCCGAGCTGCGACCACCGAACCGCCGCCACCCCGAACGCCATCCGTGCGAGGTTGCGGATCGCGTGCACTGCGACCTGTGGATCGTTCGCGCACGCCTGGACGCACAGGTCACCGCCCGTGCGCGACAGCACGAGCGCGTCGGCGGGGAAGTGCGGGAGGTCGATGAGGTTCACCGGGCGCCGCGACGACAGCCCGAAGCGGTCGCCCAGCTCCGGATGATCGAAGAGCGAGGGCCCGAATCCGAACGTGAGCGTCAGGCCGGATGCCGCGAGACCGAGTGCCTCGCCCGTGTCGTCGGGAGGTGAGAGGTACGGACCGTCGACCGCACCGTGCTCGCCCGCTGGCTCGCCCTGCGTCATTTTCGCGGCCGCGTCGGTCCAGGTTCGAAGGAGCTCGATCAGCGCCTCGCGACTCGTGGTGGTCACGTCGAACGAGGCGAAGTGCAGCCGATCCTGGGCGGGGGTGACGATGCCCGCCTGGTGCTCGCCGAAGAACGGATACGCCTCCGATCCGCTGCCGGTCGGCTCATCGTGCTGGACGGCGCGCGCGACCGCGAACGCGCCGGTGCCGGCAAGACCGGCGCCGACCGCACCCGCGCCGGCGATCCCGAGCAGCCGGCGACGCGAGACGCCCTGGCGCGGCTGCTCGGTGTCCATCAGAGCACGACCACCGCGGTGAGCTCGGAGAGCGGCTCGCTGAGCGCGTTCACGGCATCCGAGAGCGTCTTCACCTGATCGTCGGAGAGCTCGTCGTAGAGGACGAAGCCCTCGCCGTCACGATGCTGGTCGAGCAGTGCCTGGAGCTCGCTGAACCGCGAGGTGAGCGTCACCGCGAGCTCGGGGTCCTTCACCTCGACGACCGGCTGGAGCACCTCGAACGCGATCCTCGCGCCGTCGACGTTGGCCTGGAAGTCCCAGAGGTCGGTGTGCGACCAGATCTCCTCCTCGCCCGTGACCTTGCCGGTCGCCACCTCGTCGAGGAGCTCCTTCGCGCCGTTACCCAACTGGTCGGCGCTGAACGTCAGCGCGAGCACCCGCTCGTGGAGCTCCAACGTGTCGAGGACGAGCTGCTCGGCGAGCTTCTCGCGCTCGTCGGCCGTGGCCGGCGTGTATGCCGGATCGCCTTCGGGCCACAGGTCCTTCTCGATGCGGTGCCAGCCGGTCCAGATCTGTCCGGGTTCGAGGTCGGCCTCGCGGAGGTCGAGCCGGGGATCGAGGTCGCCGAACGACTCGGCCACCGGCTCGATCCGCTCCCAGTGCATCCGGGTGGAGGCGTACACGGCGCGGGCGCCGTCGTCGTCACCCGACCGGTAGAGCGCGGCGAACGCCTCGGTGTCCGCGACGAGCTGCTCGGTCTGGTCACGCACGTAGGCGCCGTACTGGGTGGTCGCGGTCTCGATCATGTCGGCTGTCTCGCCGGTCGGGCCGAGGTCCTCACCCGAGTCGGTGACGGTGAAGTCGGCCCGGATGCCCTCGCCGACCATGCCCGGCTTGCAGGCCGTGACGTACGAACCGGGCCCCGCCTGGACGATGAGCTTCCGGCTGATGCCCGGTCCGATGTTCTCGACCTCGCCGACGATGCGCAGGCCGTCCGCGCCGAGCAGGTAGAACTCGGTCACCTGTGTCCCGTCGTTGCTGACGTCGAACACGAGGTTGCCGCTCGGTGCCTCGCCGGCGGACACGTTGCATGCGTCGTCGGTGCTGGTGACGGCGATCTCGCCACCGGAGCCGCCGGACGACGTGTTGTTGTCGGTGCATGCGGCGAGTGGCATCGCGATCGCGGCGGCCACCGTGGTGGCGACGCGGAGTGAACGACGGGTCATGAGGGTTGGTGCTCCAGGGGTGGGATGAGGGGGAGGGGGCGTGTCGCTGGACCCGCCGGTCGGCGGATCGTGCGCACGAACAGGAAGAGCACCGGCACGACGTAGGCGATCCATGCGAATGCCTCCAGCCACGTGGTGGCGGGCGAGAAGTTGACCGTGCCCTTGAGCAGCGTGCCGTACCAGCTGCCGGGCGGGATCTGCTCGGACACGTCGAACGCGAGGCGGTGCAGCCCCGGCAGCACGTCCGCCTCCTGGAGGTCGTGGATCCCGTAGGACAGGACGCCGGCGGCGACGACGATGAGGAACGCACCGGTCCAGGTGAAGAACCGGGCGAGGTCGAGGCGCACGGCACCCCGGTAGATCAACGTGCCGAGCACGACGGCGCAGGCCAAGCCGAGGGCGGCGCCGATCAACGGGCTGGTGTTCGAGCCGGTCGCCTGCGCGGCGGCCCACAGGAACAGCGCGGTCTCGAGACCCTCGCGTCCGACGGCGAGGACCGCGACGATCACGAGGCTCCAACCGCCGGCGGTCGCGGCAGCGTCGAGGCGGCTCTCGAGCTCGCCGCGCAGCGAGCGAGCCGTGCGCACCATCCAGAAGATCATCCAGGTCACGAACACCACGGCGACGATCGACAACGTGCCACCGATGAGCTCCTGGGCCTCGAAGCTCAGGCCGCGCGGGCCGAACGTGAGCAGCGCGCCGAAGCCCAGTGACACCGCGACGGCGATCCCGACACCGAGCCAGATCCGCGGCAGCAGCGATCGTCGGTCGGACTTGACCAGGTAGGCGACGAGGATGCCGACCACCAACGCAGCCTCGAGCCCTTCGCGGAGTCCGATCAGGAAGTTGGCGAACATGGAGATCCGATCGCAGTCGGCGGGGACGGTGTGTAAAGGTAGCTTACTGCTCTCTGGCAGGCAAGCTGGAGACATCTCGGGATCTGCATCACCGAGCGCGCGAACGACCGTCGGAACCGCGGATCGTCGTGGTAACGATGTCGCATGCTCATGCGGCTGCTCCGCGACTACCTGCGCGGGTATCGGTCGATCCTCGCCGCGGTCGTGCTGCTGCAGATCGTGCAAGCGATCGCCACGCTCTACCTCCCCAGCCTGAACGCGCAGATCATCGACAAGGGCGTCCTCGCCGGCGACACCGGGTACATCTGGTCGACCGGCATGCTCATGCTCGTCGTCACGTTGGCCCAGGTGGGGTTCTCCATCGGTGCCATCTACTTCGGCTCGAAGGCGGCGATGGGCTTCGGGCGCGACGTGCGCAGCGGCCTCTTCCACCGTGTCACGGACTTCTCGGCGCAGGAGGTCGCGCTGTTCGGTGCGCCGTCGCTGATCACCCGCATCACCAACGACGTCCAGCAGGTGCAGATCCTCGTGCTGATGACCTGCACGCTGCTCGTCGCGGCGCCGATCACGGCGATCGGCGGCGTGGCGATGGCGCTCCGCGAGGACGTCGGCCTGTCGTGGCTGCTGGCCGTGAGCATCCCCGCGCTGTTGCTCGCCGTCGGCTCGGTGATCGCGAGGATGGTGCCGCAGTTCCGCACGATGCAGGACCGGATCGACGGGATCAACCGGGTGCTGCGCGAGCAGATCACGGGGATCCGAGTCGTGCGGGCGTTCGTGCGCGAGCGGGAGGAGGTGGCGCGCTTCGGCGAGGTCAACGACGAGCTGACCGCGACGTCGCTGCGTGCCGGCCGACTGATGGCGCTGATGTTCCCCACGGTGACGCTGGTGCTCAACGCATCCAGCGTCGCCGTGCTGTGGTTCGGTGCCAACCGCATCGCCGGCGGGGACATGAGCATCGGTGCGCTGATCGCGTTCCTGACCTATCTCACGCAGATCCTGATGGCGGTGATGATGGCCACGTTCATGGCCGTCCTCGTTCCCCGGGCCGCGGTGTGCGCCGAGCGCATCGAAGAGGTCCTCGACACGGAGCCGTCGGTGCGGACCGCCGCTTTGCCGATCGTCGACCTTCCAGCCTTCGGGGTGTTGGAGTTCCAGGCCGTCGGCTTCCGCTACCCGGGCGCCGAGGAGCCGGTGCTCACCGACGTCTCGCTGCGCTCGCTCAGAGGACAGACGACCGCGATCATCGGCAGCACGGGGTCCGGCAAGACCACGCTCTTGAACCTCGTTCCGCGCCTGTTCGACGCGACAGCTGGTGCCGTGCTGCTGGACGGCATCGACATCCGGGATCTCGACCCGGAGGTGCTCCGCAATCGCATCGGGCTCGTCCCGCAGAAGCCGTTCCTCTTCTCGGGCACGGTGGCGTCGAACCTGCGCTACGGCAAGCCCGACGCGACCGACGACGAGCTGTGGGAGGCATTGCGGATCGCGCAGGCCGCCGACTTCGTGATGGCGATGCCGGGCGGTGGCCTCGAATCCCGCGTCGCCCAGGGCGGCACGAACGTGTCCGGTGGCCAGCGCCAGCGATTGGCGATCGCCAGGGCGCTCGTGCGCACACCGGAGATCTACCTCTTCGACGACTCGTTCTCGGCGCTCGACCTCGCGACCGACGCCCGCCTGCGCGCCGCGCTGGCGCCGCACACGGCGAACGCCACGGTCCTGGTCGTCGCCCAACGAGTGTCGACGATCGCGACTGCCGACCAGATCCTCGTGCTGGAGGACGGCCACGCCGTCGGACTCGGCTCGCACGACGAACTGCTCCTCACCTGTCCGACCTATGCCGAGATCGTCGACTCGCAGCTCAACCGGGAGGACGTTGCGTGACCGAGGCGATCGCACCCCCCGACGACGAACCGGTCCTGCGTCCACCCGCGGCGGAGACGCGCGGGTTCGGCGGGCGGATGGGTGCCGGCGGCATGCCCGCCGAGAAGTCGATGGACTTCACCGGGACGACGAAGCGCCTGCTGTCGCGGATGCGTGTCGAGCGCGCGGGCGCGATCACCGTCGTCGTGGCCGGCGTCCTGAGCGTGACGCTCGCGGTCATCGGGCCTCGTGTGCTCGGCCACGCGACCGACATCATCGTCGCCGGCTTCACGCGGCCCGCCGGCATCGACGTCGCCGACCTCCATCGCGTGCTGCTCGGCGCGCTCGCGCTCTTCGTCGGCGCTTCGCTGCTCGCCTGGTTGCAGAACTACGCGCTCGCCGGTGTCGTGCAGCGCACCATGTTCCGCCTGCGCGCCGACGTGGAGGACAAGCTCAACCGGCTCCCGTTGAGCTACATCGATCGTCAGCCGCGCGGCGACCTCCTCAGCAGGGTCACGAACGACATCGACAACATCGCGCAGAGCCTGCAGCAGACGCTGGGTCAGCTGCTCACATCGGTGCTGACCCTCGTCGGCGTGCTCACGATGATGTTCGTCGTGTCGCCCGTGCTCGCGCTCGTCGCGCTCGTCACGATCCCGCTGTCGCTGTTCCTCACGAAGCAGATCGCGAAGCGTTCCCAGGGCCGGTTCGTGGCCCAGTGGCGGCACACGGGCATGTTGAACGCGCAGGTCGAGGAGGCGTTCACGGGGCACGCACTCGTCAAGGCGTTCGGACGTCAGCGCGAGGTCGAGGCGCGGTTCGCGGAACGCAACGACGAGCTGTATCGAGCGAGCTTCGGCGCACAGTTCGTCTCGGGGATCATCCAGCCGTCGATGATGTTCCTCGGCAACCTGAACTTCGTCGCGATCGCGGTGATCGGCGGGCTGCGGGTCTCGTCCGGCGCGATGACGATCGGCGACATCCAGGCCTTCATCCAGTACTCCCGACAGTTCACCCAGCCGCTCACGCAGGTGGCGGCGATGATGAACGTGCTGCAGTCCGGCATCGCATCCACGGAGCGCGTCTTCCACCTCCTCGATGCCGACGAGCAGATCCCCGACGTCTCGGAGCTGCTCGTCGACCGCGAACCACGTGGCCGAGTCGAGTTCGACCACGTGTCATTCGCGTACGACCCGACGCGACCGCTGATCCGCGATCTCTCACTGGTCGCCGAACCGGGCCAGACCGTGGCGATCGTCGGGCCGACCGGCGCGGGCAAGACCACGCTCGTCAACCTGCTCATGAGGTTCTACGAGCTCGACGGCGGTGCCATCCGCCTCGACGGCAACGACATCGCCCAGATGGCGCGCCGGGAGCTGCGGAGCAACTTCGGCATGGTGCTCCAGGACACGTGGCTGTTCAGCGGCACGATCCGCGACAACATCGCCTACGGGAACACCGAGGCGACCGACGAGCAGATCCGCGAGGCAGCCCGCGCCACCTACGTCGACCGCTTCGTGCACTCGCTGCCGGACGGCTACGACACGGTCGTCGACGACGACGGCACGGCGCTCAGTGCCGGCGAGAAGCAGTTGCTGACGATCGCCAGGGCGTTCCTCGCCAATCCGACGATCCTCATCCTCGACGAGGCAACGAGCTCCGTCGACACACGCACGGAGGTGCTCATCCAGCACGCGATGGCGGCGCTGCGCTCCGACCGGACCAGCTTCGTGATAGCCCATCGGCTCTCCACCGTCCGCGACGCGGACACGATCCTCGTGATGGACGACGGCCGGATCGTCGAGCAGGGCAACCACAGCGATCTGCTCGTTGCCGGGGGCGCGTACTCGGCGCTCTACCAGGCCCAGTTCGCGGCACCCGCGGCCGACGTAGCTTGACGGTGTGACCGCGACCGACCTGCCCGTCGAACCGTGGCGCCGTGACGCTGCCGACGTCGCTGCGGAGATGGATGCCGATGTCCGCCAGGGGCTCACCTCGGCGGACGCGGCCGGTCGTCTCGCGAGGCACGGCCCGAACCGGTTGGAAGCGGCCGACGTGGTGCCGGGTTGGCGCAAGCTGCTCGACCAGTTCGTCGACCCGCTGATCTACCTCCTCCTCGGCGCGGTCGTCGTCTCGCTCGTCGCGTGGATCATCGAGGGCGCCGAGGGCGTGCCGTTCGAGGTCCTGGTGATCGCGGTGATCGTCCTGCTCAACGCGGTGCTCGGCTACGTGCAGGAGTCACGGGCTGAGCAGGCCGTCGCCGCCCTGCAGCGGATGACCGCGACGACGGCGACCGTCGTGCGCGACGGACGCGAGGAGCGCGTGACGGCCGCCGAGATCGTGCCGGGCGATGTCATGTTGTTGGCCGAAGGCGACGCGGTGAGCGCGGACGCGCGGCTCGTGGAGGCAGCCTCGCTGCAGATCGCCGAGGCGTCGCTGACAGGAGAGAGCGAAGCGGTCGTGAAGAAGGTGACCGCACTGGACGCACCGGCCAGTTTGGGTGACCGGGTGAACATGGTGTTCAACGGCACGGCGGTGACGCGCGGTCGGGGACGCGCCGTGGTGACCGCGACGGGCATGGCCACGGAGATGGGACACGTCGCCGAGCTCCTCGGCACCACGAAGGAGGAGCGCACGCCGCTGCAGCGCGAGGTCGATCGCATCGGCCGGATGCTCGGGATCGTCGTGATCGCGATCGCGGTCGTCGTGGTCGCCGCGATCCTGCTGACCGCGGACATCCGGGAGGCTTCCGACCTCGTCGACGTGTTGCTCGTGGGCGTGTCGTTGGCGGTCGCGGCAGTACCCGAGGGGCTGCCGGCGGTGCTCTCCGTGGTGCTCGCGCTCGGCGTGCAGCGGATGGCCCGCCAGCAGGCGATCGTGAAGAAGCTGTCGTCGGTCGAGACGCTCGGATCCGCTTCGGTCGTGTGCTCGGACAAGACGGGCACGCTCACGAAGAACGAGATGACGATCGAGAAGATCGTCACGCCTTCCGGCGAGCTCGCGGTGACGGGTACCGGGTACCGACCGGAGGGTGAGCTGCAGATCGACGGCAGGCGGGTCGACGATCCCGCGTTGCTGGAGGAGGTGCGCTTCGTGCTCGGCGGCGGGAGCCTGTCGAGCGACGCGGTCCTGCGCGAGGAGGACGGGGGGTGGACCATCCAGGGGGACCCGACCGAAGCCGCGTTCCTCGTGGCCGAAGCGAAGATCGGGCTCACCGACGAGCGTGAGGAACGCTTCGAACGGGTCGGCGAGGTCCCGTTCACGTCCGAGCGCAAGCTGATGTCCACCCTCCAGGCCGACGCCGAGGAGTCGGGACGGATCGCGATCGTGACGAAGGGTGCGCCGGACGTCCTGCTCGCGCGCTGCACGCACGAGCGCGTCGGCGGTGAGATCCGACCGCTCGAGAACGCCCGTCGGCGCGAGCTGTTCGCGACGGTCGACCGACTCGCAGATCTCGCGTTGCGCACGTTGGCGGTCGCCTACCGGCCGCTGCCCCACGCGACACGACCGCCGGAGGACGAATCGATCGAGCACGACCTCGTGTACCTTGGCATGGTCGGCATCATCGACCCGCCGCGCCCGGAGGCGCGCACTGCGATCGCCGAGGCGCGCGCCGCCGGCATCCGGACGATCATGATCACCGGCGACCACCCGCGCACTGCCTCCCGCATCGCCGGCGATCTCGGCATCGTCGATGCCGACGCCCGCGCCCTGTCCGGCGCCGAGATCGAAGCGCTCGACGAGGACGGTCTGCGGGCTGCGGTGAACGAGGTGTCCGTGTACGCCCGGGTCGCGCCCGAGCACAAGCTGCGGATCGTCGACGCGCTGCAGGCCGAGCAGAACATCGTCGCGATGACCGGCGACGGCGTGAACGACGCGCCGGCGTTGAAGTCGGCGGACATCGGCATCGCCATGGGGATCACGGGCACGGATGTGACGAAGGAGGCGGCGGACATGATCCTCGCCGACGACAACTTCGCCACGATCATCACCGCCGTGCGCGAAGGCCGCGCGATCCTCGCCAACATCCGCAAGTTCCTGCGCTTCCTGCTCTCGTCGAACATCGGCGAGGTGTTCACGATGTTCTTCGGCGTGGTGCTGGCCGGCGTGATCGGGCTCGACGACACCGGCGAGGCGGTTGCCGTCCCATTGCTCGCGACGCAGATCCTGTGGATCAACCTCCTGACCGACACGGCGCCGGCGCTGGCGATGGGTGTCGACCCGCCACCCGATGACGTCATGGCTCACCCGCCGCGCCGCCTGTCCGATCGCGTCATCGACCGTGACATGTGGGTGGGCATCGTGTGGGTCGGGCTCGTGATGGCCGTGGTGACGCTCGCCGCGCTCGACCTGCGCCTCGACGGCGGTGTGCTCGGCGGCTCGGGCGGGATCGTCGAAGCCCGCACCATGGCCTTCACGACGCTCGTCTTCGCCCAGCTGTTCAACGTCTTCAACGCCCGCTCCGATCGCGCGAGCGCGTTCCACCACCTGTTCACGAACCGACTGCTGTGGGGTGCGATCGCGCTGTCGGCCGTGCTGCAGGTGGCGGTCGTCCAGCTCTCGTTCCTCAACGACGCGTTCGACACCACGTCGCTCGGCGTCGACGGTTGGCTGCTCTCCATCGGGCTCGCCAGCGTCGTGCTCTGGGCCGACGAGGCCAAGAAGCTCGCCGAACGGTGGGTGCGCTCCTCACGATCCCCGGGAGCGCTCCGCCGGACCTGACGACGTGGTCACGCGGTAGCGGAAGTGGATTACCCCTTCAGCACTACTCGCCTGGGGCACGTGTGCACGCGAGATCAACCGTCCGTTGATCTGCGGTGAACACGCGTCGCCGATCGCGCGAACAGGCCGCAGCAGCCCTCAGCTCGTCCGGCCAAGGGGCCAACCTCCAGTTCGTTCGAGCTTGATCCCGCCGAGCACGTCGGCGGCGGCGGATTCCTTCACATCGCTACGGTGACGCCCATGTACGTGATCCACAACCGCATCGACGTCCCCGCAGACACCGCCGAAGCGTTCGAGCGCGTCTTCGTGGACAGCATGCGCAACCTCGACGGCGTCCCCGGCCTGCACCGCTCGACCTTGCTGAAGCCGGCAGCGGAGGGCCAGCCCTACGTGTCGACGATGGAGTTCGAGACGAAGGATGCGTTCCTCGCCTGGCTGCAGTCCGATTCGTTCAAGGCGTCGCATGCCGACGCCCAGGCTCCCGGCATGCGAGCGCCGTCGGCGATCGAGTCGTTCACCGTCCTCGAAGACACCACCGCCTGAAGTCGCGCCGGCGCGACCCCGCTGCGCCGCGAGACGAGGCTCATGTCGCGTCGTGAAAGATGATGCCGAGCGTGTGGCGGTGACCCGAGCGGACGACGCTGACGCCGTGGCGCATCGGAGCCGCCGACCATCCGCGCACTGACCGCACCGGTCGGTCGCGGGTGGTGACGACGAATCCGTGGCCTTGGTGGATGATCGTCGACGTGCCGCGCGACTGGGCTCGGGGTCGTTGCTCGACGACGACGAACTCGCCACCGGTGTAGTCGGCGTCCGGCCGGTCGAGGCCGACCACGACCTGCAGCGGGAACACCAGGTCGCCGTAGAGGTCTCGGTGGAGCGCGTTCCAGTCGCCCGGTCCGTAGCGCAGGATCAGCGGTGTCGGCCGGGTCTGCCCGGCGCGATGGCACTGCTCGAGCCACTCGTCGAGCTCGTCGGGCCACGGATCCGGTTGGCCGAGCCGGTCCGCCCAGTCGCGGGCGATCGGCAGCAGGTGCGGCCAGAACGCGGCGCGCAGCTCCGCCACGATCTCGGGAAGCGGACGTGCGAAGTAGCGGTACTGGCCCTCACCGAAGCGGTGGCGCGCCATGTCGACGGTCGATCGGAACCGATCGTCCTCGTCGTACAGGCCGACGAGCGCGCCGCAGTCCGCGACGCTCAGCACTGCGTCGGTCGACGCACAGCCGAGATCGTCGAGCTCTCGCGTGACGGCCTGCCAGTCGCAGCCGTCGACGCGGTCGGTGATCGACCGCGTCGACGTCGCTCCGATCGTCATGCCGCCGCTTCCATCGTGAGCAGCGCCTGCTTCGCCTCGGTGCCGCCGAGGTACTGGCCGATCGTGCCGTCGCTGCGCACGACTCGATGGCACGGCACGACGACCGGCAGCGGGTTGTGCGAGCACGCGCTCGCTGCGGCGCGGATCGCGGCCGGCTTGCCGGCTGCGCCGGCGACGGTGGCGTAGCTCTCGGTGCTGCCGTAGGGGATGTCGCGCAGGTGATCGAGCACGCTGCGCCGGAAGCCGCGGGCGAGCTGCAGGTCGAGCGGGAGCTCGAACATCCGGAGGTGGCCGGCGAAGTACTCCGCCAGCTGCGTTGCCGCGGCGTCGAGCCGGCGGGGCGCGAGCAGGATCCGTGGGCTGATGTCGGTGGCCAGCTGTGAGAGCACGGCGACGTGGTCCTCGCGCTCGAATGCCACCCGGACGAGGCCGGCCGGAGTGGCCGCGAGGAGGATCGGGCCGAACGGGCTGTCGATCGTGCGGTAGGCGACGTCGAGCAGATCGGCGAGCTCGGCTCGCTCGGCGAGGCGGGCGTGGAGCTGCTCACGGGGCTTGGTGTCGGGCGGCGTGAACGACGTGCGGAGCTCCTCGACGATCTGCTCGTCGGTACGGATGTCGACGCTGGTCATGAGCTGGTTCCTTTCGTATGGGCGGTGCGCAGGCTGGCGATGCCGTCGGCGGCGTTGCGTCGGGCAGCGGCTTCGCTGCACTCGAGCAGCGAGCCGATCTCGGCGTAGGAGAGGTCGGCGAGGTAGCGGTAGATCACGGCCCCGCGCTGCTTGGTCGGTAAGGCGTCCAAGGCCAGCCGCAGTTCACCGTCGTGATCGGCGGTCGGGCGGTCGGGCGCGGCGGTGTCGGGGAGATCGGCGGTCGGCCGGGGACGGCGGTCGGTCGCGCGGAGCTGGTCGATCGCCTTGTTGTGGGCGATGGTCACGAGCCAGCCGCGGACGTTGCTCCCTGGCCGCAACCTCGGATACGCGTCGAGCGCGGCGAGGAACGTCTCCGCCCACGCGTCCTCGGCATCGGCGGGACCGATGAGTGCACGGCAAACCCGCATCACCGTCGGCCCGTGCTCGGCCACGATCTGCTCGAACGGTTGCATGGTCACATCAAGTAAACGCTCCCGCCCCCGATTCTGTGAGGTCGTGCTAGGCCGCGACGGTCCGGAAGTACGATCCGCCAGCGTGGGGGCCAGGGAATGGGGAGACGTCGGGCCCCCGCAAGGCGCTCGAACCGGCGCGACTGCAGCGGGCGACTCGTGGCGTCGGTAGCTCGGCGGCACGTGGTGT
This sequence comes from Acidimicrobiia bacterium, assembly GCA_050248955.1. Classification (GTDB taxonomy): domain Bacteria; phylum Actinomycetota; class Acidimicrobiia; order Acidimicrobiales; family Ilumatobacteraceae; genus JBFWRK01. The sequence continues at coordinate 121,643 of JBFWRK010000006.1, forward strand.
CGGTGCTGTTCTGCGACCTGGTCGGCTCCACGGCGCTGCTCGAGCAACTCGGTGATGCGGGCAGCGACGAGCTGCGCAGGGATCTGTTCGCCGCGTTGCGTCGGCCGGTCGAGGCGTTCGGCGGCGTCGAGGTCAAGAGCCAGGGCGACGGCCTGATGGTCGCGTTCGCCACGGGGCCGAGCGACGCCGTTGCCTGCGCCATCGCCCTCCAACGCGCGGCCGCCCGGCTCGCCGCCCGCGACGAGGCCGTTCCGGTGGCGATACGGGTCGGCGTCGCGACGGGCGAGGCGACGGGGGAGGACGGCGACTGGTACGGACGGCCCGTCGTGGAGGCCGCCCGACTGTGTTCGGCGGCCCAGCCCGGGCAGGTTCTCGCGACCGCGACCGTCGCGGCGCTCGTCGAGCGTGAGCTCGCCGTGCGAGCCACAGCCGTCGGAGGGCTGTTGCTCAAGGGCTTTGCCGAGGCGGTGCCGAGCGTCGCGTTCGACTGGGCGGAGGACGCGTCGGGCAGTGTCTCGGCCGGGACGGTCGCTGTCCCGCCGATGCTCGATCCGACGGGGCTGCTGCCGTTCGTGGGGCGAACCGAAGCCAGTGCCGCGTTGCACTCGGCGTGGGATCGCGCCGTCTCCGGTCACCTGGCCGTGGTGACCCTGTCCGGTTCGCCCGGCTCCGGCAAGACCCGGTTGACCGCCGAAGTCGCGCGAACGCTGACGCGTGAACAGGGGAACGCGGTGTTGCTTGCCGGCTCGGCTCGCGCCGACCCACTGGCCGACGCCCTACGGTGGTGGGCGCGGGCAAGCCCACCCGACCGTGTGCGCGCGACCCTCGGTCCGCTCGTGACGGACGTGGCGGCGCGCATCCCAGCGATCGCGTTGCAGCTCGCGGCCGGCCCGGTCCCGGTTCCGAAGCCCGCCGATCGGTCCGGGACCGAGCGCCTCGATCCCGTCGTCGCCGGCCTCGCCGCGGTGGCCTTTACGTCGCCCGTGCTGCTCCTCGTCGACGATGCCGAAGCCCTCGGTGCGGCATCTGCCGACGACCTCGCGTCGCTCGTCGAGCTGGCCCCAGCCTGCCTCCTGCTCGTCCTCGCCCACCGCGAACCGATGGCCGGTACGCCGCTCGAGGCGGTTCTGTCCAAGCTCGACGGCTTGCCGAACGCAACGGCCGTGACCCTGTCGCCGTGGACACCTGCCGAGACCTCGGCCGCACTCGTCGCTGTCATCCCGGGCCTCGATCCGGCGGGGTCGGCGACGCTCCACGAGGTTGCCGCTGGCAACCCTGCCCGGGTCACGGAGCTCGCCGCGTCAGCGCGCAGCGGGCGACCGCTCGCGGAGGTCGTCCGCAGCGCGCAGCCGTTCAAGGGTCTGGTGCCCTACGGGCAGGGCGACGCCGAGGTCTTCTTCGGCCGTGACGACGATGTCGCCCTGCTGCTCGGGCGCCTGGCGAGCGGCCGCCGCGTGCTGACCGTGACCGGGCCGTCGGGCGCGGGGAAGTCGTCGCTCGTGCGGGCGGGGCTGCTCCCGGCGCTCGCCCGGGGTGCCCTGCCCGGCAGCGAGACGTGGCCGATCACGGTGGTCGAAGCCGCTCGCGACGAACCTGAGGCCATCCGTCGTGCGATCGACGAGCTGCCCGCCGCTGGGGATGCCGTGCTCGTGATCGACCAGGCCGAGGAGCTGCTACCGACCTCGATCGGCGACCCTCGCCATGCCTTGATCGATCGGCTGCTCGCGTGCGTCGCCGACCCCGATCGCGCCGTTCGGGCCGTTCTCGCGCTGCGCGCCGACCGCTACGGCGATCTGACGGCGCACCGTGCTCTGGCCGCTGCCGTCGAACGCGACCACGTCCTGGTCGGGGCGCTCGGGCCCGAACAGCTGATCGGTGTGGTGAACGGCCCGGCTCAGCGTTCCGGGCTGCGGGTCGAGCCCGGGCTCGCCGAGCTCGTCGTGGCCGACGCTGCTGCGGAGCCTGGTGCCCTCCCGCTCGTGTCGCACGCCCTCCGAGAGACCTGGCGACGGCGACGAGGATCGTTGCTCACGATCGCCGACTACCGCGAAGCGGGCGGCGTACGGGGTGCCATCGCGTCGACGGCCGACGAGCTCGTCGGGAGCCTCGACGCCAACGGCCAACGGCTGATCCGCTCCCTCTTCGTGGAGCTGGCCGAGCTGAGCGACAGCGGCGAACCCGCCCGCCGTCGCGTTCCCCGCGCCGCCATCGCCGATCTGCTCGGGACCACTCCGGCGGTCGCCGAGGCCGTGCTCGGGCCGACGGTGGACGCTCGACTCGTGGTCAGCGACGGCGAGCACGTGCAGATCGCGCACGAGGCCCTGCTGCGCGAATGGCCACGGTTGCGAGGCTGGCTCGAGGAGGACCGTGAACGCATCCGGTTCCGACGCACCGTCGCCGCACAAGCTGCGGAGTGGGACGGGGCCGGCCGCCACCCCGCCGACCTGCTGGGTGGTGGCCGGCTCGAGCTCGCACGCGACGACCTCGCCGCCGGTGCAGAAGGGTGGGGACGGCTCGCTCGAACGTACGTCGAGGCGAGTCTTCAGGCGCACGAGTCCAGCCGCGAGGCCGAGCGGGCACAGCTCATCACGCAGCAGCGGGCCAACCGGCGGATGCGTGCCTTGCTCGCAGGCGTCGCCGTGCTGCTCGTCGCTGCCGTCGTCGCCGGCACTGCCGCCGTCCGCGAGCGAGGGACCGCGGTCGACGAGGCCGGGCGAGCGCGCACCGAGCAGGCGCGCGCGGACCAGCAGGCGATCGCCGCCGACGAGGCGGCGGCCAGAGCGCTGGCCGCTGCCCGCACCGCGGATGCGCGACGGCTCGTCGGGCAATCTGCTGCGTTCACCACCGACCCGCAGCTCGAACTGCTCACCGCAGTGGAAGCGGTCCGCCGCGAGCCCCTACCGGCGACACAGGCCCGCCTCCTCGGCGCGCTCGCCCGCAGCCCGGCGGTCCTGCGCCACGTGCTGGTCGTGACCTCGATCGGCGACCTCTTCCCCACTCCGAGGCTGGCCCTGCTCGACGACGATCACGCAGCACTGCTCGGGGGCAGCGGACTGCGGACTTGGGAGTTCTCGAGCGATGGCGCCGCTACAGAGGGCGGACCCCTCGGCGACGTCCCGACCTCGGCGAGCCTGATCCGGACCACCGGCGGGTACGTCCTCGCCGACGGCTCGTCACTGACGGTCCGCCGTGCGGACGGTACCGAGGCCGGAGCCGCAGCACTGACCGCTCCAGTGCGTCTGCTGGTCGGCTCGCCGGGCGGAGCACGTGCGGCTGTCCTGCTGGAATCCGGCGACGTGGTGCTCATCGATCCGACCGACCCGGACCGTCCCCGCGTCGTGCGAAGCGTCCGTCCGCCGGCTCCCGCCGTGCTGGACGCGTCCTCGTCGCTCGCCGTCGCCGACGACGGCCGGCTCGCTGCGATGTCCGGGGCCACGGCGTACCAGTGGGATGCGGCGGGCGTCGCCCTGGCGCCCGTGACGACGGCCGGCACCGGATCGGGCCTTGCCTTCCGCGGCGACGACGTCGTGCGCGCCGTCGGCGCCGAAGTGCGGAACCTCGCCGACCTGCCGGCGGCCGACGCGACGGCTGAGTCCGTCGGTGTCGCGGTCTCGGCGGTCCCATCGGACGCGTCGACAGGGCCAGACCCGAGCCCGTCGGACCAGGTCGTCAGCGTGCCGACACCGGCCACCGGCGGGTCGGGCCCGCTCCTGGCCACGAGCACGGCGCCCGGAGGAGGTTCGCGCGTGGCACTCCTCGATGGAGCGAGCATCGTCTGGAGCGACGGAGGCCCCGGACGGCCACCGTCGGTTGGCGGCCTCGATCCCGGCCTCGGAGCGCTCGTCTCGCTGGCGCTCACCCCGGATGGCCGCACGGCGTTCGTCGGTGGCGAACGCGGCTTCGCGCTCGTCGCGCTCGACGGCCGCAATGCACTCGAGCGCACCCGCATCCCGCTCGGCTCCGCGACCTTCACCAGCCTGGTGCCGCCGAGCGTGAGCCCCGATGGCTCCCGTCTCGTCCTCCTCGCCGGCCCAGCTGCGTCGATGACGAGCCAGGTCGTCGATCTGGCGACGGGACAGGAGACGTCCCGGGTCATCGACGGGCGGGCGGGGTTCCTCGACGATCGCACGCTCGTGGCGGGCAGCATCGATCCCGAAGGGCTGCGCCTGCACGAGGTCGACGCGGCTACCGGCGCTCCGACCGGCGAGGAGACGCTGATCCCCGGCTTCACACCCGTCGCGCTCGTCGCCGAGGACGCGGCCGGCGGCCGGCTGGTCGTCAGCGGCGAGGACGGTGCCGTGGTGGTCGAGCGCGACCAGACGCCGGCATGGCGGCGACTCGACGAAGTCGGCCGGATCGACGCACTCGCGCTCCGGCCCGGCCGCGGTGAGGCGTGGGTGGTCGCCGCCGGCCGGCTCGAGCGGGTCGATCTGGCGACCACCGAAGTCGAAGCGGTCCCGGGGGCCGGCGACGGTCTCGCATTCCTCGCCTTCTCCGGCGACGGGCACACGTTGTTCGTCAGCGCAGGGCCGCGAGTGCTCGCCCTCGACATGGCCGCCGGCCTCCCGACGACAGCGCGGCTGGTCGGCGTGCTCACCGCAGACATCACGCTACTGGGGGCCGATGCCACCGGCGCCCGGGTCGCGGCGGTCACCGCTGCCGGGACGCTGTTGTTGGACACGTCCACCGGCGAGGCGCTGCCGCTCGGAGTGGCGGCGCTGCAGCTGGACTTCCTGCCCGACGGCGACCTGCTCGTGATCGATGGCAGCGACGCCCGTGTCATCGCCCTCGACGTGGAGCATGCGGTGACGGTCGCCTGCCGAGTCGCCGGTCGGGTCCAGACGCCGGAGGAGTGGGAGCGCTACGGACCGCAGGACGCCTCGTACGCGCCGGCCTGCGCCGCCGGGTAGACGTCAGAAGCGACGGTCGTTCTTCTTCTTCTGCGGTGCCTTGAACGGGGCCTCGACGAGCTCGTCGAAGCGCGCGTCGTCGGGTTGCTTCGGGTCGTTCAGCCGTTGGAGGTAGGTCTTGAGGGCAGCGCGCGCAACGGCGACGTGTTCGCCCTTCGCGCCCACCGACCGTGCCAGTGCGTCCTTGGCTCTGGCGACGCGGTCTCGTCGGGTTGCCTTCTCCGCCTCGGAGATCACACGCGTGGGCTTGTCCGCCTTGGCGGCGATGCGACGCGCCTCGAGTTCCTGGAGCGGCGTGAGCTTGGGGGTTGCCATCACGGGGTCTTTCTGATCGGGTAGCGGACGAGACACCGCCGTCGTTCGATCACGCTGAGCTGCGACCGAACACGTGCAGGTCGAGAACGACGATACGCCGAGAATCGCCGCCCCGGACGTGCCGGGCGGGCGACGCTCGAACGGCCGTCGAACGGGCCCTCGACGCTTGCAAGGGAACGAGGCCTGGTTTCTCTGCTCGAACGCGCGCCTCGGCCTCGTCTCTGCTCGCTCGCGGACATCTGGGGGCCTGGAGGGAGCAGAGACGCGTGGTTTGCGGACGTCAGTCGCCGGTCACGCCGTCGAGACGCTCGCGCAGGAGGTCGGCATGACCCGCGTGGCGGGCGTACTCCTCGATCATGTGCACGAGGATCCACCGCAGGTTCGGGTGGAACCCTTCGTGCCCCGGATCCGTCGAGACATGGATCGCGAGGTCGTCGAGCGAGGGTGCCGCCGCCGTGATCGACCGGGACAGCTCGACCTCGCGCTCGAAGACCGCGATGGCGTCGGCAAGCGAGTCCTCCGGACCTGGATGCAGGTCGCCGTCCTCGTCGTGATCGCCGTAGTACAGCGGCGGCGCGTCCGCTTCGCGGAACCAGCGCTGGAACCAGCTGCGCTCCACCTCGGACATGTGACGGATCAGCCCCATGATCGACAGGTCGCTCGGGTCGACGCTGGGCGTGCGGGCCTGCTCGTCGCTGAGCCCGTCGGCCTTCAGGAGCAGCGTGGCCCGGTAGTAGTCGAGGAACGACGTGAGCATGGTCCGTTCGTCGGCGGCGTCGGGTGGTTCGGTGCGTTCGATCATCGCCGGCATCCTCGCAGGGCCGCCCGTTCGGTCAGCCGGGGGTTTCGCCGGTGAACGGCGGGCCGTCGAAGCGGTCGATCGTGGTGAACTCCGCCACCTCGCCGCGGCGGAGCTTGGTCGGCTGGTGCACCGGGTGCCCGAGGAAGATCGTGGTCGCGAGGCCATGGTCCGGTGGCAGTCCGAGCGCGGCACCGGCGGCTGGTTCGGCGCGGGACAGGAACGTCGTCATCACGCCTCCGAGGCCACGAGCGCGCGCCGCGAGCAGGATGCTCCAGCAGAACGGGTAGATCGACGCGCCGCCGGTGATCGGCGGCCGGTCGAGGTCCTTGTCCATCATCGCGATGCGACGCAGGTCGGCCGCGACCACCAGGACGACAGGGATCGACACGATGTCGTCGAGCAGTGCGTTCGGTGGCTGCTTCGGGTTCGTCGACGCCAGGCGGTACTCGGCGGGCTCGACCACCGTGAACGGCGTCCGGCCGGAGCGCGAGAGCTCGACGTACTCGTCCCACACCGGTCGCATGAGCGCGGCGAGCTCGAGCCGCAGCGCGGCGTCCTTCACGATCGCCACCCGCCAGCCCTGACGGTTGCCGCCGCTCGGCGCGAAGCGGGCGTCGTCGAGGATGTCGAAGACCGTCGCGTCGGCGACGACCTCGTCCGTGAACGAACGGACTGCACCGTTCGTGCGAATGGCTTCCCGGATGTCCATGCGGATCAGGCGGATCAGGCGGAGTCGGCGACCTTCTGGCGGACGATGTTCAGCGCCGATCCGGCTCTGAACCACCCCACCTGCTCGTCGTTGAACGTCTGCGTGGCGAGGAACTCGATCACGGTGCCGTCGGGCTTGCGGATCGAGCAGCGCACCGGCTGATCGGGCTTGGGGGGCAGGTCGTGGACGCTGATCCGGTCGTCCTCGCCGATCTGGTCGTACGTCGCCGGATCGGCGAACGTGAGCGGCACGAGGCCCTGCTTCTTCAGGTTCGTCTCGTGGATCCGGGCGAAGCTCCTGGCGAAGATCACCCGGGCGTTGCGGAACCGCGGCTCCATCGCCGCGTGCTCGCGGCTCGAGCCCTCGCCGTAGTTCTTGTCGCCGACCGCGCACCACCCGATGCCCTGCTCCGCGTAGCGCTTCGCGATCTCGGGGAAGCTCCGGGTCTCACCATCGGTCTGGTCCTTGCCCTCGCCGACCGCGCCGGTGAACGCGTTGACGACGCCGATGAAGAGGTTGCCCGAGATGTTCTCGAGGTGGCCGCGGAACTTGAGCCACTTGCCGGCGGCCGAGATGTGGTCGGTCGTGCACTTGCCCTGCGCCTTCATCAGCACGGGCAGATCGATGTAGTCCTTGCCGTCCCACGGCGCGAACGGTTCGAGCAGCTGCAGCCGGTCGGAGGTCGGCGAGACCGCGACGCTGATCCCTGATCCGTCGGCGGGCGGGGCGACGAACGTGTCCTCGCCGGCGTCGTAGCCGCGGTCGGGGAGCACCTCGCCGACGGGCGCGTCGAGACGCACCTCGACGCCGGCGTCGTTCACGATCGTGTCGGTGGTCGGGTCGAAGTCGAGCCGGCCGGCGAGCGCGAGCGCGATCACGGTGTCGGGCGAGGTGACGAAGCTCAGCGTGTTCGCCGAGCCGTCGTTGCGCTTCGGGAAGTTGCGGTTGTAGCTGTTCACGATCGTGTTCAGCGTCGACGGGTCGACACCGGGTCGCTCCCACTGGCCGATGCACGGACCGCAGGCGTTGGCGAGCACGGTGGCGCCGATCGCCTCGAGGTCGGCGAGGAGGCCGTCGCGCTCGATGGTGGCGCGGATCTGCTCGGAGCCCGGGGTGATCAGCAGCTCGGTCTTCGCCCGGAGCCCGTGCGCGGACGCCTGGCGCGCCACCGAGGCGGCGCGTGTGATGTCCTCGTAGGAGGAGTTCGTGCACGAGCCGATCAGCGCGGACGAGATCTCGAGCGGCCAGCCGTTCGCCTCGGCCTCGGCGCCGACCTGGGCGCCGACGCGGTTCGCGCGGTCGGGCGTGTGCGGGCCGTTGATCAGCGGGCGGAGCTGGTCGAGGTCGATCTCGACGATCCGGTCGTAGAGCGCGCCGTCGTCGGGGCGGAGGTCCGCCGTGACCTTGTCGGCGGCGTCGGCGATCGCCTCGCGGCCGGTCGCCTTCAGGTACGCGGCCATGTTCTGGTCGTAGCCGAACAGCGAGCAAGTGGCGCCGATCTCGGCGCCCATGTTGCAGATCGTCGCCTTGCCGGTTGCCGAGATCGTGTCGGCCCCAGGACCGAAGTACTCGACGATCGCGCCGGTGCCACCTTCGACGGTCAGCACACGAGCGACCTCGAGGATGACGTCCTTCGGGCTCGACCAACCCGACAGCGTCCCGGTGAGCTTGACGCCGATCACCTTCGGCCAGCGCACGTTGAACGGGAAGCCGGTCATCACGTCGACCGCATCGGCACCGCCGACGCCGATCGCCACCATGCCGAGGCCGCCGGCGTTCGGGGTGTGGCTGTCGGTGCCGATCATCATCCCGCCCGGGAAGGCGTAGTGCTCGAGCACGACCTGGTGGATGATCCCGCTCCCCGGCGCCCAGAACCCGATGCCGTACTTCGCCGACACGGAGCGGAGGAAGTCGTACACCTCGCGGTTGGTGTCGATCGCGACACCCATGTCGATCTTCGCGCCGACCTTGGCGAGGATCAGGTGGTCGCAGTGCACGGTGGACGGCACCGCGGTCTGCGGCAGGCCGGCGGTCATGAACTGGAGCAGCGCCATCTGCGCCGTGGCGTCCTGCATCGCGACGCGGTCGGGGCGGAAGTCGGCGTAGCTGCGGCCCCGCTCCATGTCCTGACCTTCCGGATCGGACAGGTGGTTGACGAGGATCTTCTCCGTCAGGCTGAGCGGCCGGCCGAGTCGTCGCCGCCCGAGCGAGACCCGCTCCGGAAGCGTGGCGTAGACCTGCTCGACGAGCTCGGTCGGTGTTCCAGCGGATACAGCCATCGGGATGACCCCCTTGCGAAGCGATCTGATGTAGACAACTCTAATACAAGTGCCGCCAGCTACCAACCAGCACATCATCGCCCGAGCTGAGGGAGACTGACGACGTGCGGACGATTCGGTACCAGCAGATCGCCGACGAGCTGCGGGCTCGGGTCTCGGGTGGCGTCTACGCTCCCGGCCGGCTCCTGCCGAGTGAGGCGGAGCTGTCGGCCGAGTTCGATGCCAGCCGGGTCACGGTCCGCCGGGCACTCGAGCTCCTGCGCGACATCGGGCTGGTCGACGCCCGCCAGGGCTTCGGGTGGTTCGTCGCGACGAGTCCGCTGCGCCAGTCGCTCGGCCGGCTGTCCACGATCGAGGCGCAGATGGAGGCGGACGGGCTCCTGCCCGAACGCAAGATCCTCGAATTCGCCTTCGTCACCGCGAACCGCCGGATCAAGCGGCTCCTCGGCACCGACCAGGTGCTGCGGGTGAAGCGCCTCAACCTCGCCGACGGGCAACCGTTCGCGGTCGTGACGGTCTGGTGCCCGGCCGAGCTCGGCCAGCACCTGTCACGCAACGACGTCGAACGCTCGCCGTTCTACGAGCTGCTCACGACGCCGCTCGGCGGCGCCACGCAGACGATCGGTGCGGACGCGGCGGAGGTGGGGGACGCCGCGCTCCTCGGCGTGCCACCCGGGTCGCCCGTGCTGCGCTGCGACCGCGTGACCATGGACGACGCGGGCCGGGCGGTCCTGGTCAGCGAGCACATCTTCCCGGCGCATCGCACCGAGTTCGTGGTCGACCTGCCGCACGCGGAGCGGTCGATCGCCCCGACCGGTCTGCGACTCGTCGATTGAGAACATCGACGGAGCGTGTCGGAAGTATCACTCGACCCGCGGTCCGCCCGTGAGATGCGCTCACTAGGGTCGCCACGGCGCCGCCACCAGCCGGCGCTCGGCGATGAACACGGAGGAGCCAGAACGATGGGTAGGAACATGAAGCGGGCGACGGTGCTCGCCGTAGGTGCAGTGCTGGCGCTCTCCGCCTGCGGTGGGGACGACGACGAGGTCAGCGGCGGTGCCACCGAGGAGCTGCCGAGCGCGACGGACAGCGGTGCCGCCGGCACCGATGCGCCTGACGGCACCGTCGCCTCGGACAACACCGCCGGCGACATCGAGCTCGACGGCGAGTTCTGCGCCGCCACCGCCCAGATGATGGAGCGGTTCGACGATGTCGAGAACGCGGAGTCCAGCGACGACCCGATGGCCGGGCTGAGCGACATGTTCGCATCGCTGGGCGAGATCGGCGGAGCGCTCGACGATCTGGAGGGCAAGGCGCCAGATGAGCTGAAGGACGACGTCGCCACGCTGGCGGAGGCGTTCTCCACGTTCGAGGAGCACCTGCCCGAGCTGCAGCAGTTCAGCGAGGACATGCAGGCCGCGGGGAGCGATCCGGCGAAGCTCCAAGAGGTGCTGACGAAGTACCAGGACCTGATGACGACGCTCGACATGTCGGCGATCGACAGCGCAGAGGTCGAGCAGGCCGGCGAGAACATCAACACCTACGTCACCGAGGTCTGCGGCATCGACATCGGTAGCTGACCGAGCGGTCCACCGGCTCAGCCGGCGGCCACGAACGCGTCGCCGACGAGGAGCGCGGCGGTGCTCGACACGTCGAGCACCGCCGCTTCCTCGACGTCGTCGGCGCACCCCCGCTCGGCGAGCTCTCGACCCGTAGCGCACTCCAGCAGCGACTCGGCGAGCAGCGATCGTGCATCGAGGAACGCCGCCCGCGCCGCCGCGGCCTCTGGTGAGCAGCGCGGTGCCGACACCGATCCCGAGGGATCCAGCGCGGCCAGCACTGCTCCCGCGCCGAGGAGGTCCTCCACGGCGTGGCGCACCGGCCCGATGTCATGGCGCCAGCGCTCCCCGGCTGCCGTCACGCCGATCACCCCCGAGCCGAGGGTCGCCAGCGCGCGTGCCCGGCGAGCGGTCGCCGACGCGTTGCGCAGGCATCCGGCGAGCACGTGGGCGGCACCGTGGCGACGCGCTGCGAACGCCAGCGCCGAGCCGTTCGGCGACGGCAGCACGAGTCGGGCGCCCTCCGGGAGGGAGAGCAGCTCGGTCGGGGACAGGGACCACGAGCCATCGCCGCGCCGCCCGGCCAGCAGGGCGTCACGCTCGGCCGCGTACTCGCCGGCGGTGCTGTCGGCAAAGCGGTAGGGGAACACCGTCGAGCCGCGGTCGACCGCGACGGAGACCGCGGTCGTGAACCGCAGCACGTCGACGATCACGAGCACGTCCACGACCGGCGCCAAGCTGCGCAACCCGCTCGGCCCCCAGTCGAAGCGGTAGGCGAACCCGTCCTGGTCCACGGTTCCTCAGAACGTGTCGAAGTGCACCAGTGGCGTGAGATCGAGCCGCTTCGCCGGCTTGAACTCGGTACCGATCGTGTACGCGATCGGGAACAGCCCGCCCTGGGTGTACCGGTCGAAGGGGATGCCGAGCAGATCGGCCGTCTCCCGTTCGTTCGGCAGGTGCAGCGTCGTCCACGCGGACCCGAGGCCGCGCTCGCGCAGCGCGAGCATGAAGCTCCACACTGCCGGCAGCAGCGAACCCCATGCGGAGGCACCCTGCACCACGGACGCGTTGTCGAGCCGCCCCTCGATGAGCGGGATCATCAGCACGGGGACGCGCTGGAAGTTGTCGGCGAGGTACTGCGCCGAGCTGCGCACCGCAGTGATCTGCTCCGCCCGCAGATCCCCCTCCGGGTACTGGCGTGACGTCTTCGCGTACTCGTCGAAGTTCCGCTTGTACATCGCCGCGATCGCGTCCTTCTTCGCCTGGTCCTCGACGAACATCCAGTGCCAACCTTGGCTGTTCGACCCCGTCGGCGCCTGGAGTGCGATCGCGAGGCACTCGAGGATGACGTCACGGCCGACGGGCTTGTCGAAGTCGAGCCGCTTGCGCACGCTGCGGGTGGTGGTCAGTACCTCGTCGGCCGAGAGCTCGAGCTTCATCGCCGGAGTATCCCACCTGAAAGACTCGCGCCATGTCCGATCGCGTCACGGTTTCCATCCAGGGCGGCATCGCCGACGTCCGCTTCAACCGGCCCGAGAAGCGCAACGCGCTCGACGGCGAGCAGTTCCTCGCCATCGCCGAGGCCGGCGAACGATTGACGCACGAACCCGGGGTGCGCTGCGTCGTCATCTCCGGTGAGGGCGCGTCGTTCTGCGCCGGACTCGACTTCTCCTCGTTCCAGTCGATGGCCGGTGGTGAGGGCACGGGCGGTTCGCGAGCAGAACGCGCGAACGGCGACCCGGGCGCGATCGCCGAGGGGCGGATCACCCATCTCGGCCAGCAGGTCGCCTGGGTGTGGCAGGAGCTGCCGGTCCCGGTGATCGCTGCCGTGCACGGGCACGCGCTGGGAGGCGGCATCCAGATCGCGCTCGGCGCGGACATCCGCATCGTGCACCCGCGGACGCAGATGTCGGTTCGCGAGGTGTTCTGGGGGCTCGTGCCCGACATGACGGGCACGCTCGTGCTCAGCCGGCTCGTGCGCCCCGACATCGCCAAGGAGCTGACGTTCACGGCCCGGGTCTTCTCGGGGGAGGAGGCGTTCGCGCTCGGTCTGGCGACCAGGCTCTCGGAGACGCCCTACGACGACGCGATGGCGCTCGCCGCTGAGATCGCGGCGAACAGCCCCGACGCCGTTCGTGGCGCCAAGGCCCTGTTCAACGGGCTCGTGAACGTGGGCGCGGCCGAGCAGTTCGCCGACGAGCGACGGGTGATCGGCTCCCTGATCGGCTCGCCGAACCAGGTCGAGTGCGTGATGGCGAGCTTCGAGAAGCGGCCCCCGGTCTTCGCCGACCCCGGCTGACCGCCACGATCGATGGCTCGCTGGCAGGAATCGTCTGGCCGTTCGAGTGATCGCGGCCTAGGCTGCGCATTGCTCTCGGGCCAGCGTCGTCCCGGAGTCCACTCAGCCGTACCGACTTCGTGGATGAGGACGATGCACAACGATCTGCCCGGGCCTTCGGGCCTTTATGACCCGCGTTTCGAACATGATGCCTGTGGCGTCTCGTTCGTGGCCAACATGTACGGCATCGCCAGCCGTTCGATCGTTGCCATGGGCATCGGAGCCCTCTGCAACCTCGAGCACCGTGGCGCAACCGGCGCGGAGGCCGACACCGGCGACGGCGCCGGCATCTTGGTCCAGGTCCCCGATCGGTTCCTGCGCGCCGTCACCGAGTTCGAGCTGCCGGCACCCGGCGCGTACGCGATCGGGATGGCGTTCCTACCCGCCATCCGCGTCGACGCGGAGAAGGCGATGGCGTCGATCGAGACGATCGTCGGCGACGAGGGGTTGACCGTCGTCGGTTGGCGCGACGTGCCGATCGCGCCCGACCACCTCGGCGCGACCTCGCGGGCGGTGATGCCCACGTTCCGCCACCTCGTCCTCGCCGACCCGAACGGCGCGAGCGGCATCGAGCTCGACCGCAAGGTGTTCGTGGTCCGCAAGCGGATCGAGCACGAACTGCCCATCGAACAGCGCACGTACTTCCCCTCGCTCTCGTCGCGCACGCTCGTCTACAAGGGCATGTTCACGACGCCGCAGCTCGCCCTCGTGTTCCCCGATCTCCAGGACGAGCGGCTCGAGAGCGCGCTCGCGCTCGTGCACTCACGGTTCTCGACGAACACGTTCCCGAGCTGGCCGCTCGCCCACCCGTACCGCTTCATCGCGCACAACGGCGAGATCAACACGGTGCAGGGCAACCGCAACTGGATGCGGACCCGGGAGGCGATGCTCGCCAGCAACCTGTTGCCCGGCCTGGAGCGGGCGTTCCCGATCTGCACGCCCGACGCGAGCGACTCGGCCACCTTCGACGAGGTGCTCGAGCTGCTCCACCTCGCGGGGCGGAGTCTGCCGCACGCGATGCTCATGATGATCCCCGAGGCGTGGGAGAACCACGCGTCGATGGACCCGGCGACGAAGGCGTTCTACCGGTTCCACTCTTCGATGATGGAGCCGTGGGACGGCCCGGCGAGCGTCGCCTTCACCGACGGCACGGTGATCGGCGCGGTCCTCGACCGCAACGGCCTCCGCCCGAGCCGCTACTGGGTGACCGACGACGGGCTCGTCGTGATGGCGAGCGAGGTCGGCGTGCTCGAGCTCGACCCGGCCAAGATCGTCCGCAAGGGCCGTCTGCAGCCGGGCCGCATGTTCCTGATCGACACTGCCCAGGGACGCATCGTCGACGACGCCGAGATCAAGACCGAACTGGCGGCAGAGCACCCGTACGGCGAGTGGCTGGAGCAGGGCCTCGTCGAGCTGTCCGACCTGCCCGAGCGAGAGCACCTCGTCTTCAGCCACGACAGCGTGCTGCGCCGCCAGCAGGTGTTCGGCTACACCCACGAGGAGCTCAAGATCATCGTCGCGCCGATGGCGAAGCTCGGCGCCGAGCCGATCGGCTCGATGGGGACGGACACGCCGATCGCCGTCCTGTCCGAGCGGTCACGGTTGCTGTACGACTACTTCTCCCAGCTCTTCGCGCAGGTGACGAACCCGCCGCTCGACGCCATCCGTGAGGAGCTCGTCACCGCCCTCGGCTCGACCGTCGGCCCCGAGGCGAACCTGCTCGCGCCGTCACCCGAGAGCTGCCGCCAGCTCGCGTTGCCGTTCCCGGTGATCGACAACGACGAGCTCGCCAAGATCATCCACGTCGACGAGGACGGTGCCTACCCGCACCTGAAGTGCGTCGTCGTCCCCGGGCTCTACCGGGTCGCTGGTGGCGGGCTGGCGATGCAGCGGGCGATCGAGTCGATCCGCCACGAGGTGAGCCGCGCGATCGACGACGGCGCCCGCATCGTGGTGCTGTCCGACCGCAACACCGACGACGTGTACTCGCCGATCCCGTCGCTGCTGCTGACGAGCGCGGTGCACCACCACCTCGTGCGTGAGAAGAAGCGCACGAAGGTCGGCCTCATCGTCGAGACCGGCGACGCCCGCGAGGTGCACCACATGGCGCTGCTGGTGGGCTACGGAGCCGGCGCGATCAACCCGTACCTCGCGTTCGAGTCGATCGAGGACATGATCGCCGGAGATCTGAACGGCCTCGGCGGCATGGACCCGCGCAAGGCCGTGAAGAACTACATCAAGGCCGCCGGCAAGGGCGTGCTGAAGGTGATGTCGAAGATGGGTGTCTCGACCGTGGCGAGCTACACGGGAGCGCAGATCTTCGAGGCGATCGGTCTCAGCAACGAGCTCGTCGACGAGTACTTCACCGGCACGGTGAGCCGGTTGGGTGGCATCGGGCTCGACGAGATCGCCGCCGAGGTGGCCGTCCGCCACACGACGGCGCACCCGACGCGTCCGGAAGAGCGCGCCCACCGGAAGCTCGATCTCGGCGGCGAGTACCAGTGGCGCCGCGAGGGCGAGTACCACCTGTTCAACCCGGAGACGGTGTTCAAGCTGCAGCACGCCACCCGCGCGAAGCGGTTCGACATCTTCAAGCAGTACACGCAGCTCGTCGACGACCAGTCGAAGCGGCTGGCGACGCTCCGCGGCCTGTTCGAGCTCGACCTCGCGGGTCGGGAGCCGATCTCGATCGACGAGGTCGAGCCGGTCAGCGAGATCGTCAGGCGCTTCTCGACCGGGGCGATGAGCTACGGCTCGATCTCGGCCGAAGCCCACGAGACGCTCGCGATCGCGATGAACCGGCTCGGCGCGAAGAGCAACACGGGCGAGGGCGGCGAGGATCCCGAACGGTTCGTGAAGCTGCCGAACGGCGACTCGAAGCGGTCGGCGATCAAGCAGGTCGCGTCAGGGCGCTTCGGCGTGACGAGCGAGTACCTCGTCAACGCGGACGACCTCCAGATCAAGATGGCGCAGGGCGCGAAGCCGGGCGAGGGTGGTCAGCTGCCCGGCCACAAGGTGTACCCGTGGATCGCGAAGACCCGACACTCCACACCGGGTGTGGGCCTGATCAGCCCGCCGCCGCACCACGACATCTACTCGATCGAGGACCTGAAGCAGCTGATCCACGACCTCAAGAACTCCAACCCGGCGGCGCGCGTGCACGTGAAGCTCGTCGCCGAGGTCGGCGTCGGGACGGTCGCCGCCGGCGTCAGCAAGGCGAAGGCGGACGTGGTGCTGATCTCCGGGCACGACGGTGGCACGGGGGCATCGCCGCTCACGTCGCTGAAGCACGCCGGCGGACCGTGGGAGCTCGGCCTCGCCGAGACCCAGCAGACGCTGCTCCTGAACGGCCTGCGTGACCGCATCGTCGTGCAGGCCGACGGTCAGCTGAAGACGGGGCGCGACGTCATCGTCGCCGCGCTGCTCGGCGCCGAGGAGTTCGGCTTCGCCACGGCGCCGCTCGTCGTGAGCGGCTGCGTGATGATGCGCGTCTGCCACCTCGACACGTGTCCGGTCGGTGTGGCCACGCAGAACCCCGAGCTGCGGGCGCGCTTCACCGGCAAGCCCGAGTTCGTCGTGAACTTCTTCGAGTTCATCGCGCAGGAGGTGCGCGAGCTGCTCGCCACGATGGGCTTCCGGACGCTGCGCGAGGCGATCGGCCAGGTGCAGCTGCTCGACACCCGTCCGGCGATCACGCACTGGAAGGCGAAGGGCCTCGATCTCGGGCCGATCCTCGCCGTGCCGCAGAACCCCTACGGCCAGACGTTGCACCAGTCCGTGCCGCAGGACCACGGGCTCGCCGAGGCGCTCGACCAGCAGTTGCTGGCCGCGTGCCAGCCGGCGATCCAGGACGGCCACACGGTCAAGATCGAACGGACGATCCACAACGTGAACCGCACCGTCGGCACGATGCTCGGCAGCGCGGTCACCACGTCGTGGGGCGGCAACGGGCTCCCCGACGACACGGTGCAGATCCACTTCCGCGGCTCGGCCGGCCAGAGCTTCGGTGCGTTCCTCCCGCGCGGCATCACGATGCGCCTCGAGGGCGACGCGAACGACTACCTCGGCAAGGGTCTGAGCGGCGGGCGGCTGATCGTCCACCCCGACCGCCGCGCCACGTTCGTCGCCGAGGAGAACATCATCGCCGGCAACGTGATCGGCTACGGCGCGACGACCGGTGAGATCTTCCTGCGCGGGCTCGTCGGTGAGCGCTTCTGCGTGCGCAACTCCGGTGCGCTCGCAGTGGTGGAGGGCGTCGGTGACCATGGCTGCGAGTACATGACCGGTGGTCGTGTGATCGTGCTCGGGCGGACAGGCCGCAACTTCGGCGCCGGCATGAGCGGCGGCATCGCCTACGTGTACGACGCCGATGGGTCGTTCCCGGCGATGGTGAACACGGAGCTGGTCGACCTCGAACCGCTCGACGAGCTCGACACCGCGTTCCTCCTCTCGACCGTGGACACCCACGCGCAGCTCACGGACTCCGCCGTCGCGCGCAGACTGCTCGACGACTGGGAGCCCGCACTCGGACGGTTCGTGAAGGTGATGCCACGCGACTACAAGCGGGTGCTCGGCGTGATGCAGCAAGCGGAGCACGACGGCCTGTCCGCCGACGAGACCGCCTCGAAGGTGATGGAGTCGATCAATGGGTGAGGCCACTGGGTTTCTGAAATGGGATCGCGAGACGCCGGCGCGGCGGCCGGTGCCGGTGCGGTTGCGCGACTGGAAGGAGGTGTACGAGCCGTTCCCCGTCGAGCAGCTCGAGCACCAGGCCGGCCGCTGCATGGACTGCGGCATCCCGTTCTGCAACAACGGTTGCCCGCTCGGCAACCTCATCCCTGACTGGAACGACTTCGTCTACCGCGACCACTGGCGCGACGCGATGGACCGTCTGCACGCGACGAACAACTTTCCCGAGTTCACCGGTCGTCTATGTCCCGCCCCGTGCGAGGCCGCCTGCGTACTCGGGATCAACGCCGACCCGGTGACGATCAAGCAGGTCGAGGTGTCGATCATCGACCGCGCCTGGGACGAGGGCTGGGTCGTCCCGCGACCGTCGTCGGTGAAGACCGGCAAGCGGGTCGCGGTGATCGGGTCGGGCCCGGCGGGGCTCGCAGCCGCGCAGCAGCTGACGCGGGCCGGTCACGAGGTCGTCGTGCTCGAACGCGCCGACCGGATCGGTGGCCTGCTCCGCTACGGCATCCCCGAGTTCAAGATGGAGAAGCGCCACATCGACCGGCGTCTCGCACAGATGGAGGCGGAGGGCACGGAGTTCCGTGTCAACGCCGAGGTCGGGCGCAACGTCGACATCGACGTCCTGCTCGCGAGCTACGACGCCGTGGTGCTCGCGGCGGGCGCGACCGCGTGGCGCGACCTGCCGGTGCCCGGGCGCGAGCTGCGCGGCATCCATCAGGCGATGGAGTACCTGCCCGGCTCGAACCGCGTGCAGCAGGGCGACATCGAGGCCCCACCGATCAGCGCTGAGGGCAAGCACGTCGTGATCATCGGCGGCGGCGACACCGGTGCGGACTGCCTCGGCACCGCCCACCGCCAGGGTGCGGCGTCGGTGACGCAGCTCGAGATCCTCGCGCGGCCGCCGGACGTCCGAGCGGACAGCAATCCATGGCCGCAGTGGAGCCTGATCTACCGGGTCACGTCGGCGCACGAGGAGGGCGGCGAGCGCCTGTACAGCGTGAACACCGAGCGCTTCCTCGACGACGGCGCCGGCAACGTGAAGGCGCTGCTGCTCCACGAGGTGGAGCAGCGCGACGGTCGGTTCCAGAAGATCGAAGGTACCGACCGCGAGCTGCCGGCCGACCTCGTGTTCCTCGCTCTCGGCTTCGTCGGGCCGGAGAAGAGCGCCTGGCTCGAGCAGCTCGGTGTCGCCTTCGACGAGCGCGGCAACGCCGCCCGCGACGAGCGGTTCATGTCGAGCGTTCCCGGTGTGTTCGTCGCCGGTGACATGGGCCGCGGGCAGAGCCTGATCGTGTGGGCGATCGCCGAGGGACGCGCCTGCGCCGCCGGGGCGGACGAGTGGTTGATGGGGGAGACGTCGCTGCCCGCTCCCATCGCGCCCACCACGCGGCCGCTCGCGTGACACCCATGACGTCGTAACACTGGGTCGTACGCCCTACGCTGCGGTTCCATGCGTACGAAGATGTCGTTGACGGCCGTGGCCGGAGTCGCCGTGTTGGCACTCTCGGCGTGTGGTGGGTCCGGCGACGACACGAGCGACACGTCACTGAACCCGCTCGGTTCGGCGACCGTGTTCCGAACCATCCTCCCGACGACGACCACGCTCTCGGTCGACGCGTCGGTCGACCCGAACAACCCTGCGGCGATCCCCGGTGAGGCGTCGTACTCGATCATCTCCGGTGATTTCCCGATCGCGGTGGCGAGGAAGCTCGGCTGCGAGTCGTGGGACCTGATCGCGGCGTTCAACGAGATCGACCCGGATCCGAACGAGTTTCCGTTCCCGGGCACCGTGCTGAAGATCCCGCCGGACTGCGCCGGCGAGCCCGTCGTCGAGACCACCGAGACCACGGCGGCCACATCCACGGCGACGACTGCGGCGCCAACCGCCACCACGGGCGCCGACGGCAGCGCGACCTACACCGTGCAGGCAGGCGACACCGTGTCGGGCATCGCCAGCAACTTCGACGTCACGCCGCAGGCCCTGGCCGCTGCCAACGGATGGTCGGACGGCATCAACCACGCCATCTTCCCCGGCGACGAGATCATCATCCCGGGCCCCAGCTCCGGCTGATCGGATGATCTCCGTCACCGAGGGACGGGTGCTCGGCACGTTGATCGAGAAGGAAGCGACGACGCCCGACCAGTATCCGCTCTCGGCGAACGCGCTCGTGCTCGGCTGCAACCAATCGACGAACCGGGACCCGATCATGCACGTCGATGTGCCCGAGGTCGACGACGCGATCCGGACATTGAAGGAGCAACACCTGGCGCGCGTCGTGCACCCGACCCACGGCCGGGGTGTCACGAAGTACCGCCACGTCGTGGGCGAATCGCTCGGTCTCGACGCCGAGGAGCTCGCCGTGCTCGGCGTGCTCCTGCTGCGCGGCCCGCAGACGAACGGCGAGCTGCGCACGCGGACGGAACGGCTGCACCCGTTCGCGAGCGTCGACGAGGTCGACGACGCGCTCGGCCGTCTCGCGGCACGCGCCGAGCCACTGGCGATGCGCCTCGAACGGCAGCCGGGCCAGAAAGAGGCGCGCTGGGTGCAGCTGCTCGCCGAGGAGTCGGCGTCGCACGACGCGTCGCCCGGCAATGGCCGGTCAGCCGCTGGCGAGCGCGAACCGGGACTGCGCGATCGCGTCGAGCAGCTCGAGACCCGCGTCCTGCGATTGGAAACCGCCCTTGCCGACCTGCTCGGCGAAGCCTGAGCCGTTCAGACTCCTACCTCAGTCGAGGTCGGGCCAGCGCCGCTTCTGCCGGCGACGCAACCCTGCGGTACCGAGCTGACGCCGTTCCGACAGTGCCCACTGCCGGCGCCAGCTGGTGTGCTCAGGACCGCCGAGCGACGGGCTCGTCTTCGCGTGCGCGCGTCGGCGGGCGGTCCAGAAGTCGGTCAGCGACTCGTCGCCGAGGGCTGCCACTGCTGCCTCGATGCGGCCGGCGAACCGGCGCGTGCTCTCGCCCTCCTCGGGACGCATCGGCCGGCCGAACACCACGTTCGTGGTGCCCGCCTTCATCCCCTTCGCGCCCTTGCCGAACAGCGCGCCGGTGCCGTCGATGAACACGGGGACGACGGCGGCGCCGGTCCGACCGGAGAGGTACGCCGCGCCGCCCTTCCACTCCTGGCCCCATCCATCGGGTGAGCGGCCCCCTTCGGGATAGATCACGAGGCTCCAGCCGTCCTTCACGAGCCGGCGGATCATGTCGGACGACTTGCGTCCGGTGATCTCACGGTCGATCGGGATCGCATTGAGCGCGAGCGCAGCGAGCGTGCCCTTCCAGCGGCTGTCGAAGAAGTAGTCGGCAGCAGCGGCGACGACGAGGTTCGAGCGCCACGGCTCCGGCACGCACACCGCCATCAGCGGTGTGTCGAGGTGGCTGTGGTGGTTCGGCGTGAAGATCAGCGGCGGCGCATCGTCGCCGAGCCGTTTCAGGTCGTCCAGGCGATCGAGGCCGTAGATCTTCGGGCTCGCCAGGCCCTGCATGAACAGGCGCACCGGGCCTTCGGCGAGCAGCCGGCGAGCGGCCTTCGCCGGCGCCCGGCGGGCCCAGTCGGTGTCGAAATCGGCGCCGAGCCTGGACGCGTCCTCTGGCACGACGACGCCGCGTGGCACGGTCGGGGAGCGGTACGGGAACCCGTAGGACCCGGCCTTGCGGATCGTGCCACCGGTGACCCGCTCGATCGCACCGGCCACCTTCGCTGCCTTCGCCATGCCGCTCGGCTTCCACGGCGCGTCGTCACGAGCCATCGCCGGACCTCAGCGGACGTCCGCCACCATGAGCGGCGGCGCGTGGAGGTGGGTGATGGTGGCGGAGCGGCCGACGACGTCGCTGGCGATCTCGAACGCGTCGTCCATCGTGCTCGCCGGCGTGAAGCCGAGCCGGCGGATGGCCTTGGTGTCGCCGCCCACGATGATCACCTTGCCGCAGTGCTGCATGCCGTGGGCGCCCCAGTACCACATGTAGAACGGATGGACGCCGTGGTACGCGTAGCTCGTGCGGTACAGGTGCTTGTACCACTCGTCCTCGGCGTACTGCTGCTCCCACTTCTTCGACATCTCGTGCGGGTTGGTCGTGTCGGCCAGCACCTGCTCGTAGAAGTCGATGTAGCTCGGGTGGTGCACCGGGTGGAAGTCGGGCTGCACCGGGTGGGTCATGATCACGACGCCGCCCTCGCGCACGAGCGGCCTGCCGCGGTAGAGGTTGAAGAAGTAGCCGAGCCCCATGCACATCACGAGGATCGGGTTCATGATGCTGTTGACGTTGTAGGGGCAGATGTAGGGGATCCCCATCGTGAGGATGTCGGTCTGACCCTCCACCTCGACGAGCTGCTGCCGGTACACGTGCTCGGTCGTCAGACGGTGCACGGCCTCGACCTCGCCCGCCTGGACGCTCGTCATCTGGTGGGGCGACTCGATCGAGTGGAAGATGTTGCGCGCCAGCCGCGTCGGTGTCCGCTTCAGCGCCTTCGTCGTCGCGAGGTAGGTCGCCCGGTCGCGGCCGCCCCACTCCCACTCGCGCTTCGAGAGGAAGTTGAACGGGTCCGGGAACGTGTCGGTGTTGAGCGTCGTCTCGATCTGGAAGACCTTCACGCCGCTGTCGATCATCACCTTGCCCATGCGCCAGTTGCTCTTGTGCAGCTCGCTCTTGTGCTGGTCCATGAACGACGTGCTGCGCTCCATCGTGGCCGGGTTGTGGTGGTGGCGAAGGCTGCGGTAGCTCGACAGCCCGGTCGCCGTGCTCTTCCACCCACCGTCCATCGCGACGAGGTTGATGTTCACATAGACGAGCAGGTCGCTCTCGGCTGCCCGCTTGCTGATCTCGACCTCTTCGCCGTGTGGTGTAGTGCCGAGGAACGTCAGCTGCGCAGGGTCCTCGGCGTCGTGCTGGTACAGCAGGCCGCGCGGCGCGAACGCGTCGTACACGCGGTCGCCGACCGCGTGGCGGAGCTCGGCCTCGGTCATCCGGCGGTGCAGCGCGAGCGCGGAGATGAGGTGGACGTCGTCGACGCCCGCTTCGGCGGCGAGGTCGAGCACGGCTTCGATGATCCGCTGGCGGATGTCGGGCCTGCGCATCTTCGGCAGCGGGAGGCTGACGTCGTCGAACGCGATCGTGAGCTTCATCCCCGGGAACAGGAGCTCGGGCAGAGGATCCTGGTCGACCGGGTGCAGCAGCGCGTGCAGGATCGCGCCGTCGACGTCACGGATCGCCTCGATCGGCTCGGGTGCGTAGATCACGCGGCTGCGGTCGGCGGGGAGCTTCTCGAGGCTGAAGTTCTCGCCGCGCCAGAAGAGGATGGGAGGGGTGGAGCGATCCACCTCGAGGACGAATCCGGGACGGGGCATTACCGCTGGTTCTCCTGTCTCAGGTCGAACGCCACCTTCACCGCGCCGCGGCGGCCCGCAGCGGAGGCGTGGGCGATGGCGTCCTCGTAGTCGTCGAGCGGGTAGGTCGCCGAGAGCAGCTGGTCCAGCCGGCTCGCCGCGGCGGTCTCGATGGCGAGGTCGAAGGTCCGCCGGCGGGTGCCGTCTGCCAGCGTCTCGGTGCCGTAGGTGTACGCGCCCACGAGCTGCGTCTCGCGGTGCCAGAGCCCGGTGAGGTCGACCGTGACCTCGGCCGGCATGCCCATCAGCACCACGCGGCCCCTCGGCTTCGTGATCTTGATGGTCGCGGCGATGCTGCCGCTGTTGCCGACGGCGTCGATCGTCGCGTGCGCGCCACCGGAGAGGTGGTCGCCGACGATGTGGCAGCCGACCTCGCGGCGCACGGCGCGAGCGAGGTCGGCGGGCGACGTGACGACGTCGGCACCGAGACTGCGGGCGAGCGCCTGCTGGTTCTGGTACCGGGCGCCGACGACGATGCGCACACCGGGCACGTACCGGCGCAGGCCGGCGATCGCGCAGAGTCCCATCGTGCCCGCTCCGAGCACGGCAACGACCGGGCGATCGACGCCGCCGACGACCGGGAGCGTGAGCAAGGCGGCGTGGATGCCGGCGGCGGTCGGCTCGATCAGCACCGCCTGCTCGTCGGGCATCTCGTCCGGCACGCGGTGGAGCTGCGTCTCGTGGGCGACGAACTCGGTGGCCCAACCGCCCCCGGTCGAGCAGCAGAAACCGGTCTGGATGCCGGGTTCGAGTGGGCCCGTCGCAAGGTGCGCGTAGTCGTCGCCATCGCCCGGCGCGGCGCCCTCGAACGGCGGTGGGAAGCCGCGGGCCTCATGACCGAGCACCGGCTCGATGACGACGCGCGAGCCGTCCTCCAGCAGGCCGACGATCTCGTGGCCGGGTACGAACGGGAACGAGGTCCAGTCGTCGAAGTAGACCGACGCGTGGCCCTCCACCATCGACAGGTCGCTGCCGCAGATCCCGGTGAGCAGCGGCCGCACGCGGTGCCAGCCCGGCCCGGGTAGCTCGGGCGGATCGTCCTTGACGAGCTCGAGCGGACCGAAGCGGGCCGCCACGGTCGCGCTGACGGGCGAGACGAGCCGGGCGAGCGCGAACTTGGCAGCCTTGCGATCGATGCGCAGCGCTTTCACCGGTCGGTCCTCGCGCTCGTCGAGAATCGCCGCCGCTCACGGTCGCTCATCATCGGCCCGATCGGGAGGAGCGGCCGCGGACCGCCGGGTGCCTTGTCCCACTGCTCGACGAGCCAGCCGCGCTTGCGGGCGATGGCCGCGAGCCGCGTCTCCGGGTTCACGGCAACGGGGAAGCCGACGGCCTCCAGCAGTGGCAGGTCTGACGTCGAGTCGGCGTACGCGATCGACTCCTCGATCCGCAACCCTTCGCTGGTGCAGTAGTCGGCGAGGATCTGGGCGCGGGTCTCGCCGGTCGGCGGCACCTCTGCCATCTCTCCCGAGTAGGTGCCGTCCGCCTTCACGGTCATCTCGGCAGCGACGATCTCGTCGAACAGCGGTCGCAGGCCCTCGACGGCGAAGCTGAGCGCGCCAGTGATGAGGATCGTGCGGTGCCCGAGGGCGCGGTGCTCGCGCACCCGGCGGATGCCGGCCGGGAAGCTCTTCGTGATGATCAGCTGCGTCATCAGCTCGCGGGCGTCCTCGTCGATCTGCTCGACCGGCGCGTTCTCGTAGCGCCGGTAGAAGTGACGCAGGAAGTCGCTCCGGTCCTTGCGGTCCATCGACAGCAGGCCAGGTGCTTCGACGAGGGTGCGCATCACGTAGCGGATGCGGTCCGGGCCGTTGAGCCGGCGGGTCGCGAGCCACGAGTAGCTGTCGACGACGTTGCTCGCGATGAGCGTGTTCTCGAGGTCGAACGCGGCGACGTGCCGGTCGGGGGAGAGCACGTTGCGGCGCAGCCGCTCGGGCCGGTCGATGCGCGACTTGCCCGGCGCGGTCTTCACCCGCGCGTGCTGCACGACCGACGGGAGGTGGATCTCGTGCACGTAGGTCGGCCAGTCGATGACCCGCGGATCGAAGCAGAACGCCTCCTGGTCCGCTGGCGTCAGCTGGTCCCACGCGGCGAGCAGGTGGTCGACGGAGTAGATCGCCTCGCACTCCGTGTAGAGGCCGTAGAGCTCGACGTACTCGAGCGCCCGTGCCACCTCGGTCTTCTTCTCGTCGAGCTTCGCCGACCAGTCCGCCTGCTTGCCCCGCAACGGCAGCGCCTGGAGCACCCGCTCGCCGTGGCCGAGCACCTTCTTCGCCCGCGTCAGCTGACGTTGCACGCGGCCGCGGCCGGGGAAGCTCCACTCGGGCACGACGATCGGTTGGCCCTCGGGGTCGTAGAGCGGGTGCTCCGTGAACCACGAGCGGACGTTGTCGACGAGCGTCCGGTACTTGAGCGGGTTCGTCGAGCCCGACGCGACCTGCGTGATCGCCGGCGCCCGCTCGGGTCCGAGCGCGGCAACGCCGATGATTGCCGCCACGACGAGATCGACCGGGATCACGTCGACCGTGCCCTCCGGGACGCCGGGGAACTCCTTCAGCAGCCCGCGGGCGTACGAGATGATGACCGGCTCGGCCATCCGGAAGCCGCGGATCCAGCCGGGGAACGGCTCGGCCCACGCGGACTCGATGATCGAGGGCCGCACGATCGACACCGGCACGGCGCCGCGGGTCTCGGTGAGCGCCTGCTCGCCGAGCGCCTTCGTGTA
The DNA here is from genome assembly GCA_050248955.1 of Acidimicrobiia bacterium. Taxonomy (GTDB): domain Bacteria; phylum Actinomycetota; class Acidimicrobiia; order Acidimicrobiales; family Ilumatobacteraceae; genus JBFWRK01. The sequence continues at coordinate 147,359 of JBFWRK010000006.1, forward strand.
GGCGTACGCGTCCGGCCACGAGAGGCTGGCGGCGCGAGCACGGCCGGCCTCGACGAGCCTGTCCGACACCCAGCGCTCGCGCAGCTGCTCGGTCTTCGCCGCGAGCGCCGGCGAGCCAGGGGCGCCGAGCTCTGCCCGCGCCGACGCGCGGAAGCCGCGCAGCTGGTCGGGGTCACGGCTGGCGGCCTCGAGATCGCTTCGCAGCCGTCGGGCGGCGGCGACCTCGACGCGCCAGTCGAGCCCGAGGTCGAACGGTCCGGCTGACACGAGCTCCTCGGGTGCGGAGCCGCGACGGTTGCCGGCGACGTAGCACGTCGAGACCGCGACGAGGTGCGGCGCGACGCCGATCTCGTTCAGGAGGTCGGCGATGCGGGTCGGGCCGAGGAGGTTCACCTCGACGGCCGAATCGAGCGGGGAGTCGAACGAGACGGTCGCCGCGGAGTGGATCACGATGTCGCACGAGGCGAGCACGGCGCGGTGCTCCGCCGACAGGCCGAGGCCGTCGGTGCTGACGTCCCCGCTGATGGTCGTGATGCGGCGGGCCGTCATCTCGCCGAATGGCTTCGTGCCGCCGAACTGCTCCTTGAGCCGGTCGAAGGCGTCGTTCTTCAGGATCTCACGCCGCACCCGCTCGGACGCGGGTGTGCGCTTGCCGTCGCGCACCAGGAGCACGAGCTCGCAGTCGGGCACGCCGCGGAGCAGGCGTTCGACGAGCGCAGTACCCACGAATCCGGTCGAACCGGTGATGGCGATCCGCTTGCCGGAGAGCGCTTCGGCGATCACGACGGTCATGTCTACCATTTGGTAGAGATGATGGGAACATCTCGACGACCGACCCGCGAACGGATCCTCGACGCCGCGCTCCTGCGGTTCGGAAGTCGCGGTTTCGAAGCGGTGTCGCTCGACGAGATCGCAGCCGAGGCGGGCATCACGAAGCAGACCGTCCTGTACTGGTTCACGTCGAAGGACGAGCTGCTCGTCGCGGTGATCGAGCGCTCGGCGGACGAGCTGACGGTCACGGTCGAGGCGGCGCTGCGCTCCGCGGACCGGGGCTTCGACCGCGTCGAGGCCGTCGTGCGTGCCGTGTTCCGCCCCGCGGTGCGGCGGCCGGAGCTGCTCGGGCTCGTGCGCGAGCTCAACCGGTTGGGTGCCGAGGTCTCCGAGCGGCTCCTCGGGCGGATGCGGCCGCTCGTCGAGCGCGGCGTGCAGTTCCTGCAGGAGGAGATGGATGCGGGCAGGATGCGTTCCGGCGATCCGCGTCTCGTCCTCTCGCTCTGCTACGCGACGGTGATCGGTGTCGCGACCGAGCCGGAGGTGCTCCGCGCGGTCGGCTGGGAGCCGTCCACCATCGGTCTGCGACGGTTGCGAGCCGAGCTGCTCGCCTACCTGCGCGCTGCCCTGTACCTCTGACGACCTGCCCGACCCACCCCCGCCTCGGCCCACCCCCGCTCGGTTCGCTCGTGGGGTGCTGGCGTCGCGCGACGATGGGGAGGTGTCGAGGACACCTCCCCGCATCGCGGCGACCGTCGACGAGCTCGTCGCCGGCGCGACCAGCCGTGTCGTCGTGACGCCGGGCGACGCTCGTTCGGGCTCGACGTTCGAGCAGGTGGAGCTCGGTGGGCGGCGGTACTTCCTCAAGCAGCTCGGCTATCGCTCGGACTGGATCATGCGGGTGACGGGCGATCGTGACGTCCGCACGTTCAAGATCTGGCAGGCAGGCCTGATGGACCGCGCCCCGTCCTGCATCGATCATGCTGTCGTCGGCATGGCCGTCGAGGGTGAAGGAGAGGACGCGTTGCTCGCCGTGCTGATGCGCGACATCGGTGCAGGGCTCGTTCCGGAGGGCGACGATCTCATACCGGTCGCGCTGCACCGTCAGCTCGTCGACCACCTCGCTGCCTTGTCCGCCGCGTTCTGGGGCTGGAGCGACGACATCGGACTGTGCACGATGGCGGAGCGCCTGCGGTTCTTCGCCCCGGACAACATCGCCCCGGAGCTCGGTCGGCCCGACGTCTCGGCGACGCTCCTCGTCGCCCGCGACGGATGGGCGGCGCTCGAGGAGAAGTCGCCCGCACTGCACGCGCTGGCGACATCCATCCATGCCGATCCCGAGCCGTTGGTCGACGCGCTGGCGGCGACGCCGTCGACGTTCCTCCAGGGCGACTGGAAGATGGGCAACCTCGGCAGCCATCCGGACGGCAGGACGATCCTGCTCGACTGGGCGTACCCCGGTGCCGGCCCGGCGTGCTGGGACTTCGCGTGGTACCTGGCGCTCAACCGGGCCCGCCTGCCCGAGTCGAAGGAGGTCACCGTCGACACGTTCCGGGCCGCGCTCGACCGCTACGGCATCGACACGAGCGACTGGTTCGATACGCAGCTCGAGCTGTGCCTGCTCGGGATGATGGCGACGTTCGGCTGGGAGAAGGCGCTCGGCGACGAGTCCGAGCTCCGCTGGTGGGAGGCCGCGGCGCAGCGCGGCGCCCGCCATCTGGACGGCGGGTCGTGAAGGACGTGACGGCCGTGTCCGTCGTGTCGGCCGTGTCGGTCGTGTCGGCCGTGTCGGCCGTGTCGGTCGTGTCGGTCGTGTCGGCCGTGTCGGTCGAAGGGTTGCGTCCGGTCGTCAGCGGCTCGGGCTCGTGTTCCGCCGCCGCCGGGCATGGCGCTCGAGCGCGAGCTGGACGAGCTCGTCGATCAGCTGCGGATAGCTGAGCCCGCTCGCCTGCCACAGCTTCGGGTACATCGAGATCGGCGTGAAGCCGGGGATCGTGTTGATCTCGTTGCAGAGGAACCCGCGCCCGCCCTCCTCGAAGAAGAAGTCGACGCGCGCCATGCCCTCGGCGCGCAACGCGGTGAACACCTCGATCGCGAGGGCCCGCACTCGCTCGGCGTCAGCGGCCGCCATCGGCGCCGGGATGACGAGCTGTGACCCGTCCTCGACGTACTTGTCCTCGTAGTCGTAGAACTCGTGGCCGGGGATGATCTCGCCGGGCACGCTCGCCCGGGGCTCGAGGTTGCCGAGCACCGCCACCTCGATCTCCCGGCCGGTTATCGCCTCCTCGACGACCACCCACTCGTCGTACGTGAGCGCGACGCGGATCGCCTCCGCCAGCTCCTCGACCGACTTCGCCTTCGTCACGCCGACGGACGATCCCATGTTCGCCGGCTTCACGAACACGGGCAGACCGAGCTCGTCGGCCAGGCGGGCGGGCATGCCGGGGGTGAGCTCGTGCTCGCGCGCGCTGTGCCACCGCGCCTGCGGGATGCCGCACTGCGCGAGGACCTGCTTGGCCATCGCCTTGTCCATCGAGAGCGCAGAGCCGAGCACGCCCGAACCGACGTACGGCACCCCGGCAAGCTCGAGCATCCCCTGCACGGTGCCGTCCTCGCCCATCGGGCCGTGCAGTAGAGGCAGCACCACGGTGGTGCCCGTCGCAGCAGCCGCGGCGAGCACCGGCGCCGCGCTCGTGCTCGGACCAGCGACCTCCAGCCGGCCAGGGAGCGATTCCGGGCCTGCGGCGAGCGCGGCCATCGCCCCTTCGGCGAGCTGCCACTCGCCGTCCCGGGAGATGCCGACGGCGTTGATGCAGTAGCGGTCGGGGTCTGCGGCCTTCAGCACGTGAGCAGCCGTCACGCACGAGACGTCGTGCTCGGCCGACTGACCGCCGAAGATGACGACGAGGTTGATCCGTTGGTCGGCCACGTTGGACGACGGTAGTTGGTCCGTCTCGCGAGACCCTGGCACGCTTCGCGCCGTGCGATTCCTGGCGAGCGACGTGGCTGCAGCAACGCGAGGGCGGCTCGTCGGACCGGACCTACCGCTCGACTCCGCGTCGTTCGACTCCCGATCGCTCGCGATCGGCCAGCTCTTCGTGCCGATCGTCGCCGACCGGGACGGGCACGACTTCATCGCGGCTGCGCTCGCCGCCGGTGCCGGCGCGTACCTCACGGCGCACGAGCCCACGTTTCCGGGCGGTACGGCGATCGTGGTCGAGGACACCGCGACGGCGTTGCTCGACCTCGCCCGTTGGGGCCGGTCACGACTGCCCGATCGGGTCGTCGGCGTCACCGGCTCGGTCGGCAAGACGAGCGTGAAGGACCTCACCGCGGCCGTGTTGCGGACGACGTGGCGCACGGCGGCGAACGAGCGGTCGTACAACAACGACCAGGGCCTGCCCGTGACGATCCTCGGTGCTCCGGACGACGTGGAAGTGCTCGTGCTCGAGATGGGCATGCGCGGGTTCGGCGAGATCGCCCGGCTGTGCGACGTCGCGCGGCCGACGATCGGCGTCGTCACCAACGTCGCCGAAGCCCATTCCCAACGCGTCGGCGGGATCGAGGGCGTGGCGCGGGCGAAGGGTGAGCTCGTCGAGGCGCTCCCGGCGACCGGCACCGCGATCCTCAATGCCGCGCAACCGCTCGTCCTCGCCTTGCGGTCCCGTACGCCCGCCACCGTGCTCACCTTCGGCGAGGCGGGCGCCGACGTGCGCGCCGAGGACATCCGCCTCGATCGGCTGGCTCGCGCGGCCTTCACGCTCGTCACTCCGGACGGCAGCGTCGACGTGGCGCTCGCCGTGAGCGGCGCGCACATGGTCCCGAACGCCTGCGCTGCGGCTGCCGTGGGCTTCGTGCTCGACGTGCCCCTCGAGGGCATCGCAGCAGGGCTCGCGACCGCAGCGCTGTCAGCGTGGCGGATGGAGATCAGCCTCGCGAAGTCGGGCGCCGTCGTGATCAACGACGCGTACAACGCCAACCCGACGTCGATGCGGGCCGCTCTCGACGCGCTGCTGGCAGTCCCTGCGGCGCGCCACGTCGCGGTGCTCGGCGTGATGGCAGAGATCACCGAACCGGAGGTGGAGCACCGGGCGATCGCCGCCTTCGCCGCGGAACGGGGGATCGAGCTCGTCGCTGTGGGCACCGATCTCTACGGCGTGCCCTCCGCCGGATCGGCCGGCGAGGTGGAGCTCTCAGTCACCGGCGACGATGCCGTACTCGTCAAGGGCAGCAGGGTCGCCGGGCTGGAACGGCTTGCCGCGCGGCTGCTCGCCTGAACCGCGCCATCTCGGTGTGTCGAGGTTGCACCACCGTGCGAGGAACACTGCGAACACCGCGCCGCCGAGCATGATCCAGCGCGCGCCGATGTGGTCCATGATCGGCCCGAAGACGAGGTTGCCGAGCGGCACGGTCCCGCCGAACGTCATGAACCACAACGACATGATGACGGCGCGCTCGTGGTCCTCGATGTGCTCCTGGAGCACGGTCAGCATCCCCGTCGCGGTGAGGAAGTAGCAGAAGCCGAGCACGAAACCGATCGGGAACGCGGGCCCCGGGCTGCTCACGACCGCGAACGCGGCGAGGCTCACCGCGAACCCGAGGAAGCCAGGTGTGATGAGCCGCCGCTTGTCGACCTTCGCGAAGACCGTGCCCGTGCCGAGGGCGCCGAGGCAGGCGCCGAGACCCCAGGTCGCGTACAGCCACTTGTACGTCGGACTGCTCGCGTCGATGCCGAAGTTCAGCTCGGCGACGGACGGGAAGAGACCGACGTACGGGAGCGAGAAGAACGAGAACAGCGCCATCGACAGCAGCAACCGGCCGAGGATCGGGCGCTGCCGCGCGATGCGGAGGCCGACCGTCAGCTGCCGCCAGCCCTGCCCGCCGAAGCGGTCGGCGACGACGGGGATCTGCACGACGGCGAGCGCGGCGATGACGAACAGGTACGTCGCCGCGTTGATGACGAACAGCTGTGACACGGTGACACCCCAGACGCCGAGCAGCGCTGCGATCACCGGCCCGATGACCCGGGACCCGTTGAGGCTCGCCGAGTTGAGCGCGATCGCCCCGGGTAGGTCCCGCCGGTCGACGAGGAGCGGGATCGAGGCCTGGAAGGCGGGCGCGTTGAGGGCGTTGGCGATCCCGACGAGCAGGTTGATGCCGAACAGCGCGGCGATCGGCGCGTCCCGGGCGACGAGCGCGGCGAGCACGAGCGAGAACACGAGTTGCGCACCCTGCATCGTGATCAGCCACGGGCGGCGGGGAAACCGGTTGGCGAGGATCCCACCCGGGATCGAGAGCACCAGGAGCGGGCCGAGCTGCGCGAAGACGAGCACCCCGACGGCCGCCGCCGAGCCCGTCCGGCGCTGCACGTAGGCAGGCAGCGCGACGTTCTGCATCCACGTGCCGATGTTCGAAGCGAGCAGCCCGAGCCAGACCAGCCGGAAGTCGCGGTACGTCAACGCCGCCCGGGCGGAGCCGGGCGTGTGCGAATGGGGGAGCGGCGGTGCGATCGGGACGGTCATGGCAGAAACGCTTGACCCATCGGTCAAGTTCGTACGATTGAACCATGCAGCCGGCACCGTTGTCCCGCGATTCCGGTGAGCCGGTGATCGGCGTCGTGATGGGATCGTCCTCGGACTGGTCGACGATGCGCCACGCGAGCGAACTGCTCGCCGAGTTCGGCGTCGCCCACGAGACGCGAGTCGTCTCCGCCCACCGCACGCCGGAGGCGATGTACGACTACGCCCGCACGGCGAGGGAGCGGGGTCTGCGCTGCATCATCGCCGGTGCCGGGGGTGCGGCCCACCTCCCCGGGATGCTCGCCGCCTCGACGACGGTGCCCGTGCTCGGCGTGCCCGTGCCGTCCCGGCACCTGCAGGGACTCGACTCGCTCTACTCCATCGTGCAGATGCCGAAGGGCGTGCCGGTGGCCACGTTCTCGATCGGCGACGCCGGTGCTGCGAATGCGGCACTGTTCGCGGTGGCGATGCTCGCCGTCGACGACGCGGCGCTCGCGCAGCTGCTCGACGCGTACCGATCGTCGCTCCGCGAGCAGGTCGCGGCGATGACGCTCCCACCGTCGTGACCGCACCGATCCTGCCGCCGGCGACGATCGGCGTGCTCGGTGGCGGCCAGCTCGGGCGGATGTTCGCGCTCGCCGCGAGGGCGATGGGGTACGGCATCGTCGCGGTCGACCCCGACGCCGGCGCACCCGTCCACGCCGTGGTCGACGAGCACCTCGTCGCGGCGTACGACGACCCGGCGGCGCTGGACGCGATGGCGAGCCGCTGCGCGGTGGTGACGACGGAGTTCGAGAACCCGCCGGCGTCCGCCCTCGAGCGGCTCGCCGCCCGCACGCTCGTTGCGCCCGGACCGCGGGCCCTCGCGATCGCACAGGACCGGATCGCCGAGAAGGCGTTCGTCGCCGGCGCCGGGTTGGACGTGGGGCCGTACGCACTAGTGCGCCCCGAGGACGACCTCTCGGCTGCTGCCGTTGCCGTCGGGCTGCCGGCGATCCTCAAGACCGCCCGCCTCGGCTACGACGGCAAGGGCCAGCGGCGCGTCGACACGGTCGACCAGCTGCGCGCCGCGTTCGTGGAGCTCGGGCGGGTGCCATGCGTGCTCGAAACGCTCCTGCCGTTGGAGCGCGAGCTGAGCGTCGTGGCGGCACGCAGCCTGACCGGTGAGTTCCGAGCGTTCCCCGTCGCCGAGAACGCGCACGCCGATGGCATCCTCGACCTCACCGTCGTGCCCGCTCGGGTGCCGCCAGGGCTCGCCGACGAGGCGGTCGCGATCGCGAGGACCATCGCCGAGGAGATCGACTACCGCGGGGTGTTCGCGGTCGAGCTGTTCGTCGTCGGCGGCCGCCTGCTCGTGAACGAGCTCGCCCCTCGCCCGCACAACAGCGGGCACTGGACGCTCGACGCCTGCCGGACGTCGCAGTTCGAGCAGCAGGTCCGAGCGATCTGCGGTCTGCCGCTCGGCGACACCGCGCTCGACTCACCGGTCGCGATGCTCAACGTCCTCGGCGACGCGTGGGCCGGCGGTGATCCGGACTGGGCCGGCGTGCTCGCCCACCCCGGCACGAAGCTGCACCTCTACGGCAAGCGCGAACCCCGGCCCGGCCGCAAGATGGGGCACGTCGACGTCCTCGCCGCCAGTGCCGACGAGGCGCGCGCGACAGCGGAGCTCGTGCGGGCGACGCTGTCGCGCTGAGCTCGGCGGGCTGAGCTCGGCGCGCTGAGCTCTCGACCTGGTCAGCTGGTGAGGAGGTCGGCGAGCCCGCCGAGCGTCTGTGCCGGGCCACCGACGAGGAACGTCGTGAGGCACGTCTCGCGCCACTTCGGCAGCTCGCCCCTGATTTTGTCCGGCGGCCCGATGAGCGCGATGTCCTCGACCATCGACAGCGGCACCGCAGCGATCGCCTCCGGCTTGCGTCCCGCGAGGTAGAGCTCCTGGATCTTCGTGGCCTCTGCCTCGTAGCCCATCCGGGCGAACACGTCGAAGTGGAAGTTCTGACCCTTCGCGCCCATGCCGCCGGCGTAGAGCGCGAGCATCGGGCGCAGGAGGTCCGCGCACTGCTCGACATCGTCGCCGGGGACGACCATCAACGTCGCCGCGACGTCGAACCGCTCCGCCTTCCCCGGATCGCCGGCGGCGGCGAAGCCCTCCTGGAGGCAGTTGCGGTACCAGGCATCGTCCTTCGGCGCGAAGAACAGCGGCAACCAGCCGTCGCAGAGCTCGGCGGCGAGCGCGACGTTCTTCGGACCCTCGGCACCGAGGTAGATCGGGATCTCGGGGCGGAACGGGTGGATCGTGCTCTTCAGCGGCTTGCCGAGCCCGGTGCCGCCCTGGAACGGCATCTGGTACTGCTCGCCGCTGAACGACACCGGCTCCTCGCGGCGGATGATCCGGCGCACGATCTCGACGTACTCGCGGGTGCGGGCGAGCGGCTTCGGATAGGGCTGCCCGTACCAGCCCTCGACCACCTGGGGACCGGACGCGCCGAGACCGAGCAGCACGCGGCCCTGCGAGAGATGGTCGAGCGTCATCGCCGCCATCGCCGTCGCCGCCGGCGTGCGGGCGCTCATCTGGATGATCGACGTGCCGAGCTTGATCCGCTCGGTCTGGCTGCCCCACCACGCGAGCGGCGTGAGCGCGTCGGATCCGTACGCCTCCGCCGTCCAGACCGAGTCGAAGCCGAGCCGCTCCGCCTCCTTCACCGATTCGAGCGCGCCAGCAGGCGGACCGCTGCCCCAGTACCCCGTGGTGAGACCGAGCTTCATGCCGGAACCATACGCGCCGGGCGGAAGGTCACGGGGAGGCGCTCGGGCCCCCAGATGCCGACCGTCGTGGGCTTCCAGGTGATCTCGCCGTCGATCTTCAGGTCGGGCAGGCGAGCGGCGAGGATCGGCAGTGCCTCCTGCAGCTCGGCCCGCGCCAGCGAGGCACCGAGGCAGTAGTGGATCCCCGAGCCGAACGTCAGCTGCGGCTGCCCGACCGGCTCGCGCGTGATGTCGAACGTGCCGGGGTCGGGGAACACCGCCGAGTCCCGGTTCGCAGAGGTCATGCTCGGCGAGATCATCGTGCCCTTCGGGAACAACACGTCCTTGTACTCGATGTCCTCGGAGGCGAAACGACCGGTGCCACGCACCGCGCCGAGGTAGCGCATGCACTCCTCGACGGCCCGCGGCGCGAGCTCGGGACGCTCGGCGAGCAGTGCCCACTGGTCCGGGTGGTCGGAGAACAGCCCGACTGCACACCCGAGCTGGTTGCGGGTCGTGTCCGTGCCGCCCACGATCACGGCCTCGACCATCATCACCAGCTCGTCGTTGTCGAGCCGATCGCCCGCCTCTTCGGCCGCGATCAACTCGGTGATGAGGTCGTCCGCTGGCCTCGAGCGGCGCTCCGCGATCAGCTCCCGCGTGTACGCGTCGAGCTCGTCCTGCGCCGCCATGATGATCTCGAGCTCGTTGGCGAGGTCGAAGTTGAAGATCCGCAGCACGTCGGCGGCGAGCCGGCTGAACAGCTGCCAGTCCTCCTTCGGCGCGCCGAGCAGCTCACAGATGATCGGGATCGGGTACGGCTCGCAGATGTCGCCGACGACGTCAGCACGCCCGGTCGGCGCGACCGCGTCGACGAGGCCGCCGACGACCTCGCGCATGAACGGCCGCAGCCGTTCCGCCGCCCTCGGCGAGAACGCCGGCGCGACGAGCCGACGCAACCGCGTGTGCACGTCGCCCTCCGCCGACAGGATCGAGGTCCGCCGGCGGGAGAGGAACTCCTCGTTCGTCACGCCCTGGATGTCGATGATGACGTTCGCCGCGCTGTGCCACCGCTTGTCGCGGAGCACCGCGACGACGTCGTCGTAGCGGGTCACGACGTAGCCGAACGCGTTGCGCGCGAGCCAGTGCCGGTCCGCCGCGGCGCGGACCTGGCGCTCCTGTTCGGCGCGGTCCGTGACGGCGAAGAAGTCGAGCACCGGGAGGTCGAGCTGGTCGGCGGGCGTGGCCATCGCCGAACGCTACAGCTGTGCTCGAACGGGCCGATCACGGAGCTGACGCGGTTTGATCACCCGGCGATCACCCGCCGAGGGCGACCAGCGGATCCACGGGTTCCACGCCGAGGAAGTCGGCGACGGGCCTGTTCGTGATCCGCCCGGCCACCGTGTTGACGCCGTGCCCGAGGGCCGGATCACGGCGCGCCGCCCCGGCAGCGCCGTGCAGCGCCACTTCGAGCAGGTACGGGAGCGTCGAGTTCGTCAGCGCGTACGTGGACGTGTTCGGCACCGCGCCGGGCATGTTGCCGACGGCGTAGTGGATCACCCGGTGCAGCTCGTACGTCGGCTCGTTGTGGGTGGTCTCGCGGATCGTCTCGACGCAGCCACCCTGGTCGACTGCCACGTCGACGATCACCGCACCCGGCTTCATCCCGCGGACCATGTCCTCGGTGACGACGACGGGCGCACGACCACCGGCGACCAGCACGGCACCGATCACGAGGTCGGCGTCGGCGACGCTGCGCTCCACGGCGCCGCGGTTCGACGCGAGCGTCATGATCCGACCCTTGTGGATCTGGTCGACCCAGCGCAGCCGGTCGACGTTCTTGTCGAGCAGCACGACCTCGGCCTCCATGCCGGCGGCGATCCATGCTGCGTTCCAGCCGACGTTGCCCGCGCCGAGCACGACCACCTTCGCCGGGCGCACGCCGGGCGAGCCGCCCATGAGCACCCCGCGGCCGCCGTTGTGGCGCTCGAGGAAGTGGGCGCCCATCTGCGGCGCCAGCCGGCCGGCGACCTCGCTCATCGGCGCCAGCAGCGGCAGCGCGCCGTCCTCGTTCTGCACCGTCTCGTAGGCGATCGCCGTCGTGCCCGCAGCGATCAGGGCCTTCGCCACCTCCGGGTACGCGGCGAGGTGGAGGTAGGTGAACAGCGTGAGGTCGGAGCGGAGGAAGCGGAACTCCTCGGGCTTGGGCTCCTTCACCTTCACGACCATCTCCTGGCCCCACGCGTCGGCCGCGGTGCGCACGATGGTGGCGCCCGCGGCGGCGTAGTCCGTGTCCGAGATCGACGCGCCGTCGCCCGCTCCGGTCTCGACGAAGACCTCGACCCCCGCCCGCTCGAGCTCGCGCACGCCGTCCGGCGTCATCGCCACGCGGTGCTCGGCGGTCTTGATCTCCTTGGGTACTCCGACGGTCAACGGCATGTGCGCATCATGTCAGTGGGCGCCCCATGCGTAGGTCTGCTTGACGACGCCGAGGTAGATGAAGGTCTCCGTCGAGCGCACTCCCGGAACGCCGCGGATGCGGTTGCTGAGCTCGAGCAGCCCGGCGTCGTCCTCGACGACCACCTCGGCCATCAGGTCGAACGACCCGGCCGTCATCACGAGGTAGTCGATGTCGGGGAAGGCCTCGAGCTTCGCTGCGATCTCGGACGTGTCACCCTCGGCGCGGATGCCGACCATCGCCATCCGCCGGTACCCGAGCTGCATCGGGTCGGTCACGGCGACGATCTGGAGCGTGCCGGCGTCGGTCAACCGCTGCACCCGCTGCCGCGCGGCAGCCTCGGACAGACCCACCGCAGCGCCGAGTCGGGTGTACGGCATCCGCCCATCCGCCTGCAGCTGCTCGATGATCGCCCGATCGACCTCGTCCAGACTGCTCCCGGCACGGCTCATGGGTCTCGAATCTTCGTCGCTGACCACGCCCGGTGCAAGGGATTCCAGCGCCGAGGCGAGCCTGGACGACGGAATCCCTCGCCAGCCCCCGGGCTAGCCTTTCCCGCGCATGCCAAGTCCACGCCCGCCACGTGTTGCCCTGGCTCCCGTGGGGGCGCCCTCGTGGATGGCGGATGCGATCGTCGCTGGTGGCGGTCACGTCGTCCCGGTCGAGTCCGCCGAGGCGCTCGTGTGGGGCGAACCGCGCCGCCCCGACCTGCTGGAAGAGGTCCTGGACGGCGCCGACCAGGTGCGCTGGGTGCAGCTGCCGTTCGCCGGGATCGAGTACTACCTCCACCTGATCGACGACGACCGCGAGTGGACCTGCGGCAAGGGCGTCTACGCGGAGCCGGTCGCCGAGATGGCGCTCACCCTCGCGCTCGCCGGCATGCGTGGTATCGGCAGGTACGCCCGAACCAGCACCTGGAGCAGCCCGGAAGGCCGCAACCTGCTCGGCGCGAACGTCACGATCCTCGGCGGTGGGGGCATCACCCGGTCGCTGCTACGGCTGCTCGTGCCGTTCGACTGCCACGTCACGGTGGTGCGCAACCGCGTGCAGCACATGGACGGCGCCGACGAGGTGCTCGAGAGCGACCGCTACGTCGACGCGATCCCCGGCGCGGACGTCGTGGTGCTGGCGCTCGCGCTGACGCCCGAGACCGAGGGGATCATCGCCAGGGGCGAGCTCGAGTCGATGGAGCAGCACGCCTGGTTGGTGAACGTGGCGCGCGGGAAGCACGTCGTCACGGACGACCTGGTCTGGGCGCTGCGGGAAGGCGAGATCGGCGGTGCCGGCCTCGACGTCACCGATCCGGAGCCGCTGCCCGACCGCCATCCGCTCTGGTCGATGCCGAACTGCATCATCACGCCGCACGTCGGCAACACGCCCGAGATGGCGATCCCGCTGCTGTCCGAGCGGATCACGACGAACGTGCGCCGGTACGCGATGGGCGGCGAGCTGATCGGGTCCGTCGACCCCGACCTCGGGTATTGAGCCGCACGTGGTATCCGACCAGGTTCCCGACGCAGCCACGATCGTGGGTCTGCTCGCCGACGACGATCGCCGTGCCGTGGTTGCCGCGCTCGTGCTCGGGTCGGCCACGCTCGACCAGGTCGTGGCAGCGACCGGTCTCGACCATCCGGCGGCAGGCAAGGCGCTGGCGCGGTTGGTCAGCGCAGGGCTCGTCATCCAGGGTGCCGGCGGTGGCCTGCACCTGCTCGCCGAAGCATTTCGTGAGGCGTCACGAGCCGCGCACCAGCGCGCCGCACCGACGGCCGAGGAGCAGGTCGGTGCCTCGCCCGCGGTTGCGAAGGTCATGCGGGCGTTCGTCGTCGACGGCCGGCTGACGCAGATCCCCTCCGCCCACGGCAAGCGGCAGGTGATCCTCGATTGGCTGGCGCAGGAGTTCGAGCCCGGCGTCAGGTACTCGGAAGCGATGGTCAACTTGATCATCGGCAAGCGCCACCCCGATGCCGCCGCGCTGCGCCGCTACCTGGTCGACGACGGCTATCTCGATCGTGCCGGCGGCGAGTACTGGCGTTCGGGTGGTTCGGTGCGGCCAGAGTCCCCGTAGCGTTTGCGCGATCGATACCCACTACGACCGCCTGGGCATCCGCCCCGACGCCTCCGCCGACGAGGTCAGGGAGGCATATCGCCGGCTGGCCCGCCGCTACCACCCGGACGCCCGTGGCGGCGTGTCGTCGCCGGAGATGGCAGAGATCAACGCCGCGTGGCGGGCGCTGTCCGACCCCGGGCGGCGGGCGATGTACGACGCGTCCCTGCGCTCGCCCGCTGCCGGCTCGTTCGCCCGTGCCGAGCCGGTCGACCGCCTGCAGGAGGAGCACTACCCGGTGACGCCGCGGCCGGCTGCGTCAGGCCCGTCGCGGTTCCCGTTCGGGCCGCTCGCCGGGCTCGTGGGCGGTGCGATGGTGCTCGGCTTCGTGTTCAGCGCGCTCACGAACCGCGGTGACCCGGCTGATCCGCCGGCGGTCGATCCGATCATGCGCCAGGGCGACTGCATCGTCGTCGAGCCGAACACCGATGCCCGCAAGGTCGCCTGCGACCAGCCGAACGACGGCGTCGTCACGTCGTTCATCCCGTTCGACGCCACCTGCCCGTTCGGCACCGAGCCGCACCGCGACCGCCAGGGCATGGGCATCGCCTGCGTGACGATCGGCGGCGGCTGATCCGGGCGTCGGTTGCCCCGGCACCCACGTCGCCGTCCTAACGTGCCCACCCGTGAGCGACGTCCCCCCGCCCCCTGTCCCGCCGCCCCCGCCGCAGCCTGGCCCGCCTCCGCCGCCCGCTGCCGCACCCGGATCGCCGCCACCGCCCCCGCCGCAGCCTGGGCCGCCTGGTTCGCCTGGTCCCTCCGGTCCGCCGATGGCTCCCGGCACGGTCTTCCAGCCCGGCGTGCCGATGCCGCCCGCCCCGGGCCTCTCGGGGCGGTCGGGCAAGGCGATCGCGGCGATGGTGCTCGGGATCGTCGGCGTCGTGCTCTGCTTCACCGGGATCCCGGCGATCCTGGCCCTGATCTTCGGCCTGATCGCCCGCTCCGAGATCCGCCGGAGCGGGGGCAGGCTGACCGGCAGCGGGATGGCGATCGCGGGCATCGTGCTCGGCATCGTCGGCATCGTGATCGGCATCGCCTTCTACGTGGCGGCCGCGCTCGGCGCGTTCGATGACGACAACTCTGTGATCGCCGGCATCGACGTCGGCGATTGCGTGCGCGTCCCGGACGACGGGCTGTTCTTCGGTCTGCGCGAGCAGGACTGCGATCGTCCGCACGAAGGTGAGGTGTTCCTGACCGGCGAGCTCGAAGGCGCCGGCCGCCGAACGTATCCGGGTGAGTCCGAGGTGCAGGCCGACATCCGCGAACGCTGCTTCCGGGAGTTCGAGGACTACCTGGACGTGTCGTACGAGGCGAGCGCCTACGACTTCGCCTTCGTCTACCCGAGCGAGCGGAACTGGCGGCGCGACGACGGCGGTTACGCCTGCATCGCGTTCGACTTCACCGGCGCCGATCTGGAGGGTTCGGTCGAGGGCAGCGGCCGCTGACGGCTCCGCGCCGTCGGCGTGGCCGCGCGTCCGGGTCCGCAGCGGGTGGTCCGCTGCGGGTCGGCCTTGCTAGATTGTCGGTCCCTCGGGCGTTTAGCTCAGTCGGAAGAGCACCACGTTCACACCGTGGGGGTCGCGGGATCGAGGCCCGCATCGCCCACTCGAGGAGCCGGCCGCAGGGCATCGTCCCTGCGGCCGTTGCGCGTCCCGAGCCGGTCCGACCGTCCGCCGCGTGTGCGGCGTTGCGGCGATGAGGCGTGGCGTCAGCGGCCGAGCCACGTGGGCGGGCGGCGCTCGGTGAACGCCCGCGGGCCTTCCTGCGCATCCGCGGAGTCGATCGCGGCGCGGTAGCTGGCCAGGCGCGGCAGCACCTGCATCGCTTCGGCGATCGAGAGGTGTGCCGTGCGCCGCTCGATGTCGAGGAGCGCGGCGATCGACAACGGCGCGGCGGCGACGATCTCCGCGGCCATCGCCCGCGTGACGACCTTCAGCTCGTTGTGCGGCACGACCCGGTTCACGAGACCCCAGCGCGCCGCCTCGGCGGCTCCCATCCGCCGGCTCGTGAGCAGCAGCTCTCGGGCGATGTGGCGCGGGAGCATCCTCGGGAGCCGGATCGACCCGGCGTCGGGCAGCATCCCGAGGCGCACCTCGCTGAGGAAGAAGTCGGCGTGGTCGGCGGCAACGATCAGGTCAGCGGCCATGGCGATCTCGAACCCGCCACCGACCGCGAGCCCGTTGACCGCGGCGATGACCGGTGTCCGCCGGTCCGGCAGGTCCGGGAAGCCGCCGAAGCCGCCGACACCCCAGTCCTCGTCGAACGACTCGCCGCTGGCCGCTGCGCCGAGGTCCCATCCGGCGGAGAAGAAACGGGTCCCCGCACCCGTGAGGATCGCCACTCGCACCTCAGGGTCGGCGTCGAGCGAAGCGAACACCTCGCCGAGCGCCCGGCTCGTCGAGCCGTCGATCGCGTTCGCAGTCGGCCGGTCGATCGTGATCTCGACGATCGGCCCGTCGCGTTCGATCTGGATCGTCTCGGTCATGTCCGGGCTCCCTCGTCCTCGATCCACAGCGCATCGACAGCGACCGCCCCAGCGCCCGCGCGGCCGACGAGCACCGGGTTCAGCTCGACCTCGACGACGCCGGTGTCGCCGACGACCGCCTCCGCCAACCGCACGACGAGCGCAGCCAACGCGCCGACGTCGGCAGCCGACCGCCCGCGGAAGCCGGCCAGCAACGGGAAGGTCCGGAGCTGCGCGAGCGCGCCCCGAACGTCGTCGACCGTCACCGGCGCGAGCAGGTGCACGGTGTCGCCCAGCAGCTCGGTCATGACGCCTCCGGCACCCAGCGTGACGAGCCAGCCGACGGGCGGGTCCCGACGGACCGTGACGAGCACCTCGGCGACCACGTCGCGCACGGTTGCCTCGACGAGGTGCCCAGCGAGTGTGGCCGGCATGGCTGCGACTGCGCGGGCGAGGGCGGCTTCGTCCGCCACGCCGACGGCGACCGCGTCCGCCTCGGTCTTGTGCATGATGCCCAGCGCCTTCACGGTGACGGGATAGCCGATCGTCGCCGCCGCCTTCGCCACATCGCCGCCGGCGTCCACCACGATCCCCGGCGGCGCTGCGACGCCTGCCGCCGCGAGTCGGGCTTTCGCGGCCGCCTCGTCGAGCGCCCGTGTCGCTCCGATGGCGGCGGCGGGTGCATGCAGCGAGCCGGAGCAGCGGTGCGTTGCAGACCATGCCGCACCGGTGAGCGCGCGCAGACCGTCGGCGAGACCGTGGAGCGGTGCGATCCCGGCGGCGAGCGCCCGCTGACGGAGCTCGCCGGTGAGGCACTCGGCGAGCGTCGACATGACGACGGCGCGGCGACCCGTGGCCGTCGCCGCGTCGGCCAACGCGTCGAGCGCGACGATCCAGCTGCTCGCGTCGTTGCGTGGATCTGGCGGAGCGTCGAGCACGAGCACGGTTGCGTCCTGTGGGCCGTCCATCACCGCCGCGAAGCAGGCTGCCAGTGCGGCGCGATCACCCCACATGAACGTGTGGTAGTCGAACGGGTTGCTGACGCTCACGAGCTCCGTCAGGGTGGCCTCGATCCGGTGGCGGTGCTCGTCGGCGAACGGCGGGAACTCGAGCCCGGAGCCTTCTGCGCGGTCGGCGACGAGCGAGGCCTCACCGCCGGAGCAGCTCATCGACACGATCCTGTTGCCCGTCAACGCGCCGCCGGTGTCGAGCAGGCCGAGCGTCTCCACGAGCTCGCTCGGCGTGTCCACGGCGACGATGCCGTAGTGCGCGAACAGCGCGCCGTAGGCGGCCTCGTGCCCGGCCAGCGCAGCAGTGTGCGACGCGGCGATGCGGGCACCCGCCACGGAGCGGCCGGTCTGCAACGCGACGATCGGCACACCGCGCTCCGCCGCCCGCATCGCGGCGGCGCCGAAGCGCGCCGAGTCGCGCACAGCCTCGACGAACATGCCGATCACGGTCACGCGCTCGTCGTCGACGAACGCGTCGACGCAGTCCTCCACGCCGAGGTCTGCCTGGTTGCCGACCGTGACCATGTAGCCGAGTCGCAGCCCGCGCTCTTGGAACGTGAGGTTCAACCCGACGTTCCCGCTCTGCGCGACGATCGCCACGCCGCGATCGAGCCGCCGGCAACCGTGCTCGTCGGGCCAGAGCGCGACTCCGTCGAATGCGTTCACGTAGCCGTAGCAGTTCGGCCCGAGGAACGGCATGCCCCCCGCCGCAGCAACGAGCTCGCGCTGCAACAGCTCACCATCTTCGCCGGCCTCGGCGAAGCCCGACGCGTAGCAGACCGCACCGCCGGCGCCGGTCGGTGCGAGCCCCGCCATCGCCGCGACCGTCGCATGGCGGTTCACCCCCAGGAACACGGCATCCGGGACACCGGGCAGCGCGTCGAGCGAGGGGAGACAGCGCACGCCGTCGAGCTCCGCCCGGCTCGGATGGACCGGCCACATCGTGCCGTCGAAGCCGAGCAGGCGGCACTGGCGCACGACCTGCTCTGCCGGTTCGCCGCCGACGACCGCGATCGAGCGCGGCGCCAACAACCGTCGGACATCCCGGCCGCTCACGCGCCGAACGGGCGCAGCATCGCCCGCGAGATGATGTGCCGCTGGATCTCCGACGTGCCGTCCCAGATGCGGTCGACCCGGGTGTCCCGCCACATCCGCTCGAGCGGCAGCTCGTCCATCAACCCCATGCCGCCGAGGACCTGGATCGCTTCGTCCGTCACGAACTGGCACATCTCGCTGGCGAAGACCTTGGCCATCGCGATCTCCGGGTCCGTGACGGTGCCCTGCGCGTCCTTCCACGCCGCCCGGAGCGTCAGCAGCTCCGCCGCATCGAGCCGCGTCTGCATGTCGGCGAGCTTGAACGAGACGCCTTGGAACTTGCCGATCTGCTGGCCGAACTGCTGCCGTGTCGCGGCCCATTCGGTGGCGATGCCGAGGGCCCGCCGCGCTCGTCCGACGCAGACCGCGGCGACCTGCAGCCGGGTCGAGCCGAGCCACTGGTTCGCCGCATCGAAGCCGCGGTGCTCCTCGCCCAGGATCTTGCCGGCCGGCACGCGGCAGCCGTCGAAGTTGATGATCAGGTTGTGGTAGCCGCGGTTCGAGACGCAGCGGTACCCGTCGACGACCTCGCAACCCGGCGTGTCGAGGTCGACGAGGAAGCCGGTGATCAGCTTCTTCGGGCCGCGGCTCGTCTGCTCCTCCCCGCTGGCGGCGAAGAGGATCACGTAGTCCGCGAGATCAGCGTGGCTGATGAAGTGCTTCGTGCCGTCGATGACGAAGTCGTCGCCGTCGCGCACGGCCGAGCACTTCATGCCGCGCACATCGCTGCCCGCGTCGGGCTCCGACATCGCCATGCAGTCGACGCGCTCGCCGCGGATCGTCGGCACGAGGTACTCGTCGATCTGGTCGCCCGTGCAGGCGCGGAGGATGTTCGACGGGCGGGCGACGATGTACTGGAGCGCGTACGACGCGGCGCCGAACTCGCGGTCGACGAGGGTCACGTCGAACGAATCGAGGCCGCCACCGCCGAGTTCGGCCGGCATGTTCGCGGCGTACAGCCCGGCCGCGAGCGAGCGATCCTTGATCTGGCGGACGAGGTCGGGCGGCACCTCGCCGAGCCGCTCGACGAGTGCCTCGTGCGGGAAGAGCTCGCGCTCGGTGAACGCCCGCACGGTGTCGACGATCAACTCTTGCTCGTCCGAGAGCTCGAACTCCATGGGTGCTCCTTGATCAGTGCGTGGTGCTCGGCGGTGGAAGCTGCATGACGCTGCCGGTGCCGGGCGGCTGGGGGAGCGCGGCATGCGCGTCGGCGATCGCGGCGAGCGCGGCGGCGACCTCGGGCAGGGTCGGTGTCGAACGACCGGCCGCCATGTCGACGTGTACGAGCATCTGCTCGACCGTGCTCAGCAGCGTCCCGGACGCGCCGTGGTGCATCGAGTGCACGAGGTGGACGCGCTTCGCGTCGACGCCGAGCACCTGGGTGTCGAACGCGAGCGGTTCGTGGACGTCCACCTCGCGCAGGAAGTGGATGTGCGTCTCGACGGTGTAGAAGCTGTGGCCTGCGGCGCGGTATGCCTCGTCGTCGCCGATGTAGCGGAACAGCGCGTCGGATGCCCAGCCCGCGGCCGTCAAGTACGCGGCCTCGGTCATGTGGCCGTTGTAGTCGACCCACTCGGGCTCGACCAGCGCCTCGTAGAGCCGCAACGGCGCAGGCACCGGGTCGCCCGGCTGCCAGGGCCGGATCGCTCGCGCGGTCAGGCGACGGGCCTCGTGCGCGGCGAGCACCGCGCCGGCGCCGCGACCCGAGGGCCGGAGCGACCGCATGACGGCGATGATCGCATCGGGATCACCCTCGGCGAGCGCGGCCAGGCCGGGCCCGAGCCGCCACCGCTCCTCGGCCGGCGTCGATGCCGATCGGGGTGCCATGCCGATGCCGGCGTAGAAGTCGCGGAGTCGGTCGCGGTCTGGTCCCTCGGCGAGCTCGACGAGCGGGAGCAGCTGGATCGGCTCGAACGCGAGTGCCGTGCGGTCGGTGGCGACGAGCGTTGCGCCTACTGGTGAGCTCGCCGTGTTGCCGACGACCTGCACGAGCGATCCCGAAGCGATGTCCGCGTCATCGGTGCTCACACGGAGGCGGGCGAGGTCGGCGCCCGGGAAGAGGCCGAGGCGCTGCGCCGACGGCCAGCGCCGTACGACCTCGTCGGGAACGTTCGCATCGGCGACGACGACGTCCAGCCCGGCGGCGAGGAAGCGCGTCGCCCAGCCGGCGGCTCGCGCCCCGCTCCCCATCACCGCGACGTGCGATGCCATAACCTAAACATACATTCAGGATTCGAGGAGTTCGATGCCCCGACCGAGACTCGACCACGTCCGCAAGGCGCAGATCCTCGCCGCTGCCGCGACCGTGCTGTCCGAGCGGGGCTACGCCAACGCTCGCGTGGCGGACATCGCCGAGGCGGCCGGTACGAGTCCTGCCGCGATCCTCTACTGGTTCGACGGCAAGGATCGCTTGCTCGCGGAAGCGCTGGCGCTGCGCGAGCAGGAGTTCCACGACCGGTACACGGAGTGGCTCGCCGCGCTGCCGACAGCGTCCGAACGGTTGCGATTGCTGATCGGCGCGATGTTGGACGACTACGACTGGGGGCTCTGGTTGGAGCTCTGCGTGCTCGCGCTGCGCGACGAGGGCGCGGCCGGCGAGCGCGATCGCATGGACCGGCGCTGGCGGGCAGCGCTGCGCGCCGTCATCAGCGAGGGCCAGGAACGTGGCGAGTTCACGATCGAAGACTGCGACGCCGACCAGGCGATGTTCCTGCTCGCCGCGCTGCTCGACGGCCTCGCGCCGCTGCTCTCCGTCCGAGCGAAGGGTGTCACCCGTGAACGCGTGGAGCGGACCTGGCTCGCCGAAGCCTCTCGCCTTCTCGGCCCTGGCTTCGATGCCGCGCCGCTGCACCGGCCCCGCCGCTCGTCGCGCTCGGTGGGCGTTCCGCACTCGCCTGACAGTGCGCGCGCGGCTGGCGCGGCTCCCTCGGCGGTGACCTGAGACCGGGGCGCGCGTCCCCGTTGGTGGGGTCAGGCGGCGCGTGGTTGGGTGATCGGGGTGCCGTCTGGTCGGAGGATGAGCCAGTGGTGGGTGGGGTCGCGGTGGGTGGTGTAGCCGCGGGTTTTCCAGCGGTTGTGGCGTCCGCAGGCGGGCGCGCCGTTGGTCGGGTTGGTCGGCCCGTTGTGTGCCCAGGGGAGGATGTGGTCGATCTGGCTGCGGTGGGCGGGGAGCCCGCAGCCCTGCCAGCAGCAGTGCTGGTTGCTGAGCAGGACGGCATCGCGGGCGGCGCCGGTGAACAGTCGTCGTTTGCGGCCGAGGTCGATGACGACGCCTGCGGTGTCGACGACGACGCGGCGGACGTGGCCGATGAGCGCGGCGACGACGGCGTCGGCGGGGTCGATCGGGATGCCGGTGGCCGTCTCGCAGCGTCGCCGGTCGACGTCGGCCGGGTCGAGCAGCGGTGGTGGACCGCCGGCAAGGCGGGCGGCGAGGTGCTCCTCGAAGCTGGTCTCGTCGATGAGGATGTTGACGACCGGTTCCGGTGGTTGGGCGCCGGGTGCGGTCGAGCCGGCGGCGTGGAAGATCGCGAACAGCGCGTCGAAACGGCGTTGCCGATCGCTGCGGGCCAACAGCTCCTTGGTCACCGCGTCGCCGAACTGTGCTCTGGCGTTGTCCCAGTCGGCGTGGAACTCGGCGTCGATGAAGCGGTCGAAGATCTCGCCCAGTGCGGCGCCCTGCGCGGTGCCGCACTGGGCGCCGAGGTGGAACTCGGTGCCGACCTGGACGATGAACGCGTCGCGGTCATCGTGGGCGCGTTCGTGGGCGCGGTGCGCGCCGTCAGCATCGGCGAGCGCTTCCCAGCGTCGGAGCACGATCGTGAAGTCGTGCCAGGCGAGGTGCGTCGCGTGGCCGACGAGCAGCGCCTCGGAATCGGGGAGCTGGCGGGCGCAGCGCGGGTTGGCATGCACCTTGGTGATCGCCCGGAGCTGATCGAGACCGAGCTCGCCGGCCCGTAACCGATCGCGGACGAGCTCGAGGTCGCGCATCGCGTGCATCGACTGCACCCGTCGCGTCGCTTCCGAACGGGAGCCGTTGGTCAAGGTCTGCACCCAGTTCCGCACCGACGCGTGTCCGTCGTCGGCGTAGACCCGGCGACGGTCGGCGTGATCGATCACGTCGAGGATCACCGACTCGGCGATCCGCCGCACCCGCTCCCACTCGACCAGCGCCCGTTCGAGACCGCCCGCTGACAACGACGCCAGCTCCTCCCACGACGGCGGATCAACGAGCACGGACATGCACACCATCATCACCAAGGGGTGCATCACAGTTCCGGAGTCGGTCCATTGTCGGCGAGGGAGCTGCGCGAGCCCTCACGGCTCCGGGCTCGGTCCACCGCCGACGCGGCAGCTGCGAGAATCGTCGCCGTGCTCTGGGACGAGGTCGGTGATGGCTGCTTCCGGCGCCGGTACCAATCCTTCGATCTGAACATCGGTGTCGTGCGCGGCAGCGATGCCTTGCTCGTCGTCGACACGCGCGCCGACCTCCGCCAGGCCGACGAGCTGCTCGACGATCTGCGCACGTTCGGTCGTCCCGTCCGGTGGGTCGTCAACAGCCACTGGCACTTCGACCACACGTTCGGCAACCAACGCTTCGTCGAACGTGCCCGCGGCGAGCTGCCAGCCGACGGTGCGGCGGCGGTAGGAGCGGACCTCGAGCTGTGGGGCCACATCGACCTCCCGCGGATGCTCCTCGAGGACGAGGCAGGGCTCCGCGCGCGGCTGCGTAGCGTCTACGGCGACGAGGCCGGCGACGAGTACGACCGCGTGACGCTCGTGCCACCCGATCACCTCGTCGACGAGCGCCACGTGCTCGACCTCGGCGATCGCGGCGTCGAGCTCGCCCACGTCGGCCTCGGTCACACCAGCAACGATCTCGTCGCCATCGTCCCGCAGGCGGGCGTCGTCTTCGCCGGCGATCTGCTCGAGGAGTCCGCTCCGCCCGCATACGGAGAGGACAGCTATCCGCTCTCGTGGCCAACCACTGCCGACGCGTTGATCGCGACCGGTGCATCGACGTTCGTCCCCGGACACGGCGATCTCATGCCGGCTGCTGCAGCATGCGAGCAGGCCCGTGCGATCGCTGGCGTCGCGTCGCTGATCCGTGAGCTGCATGCCGCCGGCATCACCGTTGGCGACGCGCTCGAGGAAGCCCGTGACCGTTGGCCCTTCCCACCCGAGGCCTTGGCGGGTGCTGTCCGCAGGGGCTACGAGATGCTCGATTGATCGGGCACGGTCGGAGGCGCTGCTCACCGGGCGTCGTGCCGCGCGTCGCATCAACCCGTCGACATCGCGCTCGACCGACCTTGCTACAACTTGTATCCGATCGCTCGCAGCAGCGCCTTGCGGTCGGTGACGTCGGCGTCGGTCTCGACACCTGCCGGGGGGCTCCCATCGATGACGCCGGCGATCCGCGCCCGAGGTCGCTCTCGGCGACGAGGATCTGCACGCGGTTGGCGGTCGCGCAGAAGATCGTGCACACCTCCGGCACCTGCTTGATCGCGTTGAGGACGTTCACCGGGTAGCCCTGCTCGAGCAGCACGACGAACGAGTGACCGGCGCCGATCGCGAGGGCGTTCCGGGTGGCGAGATCGACGAGGAGGTCGTCGTTGCCGGAGCGCCGGACGAGGCACGGGCCCGACGCCTCGCAGAACGCCACGCCGAAGCGCAGGTGCGGGCTGACCCCGGCGAGCGCTTCGTGCAGGTCCTCGACGGTCTTGATGAAGTGGGCCTGGCCGATGATCACGTTCATGTCGTCGGGCTTGTCGATCGGTACGACGAACAGCTCCAACGGTGCCTCCCCTCGGGTGCGTGCGTCCGTGGTCGGACCCGGGAGCAAGTCTGCCCCCATAGCGCCTCGATGCATGACGTTGGACCCTGTCGCAGAGGCACCGCGACGCGCGCCAACTGCACCGTGAGGACCCGCACGCGCCGGCCCGGAGGAGGCGACATGCGCACCAAGAGCGCCCTGGTGACTCTGCTCGCGGTACTCGTGCTGGCGAGCTGCGGAGACGACACCACGACGGACGATGGCGCGGCACCCACGACCACCGTCGCCGCCGCGCCGGCGACCTCAGCGCCGCCGGCGACGTCCCAGGCGGTCGCGACGACTGCTGCAGCCGGGACGACGACGTCGGTCGTGACGGTACCGCCGGCCAGCAGCGACGGACAGGTCGTGCTGGAGCAGCCCGCCATCTGGCCCGCGGCCGACGTCGTGTTCGAGTCCCCAGAGGCAGTTGCCGAGGACTTCGTCTCGAAGGTGCTCGGCGTGCCGCCCGAGCTCGGCCCGTTCCAGCAGGGCGATTCTCGGAGCGGCGAGATGGAGGTGTTCTCCCTCGGTGAGAAGGACGCCGGCCCGCCGGTCTTCCGCGGGCTGCTGCTGCTCCGCCAGCTCGGCCCTGACAACGGCTGGTTCATCCTCGCCGTCGCCAACGAGAACGCCTCGATCACGTCGCCCGAGTCGATGGCCCAGGTCGCTGCCGGCCCCTTGACGGTCGAGGGCGTGGGTCGAGGATTCGAGGCGAACGTCGTTGTGTCCGCCTTCGTCGCCGGGGATGCCGGTGCCGAGCTCGACCTGGCGATCACCCAAGGTGGCGCGTTCGAAACCCCCGAGCCGTTCACGGTGAGCCTCGATCTGTCCGGCGCGTCGCCCGGCGACATCGTCACGCTGCTCGTCCGCGGCGGCGTCGGCCTGGAGACCGACCCCGGCGAGTTCGGTGCGATCCCCGTCGTGATCTCCGGTGGGAGCTGACAGCGCTGCAGCTCCTTCCGCTTCGCAGCCCCAATGAGCTACCATGTAGCACATGAGTCAGGTTGGCGTGCGCGCCCTCAAGCAGAATGCGTCGGAAGTAGTCGCGCAGGCGGCGGCAGGCGAGGTGGTGATCATCACCGATCGTGGCCGTCCCGTTGCGCAGCTGGTGCCGATCCCTGCCGGTCGGCTGGGGGAACTGGTAGCTGCGGGGCGGGCGCGGCCGGCAAAGGCATCCCTTCGGGACATCGGCGATCCTGCCCGACGTGTCCGCGGACGTGAGCTGCTCTCAGTGGTTCTCCAATCCATGCGCGACGACGAACGTCCGTAGCGGTGGCGTTCTATCTAGACACGTCCGCGGCCGTGAAGCTCGTGGTCGCAGAGCCCGGATCGGCGGCGCTGAGATCGTGGCTGGATGGGCGCGAGGAGGAGATTGTGTCGAGTGATCTGCTTCGCACGGAGCTGCTGCGCGCGACGCGCCGCGGTGCGCCCGAGCAGATGCACCGGGCGCGAGCGGTCCTCGACAGCGTGGTCCTGTTGTCATTGCCGTCGGCGACGTTCGAGCGGGCCGCCGATCTCGATCCCGAAACGCTGCGGAGCCTCGACGCGCTCCATCTCGCGGCCGCACTCGAGCTCGGCGATGAGCTCGATGGCATCATCACCTACGACGATCGATTGGCGCAGGCCGCTCAGGCGCGAGGGATCGACGTCATCGCACCGCGCTGAATCTGGGGCGACGCCCGCCCATGTCGGTGAGGCGTGTGGTATCGTCCCTTCATGAGTGGGACACATACGGTGGTGGTGGGAGATCGAGGTCGCATCGTCGTCCCTGCCGAGGTTCGTGCCCGCGCCGGCCTGTCGGAAGGCACATCACTCGTTCTGCTTGATACGCCAGGTGGGCTCGTTTTGCTGACGCGTCCCCAGCTCCGTGCCAGAGTCCGCGAGGAGCTCGAGGGTCTCGATCTCGTCGGACAGCTGCTGGCGGATCGTCGGCGGGCCGCCGCGCAGGAGGACGAAGGGTGAGCTTCGTGCTCGACGCCTCGGCGATCTTGGCGTTCGTGCAGGCAGAAGACGGTGCCGATGTGGTCGACGAGGCGTTGGGAGTCGGAGCGGCGTGCGGAGCGGCGAATTGGTCCGAGGTCGCGCAGAAGGTGCTCGCCGCCGAGCGCGATTGGGATCTGGTACGGGCACTGCTCGTGAGCTACGAGGTTCGAGTCGAACCCGTTCTCGCTGAGGATGCCGAGTGGGCAGCACGTCGGTGGAAGAACGGCGAGGGCCTCTCGCTCGCCGATCGCCTGTGCCTCGCACTCGCGGAGCGATTCGACGCAGACGTGCTCACTGCCGACGCACTCTGGGGATCCGCCGGCCGAGTTCGCCAGATTCGCTGAGTCCGAGCGATCCGCGGAGCTCTAGACGGCCCAGCAGTTCAGTTTGATCGTCTCGCCCCGGAGCGCGTCGAGGATGCCGTCCGCTGTCGTGCCGTCAGTGGCGAGCGCGACGTGACCGACGATGCGCAGCGGACATTGCTTCTGGATCGTGACGTTGGCGATGTTGCCGTCGGACGCTGTGAGGTAGCCGTTGGTGTGCGGCACGACGAGTGCGTCGTTGATGGTCGTCAGGTTCGTGTAGCGCACCGTGCCGATCGAGTCGTCGCCGGCGTTGAGGGAGCCCAGGTAGCTCGAGCCGAGCGTCATCTGCTGGCACCCGGTGATCGTGAGGCAGTTGCCGAGGAGGAAGAAGTTGGCGAGCGAGGCCACCACTGTCCCGTAGTTGGGCGTGCCCATGGTGATGAGCGAGTCGACCTCGGTGGCACCGCCGAGCGTCTTGACGTAGTCGCGCGAGACCAGTCCGCCCATGGAGTGCCCGACGAGGTCGACCTTGCTCGCGCTGGTGCGCGCCCGTAGGGCATCGGCGAACGTGTTGAGCCTCGCCGCGTTGGCGTGGATGTCTCCCAGGCCGTAGTCGGGCATGCTCCAGATCTCTACGGTGTAGCCGGCGCTGCGGAGACGAGCTTGCAGCGGCAGGTAGACGGCGTCGGTGATCGGTCCCGTGGCCATGCCACCGACGATGATCACCGGGTCCTTCGCGGGTGCTGCGGCCGTAGGGCCAGCCGGGCTCGCGATCAGGCCAGCGGCGACGACGAACGCAGCCAGGGACGTACGGATGAAGCCGTTGTGTGACATGTGGTCCCCCCAGGTGATGTGCGACCGCATTCTGCTCGACCAGCGGCGCGCGCACCGTCGCCCTGTTCGCGTTGGCGCGTGAGCTTCAAGGGAGAGCCCATCGGATCTGCAACTCGCTCTGTCGCGCGTCGCGCTGCATGGGTCGGGTGAACCGCCCGCGGCACGAAGCCGATGTGCCAGCGGTGCGACTATTGGCGTTCGCGATCCCAGGTGGTTGACGTCAGGCCGCGGCTGCTGAGGCGGTACTTCTCGACCTTCTCGGTCGGGGTCTTCGGCAGGGCGTCGACGATGTCGATGTACCTGGGCACCATGTGGCGGGCCATCTTGCTCTCGCAGAAGGAAGCGAGTTCGCCGGGGTCGACGTGGCGGCCGGGGCGGGGGACGACGGCAACCATGACGTCGTCTTCGCTCAGCTCGCTGGGCACGCCGAAGGCGGCCACCTCGAGGACGTCGGGGTGCAGGCTGATCGCTTCTTCGACCTCGAAGGCGGAGATGTTCTCGCCGCGGCGGCGGATCGAGTCGGTGCGCCGTCCGACGAAGTAGAGGAAGCCGTCGTCGTCGGCGCTGGCGAGGTCGCCCGTGTGGAACCACAGGTTGCGGGTCGCTTGCAGCGTCTCCTCCGGCATCCGGTAGTAGCCGTGCATGATCAGCGACGGCTCGTTCGGTCGCACGACGATCTCGCCGACCGCGCCCACGTCGACCTGCCGATCGTTCTCGTCGACCAGGCGGACGTCGTACGCGGGGATCGGACGCCCGCAGGAGCCCACCCGTCGCGGTTCGTCCAGTGGTGTGTAGATCGGGACGCCGACATCGGTGGAGCCGTACAGCTCGACGAGCCGGACGCCGAAGCGATCCTCGAACGTCGGGGCGAACTCGGGCAGCGGGACGCCCCAGCCGAGCCGGGCGGGGTTGTCGCCGTCGCGCGGGTCGGGTGGCTGCTTGTGCAGGATCGCCAGGGTGGCGCCCATGAAGTCGAACACGGTCGCACCGAACGAGCGGATCTCGTCCCAGAAGCGCGAGGCCGAGAACCGCTCGCCGATCGCGGCGGTCGTGCCGAGCACGAGCGCCGGCATCACCGTCAGCACGGTCGCGTCGAGGTGGAACAGCGGGAACGGGCAGTAGAGGACGTCATCGGCGCGGAGGCCGAGGTGCTCGACCGCCAGCTCGGCCTGGCGAACGGCATAGCGGTGCGACAGGACGCAGCCCTTCGAGCGGCCGGTGGTGCCCGATGTGAAGAGCAGCATCGCCGGGTCGCTCTCGACGTGCGCCGACGCGGGCAGTCGTCCGGAGCCGCCCCCAGCTGACACGGCCGCGAACGAGAGCACCTCCCACTGCCGGGAACAACGCCCTCACCGGTGACGGATCGCCGCGCACCACGACGACGCGAACGTGCGTCAGCGAGTCGGCAACCGCCGCGACGCCGTCGCACATCGACTCGTCGACGATCAGCACTTCGGCCTCGGTGAGCTCCAGCAGGTGCGCGAGCGCCGGCCCGCGGAACGCCGTGTTGACGGGTGCCTCGACGGCGCCGAGCCTGGCGAGCGCGAACCAGGAGAGCACGAACTCGGGGCAGTTCGGCAGGATCACGGCGACGAGCGACCGGGGCCGCACGCCGAGCGTGGCGAGGCCGAGTGCGAGGCGGTCGACGTCAGCGGCAACTGTGGCGAAGGTCAGGTCGACCCCGGCGAACCGGAGGAACGGGACGTCGGCATGTGTGCGCGCCCGCTCCGCGAGCAGCGCGTCGATCGTGTGTGTCGCGCACGTCACTTCGCCGGAGGTCGCTTCCGTTCCGCGAACGCGCGCAGCCTCGCCTGCGCGGACTCGTCGAGGAAGCCGCGCACGACCTCGTCCGTCTCGGCCTGCAACGTGGCGTCCCACGGGCGGGGATCGGCGTTCAGCAGCGCCTTGGTCGAGGCCACCGCACCCGGCGCGTACGCGGCGGCGCGATGGGCCATCGCGAGCGCCTGTTGCTCGAGTTCGGCGACGGGGACGACTCGAGTCACGAGCCCGATCCGCAGCGCTGTCTCGGCGTCGAGCACGGCGCCGAACAGCAGCAGTTCGCGCGCCCATCCCTCGCCCACGACGCGGCGCAGCAGCACCGACGAACCGTTCGACAGCGTGAGGCTCCACTCCACCTCGGGACACGCGAAGCGGGCGTTGGCCGCCGCGATGCGGACGTCGCAGTTGACGGCGATCTCGAGCCCGCCGCCGTACGCCGGCCCGGCGACCGCCGCGACGACGGGCTTCGGCGCGAATCGCAGCGCAGTCGCGAGGTCCTGGAACTGGCCGATCTGCCGGTGGAACGACTGCTCGTCGAGGGTCGTCGCTGTCACGAGATCCTCGCCGGTCGTGAACGCGGTCGGCCCACCGGTCAGCACGATCGCCCGAACCGCGTCGTCGGCGGACGCGGCGACAACCGCCTCCAGCAACGCCGTCAGCATCGGCGGGTCGAGCGCGTTGTGCACGTCCCGGCGGTTGAGCCGGATCACCGCGACCGGTCCGTCGCGCTCGACCTCGATCGTGCTCATCCGGCAGCGCCCGTTTCGTCGCGGCGTGCCGGGCGATCGCCGACACGGCGTCCGGCCTCGACCGGGTGCGGCAACCGGTCGTGGACCGCCGCGATCGATGCCAGCCGGTCGAGGATCTGCGGCTCCGCTGGAACCGTTTTCGATGCTTTCGTGTCGGCATGGAGCAGCAGGTGCTCGGCCGTCGCGACGAGCGCGCCCGTGCCGTGTCGCCGCATCCACGTGAACACGTGGAGCCGCTTCTGATCGTGCGCGAGCAGCTGCACGTCGACGTAGACGCGGTCGCCGGCGTGGCACTGGTCGACGTAGCCGACGTGGCTCTCGACCGTCATGTACGTGCGGCCGGTCGCGAGGTAGTCGGCGTCGATGCCGATCGCCCCCATGAACGTGTCGACGCCGAGGCTCGACAGTTGCAGGTAGCGGCTGTCGTTCACGTGGCCGTTGTAGTCGATCCAGTCGGTGCCGATCACCCGCTCGTAGATGCGGATCGGCGCCGGTGCGGCCGGATCGACGAACCCGCCGGACGACCCGGACCCGGATGACCCGGACCCGGACGACCCGGACCCGGACGACCCGGACCCGGACGACCCGAGGGCGGTCGCCGGCGCGCGCTCGAAGAGCATGCGGTCGTAGCGCTCGACCACCTCGCCGGCGCCGAAGCCCGCTGCACGCAGTCCCTGCATCACCGCGACGAGGCAGTCGTCGCGCAGCACCTCGAGGTCGCGGATCGAGCGACCCGCGGCTTGCTCGTCGGACTGCTGCACGAGCCGGTCGAGCAGCTCGTCGGTCAGCTCGGGGACATCCATCAGCTTCGTCCACGGCCACTGCAGGGTCGGGCCGAACTGCGCCATGAAGTGGCGCATGCCTGCCTCGCCGCCGGCGATGCGATACGTGAGGAACGTCCCCATGAAGCTCCAGCGGAGACCGGCGCCGAACCGGATCGCATCGTCGATCTCGTCGACCGTGGCGACACCGTCGTTCACGAGCCAGAGCGCCTCGCGCCACAGCGCTTCGAGGAGCCGATCGGCGACGAAGCCGTCGACCTCCTTCGACAGCCGCAAGGGGCGCATGCCCACGCTCTCGTACACGTCGGCGGCCCGCTCGGTTGCGGCGACGGAGCTGAGCGCGCCACCGCACACCTCGACGAGCGGCAGCAGGTACACGGGATTGAACGGGTGCCCGACGACGAGCCGCTCCGGGTGCTGCATGCCGTCCTGCAGGAGGCTCGGGAGCAAGCCCGACGTCGACGAGCCGAACAGGACCTCGGCTCCAGCGGCGTGGCTTGCCCGCCGCAGGAGGTCCTGCTTCAGTTCCAAGCGCTCGGGGGCGCTCTCCTGCACGAAGTCGGCACCCTCGGCGGCCGCCTCGGGGGACTCGACGAACGTGAGCGCGCCCTCGGGCGGCAACGGTGTCATCACGAGCTTCCCCGTCGCCCGGCGAGCGTTCGCGAGCACCTCGCCGACCTTGCGCGGCGCGTCGGGATCGGGATCGAACAGCTGCACGTCGACGCCGTTGAGCAGGAAGCGAGCGGCCCAGCCGGCGCCGATGACACCGCCACCCAGCAGGCCGACGCGCTGCAGGCCGCTGATCGGGCTCATCTCCTCAACCCCGCTTCGTCAGCTGCAGCTTGGCGCGCACGGCGTCCGGCCCGATGACGCGCACGTTCATGCCTTCGAGGATGTGCACGGCGCGCGCGACGAGGGCGGCGTTCGTCGCCAGCTCACCGCGTCCGAGGTACAGGTTGTCCTCCAGGCCGACGCGCACGTTGCCGCCGGCGAGCGCCGCCATCGCGACATAGGGGAGCTGCATGCGCCCGATCGAGAACGCAGAGAACACCGCGCCCGGCGGCAGCAGGTTGGCCATCGACAGCAGCGTCGTGGGGTCGTCCGGCGCGCCGTAGGCGATGCCCATGCAGAGCTGGACCATCACCGGATCCTCGACGAGCCCCTCAGCCACGAGCTCCTTGACCATCACGAGGTGGCCGGTGTCGAACACTTCGAGCTCCGGGCGGACACCGAGCTCCTTCACCTGCTTCGCCATGGAACGCAGCAGGGCCGGCGTGTTCACCATGATGTAGTCGCCGCCGGACGCGAAGTTCATCGTGCCGCAGTCGAGCGTGCAGATCTCCGGGAGGAGCTCGCGGACGTGGTCGAGGCGCTCGGTCGCACCCGCCATGTCGGTGCCCTCGTCGGCCGGCGGCAGCGGGGTCTCCTCGCCGCCCAGGACGAGATCGCCACCCATGCCAGCGGTGAGGTTGATCACGACGTCCGTGCCCGACGAGCGCACGCGGTCGACGACCTCCCGGTAGAGATCCGTGCCACGCGCTCCTTGACGGGTCTCGGGGTTGCGGACGTGGATGTGGACCACTGCGGCGCCGGCCTTTGCCGCGTCGATCGCCGACTCGGCGATCTCGGCCGGCGTCACCGGGACGTGCGGGCTCTTCGCCGCGGTGTCGCCGGCACCAGTGATCGCACACGTGATGAAGACGTCCCAGTTCATGCGGCCCCCTTGGCGAACCGCCTGTCTGAACGGCGGGTCAGGAAACCGTACCGCGGCAGCCGGGATGGAAAGGCGCCGAGTTCTTGGATGCGATGATCGGAAAAGTGGGTACGACGGTGGCCGTGTTCAGCGAACTCGGACAGGAGCAGACGAAGCGGCAACCGGTCGGCGCCGCGCGGATCGCGGCGGTGGTCGGATGACGGTCGTCCTCAGGAAGCCGACGGTCGGGCGGACGACGCACGACCAACACATCACGCTGACGATCCTGCGCGTCGTCATGACGGCCGCGGTCGTGCTCACGATCGTCGGCCTCGTCATCGTGCAACGCATCGGCGCGTCGTACCGTGACGCGCTGGAGGTCGCGGAGGACGCTGCCGCGGTTGCCGCCACCGCAACCGACCCGGCCACCGGGCTCACGTCCGATCTCGGCGCGCTGACCCGCAGCCTCAGCGACACGCTCGGCGAGGTGCGGTCGTTGGCCGAGACGGCATCGAGCTCGACGGGGCAGCTCGGCGAGGCAGCGCGGACGAACCTCGCCGATTCCGTCGAGGGGACGGCGCAGATCGCCGATCGGGTCGCTGACGTCATCGAGGGGATCGAGCGGTTCATCCCCGGCAACACGGAGTCACTGGCGGAGGAGCTGCGGACCGTCTCGGATGGCCTCGAGCCCGTGCCGGTGCAGTTGCGCAGTCTCGGCGACGAGCTCGTGGCGGGTTCGGACGACCTGCGGGCGTCGCTCGTCACGCTCGACGTGCTCAGCGACCGGATCGACGTGATCGCGGACGGCATCGACGAGACCACGGCGGCGATCGCCGACCTGCCGGCCGTCGCCCGGGCACTCGAGGTCAGCGCGAGCGAGGCACACGATCGGGTCACGATCGATCTCTGGCTCTTCCGCATCGCGATCGTGCTCGCTGGCGCAGTCGTGTTCCTCCTCGCGCTCGCGTTGCACCGGATGCTCCCGGCGTCGGCATGGCGGCCGCGCGATCAGGGGCCGGAGCACGATCCACTGACAGAGCACGTTCGCATCGCAGAGCACGATCGGGAGACCTCGTCGCAGTAGCGTTCGCCCATGCCCCGTCGATGCGAGCGCCCCGGTTGCTCGGCGACGGCCGCGGTTGCGTACGGGTTCGAGGCCGAGCAGTCGATCGTCTGGCTCGAGGCGGTGGCCGGGGACGACGCCGAGACCGTCAACGCGGGCGTGCTCTGTCGTCGGCACGCCGACGCGCTCCGGCCGCCTCGCGGTTGGTTCCTCGACGACCGGCGCGAGGCCAGGCCCCGCCTGTTCCGACCGCCTGACGAGGCGGTCCCGGCGCCCGGCCCGAAGCCGAGGCGGGAACGCAGGGCGAAGGCGCTCGACACGACCGAGGAGCTGCCGTTCGGCCCCTTCCGGGACGTGGCGGATCCTGACGAGACCGAGGCGCTCCCGTGGACGCCGGTGTTCGACCAGACGGACGACCTCGGTGGGTTGCTCGCCGCCCGTAGCCCGTTGCTGTCACGGGCGTTCGGGCAGCGAGCTCCGGAGATCACCGGCCCCACCTGAACGCACGAGGCGTTCAGTCGCAACGCTCGGCGACCAGCTCGGCGAGCTTCGCGGCGCGCTGCTCGAGCCGGTCGGTGTGCTTGTCCACCCGCTCGATCAGCCGGTCGATGCGGGCGACGACCTTGTCCTTCCCGGCGGCCTCTGCCTTGGCGCGGGCCTCGGCGAGGCGGGTCGAGCGCTCTTCGGCGCGTGCGATGTGGGCTGCGATGCGTTCCTGGACGTGAGGCGCTCGCTCGCACAGCCGTTCGGTCGCTGCCGGACCCGGGGTGGTCGCGCTCGCGCTGTCGTCGACCGCGAACGCCGCGGAGGCACCGCCGAGGACGATGCCGGCCGCGATCGCGGCTCCGGCGATGGTGGTCTTGAGCTTCATGATGGTTCCTCCGGTCGAGGGCGGGATCGCCCCGTCGTACGGAGACATGGTGCAGGGGGAGTGTGATGGATCTGTGAGCCGGCGATGTGCCGCCGGTGAGCGGTCGTCGCGCCGTGCGGCCATACTCGGCGGCTGTGGACGTCCGCGCCGAGCTCGATGCACCCTGCACGCCCGAGGAGCTCTTCGGGTGGGTCGACGATCTCGCCGACTACCCGTCCTGGATGCGCCTCGCGCACCGGGTCGATGCCACCGAGCCCGACGAGGAGCTGGACGACGGCGGGCCGGCCTGGCAGGTCGAGCTGCGAGCGCGCCTCGGGCCGCTCGCACGATCGAAGCGCCTGCGGATGGTGCGGACCCGACTCGAGCCGGGTGAGCTGGTCGTGTTCGAGCGGCGTGAGACCGATCGTCGGCGTCACTCGTCGTGGGTGCTCACCGCCCGCACGCTGCCGTCCGGCTCGGGCAGTCGGCTCCACGTGCACCTGCACTACGGCGGTGGTTTGTGGACGGGTGGCGTGCTCGAACGTGCGCTCGCCGACGAGATCGAGCGTGGCCGGGAGCGGCTGATCGAGCTCGTCAGCGGGCCCACGCGCTGAGCCTGCCGTCGCCACGGCGTTCGAGCTGGAGCGGGAGGCCGAAGCAGTCGCTCAGCGCCTCGGCCGTCAGCACGTCGTCGATCGGGCCGGCCACGAGTGCATGGCCATCGCGGAGCAGCATCGCGTGGGTCATCCCGGGAGGGACCTCGTCGACGTGATGCGTCACGAGGATCAGCGGGGGCGATGCAGGGTCGCCCACGAACGAGCCGAGCGCCTGCACGAGCGACTCGCGTCCGCCGAGGTCGAGCCGCGCACTCGGCTCGTCGAGCAGCACGATCCCGGGATCGGTCATCAACGACCGCGCCAGCAGCACGCGCTGCTGTTCGCCGGAGGACAGCGTCCCGAGCGAACGGCGCGCGTGCGCCGCGACCCCGAACCGGGCCAGGCACGCCCTCGCTCGTTCCCGGTCCTCGTCGTCATAGCGGTGCCACCAGGGTTCGAGCGCCGCGTACTTCGCGGTCATCACGACGTCCTCGGCGAGCAGGTCCTGGCGGAGCTGGGTGGCCAGTGCCGCCGAGGCGAGCCCGATCCGGCGGCGCAGGACGCGCACGTCTGTCTGCCCGAGACGCTCGCCGAGCACCGTGACCTGGCCGGCAGTCGGGTGGACGTAGAGCGAGGCGATCCGCAGCAGGGTGGTCTTGCCCGATCCGTTGGCCCCCAGGACGAGCCATCGCTCGCTGGGCTCGACCCGCCAGTCGAGCGGTTGGAGGATGCATCGGCCGTCGCGCACGAGTGACACGTGGTCGAGTTGGAGCGCGGATGTGGCGGACGGTGGCATCGACGGGCGACGGTACTTGTGGACAATGCTCGTAACGGAACTGCAACACCAGGTATCGTCCACCTGTCGTGAAACCCCCTCGTCGAACATCCGCGCGCTGGACGCTGGTCACTGCTGTGCTCGTCACCGGGCTGCTCGCCGTGCCGGGGTCGTACGCGCACGCCCAGGAGGACCCGATCGAGGCTGCGGCCAACGAGATCATCCGGGCGCAGGATCGCGCCGACCGATCGGCGACCGAATGGGCGAACGCCCAGTCCCAGCTCGATCTGCTGCAGGTCGAGCAGGAGCGGCTCGCTCGCGAGACGGCCGAGCTCGAGGCCCAGCTGGGTGGTCTGCGCTCCGGCGTGGAGAACCTCGCACTGCAGCGGTTCATCAGCGGCGATGCGGGGGCCGGCTCGTTGTTCTCGGGCGTCGAGGGGCCGACGAACCAGATCGAGGCCGACGTCCTCTCCCGGATCGCGGCCAATACCACCACGTCGTCGATCGACGAGTTCGAGGCCGCGCAGGCCGATCTCGACAAGAAGCAGGCGGAGCTCGCCCGCAAGCAGGAGCAGACCGAGCAGGCTGCGGCGACGCTGGAAGCGATGCGGGTCAAGGCGCTCGAAGACGTCGAGACCTACACGCAGCTGAAGCAGGAGC
The DNA here is from genome assembly GCA_050248955.1 of Acidimicrobiia bacterium. Lineage (GTDB taxonomy): Bacteria > Actinomycetota > Acidimicrobiia > Acidimicrobiales > Ilumatobacteraceae > JBFWRK01. The sequence goes on from JBFWRK010000006.1 coordinate 183,403, forward strand.
GGATCAAGGACGCCCAGATCAAGGCGGCGCTGGAGGCGCAGGAAGCGGCTCGCCGCAAGCGCGAGGCCGAACAGCGCGCTGCAGACGAGGCTGCGGCGAAGGCTGCGGCCGATGCGGCAGCGTCCCAGGCCGCCGCCGCCGCGGCGCGTCAGCCGGCAGCAGCGGCCTCGTCGGGCAACGCCGGCGGGAGCAGCGGCGGGTCGAGTGGTGGCTCCGGTGGCGATTCAGGGTCCGGTGGAGGATCAGGGGACGGTGGCGGTGCCGCCGCACCCGCGCCCGCACCTGCGCCGCCGCGACCGCCCGCACCGGCGTTCGTCGACGGGATCGCCTGCCCGGTCGCCGGTCCGACGGCGTTCGGCGACACGTGGGGTGCCGCCCGCTCGGGCGGGCGCAGTCACCAGGGTGTCGACATGATGGGGACCCGCGGCACGCCGATCGTCGCCGTCGTGGGCGGCTCCGTGCAGTTCCGGCAGAACTCGCTCGGCGGCAACGCCGCCTGGGTCTCCGGCGACAACGGCAACAAGTACTACTACGCCCACCTGGACGCCTTCGAGGGTGACAGCCGCGGTGTCGCTCAGGGAGAGGTCATCGGATACCTCGGCGACACCGGCAACGCTCGCGGCACGCCACACCTCCACTTCGAGGTGCATCCCGGCGGCGGCGCCGCCGTCAACCCGACGCCGACGGTTCGCGCCGCCTGCTGACGAGCGCGACGGGCTGGCCGGCGGCGAGCTGGCCGCAGGCGGCATCGATCTCCGTACCACGGTTCTGGCGCACGGTCGCGTTGACGCCGAGCTCGACCAGCCGGTCGCGGAACGCCCGGACCCCGTCCGGCGGTGTGCCGGTCGTCAGCCATCCCGGCGTCGGGTTCAACGGGATGAGGTTCACGTGGGCCGCGAGCGGCAGCGAACGGCACAGCTCGGCGAGCTCGCGGGCGTCGCTGCGGCGGTCGTTCACGCCGTCGATCAGCGCCCATTCGAACGACAGCCGGCGGCCCTTCTCCCGCAGGTAGTCCGCGCACGCGTCCATCAGCTGCGCGAGCGGGTAGCGCTTGTTGATCGGCACCAGTTCGTTGCGCAGCTCGTCGTTCGCGGCGTGCAACGAGACGGCGAGGTTCACCGGCAGCGGGCGGGTCGTGAGGGTGCGGATGCCCGGCACGACGCCGACGGTCGACACGGTGATGTGCCGCGCCGAGAGGCCGAGCCCGCCGTGCAGCCGTTCGATCGCGCCCCACACCGCGGGCTCGTTGGCGAGCGGCTCACCCATGCCCATGAAGACCACGTTCGAGACCCGCCGGCCGAGCTGCCGGGCCCGGCGCGACGCCCGCACGACCTGCTCGACGATCTCGCCGGTCGTCAGATGCCTCGTGAACCCGGCCTGGCCGGTGGCGCAGAAGCCGCAGCCCATCGCACAGCCGGCTTGCGTCGACACGCAGACCGTCGCCCGGTCGGGGTAGAGCATGAGCACGGTCTCGATGCGCGAACCGCCTTCGAGCTCCCACAGGAACTTGACCGTGTCGGCCCGGTCGCTCGTCTGCTCGACCACGGGGACGAGCGCCATCGGGAGCTCGCCGCCGAGCTTGCTGCGCAGCGCCTTGGGGAGGTTCGTCAGCTCGTCGGGCTCGGCCAGCTGCTGGTACAGCCCCTGCCAGACCTGATCGACGCGGTAGCGCGGCTCGCCGACGAGGAGCGCGCCGAGGGCGTCGCGGTCGTGGTCGAAGCGGGAGCGCACCCCGTCGAGGCTACTGGCGGGCTGCTTCGGTGGCGGCGGTTGCCAGTGCGTGGTGCACGGCTCGCGAGATCTCGCGCAGGTGGTTCGCGTCGGTGATCTTCTCGCCTGCGGTGTCGCACACGTAGAACGTGTCGACGACCTCGCCGCCGAGCGTCTGCACCATCGCACGACGGATGTCGAGCTCGAGATCGGCGAGCGCGCGGGTCACCCTGGCGAGGAGACCGATCGCGTCGGCCGCCTGGACCTCGATCACGGTCGCTGCCTCGCTCACGGCGTTGTCGAAGCTCACCCGCGGTGCCCGCGGGCGGGCGGTCCAGACCTTGCGCGGGCGGTACGTCTGCGCTCGCTCGGCGAGTCTCGCGTCGACCGCGAGCCGGCCGCGCAGCGCGAGCTCGACGTCGCGGCGGATCGCGTCCCACGGAATGCGGCCGCTCGGGCCCGGCGAGACGTGCCAGGTGTTGCACGCCATCGGTCCGTCCGAGCCGGCCATGGCGTCGCGGATGTCGAGCCCGTGCAGGGACAGGACGGAGGCGACCTTGCCGAACACGCCCGGCCGGTCGGGAGCGACGACGGAGATCACGTCCTCCGCAGCCTGCACCGACGTGTGCCCCGAGCGCATGAGCGCGATCAGTTCGGGCGTCGGGTACGACGCCGAGTCGACGAGGTGCCCGTCGAGCCAGTGGTGCGTCCGCTCGACGAGGAGCGCGACGAGCTGCGCCTTCCAGTCACCCCACGCCGAGGGGCCGGTGGCGATGCTGTCCGCTTCCGTCAGCGCCCACAGCAGGTCGAGTCGCTCGTGATCGCCGACGGCGCGCGCCACGAACGCGATCGTTCCGTCGTCGTCGAGATCCCGCCGGGTCGCGATGTCGGGCAGCAGGAGATGGTGCTCGACGAGACCGACGAGCACCGAGAGGTCCGCCTCGGCGAGACCGAGCCGGGCGCCGATCGACGACACGACGTCCATCCCGACGTGGCTGTGGTCGCCCGGGTAGCCCTTGCCGATGTCGTGCAGGAGCGCGCCGAGCACGAGCAGGTCCGGCCGCCCGACACGGTCGACGAGCCTCGCCGCTTCTGCCGCGGCCTCCCACAGGTGCCGATCGACGGTGAAGCGGTGGTACGCGTTGCGCTGCGGCCGGCTGCGGTTCGGCGCCCACTCGGGAATCAGGTGGACCCACAGGCCGCGGTGGTCGAGTGCTTCGATGACCGGGATCGCGGCATGGCCGCACAGCAGCAGCTCGACGAGGAGCTCGCGCGCCTGGGCCGGCCAGGGGGTGGGCATGGCCGCTGGTCGGTCGGCGAGCCGTTCGAGGGAGTGACGGTCGATGCGCTGGCTGCGCCGCGCCGCAGTGGTCGCGGCATGCAGCACGAGCATTGCGTCGCGGCTCGGATCGGCGTCCGGGACGAGGTGGACGCCGAGCTCGTCGGCGAACAGCCCGTTCCCGAGATCCTCGGGAGCGAGCGCTCGCCCCTTGTTCCGGGTCCGAGCCTGCTCGACCTCGACCCGCTCCCACACCTCGTCGTTGATCAGCGAGATCGTGCGGGCGGCTGCCGCGACCTCGGCCATCAGGACGTCGGCGTCGGCGATCCCCAGCGCGTCCGCGACGCCGTCCTGCTCCTGCAGCATCAGCCGATCGCCGCGCCGGCCGGTGATGCGGTGCAGTTCGACGCGTGCTTCGAGGAGCACCTCGTACGCCGCCCGGAGCCGCTCGTCGTCGCGCTCGAGCAGCACGGGACGGGCGAGCGCCGCCCAGCGCAACGTGTGCACGTCGCGCAGGCCGCCGCGGCTCTCCTTCAGATCGGGCTCGAGCAGGAACGCGAGCTCGCCGAACGCCTCGGCCCGCGCCGCCACCGAGGTGGACAGCGCGCCGAGCCACTTCAGGCCGCCCTGCACCCACCGCGCCCTGGCGGTCTCGCCGAGCTCGGCGCCGAGCTCGGCAGCCCCACCGATCGTCCGCACGTCGAGCAGTGCCGTTGCCGTGTCGAGGTCGTCGGCGGCGAGCGAGATCGCTTCCTTCATCGTCCGCACGGCGTGGCCGAGCTTCACCCGCTGGTCCCAGATCGGATACCAGAGCGCCTGGGCGATCTCGCCGATGTCGCGCCGGTTCCGGTGCACGAGCACGAGGTCGAGGTCGCTGCCGGGGCAGAGCTCGGCCCGCCCGTACCCGCCCACGGCGAGGAGTGCGACGCCCGTCGGGTCCGGGACGACCGACGCGAACAGGTCCTGCAGCCAGCCGTCGGTGACGGACGCCAGCGCTCGGGCGAACGCGGAGCCGCGCTTCGACCGGTCACCGATCACGCCCGCCGTCCGACTGGCGAGGTCGTCCGTCGAGGTGGTCCCGGGCGCGTCCATCAGGCGACCGTCACGTCGAGATCGGCGGCGAGTGCGTCGTAGTCGCTGATCCGGCGGCGCAGCACGGCGAGGCTCGCCGTCCAGAACGCCTCGTCGGTGACGTCGAGGCCGAAGGCAGCGCCGAGCTCCTCGGCGGTCTCCATGCCGGCCCTGGACAGCAGGTCGTCGTAGCCGGTCCGGAACCGGTCGGGGTCCTCGCGGAAGATCGCGTAGAGCCCGAGCCCGAACAGGAGGCCGTACGTGTACGGCCAGTTGTAGAAGTGCGCGCCGTAGTAGTGCGGCTTCACCGCCCACATGTACGGATGGGCGGTCGTCTGATCGAGCCCGTCGCCGTACGCCTCGGCCTGCGCCGCGAGCATCAGCTCGTTGAGCTCGGCGGCGGCCAGCGTGCGCTGCGCGCGGCGTTCGAACACCGACTGCTCGAAGAGGAACCGGCTGTGGATGTCGACGACCACCTGCGTCGCGCCCTGGAGGTCGACGTCGAGCAGCGCGAGCCGGTCGGCACCCTGCAGGCGGGCGAGGCCCTCCTCGACGACGAGGGTCTCGCAGAAGATGCTGGCGGTCTCGGCGAGCGCCATCGGCAGCATCCGCTGCAACGCCGTGCGATCGGCCAACTGGGTGTTGTGGTAGGCGTGGCCGAGCTCGTGCGCGAGCGTCTGCACGCTGTCGACGCTGTCCTGCCAGTTCAGCAGCACGAGCGAGCGGTCGCCCGTGAGCTTCATGCAGAACGCGCCGCCGACCTTGCCACTGCGCGGTCCGGCATCGACCCACTGCTCCGACACGGCGCGTCCGACGAGCGCGCCGAGCGCCGGGCCATAGGACGTGAAGGCGTTGTCGACGATGTCGAGCCCCTCGTGCCAGGACACCGTGGGCCTGGCGAACGGGAGCGGGGCGACGAGGTCCCACCACGCGAGGCCGCCCTCGCCGCCGTGCAGCCGCGCCTTCCTCCGCATCCACGCGCGGAAGTCGGGCAACGACGCAACGACCGCAGCATGCATCGCCTCGAACGTCGGCCGGCCCACGCTGTTCGCGAACAGCGACGCGTCGAGCGGCTGGTCCCAACCGCGCCGGCGGTTCACCACGACGGCGTCACCCTTGATGCCGTTCATCGCCGCCGTGCAGGCGACGGCGACGGTCGGCCAGGTCGCGAGCTCGGCGTCATACGCAGCGCGCCGCGTCGCAGGATCGTGATGGGTGGCGAGCCCGCGGACCGCTGCCATCGGCAGGCGTTCGACCGACCCGTCGGGCAGGTGCACGTCGGCGGAGAGCTGCGATGTGGTGTCGGCGTGCAGTCGGGCCCATGCCGTCGGACCGCTCGTGCTCAGCTCGGCGTAAAGGCCCTCTTCTGCTTCGGACATCTGGTGCTGTGCGCGCTCGGCCAGGCGTTGCAGCGGGCCGGCGTGCTCACCGGCTGCCGGGCTCACCGTGGCGAGGCCGTCCGGCCCGAGCGCGGCGACCCAATCGGAGAACCGCGCCAGCAGCGGACGGAGCTTCGCGTCGAGCACCTGGATCCGGCTCGCCACGGACTGCGCGGTGTCGTCGAACGAATCGGTCGAGACGAACGAGTGGACGAACGCGCGCAGCTCACCGAGGTCGTTCATCGTCGCGTTGAGCGCGGCGATGACCTGGTCGGCGGCTCGACCGTCGGCGGGCGTCGCTACCCGCGGCGCGGTGGCGCGAACGTCGTGCTCGTCGAACAGCGCCGTCGTGCGGGCGACGTCGGCACCGATACGTTCCAGCGAGTCGACGAAGGTGCGGCTCTCCACCGATTCGTGGAGCACCGTGGCGTCCCAACGGGGCAGCTCGGGCGGGTCGATCGTCGCGCTGCTCACAGCACCCGCCTCGCGGGCAGATCGCCGACGAAGGCGCGGTCCGTGCGGTGCACCGAGAACCCGAGGCGCTCGTAGAGGTGAACTGCCGCAGTGTTGTCGGCGTCGACGTACAGCATGCCGATCGGCGCGCCACGGCCAGCGAGGTGGTCGAGGCCGGCGAGCGTCAGCGCCGACCCGAGGCCGAGGCCGTGGAAGTCCGGGTCGACGGCGATCACGTAGATCTCGCCGAGCGGTGGTTCGTGGTCGGCGTGGACCTTCGTCCAGCAGAACCCCGCCAGGCGCCCGTCCCGCTCGTGCAGCAGGAAGCCGTCCTGGTCGAACCACGGCTCCTTCTCTCGGGCGAGCAGCGTGTCGAGCGTCCATCCGCCCTGCTCTGGATGCCAGTGGAAGGCGCGGTTGTTGACCTCGAGCCACGCCGCCTCGTCGGCGCCCGGCACGAACGGCCGGGTCGCCAGCTCGTACGGCATGCCGGTCGGCAGCGGTCGGCGCATCTGGTGGAGGCGGCGGCCCGGCGCGAGCCCCACGGCCGCTGCCAGCCGCTCGTGGACCGGCGTCGGCTCGAACACCCACCAGTGGACGTGGCCACCGCCCTCGTCGGCGACGACCCCGGCGGCGGCGTCGAGCAGCACGGTGCCGATCGACTCGAGCTCGTAGCGGTGGTCGGGGTGGACGACGAGCTCGAACGCCCAGGAGTCGTTGCCGCGTGACAGCTGGGCGTAGGCGACCGGGTGGGGGACGTCCGGCTCCCACGCCATCAGGCCGGCGAAACCGGGTCGGCCACCCTCGACCAGGTCGAGCCACAGGTGGTCGGAGAGCGGGCGATGGCCGTCGGCCCGCTCGACTGCCGTGAGGAGCGCCTGCACCTCGGTGATCTCGTGCGGGGCGAGCTCACGCTTGACGTCGAGGCGGCGCATGGAAGGGGAGGGTACCGACCGATCGGCGCTCGCCGTAGCCTGCTCGATCGATGGGCACCCCTCGCACACCGAAGGGTCGCGCCCGGCGTGTCGCCGAGCTCCTCGCGGAGGAGTACCCCGAGGCCCGTTGCGAGCTCGACCACCGCAATCCCTACGAGCTGCTGACGGCGACGATCCTCTCCGCGCAGACGACCGACGTGCGGGTCAACCTCGTCACGCCGACGCTGTTCGCGAAGTACCCGACCGTGGAGGACCTCGCCGGCGCTGACGAGGGCGAGCTGCAGGAGATCATCCGCTCGACCGGGTTCTACCAGAACAAGGCGCGCAGCCTGCTCGGCATGGCGAACGCGGTGATCGACCGGTTCGGCGGCGAGGTGCCGAGCGCGCTCGAGGATCTCGTGACGTTGCCAGGTGTCGGGCGCAAGACCGGGAACGTCGTGCGCAGCGTCGCCTTCGGCCTGCCGGGGCTCCCGGTCGACACGCACGTCGGTCGTCTTGCCCGCCGGCTCGGCTTCACGACCGAGGAGGATCCGGTCAAGGTCGAGCTCGTGTTGAACTCGTTCCTGCCGCCGAAGGAGTGGGGTCCGTTCAGCCTCCGGTTGATCCTCCACGGACGCCGGGTGTGCGACGCGAAGCGCCCGCGCTGCGGTGACTGCACGCTGGAGCCGTTGTGCCCCTCATCGCGGTTGTTCAAGAAGTAGCACGTAGGTCGAGCGACTCAAAAGATTCTGAGCGAACCACGCAGGGTGGCGCTTGCAAACGCGGACGCCGTGTGTAAGATGGCGTCACCAACCAGGTTCCCGCCACCTGGTTTGCGGGTGACGCTGGGATCCGCCGCCTGGCGTCGCATGCGCGACGGCCCCGAAAGGGGCCGTCGCCGTATTTTTGGCGATGTTCGACGGTCACGTTCAGTGATCACGGTTGCTGAGCCGTTTGGCCCGTTCCAGGTGCCGGCCCGCTGCCACGAGCGACCGCTCGGCCTCGAACAGCGTCGAGAGCAGATCCTCCGTCTCGGGCGAGCCGAGTGCCGGCGCGAGCGAGGCGATCCGCTCTCGCAGGCCGGCGATGGTGTCGGTGATCGAGGAGACCTCGGCGTGGATGGACGACGACATCCGGTCAGTCTCGCCGCCAGCGAACCCGTTGGGGGTGCTCGCACCACCGTCGGTAGCCTCGCCACCTGTGACGACGGTGCCGGTGCGGGACGATCTACGGGCACTCGAGGGCTATCACTCGCCCCAGGTCTCCGTTCGGGTCAGGCTCAACACGAACGAGTCGCCCGCGCCGCCCCCGGCCGCGTGGCGAGATGCGCTGGCAGCCGAGATGTCGCGCATCGAGTGGCACCGCTACCCGGACCGTGCGGCACGCGAGCTGCGCGACGCGATCGGGGCCACGCACGGCGTCGACGGCGATCAGGTGTTCGTCGCCAACGGCTCGAACGAGGTGCTCCAGACCCTGTTGCTCACCTACGCCGGCGCGGGGCGCTACGTCGCCACGTTCGAGCCGACGTACCAGCTCCACGGGCACCTCGCCCGGATCAGCGGCGCGACGGTGGTCGAGGGGGAGCGAGCGGCTGACTTCAGCCTCGATCTGGCCGAAGTCGAGCGGGTGCTCACCGAGTTCCGCCCGCTGGTGACGTTCCTCTGCTCGCCGAACAACCCGACCGGCCTGGTCGAGCCGGAGGAGAACGTCCGGACGGTGCTCGACCAGGCGCCGGGGATCCTGCTCGTCGACGAGGCCTACGGCCAGTTCGCGCCGTGGTCGGCGCTCGACCTGCTCGCCGAGGACCGCCCGCTCGCGGTGAGCAGGACGTTCTCGAAGACGTGGTCGATGGCTGCCGCTCGGCTCGGCTACCTCGTCGGGCCGGCCTGGCTCGTGACCGAGCTCGAGAAGGTCGTCCTGCCGTACCACCTCGACGCCGCGAAGCAGATCGCCGGGCGGCTCGCGCTGCGGTTCGTGGACGAGATGGAAGAGCGCGTGCAGCAGGTGATCGCGGAGCGCGAGCGGATCTCGAGCGCGCTGCGCGAGCTCCCGGTCGACGTCTGGCCGAGCGGTGCGAACTTCGTGCTGTTCCGCCCGCGCGAGGTCGCGGGACGCGCGGTCTGGCAGGCGCTCGTCGCCCGCAGCGTGCTGATCCGGGACTGCTCCAGCTGGCCGCGGCTCGACGACTGCCTGCGGGTCACGGTCGGGACGCCGGCCGAGAACGACGAGTTCCTCGCCGCGCTCACGGAGGTCCTGACATGACCGGCACCCTTCGCCCGGCTCGCGCCGCGACGAGATCGCGCACGACGAAGGAGACCTCGATCGAGCTGTCGATCGACCTCGACGGCAGCGGGCGGACGCAGATCAGCACCGGCCTGCCGTTCTACGATCACATGCTCGACCAGCTCGGCCGCCACGGCGGGTTCGACCTGACGATCGCGGCCACCGGCGACCTGCACGTCGACAGCCATCACACCGTCGAGGACGTCGCGATCGCGCTCGGCGAGGCGTTCCGCGAAGCGCTCGGCGACAAGTCCGGCGTGCGCCGCTTCGCGTCCGGGTCGTTCCCGCTCGACGAGGCGCTCGTCGAGGTCGCGCTCGATCTCTCCGGCCGGCCGTACCTCGTCTGGGACGTCACGTTCCCCGAGTGCCTGCCGCTCGGCATGCCGCCCTTCGACCCGCAGCTCACCGAGCACGTGTTCCACAGCTTCACGACTGCGGCGGGCATCACGTTGCACATCTCGCTCGAACGGGGGACGAACGTGCACCACATCATCGAAGCGACGTTCAAGGGCGTGGCTCGCTGCCTGCGCGACGCGGTGCGCGTCGAAGGCGACGGCGTGCCGTCCACGAAAGGCGTCCTCTGAGATGACGGTGTCCGCTGAGATGAACGGCGTCCTCTGAGATGGCGATGATCGCGGTGCTCGACTACGGCATCGGCAACCTCCGCTCGGCGCAGAAGGCGCTGCAGCACGTCGGCGCCGATGCCCGCCTCACGGCCGACCCCGGACTGGTGCGTGAGGCGGCCGCGGTCGTGCTGCCCGGTGTCGGTGCGTTCGGCGCCTGCCTCGACGCGCTGCGGGCGGCGGGACTCGAGCCGGTCGTCCACGAGGCGGTGCTGTCCGGGCGCCCCTTCCTCGGGATCTGCGTCGGCCAGCAGATGCTGTTCGACGGCAGCGAGGAGGATCCGCACGCCCGTGGCCTGGGCGTGATCCCCGGGATGGTGTCGTGGATCCCACCGGGCGTGAAGCGCCCGCAGATGCAGTGGAACCAGTTGCACCTCCTGCGACCGGACGACGCGATGTTCGCAGGGCTCGGCAACCGGCCGTGGATGTACTTCGTCCACTCGCTGCACGGCGTCCCGAGCGATCCGGCGGACGTCGCCGCCACCTGCGAGTACGGCACCGAGCTCAATGCCGCGTTCCGGCGAGGGAACGTCTTCGCGACGCAGTTCCATCCCGAGAAGTCGGCGAGCGCCGGGCTCGCCCTGCTCGGCAACTTCGTCGCCGTCACCGCAGCCAGGGTGTCGGTGTGACTGCCGAGCTCTACCCGGCGATCGATCTGCGCGCCGGTCGGGCCGTCCGCCTCCATCAGGGCAGCTACGACGAGGAGACGGTCTACGGCGACGATCCCGTCGCGATCGCGGTCTCGTTCGTCGACGCCGGCGCACGTTGGATCCACGTCGTCGACCTCGATGCGGCCCGCAGCGGCGACCCGGTCAACCGTCCGATCGTCGCCGCCATCGCGGGTGCGGTCGCGGGACGCGCACAGGTGCAGACGGGCGGTGGGGTGCGAACGGTCGCCGACGCGCACGCGCTCGCCGACGCCGGTGTGGCGCGCGTCGTGATGGGCTCAGCGGCCGTGCGCGATCCCGCGCTCGTCGCCGCCGCGTCGAGGGTCGTCGCCGTCGCCGTCGGTCTCGACCATCGCGGTGGTGAGCTCGCCGTACACGGCTGGACCGAGGCGAGCGGCGTCCAGGTCGACGAGGCGCTCGATCGCTATCCCACCGCCGCCGCGTTCGTCATCACCGACATCTCGCGCGACGGCACCCTGGAAGGACCGGACATCGCCGGGCTCACCATCGCCGCAGCGTCGAGCGACGTGCCGATCATCGCCAGCGGTGGCGTCGGGACGCTCGACGACGTGATCGCGCTCGGTCGCATCGCCGGGCTCGCCGGCGTCATCACCGGCAAGGCGCTCTACGAGCAGCGGTTCTCCGTCGTCCAGGCGCTCGCCGCGCTGCGCGAGGTGGCGGCGTGAAGGTCGCCCGCGTGATCCCCTGCCTCGATGTCACGGAGGGCCGCGTCGTGAAGGGGGTCAACTTCGTCGGCCTGCGCGATGCGGGCGATCCGGTCGAGCTCGCCCGCCGGTACGACGCCGAAGGCGCCGACGAGCTCGTCTTCCTCGACATCACCGCCTCCTCCGACGGGCGCGACACGATGGTCGACGTCGTGCGCCGCACCGCCGACGAGGTGTTCATCCCGTTCACCGTGGGCGGCGGCATCCGGTCCGTCGACGACGCGCGGCGGATGTTGCGCGCCGGCGCCGACAAGGTGAGCGTGAACACCTCCGCGTTCGAGCGGCCCGAGCTGATCGAGGAGATCGCCACCGAGTTCGGGTCGCAGTGCGTGGTCTGCGCGATCGACGCCCGTCGCCGAACCGACGGCGACGACGGCGACGCGGGCCGCTGGGAGGTCTTCCTCCACGGCGGGCGCACCCCGACGGGTGCCGATGCCGTCGCCTGGGCGATCGAAGCGGTGCGACGAGGAGCGGGTGAGATCCTGCTCACGTCGATGGACCGCGACGGGACGAAGCTGGGGTTCGACATCGAGCTGACCCGCGCGATCGCCGATTCGGTGAACGTCCCCGTTGTCGCGAGTGGTGGCGTGGGGACGCTCGATCACCTCGTGGAGGGCATCCGGGAGGCCGGCGCCGATGCGGTGCTGGCCGCGTCGATCTTCCACTTCGGGGAGCACACGATCCGCGAGGCGAAGGAGCTGATGGCGGCCCGTGGCATCACGGTCCGGCCAGTCGGCTGACGAACGCCACCACCTCGAGCGCGACGACGCCGGCCCGACCGCCGAAGAAGTGATCGGCCATCTCCACGACCTCGACGGTCGTGTTCTGCCAACCCGCCGTCCGCTGCGCGACCGCTTCCGGTGTCGTGAACTGGTCGTGGGCGGGGACGAGGACGTACGTCGGGCGGTGATCGCCGGCGGCCACCGGATCAGCGGGCATCGTGCCGAGCGGTGGGGCGATCGCGACCCAGGCGCTGAGCCGCGGGTCGGCCACCTGGAGCGCCACCAACGCACCGAAGGAGTAGCCGGCCGCGACGAGCGGACCATCGAGTGCGAACGGCGCGACAGCGTCGATCGCAGCAGCCATGTCGAGTCGCTCGTCGACCCCCTCGCCGTGGGTACCCTCCGAGTTGCCGACGCCGCGGAAGTCGAACCGCAACGCGGCGAAGCCGGCCGCGGGCAGCGACCGGAACAACGCGTCCACCACCGGGTTCAGCCGGTCACCCCCGAACTGCGGATGCGGGTGAGCGATGGCGACAGCGCCTCTCGGTGCCGCCGGCAACGCCAGGTCGGCTTCGAGGTGGAGTCCGTCGATGGTGTCCACGAGCAGGGTTTCGATCCGCACACCGGGGACGGTACCGTGCGCGTCGTGGCCGACGAGAAGCTGCCGATCAAGATGCTCAACGACCGCCTGCTGGTGCGCATCCCGCGGGAGGAAGGCGAGCGCCGGTCGTCGGGCGGCATCCTGATCCCGGCGACGGCACAGGTGGCGAAGCGCCTCGTGTGGGCGGAGGTCGTCGCGCTCGGCCAGAACGTGCGGGCCGCCGAGATCGGTGACCGTGTGCTGTTCAGCCCGGACGACCGCTACGAGGTCGAGGTGCAGGGCGAGGACTTCATCATGCTGCGCGAGCGCGATCTCCACGCCGTCGCGGCGAGCCGCAACGAGGGCTCGACCGGCCTGTACCTCTAGGACGGGCGGCTTCGTCGCTCCGGGCGACGGCTACCTTCTCCAAGATGTCGTTCACGAACGTCGCCGTGCTCGGTCTCGGCAAGGTCGGCCTGCTGGCCGCCAACCTGCTGCACGAGGCGGGCTTCGAAGTGGTCGGGTTCGACACCCGCGGATCGCGCTTGCCGACGCCGTTCGAGGTGCGGACGGTGGACCTCGGCTTGGTGCAGAACCTGCGCTCCGACCTCGCGGGGATGCAGGCGGTGGTCTCGTGCCTGCCGTACCACTTGAACCTCGGCGTCGCGGTCGCCGCGCACGCGCTCGGGATCCACTACTTCGACCTCACCGAGGACACCGCCACGACCCAGGCGATCCTCGAGATGAGTGAGACGTCGGAGGGCCTGATGGCGCCACAGTGCGGGCTGGCGCCGGGCTTCGTGTGCATCGTCGCCGCGTCGCAAGCTGCGCAGTTCGACCGCTGCCGCTCGATCCGGATGCGCGTCGGCGCCCTGCCGCAACACCCCACGGGCCTGCTCGGCTACGCGTTCAACTGGTCGCCCGAGGGCGTCGTCAACGAGTACCTCAACGACTGCGAGGTGATCGAGGAGGGCGTGCGGAAGTGGGTCTCCTCGATGGAGTGGCACGAGACCCTGTACGTCGCCGGCACCCAGCTCGAGGCGTTCACCACCTCGGGTGGGCTCGGGACGATGTGCGACACCTACCTCGGCAGGGTCGAGAACCTCGACTACAAGACGATGCGCTACCCGGGCCACATGGACCTGATGAACTTCTTCTTCCACGAGTTGCTCATGCGCGAGCAGCGCGACCTCGCGGGCAAGATCCTGACCCACGCGAAGCCGCCGGTCGACGACGACGTCGTCTACATCCACGTCGCCTCCGAAGGGTTCATCGACGGCCAGTTGCGGCGCGTCGAGTTCGTGCGCGCCTACTACCCCCGCGAGGCGGCCGGTCTGGTGAGCACGGCGATCGCCTGGACCACGGCGGGGTCGGTCGCAGCGGTGATCGAGCTGGTTCGCGACGAGGTCGTGCCGCGCAAGGGGCTCCTCCGGCAGGAGGACATCCCGTTCGACGCGTTCATGGCGACGCCGACGGGCCGGATGTTCGCGCGCGCCTGAACGGCGATACTGGCCCGCATGGAGCTCCGATCGATCGCCCACCTGCAGATCCCCGTGATCGGGATGGGCACGTCCGAGACGTTCGACGTCGAAGACGGCCAGATCCCGTCGCGGCGGGCGCTGACCGACACGCTGCTCGCTGCCGGCGGTGCGTTGTTCGACAGCTCGCCGATGTACGGCAAGTCGGAGCGCGCGCTCGGCGAAGCACTCGGCGACCGCCGCTCCGAGGCGATCATCGCGACGAAGGTCTGGACCGAGGACGACGGGGAGGCCGCTCGGCAGATCGCAGCGTCGCTGCGCTTCTACGGCGGCAAGGTCGAGCTCTTCCAGATCCACAACCTCGTCCAGTGGGAGACCCGTCTGCGCCAGCTCGAGGAGCAGCGCGAGCTCGGCACGATCTCGTCGATCGGCGCGACCCACTGGCGCAAGGAGGCGTTCGACGACCTCGAGGTCGTGATGCGCACGGGCCGCATCGAGTTCGTCCAGATCCCGTACAACCCGATCGAACGCGAGGTCGAGCAGCGCATCCTGCCGCTCGCTGCTGATCTCGGTCTCGGCGTGCTGATCATGCGCCCGTTCGCGAAGGCGTCGCTGCTCGGCGCCGCTCCGAGCGCCGAGGAGCTCGCCCCGCTCGCCGCGTTCGGTGTCCACAGCTGGCCGCAGGCGCTGTTGAAGTGGGGGCTGAGCGACCTGCGCACGACGGCGTCGATCCCGGCCACCTCCCGCCCCGAGCGAGCCGCCGACCATGCAGCGGCAGGCAGCGGCCCGTGGCTCGACGCCGAGGCGCGCGAACTCGTGGCGCGCTTGGCGCGGCCGATCGGCTGAACGCCAACGCATTCGGTGCCGGACGGCAGCGCTCGTAGCATGGCCGCATGCCGACTGGCGTGAAGATCGATGCATCCCCGGAGCAGCTCGCCGCCGTGACGTTCAACGCCGACGGGCTCGTCGCCGCGATCGCGCAGGACATCGCGACGAAGGACGTCCTGATGATGGCGTGGATGAACGCCGAGTCGCTGCGGATGACCTTCGAGGAAGGACGCATGGTCTACTGGTCGCGCAGCCGCACCGAGCTGTGGCGCAAGGGTGACACGAGCGGTGACCGCCAGTTCGTGCGCGAGGCGTACTTCGACTGCGACGGCGACACCTTGCTGTTCTTGGTCGAGCAGGAGGGCAAGGGCGCGTGCCACACCGGCGCCTACTCGTGCTTCTTCCGCCGCTTCGGCGCCGAGGCCTGAGGCGCGTGTCTTCGATCCGCATGCGTCCGACGCGGGACGAGTTCCGTGCGCTCGCCGCGCAGTACACCGTGGTGCCGGTCTGGACCGAGCTGCTCGCGGACCTCGAGACCCCGGTCGCGGCGTACGCCAAGCTCGTCGGCGACGGCACCGGCTTCCTGCTCGAATCCGTGGAGCACGGCGAGCGCTGGAGCCGGTTCTCGTTCGTCGGACGCGACCCGAGCGCGACTCTCGTGTTGCGCAACGGCCGCATCAGCGTGGACGGTGCGGTGCCCGCGAGCGTGCCTCGCGATCAGGGCATGCTCGCCGCACTCGAGGCGCTGCTGAAGGTGTACCGCGGCCCGGAGATGCCTGATCTGCCGCCGCTGCACGGCGGTGTGATGGGCTACCTCGGCTACGACGTCATCCGCGAGGTCGAGCGACTGCCCGACGTCCCCGCCGACGACCGCGGGTTGCCGGACGCGGCGATGAGCGTCATCGGCTCGCTCGCCGCGTTCGACCACTGGCGGCAGCGGGTGTACCTGATCGAGAGCGTGCCCGTGCTCGGGCTCACCGGCGAGGTGCTCGACGCTGCGTACGACAACGCGGCGCGCCGTGTCGAGCAGGCGGTGGCCGACATCTCGCGGCCGCTCGCGTACGCGCCGGTCGAGCCGCCCGATCCGTCCGAGCCGCTGCCGCCGATGCGCTCCACGATGGCCAACGGTGTGTACCAGCAGGCGGTCGAGGTCGCGAAGGAGCACATCCGCGCAGGTGACATCTTCCAGGTCGTGCTGTCGCAGCGCTTCGACCTCGAGCTCGACGCCGATCCGTTCGACGTCTACCGCGTCCTCCGGCAGGTCAACCCGAGCCCGTACATGTACTTCCTCCGCCACCCCGACGTCACGATCGTCGGGTCGTCGCCGGAGCCGATGGTGCAGCTGCGCGCCGGCAAGGTCCTCTCGCGACCGATCGCGGGGACGCGCCGGCGCGGTCGCGACGACGACCACGACCGCCGTCTCGCCGGCGAGCTCCGCGAGAACCCGAAGGAGGTGGCCGAGCACATCATGCTCGTCGACCTCGCCCGGAACGACGTGGGCCGCGTCGCGCAGTTCGGGACGGTGCACGTGGACGAGCTGATGACGCTCGAGCGCTACAGCCACGTGATGCACCTGACGTCACAGGTCACCGGTGACCTCATGGCGGGCAAGGGGCCGATCGACGTCCTGCGGGCGACACTGCCCGCCGGGACGGTCAGCGGCGCGCCGAAGGTGCGCGCGATGGAGATCATCGACGAGCTCGAGCCCGTCAAGCGCGGTCCGTACGCAGGCGTCGTCGGCTACGTCGACTTCGCCGGGAACCTCGACACGGCGATCGCGATCCGCACGATGTTCGTCGGCCCGAAGGGCGCGTCGCTCCAGGCGGGCGCCGGAATCGTGGCCGATTCGATCCCTGACGACGAGGACCTCGAGTGCCACAACAAGGCGGCAGCGCTCCTCGCCGCCATCCCGGCTGCTCGGCGGATGACGGCGAAGCGCGTCGAGGAGGGCACGAACGCATGAGTGATTTCGCCGAGGCCTTCTGGGCCGAGTACCCACGTGATGTCGTGATGGTCGAGGGCGTCGACGCGCTCTCGTACCTGCACTCACAGGTCAGCCAGGACCTCCAGCCGCTCGCAGTCGGCGCCAGCGCGTGGACGCTCCTGTTGGAGCCGACCGGGAAGGTGGACGTCCTTGCGCGGGTGCTGCGCAGTGGTGACACGGCCTACGTGCTCGACGTCGACGCCGGCTCCGGCGACATGCTGATCGCTCGGCTCATGCGCTTCAAGATCCGCGTGAAGGCCGAGGTGTCGGTCATCCCCTGGAGCTGCATCGCGGTGCGCGGCATCGAGGCCGGGTCCGTCGCGCCGTCTGCCGGCGGGATCGCGGTCGTGACGTGGTGGAGCGATCCGTCGATCGGTGTCGACCTGCTCGGGCCCGCGCCGCAACCGCCGGCGGGCGTGCGGCCGGGCACCGCAGAGGAGCTCGAGCGGGAGCGGATCGCGGCGGCGTGGCCGGCGATGGGGAGTGAGATCACCGAGGCGACGATCCCGGGTGAGACGGGCCTCGCCGACGTCGCCGTCAGCTTCACGAAGGGGTGCTACCCGGGCCAGGAGCTCGTGGAGCGGATGGACAGCAGGGGAGCGGGGGCACCGCGCCGGCTCGTCGCGCTGACCGTTGCCGATGGTGCCCACGCAGGGGATCCGATCGTGATCGACGGCACCGAGGTCGGCGTGCTCACCTCCGTCGCCGGCGAGCTCGCGCTCGGTTCGGTCCGCCGCTCCGTCGCCGACGAGGCGATCACGAACCTTCGCCACCGCTGAAACCGGGACGCGCAGCGCGCGGCGTCTCAGGCGTCGAACGTTGGGCACTCCTCACCGGCGATGTACCGCTCGCACTCTTGCTGGGTGAACCCTCGGGTGAGCACCGAGCGGGCGATTCGCGTGACTTCCTCCATGTCGACCGGCAAGCGCCGGACCACCCCGCCGCCGTCCTCGTAGTAGAGCGTGTCGGTGCCGGGGACGAAGGCGAAGCTCGGATCGTCCGCCTGGTGCGTCGGCACGCTGGCGACCAGCTTTCCGTCGGGAGACCAGATGCTGATGCCGTCGGCGGACGATCCCGTGGCGATCAATCCGCTGTCAGAGAATGCGACGGCCTTGCTCCCCGCAGCGTGGGCGGGGATGTCCACGCTGATCGTGCCCGCAGGATCGTCACCCGCCATGATCCGCTCCGCGTCCATGACGATGAGCCGGCCACTTTCCATCAGCAGCGCCAAACGTGTGCCGTCGGGCGACATCGCCAGACTGATGGGGATATCAGCCTCCTCGCGATACCTCCCGACCGTTTCGCCGCTGTCGAGGTCGTACACCGTCACGGCGAACTCGAGGCGATCGATGACGACCACGGCGCGTGGAAGGCCGTCGTCCCCGGGCGGACCGAATGCGGCAGCGTAGATCGGGGTCGGCCCGAGACCGAGGAGCGTCTGATCCGCCTCGAGGTCGACGATGCGGCTGAGAGGGCCGAACCCCTGTCCTTGCTCAAAGCACAGCAACACCGCATCCACCGCGGCCACTCGACCGGTCGCGTCGAACGCACGCACTGAATCGCACCGTTCGAGTCGGGTCGGAGGCCCACCGGGAAGCGGGACGAGCTCGCTCACGAAAGGGTCGTCCTTTGCCATGGTCGCGACGAGCGAGAGATCCGGACTCACGAGTGGACGGGTCGAGAAGTACCACGGGACGTCGACGAGCACTGCGTCGTCAGTCCCGCTGCGCAGGTCGACGCGATGAACCGAACTGAGCAATCCGGCATCCGTGTACACGGTCGCATAAACGGCAGATTCGTCTGCTGCCACCGCAAGACGATCGATCAAGTTGCCGGTGACCGCGAAGTTGCCGAGCACTTCCGGACCGACTGCCGAGATGTCCCAGGTCCGGATCTCGCCGGTGCCGGCCGAGACCAGGCGGGGGCCGTCCGGAGCGAAGAAGATGAAGTAGGGCACGCCGGAGCTTCCGACGAGCCGCTGCCGCTCGACGAACTCATTGGTGTCGTAGAGACGAATGAGACCGTCGTCGCTCGATACGGCCAGGTCACTCCCGTCGCTGCTGAAGTCCGCAAAGATGGGTCCGCGCAGATCCAAGGCCTTCCGGAGCTCGCCGGTATCCATGTCGATCACGTAGACGCGTCGCGCCGAGTTCGAGACGAGCGCGGCGAGCGTTCCGGTCGGGTCGATCTCGAGGTCGTTGTAGTCGACTGGGGGGAGGGCGATCCGGCGAATCTGCCGCCCGGAGGCCAGGTCGAAGACCGTCAAGTTCGCGTCGAACCCTCCGACGACGACCGACGCGCCGTCGCCCAGGAACTCGAGGTCGAAGGCCGGGCCGAACGATCTGGGAGCTCCGCCTGTGGCGACGTCCCACACGATTGCGCCACCTGGTGGCCCGAGATCGCCCAGCCAGCGACCGGTCGGGTCGTACTGGAGGGTGCAGCAGTAGTCACCCGGCGGACCGGGGAGCGAACCGACGAGTTGACCGGAAGTGGCGTCGAAGAGCTCGACAGGGGGCACCGATTCGTCCGGAGAGTTGGCGTAGGCGACGGCCACAGTCGACCCGACCGAATCGAACGCGAGCCCGTAGTCGCTGATCGGGTGCTTCGTGGTCACGTCGGCGACCGTGCTGCCGCTCGCTGCGTCGATGACCTTGAAGCCGTTACGGTCCAGTCGGTCGGCGACGAGCAGCGATCCGTCCGGGCTCTGGTCGATGGAGAAGCTCACCACTCCGGGGATCGATGACGTCAGACGCGCTGACTGTGCTGCGCGATGCAGAGCTGCGAGCAACACCGAGGAGGGTTCGCTCGTGCGTTCTTGGGCGGCCAGGCCGAGGAGGATGGCCCTATCCGGGTCTTCGTCGATGGCCAGGCTTGCGAGCCCCGCGAGCTCGCCTGCGCGCGTCTCGTTCGCATGTTGTTCGGCGTTGTGCCGTTGCTCTTCGGCGATCGCGGCTTGTCGGTCGGCGTCCTCACGTGCCTCCAAGGCGATCGCTGCTTGGCGGTCGGCGTTGCGTTGTTGCACCAAGGCGATCGCCGCCATCACCGTCGCTGCGACCGCGGCCATGGCGAGCACGGAGATGACCCCGCGCCGCCGGCGGGTTCGCCTCATCCGATCGCGGTCGACCTTCTCGCGACTCGCAACCAGAAAGCGATGCTCGTCGTCGCCCAACTCGAAGCGCGAGCTGGCGGCCCACGCCTCGGCAAGCTCGAGCCGGCCCCCGCTGTAGAGGAAGCTGCTCTCCGTCTCGGCGTTGATCCAGTCGTGCGCGGCCGACTCGACCCGCCGGCGCGTGAGCAGGTCCTCGCGGGCCTCGTCGACCCATCCTGCGAAACGCTGCCATTCGGTGAGAAGAGCCTCGTGTGCGAGCTCGACCGTCGGTGTCCGGCTCGCCGGGTCGCGATCGAAGGTGAGGAGCCGGTGGCGGCCGTACTCGGAGAGCACCGCGTCGAGGTCTTCCGTGGCGATCCCGGCCTGCTCGAGCTCGGTCCGACGGACACGCCTGCGCGTGTCGCCATGCTCCTCGGTGACGCTGACGAGGCGGAGGAACACCAGCTCTACGGCGTCGCGGCCGCGATCGTCGAACGATTGGTAGATCTTCTCGGCGCGGCGGCCGATCGCGCCGGCAACTCCACCGACCCCGTCGAGGTCGGCGACCGTGATGGTGTTCGTCGTCCTCGTTTGGAACAGCTCCGACAGCGTGTGCTGCACCAGCGGCAATGCGCCGGGCTGCAACTCGGCTTCGGCGACAATTCGGTCGACCACCGCAGGCTCGATCTGCGCACCGACAGCGGAGGCAGGAAGCCGCACGGCGTCCGCCAGCTCCTCCGGCGACATCGCTCCGAGGGCGACGGTTCGACCGTGGATCGCGTCGTCGAAGCCGGGGTAGGCGAGCGGCCGGTCGAAGTAGTCGGCCCGCAGCGTGGCGACGAGGCGCACTGATGAATCCGGCGTCTGCGCGGTGTCGACCAGCGTACGGAGGAACGCGCGTCGGTCGGTGTCGTCGATGGTCTGCGTGAACAGCTCCTCCAGTTGGTCGATCACGATCAGCACGCCTGGGTTGCCGGGTGCCAACTCGTCGACCACCGCGCTGAGGGAGCGCGACTCCGACAGGAGCGCCCCGACGACGTCGGGCAGCTCGTTGCTGGCGACCCGGCCGAGCGCTGCGGCCAGCTGCTCGAGCGGCTCGCGCCCGGGAACCAGTTCGGTGACCAGCCAGCTGTCGGAGCCCTGTACCGCGCCGCCCGCGAGCGCCGGCAGCAAGCCCGCCTTGACGACGGACGACTTGCCGCTTCCTGACGGGCCGACGACGATCAGCAGCGGCTCGTGCTGGAGCACGGCGACCATCTCGGCGACCGATCGGTCGCGGCCGTAGAAGTCGTCCGAGTCGGCCTGCTCGAACGCCTCGAGGCCGCGGTACGGGTTGCGCGTCGGTACGAACCTTGCCGATGGAGAGGCCTGTACCGAGAACGCGTCGCGGAGCTCGCCGATCAGCTCGTCGATCGACTGTTGCCGGCGGCCTGGATCCGGATCGGTGGCGCGACGGACGACAGCGGATGCCGGGCCCTCTGCGACACCGAGCGCCTCGTCCATCGGTGGTGGCGAACCGCCCAGCAGGTGCTCGACGAGGACGCCGAGCGAGTAGATGTCGGACGCAGGTGTCGCCAGTGCGCCACCGAGTCTCTCCGGTGCGTCGTACGCGCTGCTCGCGAACGTGATCACTCCCGCGCAGATCTCATCGATGCCCAGGTCGGCCACGAAGGCGTTGTCCTCGGCGTCGAACAGCACGTTCTCCGGGCGGATCCGCCCGTGGACCACGCCGTGCCGGTGGGCGGAGGCCACCGCGGATGCGATCGTCTCCGCGATCTCGAGCGTCTGTGCCGGGCCGAAGCCGTCCGGCGGTATCCGTTCGCCGAGATTGCCTCCCGTCATCAAGCGGCTCACCATCACGGCGCGGTTCGGCTCGCGCCAGTAGTCGAGGAGCGGCACGACGTGCGGATGCTCGACGCGGGTGATCCGTTGAGAAGCGGTCTCGAAGCGGCGCACGAACTGCGGATGGGACACCATCGCCCGGCCGAAGACGCGGAGCGCGACCTCGCGGCCGACCGACGGCTGGTACGCCCGATGCACCTCGCCGAGTTGCCCGGTGCCGATCAGCTGACGCAATTCGTAGCCCGGCACCGAGTGTTCGACGCGACCCGGGACGGGTGGTGGCAGCCGGTCGACACGCGGCGGCGGGAAGTCCGAGCCGAACCCGTGGCCGACGAGTTGGTAGACGTGGACGGCCGGGTCGAGCCCCACGATGTCGAACCGCCCGAGTGATTCGGCGGCCCACCCGGTCTGCGCGCCCGCGACGAGCGCGTCATGGGCGGCCGACGACAGCAGGACCTGTCCGGCGTGGGCGATGGCAACGAGCCGCGCGGCACGTGCGAGCGGTGGACCGACCGGCTCGTCCTCGCGCAGTTCGAGATCGCCGACGTCGATCGCGATCCGTGTGCCGTCGTTCACGATCGAGCGCGCTGCACGCACGGCATCGATAGCATCGCCGAAGACGACGTAGCCCGCCGTTCCCCTCGGGCTCAGCTTGGTCCCGCCCTCCGTGGCGGCGACCGCCTCGAGGTCGCCGTCCCGCCGGGCGTACGCCGTGTCGCGCTCGAACGGATCGCGCCAACCCGTATCGTCCAGATCGACGACCAGCACGGCCCTGCGTTGAACGGTTGGCCCGACGCTGATCAACAAGTAACGGTCCTGGGCGAGGATCCGACCCTCCAGATCCTTCAGCTCGGGTGAGGGGTCGATCCCCAGGCCCTCGACGAGCAACTCACGCGTGCGGGCGTACGCGCGCAACGCCTCGGCCTGCCGGCCGCACCGGTACAGGGCGAGCATGTGGAGTGCTTGCAGGCTCTCACGGTACGGGTACTCGGCCGTGAGCGCGTCGAGCTCCCCGACGACCTCGCGATGTCGGCCGGCCCGCATGTCGGCGTCGATGCGCGATTCGAGCGCCGCCAAACGCATCTCGCTCAGGCGCGTGATCTCACCGTCGAGATGTCCATTGGCCTCGATGTCCGCGTAGGCGTGACCACGCCACAGCGACAACGCCTGGCGGAGCGTTCCGGACGCCCGTTCCGGATCCTCGATCGCGGCAGCGCGCGCACACAGCTCCTCGAACGCTGCGGCGTCGATCGTCACGTCCGTGCAGTCGAGTAGATAGGCGTCTCCCTGGCGCACGATGACGTCACCGAGCACCTTCCGGAGGTTCGAGACGTAGGTGTGGAGTGTCGCCTTGGCGCCCGGACTGGCGTCATCGCCGTACGTCGCGAGCAGCAACGCGTCGACCGATACCGGGCGACCGGCGGCCGCGATCAACACGGCGAGAACACCTCGCTGCTTGCGGCCGCCCAACGACGCGAGCGCCCCGCCGGCGCGTACTTCGAGTGGCCCCAGCACACGGTATTCCAGCCCCCGGACCTCGCTGCGGGCCTCGATGACGCCGTCCAGATCAGTCACCGTCGCGAGCCTACGATGTCCCGCTCAAGCACTGCTCAAAGCTGTGCAGATGGCTGTCGCCCACCTCGGCTCTGCCGGCTTCAAGAGGTCAACGACGCTGTTCGGCCAGTGCCCCGAGCCTCGCGCGTGGTCGCGGGATCCTTGAGCGCTTCTGGAGCGCCGCGGCGCACGATCACGCGAACCGATCCCGAACGGAGGTTCACATGATCCCTACGAGGACGAACAATGGGTCAACGGCCGTCGATCTACGGCCCTCCACCGGTCGTGGGAGGACGCGATGAGACGATGCGAGTCTCGACCCCATGGTCGACGCAGAACCGGGATCCTGCTCGTCGCGATCTCGCTCGCGGCCGGAGTCACCGGCCTCGGCATCTCGCCGGGCGCATTTGCGGTCGCCGGTGCCAACACCGTCAACGATTGGAACGCGGTCGCCGGTGAGGCAGCCCGCGCCGGTTGCCTGTCGCCGACCAACGACCCACTGCACGAGGCGCGGATGTACGCGATCGCCCACATCGCCGTGCACGACGCACTGAACGCGATCGATCGGCGGTACGAGCCGTACGCCTACGATGCACTCGCGCCGGCGGGCGCCTCGGCCGAAGCGGCCGTCGCCACGGCTGCCCACGGCGCCCTCGTCGCGACCCTCGCCGACCTCCCCGCGGAGCTGTTCCCGCCGGCGTGCAGCGCGGACGGAACGCAGGAGGTCGACCGCGCCTTCGAGACCGCCCTGTCCGCGATTCCCGACGGGCCGGCCAAGACGCAGGGAATCGCAGTCGGCGAGGCGGCGGCAGCCGCGATCGTCGCGCTCCGCAGTGACGACCACGCCAACGACGCACCGCTCGTGGACGTCGACTACCCGCAAGGAACGGCGC
The DNA here is from genome assembly GCA_050248955.1 of Acidimicrobiia bacterium. Taxonomy (GTDB): domain Bacteria; phylum Actinomycetota; class Acidimicrobiia; order Acidimicrobiales; family Ilumatobacteraceae; genus JBFWRK01. Next base: position 207,477 of record JBFWRK010000006.1, read on the forward strand.
CGGGCGAGTACAGGTTCACGCCGGGCACGCCCTTCGCGTTCGCGCCGAAGTGGGGCGCGGTCACGCCCTTCGCGCTGACCGACAGCACGCAGTTCGCCAGCGGGCCTCCATACCGGCTGACCAGCAAGCGCTACGCCGATGACTTCAACGAAGTCAAGCGCCTCGGTGCCCTCCAGGGGAGCGCGCGCACCGCCGAGCAGACCCAGATCGCCAAGTTCTGGCTCGAGAGCTCGCCGCTGGCGTGGAACCGCATGGCGCGCACCCTGGCCACCGACCGAGGACTCGACATGTGGGAGAGCGCCCGCCTGTTCGCGTTGCTCAACATCGGCATGACCGACGGCTACATCGGGACGTTCCAGGAGAAGTACGAGTACAACTTCTGGCGCCCGGTGACCGCGATCCACGAGGCTGCCACGGACGGGAACCGGCGGACTGCTCCCGATCCGAACTGGCAGCCCCTGGTCACGACACCGCCGATCCCGGACCACGACTCCGGCCACGCCGTCGAAGGCGGCGTCGCGGCAGCGATCATGCGGCGGGTGTTCGGCACGGACCGGGTCGAGTTCGACGTGTGCAGCCTCACGCTGGACGCCGGTCAGACCTGCGACGACACGTCGCCGGTACTCCATCACTTCACCCGCATCTCCGACGCTGCTGTCGAGAACGGCGAGTCACGGATCCTCGTCGGCTTCCACTTCCGCCATGCCGTCGTCGACGGCATCGCCCACGGCAAGCACATCGGAAACCGGACAGTCGGCAACGTCATGCGGCCGGTCGACGACGACGACTGAACGCCGCCGCCGATCCGGCATCGGCCATCCGCGCCTGGGCATCGAGAGCTGCCCAGGCGCTGATGGTCGTTGCGGCGCGGGCGACATCGTCGGATCGCGACGGATCGCTCCGCGGTATGAGCCTCGGCGAGCTCGGCTGTCGCGGCGCGATTCCCGGTGTTCCGCTGAACCGCGACCTGCGACGCGCCTTTAGCAGTTCTTTGACGCGTTCAGCGCGGTCCTTTGGCGGCGTTTCGGGGGTCCTTTCGAGGCTCGGCTCACCGTCGTCGCCATGCACGCGACGACACGCAACCAGAACCGATCGAGCCAACGCCGGGAGCTACTGGCCGGAGTTCTGCTCGCGGTTGGTTCCGTGGTGGGCGGCTCGCCCCTCGACGCAAGCGCGAGCCGCCCACCCGAAGGCGTGACCATTCACGACGCACATCGGTACGTGTCGCCGGGTGGACCACGGCTCGTCCGCGGCGCTGTCGCCGACGTTCTCGTGCGGGTGCGGGGGGGAGCGGTCTGCTCGGGAACGCCGATCACGGGTACGCGCTACGTCGTGACCGCAGCACATTGTGTCCTGGACCGCCACGGGGATGCCGCCGCACGAACCGTCGTTCGAGACGGCGAGACGTACACGGCCACGGCGGTGTACGTCGCCGACCGCTACTTCGACGCACCGGAGCCGCAGCTCGACGCCGCCGTGCTGGTGATGGATGAGGTCCTACCCGGACTGTCGGCGACGATTGGAGCCACCATCCCGACCACCGGCACCGTCACGGTCGCCGGCTTCCAGCCGCTCGACACCGACGGCACGCTGCTGCGGGGAACGCGGCCGCACGACCTGCCCACCCCCAAGGGCGCCACCGGCAATCTCATCAAGATCGAATCGGCCCCGACCGGATGCACCGTACCCACCGGATCCCTGTCCGTCACCGACAGCAGTGTGGAGATCCCGTGCGGATTGATCCCCGGCGCATCCGGGGGAGGCATGTTCACCGAGCTCGACGGAACGATCGTGCTCGTCGGAATCGTCTCGACCGTCTCGGTCGAACTGTCCTCCAACGGCGTCGTGCCGCTGGAGTCGCTCCACGAGCTGCTGCGCGACCCCGCGAAGTATCGGCACGATGTGAGGGCTACGCGTCGGACCAGCGATCCCGCGCGCGTCGCTCTGTCATGACCAAGTCGCTAGCGGTGTCTCAGCTCAGGGCTCGACGAGCGGTAGCCGCACGGTGAACCGGGCACCACCCGCCGGCGCCGCGCCAGCCGCCACCCGACCGCCCATCGCTTCGGTGAGCTCGCGCACGATCGCCAATCCGAGTCCGGACCCGCTCTCCTTGCGCTCCGGTTGATGCTTCGCCCGATAGAGTCGCTCGAAGACGTGCGGCAGGTCCTGTGGTGCAATGCCCGGTCCGTCGTCCTCGACGACGAGCATCGCTTCGCGTCCGTCCCTGAGCGCTCTGACGGACACGGTGGAACGGGCGAATCTCAGCGCGTTCTCGAGCAGGTTGGCGAGGACCTGTGCGAGCCGGTCCGCGTCAGCCGGCACGAGCATCCCCGGCGCGGCGTCGACCTCGAGTCGCACGCCACGATCGCTCGCGTCCGGCGCGAACCCGTCGGTCGTGGAGCGAACGAGGCGCCCGAGGTCGACCCCGTTCATGGTGAGTGCGAAGCCGCTCGCCCGCAGCGTGGCGAGATCGAGGAGATCGGCGACGAGCCGCTCGAGTCGGCGCGCTTCGTCGCGGATGACGGCGGCGGCCCGCTGCGGGTCGCCCGCGCCGTCGGAGATCGCCTCGGCGTAGCCGCGGATCGACGTGAGCGGCGTGCGCAGATCGTGCGAGACCGACAGCAGGAACTGCTGCTCCAACGCCTTGGAACGTTCGAGCGCGCCGGCCATCGCGTTCACCGACCGGACGAGCTCGGCGAGCTCGTCCGACGCGCGCGCCGGGGGCTCCGGCAGGCGGGTGGACAGCTCTCCGGCTGCGATCCGGTGGGCCGCCTCGCTGGCCTCTCGCACGGGGCGAGTCAAACGGCGACCGAGGAACCACGCCAGCGCGGCGCCGATCGCGATCGTGAGGACGCTCGCGATCAGGAACCACCGCACCGAACCGCCGAGCCCGGCGTCCGCCTGCCTCGTCAGGACCACGATCGCCGTGATCCGCGTCGTGATCGGCAGGCCACCGGCGGCGAACACGGTCGAACCGGCGGTGCCACTCACGATCTCATCGAGCTTCAACCGGTCGATCGCGATGTCCTCGACGGTCAGCGGGCTCGGGAGGTCGCCGCTCAGGTCGCCGTCACGCTGCTGGAACAGCACCGTGATCTCGTCGAGATCGAGCACCGTGCCGACGTTGCGGACGAGTCGCGCCCTGCGCAGCAGCTCGAGGCGGATCTGGCGCTCCGTGTCCGGGACACCGTCGTCGCCGACGTCGTCCACGGTGAACGCCTCGACGAGCCCGTCCCGTATGCCTGCGGCCTGGTCGCGCAGCTCCGACTCCGTCTCGGCGCGGCCGCGCGCGGTCGCGAGGACGATCGTGCCCAGGCCGGCGATCAGGAGCGTCGAGACGACGGCTCCCAGGATCGTGAGGGTGAGGCGGCGTGTCATGCGGTCGTCATTCTGCGGGTCAGATGTGAGCGAAGTGTCAGCCGAGGCGGTAGCCGATGCCCCACACGGTGGCGAGCGGCAGGTCGTCGCCGATCTTCTTGCGGAGCTGGCGGACGTGGACGTCCACGGTCCGGTCGTCTCCGTACCAGTCGGGCCCCCAGACCGCGTCGAGGAGCTGCTGGCGAGTGAGCGCGATGCCCTGGTTGCGGGCGAGGTGGGCGAGCAGGTCGAACTCCCGTGTCGCAAGCGGCACCGGCGCCGCTCCGACGGTCACCTCCCGACGAGCCGTGTCGACCACGATGCCCTCGCCGACGTCGATCGTGGTGGTGTCGGGCGCGGCCCCGGTTGCAGCGAGCTGACCGCGGCGCAGGATCGCCCTGACGCGGGCGACGAGCTCACGCGGTGAGAACGGCTTCGTGACGTAGTCGTCGGCGCCGAGCTCGAGGCCGAGCACGCGGTCGATCTCGCCGTCGCGGGCGGTCAGGAACAGCACGGGCATCGAGCTCCGCGCCCGGACCCGGCGCACGACCTCGAACCCGTCGATGCCCGGCAGGCCGATGTCGACGACACCGAGGACCGGGTGCTGCTGCTCGATCAGTTCGAGGCCGCGTTCGCCCGTCGGCGCGAGCAGCACTCGATAGCCCGCCTCGCGCAGGTACAGGTCGAGGAGGTCGGCGATGTTCGGGTCGTCCTCGATCACGACGAGGTTCTGTTCGCTGGTCATGGCGGTCGCCCATCGTCGCAGCTTCGATCGCTCCGTGCCGCGCAGCCCGTGTACGGTCCGGCCGGGGATCGACAGGGAGGAACGGACGAAGATGGGCAAGGTGGCAGTGGTGGCGAAGCTCGCGGCGGCGCCGGGCAGGCGCGACGAGCTGGTTGCGGTGTTGCAGCTCGCGCTCGACAACGTGGAGAACGAGGCGGGTACGACGTACTACCTGCTCCATGCGGACGACAACGACGCCGACCTGCTGTGGATGTACGAGCTCTACGAGGCGAAGGAGGACCTCCAGGCGCACATGGGTGCGCCGTGGTTCGCCGAGCTCGGCCCGAAGCTGGCGCCGCTCCTGGGCGGTCGCCCCGAGCTCAACTTCATGACGCCGCTGGGCGGCAAGGGACTCTGAGGAAGGTGCCGGGATGACCCTCGACCGTGCCTCCGTCGCTGCCCTCATCGACCACACGTTGCTGAAGCCCGAGGCGACCCCGGCACAGGTCGAGGCGCTCTGCCGCGAGGCGAACGAGCTCGGGGTGATCGCGGTGTGCGTGTCGCCGTCGATGCTCCCGCTCGGCATGGGTTGGCTCGACGACGGGATCCGGACGGCGTGCGTCGTCGGGTTCCCGTCGGGTGCGCACCACGCCGCGATCAAGGCGGCCGAGGCGGCGCGCGCCGTCGCCGAGGGTGCCGACGAGGTGGACATGGTGATCAACCTCGGCGCCGCCCACGCGGGGAACTGGGCGGCTGTCGCCGCGGAGATCGCCGCGGTGCGCGCGGTCGTGCCCGGCATCCTCAAGGTCATCATCGAAGCCGCCGCGCTCGACGACGACGGGATCGTCGCAGCCTGCCGCGCGTCGGTCGCGTCGAGTGCCGACTTCGTGAAGACGTCGACGGGCTTCCACCCGACGGGTGGCGCGACCGAGCACGCAGTCCGGCTCATGCGCTCGACCGTCGGCCCGGACATCGGGGTGAAGGCGAGCGGCGGCGTCCGCACGGCCGAGGCTGCGATCGCGATGGTCGAAGCGGGCGCGAGCCGGATCGGGACCTCGTCGAGCGCTGCGATCCTGGCTGCGTTCACCTGAGCAGCACGCCGGTTTGCCGCTACCGTCGGCGGCGATGACGACGTACCTCGACCGGATCCTCGAGCACCACCGCGCGGTGGCGGGTGCCGACGTGCGGGTACTCGACGCGCTCGTCGAGGAGGCCGCCGCGATGCCGCCGGCGCGCGGGTTCGCCGCCGCACTCCGCCGTGACTCGGCCGACGGGAGGCTGGCGGTCATCAGCGAGATCAAGCGTCGATCGCCGTCGAAGGGCGACCTGAACGTCGCGCTCGACCCCGCCGCGCTGGCACGGAGCTACGAGCGCGGTGGCGCCTCGTGCCTCTCCGTGCTGACCGACGTGGACTTCTTCGGCGGGTCCGTGACCGACCTGCAGACGGCGCGCGCCGCGTGTGGGCTGCCGGTCATCCGCAAGGACTTCACGGTCGATCCGCGCGATGTGTGCGATGCCCGGCTGATGGGCGCGGACTGCTTGTTGCTGATCGCGGCAGCGCTCACCCCGGACGCGCTCGCCGAGCTGCACGACTTGGCGATGCGGATCGGCCTCGACGCGCTCGTCGAGATCCATGACGAGCACGAGCTCGAGCACGCGCTCGCCGCCGGCGCGACGCTGATCGGTGTGAACCAGCGCGACCTCGTGACGTTCCAGGTCGATCACGAGCGGGCGGTGCGCATGGCCGGCGTCATCCCGGACCACGCGGTGAAGGTCGCCGAGTCAGGTGTGCGCGGCGCCGACGACGCCTGCCGCCTGCGCGAGGCCGGCTACGACGCGGTGCTCGTCGGCGAGACCCTGGTGACCGCCGCCGACCCGGCGGCGACGATCGCGGCACTCCGCGGAGCATGACGCTGCCGGGGGCGAGCGGCGGCTAGCGGCGGCCGGCCCAGAGCGTGAAGCGGAGCAGCGGCAGGTAGCCGAGGCGCTGATAGACGCCGCGGCCGAGATCGCTGGAGATCAGCATCGCCGGGAGCGCGGGGTCGGCGAGCGTCGCGGTCGCAGTGAGCGCGCGGCCGACGCCGGCACCGCGGGCAGAGTCGAGCGTCGAGACGAACTCGACGTCGACGTGGTGATCGCCCACGAACGCCGAGGCGGTCGCCACCGGCGCGCCGCCCTGGTAGCCGACCCAGTGCCTCCACCGAGGAGCCGACAACGCCGTGTCCGGCAAGAAGCACCCGGCCTCGAACGGCTGCAGCGCCGGTTCCGGGTAGCCGTGCACGAGGGTGTGCTCCCAGTCGCGCGCCGTCTCGGCATCGGTCACGGGCCTGATCTCGAGGCCGTGGACCAAGCCGCCGACCGAGCCACCGACCGAGCCACCGACCGGCATGCCGTCGATCGGGATGCCGTCGATCGGCCCGGGGGGCCGGAACATCAGCGGGGGATGCCCGATCCGCCCGAAGTCGGCGCCGCGCAGGTCGCCCGTCGGCCACGCCGAGAAGAGGATGAACGGTCCACCCGGTCGGCGTCGGTAGAAGTCGTGCATCCGCGACGCCACGTCGGCCCGCGCCGTGCTGCCGACGGGGCGGCGGAGGACGGCGACGTTCCCGAACGGCGACGCTGACCCGCCGTCGCTCAGCATGAGGTCCTCGTCCTGTAGCACACGGTCGCCGCGCGCCTCGGCGAGGGAGCGGAACGCCTCGGCGAGGCCCTGCGCGTAGTCGTTGCACAAGTTGTCGCCTGCCGGGGCCGCTGGGCCGTAGCCGGTCTCGAGATCGTCGGTGCTCTCCATGCGGCGCGTCCCCGATCAGGCGTTCGGGCTGCGGCCTGTGATCGCGAGCAGCCGCTCCTGGGCGTCGGCGTCCTTCGCCACCTCGACAGGCGGGCCGAACACGCCGGCCCCACGCCAGGCGTCGGCCTGCGGCGCCATGAACTCGTAGACCGCGCCGACGAGCTCCCGATCGAGGCGGGCGTCGAGACCGGCGCCGCGAGCGAGATCCCAGCTGTGGATCGTGAGGTCGGACGTGACCTGCCCGAGGTACTCCGTGCCGGGCACGTCCCCGAACGACAGGTGGACGGTGTTGCCGAGGACGCCCGGCCGCTTGCAGGCTTCGAGCGCGTCGCTCATCGCGGAGCGGTACGTCGTCACCGGGTCCTCGCCCAGCAGGTCGCCGTCGAACCGGTCGCCGACCTCCGCGATCGTCTTGCCGTCGAGGATCGGCGGCATCCAGCGGAGCTCGCCGACGATGTGGTTCACGAGCGCACGGACGTCCCAGTCCTCGCAAGGCGTCGGGGACGCCCAGCGGTCGGCCGGAACACGCTCGACTCGCCGCCCGAACTCGTCGAGCGCCTGGTGGAACTGCATCGTGTCCATCGGCCACCTCCGGCCGGGAACGGTAATGCATCGACGGCCGGCCTCGTCCGGTCCCACGTATTAGGAACCGCGCCGCGCCGGCTCGGCGGCGGTACCGTTCGGCCTGCATGTTCGTGAAGATCTGTGGCATCACCAACGAGGACGACGCGCTGCTGTCCGTCGCCCTCGGTGCCGATGCCGTCGGCTTCGTGTTCGCACCGTCGTCGCGCCAGGTGCAGGTGGCGCGGGCGTTCGACATCACGCGGCGGTTGCCGCCCGAGATCATGACCGTCGGCGTGTTCCGCGACGAGATGCCGTCGCGCGTGATCGAGACCGTGCACCGCGCCGGGCTCAAGGCGGCCCAGCTGCACGGTCACGAGACGCCCGCACAAGTGGCCGAAGTGGCCGCCGGCGTCCGTTGGGTGATCAAGGCGTTCAGCGCGGCGTCCGAGCAGGTCCGCCGCGCCAACACGTTCGGCACCGACCTCGTGCTCGTCGACTCGTCCACGCCTGGTTCCGGCACGGTGTTCGACTGGTCGCTCGTCGACGACGTGCCGCCCGGTCTGCGGATGATCCTGGCCGGTGGCCTGACACCCGAGAACGTCGCGAGCGCCGTGGAGCGCACGAGCCCGTGGGGTGTCGACGTCTCATCGGGCGTCGAGCGCGAGCCCGGCCGCAAGGACGCGTTGAAGATGAAGGCGTTCATCGACGCCGCGAGACGGGCGGCCCCGCTGCGCTACCGCGGTCCGGACGATCTGCCCTACGACTGGGCGGACGACGAGTAACCACCGGTAGCCGGTGGCCGGTGGCCGGTGGTCGGTAGCGGTGGGCCGGTAGCTGGTCACGGCGATCCGCCGGCGCGGAACGCATTGGTCGCAGGAGTCGCGCTTTGAGAGGATCGATGCATGTCACTGATGGCTGAACCGACTGCGGACGGCCGCTTCGGCGAGTTCGGTGGGCGCTTCGTCCCCGAGACCCTCGTCCCTGCGTGCCAGGAGCTCGAGGCCGCGTTCCGCGAAGCCTGGTCCGATGCCGGCTTCCGCGCCGAGCTCCACGCGCTGCTGCGCGACTACGCCGGTCGGCCGTCGATCCTCACCGAGTGCAAGAACCTCGGTGAGCGCCTCGGCCTGCGACTGCTCCTGAAGCGCGAGGACCTCAACCACACCGGCTCGCACAAGATCAACAACGTGCTCGGCCAGGCGCTGCTGGCGAAGCGCATGGGCAAGAAGCGTCTCGTCGCCGAGACGGGCGCCGGCCAGCACGGCGTCGCCAGCGCCACAGCGGCTGCCCTCATGGGCATGGAGTGCAAGGTCTACATGGGTGCAGTGGACGTCGAGCGCCAGGCGCTCAACGTGTTCCGCATGCGGTTGCTCGGCGCCGAGGTGGAGGCCGTGCACTCCGGCAGCCGCACGCTGAAGGACGCGGTCAACGAGGCGATGCGCGACTGGGTGGCGACAGTCGAGTCGACCCACTACTGCCTCGGGTCGGTGATGGGCCCGCATCCGTACCCGTGGATGGTGCGGGAGTTCCACCGGGTGATCGGCGACGAAGCGCGCGAGCAGTGCCATGCGTTGCTCGGCGGCGATCCCGACGTCGTCGTCGCCTGCGTCGGCGGTGGCTCGAACGCGATGGGGATCTTCTCCGGCTTCGTCGATGCCGCGGCGGTGTTGATCGGTGTCGAGCCCGCCGGCGGCGCGGCGGTCGGCCACGGCGTGCCCGGCGTCGTGCACGGCATGAAGAGCTACCTCCTGCAGGACGAGTACGGCCAGGTGCTCGAAGCGCATTCGATCTCCGCCGGCCTGGACTATCCCGGCGTCGGTCCGGAGCACTCGTACCTCGCATCGATCGGTCGGGCCCGCTACGAGCCGGTGACGGACGACGAGGTGATTCAGGCGTTCCAGCTCCTCTCGCGCACGGAGGGCATCATCCCGGCGCTCGAACCGGCGCACGCGATCGCGTGGGTCGTGCGTGAGGCGCCATCGCTCGCCGGCAAGACGGTGCTCGTCAACCTGTCGGGTCGCGGCGACAAGGACGTCGACCAGATGATGGGGATCCTCGGGTGACGGTGGGACTGGAGGCGCACTTCCGAGACCGTCGGTCCGCCGGCCACAAGGTCCTGGTCCCGTACATCACGGGGGGCTTCCCCGGTTGGCAGGACGCGGTGCGAGCCGCTGCCGCGAACGGCGCCGACGCTGTCGAGATCGGCATCCCCTTCTCCGATCCGGTGATGGACGGACCTGTCATCCAGGCCGCGTCGCTGCAGGCGCTCGAAGCGGGCGCGACGCCCGTATCGATCCTCCACGAGGCCCGCTCGCTCGACGTCGGCATCCCGCTCGCCGTGATGACGTACTACAACACCGTCTTCCGCGCGGGGCACGAGCGCTTCGCCGAGCAGCTCGTCGCCTCCGGGATCTGCGCCGCGATCGTGCCCGATCTCCCGCTCGAGGAGTCGGGGCCGTGGTGCGACGCCGCCGATGCCGCTGGCGTCGAGACGGTCATGTTGGCGGCGCCGACGGCACCCGACGAGCGCTTGCCCCGCATCTGCGCTCGCGCCCGCGGCTTCGTCTACTCCGTCGGGCTGCTCGGGGTGACCGGCGAGCGCGAGCACCTGGCATCGACCGCAGCGACGCTCGCCGCCCGGCTGAAGGCGATCACCGACGTGCCGGTGCTCATCGGCGTCGGTGTGTCCAACGCGGAGCAGGCCCGCGAAGCGTGCACGGTCGCCGACGGCGTCGTGCAGGGCGCTTCGGTCGTGCGGAGGCTGATGGAGCACGGAGCGGACTCGGTGGGGAGCTACGTCGCCGAGGTCCGCCTCGCCATCGACGGCTGAGCACGGGAGACTGGCGCCGTGGACTGGGAACAGCTACCGGGTCGGACCCGGGTGACGTCGTGCGACCTGTGCGAAGAGGCGCGCATCACCGAGTGGTTCCACGAGGACGAGGACTGCTGGATCGCGGAGTGCGAGATCTGCTCGGTGCCGATGGTCGTCTGGCGGAACCACGACCACCGCCCGTCCGCCGAGGTGAAGGCGGTGCTCCACGAGCGGCTCGCGGTGATCGTCGACGCGCACTTCGAGTTCCGCGACGGCTTCTACGTCGATGACAACATGCGCAACATCCCGGACCACTACCACGCCCATGCCCGGCCCCGCGGCGGCTTCTTCGGCCATGGGCTCCGGCGCAAGGCGGCGGGTGGCTAGGTTCGCGCTCATGCTTGCCGTCGGTGATCCAGCCCCCGATTTCTCGTTGCCCGACCAGCACGGCGAACCGTTCGATGCGGCGTCCGTGCGCGGGCGGCGGGCACTCGTGTACTTCTACCCGCGGGCGGACACGCCTGGGTGCACGACGCAGGCGTGCGGCCTCCGCGACGTGATGGGCGAGGTCGGCGACACGGCGATCATCGGCATCAGCCCGGACAAGCCGGCAGCGCTGGCGAAGTTCGACACGAAGTACGGCCTCGGGTTCACGCTGCTCTCTGACGTCGCCCATGCCGTCGCCGAGGCGTTCGGCGTCTGGCAGGAGAAGAAGCTGTACGGCAAGGTCTCGATGGGCATCGTCCGGTCCGCGTTCCTCGTCGGTCCGGACGGCCGCCTCGAACAGGTCTGGTACAAGATCAGCGCGAAGGACACGCCGACGAAGCTGCTCGAAGCCATCGCGGCATGACTGCACTGCCGGCGCCGGCCGACGTCCTCCCGCATCGTCCGCCGTTCCTCTTCGTCGACGAGCTCGTGGCGGTCGTACCCGGTCGGTCCGCCACGGGGCGCTGGCACCTCACCGGGGACGAGTGGTTCTTCACCGGTCACTTCCCGGGGCGTCCCACGCTCCCCGGCGTGCTCATGTGCGAGGCGATCGCGCAGGTCGGTGCGGTGGCGGTGCTCCTGGACGAGCGGTTCACGGGCAAGTTGCCACTGTTCGGTGGCCTCGATGGCGCCCGCTTCCGCCGTCAGGTGGGGCCGGGCGATTCGCTCGAGCTCTCGGTGGAGCTCAGCCGGATGTCCGCACGGGCCGGCAAGGGACACGGCACGGCGACACTCGGCGGTGAGCTCGCCTGCGAGTGCGACCTGTTGTTCGTCGTGGTCGACGCCTGAAACTCTGTAACACCCCGCGCGGATGATGGAGTCATGCTCCTGCTCCATCACATCATCATCGACAGCGACGACCCACGAGTGGGCCACGCCGACATCGCCTGTGCCGACAACGTCGGGCTGGGACGCCGGCTCGCCGCGCTCGGCGTGCCGGTCGGCGATGCCGACGAGGCGCTCGCCGTCGCTCATCTCGACGGCAACGTGGTCCCGACCTGGTCCGCCCGCTCCGTTCGTCCGTGCCCGACCTGCACCTTGGTCGCCACCACGAAGGGTTGGGCAGTCGCCGCCTGACGACGCACGGACCGGCGGTTGCCGATCGGCTCAGAGCTGCTGCGCGAGGTAGTTCTCGATGCCGATCTGGCGGATCGTCTCTCGCTGGGTCTCGAGCCAGTCGATGTGCTCTTCCTCCGCGACCAAGATCTCTGCCAGGAGCTCGCGCGTCCCCGTGTCGCCCTTGGAGACGGCGAGCGCGATGCCGGCGTTCAGTCGCGCGACCGCGGCGTACTCGAGCTGCAGGTCCGACGCAAACTGCTCCTCGACGGTCTCACCGATGCGCAACGGTGACATCCGCTGGAGGTTCGGGAGCCCGTCGAAGTAGAGCACGCGGTCGATGAGCCGCTCGGCGTGCTTCATCTCGTCGATCGACTCGTCCCTGATGTGGGCGCCGAGCTTCGTGTAGCCCCAGTTGTTGCACATCTTGGCGTGCACGAAGTACTGGTTGATCGCGGTCAGCTCGCCGGTCAACACCTCGTTCAGCAGTTCGATGATCTCGGTGTCGCCTGTCATGCAGACGAACTTAGCCCCATGGCCCGTGTCCGGACGCTGCCTGCCAGGAGCTCGTCGATCCAGGGATGGCACCCGCCGCAGTCCGTTCCCGCACCACAGCGCGCGCCGATCTGCTCGATGTTCCCGGCTCCGTCGGCGACCGCTTCGCTGATGGTCTTCTCGGAGACGTGTCTGCACTGGCAGAGGATCGCCATGAAGTTAAGATTGCCTAACGAATCACGGGTTTGTCAACTTCGCCGTTCAGGGTGTGCCGATGATCACCGAGCCGTTGTGCCCGCCGAACCCGAAGTTGTTCGAGATCACCGGCCCGGGCTCCCAGGCGCGCGCGGCGCCGATGACGAGATCGATCGTCATCCCCTCGGAGAGCGTCGTCGTGCCGGCGGTCGGCGGAATGAGGCGGTGCTCGATGGAGAGCAGCGCGGCGACGGCCTCCAGCGCGCCGGCGGCGCCGAGCGCATGGCCGGTGACTCCCTTCGTCGACACCACCGGCGGGCCGGGGTTGCCGAACACCTTCGCGATCGCGTCGGCCTCGGCGGCGTCGTTCAGCGGCGTCGAGGTGCCGTGCGCGTTGATCTGGCGGATGTCGGTGGCGTCCAGCTCGGCGTCGGCGAGCGCGAGCTCCATGCAGGTGACGGCGCCGGCGCCGCCGGGCGAGGGGGCCGTGATGTGGTGGGCGTCGGCGTTGCTCGCCGCACCCAGGATCTCGCCGTAGATGGTGGCGCCACGGGCGAGCGCCATCTCGCGCTCCTCGAGCACGAGCACACCGGCTCCTTCGCCGAGGACGAACCCGTCCCGCTCGACGTCGAACGGGCGCGAACGTCCGCTCGACGACATCGCGGTCATGTTCGTGAACCCGGCCACCGACGTCGGCGTCGCCGCGGTCTCGGCGCCGCCGCTCACGACGACATCGGCGAGGCCCCAGGCGATCGTCCTCGCCGCGTAGCCGATCGCGTGCGTCGAGGCGGCGCACGCCGTGCAGATCGTCTCGTTCGGGCCTTGCAGTCCGTAGCGCATGGAGATCGATGCGCCGGAGGCGTTCGCCATCATCATCGGGACGAGGAACGGCGAGACCCGCCGATCGCCGCGCTCGATCCGGATCTGCACCTGCTCCTCGAGCGCGTGCAGGCCGCCGACGCCGGTTCCGAAGATCACACCCTTGCGACCGGGAGCCGCCGTGAGCTCGCCGGCATGCTCGAACGCCTCGGCCGCGGCCGCGAGCGCGAACTGCTGCACCCGGTCGGCCCGGCGGGCTTCCTTCGGGCTGTCGAACCATGGTGAGGGATCCCAGTCGGGGATGACGGACACGCTCGAACCCGACACCGCGGGACCGAGGAGGCCTTGCCAGAAGGCTGCCTTCCCGATCCCCGACGGCGCGACGACACCGAACCCCGTGACGACAACTCGACGGCCGGCCCCGCGCATCAGAGCTTCGACGTGACCAGGTCGTACGCCTGGCCGACGGTTTCGACGCCTTCGAGGTCCTCTTCGGGAACCTCGACGCCGAACTCCTCCTCGAGCGCCATCACGAGCTCGACGAGGTCGAGGCTGTCGGCGTCGAGATCGTCGCCGAACTTGGCTTCCGGCACGACCTTGCCCTCATCGACGCTCAGCACCTCGACGGCGCACTTGCGGAAGCGAGCGAACAACTCCTGGTCCACGGGGATCTCCTTGTTGTGTCAGTGGTCAGAACGTAGCGACCCGGGAGGGTCAGTGCCCCATGCCGAGGCCGCCGTCGACCGGTACGACGGCACCCGTGATGTAGGCGGCATCGGGCGAGGCGAGGAACGCCACGACGCCGGCGATCTCGTCGGCGGTGGCCATGCGGCCGAGCGGGACGGCGGCGGTGAGCTCGTTGAGTCGCTTCTCGCCGAGCGTGGCCGTCATGTCGGTCTCGACCGGACCGGGCGCGACGACGTTCACGGTGATGCTCCTCGACCCGAGCTCTCGGGCCAGTGATCGGGCGAGACCGACGAGCCCCGCCTTCGACGCCGCGTAGTTCGCCTGGCCGGCGGAACCGAGCAGCGCGACGACCGACGACATGAACACGATGCGGCCCTTGCGGGCGCGCAGCATGCCCTGCGTGGCGCGCTTGGCGACCCGGTACGCCGCGACGAGGTTGGCGTCGACGACGCTCGCGAAGTCGTCCTCGCTCATCCGCAGCAGGAGCGTGTCCTTCGTGATGCCGGCGTTCGAGACGAGCACCTCGACCGGCCCGAGCTCGGCTTCGATGGTGCTGAACGCGGCGTCGACGTCCGCCACGGACGTGACGTCGCACTTCACGCCGAACAGCCCGTCCGGTGGCGGGCTCGAGTGGTACGTCACGGCGACACGGTCGCCGAGCGCGGCGAACCGACGCGCACACGCGAGGCCGATGCCCCGCGAGCCGCCGGTCACGAGGACGACGCGACCGTGCTCGCCACTGTCGGCCGCTCGGGCAGGCGCGCTGCGCTCGCTCGACGGCGTCCCGCTGTCGGTCACGCTTCGTCGCCGCCCCAGCGGAGGATCGCACTCGCCGCCGTCATGCCGGCGCCGAACCCGACGAGCAGCACGAGGTCGCCGTTCTCGACGCGTCCGGCCTCCAGCCCTGCCGCGAGTGCGAGCGGGATCGAGGCCGACGACGTGTTGCCGGTCTCCTGGAGCACGGTCGACACGCGCTCCATGGGAAGGCCCAGCCGGCGGCAGGCGGCGTCGATGATCCGGATGTTCGCCTGGTGCGGCACGACGAGCTTGATCTGATCGGCGTCGACGCCGGCGGCCTTCAGCGACTTCTCCGCCGAGTCGACCATGATCCGCACGGCGCGCCGGAACACCTCTTTGCCGTCCATGTGGAGGTACTCACCGATGTCGCAGTAGAGGAACCGCTCCGCCGAGCCGTCGGCGTCGAGATCCCACCCGAGCAGCTGGCCCGGTCCGTCCACCGCTTCGATCACGACCGCGCCCGAGCCGTCGGCGAAGAGGATCGCAGTGTTGCGGTCGTCCCAGTCGGTGATGCGGGCGAGCGTGTCGGTCCCGATCACGAGGATCTTCTCCGCGCCCATCGCGATCATGCCGTGGGCCTGGACCAGCGCGTAGACGAAGCCCGAGCAGGCGGCGTTGATGTCGTGGGCACCGCAGCGCATGCCGAGCTCGACCTGCACGGTGGCCGAGGTCGCCGGCACGGTCCGGTCGGGCGTGGTCGTCGCGAGGATCAGCTGATCGATCTCGAGCGGATCGAGGCCGGCCATGTCGATCGCCTTGCGCCCCGACTCGATCGAGAGCCCGGCAGTCGTGCCACCGACGTGGCGGCGCTCGATGCCGGTGCGCTCGCGGATCCACGCGTCGGAGGTGTCCATCGTGAGCGCGAGATCGTCGTTCGTGACGACCTTCGGAGGCAGGGCGGTGCCCCACCCGGTGACGACGGCGCCGCGGACGCCGGCGGGCATGGCGGGCATCTCAGACCGTCCTCAACCAGGCAATCGGCTGGCGACCGGTGATCCGTTCGCCTTCGACCGCGATGTAGCTCTGCACGATCCCGGCGAACGGCGAACGCACCTCCTGCTCGCCGACCATGCCGATCACGGTTCCGACCTCGATCATGGTTCCTCCTGAGATGTCTCCGACGGGAGTGAAGATGCCCGCGCCGGGACTGACGACGAGCCGTTCGACGGCGAAGAGGTGCTCACCTTCGAGCTGCGCCGGCGCCTTCGGCATCGTCGTGGCGATCCAGTCGAGGAGCCGGTTCAGCTCCTCCGGCGTGGCCACCGAGATCGTTCGCGCGGCGTCGACCGTGCGCTTCGCCATGCCCGTGAGGACGCCGCCCGGCCCGAGCTCGACGTAGTCGGTCACGCCCTCCTGCTGGAGCGCGAGCAGGCAGTGCTTCCAGCGCACGGGGCTCGAGAGCTGAGCCGACAGGAGGCTCGCCCAGTCGGCGCCGTTCGCGTGCGGGAGCGCGTCGACGTTGGAGATCACGGACACCTCGGAGTCGCGAGGTGCGGCGTCGGCGATCGCCTTGCGGAGCCGATCTCGCGCGGGCGCCATGAACGGCGTGTGGAAGGCACCGGCGACCTGCAGCGGCATCACCTTCTTCGCACCGATCTCCTTGGCGACGATCGCCGCGGCGGCGACGCCTTCGGGTGAGCCGGCGATCACGACCTGGCCGGGCGCGTTGAAGTTCGCGACCCAGACCTCGCTGTCCGCCCGGCGGCAGGCGATCTCGACCTGGTCGTCGTCGAGGCCGAGCACGGCTGCCATCGTGCCCGGATTCTCGATGCCTGCGTCGTGCATCGCCTCGGCGCGCTCGCACACGAGACGGACGCCGTCGTCGAAGCTGAGCGCGCCGCAGGCTGTCAGCGCGGTGTACTCGCCGAGGCTGTGGCCAGCGCAGAAGCTCGGCTCGATGCCCAGCCGCTCGACGGCGTCGAGCACCATCAAGCTGGACACGAACGTCATCAGCTGGGCGTTGCGTGTGTCCTTGAGCTCCTCGGCGTCGGCGTCGAGCAGGAGTCGAGCGACATCACGCCCGCAGACCTCGGAAGCCTCGTCGACGAGCTCCCAGCTCTCGTGCTCGACCCATGGCCGACCCATGCCCGGCCGCTGAGAACCCTGGCCGGGGAACGTGAACGCAAGCATCGACTCGATGGTCTCCTGTAGGTGGACGATCCCCCTGGTGACGCCACGCTAACCGCTCCTTGCAGGCTTCCAATTGCTACCGAGTGGTAACACCGGGAGGACCGGAGGAGGGCGGCGCTAACCTCACGCTCGCTGCTCGCCCGAGTGGCGGAATGGCAGACGCGACGGACTCAAAATCCGTTGTCCGAAAGGGCGTGTGGGTTCGAATCCCACCTCGGGCACGTAGTACGGCCTCGACTGGCCTCCGCTTCGCTTCGGCGGCCTCAGGTCACGGCGACGTCGAGGAGGGCTCCGATGCCGTAGGTCACCGCCATCGCCAGGGCACCGCCGACCACCAGGCGGAGGACGGCCGGGAGCTTGGCCGAGCCGCCGAGGTGGGCGCTGAGCGCGCCGGTCAGCGTCAGTCCGAGCAGCACGCCGATGAACGCGACCGGGATGCGCGCCGAGATCGGCGGCAGCAGGATCGCGACGAGCGGGAGCACCGCGCCGACGGTGAACGCAACGGCCGAGGACAACGCGGCGGCCCACGGGTTGGCCAGCTCCTCCCGATCGATGCCGAGCTCGAGCGAGAGATGGGCAGCGAGCGCGTCGTGCTCCGTGAGCTCTTCGGCGACCTGCAGGGACGTCGCAGGGCTGAGCCCCCGCTGCTCCAGCAGCCCGACGAGCTCGGTCAGCTCTGCCGTCGGCATCTTCTCCAGCTCGCCGCGCTCTTTGAGCACGAGCGCCTTCTCGGTGTCGCGCTGGGTGCTCACGGACACGTATTCGCCCAACGCCATCGACACCCCGCCGGCGACCAGGCCGGCAACGCCGGCGGTCGCGATCGCCGTCGAGTCGGTGGTCGCGGCGGCGACGCCGATCACCAGACCGGCGGTGGAGACGATGCCGTCGTTGGCGCCGAGCACGCCGGCGCGCAGCCAGTTCAGCCTCGCCGAGACCGAGCCGGCGTGGGGCTCCTTGCGGTGGCCGCCGCCCGCCGCCCGTGCAGTGACGTCGGCCATCCTGGTCTCCTCGCTCAGGTCCAGTCGCTGCCGCGTTGGAGCAGCTCGACGATGAACGGATTGGTCACGCGCTCCCGGCCGACGGTCGTCGTCTGGCCGTGGCCCGGCAGGACCTGGGTCTCGTCGGCGAGCGGGAGGATCTTGCTGGCCATGGACTGCATGAGCGCCTCGAACGACCCTCCGGGTAGGTCGGTGCGCCCGATCGATCCCTGGAACAGGTGATCGCCCGAGAACAGGATCGGCGGCTGGCCGGCGATCTCGAGCGTGAAGCACACCGAGCCGCCCGTGTGCCCAGGTGTGTGCAGCGCCGTGAACGTCATGCCGGCACCGCGGATCTTCTCACCGTCGTCGATGCCGTAGATCACCTCGGGCGGTCGCAGGTCGAGCCCGCCGAGGTAGGCGCCGAGCTGGCCGCTCGTGCCCAAGGGATCCACCAGCATGTGGCGATCGGCGTCGTGGATCCGAACCTCGATCTCGCCACCTTCGTCGAGCCCGTGCACGAGCGAACCGACGCCACCGATGTGATCGATGTGCCCGTGCGTGTTGAAGAGTGCGACGAGCTTCAGCCCGTGGTGCTCGAGGCGCTCGACGATGCGACCGGGATCCGGCGGCGCGTCGATCAGCACGGCCTCGCCGCCCGGGCCGTCGGGCGCGACGAGCCACGCGTTCGTCTGCGCGAGCCACAGCGGCATGCCCTCGATCAGGAGATCGCCCATGTGGCCGAAGCTACTGCGGCGGGGCTCCGGCGCCACCCCCGCTGAGCGCAGCCGCCGAACGAAGCGCGACCTCCGAGGCCTGCAGCGCCTCGAGCGTCAACGGCAGCGGGATCCGCCAGTTCGGCCGCTCGACCGTCGTGCCCGGGACGTTCGGGCGCTCTTCGGCGAGCGCGAGATCGTCGAGCGTCGCCAGCTTGAGGACCGACGGTGCCCGCGCGAGTCCGGCGTGCGCGGCGACGACCACCTCCGCCTTCGACGCGCCGGCGTCCAGCTGCGTCAGGCCGCGCAGCCGCGTCAGCAGGATCGGGTCGCCGTCCGTGCCACCCCAGACGCCGGCGACCGTGGGCAGGTCGTGCGTGCTGAGCGTCGCGAGGGACGACTCCGGCCAGACGTCGGGCGCGTCGTCGGTGAACCAGGCGACCTGCGTCCCGAGGATCCGGTAGCGCTGGAGCGTCTCGCGCACGCCGTCCTCGACGGTGCCGAGGTCCTCGCCGACGACGAACGCGCCGGCCCGGGTCGCTTCGAGGGCGAGGATCGAGAGCATCTCCTCGTAGTCGAACCGGACGTACGTGCCGCCGTGCGGGGTTGCCCCCGGCGGGATCCAGTACTGGCGGAACAACCCCATCACGTGGTCCATCCGCAGGCCCTGCAGCCCTCTCAGCGCGCCACGGATCGTGCGGATGAACGGCGCGTAGTGCGCCGCCCGCAGGCGCCACGGCACGAACGGCGGGAGCCCCCAGTTCTGGCCGGCCGGGTTGAACAGGTCCGGTGGCGCGCCGACGTTGCAGCCGCTCGCGATCACGTCGCGGAACTCGTGCGCGTCGGCGCCACGGGGATCGAAGCCGATCGCGAGATCGCCGATGAGGGCGACGCCGGGCGCCGCGGCGCGCACTGCGGCGAGCTGCTGGTCGACGCACCACTGCAGCCAGCGGTGGAAGTCAGCGTCACCGATGCCGTCGACCGACGCGCACCAGGTGGCCCAGCCGGCGAGCCCGTCGTCGTTCCGAGCAGTCGCCCAGGCCTGCCAGTCGGGCTCGCCGCGCCGGTCGGTGAACTCCGCTCGCAGCGCCGCCTGCTTGAGCCGCCACGTCTCGTCCCGATCGATGAGCGTGGGTCGGGACGGCGGTACGCCGGTGACGCGGAGGTGGAGTGGGTTGCGCCACACCCGGCTTGCCGGTGAGTAGGGGCTGTCGAGCTGCGGGAGCGCCGGTGACGGCGCGTGGAGTGGGCTGAGCAGCACCGACGAACCGCCGACGGAGGCGACCCAGCGCGCGAGCACGGCGAGATCGCCGAGGTCGCCGATGCCCTGGCTCGCCTCGGACATGGTGGCGTACAGCTGGCTCGCCACGCCCCAACCGGGCGGCGCGGCCGGGCAGCGCTCAGGGGTGCAGACGAGCCGCGTCCGGGGGCCGCCGTCGACGGGTTCGAGGCGGTGGTAGCCGAGCGGCAACCCCTCAGGCAGCCGGTCCACGGTGCCGAGATCGGTGCCGTCCTCGAGCGTGAGCCGGCACGGCCCGTCGAGCCAGGACTGTGCGTCGGCACGGACGACCCAGAGTGGTTCGGTGGCGGCCGGCGAACCCATCGCCGTGCGCAGCGCGGCCCGCGTCTCGTCGGTCGTCGGGTGCCAGGTCCCGTGCACATCGTGGAACCCGTCGGTGATTCCCCACTCGTCGGTCCCTGGTGCGTTCGTGCTCACGGTCGAAGCATGCCAGCCCGCGTACACTGCCGCGCATGGGTGCCTGGCTGGTGAAGCGCCGATTGACCGGCGTCGCGCGGCGCCTGCGGTCGCTCCGCGAGGAGCTCGGCGTGCTCGACGAGCAGCTCCGCCACCTCACCGACGATGCCGACGACGCTCGTATACGCTCGCTCGTCTCCGAGAACCAGCTGGCTGAGCGAGACCACCGCGACGCTCAGCGCCATGCCGATGCGCAGGCCGCGCACCGCTCCAAGCTCGTCGCCAGGATCGCCGAGCTCGAACGCCGCCAGGACGAGCTGCTCGATCAGCTCGGCGCCTGACCGCCCTCCACGATCGAGAGGACCGTGCTCCCGTGACCATTCGAGTCGTCATCGCCGAAGACGAAGCCATCATCCGCCTGGACCTGCGCGAGACCCTCGAAGAAGAGGGCTACGAGGTCGTCGGCGAGGCCGGCCGGGGCGACACTGCGGTCGAACTGATCCGTGAGCTGCGACCCGATCTCGCGATCCTCGACATCAAGATGCCGGGGATGGACGGGCTCGAGGTCGCTCGCCACATCACCGAGGAACGGATCTGTGGCGTCCTGATCCTCACCGCCTTCAGCCAGCGCGAGATCATCGAGGAAGCGCGGGATGCCGGCGCGCTGGCGTACCTCGTGAAGCCGTTCCAGAAGAGCGATCTGATCCCCGCCATCGAGGTCGCGATCGGCCGCTTCCGCGAGATGCAGGTCATCTCCGGTGAACGGGACAAGCTCGAGGAGCAGTTGGAGACGCGCAAGGCGATCGACCGCGCGAAGGGGATCCTGATGGACGGCGCCGGCATGAAGGAGCAAGAGGCGTTCGCCTTCATCCAGCGCACGGCGATGAGCGAGCGGACGAAGATGCGCGAGGTCGCCGACCGCATCATCGCCGGTGGCCTCCGGCCGTAGAGTCGGCGGCACATGGCAACCCTCCTCCTGGTAGACGGCAACTCGCTCACGTACCGCGCGTTCTTCGCGCTGCCCACCGACATGGCGACCGCGAGCGGGCAGGTCACGAACGCGGTGTTCGGCTTCACGTCGATGCTGATCAACCTCATCAAGGACCACCACCCGGACGGGATCGTCGTCGCCTTCGACCGCCCCGAGCCGACGTTCCGCCACGACGCCAACCCCGAGTACAAGGCGCAGCGCGAAGCGGCGCCGGACATCCTCCGCCAGCAGATGGGCCTCGTGCGCGAGGTCGTCGCCGCGCTCGGCATCAAGTCGGTCGATCTCCAGGGCTACGAAGCGGACGACATCATCGCCACGCTGTGCGAGCAGGCCAAGGCCCGCGACGACCGGGTCGTGATCGTCACCGGCGACCGCGACAGCTACCAGCTCGTCGAGGACCCGTTCGTCAAGGTGCTCTACAACCGGCGGGGTGTCTCGGACTACGCGTTCTACGACGAGGCGGGCATCATCGAGCGCACCGGGGTGACGCCGGCCCAGTACCCCGAGTACGCGGCCCTGCGCGGCGATCCGAGCGACAACCTCCCCGGCGTGCCGGGCGTCGGCGAGAAGACTGCCGCCAAGCTGATCACCACGTACGGCGGGCTCGACGGCATCTTCGCCAATCTCGACAAGCAGACGCCGAAGTTGAAGGCCTCGCTCGCCGAGCACGAGGCGACGGTCCGGTCGAACCACGAGTTGATGATCCTGCGTCGGGACGTGCCGATCGAGGTCGATCTCGACGACCTCACGTTCACGCCCGACGCTGCCGAGACGAAGCGGCTGTTCGAGTTCCTCGAGTTCCGCTCGCTCTTCGACCGCCTGGCCGACGCGCTCTCGTCCGCCTCGGGGACAACCGGGGCAGTGGCCACGGCGACGCCGACCGGCGAGGTGCTCGAGGCCGAGCTCACGCGCGCCACCGATGCCGCTCAGGTCGTCGAGCTGCTCGGCGGCCTCGCGATGATCGACGTCGCCGGTTCGTGGTCGGGCGACCCGGGGCTCAGCGAGCTCCTCGGCCTCGCCGTCGTGACCGACAGCGCCGCCGGCGAGGTGCTGTGGGTGCCGGCATCGATCCTCGACGATGCGACCGCACGGGCCGTGCTCGTCGATGCAACGCCGTGGCGCGGCCTCCACGTGAAGGCCGTGATGCGCTCGCTCTACGAGCGTTGGGAGGCCGATCTGACGTCGTTGAGCCTCGACGTCGCGATCGCCGCGTACCTCATCGACCCCGCCGAGACGCGCTATGCGATCGGCGATCTGCTCGACAAGTACACGGGGCTCTCGCTGCCCACCGACGACCCGTCCACGATCGGTCAGCTCGACTTCGGCGACAGCGGGCCGGACGACGCACTCCGTGCGGCCCGGGCGGCGCTCGCGGTCAGCCGCCTCGCACCCGCGCTCGAGCAGGCGCTCGCCGCGCAGGGGATGGCGCAGCTGTACGCGGAGATCGAGAACCCGCTCGTGCGCGTGCTCGCCCGCATGGAGCACGTCGGGATCGGCGTCGACATGGCCGAGCTGCGAGCGTTGAACGACCGCCTCACGGGCGAGGTGAAGCGGCTCACCGACGAGATCCACCACGTCGCCGGGCGCACGTTCAACCTGAACTCACCGATCCAGCTGCGCGAGCTGCTCTACGGCGAGCGTGGGCTCTCGCCGCAGAAGAAGACGAAGACGGGCTACTCGACCGATGCGGCGACGCTCGAGAAGCTGCGCGACGCGTGGCCCGAGTTCATCAACCCGCTCCTGCAGTATCGCGAGGTCGAGAAGCTCCGCTCGACGTACGGCGAGGGTCTGCTCGCCGAGGTCGCACCCGACGGACGCATCCACGCCACCTTCAACCAGACGGTGGCGCGCACGGGTCGCCTGAGCTCGGACCGGCCGAACCTCCACAACATCCCGGTCCGCTCGGAAGAGGGCCGGCAGTTCCGCAAGGCGTTCGTCGCCGGTCCCGGTCACGTCCTCCTGATCGCGGACTACAACCAGATCGAGTTGCGCTGCATCGCCCACCTCGCTGACGATCCCGGCCTGGTGGCCGCGTTCACGAGCGGTCAGGACATCCACAACGCGACCGCGGCTCGTGTGTTCTCGGTCGACCCGGCACACGTCACGCTCGAGCAGCGTTCGAAGGCGAAGATGGTCTCGTACGGCTTGGCGTACGGCATGGAGGCGTACGGCCTCGGCCAGCGGCTGAACATCGCCACGGAGGATGCCGCGTTGATCCTCAACGCGTACTTCGAGGCGTTCCCCAACGTGAAGCAGTACATGGATCGCACCGTCATCGAGGCCCGCCAACGCGGCTACACCGAGACGCTCTTCGGGCGCCGCCGACCGATACCCGAGCTGTCCAACCCGAACTTCCGGATCCGCCAGGCGGGCGAGCGCCAGGCGATGAACGCCGGCATCCAGGGCCTCGCAGCGGACATCTTCAAGGTCGCGCTGGTGCGCCTCGACGCCGCGCTCGAGCGCGGTGGCTTCGCCAGCCGCATCACGCTGCAGGTCCACGACGAGGTGCTCGTCGAGGTGCCGGATGCCGAGCGCGACGAGGTCGCCGAGCTGACGTTGGCCACGATGCGCGGCGCGGCAGAGCTCCGCGTGCCGCTCGAGGTGAACATCGCGATCGGGCCGACCTGGGCCGCCGCCAAGGGATGAGCGCGGCCGATGTCGTCGTGGCGTGCGGATCCCGGCGAGTCCGATGAGCTGATCGTCGATCGCGCCGCGGAGCAGGCGGAGGTGGTCCGCAGCCTGCGCGAGGCGCTCGCCGGGACGCCGCGGGTGCTGCTGATCGAGGGCCACGCCGGGCTCGGCAAGTCGCGGCTGCTGCGATGGTTGGGCAGCGCGGCGAGCGATGTCGGAGCGCTCCTCGTGTCGGGCACCGCGCTCGATGGCATCGAGATCGCGTTCTTGCCGTGGGCCGGTCTCGCCGAGGTCGTTCCCGACGCGTTCGCGCCGGCGCCGGCGGACGTGCCCGCCATCGGCGACGAGGGTGCATCGATGGCGCACCTCGTCCGGGCGACGAGCGCAGTGTTCGCGCTCGCGTCGCGCCGCTCGCTCGTGATCGTGCTCGACGACATGCAGTGGGCCGATCCGGCGAGCGCGCTGCTCCTGCAACAGCTCGTGTTCGCCGCCGGCTCGCGCGGCGGACCCACGCGCCTCCTGCTGGCGGTGGCGGCGAGACCTCCCGAGGACGAACGTCCGGCCGCCGCCGCGCTGCGCCGCATCGCCCGTGAGCCGATCGTTCGCAGGGTGCCGTTGCGTCCGCTCTCGGACGTCGGCGTCGGCGAGCTGATCGGTGCGCTGAGCGGCCACCTCCCGGATGAGGCACAGCTGCACGACGTCGTCGACCGCACCGGCGGCAACCCGCTGTTCGTCCGCTCGTGGTGGGACGTGCAGCACGGGGCGAGCACCACCGGCTCCGGCGAGGCGGCGGGTGTCGTGCACCAGCTGATCGGGGACCGCGTGCGCGTGCTGTCGCCTGATGGGATGTCGCTCCTCGAGTCGCTGGCCGTGATCGCGGACAGCTGCCCGATCGAGCTGCACCGCCTGCTTGCCGGCACGGACTCGGAGGCACTCGCCGCGGAGCTCGTCGCCGCCGGGCTCGTCACCGTGACCGAGGAGCGAGTCGACTTCGTGCACGCGCTGTTCCGGCAGGCGCTGCTGGACCGCATGGGCGACCGTCGGATCGACGAGCTCCGGGCGCGCATCTCCCGCCGGCTGCTCGCGTCCGAGATCGTCGACGACCTCGCGCCGGGACTCGTGATCGACCTCTGCCGGCGGGCGACGCACGGTGCAGACCTGACGCGACTCGGGATCGTCGCCTGCCATGCTGCGGAACTGGCGTACGCTGCCGGCGGTTGGTCGCGGGCAGCTGACATGTTCGGGCTCGCCGCTGATGCCGGCGCCGAGCTGTCCGTGCCGATGCTGCAGCGGTGGGGCATCGCCCGGTTCCGCGCCCACGACGTCGGGAGCACGACCGTGCTGCTCCGGGCGGCCGACGCGGCGACCGCTGCCGGCGACGTGCGCATCGCGACCACCTCGCTCGTGCTCGCTGCTCGTGGGCTGCTGACGCTCGGCGGGGGTGGGCCGACCCAGGACATCGAGGAGCGGGTCCTCGCGCTCGCCGAGTCACCCGATCCCTCGCTCGACCCGTTCCGTCCGGCGCTCTTCGGCATCGCCGCGGAGTGCTGCTTCGCCCGTTTCGAGACGGCCACCGGGCTCGAGCGGGCGGCGCGGGCGCGAGCCGCAGTGGGTCCCGACACCGACCCGGCGAGCCGCTGGGCCGTCGACATCGCGCAGGGCTTGCAGCTCGCCGCGTCGCTCGATCACGAGGGAGCACGGCAGTGCTTCGACGATGCCGCGCGCGGCCGCTGGAGCACGGCGTCGCCGTGGCACAAGGCCTCGGCGTCCGGACGGCTGGCGATGGTGGAGTTCGTGAACGGCGACGTCGCCACTTCGGCGCTCGAGCTGGCCGGCGCGATGCGCTGCGCGAAGGATGCGCATCACTGGTCGGAGCTCGCCTTCTGTGGCGCACTCGCGACCGCGATCGCCGCGCTCCGCGGCGATCCGGCTGTCGAGGTCGTCGCCGCCGAAGCACACCAGATGCTGCGCCGCTCCGAGTACCAGCCGGCGGCGACGATCCTCCACCCGGCGCTCGCGTTCGCGCGAGTGGCGCGAGGCGACGTCGCGGGAGCGCGGCGCGCGCTCGATGCGATGCAGGAGGTCGGCCTACGCGGTCGCCGGCACCTGTCGTCGATCGCACTGGTGGCCGGAAGCGATCCGGCCGACGCGGGTCGCAGACGACCACCCGGCGGCCTGTCGCTCTACACGTTGAGCGACCACGCGGCGGCGCTGCAGCTCGCCACGGCGACGAAGGACGAAGCGACCGTCCAGCGTCTCCTCCCTGGCGTTGCGCGGGAGGTCGAGCTCGGGAGCATCATCAGCCTCGACTGGCCGTACCTCCTGCCCCGCGTGCTCGCCGAGGCCGGCGCGCTCGTCGACGATCGTCGCGTGTCGCACTGGCTCGAGCTCACCGAGGAGCACGCCCGCAGGTACGGCCTCGTGTACGACAGGTTGCGGGCGATGCTGCTGCGCTCGCAGCTCCTGATGGCAGACGGTCGGATCGAGGCGGCGACCCGCCAGAGCGCAGACGTGATCCGACGCGCAGACGAGGTCGGCATGCTCGCCGTCGTCGCCGCTGCGCAACGCGCGCTGGAGCTGATGGGTGCCGAGGACCGAGGGTCGCTGATCTCCCGCGTCGTGCTCGTCACCGACATGGTGTCGAGCACCGGGATCCTCCACCGGCTCGGCGATCCCGGTTGGATGGCGTTGCTCGACGACCACGACGCGCTCGCCGAGGCGACCATCCGGACCCACGGCGGCGTCATGTTCAAGCACACCGGCGACGGCGTGTGTGCGTGGTTCACCGAGGCGGACGACGCCGTCTCGTGCGCGCGTTCGCTGCTCGCTGCGTTCGAGGACCGGACCCTCGGCGCGGCCCGTGACCGGATCGACATCCGCATCGGCCTCGCGCAGGGCCGACCGATCTTCCGCGAGGGCGATCTGTTCGGCGCGACCATGGTCGAGGCGGTGCGGTTCTGTGCCGGTGCCGTTCCTGGCACGGGTCTTGCCACCGCCGATGTGCACGCCGGTGTGGGCGGCACGCTCGCACCGGGCGGGGATCGCGTGTTCAAGGGATTCGACCGTCCGGTCGCCACCTATGTCGTGACTCGGCATTGATCCCCCAACGACGTATCTCACGAGGACAAACTGGCTCTTTGAGTCGACGTCACCACAGGGGGGTTCCATGCCGCCGATGCCCTTTTACCTCGAGAAGGGTCCTGCCTTCTCGATCATCGAGGACTACTTGAACGGCGAGGAGCAGCGCGCGCTGGCGACGCTCAGGACGATACGGATCCCGAAGGGCGGACCCGGCTTCACGGAGCTGTGGGATCTCCCGGTGTTCGACCCCGACGCGCTGCCCCGGCCGCCGGGCATGCCGAGCTACCGCGACGACTTCCGCTCGAAGTGGTGCGGGTACGTGCGACGCAACGGCGTCTGGATCGAACCCGATCTGAACGCCGACGACAACGTCGGCATCTGGTTGTCGTACGCGGGGCGCGTGGAGGCGATCACCCGCCAGACGTTGCGCACCGCGCTCGAGGTCTCCCTCGGCATCGGTCGCGACGAGCCGGTGCCCGACGACGCTCCCCGCCACTGGCCGATCGACATGTACTGGAAATGTGGCCAGAACTGGTTCGAGGGATGGGTCACGTGGCGGCAGCACGCGCGGCCCCCGGGCTCGGGCCACGTCAACCTGATCTTCGCCACGCCGGCCGACGGCAGCGTCGTGCTCGACAGTCCGATCGACAACCCGAACGTGAACAAGGGACCGTCGTACGACCCGGATGTGCGCTCGACGCGCGTGCCGGGCACCGGCGAGGAGCGACTTGCCGGCATGGTCGTCGTGACGCACCGTTCGAACAAGCTCGATCACTGGCAGCCGCCGACAGCGCGGCGCGTCGAGGACGGCCTCGAGGTTCCTCGATGGGTGAGCGCCCGGTTCCTCGGGCAGGGTGAGATCGTCGTGGTCGCGCCTTCCGAGGCCGACGGTGGGGTGCTGGCCACACCGCGGCGCTACGAAGGGGAGGCGTGATCGATGGAGCGTGACCTGTTCGACGGGATCATCGAGCCGGGCGCGGCAGAGATGTTCGAGGCGGTCAAGGAGCCGATCGCCCGCTCGCTCGCGCCGTACGTCGCTGTACGCGACATCCACCTGCGCACGGCGGTGTCCAGTGGCCGGAGGGCGGAAGGCGAGGAGTACGTGACCGCGCGCTGGCTCGTCAACGCGGCGCACGTGTTCGAACCGCACGCGAACGAGTCCTCGCGCGACTACGACGTCCGCAAGCGCGGGGAGGGACGGCGCAAGACGGGCAAGACCGTCGAGATCGAGGGGCTGTCCTTGCTCCGCCGTGACGCGAAGGGCGAGATCGAGGTGCTGCACCACGTCGACTGGGCAGGGATCATGGTGCAGCTCGGTCAGCTGCCCGGACGCCCGGTCGGCTGAGACGATTGGGTCACGACCACTGGTTCGAGCCGATCGCCGACCACCTCGGCGCGGCCTACCTGCGCTATTCGTTCACGAAGGGCACGGTGCAGGAGATCGACTTCCTCGTCGGCGCGCTCCGACTCGACGCGACGACACGCGTGCTCGACGTGGGGTGCGGGCCCGGACGCCATGCACACGAGCTCGCCCGCCGAGGGATCCCCGTGCACGGCATCGACATCAGCGACCGCTTCGTCGAGCTCGCCCGGCAGGGTGCGCCGCCGCTCGCGACATTCGAGCGTCGCGACGCGCGTTCACTGCGCTTCGACGCAGAGTTCGATGTCGCGATCTCACTCTGCCAGGGCGGCTTCGGCCTGCTGGTGGGGGAGGGTGAGGACGAGACAGTCGCCTCCGGCATCGCCCGCGCGCTGCGGCCGGGTGGCCGGGCGGCGTTGAGCGCGTTCAACGCCTACTTCAGCGTGAAGTACCAGACCGACGCCGAGTTCGACGCGGCCAGGGGGATCGCCCACGAGCACACGGAAGTGCGTGACGAGGCCGGCACCGCGCAGGCGGTCGAGCTGTGGACCGGCTGCTACACGCCGAAGGAGCTGCGACTGCTGCTGCGCGTCGCCGGGCTGCGCGTCGACGCCGTGTACTCGGTGGAACCGGGCCGCTACGCCGAGGCAGCACCGACCACGGAGAGCCCCGAGTTCCTGGTCGTGGCGACGCGCCCGGCAGGCTGAATCCGCCTGAGGTGCTCTCCGCCCGGCAGTGGTAACCTTCCCGGGTCCATATCCGGCCTCCGAAAGAAGAACCGTCCCTTGTCCGACACGACCACGACTTCCTCGAACCCGATGGGTTCGTTCGACGAGGAAGGCAACTACACCCCCCGCCAGATCACTTCCGACGATCTTGGCATGTCATTCGCCGACGCCATCGAGGGCACCATGGTGTCCGTCGAGGACGGCCAGATGGTCAACGGCACCGTGGTCAAGATCGACAAGGACGAAGTCCTCCTCGACATCGGCTACAAGTCCGAGGGCGTGATCCCCGCCCGTGAGCTGTCGATCCGCAACGACGTCGACCCGCACGAGATCGTGTCGCTCGGCGACGTGGTCGAGGCGCTGGTGCTCACCAAGGAGGACAAGGAAGGCCGGCTGGTCCTCTCGAAGAAGCGGGCCCAGTACGAGCGTGCTTGGGGCACGATCGAGAAGATCAAGGAGATCGACGGCGTCGTCGAGGGCCCGGTCATCGAGGTCGTCAAGGGCGGTCTGATCATCGACATCGGCCTGCGCGGCTTCCTCCCCGCATCGCTCGTCGAACTGCGCCGTGTGCGCGATCTGCAGCCGTACGTCGGCCGTGTGCTGCAGGCGAAGATCATCGAGCTCGACAAGAACCGCAACAACGTGGTGCTGTCCCGTCGCTCGTACCTCGAGGAGACGCAGAAGGAAGCTCGCGATGAGTTCCTCACGAACCTCAAGCCGGGCGAGGTCCGCAAGGGCGTCGTGTCGTCGGTCGTCAGCTTCGGCGCCTTCGTCGATCTCGGCGGCATGGACGGCCTCATCCACGTCAGCGAGCTGTCCTGGAAGCACGTGGAGCATCCCGGCCAGGTCGTCGCCGTCGGCGACGAGGTGACGGTCCAGGTGCTCGACGTCGACTTCGATCGCGAGCGCATCAGCCTGTCGCTCAAGGCGACGCAGCAGGATCCGTGGCAGGAGTTCGCCAGCGGCCACGAGGTCGGGCAGCTCGTCTACGGCCGGGTCACGAAGCTCGTGCCGTTCGGCGCGTTCGTCCAGGTCGGCGACGGCATCGAGGGCCTCGTCCACATCTCCGAGATGTCGACGCACCACGTCGAGGCGCCCGAGCAGGTCGTCACGCCCGGCGAGGAGCTGTGGGTCAAGATCATCGATCTCGACCTCGCCCGTCGCAGGATCAGCCTGTCGATCAAGCAGGCCGCCGAGGGTGGCGAGCTCGCCGAGGAGTACCGCGAGGCGTTCGGTGCGCACAACTACGACGACCAGGGCAACTGGATCGGCGGAGACGACGCCGACCGCGAGGCCGCATGGGCGGAGTACTACGAGCAGTACGGCGTCGCCGCTCCCGACTCGCCCGAGGGTCAGGCCGCGGGGGCAGCAGCTGCGGCGGCCGCCGCGCAGCCCGAAGCAGCAGTCGCTGCGCAGCCGGAAGCAGCAGTTGCTGTGGAAGTCGAAGCAGCACCGGCCGTCGAAGAGTCCTGACACCCTGATCACGAAAGGAGCCGGCCCTGCAGGGCCGGCTCCTTTCGCGTCGTACGCCTGGCGCGCGGCCCAGTCCCGCGCTCCCCGGGTTCTCTGCTCGCCGACGACTCCCGACCGGTTCTCCGCTCCCATCCGGACATCCAACGACCTCGCCCGATCAGAGACCGGGGCTGGTGACGCCGATGAGCAGAGAAGCGGCGTGTGGCTGGGGTCTCGTCGTCCGATGACGACGTCGCACCAGCACACGCTGGCGGCTCCAGCGTCACCAACCGTTACGCGCAACCACCGAAGTCATCTCACCGAGGCGACGGGCGACCACCGAACTGGGCACCACGCGCCACAAAGGCGGCAGCGTGTCGAGAAACGGCGGCCGGGGGAGGGCAGTCAGGTGCGAAGTGGCGGGAAGCGGGCCATGAGGCCTCGCGCCGCCACCTGGAACAGGGGTACCTCGCCGGGGATGCCGCGCAGGCGGTGCTCACCGAGTCGTTTGAAGCGCACGCCCTCGGGTCGCGTCCCCGTGAGCGCGGCGCGCGTGTCGCCGGAGACGACGATCTGCCCACCGTGCGCCGCAGCCGAGATGCGAGCTGTGGTGTGGACCGCCATGCCGATGTAGTTGTTCTCCGTCGACGTCGGATAGCCACTGTGGATCCCGGCTCGGACGCGCACTTCGAGGCCGTCGGGCCAGGTCCGCGCGCGGAGCTCGCGCTGGATGGTCATCGCCGTGAGCACCGCTGCGTGCGGCTGCTCGAACACTGCGAAGAGGTCGTCGGCCCTGGCCTCGACCACGTGCCCGTCCAAACCCGTCACCGTGCTCCTCAGGATCGCCCGGACCTCGTCGATCAGCTCGCGGTAGCGATCCTCGAGATGCTGCACGAGCGCCGTCGAGCCCTCGATGTCCGTCATCAGCATCGTGACGAAGCCGGAGGGGAGCCGGATCGCTTCCGCGGCCGTGGCGGCGCCGGCGGCACCGGTCAGCGCCAGCTCGCGTTCGGACCGCAGCTGGCCGTCGATGAACCCGACGGGCACGATCCGGTGCTTCTTCGCCGCGTTCAGCAGTCGCTTCCGAGCGCGCTCACGTGCTGCATCGTCCTCGAAGTCGACCTGGTTGAAGCGGGCGAGCGCGTTGCGCACGTGCGCCTCGTCGTAGATCGGGAGCCGTCGCCGGCCACGCGAATCGATCAGCGCGAAGGCGCTGTCGGGGAGCTTCGCTCGCTGGGCGGCGTCCAGTCGGGCCATGCTCGGACGATAACAACGCCCTCGGCTACGTGAGCTTGACGATTCCCATCCGCACGGCGAGCAGCACCGCCTGCGTGCGATCCCGGGCGTTGAGCTTCTCGTAGATCGAGGCGAGATGGTTCTTCACCGTCTTCTGGCTGATGTACAGCTTCGCGGCGACCTCGGGCGTCGAGAGCCCATCGGCGATCAGCTGCAGCACCTCTTCCTCGCGCTTCGTGATCAGGCGCTCTTCCCCGAGCTCGCCCTTGCGCGCCTCGGAGAGCATCAGTTCGGCGAGCTTGGGGGAGAGGGCGAGGTCGCCGTTCGCCGCCATCCGCACGGCGTCAGCGACCTCGGTCACGGAGCAGTCCTTGGTGAGGTAGCCGACGGCGCCGGCCTTGATCGCGCGGTCGATCACGTCGCGGTCCATGTGCATCGTCAACATCACGATCCGCTGCCGGGCGTCGGCCTGCATGATCGCCCTCGTCGCCTCGATGCCGTCGATGTCGGGCATCGACACGTCCATCAGGATCACGTCGGGTTTGCGTTCGAGCGCCATCTTCAGCGCCTCGTGGCCATCACTGGCCTCACCGACGACGATGAATCCCTCGGCCTCGAGTGCCCGGCGCAGACCCTCTCGAAGCATGCGGTGGTCATCGACCAACATCAGGCGCAAGCTCACGCGTTTCCTCCAGTTTCGGTCCCCATGCTCACTCGGATCGTCGTCCCAACACCTAGCTCGGATGTGATGTCCAGAACGGCGTTGACACTCGCCGCCCGTTCCCGCATGCCTACGAGACCGTAGGAGTCTGGCCGACCGGAGCCCTTGACGAAACCCTGACCGTCATCGGCGATGACCAGTTCCGCCGCGGTCGGCTTGCACATCCAGCTCACCTGGACCGATCCGGCCCGTGCATGACGCTCCACGTTCGTGATCGCCTCACGCGAGATCTGCCACAGCTCGCGCTCTTGGAGGAGCGGCAAGCGGTGCGTGGCGTCGGCGGTGAACGTGACGTCGAGCGGCGACCGGTTGCGCACCCGCTCGCAGAACATCGTCAGCGTGGCGACGAGGTCCTGCGTCTCGGAGACGTCGGTGCGCAGGTCGTACAGCGCCTCCCGCACATCGCCGACGACTGCGCTGACCTGCTGGCGGAGCTCGCCGAGCGGCACCGCCACGTCACCACCGCGCTGCGCCTGCATCGTGAGGCTGTCGACCTCGAACCCGATCATCGCGAGCGCGTTGCCGATCCGGTCGTGGAGCTCCCGGGCGATGCGGCTGCGCTCCTCGTCGGCGCCGATCGACCGGAGCCGGCGGAAGAGCCGGGCGTTGTCGATGGCGATGCCGAACGGCTCGATGAAGCCGTTGAGCAGTTCGGTGTGCTGGACGGCGAAGAAGTCGGGTTCGCGTGACTCGAGCGCGATGAGCCCCATCAGGGTGCCGCGGGCGCGCAGCGACGCGTAGATCCCCGAGGCCATGCCGTCGGCGACGCCCGGCCCGTCACGTCCGAGATCGGCAACCGTGATCGAGCGGCTCGACAGCATCGCGTCGCGCAGCGGCAGCGCGAGCTGCTCGGTCGAGTAGCCGCCGGGGCCTCGGTAGCCGCGCGTCCTGACCGCATCCCACGATCGGTCGGGGTCGGAGTAGAGCAGCACCGTCACGGCGTCGGCCTCGATCAACGGGCGCAGCCGGGTGAGGGTCGAGTCGAGGACGTCGTCCAGGTCGAGCGAGGCGGGCAGCGTCTGGGCGACGCGCTGGAGGGAGAACAGCAGCGCGTTCGCTTCGGCGAGCTTGCCGAGGCGGTCGAGCGCGATGAGCTGCTGGCGTTGTGACTCCTGCGAGACGCGTCGGGCGAGCCCGCTCGTGAGCGCGACGAGCGCCAGAACACCGCACCAGGCGAGCGCGGTGGTGTAGCCCTCGCTGATGCCGTCGGAGAGGTAGCGGATCGTGACGATCCCGGCGCTCGCGCCGACGAGTTGGAACGCGTACACCGGTCCCGCCGAGAAGCCGGCGAGCAGGGTGCTCGGGATCAGCGTGATCGCGAATGGTGACGACCAGTTGCCGGTCAGCATCACCGCGCCGAGATGGATCAGCACGTCGAACCCGACGAGCGTGCGCGTCGGGCGGTCGTCGCGGTACGGGATCGGGCGGATGGTCGTGTAGTTCGCGTACGCCGCGAGGGCGAGGAGCACGAGCCCGGTCGGGAAGAAGTCGTGGAGGACGTCGTCGGCGGCCCCGACAAGGCCGATCACGAGCGCACCCCAGCGGAACGGCGCCAACGGCGGCGCCTCGATCAGGTGGCTGGGCGACGACGCGACCTCGTTCGCGGCCAGCTCGGCGATGCGGTCGCGGCGCCGCTCGAACCCCTCCGGCGGGCCCGAGTTCCGCCGGCGACGCTCGACGAGCGGGTACGAGACCTCGCTCGGTCCGGGCGTCGTGCGAACGGCCGACGGTGCCCCGCTCGCGGACCGCGGCCGCGCCCGCCGGTCGGTCTCCGGCGGGTCCTCGAACTCGACCCGTTCGTAGATGTAATCGTCGGCCATCAGTGCGCTAAACGTATCGGTCCGGCGACGCCCCGGGGGAGCATGGCCTCTGAGCGTGGTGGGCGTTATCGTCGCTGAATGATCCTGGTGGGGCTGACAGGTGGGATCGGGGCGGGCAAATCGACCGTCTCGGCGCGGCTCGCCGAGCGTGGTGCGGTCATCATCGACGCCGATGCGATCGCCCGTGAGGTCCAGCAACCCGGCTCGCCGGTGCTGGCCGCGATGGCGGAGCGCTTCGGCGACGGCGTGATCGCCGCGGACGGCAGCCTCGACCGGGGAGCCGTCGCCGCCATCGTCTTCTCCGACCCGGAAGCACTCGGTGACCTCAACCGGATCGTCCACCCCGCGATCGGACGGGAGGTGAACCGGCGGATCGAGGAGCAGCTCGCCGCCGATCACGTCGTCGTGCTCGACATCCCGCTCCTCGCGGAGAACCCACGCGCCGGCCTGGCGGCGACGATCGTCGTCGACGTGCCGGTCGACACCGCCGTCGACCGCCTCGTCCGGTCGCGAGGGATGGACGAGGCCGACGCCCGGGCGCGAATCGGCCACCAGGCGACGCGTGAGGAACGGCTCGCCGGAGCGGACCGCGTGATCGACAACAGCGGCCCGCCTGGAGCGCTCGACGCGCAGGTTGACGAGCTGTGGGCATGGCTGCAGAAGCTGCCGCCGGTGCCGCCCGACTTCCAGCCGACCGCTCCGCCGACGGCATGACAAGATGCGCACCGACGTCAGCCGTCAGGCGCCAGGTATGCGAGGGGAGCACACATGAACGAGGTCAGGGGCGTGGTCGCGCGGTCCAAGGGCGCGCCGGTCGCGATCGAGACGATCCTCGTGCCCGACCCCGGGCCTGGTGAGGCGCTCGTGGCGATCAAGGCGTGCGGCGTGTGCCACACCGATCTCCACTATCGCGAGGGCGGCATCAACGACGACTTCCCGTTCCTGCTCGGCCACGAGGCGGCCGGCATCGTCGAGCAGGTCGGACCGGACGTCGTCGGTGTCGCGCCCGGCGACTTCGTCGTCCTCAACTGGCGTGCCGTGTGCGGCAACTGCCGGTCCTGCCGGCGCGGCAAGCCGTGGTACTGCTTCTCGACGTTCAATGCCACGCAGAAGATGACGACCGCAGACGGTACGACGCTGTCGCCGGCGCTCGGCATCGGCGCGTTCGCGGACAAGACGCTGGTGGCCGCAGGCCAGTGCACGAAGGTCGACCCGGCTGCTCCGGCTGCTGTCGCCGGTCTGCTCGGCTGTGGCGTGATGGCCGGCCTCGGCGCTGCGATGAACACCGGCAACGTCGGTCGCGGTGACTCGGTGGCGGTGTTCGGCTGCGGCGGCGTGGGTGACGCCGCGATCGCGGGTGCCCGCCTTGCCGGCGCGGCGAAGATCATCGCCGTCGACATCGATGACCGAAAGCTCCAGTGGGCGAAGGACTTCGGCGCGACGCACACGGTGAACTCGGCGAACGAGGACCCCGTCGAGGCGATCAAGGCGGTGACCGACGGCAACGGTGCCGACGTCTGCATCGAGGCGATCGGGCTGCCGACCGTCTACCGCCAGGCGTTCGAGGCGCGCGACCTCGCCGGGACGGTCGTGCTCGTCGGCGTGCCGAGGCCCGACATGGAGATCACCCTGCCGTTCATCGAGATGTTCGGTCGCGGTGGCTCGCTCAAGTCGAGCTGGTACGGCGACTGCCTGCCGAGCAGGGACTTCCCGATGCTGATCGATCTCTTCCTGCAGGGCCGGCTCGACCTCGACCGCTTCGTCAGCGAGACGATCGCGCTCGAGGAGGTCGAGGAGGCGTTCCACAAGATGGAGCGTGGCGAGGTGCTGCGCTCCGTCGTCGTCATGTGACCGGTTGATCGAATCGGAGCCGGGCCACGACCTCGTCGTCGTCGAGGTCGCCCGTCGGCTCGAACCCGAGCCCGAGGTACAGCGGTGCGGGTGATCCGGGCCCCTCGACCCAGCTCGTCATCAACGTCGTCGCGCCCTGCTCGCGAGCGTGCTCGATCACGAGCGCGATGATGCGCGTGCCGATGCCGCGTCGTTGGTGACGACGGTCGACGAGCAGGCGCCAGAGGAACGGCTCCGGATGTGCCGGCGTGACCTCGGAGCACATGACGAAGCCCACCAGCTCGCCGTCCGCGTCGACGGCTCGGTACCACGGGACGAGTGGTGCGCCGTCGACCACCTCGGGGATCAGCGCGTCGGCGAACGACTTCGGCACGGGTGCGACGAAGCGTTCCTGCGAGTGGTGCGTCGCCAGCCGGTACACGTCCGGGAAGATCGCGTGCGTGATCTCGACGAGGCGAACCTCGTCCGGTGACGTCCGTGGGCGGGCCAGCCAAGCATCGCGGTCGGAGCGGAGCAACGCGTACCGGTCGTCGTCACACCACTCGCCGCGCACGAGCGCCATCTGGAGGCCGCGCCCTTCGTAGCGGAAGCCGAGTCGCTCGAGCAGCCGTGCGGACGCGATGTTCGCCGGGTCGAGCGTCGCCGCGACGCGGTGGATGCCGAAGGACTCGAACAGCCGGTCGATCAACGCCTCTGCTGCCTCGGTCGCGAAGCCGGATCCCTGGCGATCCGAGCGCAGCGAGTACCCGAGCGTCGCGAGCTGGCCGCTGTCGTCGAGGCCGAGCGCGAGGTCGCCGACGAGCTCGCCGTCGTGCTCGATCGCGATCTGGTACCAGCCGCCCCGCTCGGGGCCGGACTGCCCGGCCTGCCCAGCGATCAGCTTCTCGGCGTCCTCGACCGAGAACGGCAGATCCCAGTCCTGGAAGCGGGCGACGTCCGGGTCGCTGCGATAGGCGGCCAGGGCCGGAGCATCCGTCGCGGTGAACGGCCGGAGCAGGAGCCGCGCCGTGCGGAAGGGGAGGAGCAGCTCGTCGTTCACCTCGCCATTCAACTCGGCATCGGGGCGCAGTTCGTCGGCAAATACGTGACGAACAGGCGTTCGCACCGGGTAGGCTCGGGCTGTGCCCGACTTCAAGGTCGTCTCCGACTTCGACCCCGCCGGCGACCAACCGGAAGCCATCGCGCAGCTCACGGTGGGTGTCAACCGAGGCGACCGGTTCCAGACCCTGCTCGGCATCACCGGCTCCGGTAAGAGCGCCACGATCGCGTGGACGATCGAGCAGGTGCAGCGCCCGACGCTGATCCTCGCGCCGAACAAGAGCCTCGCCGCCCAGCTCGCCCAGGAGATGCGCGAGTTCTTCCCGGAGAATCGGGTCGAGTACTTCGTCAGCTACTACGACTACTACCAGCCCGAGGCGTACATCGCGTCGAGCGACACCTACATCGAGAAGGACAGCTCGATCAACGACGAGATCGACCGTCTCCGCCACTCGGCCACTGCGGCGCTGCTGACGCGGCGGGACACGATCGTCGTCGCGTCGGTCAGCTGCATCTACGGCATGGGGAACCCCGAGGAGTACCGGGGGCAGCTGCTCGAGCTGCACACCGGAGTCGACTACGACCAGCGATCGATCCTGCGCCGCCTCGTCGACCTCCAGTTCGACCGCAACGACCTCACGCTCGGGCGGGGCAAGTTCCGGGTCCGGGGCGACACGATCGAGGTCCACCCGTCGTACGAGGAGTCGGTGCTGCGGATCGAGATGTTCGGGGACACCGTCGACCGCATCACCGTCGTCGACCCGCTCACCGGCGAGCAGCTCCGCGAGCTGAGCGAGGTGATGGTGTTCCCCGCCACGCACTACGTCGCCGGCGACGAGCGGATGCGGCGGGCGGTGGTCGGCATCGAGGCCGAGCTGCAGGAGCGCCTCGCCTGGTTCGAGGCCGAGGGCAAGCTGCTCGAGGCGCAGCGGCTCCGCATGCGGACCCAGTACGACCTCGAGATGATCCAGGAGGTCGGCTACTGCAACGGCATCGAGAACTACTCGATGCACATCGACGGGCGCACCTTCGGAGAGCCGCCCTTCACCCTGCTCGACTACTTCCCGAAGGACTTCCTGCTCGTCATCGACGAGAGCCACGTCACGGTGCCCCAGCTCCACGGCCAGTACGAGGGCGATCGGTCGCGCAAGGACCAGTTGGTCGAGCACGGGTTCCGCCTCCCGAGTGCCCGGGACAACCGCCCGCTGCGCTTCGAGGAGATCATGGAGCGGATCAACCAGGCGATCTACCTGTCGGCGACGCCGAGCCCGTACGAGCTGCGGACGAGCGCGCAGGTGGTCGAGCAGATCGTGCGCCCGACGGGCCTCGTCGACCCGCAGGTGATCGTGCGCCCGACGAAGGGCCAGATCGACAACCTGATCGAGGACATCAACCAGCGCGCAACGAAGGGCGATCGGATCCTCGTCACCACGCTGACCAAGAAGATGGCCGAAGACCTCACCGACTACCTGCTCGAACAGGGACTGCGGGTGCGGTACCTGCACTCCAACATCGACACGATCCAGCGGATCGAGATCCTCCGGGCCTTGCGGCTCGGCGAGTTCGACGTGCTCGTCGGCATCAACCTGCTCCGGGAGGGCCTCGACCTGCC
Organism: Acidimicrobiia bacterium; assembly: GCA_050248955.1. Taxonomy (GTDB): domain Bacteria; phylum Actinomycetota; class Acidimicrobiia; order Acidimicrobiales; family Ilumatobacteraceae; genus JBFWRK01. The sequence continues at coordinate 246,298 of JBFWRK010000006.1, forward strand.
GGAGGTGTCGCTCGTGTCGATCCTCGATGCCGACAAGCAGGGCTTCCTGCGCAGCGAGACCAGCCTCATCCAGATGATCGGCCGTGCCGCACGCAACGTCGACGGCCAGGTGGTGATGTACGCCGACACCGTGTCGGACTCGATGCGCAAGGCGATCAGCGAGACCAGTCGCCGCCGCGGCCTGCAGATCGCGTACAACGCCGAGCACGGCATCGACCCGAAGACCATCCGCAAGGCCGTCGGGGACATCCTCTCGCTGCTCCGTCCGGACAGCACGGCGCCGGTGCCGGGCAAGGACCGCCGCCGTCAGCGGGAGCGCGACAAGGTCCAGCGGGAGCTGAAGACCCTGCCGCAGCAGGAGCTCGCGCGGCTGATCCAGACGCTCGAGGAGGAGATGCACGAAGCATCCGCCGAGTTGAAGTTCGAGTACGCGGCGCGGCTGCGGGACGAGGTCAGGGACCTGCGCCGCGAGTTGAAGGACGCCGGCTGACCGATGGGCCGGGAACCGACGCCGTCATCTGTTCGTCACACGTATCAACACGGGGCGCTGAGTGCTCCAGACACCAACAGCAGCGGGCCGAGACCAGAGGAGGGGACATGGGGGGCCGACTTGCCGGCATCGCCGGTGTCAACGACCTGTTCGCCATCGACTCGAGCCCTGCGATCCCGCTGGTCATGCTGGCCGCGCTCATCGCGTTCGCGGCGGCCGTCGTCCTGTGCCGCAGCCGGGAGGACCGCCAGATCGAGCCGTGACGTTGCCGACCCGTCGGTAGCCTCGCAACGATGAGCGACAAGATCGTCGTCCGGGGCGCGAGGGAGCACAACCTCAAGAACGTCTCGGTCGACCTGCCCCGCGACAAGCTCATCGTGTTCACCGGCCTGTCCGGTTCGGGCAAGTCGTCGCTCGCGTTCGACACCATCTACGCAGAGGGCCAGCGTCGCTACGTCGAGTCGCTCTCGGCGTACGCTCGCCAGTTCCTCGGCCAGATGGACAAGCCGGACGTCGACTTCATCGAGGGCCTCTCGCCAGCGATCTCGATCGACCAGAAGTCCGCCTCCCGCAACCCGCGCTCCACCGTCGGCACGATCACCGAGGTCTACGACTACCTGCGGCTGCTGTACGCCCGCATCGGCGTGCAGCACTGCCCGAACGACACGACCCGACTGGAGCGCCAGACCCCGCAGCAGATCGTCGACCGGGTGCTGCTGCTGCCCGAAGGAACCCGTTTCCAGGTGCTCGCCCCGGTCGTGCGCGGTCGCAAGGGCGACTACGACACGTTGCTCGCCGACCTCGCCGGGCAGGGCTTCGTGCGCGCCCGGATCGACGGCGAGGCCGTCGAGATCAGCGAGTTCCTGGAGCGGACCGATCGCCTCGCCCGCTACGAGCAGCACACGATCCAAGTGGTGGTCGACCGGCTCGTGAACCGTGCAGGGCTCGAACGGCGGCTGACCGACTCGCTCGAGACCGCGCTCAAGCTCGCCGAAGGCGTCGCGGAGATCGAGCTCGTGCCGCGCGAAGGCGATCTGCGGCCCGATGGTTCGCTGGCCGAGACCGAGATCCTCACGTTCAGCCAGCACCTCGTGTGCCCGACCTGCGGCACCAGCTACGAGGAGCTGGCCCCGCGCAACTTCTCGTTCAACTCGCCGTACGGGGCCTGCGAGCAGTGCGACGGCCTCGGCACCACGTACGAGGTCGATCCCGAGCTCGTCATCCCGAACACCGACCTGTCGGTCAACGAGGGTGCGATCGCCCCGTGGAACACCTCGCGAACGCAGTACTTCAGCCGGATGCTCGAAGCGGTCGCCGAGGTCTACGACATCGATCTCGAGTCGCCGTGGGCGAAGCTCACGAAGAAGCAGCAGGAGATCCTGCTGTTCGGCGTGAAGGGCAACGTCCAGGTCAAGTACCGCAACCGGTACGGCCGGACCCGCCAGTACAACTCCGCCTACGAAGGGGTGATCCCGTTCCTCAAGCGCCGCCACGCCGACGCCGAGTCCGAGTGGAGCCGCGAGCAGGTCGAGACCTACATGCGCGAGGTGCCGTGCCCGCACTGCAACGGGGCACGGCTGAAGCCGGCGACCCTGGCGGTCACGATCAACGGCAAGCACATCGCCGAGGTCTGCGAGCTGCCGATCGGCGAGTCGTCCGAGTTCCTCGGCGCGCTCGTGCTGTCCGAACGGGACAAGCTGATCGCCGAGCGGGTCACGAAAGAGATCAACGCCCGCCTCGGGTTCCTCCTCGACGTCGGTCTCGACTACCTGTCACTCGCTCGGTCCGCCGGCACGTTGGCAGGTGGTGAGGCACAGCGGATCCGTCTGGCATCGCAGATCGGATCGGGTCTCGTCGGCACGCTGTACGTGCTCGACGAGCCGTCGATCGGCCTCCACCAGCGCGACAACCGGCGCCTGATCGACACGATGATCCGCCTGCGCGACCTGGGCAACACGGTGATCGTCGTCGAGCACGACGAGGACACGATCAAGGAGGCGGACTGGGTCGTCGACATCGGTCCTGGCGCCGGCGAGCACGGTGGCGCGGTCGTCTACTCGGGCCCCGTGAAGGGACTCACGAAGACGAAGGACTCGATCACCGGGCAGTACCTCAGCGGGAAGAAGAAGATCCCCGTTCCGAAGCAGCGACGCCTGCCCGGCGACGAGTGGCTCACGATCCGCGGCGCACGCGAGCACAACCTGCAGAACATCGACGTGCGCATTCCGCTCGGCTGCTTCGTCGCGGTCACCGGCGTGTCCGGCTCCGGGAAGTCCTCACTCGTTCGTGACATCCTGCTGCCGTCGCTGATGCAGAAGATCTACAAGTCGAAGGACGCACCCGGCAAGCACAAGACGATCGAGGGGATCGGCCTGCTCGACAAGGTGATCGACATGGACCAGTCGCCGATCGGGCGCACGCCGCGGTCCAACCCGGCCACCTACACGGGCGTGTTCGACCACATCCGCAAGCTGTTCGCGCAGACCCAGGAAGCGAAGGTCCGCGGGTACCTGCCGGGGCGGTTCAGCTTCAACGTCGCCGGCGGCCGGTGCGAGGCGTGTGCCGGTGACGGCACGATCAAGATCGAGATGCACTTCCTGCCCGATGTCTACGTCCCGTGCGAGGTGTGCAAGGGCGCCCGCTACAACCGGGACACGCTCGACATCACGTTCAAGGGCAAGAACATCGCCGAGGTGCTGGACATGCCGTGCTCGGAGGCGGTGGAGTTCTTCACCAATCAGCCTGCGATCTCGCGTCACATGCAGACGCTGGTCGACGTCGGGCTCGGGTACGTGCGGCTCGGGCAATCGGCGCCGACGTTGTCAGGTGGCGAGGCGCAGCGCGTGAAGCTGTCGGCAGAGCTCGCGAAGCGGTCGACCGGACACACGATCTACCTGCTCGACGAGCCGACGACCGGGCTGCACTTCGAAGACGTCCGCCGGCTGCTGACCGTGCTCTCGCGGTTGGTCGACCAGGGCAACACCGTGCTCGTGATCGAGCACAACCTCGACGTGATCAAGAGCGCCGACTGGCTGATCGACCTCGGCCCGGAAGGTGGTCACGGTGGCGGCACCGTGGTCGCCGAAGGCTCCCCGGAACACGTTGCCACGATCGAGACCAGCTGGACCGGCAAGTTCCTCGGCCGAGTCCTCACCCCCTGACAGCCGCCCCGGCGCACCCCAGCCTCGACCAAGATTCGCCTCAAAGTCGGAATGGCCGGGGTGGCAGTTCCGCGGTACCACGGAGCTCGTTTCACCCGAGGCGTCACAGCACCAGTTCTCCGGGCGCCCGTGACCCTGCGGCGGCTGCGGGCGCGGCGCCCGGCCCAGTCCCGCTCTCCCCGGGTTCTCTGCACGCCGACGACTCCCGACCGGTTCTCGGCTCCCATCCGGACATCCGACGACCTCGACCGATCACAGACCGGGGCTGGTGACGCCGATGAGCAGAGAAACGGGGTGGCTGGGGTCTCGTCGGCCCGATGACGACGTCGCACCAGCACACTCGGCTCCGTGTCAGAACCCCCGATGGGTGGGAGCGTGGCCGTAGCCTCGGTTCCGATGGTTGCCCGCCCACCGACCGGAACGATTCCCGAGAGCCCGGGCTCGTACCAGTTCAAGGACGCCCAGGGCCGGGTGATCTACGTGGGCAAGGCCTCGAGCCTCCGCCAGCGGCTCTCGAACTACTTCCAGGATCCTCGCAACATGCACCCGCGCACGGCGCAGATGGTCGCCACGGCGGAGACGGTCGAGTGGATCGAGGTGCGCAACGAGGTCGAGGCGCTGATGCTCGAGTACTCGTTGATCAAGCTCCACCGACCCCGCTTCAACGTCCGCCTGCGGGACGACAAGAGCTACCCGTTCCTCGCCGTCACGCTCGAGGAGCAGTGGCCACGCGCACTCGTGATGCGCGGCCACAAGCGCAAGGGCGTCCGCTACTTCGGCCCGTACGCGCACGCGTATGCGATCCGCGACACGCTCGATCTGCTCCTGCGCACGTTCCCGATCCGTACGTGCTCGCCCGGCAAGTTCAACCAGCACGAGCGGCTCGGGCGACCGTGCCTCCTGTTCCACATCGAGAAGTGCTCCGGGCCGTGCGTCGGTGAGATCGACGAGATGCCGTACCGGCAGCTCGTGCGCGACCTGTGCGACTTCCTCGATGGCGACACCGACGAGATCGTCAAGCGGCTCTCGAGCGACATGCGCGCGGCGGCGAGCGAGCTCGAGTTCGAGCGCGCCGCCCGCCTGCGCGACCGACTCGCCGCGGTCCAGCGGGCGATCGAGAAGCAGCAGATGGTCGGCGAGCGCAGTGAGGACATCGACGTCATCGCGCTCGTCGACGACGACCTCGAAGCGGCGGTGCAGGTCTTCTACGTCCGCAAGGGGCGGGTCGTCGGGCGAAAGGGGTTCATCCTCGACAAGGTCGAGGATCTCGCGCCGGGCGAGCTCGTCGACCGCATCCTCGAGGAGATGTACGGCGACGAACCGCCGCTCGGGATACCGAAGCAGGTCCTCGTTCCGATCGCTCCGGCCGACGTCGCGACGTACGAGGAGTGGTTGACGCACCTCCGCGGCTCGAAGGTGCAGATCCGCGTGCCGCAGCGAGGGGACAAGCGCGACCTCCTCGAGACCGTCTCGCGCAATGCGAAGGAGGAGTTCACCCGCCATCGCCTGCGTCGGGCGAGCGACCACAACAGCCGTAGCCGCGCGCTCATGGAGCTGCAGGACGTGTTGCACCTCCCGGAGGCGCCGCTGCGCATCGAGTGCTACGACATGGCGCACCTGCAGGGCACTGACTACGTCGGGTCGATGGTGGTGCTCACCGACGGTCTGCCCGACAAGCGCGAGTACCGCCGGTTCAAGGTCAAGGGCGTGCCCGGCAACGACGACTACGCGGCGATGGAGGAGGTGCTCACCCGCCGCCTCACGGCCTATCTCGCCGAGAAGGACATCCCGATCGGCGAGCCAGGGAGACGACCGGGGAAGTTCTCGTACCCACCACAGCTGTTGCTCGTCGACGGTGGCAAGGGGCAGCTCGGTGTCGCCGAGCGAGTGGTGCGCGAGCTCGGCCTCGAGCACGAGATCCCGATCGCGTCGCTCGCGAAGCGGTACGAAGAGGTGTACGTGCCGGGCAACCCGGAGCCGATGAACGTGCCACGAGGGAGCGAGGCGCTCTTCATGCTGCAGCGCATCCGGGACGAGGCTCACCGGTTCGCCAACTCGTTCCACCGCGAGCTGCGTGGTAAGCGGATGACCGTGAGCGCGCTCGACGGCATCCCCGGGTTGGGGGAGTCGCGGCGCAAGAAGCTCGTCGCAGCGCTCGGCGGCGTCAACGCCGTGAAGCGAGCGAGCTTCGAGGAGCTGCAGGCGCTCACGTTCCTGCCTGATGCGGTCGCGGCAGCGATCTACGCGAAGTTCCACTCCGGCCGCTCATCCGGCTGACCGGTCGCGCGCGCTGACGGGTCGCCCGCGCAGCGTCCTGTGCGGCCTGCTGCCCGACGAACGGCTCAGCCATGAGCCTGCTCAGCCGACGGCCGGCGCCACCTCGGACCAGAACCGCTCGTACCCCTCGCGTTGTGCCTCCGGCGTCCGGCCGAGCGTCGCGCTGAGGAGGATGAACTCGTCGCTGCCGAGCGCGGCGAGCTCGGAGAGCTGCTCCGCGATGTGGCTGGCCGAACCGATGATCGAGCGATCGTCGGGTGCCTTCGCACGGAGCTTGTCGACCGTTGCCTGGTCGTCGGCGAAGAACACCATCGACTGGACCGAGCGGTGCACCGTCGAGGGATCGCGGCCCTCCGCGTCGCACGCGGCGAGGAACAGCTCGCGTCGGCGGCCGACCTCGGCGACGTCGCCCCACGTGTTCCACTCCTGCGCCCACTTTGCGGTGAGCCGTAGCATGCGCGGGCTGCCGGTCCCGACGACGATCGGCAGCGGAGACTGGACGGGCTTCGGATCGCACGGCGCGTCGTCGAGTCGGTACGACTCGCCGGCGAAGCTCACCCTCGGCTCGCTCAGCAGCCGGCTCACGATCTCGATCGCCTCCGCGAACCGAGCCACCCTCGGCCCCGGCTCGGGCAGCGCGATGCCGTATGCGGCGTGCTCGTTCTCCTGCCAGCCGGCGCCGATGCCGAGTGCGAACCGCCCGCCACTGAGCTGATCGATCGTGCACGCCCGCTTCGCGAGGAGCGCGGGATGGTGCACCGTCGTCGGCGACACGAGCGGGCCGAGCCGCAGACGACTCGTCGTCGCGGCGAGCGCGGCGAGCACGCTCCAGCACTCGAGCACCGGCCCGTCGAGCGGCGTCGCGTCGGGCGCGTTCGGCATGTAGTGGTCGGCGAACCAGCACGCATGCCATCCGGCGTCGTCCGCCCAGCGGGCGAGATCGACCACGGCGTCCCACGGATGGTTGTTCGACGGCCAGATCGAGAACTGCATGGCAGCGGACGGTACCTCGCCATTCGACACGACCGAGGCGGGCAGAGAACTGCACCCGGGCGGTGCGTCCGGCTGACCACTTCGGGGTCGGGCTGGTCCCCGTACAGTCGGGCGCGTGATCAGCGGTGAGGACGAGCGGGACGGACACGAAGAACGCGGACGGAACGATCTCTGGGAGACGCACGCGGACTGGTGGATCGAGGGTTTCACCGACGGTGCCGACCCCGAGTACGAAGAGCAGATCCTGCCGCTCGCCGCCACCGAGCTCGCGGGTGCGCGCCGCGTCCTCGACGTCGGCTGCGGCGACGGGCAGATCGGCCGGCTCGTCCACGCGAACGGCGCGCAGGACGTCGTCGGCATCGACCCCACCTGGAAACAGCTCGTCACCGCGCAGGCACGCGGTGGCGGTCCCTCGTACGCTCGGGCGGGGGCGGGCGCGCTGCCGTTCCGCTCCGAGCAGTTCGACGCGGTCGTCGCCTGCCTCGTGTTCGAGCACATCCGCGATGTCGACGAGGCGATCGCCGAGGTCGCCCGGGTGCTCGTGCCCGGCGGCCGGTTCTGCTTCTTCCTCAATCACCCGCTGCTGCAGACGCCGAGCAGCGGCTGGATCGACGACCAGTTCCTCGACCCACCGGAGCAGTACTGGCGCATCGGTCCGTACCTCGTCGAGGACGAGACGATCGAGGAGGTGGAGAAGGACGTCTTCATCCCCTTCATCCACCGGCCGCTCAGCCGCTACATCAACACGCTCGCGGGCAGTGGGTTGTTCCTCGAGCGGATGGAGGAGCCGGCACCACCGGCCGGCTTCCTCGCCCGCGCTACCGAGTACGAGGCGGCGGCAACGATCCCGAGGCTGCTGTACCTGCGCTGTGTGAAACGCGGATGAACTGCCAGGACAGACACCTCGACCGTCGGTACGCTCGCCACGGATGACCGACATCGTCGTGATAGCCGGCTTGTCCGGCGCAGGGCGGACAGCGGCCGCGGGCGTGCTCGAAGATCTCGGCTGGTACGTCGTCGACAACCTGCCCACCTCGCTCGTCGAGAAGATCGTCGAGCTGGCCAGCGCGCCCGGCGGTCCGATCGATCGGCTCGCGCTCGTCGCGGGTCGACAGCACGCCGAGCTCGTCGACAAGGTCATGTCGCTGCGCGCCGCGGGCAACCGCGTGCGCGTGCTGTTCCTCGAAGCCGGTACGCCGCAGCTCGTGCGTCGCTACGAGTCGACGAAGCGCCGCCATCCCTACGCGACGGCGGACGATCACGGCGTGCTCGAGGCGATCGAGCTGGAACGGGCCGAGGTCGGTCCGGTCAAGGCGATCGCCGATCTGATCATCGACACCTCGAGCCTGAACATCCACGAGCTCAAGACCCGCCTCGTCGCCGCGTTCGGTAGCGACGAGCCGTCCGCCGGTCAGCTCCAGCTCGCGATCGAGTCGTTCGGCTTCAAGAACGGCCTGCCGCTCGACAGCGACATCGTGATGGACGTGCGCTTCCTCCCGAACCCGTACTGGGTCGAGGGGATGCGGTCGTTGACCGGGAAGGACGCGCCGGTGCGCGAGCACGTCTTCGCCCACCCGGCGGCCGGTGAGTTCCTGGAGGGGCTCGACGACCTGCTCACCAAGCTCCTCCCGCACTACGAAGTCGAGGGCAAGAGCTACCTCACCGTGGCGATCGGGTGCACCGGCGGCCGCCACCGATCGGTGGCCGTGGCGGAGGAGCTCGCCCGCCGGCTCGCGGCGCGAGGCTTCGATCCGCGCGTGATCCATCGCGATCTCCCTCATTGATCGCCCGGGGGACAGGGTCTCCGGCGGCGCCGCGCGGCTAGCGTGACGCCGTCACCCTCCGTGCATGAAAGGACCTCCACGATGGCTGTTCGCGTGGGCATCAACGGCTTCGGCCGCATCGGACGCAACTTCTTCCGGGCCGCGAAGAAGGCGGGCGCCGACATCGACTTCGTTGCCGTGAACGACCTCGGGTCGCTCGAGACGATGGCGCACCTCCTGAAGTACGACTCCATGCTCGGCGTGCTGCCGAACGAGATCAGGGCGACGAAGACGGGCATCACCGTCGATGGCGACGAGCTGCGGGTGCTGTCGGAGCGCGATCCGTCGGCCCTGCCGTGGGGCGAGCTCGGCGTCGACGTCGTGATCGAGTCGACCGGCTTCTTCACCTCGCGGGACAAGGCTGCCGCCCACCTCGACGCGGGTGCGCCGCTCGTCATCGTCTCGGCGCCCTCGAGCGGAGCGGACGCGACGATCGTCTGGGGCGTGAACCACAAGGACTTCGACCCGAAGCAGCACCAGGTCATCTCGAACGCGTCGTGCACGACGAACTGCCTCGTGCCGATGGTGAAGGTGCTCGACGATGCGTTCGGCATCGAGCAGGGCCTGATGACCACCGTGCACGCCTACACCGGCGACCAGCAGCTCGTCGACGGTCCGCACAGCGACCTCCGCCGCGCGCGCGGCGCGGCGATCAACATCGTGCCCACGAGCACCGGCGCCGCTCGGGCGACCAGCCTCGTGCTCGAGTCGATGAAGGGCAAGCTCGACGGCACGTCGCTGCGCGTGCCCGTGCCGACCGGCTCGATCACCGACCTGAACGCTGTGCTCAAGACCCCGGCGACCGTCGATCAGATCAACGCTGCGTTCAAGAAGGCTGCCCGCGGCCCGATGAAGGGCGTCATCCGCTACTGCGAGGACCCGATCGTGTCGAGCGACATCAACGGCGACCCGGCCTCGTGCATCTTCGACTCCGGGCTGACGATGAGCATGGGCAGCCTGGTGAAGGTGCTCGGCTGGTACGACAACGAGTGGGGCTACTCCAACCGCCTCGTCGACCTCACGAAGTACGCCGGTTCGAAGCTGCCCAAGCGGAAGAAGTGATGGGTCGCATCCCGGTCCTCGAGGACCTGCCTCCGCTCGGTGGCAAGCGGGTCCTCGTGCGCACCGACTTCAACGTCCCGATGGAGCACGGTTCGATCACCGACGACTTCCGCATCCGCGCCGCGCTGCCGACGATCCAGTGGCTGCAGGCGCAGGGTGCCGAGGTCGTCTGCGCGAGCCACCTCGGGCGGCCGAAGGGCGCGCCCGATCCGAAGTACTCGATGGATGCAGTGCGGGCGCGGCTGGCCGAGCTCGCACCCGGCGTCGAACTACTCGAGAACCTGCGCTTCGACGCGGGCGAGGAGGGCAACGATCCCGCGTTCGTCGCGCGGCTCGTCGCCGGCATGGACGCCTACGTCAACGACGCGTTCGGTGCCGCCCACCGCGCCCACGCGTCGATCGTCGGGCCGCCGAAGACGCTGCCCTCGGCGATGGGGCGGTTGCTGCAGAAGGAGGTCGACGTCCTCCTCGGCCTTCGCAACGATCCGAAGCACCCGTTCGTCGCGGTCCTCGGCGGAGCGAAGATCTCCGACAAGCTCGGTGTCGTCGAGGCGCTCCTCGACGTCGTCGACGCGCTCGTCATCGGTGGCGCGATGTGCTTCACGTTCCTCGCCGCGCAGGGCAACACGATCGGCGACTCGTTGTTCGAGCCCGATCAGGTCGACACGTGCCGCCGTCTCCTCGCGACCGGCAAGACGATCCATCTCCCCGAGGACATCGTCGGCGTCGACGCGGACGGCAACTTCGCCACGTTCGGCACGCGCCTGCCCGATGGAGCGAAGGGCTTCGACATCGGCCCTGGTACTGCTGCGGCCTTCAGCGACGTGATCATGGACGCCCGCACGGTCTTCTGGAACGGCCCGATGGGCATGTTCGAGGACGAGCGCTTCGCCGCCGGCACGCGGACCGTCGCTCAGGCGATGGCCGACACGAAGGCGTTCACCGTCGTCGGCGGTGGCGACTCGGCCGCGGCGCTCGCACAGTTCCACCTCGACGACGACGTCGACCACGTCTCCACCGGTGGCGGCGCGTCGCTCGAACTGCTCGAGCTCGGCGACCTGCCCGGGCTCGCCGCACTGCGCGACGCCCCCAACGCCCCCAACACCCACGAGAGGCCGCGATGAGCCGGCGTCCGATCATCAGTGGCAACTGGAAGATGCACCAGAACCACTTCGAGGCGATCCAGTTCGTGCAGAAGCTGAGCTACCTCATCGGCAAGGACGACTTCGCCGCGCTCGACGTCACGATCCACCCACCGTTCACCGACATCCGCTCGATCCAGACGCTGCTGGAGGCGGACGACATCGCGATGTCGCTCGGCGCTCAGCACTGCCACTGGGAGGAGAAGGGCGCGTACACCGGCGAGGTGTCGCCGGTGTTCCTCGCGAAGCTCGCGGTGCAGTACGTCATCACGGGCCACAGCGAGCGTCGTGAGCTGTTCGGCGAGACCGACGAGATGGTCGCCAAGAAGACGGCGGCGATCCAGCAGCACGGCATGACGCCGATCGTCTGCGTCGGCGAGACCCTCGAGGAGCGCGAGGCGGGGGAGACGGAGGCGAAGGTGCTCGGTCAGATCAGCGCCGCGCTCGCCGGCCGGACACCGGAACAGATCGCGAACCTCGTCATCGCCTACGAGCCGATCTGGGCGATCGGGACGGGCCGGACAGCCACCTCCGCCGACGCGCAGGCCGTGTGCGGCGCGATCCGAGGCTGCGTCGGCGAGCTCGCCGGAGCGGACACGGCGGCGAGGGTCCGGATCCAGTACGGCGGCTCGGTGAAGGCCGCGAACATCGTCGAGCTCATGGCGCAGCCGGACATCGACGGCGCGCTCGTCGGCGGCGCGAGCCTCGATCCGGACGAGTTCGCGCGCATCGTGCAGTACCGGAACATCTCTTCCTGAGCCGGCCTCGCCTGAACCAGAAGTTCACATCCCGGCCACGGGAGGCTCTACCAATGGGTAACTCTCGTGCTACCTTGCTCGTCGTCCGGTCATTCGTGAATCGAAGGGGAGGCAGGGTTGACCGGACGAAGCGAGGTTGAACGCCGGTTCGCCGGGCGGTTCCCTCGTCGTGGCCGCCTCGTGCGGCGCATTGACCACAACGTCGATCCACCACCGTTTCGACGCGTTCCCTCCCGTGAACAACCTGACCAGGAGGTCATTTAGTGAGAAAGACTCCGAGGAGCGCCAAGCTCGTGGCGTTGATCTCTGCCGGAGCCCTCGTGTTCGCCGCTTGTGGCGGCGACGACGACGACACCGCTTCGACAGATACCGACGCCTCTACCGAAACGACGGCCGAAGCCGCCGAGACCACGGTCGCGGGCGGCGACGAAGAGACCACCACCAGCGCTGCGGGCGAAGAAGAGCCCGCGGGTGACGTGGCCATGACCGTCACCATGGAGCTCAGCCCGGACGCGGTGTGGGACGACGGTACGCCGATCACGATCGCGGACCTGCAGTGCACGATGGACGCCGTCATCAACACGCCGGGTTCGTTGAGCACGGTCGGCTACGACAAGATCGTGTCGATCGAAACGGGTGCCAGTGACAACGAGGTCGTGGTCTCGTTCTCCGAGGTCTACGCCCCGTACAAGAACCTGTTCAACCCGCTGATCAAGGCCGAAGCGTTCGAGGACTGCAACGACGTCTCGGCTGACATGGCCGACAACATCCCGTTCTCGGGCCGTGAGTGGAAGATCGACTCGTGGTCGCCCGACCAGCTGATCCTCGTCCCCAACGAGAACTACTGGGGTCCGGAGCAGCCGACGGCCGCGTCGGTCGTCATGGTGCCGAAGGCTGACAGCGACACCGAGATCGCGTCGCTGAAGTCCAGCGAGAGCGACTTCATCTTCCCGCAGGCCTACGCCGGCATCACCGAAGCGCTGAACGACCCGAACATCCAGTACACGCCGGGCTATGGCACGAACTACGAGGGTCTGTACTTCCAGCAGCGTGACGGCGTCTTTGCCGACGACGACTTCCGCCAGGCGTTCGCCAAGTCGGTCGATCGTGACCTGATCCTCAGCCAGATCTACGACCCGATCTTCCCCGGTGGCCCGCTGCTGCAGTGCGGTCTGTGGGTGCCGACGATCGGCGAGTGGTGCGATGACACCATCTTCACGGACTACTACGACCCCGAGGGTGCCGCGCAGATCCTGACCGACGCCGGTTGGACCAAGGGTGGCGACGGCTTCTGGGCCGACCCGGACGGCAACGTCCCCGAGGTGAAGTGGATCGTCAACTCTGGCAACTCCCGCCGTGAGTCGACGCAGGCGCTCATGATCCCCGAGCTCGCCACGGCCGGCTTCAAGGTCGTCACCGACAACTGCGACGCGGCGTGCTACTTCCAGCAGCGTCTCCCAGCTCTCGACTACGACCTCGCGATGTACATCAACACCGCGTCGCCGGACCCGACCGTCACGGGCATCATGTCCTGCGACGCCGTGCCCAGCGAGGAGAACGGCAACCAGGGTCAGAACTCGACCGGTTGGTGCAACGAGGAAGCCTCGGCGCTGATGCTCGAGTCCGACCAGACGGTCGATGAGGATGCTCGTATCGACCTCATCCACCAGATCGGCCAGTACCTGGCTGATGACGCGGTCATGCTCCCGCTGTACCAGTTCCCGAACATCGCAGCGTGGCGCACCGACAAGCTGAGTGGTCCGATCGACAAGGATGCGGCCAACTACCAGGCGTTCCAGAACATCTGGGAGTGGGTCCCCGCCAGCGGCGACCAGATCATCATCGGCGCTGAGCAGTGGCCAGAGTGCCTCAACCCGATCACGGAGTGCGCCAACTCCTCGTGGTACGTCTGGACCACGGCGTTCAAGGTCCTCCCCGGTGTATGGAACACGACCGGTGAGGGTACGTATGAGCCATCGGCGCTCGTGACCGGGGAGCCAGTGGTCGAGGTCCTGGGCTGATACCCAGGAAGCTTCGATCCAACTAACGTGTGCACGGGGCCGGCCTGACGGCCGGCCCCGTCGCCGTTCCGAGGCAGGGAGGCACGTTGTTACGTTTCGTCGTTCGCCGCTTGATCTGGGCGATCCCGACACTGTTCATCGTCACGTTCCTGGTGTTCGTGGCGATCCGGATCGGGACGGATCCCGTGGCCAGCTACCTCCGGCTGAACCCACGCGCGTCGCAGGCCAAGGTGCAGCAGTACCGGGAGATCAACGGCCTCGTCGGTTCGATCCCGGAGCAGTACTTCCGCTGGCTCGGTCACTTCGTCACCGGTGACTGGGGCACGTCGATCAAGGGCAACCGGCCGGTCTGGCCGGAGCTCAAGAACGCGCTCGCCAACTCCGTCGTGCTCGGTGGCCTCGCCACGTTCCTCGGCGTCACGATCGGCTGCTCGTTCGGCACGATCGCCGCCCTGCGTCAGTACTCGAAGTTCGACTCCGCCGTCTCGACGGGGTCGTTCGTCGGGCTCTCGATCCCGCCCTTCATCTCGGCGGTGCTCCTGCAACTCGTCTTCGCCGTCTACTTCACCCGGTGGTTCGGCCTCTCGAAGCCGTTCCTGCCGACGTCGGGCGTCTACCCGCCCGGCCACCGTGGCTTCGACCTGTGGTTGCGGGCGAAGCACCTCGTCCTCCCGGCGATCGTCGTGTCGATCCAGGTGATCGCCGTCTACACCCGTTACATGCGGGCCTCTCTGCTCGATGTGAAGAACTCCGAGTACATGCGCACCGCTCGGGCGAAGGGGATCAGCGAGCGCCGGGTCGTCGTGCGCCACGCGATCCGCAACGCGCTCATCCCCGTGACGACTGCTGCCGCCCTCGAGGTCGGTGCGATCGTCGGCGGGCTGATCATCACCGAGCGGATCTTCGAGTACCGCGGCATGGGCGACTTCTTCCTGACCGCGTTCGAGAACGGCGACTTCCCGCAGTTGATGCCCTGGATGGTCCTCGTCGTGATCTCGGTGATCGCCTTCAACCTCATTGCGGACGTTCTGTACGCCTGGCTCGATCCGAGGATCCGTCTTGACTGATCTCGTGCGCCCCACCACCGTTGGTCCGGCCCCGGACGAACCCGAGCACCTCGAGGCGACGACCGACGAGCTCGAAGGCCTCGAAGCCGAGTCCGCCTCGCCATCGCGCATGGCGATGCGGCGCTTCATCCATCACCGCGCCGCGATCATCTCGCTGGTCACGTTCGTGATGATCGCCCTCGTGATCATCCTCGCGCCGATCACGTCCCGCTACGACGAGATCCAGCGCCTGCCGGCGGTCGAGAAGGTCGACGCTGCCACCGGTGCGACCACGGCGCGTTCGAGCTACAACGCGCCGAGCAGCGAGGCCTGGATGGGCACGGACGACCTCAACCGCGACCTCTACTCGCGCATCATCTGGGGTGGCCGCGTGTCGTTGTTCATCGGCATCGCGGTTGCCTTGTCGGCGAGCATCATCGGCACCATCATCGGCGCCGTTGCCGGCTACCGGGGCGGACTGATCGACGACCTGCTGATGCGGGCGACCGACCTGTTCCTCGCGTTCCCGTTGCTCGTGACACTGCTCGTGCTCCGCAACGCGTTCAAGGAGATCACCTGGCTGGGTTGGATCTTCGGCGAGCTCAACTCGATCAGATTCATCGTGGTGCTGCTCTCCGCCGTCGGCTGGATGGGCGTCGCCCGCATCGTGCGTGGCGTCGTGTTGAGCCTGAAAGAACGCGAGTTCGTCGAGGCCGCGCGCGCCCTCGGCGCGTCGAACCGGCGGATCATCCTGCGCCACCTCATCCCGAACTCGCTCGGCCCGATCCTCGTCGCGATGACCACGTCGGTCGTCGGTGCGATCGTCGCCGAGTCGACGCTGTCGTTCTTCGGTTACGGCGTGAACCCGGGCGAGGGCAAGGCGAGCTGGGGCAACCTGCTCTCGGCATCGAAGGGTGCCGTGCAGTCCGGCTTCTGGTGGATCCCGTTGTTCCCCGGCGTCGTGTTCGTCGTGACGATCCTGTGCATCAACTTCATCGGCGACGGCTTGCGTGATGCGTTCGATCCCAAGCAGGACAAGGGGCGTACATGACCGCTGAACCCACGCTGTCGATCCGGGACCTGCAGGTCTCGTTCCCGACGGACGACGGCGCTGTCCAAGCGGTGCGTGGCATCGACCTCGATGTGCACGACGGCGAACTCGTCGGCATCGTCGGCGAGTCCGGCTCCGGCAAGTCGGTCTCGTTCCTCGCCGTGATGGGACTGCTGCCGAGGACGGCGAAGATCACCGGCTCCGCCAAGGTGAAGGGTCAGGAACTGATCGGCGTGAGCCCGAAAATGCTGCGCCGTTCCCGCGGCAAGCGGATCTCGATGATCTTCCAGGACCCGCTGTCGGCGCTGAACCCCGTGCACAAGGTCGGCGCGCAGATCACCGAGATGATCCACTCGCATCAGGACATGCCGAAGAGCTCTGCCGAGGTGCGGGCGATCGAACTGCTCGACCTCGTCGGCATCCCGCAACCGGCGGCTCGGGCAAAGCAGTTCCCGCACGAGTTCTCGGGCGGCATGCGCCAGCGCGTGATGATCGCGATGGCGATCGCGAACGACCCCGAAGTGCTGATCGCCGACGAGCCCACGACGGCGCTCGACGTCACCGTGCAGGCACAGATCCTCGAGGTCATCCAGCGGATCCAGAAGGAGCTGAACACCGCGGTGGTGTTCATCACCCACGACCTCGGCGTCGTCGCCCGGATCGCCGACCGCGTGCAGGTGATGTACGCGGGTCGGTCGGCCGAGCGGGGCGGCGTGTTCGAGATCTTCGAGCGGCCCTCGCATCCCTACACGCAGGGTCTCCTCAGCTCGCTGCCGACCCTCGGGCGTGAGCGGCTCACGCCGATTCCCGGCTCGCCGCCGAACATGCTGCATCCGCCGTCCGGTTGCGCGTTCCGGACGCGCTGCCCACACGCCGCAGACGTGTGCGCCGTGGACCCGCCACCCGAGCTCCGGCCGTTCGGGGAGGTCGAGACCGCATGCGTGCGGGTCGACGAGCTCGTCGCCGGGGGTGTCGTATGAGCGTCTTGGAGGTCACCGACCTCGTCAAGCACTTCACCGTGCGCTCGGTGAGCGGCATCCGCTCGACGAAGCACGTGGTGCAGGCCGTGTCGAACGTGTCGTTCTCCGTCGGGGCCGGCCAGACCGTCGGGCTCGTCGGCGAGTCCGGTTCGGGCAAGACCACGGTCGGGCGTTGCGTGCTGCGGCTGCTCGAGCCGACTGCCGGGTCCGTGAAGTTCAAAGGCGCCGAGCTGACGACGATGCGCCGCGAAGAGCTTCGGCAGCTTCGCAAGGAGATGCAGATCGTCTTCCAGGACCCGTACGCGTCGCTCGATCCGCGCATGACGGTCGGCGCGGCAATCGCCGAGCCGCTGCTGATCCAGAGCGTGCCGGGCGATCATGGGAAGCGGGTCGCCGAGCTGCTCGAGCTCGTCGGGCTCGCACCGGATCACTCGAAGCGGTTCCCGCACGAGTTCTCCGGTGGCCAGCGCCAGCGCATCGGCATTGCCAGGGCACTCGCGCTGAACCCGTCGTTGATCGTGCTCGACGAGCCGGTGTCGGCACTCGACGTGTCGATCCAGGCCGGCGTCGTGAACCTGCTCGAGGACCTGCAGGACCAGCTCCAGCTCGCGTACCTGTTCATCGCTCACGACCTCTCTGTGGTGCGCCACATCTCCGACGTGGTCGCGGTGATGTACCTCGGCAAGCTCGTCGAGGTGGCGCCGGCAGAGGACATCTACAACCGCCCGACGCACCCGTACACGCAGGCGTTGCTCTCGGCGATCCCCGAGCCCGATCCGGCGACGGAGCGGGACCGCAAGCGGATCCTGCTGTTCGGCGACGTGCCCAGCCCGATCGACCCGCCCTCCGGCTGCCGGTTCCGCACCCGCTGCCCGAAGGCGCAGGAGCGGTGCTCGATCGAGGAGCCGGCACTTGTCGACCGTGGCTTCGGCCACCCGGTCGCGTGCCACTTCCCGTCGCTGGCCGGCGAACTGACCTTTGGCGGAGACTCGGTGACGACCGTCGCGCACGGGTAGGCTCGTTCACCGTGCGCGACGTCATCCTCTACCTCACACTCGTCATCAACGTGGTGTCGATGATCGGCATGACCGCCGGTGTGCTGCTGCACAGCGGTCGTGGGGGTGGCTTGTCGGACATGTTCGGCGGCGCCGGCGGTGCCGCCCTCGGCTCGACAGCCGCCGAGCGCAACCTCAACCGGATCACGTTCGTGCTCGCCCTGATCTGGGTGATCACGGTGATCTCGCTGGGCTTGCTGTTGTCGGCGTAGCCCTACGGGCGGTAACGTCAGACAGCCCCACGTCGGAGTGGCGGAATGGCAGACGCGCTAGCTTGAGGTGCTAGTGAGATTATTTCTCGTGGGGGTTCAAGTCCCCCCTCCGACACGCTGAGTCTCATACTTGGGGGCCTGAGACCGACTTCGGCCAGGTCAACCCGTAGCGGGGGAGCGCCGTTGACGGCGACCCGCAGGTGGTCGGGGTAGACCACGACAGCTTCGATTAGCTCGTCCACGAGCACGCGCCGTTCCTGGTCGGTGGCTTCGGTCCAGATCTGGTCGAGGTCGAGGGTGCGAAGCAGGTGGGCGACGGTCTCGAATCGTTCGGCCAGCTCGTCGTGCTGCTGCCGGCGGTCGTCGTCCTCGACTTGCTCGGTCTCAAGACCGTGGATCTGAGCGGTGAGCCGGCGATCTTCCTCGGCGAACGTCTCGGCCGAGATCTGGTCGTCGTAGTGCAGATCGAGGAGCTTGCGTCGCTTCCGTCGCAGCGCCGCCAGTGACCCGGTGCGGATCGGCTCCGCCGATTCCGCCCCGGATCCCTCATGGCGGCGTAGCTCGTGACGGATGGCGTCCTGTAGCTCGTCGTCGTCTGCCAGAAGCCGAAGCGCGAGCCGTGCCGCACGTTGGAGCCCGGGAGCGGACCGCCCAGGAACGTCACAGCCCTTGCCGCGATGCTTGCAGCGGTACAGCGCGGTGCCCTTCTCGTTGTACTCGATGCCGATGATTCGCTGGCAGAGCCCGCAGCGGACTCGCCCGGAGAGCACGTCTCGACCGCGGCGGGTGCGTCCGGGGATGTGGGCTCGTTGCGCGGCGGCGAACTCCTCGGTGGAGACCAGCGGTTCGTGGATGCCGGGGAACCAGCGGTCGCGGAGGCGGGTCTCACCGAGGTAGACGCGGTTGCCGCAGATCTGACGCACGGTCGAGTAGCGCACCCCGGTGGCCTGTTCGATCTGTGGGTACGAGAGTCCCCGAGCGCGTAGCTGGAACACCCGACGGATGACCGGCGCCAGCTCGTTCGGCTGCAGGTAGCCGTTGATCATGTCGTACCCCGACGGCGCCCGGTTCTGCCAACGTCCCTTCTGCGCGGCTTGCTCCATGCCCATGCGGACGTTCTCCACGATGTGCTCGCGGTAGTACTGGGCGAACACGCCGTGCATGCCGGCCTGCATCCGCCCGGATGCGGTTGCCACCTGGACTTGACCCTCGTTGATCGAGTGCAACGTGACGCAGTGGCGTTCGAACAGCTTGACCAGTCGGCTGAGGTCGGCGGAGTCGCGTGACAGTCGATCGAGCCGCCACACCACGACGTGCGCGACTCGGTCGGATTCCACGAGCGAGATGAGCTGTTGCATGCCCGGCCGGTCGAGGTCCTTGCCGGAGCGGCCTTCGTCGCTGATCGCCGTGATCGACCCAAGGTCATGCGCGGCGGCGTGCTGCAGGCATCTCGCTCGCTGTGCGTCGGGGGAGTACTCGACCTGATCCTCTGTCGAGACTCTGATGTACGCGACCGTCAGCATTCTCGGTTCCTTCCGCCGGTTGAGTGAGCACGATACGCAGTCCGATCGACACGAGGATGCCCGCCACCCTCGCGTAGTCAGGTTGACCGGTGCTCATGCGGCAGCCCGCCGCTTGCGTTTCTCGATGATCCGATCGGCGAAGGACTGGCCCGATCGGTCCTCATAGGCAGCGAGGAAGATCGGCAGTCGTTCGCATGCGTCGCTGATCCCGACCGCTCCGACGAGCGAGGCGAACGCGGCAACGCATCCGTTGAGCAACGGCATCAGCAGCCGCAGCCCACCGGCGGTGTTCCCATCCGAGATGCGCTCGATCGGCACGGCACCGTGAGCGAGCGATGCATTCTGGACGCGCGCCCACTGGGGCGAGAGCGGCCAGCGGCTCGGGCGCTCGTGATCGGAGGGTGTGCGGTAGGTCAGCCACGATTGCGTCGCGTAGGCCCACAGCTTGCCGATCGCCGCGAGCGTTTCGTCTGGAGAGCTGAGGCGCATCTCGTGGAGCGCGCCGCGGGCGAACTCGAACTCGACACGATGGACGGGGCGAGTGTCGTCGTACCGATCACCCCACACGGCCGGCCACCAGTCGTGGCCGTTGCTGGCCATCTCCCGCGTCTTGTCGTAGATGCGAGCGTTCATCGAGCCCGACTTGCGGTTCCCGAACGAGAACCCCGACAGCTCGAAGTTGTCCTCGTAGGTGGCAAGGTCACGGGCGCGGCAGACGAAACGGTGCCGGTCGTCGCCGCTCACGCTCCAGCCCTGCCAATCGGCGTGAAGGTCAATCCGGCTCACGGTGAACGTTGGCGCGATTCCCTCGTTGGCGAACACGGTCTCAGCCCACCTCACGAGCGCGGCCGGCCCCTTCGAGTGCAGCGCCTCGGCGCGTGCCTGGACGCGGATCCCAGGGAGCTTTCGGCCCGGTGTCAGGCCTATGACAGCCGCCGGGTGGTTCAGCCGATACCGATACTTGCCGAAGCCGGCGGGTGCCATCGTCCAGTCGTAGCCACCGAGCGAGAACTCAACCGGACCGTCTTCCTGGGCGCACTCCTTGGCGGTCGCCAGCCGTTCGAGCAGCGACGTCGGCAGCTCCGTACGACCCGACAGGTACAACGAGTCGACGCCAGAGGCGAGCTCGGTGAGCTCCATCTCTCGATCGTCGGCCAGTCGCAACATAGCGACCAGCAAACCACACCGATGTAGTTATCGCAACTCTGCGACTAGTCAAGAGTCCGGGTTGCGGATCTTCGGGCTACCGGGAGCCGCCCAGTAGGCAGCCGGGTCGATCGTTACGCCAGGCATCTCGAACTCGTCCGGGTGAACGCCGAAGATCTGACGGAAGCGGCTGATCTTCCGGTACACGGTCGCTCGGTGATAGCCCAGCTCCTGCAGTCCCTCGAAGCCGCCGTGCAGGTGCCACAGGACCCAGAACCCGAGCAGGTCGCCTACCCAGTCGCGAGCGATGGCCTTGGCTGCCGGGTCGAGCAGCGGATCCACGACGGGGGAGAGCACCGGCTTCAGCCGGCGGTTCGCGGCCGCGGCGTAGGTGTCCCACGCACGTCGAGCGATGCCCTTGCCCTCGGGGGATTCTCCGCGCTGCGATCTGAAGTCAGGTGACATGACTACCTCCGAGTCGCAGCATAGCGACTAGTTCCGGCCGAGGGGAGTGCCGTTCAAGCCCTGCGCTCGCTTCGCTCGCTCCGGGGTCTGGCTTCGGCCTGCGGCCTCGCCAGCCCAGGGTGATCCCAGTCGAGTCCCTCTGCGGACTTAGCAGGTGCTGTGTTACAGGCAGCGCACCCCGTGCGCGGCATGTCCGCTCGTCGGAATGGTCGGCGAAGTACTCTCTGTGTTCTTCGAAAGGTGGACCCCTATGAGCGATGGCACTGCCAAGTCCGAGTCGGCGGCGGCCAGCAGGCGCGGCGTGCCAAGGGGCTCCCTGGCTGATGCGGAGAAGATCGCCGCCGGTTTATGGAAGGCGGCGCGTCTGGGCTCGGTAGCGCCGGAGGCGCTCGCGAAGGAATTGAGCGGCGAGGAGGCCAAGGCGTCGGGCGGTGCCTGGCGGAACAAGATGGCGCTGGTGAATGTGTTCGGGCTTGTTCAGAAGGACGGAAACAAGCTCAAGCTCAGCCGGGTCGGCCAAGGGATCGTCCGAGAGGACGATCACGCCAAGCGGGCCGAGAGCCGGAGATCGGCGGTACTGGGGGTGAACCCGTACAAAGAGATTCTCTCGAGAAGCGCCGGCCATGAGCTTCCGTCGACTGCGGGCATCGCGTCGACCTTCGAGTACGAGTACGGGTTGCCCAAGGCGGATGCAAAGAAGGCGGCCGAGAGCTTCGTGGCGAGTGTGAAGCTCGCCAGCTTCGTGACTGATGCGAATCTGGTCACGATGGCCGAAGTAACAGAAAGTGCCGCAGAGGATCTGTCGGGCAGAAACGGCGATGCGATCGACGAACCAGCGACGGGCTCGGAGCCGATTGTGAATCCTCTCGTACCGGGTCCCTCGGTCACGGATCCCGTCGTGCAGGCTCATCGCACGGTCAAGCGTATCGGACCGAGTGTCAGCGTTACGGTTTCAGTGGATTTGTCGGCGTTCGCCGCGAATGACGTAATTCGCATCCTCGCCGTTCTTGGAGCCGCAGATGACGACAACAAGGGAGATTGACCTTTCCCTGTTTGCCACGGATGACTCGGCGCTACTTGAGGCGATTCGGATCGTCGGTGGTGGTGGTGGTGGTACAGCACAGGAGGCGGCGCTCCTCGAACGAGTGAAGCTTGTTGACAACGGAGCGCTGACTGCTGCCGGCCGGGAGCTTTACCGCCTCGCGTGGGTTGCGAAGGATCGCACGCTCGCGCTGAGCGAACTCGGCCAAGTGATTCGGCCGCTCCTTCCGATACAAGTGATCGATCAAGAGTTGCGCGGTTATGAGGCAGTGACGGACGACGGTGTACTCAATCTCCTTCGGCTGCACCGAGCCAGCCCAGAGGAACTGACGATTGAAGACCTCCGACGTTGTTTGCGCTGGCTCAATAGGGTCGGTGCCCTGGTCTACAGCCAAAAACACAAGACAGTTCGGGTCATTCCGCCTCGGGCTGACGCCGCCGATATTGGTGAGGACCGTCGGCTGCCCGGTGTGATCAGTCCACGAACGCCCTTTACGAATGTCGTTCGACTGCGTCGGATTCTCCGGAGTCTTCGAGGTGAAGTCTGGTGGGCGGATCCTCACTTCGGTGTTAGGGCGCTTGAGGATCTCGCCGAGGAACTGGATCCAGCAGCAGTGACCGCCCTGCGCATTATCTCTGGCGACGCTTCCAACGTGGTTTCGACACGGGCCCAGCGGGATTTCGACCGCTTTACTACCGAGATGGCTGCGAAGAATCTTGGTGTCGAATGGCGCGTAGACAAGTCGCCGGGACGAGATTGGCACGATAGATGGCTCGTTGACGATTGCGGCACGTTCAACATCCCGCCTGTGAACACGCTCTACAAGGGTGATTGGTCCGAACTATTACCATCGACAGTGAGGCCCCCCCTTCAGGTCTGGTGGCAGCGCGCTATCGAGTGGCCGTAGCTGTCTCAACTTCGACATTCTTCCAGTCGTCGTTCAGTTGAACTTGCTGACGCTGGCCCTCCGACACCAGCGGTCAAACATCACACGACGAATCGCCAGTGACCGGTACCGGAATCTGCGGTTCGGTCCTCCGACACCACCGATCTCCCCTCGGAGGCCGACTTCCTGAAGGGCCACGTTGAGCTGGGGTGCTCCGTGGATCTTGACTTGCAGGTGGTCGGGCTGAACGGTGACGTGTTCGACGAGTTCGTCGATCAGTTGCCGGCGTTCGATCTCGGTGGCGTGGCTCCACAGCGCGTGTAGGTCCATGGTGCTGAGCAGGGAGGCGACCTGCTCGAACTGGCTGGTGAGCGCGTGCGCCTGTTCGTGTTCGGCGCGTGAGGCGTCATCTTCGCCGCGTGCGAGGTCGATGAGTCGGGTCAGCTCGGCTTCTTGTTCGGCGAACAGCTCGGCGCTGATCTGGTCGTCGTAGTAGAGCCCGAGGAGCTTGCGCCTGCGGTCGAGCAGCGCATCAGGTGACGTTCGACGGTTCGGGGCGGTTCGGGCTCCGGCCTGGCGGCCGTCCGCCCGATCCCGCCCCATCTCCCGTCGGATCGCTTCCTGTAGCTCGCTGTCGTGGCCGAGGAGCTGCAACCCGAGCAGGGCAGCATCAAGCAACGCAGCGGTCGGCCGGCGGGGAATGCGGCAGCCCTGGCCCCGGTGGCGGCAGCGGTAGAGCGTGCGGCCGTCGTCGCGCTGGTCGATGGTCATCACTCGCGCGCAGAGCCCGCAGCGGACGTGTCCGGAGAGCAGATCACGTCCCCGTCGCCGGCCTTTGACCCGTCCCCGGTGGGCGGCCTCGAACTGCGCTTCGGTGATGAGCGGTTCGTGGAGACCGGGGAACCACTCGTCGCGGCTCTTGGCCTGGCCGGGGTAGACCCGGTTGCGGAGGATCGACTGCACCGTCGAGTGATTCACCCCGGTCGCTTCGGAGATGGCCCGGTGGCTCGCTCCCTCGGCGCGCATGACGAAGATCTGCCGGATGATCGGCGCCTTCTCGTTGGCGATCAGTACCCCGTCGGCGAGGTCGTAGCCGGTCGGCGCGTGGTTGATCCAGCGACCCTGCCGAGCGGCTTGGTGCATGCCCATGCGGACGTTCTCGGCGAGCTGCTCACGGTAGAACTGAGCGAACGATCCGAGGATGTTGTAGAACATCCGCCCCGTCGCCGAGGACAGATCAAGCCGCTCGGTGAACGAGTGCAGCGCGACGCCGGCCTGTCCGCAGCGGTCGGCGAGCAAGATCAAATCACCGAGGTTCCTCGACAGCCGGTCGAGGCGCCAGGTGAGCACGTTCGCCACGTGACCGTCGGCGATCATCGCCAGCAGGCGTTGCAGGCCGGGCCGGTCGAGGTTCTTGCCCGACAGCCCCGGGTCGGAGATCACAACGACTTCGCCGAGGTCGTGGAGCTGCGCGTAGGTCCGCAGCTTCTCCGCTTGGCCCTCGATCGAGAACCCCTCCGTCGCCTGTTCGTCGGTCGATACCCGGCAGTACGCCACCGTCAACATCGCTTGTCCCTTCCGCCGTCTGTTCCAGCACCATACGCAACGCCACTCGCACGAAGATCCGAGCGACCCGATCCATATCCACGTTGTCCATCGGTCAGTTCCAGAACATGACCCGGCAGTCGGGCCCGACCCACTCGGCAGACTCGCGCGATGACCACTCCATCGAGGGCACCTCGCCGCCCATCTGGCTGATCGCCCACAACCTTGCGGCGTGCTCCGAGGGGAGCACCAGACGATCGCGACGGGGCTGGAACCCTTGGCCGACTTCGTAGCGGTGGCAGCCCACCGCACCGCCACTCGAGAACGCCTTGCCGACGTACTTCGAGAGGTAGTGCGCTGCTCTGCCGGCCTGCTCCACCTGCGAAAGCTTCTTGGTGCTCTTGCTTGCGAGCCGGCGGGCATCCACGAAGCCGTGCGGCCAGCAGGCCTGCAAGTCGGGCTTCTTGACGTAGCGGCCGAGTCCGATGTGCACGTGCAGCCGGGTGCCGTCCTTGTGTAGCTCGGGCACCCACACGTACGGGAGCCGTTTGCCTCCGTGGACGTCCGAGCGGAGCCGGCGGACGAACCGGCCGACGTCGTGGCGCAGCACCTTCGGGTCGGTGCAGAACGGGGGAGCGTAGGTGAGCGTCATCAACCGGTCGATCCCGTTCGCCTTGCAGTACCGGCGGACCATCACCTTCGCCCGACGTACCGCCCGATCGGTGCTCGCCTGTCCCGGTGGCCCGTCAGCGTCGCCGTCCGGATCACGGTTGCAGCGTGGCCCGGTCGAGCTCGGCGGACGGCTCGGCCGGAAGGTGATCACCGACTCGCGTGCCTCGGGATAGACGATTGCCAGGAACCCAGCGGGGTCCGGAGGGTTGACGAGTTTCGTCCTGTTATCAAGTCGAGGGGCGGCCTGCGGCCGCCGGTGCAGCGCGTCGTGCAACGGGCTCGACGACGTGGGACGGGATGAATCACAACGATGTAGTTCCATGTCCAGCACTTCACCACGCGCGCGGGGCAGAGTGCAAGATGTGGAACTTCAAGACTTGGTCTGTGCCCGCCGTTCCTGTCGGAGTGCCTCGGCCTCTGCGGCGCCGGCCTTGTAGATGTCTAGGTCGATTGTCACGCCAGGCATCACGTACTCGTCGGGGTGGACGCCGAACAGCTGCCGGAACCGTTTGATCTTGCGGAAGATCGTCGTGCGCCCCATTCCGAGCGACTCGATCCCCTCGAACCCGCCATGCAGATGCCACAGCAACCAGAACCCGAGCAGCTCGTTGACCACGCTCGCCCCGTAGCGCTTCGCCATCGGATCCAGCATCGGGTCGAGCACATCACGCATCTTGCGCTCGTACGCCTGCCACGCCGATCGAGCGAACCCCCGCCCCTCAACCGACGGCATCCGACTCGAACGCAGATCATCACTCATGCCGTCGCAGGCTACTGCAAGATCCCGAACTTCGCCGGGACCGGCTCGCAGCTCCCGCCCGACGCTCGCAAGCTCACTCCGGTTGTGTTCCGCCATCGCCCTACGGGCTCGGCGGCTCAGATGCCCCTTCGGGTGGGACCTAGCAGGTGCTGTCTATTGGGGGCGCACCCTCGAAGTGCCGTTCGAGCCTCCGGCCGACGGTGCTATCTTGCCATGCCGGCGCGCTGTCTTGGGGGACGAATGCTCACTACTTGGGTCAATACGTGGACGAACTTCCGGGGCTTTGCTCGGCCAACCACGATCCGACTGCCGCGAGTTACAATTTTGATTGGGCGCAACAATGTTGGCAAGACGTCAGCATATGCTCCGCTTCTGTTGCTCCGTCAGACGCTGGATGCTCAGGACCGTCGTACTGCGCTCCTGACACGCGGCCATCTGATGGACGCGGGCTCATTTGAGGACGTGGTGCATAACCATCGCATGGACCGTCAGATGACGTTCTCAATAGGGGCTCCGGCCGTCGCTCCCGTGACGACTGAGGCGAGACGACTCCTTACGATATCGAGGTTAGAGGTTACCTTCGGTGCCGGCGTTAATGGTCAAACTGAACTTCAACGGTCGCGCGTCCTTGACCAGAACGACCGACCGCTTATAACCAGAGTTCGAGAATCGTCCGACAGTTTCGCCGTGATCTCGAACCTCATCCCGACTCGTCAGTCTGTTGGCAGGCCGCTGAAGGAAATTACGGGCCTGCGCGCAGGAATGCGAATGGAGTCACCAAATGGGTTCTTCTTCAGCGGATTGGAGGCCCTCAGAATTCCAGCGGCTTGGCGGCAGGATCAGGAACGATGGTCAAAGGCTCTCGTTTGGTTTAACGCGGCCTATCAGATGCAGGACGTCTATTCAGCGATCAACAGAGCTGTCACGCGACGCTTACGATTGATTGCTTACCTCGGCCCGCTTCGTTCGCTGCCGCAACGAACCTACAGAACGTCGCCCGAGCGCCCAAGTGACGTTGGCAGGGAAGGCCAGTTCGCTCCTGAACTCTTGTATAGAACTGCGAATAGCGAAGTCAAAGAGGCGGTGGATGCGTGGTTACGAAAACTTGGATATGGCACCCTGGTGTTCGAGGATCGTGGCGACGACTTCTTTCAAGTCTTCTTGAGAACACAGGGCCAGCATGGCCTCAAGGTGAACATTGCCCACTGCGGCGTTGGCCTGTCGCAGCTCCTACCCATTCTGGTGCAAGGATTCACTGCACCAGAAGACACTACGTTTATCGTTCAGCAGCCCGAAATTCACTTGAATCCTGCGCAGCAAGCACTGGTCACGGACTTCCTCATCGACTCGACTACGGACAACGGGCGCAGAATCGTGGTCGAAACGCACAGTGAACATATTCTCCTTCGGCTTCGCCGCCGCCTTGCGGAAGGACAGATCACCAGCGATGAAGTCGCGGTCTACTTCTGCGACAACGTTAATGGTCAGACCGTCCTGGAACAAATCGACGTCGACGACGCTGGCCGAATAGATCGCGCTGACTGGCCTAAGGGTTTCTTTGAGGATCAGCTGGCAGACTCCCTCGAACTCGCACGTGCTCAGTCTCGTCAGGTCAAGCAGCAGCAATGAGTCTTCCTGACCATTGCACACATGATGTGGTTCTCGACGCTTGCGTGCTAAACCATTCCTGTCATGAGTGGGGCATCTTGGCGGATAGTTCGACAGCTGTGCTTGAATCGCTCCAACGACACGACTCGATGCAATGGGCGTTGGACGACACCGGCGGCGCAGCTCCTGCGCTACAAACTAGTCGGATGGTTGCCGAGTACATGCCCTGTGTTGGCCCGCAGAGCTTTCCCCTTGCTCTTCTGCAACACTTTGCTTCATCCGGGCGAGTGAGCTTTATCGATAGGCCGTCAGAGGCAGATGCCAGGACGATCAAGAGGCTCGTCCCCAAGAACAAGGGCGATCAGGTCGCGCTCGCGACAGCGCTGGGTTCGCTCGATCGGACCTTGATCACTAACGACGATCAGGACTTTCCTGAAGCGAGACGTGATCAGATCCGGCAGAGGTTGACAGTGAGAGTGCTGTACTCGTGGGAGGCGGCATAGTCGACGACACTCGCCAATGACTGTCGGTGGTTCCCCCTCCGACGCGCCGACGAGCTAAGGCCATACGCCGAGGCGTCTCGCCGGGGAGATGTGTGAACCCGGTCCTCCGACACGCACTTGTACCCCACGGGGCCGCGACTCGACCGTCACGGTCCCGTCTGCGTTGTAGGTGAGATGACGCCGAGCTGGTCGTGCAGCTCGGTATTGTCGGCCGGCTCAGCGTCCGCGAGCACGCTGACGATGTCCTTGAGCGCCTTCACCAGTGCATCGACCTGTTCGCTGGTGAGCTGGTCGCCGGGAACGCGTTGGCCGAGCTGGCGTTCGAGCTGCTTGCGCTGGCGTTGGGTATCCGCGATCCACGAATAACTGGCTCTTCGGATTTCAGCGGGGAGTGATCGTGGGGAGGAGTTCCCAGTTGGGTCGGCCGGCGTAGAGCAGGACGCGGATCCGGTAGTTGCGGAACCGGGTGAACCCGAACCCGACGCGCTTGATCCG
>JBFWRK010000007.1:0-237549 GCA_050248955.1 Acidimicrobiia bacterium
GCCAACCCCTTCTCAGCCAACGTCTTCGAAATCGCCGCCGTCAACGTCGTCTTACCATGATCAATATGACCCATCGTACCAATATTCACATGCGGCTTCGTACGCTCAAACTTCGCCTTGCTCATGGGAGACGTTCTCCTGTAAGAGTGAGGTGGATAGGGAGTTGCTAGTAGCGGCGATCGGGATCGAACCGATGACCTTCCGATTATGAGCCGGATGCTCTGACCATCTGAGCTACGCCGCCAGGGCCTTGCTTGACCACTCGGAGGGTCCGAGCAGCTGGTCGAGCCCTCTGTGGGAATCGAACCCACGACACCAGCCTTACCATGGCTGTGCTCTGCCGACTGAGCTAAGAGGGCGGGCGCGGCAGAGCCGCGGACCGGTCAGCAAGCCTAGCGCCGCGCGAGCCGCTCCAACCAAGTAGCTCGGCGGATTCTGCCCGCTCACGGCACCGGAGCGGCGGATACCCTGCCCCGCCATGAGCTCGCCCCGACCGGAGCCGCCCGCGCAACCGCCTCCGGTCGGCGTCCGCCTCGCCACTCGCGGGGATGCTGCAGCGATCCGGGAGATCTACAACCACGAGGTCACGCACACGACGGCCACGTTCGACCTCGTCCCCCGGTCGCTCGAGGAGCAGCGCGCCTGGCTCGCCGCCCGGACTGGCGCGTTCGCGGCGATCGTTGCAACCTCCGAGACCGCCGATGGCGACGACGAGGTCGTCGGGTTCGCTTCGTTGTCGCCGTACAAGGAGCGCGCCGCGTACCGGACGACCGTCGAGGACTCGATCTACATCCGGCGCGACCAGCAGGGCCGGGGCGTCGGCAAGCTGCTGCTCTCCCACCTCGTGTCGGTGGCCGAGGCCTCCGGCTTCCACGCCGTGATGGCGCGCATCGAGGCCTCCGGAGCCGCCAGCCGGGCGCTGCACGCGTCGTGCGGGTTCGAGCTCGTCGGCATCGAGCGTGAGGTCGGCCGCAAGTTCAACCGGTGGCTGTCGGTCGCGGTGATGCAGCGCGTGCTCGGCACCCGCACCCCGGGGCACCCGGGTTGATCGTCAGTGCTTCTCGCGCGCCACCGAGAGCCGAGTCGCGAAGACTGCTGCCTCGGTCCGTCGCTCCATGCCCAGCTTCGTGAGCAGGTTCGACACGTAGTTCTTCACCGTCTTCTCGGCGAGCAGGATCTCGTTGGCGATCTGGCGGTTCGTGTACCCGAGGGCGATGAGGTCGAGGATCCGCCGCTCCTGCACCGACAGCGAGGCGAGCCGCTCGTCGGTCGGCTCGGGGTTCCGCAGGCGGGCGAGCACGCGGCCGGTGACCGCAGAATCGAGCAACGAGGCGCCGGACGCGACCTTGCGCACCGCGGACACGAGCTCGTTGCCCCGGATCTGCTTCAAGACGTAGCCGGCGGCACCGGCCATGATCGCTTCGAAGAGCGCGTCGTCGTCGCTGTACGAGGTGAGCATCAGGCAGGCCACGTCGGGCAACCGGCTGCGGATCTCTCGGCAGACCTCGACGCCGTTGCCGTCGGGAAGACGGACGTCCAGCACGGCGACGTCGGGCCGGGTGGCGGGGACCCGCGCCAGGGCCTCTGCTGCCGTGCCTGCTTCGCCGACCACTTCGATGCCGTCCTCGGCCTCGAGCAGGTCGCGCACGCCGCGGCGAACGACCTCGTGATCATCGAGCAGGAACACGCCGATCGGATCGTCGATGGTCCCCAAGCTCATGTGCGCAGTCAATCAGCTGTGGTGATGGTCGAGAAGGGACCTTCGTCCATTTGCCCGATGGGCCGCCAGACTCACACCTCGTGCCAGGATGAACGTCGGAGGACGCAGCCACCATGCAGGTCATCACCGATGCCGTTGCAGCGGCACTGCTCGATGGGTCGCCGGACGGCGTCATCATCTGCGACGCCGACGGCGTGATCGTGCTCGTCAACAAGCAGGCGGAGCAGCTGTTCGGCGCGACGCGGGCCGAGCTCGTCGGCAAGGCCGTCGAGCACCTCGTGCCCGATCAGCTCCGTGCTGCGCACATCAACCACCGGGGCGACTTCAACCACAACCCGCACACGCGCACGATGGGCGAGAGCTTGCAGCTCTGGGCGAAGCGGGTCGACGGGACCACGTTCCCGGTCGAAGTCGCGCTCTCCCCCGTGCTGACGAACGAGCGGGCGCTGGTGATCGCGACCGTGCGTGACGTGAGCGTCCGTCTCGGCATCCAGGCCGAGCTCGAGTCCGCCCGGACGAAGACGCTCCTTGCAGAGGACCGTGAACGCATCGCCCGCGATCTCCACGACACCGTCATCCAACGGTTGTTCGCCGACGGTTTGACCCTGCAGGCGATCCTGCCGAGGGTCCCCGAAGAGGTTCGGGGTCGGCTCCAGGAGGTGATCGACGACCACGACGACGCGATCAGGGAGATCCGGACCTCGATCTTCGGCCTCGGCCGCACGCGCGCCGGCGAATCGGGGCTTCGACGGGCGATCATCGAGGTGGTCGACCAATCGGGCCGGATCCTCGGCTTCCGGCCCACGTTGCGGCTCGACGGTGTGCTGGAGGGCAGCCTCAACGACGCGATCGAGGCCGAGATGCTGGCCACGATGCGTGAGGGGTTGAGCAACACGGCTCGCCACGCCGGCGCGTCGGCCGTCGAGATCGACGTCGGCGCCAGCGATTCGGTGCTCCGCCTGGTGATCGCGGACAACGGCGCCGGCATCTCGGCAGAACGGCTCAGCGCCGGCAACGGCATCGCCAACATGCAGGCACGGGCCATCGAGCTGGGCGGGTCGTGCACGATCTCGGCGCGATCGGGTGGGGGCACGGTCGTCGAGTGGGTCGTGCCGGTCGGCTGAGCCGACTGCCGCCACAGCGGATCCCTCGGGACTTTGGTCACTTTTCTCGGGTCCTGCGCCCCGGGACCCGGCTTCGGACCTGGATGAAGCTCGGCAACTGTGAATCGAGATGAGCGGACCGTCTTCAGCCTCGGCGCCTTCGTGGTTGCCGTGTTTTCCATCTTCGTCGCGTTCTGGGCGGTGTTCCTCGTGCGCGATGACGACGGATCCGGTGTCACCGCCGCAGCCGCTGAGGCTCCGGCAGAGATCGCCGTCGACCTGTCGGACTTCAAGATCGGGCCGGCCACGCTGGAGATCCCGCCGAGCGGGGCCAAGCTCCGGATCACGAACAACGGCTCGCAGGTGCACAACCTCACCGTCCCGCAGCTGAACCTCGCCTCCGGCGACCTCCAGCCCGGCGACGAGACCACGGTCAGCGTCGACAGCACGACCAGTGCCGGCATGTACGAGATGCTCTGCACCATCGCCGGCCACGCCGACGCGGGCATGAAGGGCATGATGCACACCGGCAGCACCACGCCGGCAGGCGGCACGTCGACGGACGGCGCCTCGACGGCGGCCACCGACGGCAGCGAGCCGTTGATGGACCAGGAGACGATGGACCGGATCATGGAAGAGGTCGCACTCGAGTTCCCGGCGGCGACCGAGGGCAAGGGCGGCGAGGTCCTCGAGCCGACGATCCTGGCCGACGGCACGAAGCAGTTCGACGTGACGGCCGAGATCGTCGACTGGGAGGTCGAGCCGGGCAAGATCGTGAAGGCCTGGACCTACAACGGCGTCGTCCCCGCTCCGGAGATCCGGGTCAACGTCGGCGACAAGGTGAAGGTGGTCCTCACGAACAACCTGCCCGAGTCGACCACGATCCACTTCCACGGCATCCGGGTCCCGAACTCGATGGACGGCGTCCCGCCGTACACCCAGGATCCGGTGACGCCGGGGTCGACGTTCACCTACGAGTTCGAGGCGCTCGAGCCGGCGGTCGGCATCTATCACTCCCATCACGATGCGCAGATCCAGGTCCCGAACGGCCTGTTCGGCGCCTTCCTGATCGGCGAGATGCCGATCCCGCAGAAGCTGATCGATCAGGGGATCACCACGATCGACAAGCAGGTCACGATGGTGCTGAACGACGCCGGCACGATCGGGTTGTCGCTCAACGGCAAGAGCTTCCCGGCAACCGAGCCCTACACGCTCCAGGTCGGCGAGACGATGCTCGTCCACTACATGAACGAGGGCTTGGTCGGTCACCCGATGCACCTGCACCAACCGTTCGGGTGGATCATCGCCAAGGACGGCATCCCGCTCGACGAGCCGATGCCAGGCGACACGATCTGGGTGGCGCCGGGTGAGCGGTACTCGGTGCTCTACACCGCCGTCGACCCTGGTGTGTGGGCGTGGCACTGCCACATCCTCAGCCACGCCGAAGGCCCGGAAGGCATGTTCGGGATGGTCACCGCCCTCATCGTCGAGGAGTGACCGAGACCTCCGGAGACGGTCGCCCGGCTACATCGTGAGGCCGGCCGACTCCGCTTCGTCGGCGAGCCCCAACCATCGTTCCTCGGCACTGGCGACCGCTTCCTCGGCGGTCGCCAGTTCCGCGCCACGGCGGGCGAGCTCGACGTGATCGCGTCCGGCGGTGGCGAGCGCGGCGAGCGCGGCGTCACGACGTTCGACCGCTGTGGCCAGATCTCGTTCGGCGTTGCCGAGAAGCCGGCGCAACGTGCTCGGGCTGCGCGGCGACGTGACGGCCGCGCCCGTCGCGGCCGCAGCACCCGCGCCGGAGTGAGCGGGACCGGGGGTGCCTGCGGGGGCGGACGCGCCGGGCGCGAGGCCATCGGGCGTCGGACGTGCTTGCGCCGCAGCACGCGGCTCGGCGCGCGGCATCGGCCCTGACGCGCTGCGCGACGAGATCCCGGCCCGGAGCGCGAGCCAGCCGGCGACACCCCCGCGGACGAGTGAGGGGCGATCTGCCGCGTCGACGGCGAGCACCTCGTCGACGGTGCGATCGAGGAACACCCGGTCGTGGCTGACGACCACGAGCGCGCCCGGCCAGTCCTCGAGGAAGTCCTCGAGGGCGCGGAGCGTGTCGATGTCGAGATCGTTGGTCGGCTCGTCGAGCAGCAGCACGTTCGGCTGCGGAACGAGCGTCAGCAGCAGCTGGAGTCGGCGGCGCTCGCCACCGGAGAGCGTGCCGATCCGCGCCCACTGTGCGTCGCCGTCGAACCAGAAGCGCTGCATGAGCTTCACGTCCTCCCACGACGGCTCGGTCCGATGCGGGCCGACCACGGCGTCACGCACCCGCTGGCCGAGGTCGAGCTCGCGGCCGAGCTGGTCGTAGTAGCCGAGCACCACGGTCGAACCACGATCGACCCGTCCATGCGTCGGCTGCAATCGCCCGGCGATGAGATCGAGCAGGGTCGACTTGCCCGATCCGTTCGCGCCGACGAGACCGAGGCGGTCACCGGGCTCGATCAGGTGCGTGAAGGGCCGGAGGACCTCGTTGCCGTCGGGCCACGTGAAGCCGACGTCGTGGAGCTCGACCGCCTTCGACCCGAGCCGGGCGGTACCGAGTGACAGACCCAGCTCGCCGCTGCGCGCCGCTGCCTGGGGGCGGCCCTCGACGATCGCAGTCGCGGCGTCGATGCGCGCCTTCGGCTTGCGCGTGCGGGCAGGGGCGCCCCGGCGGAGCCAGGCGAGCTCGCGCCGAGCGAGCACGCGGCGGGTCTGCTCGTCCGACGCAGCCTGCTCCTCGCGCTCGGCTCGACCGGCGAGGTACGCGGCGTAGCCGGATCCCGCGGTGAGCCCGGCCGGGACGTGCAGGAAGCCACTGCCACGATCGAGCTCGAGCACCTTCGTCGTGACTCGATCGAGGACGTGGCGGTCGTGGGTGACGAGGACGAGCCCACCCGTGTACGCCGCGAGGCGATCCTCGAGGAACGCGATCGCATCGAGATCCAGGTGGTTCGTCGGCTCGTCGAGGATCAGCGCGTCGTGCTCGCGGGCGAGCAGGCGGGAGAGCGCGACCCGCTTGGCCTGGCCGCCCGAGAGCTCCGTCGTCGGCGCGTCGAGGAGACCGCCCATGCCGAGCCGATCGAGGATCGCCTCGCCGCGCCACTCCTCACCGACCGCGTCACGAACCGTTCCTGCCGGGAGATGCGGTTCCTGCGGGAGGAAGCCGATGCGCGCTCCTCGACCCCATCGCACCACGCCCGCCTCGGGGGGCAGCTCGCCGGCGAGCATCCGCAGCAGGGTCGACTTGCCACTGCCGTTGATCCCGACGACGCCGATCCGATCGCCGTCCGACACCGTCAGCGACAGGTCGCGGAACAGCGGCCGGTTCGGCCTGGCTGCGGCGAGCCCCTGAGCGTCGATGAGGATGGCCACGGCTCCCAGCGTCGCCGCTCACCTCCTACGATCACAACCTCCGCGGGAGCAGGATGACGGCGACATCCGGATCGAGACCGGCAAGGTCCGGCTGACCCGTGACGAGCGGCAGGCGAGCCACCTTGGCGGCGGCGAC
Source organism: Acidimicrobiia bacterium (assembly GCA_050248955.1). Classification (GTDB taxonomy): domain Bacteria; phylum Actinomycetota; class Acidimicrobiia; order Acidimicrobiales; family Ilumatobacteraceae; genus JBFWRK01. Next base: position 6,365 of record JBFWRK010000007.1, read on the forward strand.
GGCATCGACGGCAGCGACGACAGCGACGACAGCGCTGTCGCTCACCAGCTGATCCGGATGGGCGACGGTGAGCTCCGCGAGCGTTCCCGCGAGCAGATGAGCCCTGACCCACTCGGTGACCATCGGCCCGATCGCCGCGAGGTCACCGTCGATGTCGGTCAGCTGTCCTACCGCGCGCTGATCAGGCCCCTCTGCGGACGTCTCGCTGCGCGAGCGATCAGCCGTCGCAGGAGTCAGGATCCGCAGGCGTCAGGGTAAGCGGAGCGGGATCTGCGCGGACCGCGATCCGCGTCACGGCGCAGGCCCCGATGTTGGTGACGGCCCGGTTGGCCCCTGTTCCGTGCGGATGGTCGTGGTGACGGCTGCTCGGCCGCGCTGTGGTGGGGCGGTGCTGTAGCGGGTGCCATCGGGGAGATCGACGGTGAGCTCCCTCCGGGGTCCGAGCCGGACCTGCCAGCCGAGGTCGTGGATCGCGTGATGGTGCTTCTCGCACACCGGCAACAAGTTGTCCAGATCGGTTCGTCCGTGATGCTCCCACCAGATGACGTGATGCAACTTGCAGTACTGGTAGCGCACCGGACAACCCGGAATCGCACACGTCCGATGCAGCGCCCGCAACGCCCGCCGCTGGGCCCGGTTCGCCACCCGGGTGGAGCGCCCGGCGTTCAGTTGGCCCGGCGCGTGGAGCACGACACCGTTGTGAACCACCACCGTGTGCACGTCAGCGATACCGAACACGTCGAGCAACACCGCCGCAGGCAGCTCGAGGGGCAGTCCCCAATCGATGGTCGGGCCGCCGGTGACGGGGTCCGTGGCGGTGGTGTCCACCACCACGGTGAACTCGGGCGGCCCCCATCCCCCACCCTGACCCATGCCCATGCCCATGCCCATGCCCGTGCCCGTGCCCGAGGACTGGCTGCTGTCCGTGCTCTCGCCGTTGGCTGAGCCGTTGCCGGAGCCGTTGCCGCGTGTGAGCGCGACGAGGGCGAGGGCGCGCAGGTGGTCCTGCTTCTCTCCCGGATCCGACGGGCAGCTGTCTGGCGTCGCCTCAGCGAACAACGCCGCAACCGTGTTGTCCAACCGGCCGGCGAGACCGACGCCGGTCTCCGGGTCGAACCGTCCGGCCAGATGCCACATCCCCGAGGTCGGATCCACCCATGTGCGCAAGCGGGCGTCGCGACGCTGACGCGCCAACCGCGGCATCTCGTCGTCGACCGTGAGGCGGCGGGCCTCGACCTGTAGGCGGCGGGCGAACTCCTCCACCGTCGCTTCCTCCGCCACCTCCGCCAGCTGCCCGACCTGTTCAAGCAGCCCTTCACGTTGCGCGGGTTCCAGGCTGCGCAACGCGCGACCGAGCGCGTCGACGTGCGCGGCAGTCACCTTCGCCTCGTCCAGCGCGTCAGCGAACACCGGCGCCTGCTCGAGCACCACGGCACGCTCCAGCAGCCGGTCAGCGTCCCGCACGCTCGAGCGCGTCGCCGCAGCCAGCTCAGCCTGCGGGTACGACGCGCACCGTGCCAGGCGAGCGGCGACGTCGGCGGCCGACGCGTCCACCCATGCCCGCACACGGGCCAACGCTGCGCTCGCCGCAATCAACTCTTCCCGGCCCGCCGAGGGACAAGACCGCGTCTGGTGCGCTTCTCGCACCAGCCCTGTCACCGCCGCCAGTTCCATACGAACATGTGTACCAAAGGGGTGCAACACTCCACGCGGCCCGCGCTGAGTACGGGAGTCGGACGGCATCCCGAGGCTCTCGTCCGCGACGTCCAGCACGATGTCGTCGCCAGGCGCGGGGATTCGGATCGCGATCGGCACCGTCGATTCCGTGTGAGCGATGGTGTTGCTCACCCCGTTGCCGACTCACATCCGAGATGTCGGCGTGTTCCGACATTGATCGATTCCGGCGTCATGTCAGTGAGTGGTCATGTCGGGAAATCGAGACGAATATCTGGTGGTCGGACCCCAATCGCTGGGCAGGGCAATCCACGAGTTCCGCGTGCATCGCCATGTGTCCCAGCAAGAGCTCGTCGACCAGGCAGATATCCACCGCTCCTACCGCTCCGCGCTGCAGTCGGGCTCGACGACCGAGGCGCTCAACCGGATCATGCGCGCCCTCGACTTGCTCGACCTCGAAGTCGTCGTTCGCGAACGTGGAACCCGATGACCATGCTGCTCGAGTGGATGGCCGGTCAGCACATCGCGATGATCACCGAATCGCGAAGCAAGATGACGCTCGCCACGGCAACGGCTCAGCCCAGCTCGGTGTCCCCGGGGACGCCACCAGCTACGACGGCGGCCTGGCCTCGCGCGTCGCAGACTTCCAGGCATCGTGGCTCACGCGCCAGGGACTGACCTGCTTGGCCTGGCGGATCAGCCCAGGGTGGGCGAGTCGCAGCCAGACCGCCGACCACCCCCCGATGGCGACCTCACCCTGCAACCCATAGGTGTCGTCGGGTTGCAGCCGATCACTGGTGCCGGGATGCGACGATCGGTCGACGAGCGCGACCAACGTGTCCGCCGCCTCCTGTCCTAGCGTGATGACCAGTGGCGCCGCGACGTCGACGAGCTCCTCGCGCAGCCTGCCGCGCTGCGTCTCGAGGGCGATCTCGACGAACGCTCGGGGGTTCGGTCGCGCGGGCAGGTCGCCAGCGGTGATGCGCAGCCGCTCGGCGATCGGGTTGAAGCGCTTCTTGATCGAGTCGCCCTGCGACTTGGCGCCCATCTTCACGAAGTACCACGGAACTGCGTCCGTCACCCACGCGGTGCCCATGTCGATGCCGAGCGGGTCGAGGTACTCGCTCACGAGCCCCTTGCCCGAGGGGCCGTTCGTGCCGACCGATGCCACTCCCCACGCCGGCTTGAAGCCGACATCACGGAGCCAGTCGTCGAGCAGCGTCGCCGGCGACGGATTCGAGCCGTCCCAGAAGACCTCGGGTTCCACATCGACAGCAAGAGCGGGGAAGGCGGCGATCGTGGATGCCGGCGCGCCGCGGGGAGGGGTCGGGGGTGTCCAGACGATGTGGAACGCCGACGGGTACGCGCCGAGCACGAACGCTCCGGCGGTACTCCTCGACGGCCGGCGCGACGGCCGCTCCCGGTTGGGTTGCCCGAACGGAAACACTCCGTGAGCCACCATCGCCGCAGCCTACGACGGCCCCGCGGTCGAGCGACCCCGTCCACGGCCCGTACTATCAGCGGGTCCCCTCGCTTTCGCCCGAAGAGCGGTGCGTCATGAACCGGCCGGCTCCACCAGCAAGCACTCCCGGGCCGCCCCCGGTGGACGAACAGCAGGACCGGCGCGCCGGCATCCTGCTCGCGGCCGGACTCGTATCTAGTACCGACGTGTACCTGGACGAGGAAGAGGACCGGCGAACTCGCCGGGGGCTCATCGTCGCCTGCCTTGCCGCGCTCGCGCTGGCTGCTGCCGTGGGATTCAGCGACGTGTCCACGGCGGCGGTGAAGCAGATGAGCGCGACACCGATGCAGGAGTCATCGCTGCCGGTGGACGCGCCCGAGCCCTGCCTCTTTTCGCCGGCCGTGGTCGAGACGCTCCCGTCTGCCGAAACGCCGTGGGAGTACATGACGTTGCTCGGATACTCGGACGAGGTCATCGACGACGTGCTGAACCGACGAGCCGAGGAGGTGATGCGTGAGCACGTCGACGGGCGGGTGCAGTGGGACCCTCCCGCGCAGGACGGCAGGTACTCGGAGACGGCGCAGCTCTCGCTGAGCTACGAACTGGACGGCGTGACCGTGACGGTCAGGGACACGCAGCAGATCATGGCGATGCTGCGCATCGAAGGCTCCTGCTCGCCGGCGACATCGGCGACGCTCCTGCCCGTGCTGTCCTGAGCGCCGAGTCGCTGGTGCACGTCCCGGGCGGTGGCCGGGAAGCACGGCCGGGAAACGCTGCCGGGAAACGCTGCCGGGAACGACATGAGCGCTCCACCCGGGCGGATGGAGCGCTCGACAGCAGTGGGCCGGGGAGGATTTGAACCTCCGTAGGCGTACGCCGGCAGATTTACAGTCTGCTCCCTTTGGCCGCTCGGGCACCGACCCTGGGTTCTGCGGAGGTGGATCGTATCGGCCCGGCCCATCCGAGGCCACCCGGTACCCTGGCGGGCATGCCCAGCTTCGATGTCGTCTCCGACGTGGACCGTCAAGAGGTGCGGAACGCGGTCGATCAGGCCCAGCGGGAGATCAGCACGCGGTTCGACTTCAAGAACACCGGCTCCTCGATCGAGCAGAAGGATCTGGTGCTCACGCTGCGAACGGTGAGCGAGGACCGTCTCGTCGCTCTCCGCCAGGTCGTCGAGGAACGGCTCGTGAAGCGTGGCGTGTCGCTGAAAGGCGTCGACTACGGCACCGTCGAGGAAGCGACCCAGAACACGGTCCGCCAGGTGATGACGATCAAGGTCGGCATCTCCGCCGACAAGGCGCGCGAGATCAACAAGCTGATCAAGGAGAAGGCGCCGAAGGGGATCTCCTCGCAGACCCAGGGCGACCAGGTGCGGGTGACGGGCAAGAAGCGTGACGACCTGCAATCGGTGATGCAGGCCTTGAAGGCGGCCGACCTCGGCATCCCGTTGCAGTTCGAGAACTTCCGCGACTGACCCGCTCGACCGCGCTACGGGCGACCGGGGGCAGCGAGCACTCCCCGATGAGCGCAGCCGCGTCGTGGGTCGATCGGACCATCGGAGCGTGGCGAAGGGCCACGGAGCGCGTTCAGTTCTTATGCTCGGCCTCAACGACCCGGCGGAGGAGGAGCATGGCGGACGATCTGCGCACCCAGCCCGACCGTGATCGGGTCGCGGCACTGATCGCCGCCGCCGACCGGCTGGCGACGCCGCTGGACTTCGCCGTGATCGACCGTCGTCCGATCCGCCGCGGGGGCATCCTCGCTGCGATCGCAGTCGCGCTCACACTCGTCGGTCTGGTCGCCGTGACGACGTTGGGCGGCGGTGGCGACGCCACGGCGGACGATCGGATCTCGACCACGACCGACGACGGGCTCGTCCGATCACCACCGGCGACGACGGCCGTCGCGGCGTCAGCAGGGCCTGTTCCGGTGCGGGCGGCGGCGCCGGGCGCGACGACAGCCGCCGGAGCCGTCGCGTCCGATACGACGACGTCCGACACGACGGTGAGCGCACCGACGACGAGTGCAACGTCGACAGCGATGGCGGCAGCGCCGGACCCGGCCGGCGAGGCTGCGCCCGTGCGGTACGCCGTCTACTCGGACGGCAAGGTCTACCTCCGGGGGCGGGTGCCGGACCGGGCGACCGCGACGGCGATCCGCGAGAAGGCCGCCACCGTCCTCGGTGCCGAGAACGTCGTCGACGAGTACGTCATCGACCCGGACGCACCCCGGCCGCGGAGCGCCCCGCTCTACATCGCCGACGCCCTGCTGTTCGCTCCCGACAGCGACGAGCTCACGCAGGCCGCGCGCGGTCTCGTCGACCTCGGGATCGCGCTGCTGCAGCTGTACCCCGGGGTGACGTGGACCATCGAGGGCCACACCGACAGCCTCGGTTCCGACAGCTACAACCTCGAACTGTCGCAACGGCGGCTCGACGCGATCGTCGCCTACATCGCTGTCCACGGCGTCGACACGCGGCGGGTGACGACCATCGCGAAGGGTGAGTCGGAGCCGATCGCCGACAATGCGACGCGGGCGGGACGGGCGCAGAACCGGCGGATCGAAGTCGTCATCGAGGGTCTGCTCGGCTGATCCCCGGATCTCGGTTCGCCCCCGTCACCCCAACTGTTCTCTGATCGCCAGCCGACGGATCCGGGCCGCTGGAGAACAGAGACGCGGTCGGAGGACGGCGGCGAGCAGAGAACGTCGGTGCGCTCGCCCCGGTCAGGACGGCGGGGAGTGGGTCGGCTCGGAACCGGCGGGGGCGCGCTGCCCCAGAGCGGCTCGCCGACCAGCGATCCCCAGCCGCAGCCGCAGCCGATCCGCGGCCGCAGCCGGATCCGCAGCCGGATCCGCGGCTGCAGCCGTGTTCAGTCCTCGGTCGGTGCTTCAGCGGCGCGCCGCTGGAGCTCGGTCACCACGGACGCGTCGGCGAGGGTCGTCGTGTCGCCGAGGATGCGCCCCTCCGCCACGTCGCGCAGGAGCCGGCGCATGATCTTCCCGCTCCGGGTCTTCGGCAGATCCGGCGTGAAGAAGATCGCCTTCGGCTTGGCGATCGCACCGATCTCATGGCCGACGTGGTCGCGCAGCTCCTGCTCCGACGCATCGAGCCCGCCGCGCAAGGTCACGTAGGCGATGATCGCCTGACCGGTCGTCGGGTCGTTGGCACCCACCACCGCGGCCTCCGCCACCGATGGATGGGCGACGAGCGCGGACTCCACTTCGGTCGTCGAGATCCGGTGGCCGCTCACGTTCATCACGTCGTCGACCCGACCGAGCAGCCACAGGTAGCCGTCGTCGTCGAGCTTCGCACCGTCACCGGCGAAGTACCGCCCGGGGAACCGGCTCCAGTACGTCTCGCGGTAGCGCTCCTCGTCGCCCCAGATGCCGCGCAGCATCGCCGGCCACGGCTGTGTGAGCGTGAGGTAGCCACCGCCGCGCTCGACCGGCTTGGCGTTGTCGTCGACCACCTCCGCACCGATGCCCGGCAACGGGAACGTCGCCGAGCCGGGCTTCGTGGTCGTCGCGCCGGGCAGTGGGCTGATCATGATGCCGCCGGTCTCGGTCTGCCACCACGTGTCGACGATCGGGCAACGCTCGCCGCCGATGTGCTCGTGGTACCACATCCACGCCTCGGGGTTGATCGGCTCGCCAACGCTGCCGAGCACTCGGAGCGACGACAGGTCGTGCTTCTCGGGCTCCGCTGCACCCCACTTCATGAACGTCCGGATCGCAGTCGGCGCGGTGTAGAAAATCGTGACGCCGTACTTCTCGATGATCGCCCAGAGGCGGTCGTTGCCGGGATGGTTCGGCACCCCCTCGTACATCACCTGCGTCGCGCCGTTGGCGAGCGGTCCGTACACGATGTAGCTGTGCCCCGTGACCCAGCCGACGTCGGCCGTGCACCAGAAGACGTCCTTCTCGGGGTGGAGGTCGAAGACGTACTTGTGCGTGAACGCGACCTGGGTGAGGTAGCCACCCGACGTGTGCATGATGCCCTTCGGCTTGCCCGTCGTGCCCGACGTGTAGAGCAGGAACAGCAGCTGCTCGCTGTCCATCGGCTCGGCCGGGCAGTCGGGCGAGGCGTCGGCCATCAGCTCCTGGTACCAGTGGTCGCGGCCGTCGATCATCGAGACGTCGTTGCCACCACGGCGGACGACGACGACGTGCTCGATGGTCGACGTCTCGGCGAGCGCCTCGTCAGCAGATGCCTTGAGCGGGAACACCTCGCCACGCCGGAAGCCACCGTCCGCGGTGATGAGCACCTTTGCCTCGGCGTCGTTGATCCGGTCGGCGAGCGACTGCGCCGAGAACCCACCGAAGACGACCGAGTGGGCGGCGCCGATGCGCGCGCACGCCAGCATCGCGACGACCGCTTCGGGGATCATCGGCAGGTAGATGTTCACCCGGTCGCCGCACTGCACGCCGAGGCCCTTCAGCACGTTGGCGAACTTCGCGGTCTCGTCGAGCAGGTCGGCGTAGGTGATGCTGCGGGAATCGCCCGGCTCGCCCTCCCAGTGGATCGCGACGCGGTCGCCGAGCCCTGCTTCGACGTGACGGTCGAGGCAGTTGTACGAGACGTTCAGCTTGCCGCCGACGAACCACTTCGCGAACGGCAGCTCCCACTCGCAGATCGTCGTCCACTCCTTCGCCCAGGTCACCAGGTCGAGCGCCTGATGGGCCCAGAAACCCTGGTAGTCGCGCTCCGCCTCCTCGTACAGGAACGTGCCGGCGACCAACGTGTCGCGCTTGAAGGACTCGCTCGGCGGGAAGCGGCGGTTCTCCCACTGCAGCGCGTCGATACCAGTCGTCTCGTCGGCCATCGTCGATCCCCTTGTCGTGCGAACAGAGCTGCGCTTCGGACCTTACCCGGCGCCGCCGCGTGTCATTCGGTGGCGACCCGCTCGACGAACGACACCCGACAGCGCAGACGTTCCGCGTCGATCCGGTCGGTCGAAGTCGCCTCGACACGTCGTGTCTCGCCCGGCTCGACGCCTGTGACAGGGTCGAGCGTGAACCCGAGATCCTCGCCACCGCCGACCTCCCGGAACTCCACGGTGATGAAGTAGCTCGACCGCTTCGAGCTGTCGTTCGTGATCTGGAGCTCGGCGACCCCGCGCCCCTCGGCGTCGCGGCCGCAGTCGACGATCTCGACGTCGTCGAACTCGCCCGGTTGGTTCTCGAAGATCTCGTCGGCAGCGGAACGCAGCGCGATGACGCTGACGACCGTCGCGAGGATGCCGATGATGCCGAGCACGATGCCGGCGATGGCCATGCCCTTTCCTGCTTGCTCGCTGCGCTTGATCTGGCTGAGCGCGACGAACCCGAACACGATCGCGAGCGCCGACCCCACGGCGCACAGCCAGAGGATGCCGAGGACGAGCGCGGCAACAGCGAGCCCGTTCGTGCCCCGGTTCGGTGCCGGCCCACCCACCGCCGGCGTGTAGCTCGGCGGCATCGTGGCGCGGGGCGGCGCAGGCGGCGGAGGTGGCGCTGGTGTCGCTGGTGTCGCTGGTGTCGCGAACCCGCTCGGCGTCGGTGACGGTGCCGAGGAGGGCGTCGGGGTCGGCATCGGTGTCGACGTCGGCGATGGCATCGGCGATGGCGGTGGCGGTGGGCTCTGTGGTGGGTACCACTTGCCGTCCGACGCCTGCCACCAACCGGGCCCCTGCGAGGTGTCACTCATCGACGATGTCCTTTCGGCCTCTGACGATCGCCTCGGCGAGCGCCAACTCGTCCGGCAGCGTGACGTGGATGTTCGCCCAGTCCCCCGGGACCACACGCACACGTCCCCCTGCTCGTTCGACCAGTTCGGAGTCTTCCACGCCCGCCGGCGCGCCGACGTGCGCACGCCGGAGCGCTCCGAGCCGGAACGCCTGTGGCGCCTGGGCGATCATCACCCCGTGCTTCGGCTGCGACTCGACGACCCAGCCGTGCTGGTCGACGACCTTCGTGACCTCGAGCATCGGCACGGCGGGCACTGCGGCATCGGCACCCGCGCGGACGGCGTCGACGACCTCGATGAACAGGCGCTCGGAGGCGAGCGGATGAGCCGGGTCGTGGATGACGACGATCGCGTCGTCGTCACGATCGTGGAGGACGGCGAGCGCCGCCCGCGCCGAGTCGAGCCGCGTCGCGCCACCGTCGACGCGTCGCACACCGGGTGGCAGCTCCCACTCGACGCCGCCCGGCAGCACAGCGATCATGTTGCTCGTCACGCTGGCCGCCGCGGCGAGCACCCAGTCGATCAGCGGTCGACCGTCGAGGTGGAGGAACTGCTTCGGCGCGCCGTAGCGGGCAGCGCTCCCCCCGGCGAGGATCACACCCCACACCTCGCTGGACCCGCTCTGCTCCCCGCTCTCGGCCGCTCGGGCCGGCTCGCTGCGCTCGCTCATCGTGCCCACTCGATCACGGTGAAGCCGCCGAGGCCGGCCGGATCGAGCAACGCTTCCACCTCACGCACGCGACTGCGCGCTGCCATCGCCTCGAGTCCCGGACGCGCCGCGTGGGCCGCCCAGATCGCCCGCCCTTCGGCGACGAGCTCGTCGATGCCCCAGCGCTGGAGGAACTGCGCTTGCGTCCGCACGGCATCTGGCTCGCCGACAGCCGCGACGAGCTGGTCGATGGCGACCTCGGCCGTGATGTCCTGCCCACCCGGGTCACGCAGGTAGTGCCCACCCCGTTCGTGCCCGCGGTAGGTCCGGAGCCAGTCACGCCAGGGCCGCGCGGCGAGCTCGGCCGTGCGTGCCACGGCGTAGTCGACGACGACGAGGCGGCCACGCTCCAGTCGGTCCACTGCGCTCCGCGCCCAGGCGCCGGCCCGCGTCTGCAGCGGTGCCCGGGCGCCGTGCGGCACGCCGGCGGACGGCAGGACCGCAGGAACAGGGTCGTCGAGCGGTCGCAGGATCTCCGTGAACCGATCCCCGTCGCGCTGCACGAACGCCTCCCGCCAGCCGCCGTCGTGGACCATGAGCCGGAACGGGAGGTTGTCGAGCAGCTCGTTGGCGAGCACCACGCCGACGATCGGACCGTCGGGCAGCTCGGGCAGCGACTCGATACCCGAAGGGTGGAGGGCGCGCTGCTCGTCCGAGATCTCCACCGCGAGGTAGCGCGACGCCCCGTCCTGCAACGCCGCAGGGCGCGCCGCGAGGATCGAGCGAGCGAGCGTGCCGGGTCCGGCGCCCGCCTCGACGACGGTGAAGTCGCGCGGCCGGCCGAGCTCGTCCCACCAGGCGTCGATCGCACGGGCGAGCACCGCGCCGAAGAGTGGGCCGACCTCGGGCGACGTGATGAAGTCGCCACGACGCCCTGCCCGCCCGCCGGTCGAGTAGAAGCCGTGCTCGCCGTAGAGCGCGAGGTCCATGAACGTCTCGAACGAGACGACCTCGGACATCGTTACGGGACGATCGCTCCGGTGAAGGTGGAGAGATCGCCGAAGCGCATCACGGCGTCGGGCAGGACACCGAGCAGGATGGTCGCGGCGGTGCAGATGCCGAGCGCCGCCATCAGCGACGTCGGCGTGCGGATCGGCGTTGTGTCGCCGTCCGGCGTCGGCTTCATCCACATCTCCTTCAGCACGCCGCCGTAGTAGCCGAACGCGATGACCGAGTTGACCGCACCGATCATCGCGAGGGCGTAGGCCCACGAGGTCTCGGCGGAGATGACCGCCTTGAACGCCGAGAACTTCGCGATCCACCCACCGAGCGGCGGCACGCCGGCGAGTGATGCCATGAAGATCGTCATCAGCGTGGCGAGCACCGGCGAGTACCCCATCAGCCCGCCGTAGCTCGAGATCTCGCCACTGCGGGTCTTGCGGGCGACGGCGATGACCACCGCGAACGCGCCGAGGTTCATCGCCGAGTAGACGATGAGGTACGTCACCATCGCGGTCAGCGGTTGCGTGCCGACCTTGTCGGGATCCATCGCCGCAACCGCCAACGGCATCAGGATGAACCCACCCTGGCTGATCGAGCTGTAGGCGAGCATCCGGACGATGTTCGTCTGGCGGAGCGCGACGAGGTTGCCGAGCGTCATCGTGACCGCGGCCATCACACCGATCAGCGGTTGCCACACGTCGCCGCCGGACGGGAACGCGACGTAGAGCAGCGTCACGAGCGCGACGAAGCCGGCTGCCTTCGAACCGACCGACAGGAACGCGGTGATCGGCGTCGGCGCGCCCTCGTAGGTGTCGGGCGCCCACGTGTGGAACGGCACTGCAGAGACCTTGAACGCGAAGCCGATCAGCACGAACACGATCGCCAGCACCGAGACGGACGACAGCCCCTCGGCGCGCAGGTGCTCGCTGATGCCGGTCAGGACCGTCGTGCCGGACTCGCCGTACAGCAACGACATGCCGTAGAGCATCACCGCGGAGGCGAAAACGCCGAGCAGGAAGTACTTCGCGCCCGCTTCGTTGCTCTTGTCGTCACGCTTGCGCCAGGTCGCCAGCATGTACGCGGGGATCGACAGGAACTCGAGCGAGACGAAGATCGAGACGAGATCGCGGCTCGACGCCATCATCACCATGCCGAGGATCGACGACAGCAGGAGGAAGTAGTACTCGCCCTCGTAGTAGTCGCCGTCCTCCACGTACTGCTGCGAGAGGAGCACCACCACGTAGCCGGAGAGGAGGAAGAGCGCCTTCAGCACGAGCGAGAAGTCGTCGACGACGTAGGCACCACCGAACATCGACCGCGCCGGGCCGTCGTCGACGGCGAGGGTGAGGATCGGGAGGAACGCGACGAGCAGACCGAAACCGGTCACCGACGCGGTGATCCACTTCCGCGACTCGTCGAGGAAGAGGTCGAGGATCAGCACCGCGCAGACGACCCCCGCGAGCACGATCTCCGGCGCGAGCGCGTGGTAGTCGAGCGAGGGCGACGAGAACGGCACCTCGCTCGCCTGAGCGAGCACGGAGGACAACACGGCCGAGAGCACGATCAGAAGACCTTCAGTGCCACGTTGACGGCAGGGTCGATGATCTTGAACAGCAGCTGCGGGTAGACACCGAGCACGAGGATCGCGACGAGCATCGGCGTCCAGGCGATCCACTCGTAGATGTTCACGTCGTGGATGTCGGCGTCGTGCTCGTCGTTGGCGGCGGCGCTCACGCTGTGGGCCACGTGCCCGTGCGCGTCATGGGCGCCCCCACCCTCGGACTTGCCGGCGAACTCCTCTCTCGGCTCGCCGAACGCGGTGCGCTGGAAGAGCCAGAGGAGGTAGGCGGCGGCGAGCACCGTGCCGATCGAGGCGACGACCATGAACGTGCGGAAGGTCTCCTCCGGGAGGCCCTCCGCCGGTTGGTAGGCGGAGAGGATCGCCGGGAACTCGCCCCAGAACCCGGCGAGCCCGGGAAGGCCGAGCGACGCCATGGCGCAGAACCCGAGGATCCACCCGAGCCGCGGTATCTGCTTGAGGATGCCGCCGAGGCGGGCGATCTCGAGCGTGTGGTAGCGCTCCTTCACCGACCCGGCGATGAAGAAGAGCATGCCCGTGATGAGGCCGTGGGCGACCATCCCGAACACCGCGGCGTTGAAGCCGAACGGCGTGAGCGTCGAGATGCCGAGCATCACGAAGCCCATGTGCGCCACCGACGAGAACGCGATGAGCCGCTTCATGTCGGTCTGGGCGAGGCAGCCGAGCGCGCCGTAGATGATGCCGATCACGGCGAGCAACCCGATCCACGGCGCCCACTCGCGTGCCGCCTGCGGGAGGAACGGGATCGCGATGCGGACGAAGCCGTACGTACCGAGCTTCAGGAGGATGGCAGCAAGGATCACGGAGCCCTGTGTCGGCGCCTGGGTGTGGGCGTCGGGCAGCCATGTGTGGAACGGGAACATCGGGACCTTCACGGCGAAGCCGACGAACATGCCCGAGAAGATCCAGATCGCGGTCGTCTTGCTGACGTTCGGTCCGTGCTCGAGGAACCAGGAGAACGCGAAGCTGCCGTTCGGGTCGCTGTTGCCGTTCGTGACGAAGAACAGCGCGAGGAACGCCACCAGCATGAGTGCCGAGCCGAACATCGTGTAGAGGAAGAACTTGAGCGACGCGTACTGCCGCTCCTCGCCGCCCCACACGCCGATCATGAAGTACATCGGCAGCAGCACGATCTCGAAGAAGACGAAGAACAGGATCAGGTCCTGCGCGACGAACGTCCCGGCCATACCGGTCTGGAGGATGAGCATGAGGGCGAAGAACGCCTTCGGGTTGCCCGGCTCGGGGATGTGGTCCCACGAGTAGATCATCACGAGCAGCGTGATCACCATCGAAAGGATGTAGAGCGGCAGGCTGATGCCGTCGAGGCCGAGGACGAACCGGCTGCGGACCACATCGATCCACGACTCGTCGACGGCGAACTGCAGGCGGTCGGCCTGGTCGTAGTCGAACTGCGTGAGCGTGTAGATCCCGACGCCGACGGTCGCCAGGGCAGTGACGATGCCCGTGCCCTTGATCAACGACTCCTCGGCCCGTGGGATGAAGAGCATCACCACCACACCCGCAATGGGCAGGAAGGTGCCGACGATCAGCACCCAGTTCTGGTCGGTAAGCATCTCGACTGCTCCCTTAGCTGTTCACGATGACGAGGACGAGGGCACCGATCGCTGCTCCTGCGAACAGCAGTGCTCCGTACTGGTTGACCTTGCCGGACTGGACGGGCTGCAACGCACGGCCGCCACCCTGAGCCGCCGCCCCAGAGCCGTCGACGACGCCGTCGACCACACGCTGGTCGATGTTGCGGTACACGAATCGACCGACGAGCTTGCCGCCGATGCCGGCGCCGTTGACCACGCCGTCGATCACGTGCTGGTTCACCCAGTACGCACCCTTCGCGATCGGGCCGACGAGCCCGCTCACGATGACCTTCTCGTAGAGGTGGTCGAGGTAGTACTTGTTCCACAGGAACTGGTAGCCGGCGTTCGCCGCCTTGTTCCTGCGCGTGAGGCCCTTGAGCGCGAAGCGCTCCTTGCTGTAGATGCCCACGCAGATGACGAGGCTGCTGACGAAGCCGAGCGCGACGAGCAGGATCGACGGCAGCGCGTTGACCCACTTGAACTCCGCATGGCTCACGGCCGGGAACGCGCACACGGTGCCCTCTGCGGGGTGCGCGAACCCGCATCCGGCGGCATGGCTCTCGCCCTCTGCGGCGGCGCCCTCGGTGGCACCGGCCGCTTCGGCGTCGGCGCCGCCGGCCTCCGCTGCGGGCAACACCGCGGCGTCGAACCCACCGGACGTGGTGGCGAGCGCGAACTCGTCCGATGTCACCGCGACCGACGCCGGCTCGACCCACTCCGTGAAGTACTCCGTCTTGAACGGCGCCGCCGGTGCGTTGAGGTACCCGCTGAAGATCGCGAGCGTCGCCAGGATCACGAGCGGTGCCGTGATCAACCACGGCGACTCGTGCGGGCCGTGCTGTGCGCCGTGCCCGTGCGCGTCGTGGCTTTGCTCGGCTTCGAGCACGTCCTCGTGGGCGATGTCGTGGTGCGCGACGTGCTCGTCGACGTGCTCCCCGGCTGCCGCCCCGCGCGCCTTGCCGAAGAACGTGAGGTAGGTCGCGCGGGTCATGTACGCCGTCGTCATGAACGCACCGACGAGGCCGATGATCCAGAACACCGTGTAGCCGTTGTGGTGGGCGTTGTCGATGATCTCGTCCTTCGAGAAGAACCCCGAGAAGAACGGCACCCCGCACAACGCCATGGACGAGACGATCCACGTCGCGGTGGTGATCGGCATCTTCTTCGCCAGGCCGCCCATGTCCTGCTTCATCTCGAACGAGTGATGCGAACCGGAGTGGCTCACCGATCCGGCGCAGAGGAACAAGCATGCCTTGAAGAAGGCGTGCGTGAAGATGTGGAACACCGCCGGCGTCCATGCACCGACGCCGAGACCCATCATCATGTAACCGAGCTGGCTGACCGTCGAGTAGGCGAGCACCTTCTTGATGTCCGTCTGGACGAAGGCGAGCGCCGCCGCGATCAGGATCGTGATCCCGCCGATGACGGCGACCAGGTTCACGTTCGAGCCGAGGATGTTCAGCCCCTCGAAGAACACCGGGTAGAGCCGCGCGACGAGGAAGACGCCGGCGACGACCATCGTCGAGGAGTGCAGCAGCGACGACACCGGCGTCGGGCCGGCCATCGCATCGGGGAGCCACGTGTGGAGCGGGAACTGGCCGGACTTGCCGATGGCGGCGATGAACATCGCGACCGCGGCAGCCGTGAGTGCGGCGGTCGTCGCCGTTCCGGAGAGCGCCCACGCGTTGATCCCCGCGATGCTGAAGCCCGACTCACCGAGGTTGTCGTGGATCCAGCCGTTGCTCGCGAAGTACACGATCGCGATGCCGACGAGCAGCCCGACGTCGCCGACGCGCACGGTGAAGAACGCCTTGAGCGCGGCGCGGCTGTTCGCCGCCTCCTCCCACCAGTGCCCGATGAGCAGGAACGAGCAGAGGCCCATGATCTCCCAGCCGAGGAGGAACTGGACCATGTTCTCCGAGGACACCATGCCGAGCATGCCTGCGGAGAAGAGCGTCAACGCGGCGAAGTAGTGCGTGTAGCGACGGTCGCCGCGCAGGTACTCGAGCGAGTAGATCTGCACGAGCGTCGAGATGAAGGCGACGACGACGAGCAGCGTCACGGCGAGGCCGTCGATGTGCGAGCCGTACGTGAACTGCACGTCGCCGGACTGCCACCACACGAACCGCTTGATCACCGGGGCCACGTAGCCGGCACCTTCACCGCCCTCGGCGGCGACGAACGAGCGGCCGAGCGACGCGAGCGCGCGGCTCGCGCTGTGGCCCCCTTCGGCGCCTGTGACGCGGTCGATCCACTGCCATGCCGCGCCGACCGACAGCACGAGCGAGGCGAGCATCGAGAGGACGCCGAGCTCGCTGCCCTGCATCGGCAGCCGCTTGCCGATCAGGATGATCAGGCCGAAGGCGACGGCCGGGATGACCGCGATCAGCCAGGCATGTTCGAGGAACCACATGCGGGGGTCAGCCCTTCATCTCGGAGAGCTCGTCGAGCGCGATGGAACGGCGGTTCCGGTAGATCAGCAGCACGAGGGCGAGACCGACGCCGACCTCGGCGGCGGCGACGGCGATGACGTACAGCGCGAAGACGTGGCCGGCCGGGTCGCCGCCGTTGCGCAGCGCGAACGCCAGCAGGTTGATGTTGACCGAGTTCAGGATCAGCTCGATCGACATGAGCACGAGCACGGCGTTCTTGCGGGCGATGACGCCGTACACGCCGATGCAGAACAGCACCGCGCCGAGCAGGAGGAACTGGTTGATCAGCACGTCAATCCTTCCTGGCCAGGACGATCGCACCGATGACGGCAGCGAGGAGCACGAAGGACAGGGCCCAGAACGGCAGCAGGTACGGCCCGAAGATCGAGTCGCTGACCTGCCGCGTGCCGGTGACGACATCGGTCTGCGGCAGCTTCTCGTCCTCGAAGGTGTCGATCAGGACGTACGAGAGCGTGCCGAGCAGCAACAACGCGACCGGGATGCCGAGGTACCAGTTGCTGTTGTTGAGGTTCCTCTCGTGGCCGATCTGGGCGCGCGTGAGCATCGTGCCGAAGAGGAACAGCACCATCACGGCGCCGACGTAGACGAGCACCTGGGTGACGGCGACGAACTCGGCCGCGAGGAGGAGGTACTGCGCGGCCGCGCCGGCGAGGACGACGACGAGCCACAGCGCGGCGTGCACGACGTTGCTCGTCGTCACGACGCGCAGCGCGCCGATGATCATGCCGGCCGCGATCACGCCGAAGCCGATGTTCTGCGCGATGAAGACGTCCGAGGCGGCGACGAGCATCACTTCTTGCCCTTCTTGTCCGCGCCTGCCTCGAGCTCGGGGGCCTCCGGCACGGTCTCCATCCACTCGCCGAGCTTCTCCTTGTCGTGGAGGAGGTCGGCGATGCGCGGCTCGGAGTACTCGTACTCGGGGCTCCAGAACAGCGCGTCGAACGGGCAGACCTCGACGCAGATGCCGCAGTACATGCACAGCGCGTAGTCGATGTCGAAGCGGTCGAGCTTGTTCACCTGCCGCGGCTTGCCGCCGGCGCGACGCGGTGGTGCGAGCTCCTTGTGGCCCTCGATGTAGATGCACCAGTCGGGACACGACCGCGCGCAGAGCATGCACACCGTGCAGTTGTCCTCGCGGAGCGCGATGACGCCACGGGAACGGGTCGGCGGTGCCTCCTTCTCGTGCGGGTACTGCACCGTCGCGGCGCCCTCGGTGATGGTCTTCACCATCGTGTTGAGCGTGACGCCGAGGCCCTTGATCAAGCCCGGCACCTTCGGCTTCGGGGCCATCAGAAGACCACCTTCAGGATCGCCGTCGCCATGATGTTGACGAGCGAAATGGGGATGAGGGCCTTCCACGCGAAGCGCTGCAGCTGGTCCTCACGGAACCGCGGGTAGGTGAACCGCACCCACATGATGAGGAACGACACGACCATCATCTTGGTGAACATGATCAGCGGGCCGACGATGTTCATCCAATCGGCGACCTCGTCGAGGTTGTCCCAGCCGAACCACGCGAACGGCACACCCCAGCCGCCGAGGAACAGCACCGAGGCGACGAGGGCGAACACGCCGGCAGTCGCGAACTCGGCGATGAAGAAGATCAGGAACCGGAACCCCGAGTACTCGGTCATGTAGCCGGCGACGAGCTCGGACTCGGCGATCGGCATGTCGAACGGGACCTGCGTCAGCTCGGCCTGCACGGCGATCATGAACACGAGGAAGCCGACGAACTGCGTGAGCACGTACGGGTTGCCGAGCCCGTTCCACCCGAACATCGAGTCGGCGTTCTGCGCGACGACGATGCCGTTGAGGTTCATCGTGCCCGCCTGGATCACGACGCCGACGACCGCGAGCACCATCGGGAGCTCGTACGCGATCAGCTGGCCGGCACCTCGCAGGCCACCCATCAGCGAGTACTTGTTGGCGCTCGCCCAGCCCGCCATCAGGATGCCGAGCACGCTGACCGAGCTGACGGCGAGGGCGTAGAAGACGCCCGCCTCGAAGTCGGTGAACCACGCGTCGGGGCCGAACGGGACGACGGCCACGAGCAGGAACGTGCTGGCGAGCGCGACCAGCGGTGCCATCTTGAAGATCCGCTTGTCGGCGTTGTCGGGATACAGGTCTTCCTTCTGCATCCACTTGCCGACTTCGGCGACGAGCTGCAACGACCCGTACGGCCCGGCCTCCATCGGCCCGAGGCGGCTCTGCATGAAGCTCATCATCTTGAACAGGAAGACGTAGACGATCGTGCCGGCGGGCAGCAGCACCGCGATGATGCCACCGAGCACGCGCAGCAGCGACTGCCCCCAGTACGGGATCTCGACCGCGAGTTGGTTCATCGGTCGATGTCTCCGAGGATGAAGTACAGCGACGCCAGGATCGTGATGATGTCGGGCACGAAGACACCCTTCAGCAGCCAAGGCGTGATCGAGATGTTGTTGAAGCTCGCCGAGCGGATCTTCACCCGGAACGGCCCGGTGTCACCCTTCGAGACGACGTAGTAGCCCATCTCGCCGAGCGGGTTCTCGGTCGACACCCACGCCTCGCCCTCGGGCACCTTGATGATGCGCGGCACCTTCGCCATCACTGGCCCGCTCGGCAAGGAGTCGCACAGCTGGTCGACGATCTTCGTCGACTCGCGCACCTCCTGGAGGCGGATCCAGCACCGGGCGAAGCAGTCGCCGTCGGGGTGCGTCCACACCTTCCAGTCGGCCTTGTCCCATGCCATCGCGAGGCTCTGGTCGCGCCGGAGGTCCCAGTCGACGCCGCTCGCCCGGAGGTTCGGACCCGACAGGCCGTACTGCAGCGCGACATCTTTCGGGATCACACCGATGCCCCGGGTGCGGGCCTGGAAGATCTCGTTGCCGAACAGCAGATCGTCCATCTCGTCGCAGAAGTTGCGCAGCTTGCGCATGACCGACTTCGTCTCGTCGATCCAGCCCTTCGGCAGATCGTCCTTCAACCCGCCGATGCGGTCGAAGTTCGGATGGAAGCGGCCCCCGGTCGCGCCCTCGATCAGGTTCAACACGTACTCGCGGTCACGGAACGCCATGAAGACAGGCGTCACGGCGCCGAGCTGCACCCCGAGGTCGCCGAGGAACAGCGACAAGTTGGCGATGCGCGAGAGCTCGAAGAGGATCGTCCGGATGTGCTGCGCACGCAGCGGTGCCTCGATCTCCATCAGCTTCTCGGCGGCCAGGATGAACGGCACCTCGTTGGCGAAGCTGCCCAGCCAGTCGATGCGGTTGACGAGCGTCGTCACTTGCGGGAACGAGCGCACCTCGGTGAGCTTCTCGTACCCACGGTGCATGTAGCCGGCCGACGGTTCGGCCCACACGACCTGCTCGCCGTCGAGGCGGGCGATGATCCGCAGCGTGCCGTGCGTCGCCGGGTGCTGCGGACCGATGTTGAGCGTCATGCCCTCGGTCTCGAGCTCGACGTTCACACGGGCGTCGGCAGCCTGCGAGGCGATGTAGGCGAGACGCTGACGGTCTCCGAGCACGGTCATCAGGACTCACCCTCCTCGTCGCTGTCGACGCCAGGGAGCGGCTCGACGTCGACGATGCCCGGCCAGGGCTTGACGATGCGGGACAGCAGCGGGAAGTCCTTGCGCAACGGGAACCCTTCGAACTCCATCGGCAGGTAGATGTGGCGCAGATCGGGATGGCCCGTGAAGGTGATGCCGAACATCTCCCAGGTCTCGCGCTCGTGCCAGTTCGCGCCGGCGTACACGGGGACCCAGCTGTCGATGGCGAGCGAGTCCGGTACGTCCGCCTTGAACATCACCGAGACGTGCCGCTCGAGGTTCGTCAGGCGGGCGAGCATCTGGAAGCGCGACTCGCCGCCGGCATACCCGTGGCGGATCGTGTCGTCGCGCTCGGGCGGCGGCTGCGTGGGATCGTCCTCGCCCTTGCCGAATGGCGATGGCAGCCAGTCGATCGCGGAGAGGAAGCAGAAGTACGCGAAGCCGAGCTGCCGGGCGGCGGCGCCCGCGGCCCGCCACGCGTCAGACCGGACGCGGAGCCACAGGTCGTCGCCGGGCTTCAGGTGCGAGTCGACGAGCGCGTCTCCGAGCGCGTTCCGGAACTCGTCGAGCACGCCCGCCCGCAACGTGTCGCCGGGGATCGCGGCGACCGGGCCATCGTCAACTGACGACAACGGGTTCACCCCTCTCCGTCTCGACGACGAGCGGCTTCGTGCCCTCGCCGCGCCAGCGCGCTCCCATGTCCTCGTTCTTGATCCGCTGCTGCAGCAGGACGATCGCTTCGAGCAATGCCTCCGGTCGCGGCGGGCACCCCGGCACGTAGATGTCGACGGGGATGATCTGGTCGACGCCCTTCGTGACCGAGTAGCTGTCCCAGTACGGCCCGCCGCAGTTCGCGCAGGCACCCATCGAGATCACGTACTTCGGCTCCGCCATCTGCTCGTACAGGCGCTTGATCGCCGGCGCCATCTTGTCGGTGACGGTGCCCGAGATGACGACCAGGTCGGCCTGGCGGGGGCTCGACGGCAACGGGATGACCCCGAGGCGCATGACGTCGTAGCGCGGCGAACCGAACGCCGCTCCCATCTCGATGGCACAGCAGGCGAGACCCCACTGGTACACCCAGAGCGAGTAGGAGCGCCCGAGGTTGAACAGCTGCGCGAGCGGCTTCGGCAGCCGGCCCTTGTCGACCAGACCCATCAGTACGTCACCTTCCGTCGATCACACCCAGCGCAGGACACCCTTGCGCCAGGCATAGACGAGACCGAGCAGCAGGACGAACACGAAGATGCCCATCTCCGTGAGGCCGAACGCTCCGTAGCGCTCGAGTTGCGTGGCCCACGGGAAGATGAAGACAGCCTCCACGTCGAAGATCACGAACAGGAGTGCGAACACGTAGTAGCGGATCTGGCTCTGCGACCAACCGCCGCCGATCGCGTCCACGCCGCTCTCGTAGGGCAACGACTTCTCGCGGTTGGGATGCACCGGCCGCAGCAGGCCAGAGATGCCGAGCAACAGGGCGCCGAGGAACACGCCGGTCGCGCCGAAAAACGCGACGATGAGATAGCTCCGCAGGAACTGGGACATCGGCTGCGAAGCTACTACGGGCCGGGAAGACAGTCCCAAACCCTCCCCCGCCAAGGGATATGGTCGCCGGCGATGCGCGACCATGCCCGGGCGGTGATCATCGGCGGGGGCGTCGGCGGGACGAGCATCGCCTACCACCTGACCCGACTCGGGTGGAACGACATCGTGCTCGTCGAGCGCGACCAGCTCACGAGCGGGTCGACGTTCCACTCGGCCGGGCTCGTCGGCCAGCTCCGCAGCAGCGTCACGCTGACCCGGATGATGATGTACTCCGCCGAGCTGTACCGGCGGCTCGGCGCCGAGACCGGGCAGGACGTGGGCTGGCACGAGGTCGGCTCGCTGCGCCTCGCATCGAGCCCGGAACGGGTCGAGGAGCTCCGCCGGCAAGCCGGGTGGGCGCAGACGTTCGGCCTGCCGCTCGAGTTCGTCTCGACCGCCGATGCGCACGAGCGCTTCCACGGCCTGTTCGACCCGACCGACGTGCTCGGCGCGGTGTGGCTGCCGACCGACGGCTGGCTGAACCCGAGCGATCTCACGACGGCGCTCGCTGCCGGTGCGCGCGGCGGTGGCGCCGAGATCGCGACGAGCACCCGGGTGACCGGGATCGGTGTCGAGGAGCGCAACGGGCGCCGCCGTGTGACGCACGTCGAGACCGACCGTGGCCGGATCACCTGCGACGTGGTCGTGAACGCGGGCGGGATGTACGCCTACGAGATCGGTCGGCTCGCCGGCGTCAACGTGCCGATCGTCCCGATGGCCCATCAGTACGCGATCACGAGGCCGCGGCGTCCGATCCCGAGCGACCTGCCGACGATGCGCGACCCCGATCGGCTCGTGTACGTCCGCGAAGAGGTCGGCGGGCTGATCATGGGCGGCTACGAGCGGAACCCCGACCCCTGGTGCCCGAGTGGGAAGATCCCCGCCGACTTCAACAACCGGCTGCTCGCACCGGACTGGGACCGCTTCTTCCCGCTGTCCGAAGCGGCCGAGACGCTCGTCCCGTGCCTCGGCGACGCCGACGTCCACCAACTGATCAACGGTCCTGAGGCGTTCACACCAGACGGCGAGTTCATCCTCGGCGAGTCCGACGTCGCCGGCTTCTTCGTCGCCGCGGGGTTCTGCGCGCACGGCATCGCCGGCGCCGGCGGCAACGGACAGGTGATGGCGGAGTGGATCGTCGGCGGGGAGCCGCCGGCCGACCTGTGGAAGATGGACATCCGCCGCTTCGGCGACCAGTACTGCTCGCGCGGGTACTCGCTGGCGCGCACCTACGAGGTGTACAGCACCTACTACGACATCGTGTACCCCAACCACGAACGTCAGGCCGGGCGGCCGCTGCGCGAGACACCGCTGTACTCGCGCCACGAGGAGCTCGGCGCGGTGTTCGGCGAGAAGAGCGGCTGGGAGCGGGTGAACTACTACGCCTCGAACGAGGACCCGGCGCACGAGCACCTGCGGCCGCGCGGCTGGGCAGGGCAGCACTGGTCGACGGCGATCGTCACCGAGCACCTCGCGACGCGCCGCACCGCCGGGCTGTTCGACGAGTCGAGCTTCGCCAAGATCGAGGTCTCGGGGCGCGGTGCCGTCGCGTTCCTGCAGCACCTCTGCGTGAACGACGTCGACCGGGCGGTCGGCTCGATCACGTACACGTCGATGCTCAACTCCCGCGGCGGCATCGAGTGCGACTTCACCGTGACCCGGCTCGGCAGCGACCGCTTCCTGATCGTCACGGGAACCGCCTTCGGCCGCCACGACCTGTCGTGGATCGAGCAGCACGCTCCGGGTGACGGCACGGTGTCGGTGCGCGACGTCACGTCGTCGATGGCGTGCCTCGGGCTGTGGGGTCCGTCGGCACGCGCCATCATGGCCGACGTCTGCCACGACGATCTGGCGTTCCCGTACATGCAGGCGCGCCGGATCACGGTCGGCGACGTGCCGTGCTGGGCGCTGCGCGTCACGTACGTCGGTGAGCTCGGCTGGGAGCTGTACCCGCCGATCGAGTACGGCCGGCGGTTGTGGGACACGCTCGTGTCCGCCGGCGCGGCGCACGGCATCGTGCCCGGTGGCTACCGGGCGATCGACAGCCTGCGGCTCGAGAAGGGCTATCGGGTCTGGGGCGCCGACATCACGAGTGAGACCGACCCGTTCGCCTCGGGTCTCGGGTTCGCGGTGAAGATGGACAAGGACTTCCTCGGTCGCGACCGCTTGACGGGCGCGCCGCCGGAACGGCTGCTCGCATGCCTCGTGCTCGGCGATCCTCGCTCGGTCGCGCTCGGGAACGAACCGGTGAAGCAGGGCGACGCGGTCGTCGGGCGGGTCTCGAGCGGCGGGCTCGGCTACGAGCTCGGTGTCTCGATCGCG
This sequence comes from Acidimicrobiia bacterium, assembly GCA_050248955.1. Lineage (GTDB taxonomy): Bacteria > Actinomycetota > Acidimicrobiia > Acidimicrobiales > Ilumatobacteraceae > JBFWRK01. The sequence continues at coordinate 29,963 of JBFWRK010000007.1, forward strand.
TATGCGTGGATCCCGGCCAGGCTCGCCGAGCCGGGCACCGCACTGGCGGTCGAGGTGTTCGGTGTCGACGTCGACGCGGAGGTGCGCGCCGACCCGCTGTTCGACCCGTCGGGTGCGCGCATCCGCGCCCGCTCGTGATCGCGGTGCGCTGACTCGTTCGGGAGCGAACGACGGGATCCGGCTCGCCCACCGGATCCCGCCATCGTCGCGGCGGTCTCGCTGCTCGTACCAGCGACCGCGCGCACTGAGGGCACTCGGGGAGGAGCGCCCGCAGACCTGTCAGCCCTCGAGGACGAGCACCGGTTCGCTCGAGCCGTTGACGACGGGTGCCTCCGACCGGTTCGGGCGGACGCCCTCCGGCTTGCCGCGGCCGCCGCGCTGCCCGCGCGTCCCCTCGGTCACGGACAGCACCGCGTTCTGGTCGACCACGGTGCCGGGACCGTCGATGCTCGGATCGAGGTTGACGAAGTCCGTGGGCTCGGCGGAGATCGCGTCGAGCCGAGCGATCAGATCGCCGGCAGTGCCGGCGAGGTTGGCGAGGGACTGCACGAGCACCTCACGCCCGCGGAGCAGATCGCTCAGCTGGCTGCAGGCGAGATCGCGCCGGCGGGCGAGCTCGGTCAGCACCGTCCGGCGATGCGTCGAGGCCTCGTTGATCATCTGCCTCGCGTCGTCGGAGGCGGACCGCCGCTCGGCCGTGGCGTCGGCGTTGGCCTCGGTGCGGATTCGGCGGGCGTCGTCGAGCGCCTGCTCCGTCGTCATCGCCGCCTTCTGCTCGGCCCGCGCGACCACACCGGCCGCGGTGTCCCGTGCCGCCGTCAGCAGGCGCGTCGTCTCTTCGCCGAGGAACTGCGCGATCGACTGCTCGTCGAGCCCTGTCGCGACTCGTGACTCGAGCAGTTCGACCTGTTGCCGCAGGGCCTGGTTCTCGGTCCCGAGCCGGAGGAGCTCCGTGCTCACCGCGCGCGCGAATGCCTGGACCTCGAGCGGGTCGTACCCACGCCGGACGATCTGGAACTCAGCGTTCGCGACCTCGCCGGGCGAGGGGGAATCCAGCAACCATTCGTCGCTCGTGTGCATGCGACCACCCTGGCGCAGCGACGCGCTCTTGAACATAGGCAGAAGGTCTCATGCACGCTGCGTGATCGCCCGAATCCTCACTGATCCGGTCGACTCGGGCACCATGGGTCGCGGTTCGCGAAGGCTCGCGTCAGCGGGTCGTGTGGAGGAACCAGTCGACGAGCCGAGCGGCAGCGGGACCGCTCTGGTCGACCGCGACGCGGGTCTGCTCCAGCAGCTCCTCGCGGGACGACCCGAGCCGGCTCAGTTCCTCGCCTCCCGAGCCGGCCGACCACCGTCGCAGCATCGTCTCGGTCGCCTCCGGGTGGAACTGCGTCGCGAAGACGCGGTCGAAGCGGTACGCCTGCGGGCCGACCGCGCTCATCGCGAGCTGCGTCGCGCGTGGCGGCACGTCGACCACGTCGTAGTGCCACTGCAGCCACGGGCCGCCGGCGATGACATCCGGGGATTCGCTGTCGACGTCGTACCAGCCGATCTCGGGCTTCGCGCTCCGACGCACCGCCCCGCCGAACGCGTGGGCGAGGAGCTGCGCGCCGTAGCAGATCCCGAACACGGGCACACCTCGTTCGTCGGCGTCGCGGACGAGTGCGGTCTCGGCCGCGACCTCGCGCGCCACATCGGGCCAGTACACCGACCACTCGCTGCCGAGCGTCAGCACGAGGTCGTAGCCGTCGAGCGACGGCCACTCGCCGGGCGACTCGCGATGGCACTCGGTGAACGCGAAGCCGTGGTGACGGAAGCGATCACCGACGAACCCGGCGTCGGCATCGACGGCGTTGGCAACGAGGAGCGCGCGCATCGCCGTTACGGTACGCAGTCGGATGTCGCTCCCACAGATCGAACCCGAACGGATCGAACGTGCGCGGCACGCGCAGCACGGCGTCGTGAAGCACACGCCGGTGACGACGTCGGGGACGCTCAGCTCCCGCTGTGGCGGCACCATCGTGCTCAAGGCCGAGAACCTCCAGCGCACCGGCGCGTTCAAGCTGCGCGGCGCGCTGGCGAAGCTGGACGATCTCGGACCGGCTGCGGCGGGAGGCGTCGTCGCCGGCAGCGCCGGCAACCACGCGCAGGCGCTCGCGTTCGCCGCCCGCCATCGAGGTGTGCCGTGCGAGATCTTCGTCCCGGCCGGCGCATCGATCTCCAAGGTCGAGGCGTGTCGCTCGTACGGCGCAACCGTCGTCACCGGCGGTGCATCGCTCACCGAGGCGATCGCCGCCGCGCGCGACCATGCGGCGGAGACGGGCATGTCGTTCTGCCATCCGTACGACGACCTCGCCGTGATCGCCGGGCAGGCGACGATCGGCCTGGAGATCGTCGTCGACCTGCCGGACGTCCGGCGCGTCATCGTGCCGCTCGGTGGGGGAGGGCTCGCGTCCGGGATGGCGATCGCGCTCAAGCGCCACGACGCCGCGATCGAGGTCATCGGGGTGCAGGTCGCCGGGTGCGCTCCCTACGCCCACCACGACATCCCCGAGGGCGCGGTGATCACGCTCGCCGATGGCATCGCCGTCAAGCTGCCCGGCGAGATCACGCGGCCGCTCGTGGAGCACTGGCTCGACGACGTCGTCGTGGTCGAGGAGGACGACGTCGCCGACGCGATGGTGTTCCTCATGGAGCGGGCGAAGCTCTACGTGGAGGGTGCCGGCGCAGTCGGCGTCGCCGCCCTCCAGTCGGGCCGCGCGGCCCCGGCTGAACACGGCACCACATGTGTGGTCCTCTCCGGCGGCAACGTCGACCTCGGCGTGCTCCCGAGCCTGATCCGCCGGCACGAGACGCGCGCCGGGCGCCGCTTGATCATGTTCGCCCGCATCGACGACCACCCCGGCGCACTGGCCTCGCTGCTCACCCTCGTCGCCGAGCGCGGCGCGAACCTGGTCGAGGTCGAGCACGTCCGCGAGGGCGTCGATCTCCACGTTCGCGAAACCGGTGTCCAGGTCGTGCTCGAGGTGCGAGGACCCGATCACGCAGCGGAGGTGCTGCACGCCGCAGCGACCGCTGGATACGCGGTGGCCGACACCTCGAGCCGTTGACGGCTCGCGCCGCTGGTCACCTGCTCCAGGGGACGCGCTTCACACCACGTGCCTGAGGTGGAACGACTTGGGCCGGGTGAAGGCGTCGAAGCCGAGCGTCGACAGCGTGCAGCCGTGGCCCGTGTCCTTCACGCCGGTCCAGGCGAGCGCCGGATCGAGGTAGTCGCAGCGGTTCATGTACCACGTACCGGTCTCGATCTGGTCGCCGATGCGCAGCGCGGCATCCGTGTCGTTCGTCCAGATCGACGCCGTGAGCCCGTAGGCCGAGTCGTTCATCAGCTCGATCGCCTCGCCGTCGCTGCGCACCCGGGCGATCCCGATGACCGGACCGAACGACTCCTCGGTCATCACCCGCATCGTGTGGTCGACGTCGACGAGCACCGTCGGCCCGAGGTAGGGCGAACCCGCCGCTGACGCCGCGAAGTCCGCCTCGCCGACCAGCTGGCGGGCGCCGTGTCCGATCGCCTCGGCGACCTGGCCGCGGACGAACTCGGCCGCCTTCGTGCTGACCATCGGACCGATCGTCGAGTCGGGGTCGAGCGGGTGGCCGAGGACGTACCCGCGCGCCTCGGTGACGAAGCCGTCGACGAACTCCTCGAACACCGCGTCGTGGACGTAGATGCGCTCGATGCCGCAGCACGACTGACCGGCGTTGAAGAACGACCCGTCGACCGTCTCCGCGATTGCGACCAGGAGATCGGCGTCCGGGCGGACGTACGCCGGATCCTTGCCGCCGAGCTCGAGCCCGGTGCCGATGAACCGGCGGCTCGCTGCAGCCTGGATCGCGCGGCCGCCGTCGACCGACCCTGTGAACGAGACGAACCCGATGCGCTCGTCACCGATCATCCGGGCGATGTCGTCGTGCGTCGCGTGGACGTGCTGGAACACGCCGGGCGGGAGGCCGGCCGCAGTGAAGGCGTCCCGGTAGCGCTCGGCGCACAGCAAGGTCTGTGTCGCGTGCTTCAGGATCACCGCGTTGCCCGCCAGCAGTGCCGGCACCACGGAGTTGACCGACGTGAGGTACGGGTAGTTCCAGGGAGCGACGACGAGCACCGTGCCGACCGGTTCCTTGCGGATGAAGCGGGTGAACCCCTCCTTCGGCTCGACCTGGACGTCGGCGAGCGCATCGGCGGCGATGGAGGCCATGTGGCGGGCGCGCTCCTGGAACCCGCGGTTGATCTCCATCGGGGTGTGGCGGACGGGGCGACCCATCTGCCAGCTCAGCTCGGCGCCCACCTCGTCCGAGATCGACAGGAGGTGCTGGACCATCCGCTCGCAGATCGCAGCGCGCTCGGCACACGGTGTTCGGCGCCATTCGAGCTGCGCCGCGTAGGCCCGGGACAACGTCGCCTCGAGCTCGTCGCCCGATACCGTGGTCCGCTCGGCGAACGTGGAACCGTCGGCGGGCGAGATGATCTTCTGCACTGCCATCGAGGCCATGATGGCAGGTGTGGCCCGACCTCTCATCGCCATCACCGGTCGCCTCTCCCCCACGGCCGGCAACGTGCGCGGCGAGGCGTTCGCCAGCGGACAGCGTTACAGCAGGGCGGTCGTCCGGGCCGGTGCGCAGCCTGCGACGCTGCCCCCGATCACCGAGGACGTCACGCTGCTCGCCGAGTCGCTCGCCCGCTTCGACGGTCTCGTGCTCCAGGGCGGCGGAGACGTCGATCCGCGCCGCTACGGCGAGGAGCCGGGGACGGACGCGCTCTACGGGGTCATCCCCGAGCACGACGACCTCGAGTTCACGGTGCTCGCCGCGGCGCGGTCGATCGGGATGCCGATCCTCGCGATCTGCCGCGGCATGCAGGTGCTGAACGTCGCCTGCGGCGGGACGTTGGTGCAGGACATCGGTTCCGAGGACCACTGGCTCCAGCTCCACCCGGTCACGCTCGACGACGGATCACGCCTCGCCGAGGCGTTCGGTACGAGGCGACCGCTCGAGTGCCACTCGGTGCACCACCAGAGCCTGAGGCTGCTGGGCGACGGGCTCCGGGTCGTCGGTCATGCCGACGACGGCACCGTCGAGGCAGTCGAACTGGAGGGCGATGCCTGGATCGTCGGGGTGCAGTGGCACCCGGAGGACACTGCTGCCGACGACGCCGTCCAGCAGCGCGTCTTCGACACCTTCGTGCGCGAGGTCGTCGTCCACCGCCGACGCTGACCCCCGCCAACGGCTCCGATTCGCTCCTCGATCCCCGCCTGGTTCTCTGCTCATCGACGCGCCACCACCGGTTCCCTGCTCACCCCCGGACACGGAAGGTCCGCTGGCGCGCAGAGATTCGGGGGAGGGGTGCGGTGGGGGTGGGGTCAGCCGGCGAGGCCGAGGCGGGGGACGGCGTCCTCTGCGAGATCGAGCAGCCAGCCGGGCCAGAAGCCGACGAGCAACGTGAAGCCGAACGCGATCGCGATCGCGAGGCCGGCGGAGACCGGGATCCGCACCGGCTCCCGTCCGGCGTCGACCGTCTCGGGGTCGGCGAGGAACATGCTGACGATGATCCGCAGGTACAAGAACGCGGCGATGACGGCGCTCAGCATCGCGATGACCGCGAGCACGAAGCTGTCGGCATCCGCGGCGGCAGCGATCACGGCGAACTTGGCGACGAACCCGGACGTCAGCGGCACCCCGGCCTGTGCGAGCAGGAAGACCGTGAGCGCGAACGCGAGGATCGGGCGCTGCCGGCCGAAGCCGCGGTAGGAGTCGAGGTCGTGGGCGGCGTCGCCCGTGCGACCGACGAGGGTCACGACACCGAACGTCCCGAGGACGAGCACGCCGTAGGTCAGCAGGTAGAACAGCGAGCCCGACACGCCGCGCTCGTTCGCCGCCTCGACACCGACGAGGATGAACCCGGCGTGGCTGATCGAGGAGTAGGCGAGCATCCGCTTCACGTTCGTCTGGATGACGGCAAGGGTCGATCCGACGACGAGCGTGATCACGGCGATCACCCAGATCACCGGCCGCCAGTCGTCGACGCGGCTGCTGAGCCCGTACGTGAGCACTCGCAGCAGCGCGGCGAACCCGGCGACCTTCGCGGCCGAGGCCATGAAGGCCGTGACCGGCGTCGGTGCCCCCTGGTAGACGTCGGGCGTCCACGTGTGGAACGGCACGGCGGCGATCTTGAACGAGAGGCCGACGAGCAGCAGTGCGATGCCGGCGAGGAGGAGCGTCTTGGTGTTGCCGAGGAAGACCGTCGACTCGAGCGCGGAGAAGATCGACAGCTCGCCAGCGGGGCTGGACGTGAGGTGCGTCGTGCCGGTCGCGCCGTAGACGAGCGCGATGCCGTAGAGCAGGAACGCCGACGAGAAGCTGCCGAGGATGAAGTACTTGAGACCGGATTCCTGCGACTCCGCCCGCTTGCGGTTGCTCGCGGCGAGGACGTACAGCGCGATCGACAGGGTCTCGAGCCCGAGGAACAGCACGACGAGGTCGTTCGCAGCGGCCATCACGACGCCACCGATCGCGCACATCAGGTAGAGGCCGTAGACCTCCGGTCCCTCGGCGCCCTCGCGGCGGAGGAAGTCGTCGGTGAGCAGCGCGGCAAGGGCAACCGCGGCGCAGATCGTGATCGTGATGAACATCGTGAACCGGTCGATGCGGAGGGACTCGGCGATGAGGAACCGATCGCCGCCGTCGCTGATGTCGTCCCAGATGAAGATCGACAGCACGAGTGCGGCGCTCGCCGTGGTGACCGTGGCGAGGGCGTACCAGCCCCGCGGCCAATGCGGCGTCAGCGCCGCCGCTACCAGCAGGAGCAACCCGCCCCCGAGCAGCACCAGCAGCGGGGTGACCCCCCACCAATCGATCGGCGGGCCGACGAAGTCGTTGGCGGCCTGCGCGAGCATCACTCGCCCTCCCCTTCGTCGAGCACGACGGCACTGACGGGCTGCGGCTCTACGTAGCCGGTCTTCTCCTCGATGTGCGCGATCAGACGGTCGACGCTCGGCTCGATGCGCTCGATCATCGGCTTCGGATAGATGCCGCAGAAGAAGATCAGGCCGATCAGCGGCAGCATCACCAAGCCCTCACGCAGCGACATCTCCGGAAAGCTCTTGTTCTCTTCGTCGGGCTCGCCGTGGAAGACGCGCTGGTAGGCCCAGAGCATGTAGACGGCGGCGAGGATGACGCCGGTCGCGGCGACCACGGTCCACCAGCGGGCGGTGAGGAAGGACCCGATCAGGACGAGGAACTCACCGACGAACCCGTTCGTGCCCGGCAGGCCGATCGAGGAGAGCATCACGACCATGAACACCGCGGCGAAGATCGGCGCGACGGTCTGCAGCCCCTTCAGCGCGGAGATCTCACGCGTGTGGCGGCGGTCGGAGATCATCCCGACGAGCAGGAAGAGGGCACCGGTGGAGACGCCGTGGTTGACCATCTGCATCACGCCGCCGGTGACGGCCTGGCTCGTCATCGCGAACGAGCCGAGGATGATGAACCCGAGGTGTGCGATCGACGAGTACGCGACGAGTCGCTTGAGGTCGCGTTGCATCGCCGCGACGATGGCGCCGTAGGTGATGCCGATCACGGCGAGCGTGAGGAACAGCGGTCGGAACCACCTTGCTGCTTCGGGGAACAGCTCGAAGCCGAAGCGCAGGAACCCGTACGTGCCGAGCTTCAGCATCACGGCGGCGAGGATCACGGACCCGGCCGTCGGCGCCTCCGTGTGCGCGTCGGGCAGCCACGTGTGCAGCGGGAAGATCGGCACCTTGACCGCGAACGCGATGGCAAACGCGAGGAACAGCCAGCGACCGGTGCCCGCCGAGAAGCTCGCCTGCTCGGAGAGCTCGACGAGGTCGAAGGTCAGCCGGCCGACGTCGTCCCTCGCGAGAAAGACCGTGGCGAGGATGCCGACGAGCATGAACGCCGACCCGGCCATCGTGTAGATGAAGAACTTCAACGCCGCGTAGACGCGCCGGTCGTAGCCCCAGCCACCGATGAGGAAGTACATCGGGACGAGCACGATCTCGAAGAACACGAAGAAGAGGAAGAGATCGAGGCTCACGAACGAGCCGAGCACGCCCGCCTCGAGCAGCAGGATCCATGCCAGGTACGGCTTCTCGTCGTGGTGGGCGGCGGAGCCCAGGATCGCGAGCGGGAAGAGCACGCCGGTGAGCACGACCATGAACAGCGAGATGCCGTCGATCCCGAGGTTCCAGCTGATGCCCCACTGCTCGATCCAGGAGTGCTTCGACGCGTACTGGTAACCGGCCTCACCGGACTGGAAGCTGGCGAGCAACCAGATGCTGAGCGCCCCGGTGGCGCCGGTGAAGAGGAGCGCGATCAGCTTGCCGAGCTCGGGCCGGCGGGTCCGCATGAGCGCGACGACCAGCGCGCCGATCGCCGGCACGAGCACGATGGTCGTGAGGATCGGGAAGGACGATGCGGTGGTCTCGGCGGCGAGCATCACAGCACCCCCAGGCCCTGCAGCAGGAACCAGGTGAGCAGCGCGACGACGCCGATGCCGATGCCGAGCGCATAGTTGCGGATGAAGCCGCTCTGGCCCTTGCGCAGCACCCCGGCTGCCGCCCGGACGCTCGTCGCGGTGCCGTTCACCGCACCGTCGACGACGTTGCTGTCCACCCAGGCTGCCCCCTCGAAGGCGGCCAGCCCAGGTCCGCCGACGAAGTCCGTGACCGCCTGGTCGAAGTACCAGCCGTTGGCGAGGATCGCCGGCTCGATCGGCCTGAACTTCTTCTTCAGGTACACCAGCACTCCTGCGATGATGCCGAGCACGGCGAACAGCGCCGCGAGGCCGGCGAGGACCCACTTGATGTCGTCGGACGAGTCGGTGAGGTGGCGCTCGCCGACCTCGACGACCGGCTCGAGCCAGTGCTCGAGGCGCTTCGTCTGCGAGTTGAACGGCAGGTTCAGCCCGCCACCGACCATCGCCAACCCGGCGAGCACGACGAGCGGCGTCAGCATGATCCAGGGCGACTCGTGCGGAACCTTGTCGCCGTGCGCGCCGTGCTCGTCGGCGTGGTCCTTCCAGCGGGCCTCGCCGAAGAAGACCATCATCACCTGACGGGTCATGTAGTACGCCGTGAGGATCGCGGTCAGGAAGCCGAGCACCCAGAGCACGGGCGACTTGTCCCAGGCGTAGAGCAGGATCTCGTCCTTCGACCAGAAGCCGGCGAACGGCGGCACGCCGGCGATCGCCAACCAGCCGATGATGAACGTCACGGCGGTGATCGGCATCAGCTTGCGGAGCGCGCCCATCCGGCGCATGTCCTGTTCGTCGTGCATGCCGTGGATCACCGAGCCGGATCCGAGGAACATCAGTGCTTTGAAGAACGCGTGGGTGACCATGTGGAAGATCGCCGCGATGTAGGCGCCGGAGCCGACCGCCAGGAACATGTAGCCGAGCTGGCTCACGGTCGAGTAGGCGAGCACCTTCTTGATGTCGTTCTGGGCGACGGCGATGGTGGCCGCGAACAGCGCCGTGCTGACGCCGACGACCGCGATCAGCGTCGGTGCCCACTCGAACGACGAGGCGATGATCGGGTTGATCCGAGTCATCAGGAAGACGCCGGCCGTGACCATGGTCGCGGCGTGGATCAGCGCGGAGACCGGCGTCGGGCCTTCCATCGCGTCCGGTAGCCAGATGTAGAGCGGCAGCTGCGCGCTCTTGCCGCAGGCCCCGATGAACAGCATGAGCGTGATCGCCGTCGCCGTGCTGCCGGCGAGCCCGCCTTCCTCGGCGAGCCGGTTGAGGCCGGGGAAGCTCAGCGTGCCCGCCGCCTGGAAGGCGAGGAACATGCCGATCATGAAGCCCCAGTCACCGACGCGGTTCGTGACGAACGCCTTCTTGCCGGCCGTCGCAGCGGACTCGCGCGTGTGCCAGAACGCGATGAGGAAGTACGAGCAGGCGCCGACGCCCTCCCAGCCGAGGAACGTGACGAGCATGTTCTCGCCGAGCACGAGCATCAGCATCGAGAAGGCGAAGAGGTTCAGGTACAGGAAGAACTTCGAGAACTTCGGGTCGCCGTGCATGTAGCCGATGGCGTACAGGTGGATCAGCGTGCCGACGCCCGTGACGAACAGCGCCATCGTGATGCTCAGCGGGTCGGCGAGGAACGCGAGGTCGACGCGCAACGACGAGACCGGCACCCAGGAGAAGATCGTCTCGACGTGGGCGCGGTCGTCCGCGCTCTTCGACAGCAGGTCGAAGAAGACGCCGACGGTGACGGCGAACGCACCCCCGCACGCGGCCGTCGCGAGCCATCCGGCGAAGGGGTCGCCGAGGCGCCGGCCGAGAACGACGATCAGCACGAAGCCGGCCAGCGGCAGGGCAGGGATCAACCAGATGAGGTCGAGCATCGTCGCGTCCTCAGCCCTTCATCAGAGCGATGTCGTCGGCGGTGGCGCCGGGCTTGCGTCGGAAGATGGCCACGATGATCCCGAGGCCGACCACGACCTCGGCTGCCGCCACGACGAGGACGAAGAACACGGTCGTCTGCCCGCCGATGTCGCCGAGCATCCGGGAGAACGCCACGAACGACAGGTTGACGGCGTTCAGCATCAGTTCGATGCACATGAACATCACGAGCGGGTTCCGCCGGACCAGCACGCCGAACACGCCGATGGCGAACACCGCTGCCGACAGCAGGAGGTACCACGTGGGCGTGGGCTGCACGGCGAGGATCCCGGTCACTTCGCGACGTCCTTCCTGGGTCGGCGGGTGAGGAGGACGGTGCCGACGACTGCGATGACGAGCAGTACCGACGTGAGCTCGAACGCGAAGACGTAGTCGGAGAAGACCGACCTGGCCAGCTCGCGGATGTTGTCCTCAGCCGGCTCGAGCTCGCCGCGCGACGAGAACAGGCTGCGGCTCACGATCACTGCCGTGCCGACGAACCCGGCGAGCGCGACGGCCACGAGCGCAGCGAGCGGCCGCTGCACCTTGAACGGCTCGACCCGGATGTCATCGGACTTCTCGACGCCGAGGAGCATGATCACGAAGAGGAACAGCACGACGATCGCGCCGGCGTACACGATCACCTGGACGGCGGCGAGGAAGTGCGCCTGCAGCGCGACGAAGTGCACGGCGATGCCGAACAGCGTGAGGACGAGCGACAGCGCGGCGTGAACCGGGTTGCTGCGCACGACGACGCCCACCGCGCCGACGAGCACCATCGCGGTCGCGATCACGAACACGATCGTCTCGGTCACGAGTCACCACCTCGATGGCCTGCCGTGCCTTCCGCCGCGCCCTCGCCCCGCTCGCCGGCGTGCGACCCGTCACCGGCGTGCGACCCGTCACCGTCGTGGGACCCATCGCCGGTGGTCCCGTCGACCGCGTCCTGCGCCGGTTCGGGGGCGCGGACACCGTGACCGAGCTCGCCGGACCAGGCCTCGATGCCTTCGAACGCGGCGGCACCCGACGGCGCCGTCGCCCGCATCCACCCGGACGTCGCCAGCTCGTCGCCCTCGCGCCAGTCCTCCCAGGGGAGCTGCTTCGGCTTGCCGTCGTCGTCGACGAGCAGCTCGGCCTTCGTGTAGATCGCGTCCTTGCGGTTCGTGAACGAGAACTCGAACAGCTTCGTCTCGGTGATCGCCTCGGTCGGGCAGGCCTCGACGCACAGGTCGCAGTGGATGCAGCGCAGGTAGTTGATCTCGTAGACGAACCCGTAGCGCTCGCCCGGGCTGACCGGGTCGTCGGCGGGGTTGTCGGCACCACGCACGTAGATGCAGCGTGCCGGGCAGACCCCGGCGCACAGCTCGCAGCCGATGCACTTCTCCATCCCGTCCTCGTAGCGGTTGAGGACATGGCGCCCGTGGAGCCGCTCCGGCTTCGCGATCTTCGTGTCGTGCTTCGCCGAACCCTTGCGGCTCTCACGACCGCCCGAGTACTCCGTGGTGACCCGGTTCCGCCTGCCGTGCTGACGGATGGTGACGAGGAAACCCCCGAGGTAGCCCATCAGAACATCGCCCCTTCCTTGGCGCGGTTCCTGGAGCTGACCCGAACGGCCGCGGTCAGCAGCAGACCGGCGATGCCGAGCCCGACGAAGGCGATCGCACCGACGAGCCCTCGGTTCCAGCCCTCGTCCTGCGCGACGCGCATCGCCGCGAGGAACATGAACCAGCCGAGTGCGACCGGGATCATGATCTTCCATCCCAGGTCCATCAACTGGTCGTACCGCAGGCGGGGCAGCGTCGCCCGGAACCACACGTACATGTAGAGGAACAGGAACAGCTTGAGCAGGAACCAGACCGTGCCTTCGAGCCCGTTCGGGATCAGCGGGATGTCAGCGGTCCAGTCGCCGACGGCGAGCGGCTGCGGCCCGCCGAGGAACAGCGTCACGATGATCGCGCTCATCGTGATCGTGTTCATGAACTCGGCGAGGTAGAAGAGCGCGAACCGGATCGAGGAGTACTCGGTGTTGAAGCCGCCGACGATCTCCTGCTCCGCTTCGACGAGGTCGAACGGCGGGCGGTTCAGCTCGGCCGTCGCCGCGATCACGAAGATGACGAAGGGGACGACGCCCGTAGCGACGAGGTGCCAGCGGCTGATGTCGAACTGCGATGCGACGATGCCGTTCGTCGAGAGCGTGCCGGCGAGCAGCAGGACCGCGCCGAGCGACAGGCCGAGTGCGGCCTCGTAGCTCACCATCTGCGCCGTCGCCCGGACCGCGCCGAGCAGCGGGTACTTCGATCCGCTCGACCAGCCGGCGAGCATGATCCCGTAGACCGCGATCGAGCTCAGCATCAGCACGAGCAGGACGCCGACCGGCGGGTCCGCGAGCTGCACCTGGGTGGTCTTGCCCAGGATCTCGACGAGCCCGCCCTTGCCGTCGCGGAAGTCACCGCCGAGCGGGATCACGCACCACACGAGGAACGCCGGCACGAACGCGAGGTACGGCGCGAGCTTGAACACGAAGCGGTCGGCCCGATCGGGCACGAGGTCTTCCTTGAAGAACAGCTTGATGCCGTCGGCCAACGTCTGGAAGAGACCCCAAGGTCCGGCCTTGTTCGGGCCGATGCGGTTCTGCATGCCGGCGATGACCTTGCGCTCGAACCACACCATGAACATCGTGCCGACGAGGCCGATCACGAAGACGATGAGGACCTTGACGACGATGAAGAGGACGTCGCCGAGCGAGATGTCGCCGACGAGGATCGGATCGAAGCCGAGCATGGCGGTCACCGCGCCTCCAGCGTCTCGATGCGCACGTCGGTGACGCCGGCCGCGCTGGTGAGCAGATCGGCGGCGCTGACGTTCGCCTGGTTGAACGGCACCCACGCCGCGCCGCGGGGGATGCCCGCGTCGGCGACAGCGTCGAGCACGACGGCGCCGGCGCCACTCGTCACCTTGAGCGGCGTCCCGTCGCTCGCGCCGAGTCGGTCGAGGTCGAGCGGATGCAGGTGGACGGTCGCCGCGGCAGCGAGACCGGCCAGGGACGGCGAGAGCTGGGTCGAGACCGCTCGGTCGTACAGCTTCCGGCTCACGACGAGCCGGTGGTCGTAGCCGTTCGGCGGTTTCGCGATCTCACCCTTCGGCTCGATCCGGGTCGATGTGCCGAACGAGCTCAGCACGCCGTCGCGCTGGGAGCGCAGCGCGTCGCGCGTCACGGCCGCATACCCGGGGACCATCGACGCGATCGTGTCGGTGATGTCCTCGATGCAGCGGAAGCCGAGGTCGGCGCCGAGCCGCTGGGCGAGCTCGGTGGCGATCATCCAGTCAGGTCGCGCGGTGCCGACGACGGTCACCTTCTGGGCGAGCGTGGTGACGCGTCCCTCGAGGTTCGTGGTCGTGCCGCCCTTCTCGCCGTAGCCGGCGGCGGCGAGCACGACGTCGGCGTGTTGCGACGAGGTGGTGACGAAGCTGTCGACGGCGATGATCGAACGGGCGCCGGCCAGACCGCGACGGGCGAGGTCCGCATCGGGGAAGTCCAGCAGCGGGTCGGCGCCGAGGAGCACGAGGCAGGCGAGCTTGCCGCTCGCCGCCGCCTCGAGCATCGCCCGCGTGTCCGAGCCACCAGCCGTCGGACGCAGCCCGACCTGGAGGGCGCCGACCACGTTGCCGCGCCGGAACGCGGGCAGCACCGTCGCCGACGGGACCGCGGCGAGCAGTGACGCCAGCGCATCGGTGGTCCACCAGTCGGTGCCCTCTGCGAGGTTGCCTCGCCCGGCGATGACGACGACCCTGCCCGAGCCGAGCTGCGCGGAGATGTCCGCGTCGGCGAGCGCATCGCGCACGGCTGCGACCTGCTCACCGGAGCGGTGGCGCAGCGACTTCCAGGCGTACCGCGTGAGGCCGCTGTCCATCTGCGAGAGCTCGACCAGCCGGATCGTGCGCTTCTCCGCTGCGTCGCGCACACGGAGGTAGAGGACCGGCAGCTCCTCCTTGAGATCGACGCCGAGCAGGACGAGCGTGGTGGCCGAGCACGCGTCGTCGATGGTCGCCCGCGGCAACCCGAGGAGCTCGGCAGGCAGCCCGTCGCCGAGCTGCGCGTCCACGTTCGTCGTGCCGATCACGTCGGCGGCGAGCCGTGCCCACGCGAACGCGTCCTCGTTGCTCCCCCGCGCACCGCCGATGATGCCGATGCCGGACGGGCCGTCGGACGCGAGCGCCGAGCGGATCAGTTCGACGGCCTTCGCCATCGCCTCTGCCCAGGATGCCTCGACGAGCGTGTCGCCCTGCTTGATCGCCGGCGTGCCGAGGCGCAGCTCGCTGTTGGCGGATTCGAAGTTGAAGCGGCCTCGGTCGCACAGCCAGCCCCAGTTGACGGGATCGCTGTCGACGCCCTGGAGCCGCAGGAGCTCGTCACGGCTCGACTGCACGACGACCCGGCAGCCGACGGCGCACGACGTGCAGGTGCTCTCGACCTGCTCGAGGTCCCACGGGCGCGCCTTGAAGCGGTAGGGCTTTGCGGTCAGCGCGCCGACGGGGCAGATCTGCACGGTGTTGCCGGAGAAGTACGAGCTGAACGGCTCGTTCGGGAACGTGAGCACCTGGGTCTGGTTGCCACGGTTGACGAACTTGATCAGCTTGTCGCCGGCGACCTCGTCGGCGAAGCGCGTGCAGCGGTCGCAGAGGACGCAGCGCTCGCGGTCGAGGAACACGAGGTCACTGATCGGGATCGGCTTCTCGAAGTGACGCTTCTCCTCGACGAACCTGCTCTCACCCGGCCCGTGGCTCATCGCCTGGTCCTGGAGGGGACACTCGCCGCCCTTGTCGCACACCGGGCAGTCGAGCGGGTGGTTGACGAGCAGCAGCTCGAGCACGCCCTCCTGCGCTCGCTTCACGGTGTCCGTCTCGGTGTGCACGACCTGCCCTTCCGCGACGGGCGTCATGCACGAGACGACGAGCATCGGACCGCGCGGGCCATCGACCTCGACGAGGCACTGCCGGCACATGCCGACCGGGTTCATCCGCGGGTGGTAGCAGAAGCGCGGCACGTAGGTGCCGGCGTCCTCGCAGGCATCGATCACGAGCTGTCCGGGCCTGGCCTCGTGCGGGCGGCCGTCGACCGTGATCGAGAGCGTGGTCTTCGGCGGCGCTGCCGTTGCTTCGTTCGTGTCAGACATGGGCGTGAGCCGTTCCGTGGATCGCGTGTCGGTCGACGCCGTCGATCGGGCGGCCGTGCGCAACGTAGTGCTCGAACTCGTGGCGGAACTGCTTCACCGCGGACGCGATCGGCGACACTGCCGAGGGCCCGAGCGGGCAGATCGTGGTCTGGCGCGGCGGCCACGCGATGCCGGGGCTGATGCTCTCGCTGACCTCCATCAGGAGGTCGAGGTCCTCGGTACGCCCGTTGCCGTCGAGCATCCGCTTCAGGATCCGCTCGAGCCAGGTCGTGCCCTCGCGGCACGGCGTGCACTTGCCGCAGGACTCACGCGCGAAGAAGCGCACGATGCGCCAGCAGGCGGCGACCATGTCGGTGCGCTCGTCCATCACGATGATCGCTCCCGAGCCGAGCATCGATCCCGCCTTGTCGACGGTCGGCTTGTCGAGCGGCAGGTCGAGGTGCTCGCCGTAGAACCACATCGCCGACGCGCCGCCGGGGATGAACGCCTTCACGGCGCGGCCCTCACGGACGCCGCCGCAGTACTCGGGCGCGTCGAACAGCATGCGGAACGTGGTGACGCCGTTCGGGACCTCGAACACGCCGGGCCGCTTCACGTGGCCGCTGACCGCGAACATCCGCATCCCGGTGGAGGTCGGTGCTCCGATCGCCTGGAACGCGGCACCACCTTCGTTCACGATCCACGGCAGGTTCGAGAGCGACTCGACGTTGTTGACGATCGTCGGCTGCATGTACAGGCCCTTGGAGGCGGGGAAGTACGGGGGCTTGAGCCGCGGCATGCCGCGCTCACCCTCGAGGCTCTCGATCAGCGCCGTCTCCTCGCCGACGATGTACGCGCCTGCGCCCCACGTGAGCGTGATGTCGACGCTGAAGTCGGTACCGAGGATGTTCCGCCCGACGAGGTTGTTGGCATAGGCGTCGTTCAACGCCTGCGCGAGCCGTTCCTGGGCGAGCGCCATCTCGCCGCGGACGTAGAGGAACGCCTGGGCAGCCTTCACCGCGTAGCTGGCGATGAGGACCCCCTCGATCAGCTGGTGCGGGTCCTTCTCCATCAGCAGCCGGTCCTTGTAGGTGCCGGGCTCGCTCTCGTCGCCGTTCACGACGACGTACCGGGGGAAGACGGTCGGCGGCAGGAAGCCCCACTTCGTCCCGGCGGGGAAACCGGCGCCGCCACGGCCCTGCATCTCCGAGGCCTTGACCTCGTCGTGCACCTGCTCGGGCGTCATCGACGTGACGGCGCGCCGCAACGCGGCATAGCCGCCGGTACGGACGTAGCCGTCGTACGTGTGAGCGTCGGCCTGGTCGAACCGCGCGGTGATCAACTTCGGCCCCGACGGCACCAGCCCCGGCACCAGATAGGAAGGCTTGTCGCTCATCTGGCATCGACCTCGGCTTGTGCTTCGGTGCCGGTGTTGGCCCATCGGTCGCTCGTGCGTTGCCGGACACGGGCGAGCGTGCCGTGGGGCGGGATCTCCGCGTCGAGGCGGCCGGCCGACAGGTCGTCGACGAGCTCGTCGAAGTCGTCGTTCGTCACCGTGTGGCGGTAGCGGTAGTTGACCTGGAGCGCCGGTGCCTCGGTGCAGGCGGCGATGCACTCGACGTCCTCGAGCGTGAACATGCCGTCGGGGGTCGTTCCGCCGGACGTGACCCCGAGCCGCTCCTCCGCGCGCTGCAGGAGCTCCCACCCGCCGAGGAGCTGGCAGGAGATGTTCGTGCAGATGTTGATGCAGTACCGCCCGACCTTCTCGAACTTGAACATCTCGTAGAACGTCGCCGTGCCGTAGACGTCGGCCGGCGTGACACCGAGCAGCTCGGCGAGATGGGCCATCGCGGCATCCGTGATGTAGCCGTCCTGCTCCTGGGCGAGGTGCAGCAACGGGATGAGCGCCGACTTCGGCCGAGGGAAGCGGCCGATGATCTCCTTGGCGATGAGCACGTTGGCGTCGTTCAGACGGGCCACGATCATCCTCTCTCGGTGGTTCGCAACGGAGCCTCCGTTGCAGCTCGGCTCCGGTGGGCGAGCGACTCGGCGACCGGCGTCACCGGTCGACCTCGCCGAGGATCGGGTCGACGGACGAGATGATCGCCACCGCGTCGGCGATCAGGCCACCGTGCAGCATGTGCGGCAGGCACTGCACGTTGATGAAGCTCGGCGCCCGGACGTGCATCCGGTACGGCGTCGCCGAGCCGTCGGACGCGATGTAGCAGCCGATCTCGCCACGCGGGCTCTCGATCGCGACGTAGACCTCACCCTCGGGCACCTTGAAGCCCTCGGTGAAGATCTTGAAGTGGTGGATCAGCGCTTCCATCGACTCGTCGATCCGGGCACGCGGTGGCGGTGTGATCTTCTTGTCCTGGATGCGGTAGTCGCCGGACGGCATCAGGTCGAGGATCTGGCGGACGATCTTCATCGACTCGCGGATCTCGTTGAGCCGGATCGCGTAGCGGTCGAACGAATCGCCGTACGACCCGACGATCACATCGAAGTCGACCTCGTCGTAGTGCAGGTACGGCATGTCACGCCGGAGGTCCCAGGCCACGCCGGTCGACCGGAGGATCGGGCCGGTGGCGCCGAGCGCCAACGCCTCCTGCTCCGTGATGACGCCGACGCCCTGGAGCCGCTCCCGCCAGATCGGCTGCTCCGTCAGCAGCGTGTCGTACTCCTCCAGCCGCGGCGGGATGAGCTCGAGCAGCCTGAGCACGTCGTCGCGCCACCCCGGCGGCAGGTCGGCGGCGACGCCGCCCGGGCGGATGAAGTTGTGGTTCATCCGCAGCCCGGTCACCTTCTGGAAGAACCGCAGCACCTCTTCGCGCTCGCGCCAGCCGTACAGCATCATCGAGACGGCACCGAGGTCCATGCCGTTCGTGGCCATGAACAGCAGGTGGCTGCTCATCCGGTTGAGCTCGGAGAGCAGCATCCGCATCCACACCGCGCGTTCTGGGATGTCGCTCTCGATGCCGAGCAGCTGCTCGACCGCCATGGAGAACACGAGCTCGTTGTTGAGCGGGCTGGCGTAGTCCATACGGGTGACGTTCGTGCCGCCTTGGAGATAGGTCAGCTGCTCACCGGTCTTCTCCATGCCGGTGTGCAGGTAGCCGATCACGGGCTTGCAGCGCAGCACGGTCTCGCCCTGGAGCTCGAGCATCAACCGGAGCACGCCGTGCGTGCTCGGGTGCTGCGGCCCCATGTTGATGATCATCGTCTGGTCGCTGTCGGGGTCGACCTGTTCGTCGGCGAGCCGTGCTGCGTCGGCCTCGCTCATCCGCAGGACGGCACCGATGTCGCGCATGAGCGAGCGGGCGTTCAGCTCGCTGCGACGGCGGAGCCCTTGCTCCGGCTCGTTGCCCTCGCGGATCGTCTCGACGATGTCGGTCATCAGCGCGTTCCCTTGAACTGGACGGGGATCCGGGCGTCGTCGTAGTCCTTGCGCAGCGGGTACCCGATCCAGTCCTCGGGCATCAGGATGCGGGTGAGGTCGGGGTGGTCGTCGAAGCTGACGCCGAACATGTCGAACGCCTCGCGCTCCATCGCCTCCGTGCCGGGCCAGAGATCGAACAGGCTCGGCACCACCGGTTCGTCCGCCGGCACCTGCACGCGCACTCGCAGGCGCTGCTTGCGGGTGATGTCGAGGAGGTTCACGACGATCTCGAACCGCTCCGCAGTGACGCCGTCGGGCAG
Source organism: Acidimicrobiia bacterium (assembly GCA_050248955.1). Taxonomy (GTDB): domain Bacteria; phylum Actinomycetota; class Acidimicrobiia; order Acidimicrobiales; family Ilumatobacteraceae; genus JBFWRK01. Next base: position 49,280 of record JBFWRK010000007.1, read on the forward strand.
GGAGCGTCCCGAGAACGCGAGGTAGTCGACGCCGCACAGGTCGGCGCAGACGTCGTAGCCCTCGTCGAGCAGCGCTTTCATCAACGGCAGGTACTGCGCGCGCGTGGGATGCACGACCGCCTGACCGCGCGACTCAGAAGTGATGCATCCGTGCAACAACTCCATGGTTCACCGGACCCCCATGGCAACAGGCACCGGGCGGGCGCCAGGAGCCGGCGCCTCGACGTGGATCTCGGCGCCGCGGCCGGTTGCCGCGCGGCGCTTCATCAGCTCGCCGGTCTCGATCTGGGTGTGCAACGTCTCGATCGCGTGGATCAGCGTCTCCGGGGTGGGTGGGCACCCAGGGGCGTACACGTCGACGGGGACGATCTGGTCGACGCCCTGCACGATCGCGTAGTTGTTGAACATGCCACCGCTCGATGCGCACACGCCCATCGAGATCACCCACTTGGGCTCCATCATCTGGTCGTAGACCTGGCGCAGCACCGGCGCCATCTTCTGCGACACGCGCCCGGCGACGATCATGATGTCGGCCTGGCGTGGCGACGCCCGGAAGACCTCCATGCCGAAGCGGGCCAGGTCGTAGTGCGGGCCACCGGCCGCCATCATCTCGATCGCGCAGCACGCGAGGCCGAACGTCGCCGCCCACGACGAACGCGCCCGTGACCAGTTGACGAGGTCTTCGAGCTTGCCGGTGATCGCGTTGTGAGGGATCCCACCGAGTCCGTCGTTGACGAGATCCTTCACGATGGCCATCAGGCAGCCTCCTCGTTGCGACCCTCGAGGCCGACCCGGCGAATCGTGCTCGACGTGGTCCGCTCGGCCGACACGGACGCATCGAGCCGGCGGGAGAGGTCGAGCGGACCCCAGTCGAGCGCGCCGCGCGCGACGACGTAGACGAAGGCAAGGAAGAACACGGCGCTGAACGCGAGCATCTCCCAGAACACGTACCCACCGAGCGCTTCCCTGCTCACCGCGTACGGGTAGATGAAGATGATCTCGATGTCGAACATGATGAACAGCATCGCCACGATGTAGAAGCTCACCGGGAACCGCTCCGGCGCATCACGGCTCGGGACGATGCCGCACTCGTACGGAGCTTCCTTGGCGGCCGACGGGCGGCGGGGTGCGAGCAGGCGCGACGCCGCAAAGCTCAGCGCTCCGAAGAGCGATGCCAGGACCAACAGAGCGATGATCGGGAGGTACTGGCTCATGTCGATCAGCTCCTGACGGTGGCCGGCTCGAGTGCGGCGCTGCGATTGGCGACGACCAGACGGTCGCGGCGGTGCAGCATCAGGCACGCAAGGCCGAAGATCAGGCCCGAGCCGAGCGTGATGAACACCGAGGGTTGGCGCTTCGCACCGAGGTCGCGGAGCATCAGCACGTAGGTCTTCGGCTGCGACGGGTCGACCGCCGGCGTGAGCGGGGCGCGGCCCGGCTCGGTGAGCAACGGCTCGACGGCTTGGACCTCGACGAGCGCGTAGTGCGGGTCGTGGCGGAAGGCGATGAAGTCGAGCTTGTCGCCGAGCTTCGGCCAGCTCTCACCGCCCTTGTCGTAGACCGCGAGGGCGACGTACTCGCCGGCCGCGAACACCTCGGCCTCGCGCTGGAGGATCTCGTCGGCGGAGGCGACGGCCTGGCCGCGTCCGGGATCGTCCTCCGGCAGCTTCGTCCAGCCGTCTGCGGTCGGGTCGGCGTCGTTCGTGACGCCGCCAGCGACGAGATCGCCGTCCCGGACCACGGTGACCGGGCTCGCCGGCTTCCACGAGGGCTCGGGCCCCTTCAGGCCGATGCCGTAGACCCACCAGATGGAGCCCATGATGAACATCCAGCCGAAAAGGCCGGCAAAGGCGATCAGGAAGCCGAGGCGGGCGCCGGTGTTCGTGGCGAGCAGCAGGTAGGTGCTGCCGCACAGTGCGACGAACCCGATGAGCACCGTGATGATGCCGCGGATCTCCGGTTCCCAGGAGACGGCGAGGATTGAGGCGAGGGTCATGGGTCAGAGGCTCCGGACGTACTCGACGATTTCCTTGATCTGCTCATCGGTGAGCAGGCTGCCGAAGCCGGGCATGCGGCCGCTGCCCTGGCGCTGGTTGCCGTACTGCTTGCCATACTCCGAGCCGTTCTTCACGAAGTCGATCATGTCCTGCTCGCTCGCGAACGCGACGTTGGTCGACCCACCCGTGAGGTTCCAGCCGAACGCGCCCTGGCCCGACACCTTGGGGTCGCCGAACGACCAGCCGCTCGTGTGGCAGCGGGCGCACGAGTAGGCGCCCGAGCCGAGCTCGAGGTTGAACAGCGCCTCGCCGATCGAGGCGTAGGTGCCGTCGGCGACCGCCTTCTCGGCAGCGGCCTGGATCTCGGCCTGCGAGTCGACCGGCAGGTGGCCGCCCTCGCAGTTCCGGGTGTCCTCGACCTGCGTCAGGCAATCCTCACGCGGGATCTGGATGCTCTTCAGGTACTCGAGCAGGGTCTGGATCTGCTGGTCGTTCATCGGCCCGCCGCCGGCGAGGCCCCACGCCGACATCGGCGAGAACGGGCGGCCGTACTCCAGGATGAAGCGGACCTCGCTCTCGGAGAACTTGTAGAAGACCGTGTTCAGCGCCGGCGCGTTCCACGTCACGGCCTTCACCTCGCCGGTGTTCGGGTCGGTGACGGTGTACGGCGCCGAGCCGCCGCCGGCGCGCATGCCGCCATGGCAGCCGGCGCAGTTGAAGCCGCCGTCCGCGGTCGGGGCGAACAGCTGGCCACCCTGCGACGCGAACCGCTTGTCCCAGCCCTCGATCGCGTTTGCCTGCCGCTGCGGCTCGAAGAGCCAGTAGATCGGCAGCGACAGTGCGATCAGTGCGAGGAACAGCACCGCGAGTAGCTGCGTCCGCTCCAGCTTCGGACCCTCGAGCGTCTCGTCGTCGTAGTACGGCTTGCGGTTCGCGGCGAGCTCGATCTCCGAGCCGACCTCGCGCCGACCGGCGCGGAGGTTCGCCAGCACGTAGAGGGCGTAGCCGAGGACGAAGACGAGGAAGATGAGCCACGCGAACGTCGTCGTGGCGAGCGCGTACATGCTCAGTGTCCCCCTTCGCCTGCACCGATGCAGTGCGGACCCTCGGCCTCTTGGCCGGTCGTGTTGGTACCGATGGGCGGGCCGTTGAACGGCACCTGGGTGTCGACGATGACGTTGCCCGTCGCGTCGAGGGTGACGCCGAAGCGGTCCATGCCGCGCGGCGCCGGGCCACCCTTCTTCTCACCGACGCGGTTGTACTGCGAGCCGTGGCACGGGCACTCGAACCACTGCGAGCTCTTGCACTCGGGCACGCGGCAGCCGAGGTGCGGGCACTTCTGGTAGAGCGCGACCACTCCGGCGCGCATGCCGTTCAGGATCGGCTCGGGATAGATCGCTTCGGCCTTCGTCAGCGCCGTCGACGGGTACTCCGTGAGCCACGTGCGCGCCTCGGGGCGGTAGAGGAAGCCGCCGCCCTGACGGATGCCACCGATGATGTCGTCGAGCTTGCCGACGTTGACCTTCGAGCCGAAGCCGCCGCCGGCACGCGGGTAGAGGAACGCGATGCAGGCGAGGCCGAAGCTGCCGAGCGAGACGCTCATCAACGTGACGAGCGTGCGGTTGAAGAACTGCCGGCGGGTGACGCCGATGACCTCGGGGTCGGGCGCGGTCCACGGCACCGGCGGCAGGCCGGCGACCGGGACGATCGCCCTGCTTCGGGCGTCGGAGGCGAACTTCTCGACGTCCTGCGCCGTGGCCGCAGGGGCGACGCCCTCGACCGAGCCACGGTCGCGGCGACGGGTCTCACGGGTCAGGGCACCGGCGCCGCGGACGTCCGCGCGCCGGGCGGCGCTGAGGAACAGGACCGCAGCGAGGACGACGACGACCGCAACTCCGATGGCGATGATGGCACCAGGGCTCATGGCTTGCTCACCTCACAGCTCGAAGAACAGTCCGTCTTTCCACGGGAACACGAAGTTGAACCCCGGCCCACGGAAGAACGATCCGATCATGACGAGAACGGCCCAGAACATCAGGAAGATGGTGAACAGGGACGTGACGAACTTCCGGTCCTCGGGCTTGTTGCTCGGGTTCCGGTCGATGTAGGGCGCGAGCATCAGCGCGAACAGGCCGATGCCGGGGATGGTCACGCCGGCGACCATCGGGTGGAACATCGTCAGCAGTTCCTGCAGACCGAGGAAGTACCACGGCGCCTTGGACGGGTTCGGCGTCTGGTTCGTGTTCGCGAGCTGCAGCAGTGGAGCGTTCACGAAGATCGAGAACAGCGTGACGAACGCGGTGCAGGCGAGTGCGGCGACGAACTCGATGGCGAGCAGGTGCGGCCACGTGTGCACCTTGTCGATCGGCGCCGCCTTGACGTCCTGGATCGAACCGGACTTGACGACGGTGAGCAGGCGCTGCGTGTGCCCACCCGGCCCGGCGCCGACGGGGATGCCGCCTCCGGCTGGTGCCGTGGCGACGGCCGACGAGACCTTCTCGGCGACGGCGACGCCGCCACCACCACTAGGCGCTTCCGCAGCCGCCTCGCCACCTTCGGCCTTCGCCTTCGCGGCGCGGCTGCGCTCGAGCAGGTGCGCCGGGATGCGCGGGTCGGCCGCGGCGGCAGGCGCGTCCGCGGAGGCTGCCGGCGCGGCCTCTGCCGCGGGTTCCTTGCTGGCCGATTCGGCCGCAGCCTTGGCGCGGGCCTCTTCTGCCCGCTTGCGCAGGTGTTCGGGGATCTCGGTCATGCCGTCGTCACTCCCTTCCGATCACTGGTCCGGATCATTGGTCGGATCACTGGTCGTCACAGCGGCCCGGAGATGCCGCCGTCCTTGCGCACCCGCCAGAAGTGGATCGCCATGAAGATGACGATCACGAACGGGAGCATCAGGACGTGCAGGACGTACCAGCGCAGCAGGGTCTCGGCGCCGATCTCGACACCGCCGAGGAGGACGAAGCGCACCTGCGTACCGAACACCGGTGTGTAGCCCATCATGTTCGTGCCGACGGCGACGGCCCACAGCGCGAGCTGGTCCCAGGGGAGCAGGTAGCCGGTGAACGAGAGCAGCAGCGTGAGCGTGAGCAGGATCACGCCGATGACCCAGTTGAACTCGCGGGGTGGCTTGTAGGCACCGTGGTAGAAGACCCGCGCCATGTGGAGGAACACGCTGAGCACCATGAGGTGCGCGCCCCAGCGGTGCATGTTGCGGACGAGCAGGCCGAAGGTGACCGACGTCTGCAGGCTCTGGATGTCCTGCCAGGCCGCCGCGGTGGTCGGGCGGTAGAAGAACATCAGGAAGATGCCGGTCACCGTCAGCAGGATGAAGAGGAAGAAGCTCAGCCCGCCGAGGCACAGCGTGTAGCTGACCTTCACCGCGTGCCGCTTCACCTTCACCGGGTGCAGGTGGTACAGCACCGAGTTCATGATGACGTACGACCGGTTCCGCGGGCTGTCCGTGTAGCCCTTGCGGAAGATCGAGCCGGGCCGGAAGATCGAGCTCCAGGCCTGACTGCCCTGGACCGTTCCCTGGACTTTCGTGAGACGGTCCTTGAGCGTCGGTCGGGGCTTCTCTTCGATGATCTTCGCCACGTAGGTTGCTCCTCAGAGTCGCATGCCGTAGGCGTAGCCGTGGTTGTTGGTGCGCTGATGGGCGTCGCCGGTGTTCCCGGGTGCTCCGGCCTTGCCCATGATGATGACGCCCGTCGGGCACCGGTCGACGCACAGGGCGCAACGGGTGCAGACGTCGTCGTCGATGATGAAGATGACCTTGTCGCTCGGGTCGGCACCGGGCTGCTCCGTGCCGGCGGCCTCGGCCACCGCCTCCGGGGTCACCATGTGGATGCACTTCCACGGGCAGATGTCCACGCAGCCCTCGCACATGATGCACTCGGACTGGTCGATGTGGATGAACTGCTTCGGCTTGACGGCCTTGGTCAGGTAGTCGGCGTCGACCTCGACGAGCTGGTACTCGGTCGACCACTCCGGCATCGGCGGGTTCGCGTCGGTGCGGGCCATGGATCAGGCCTTCCTCACGAGCGGCCGGCCGTAGGTGGAGGTCGCGACCTCGGTGGTGGTGGTCGTCGCCCCGCGCTTCTGCCACCAGCTCCACATCCAGATCTGCAGGCCGAGGAAGAAGCCGTAGATGCCGGCGACGAGCGCGTCGCCCACCTGGAGGTAGTTGATGTCGAACGGGAACGACCCGCCGGCCGCCTGCGACTTGAAGATGCCGCCCGGGCCGAGCACCGGCTTGTTGCTCTGCCAGCCGAGCTCGTTCTGCACATGGGTCAACCACTGGTGGGGCACGACACCGTAGGCGAGGAACATGACGAAGAAGGCGTAGGTGGCGGCGAACATCGCCTCGCCCCACGTCAGCGGGCTGCCGACCTTGCGGCGCTTCCCGAACGGGATCACGACGAGGGTGAGCGCCATCGTGACGAGGAAGGACACCAGGAACGCCTGGTTCATGCCGGGCCACTTGGTGATGTTGATCGCCAACATGGTTACCCCTCCTGTCTCGGTCTCGGCTCGGTCTCGGATCGGTCTGCTGTGCCCGGACCGCACATCGGTCGCGACGACCGCACGGTTCGTGAAACTTTGCACGAACACTAGCCGTCACTCCCCGGGCTCGGGCCAGTCCGGTCGGTGTCGGCAGTGGAACAACCGGCGTTCTAGCACGCGCTCCGAACGCGTTCACCTGATCGTGCGATCGTGCACGAGGCCCCGCTCCGTCGGGCGACGGCCGGGGAGCGTGAATTCCCTTCCTCTCGGAGGTCCGCTCTAATGTGACCCCGTGACTGAGATCCCCGAGCACCTGCTCAAGCGCTCTCGCGAACGCCGGGCAGCGACCGGACTCCCTGCCGAGGGTGGCGACGCACCCGCCGCGGCGAGCACGCCGGCGACCGTTGCCGAATCGGCGCCCGCTGCGCCGGCTGCCGCCAAGCCGGCCGCGCAGGCACCCGCCGCGCCGCCTCCCCCGAAGCCCGACCCGCCGTACATCCAGGCGGCGAAGGAGCGCAAGAAGATGCCGTACTGGGCGATGGGCGCGCTCGGGCTGCTGCCGGTGTGGGCGTTCCTCTACCTCCGCGGCATGCAGCCGGTCGAGGAGACGGTCGCCGGACCGCTCGCCGTCGGCGAAGCTGCCTACTCGGGCTGCTCGAGCTGCCACGGCGCAGCAGGCCAGGGTGGCGCCGGCCGGCCGCTCGCGAACGGCGAGGTGTTGAAGACCTTCCCGAAGATCGAGGACATGTTGAACCTCGTCTACACCGGCAGCGAGCAGTACGACCTCCAGGGGATCACGGTGTGGGGCGATCCCAACCGTGAAGGCGGCGCGCACGGGCCGAAGGGGTTCAACGGCTCCTCGTACATGCCACAGCAGGGCGAGAAGTACGGCGGTGCGCTCACCGAGGCGCAGATCCTCGGCGTGGTCTGCCACGAGCGCTACGTCATCGGCGGCGCGGAGCCGACCGACGCCGAGTACGTCGACGAGTACGAGACGTGGTGCTCGCCCGAGTCCGAGATGTTCGCCGGTCTCGAGGACGGCTCGCTGACCTTCGACACCATCGAGGGTGTCGGCACCGACCCACGCCCGTCGCAGCCCTGATCCCGGGCGCCGTGTGACCGCGCGGCACGTCGACGTCCTCGTCGTCGGCGGCGGCCCGGCCGGCGCGTCCGCCGCGTACTGGCTGGCCAGCAAGGGCCACGCCGTCACCATTCTCGAGCGCAGGACGTTCCCGCGCGACAAGACCTGCGGGGACGCGCTGACACCGCGCGCGGTGAAGGCGCTCGGCGACATGGGGATCGCCGACGAGCTGTCGGCGTTCCATCGCACGATCGGGGTGCGCGCCACGAACCTCCGCCGCGACGTGCAGGTCGCATGGCCCGCGCACCCGATCTTCCCACAGCACGGCTACGTGGTCCGGCGCAGCGAGCTGGACGCGCTGGTGGCCGCCAACGCGCAGCGCGCCGGCGCGACGTTGCTCGACGGGCACGAGGCGGTGTCCCCGATCGTCGACCGCGGCTTCGTCCGCGGGGCCTGGGTGCAGGCACCGGGCGAAGGCCCCCTGCAGGAGATGCGGGCGCGGTACGTGATCGTCGCCGATGGCGCGAACAGCCGCTTCGGACGCGTGCTCGGCACGTTCCGTACGCGGGCGTGGCCGCACGGCACGGCGATCCGCTCGTACTGGGAGTCACCTCGCCACGCCGAGCCGTGGATCGAATCGGTGTTCGACGTGAAGGATCGCGCCGGCAATGCGATGCCGGGGTTCGGCTGGGTCTTCCCGGTCGGCGACGGGACGGCGAACATCGGCGTCGGGGTGCTGTCCACGTTCCGAGACTTCAAGAGCGTGAACACTGCGCAGTTGCTCGACACGTACTCCGAGTCGCTGCGCGAGCGCTGGGGCATCGACCCGGCGCAGCCGACCGAGCTCGCGACGAGCGGGCGGATCCCGATGGGCAACTCCGTCGGCCCGAAGTCGGGTCCGACGTACCTCGTCGTCGGCGACGCGGCCGGATCGGTGAACCCGTTCAACGGTGAGGGCATCGGCTACGCGTACGAGACCGGGCGGCTCGCAGCCGGGGTGCTGCACGAAGCCCTCACGGTCGGCGACGGCGTCGCCCTGCAGCGCTACCCGGCGCTGCTCGACGAGGAGTACGGCCAGTACTTCAAGGTCGGGCGGCTGTTCGCGAGGGCGATCGGCCAGCCGCGCGTCATGAGCGAGCTGACGAACGCCGCCATGCACCACCGGACGCTGATGGAGTGGATGCTGAGGATCATGGCGAACCTCCTCCGACCCGACGAGCTCGGCCCTGCCGAGGCGGCGTACAGGGCTGCCGCCGCCATCGCCCGCTTCGCGCCCGACGCCTGACCCCCTTCAGCGGGAGGCGGCGACCCTCCGGGCGGCGCGGTCCGCGGCCTCGATGATCTCGTCGATGACTTCGTCCGTGTGGGCGAGGCCGGCGAAGATCACTTCGTACGCGCCGGGCGCGAGTGCGACGCCCTCGTCGAGCATCGCGTGGAAGAACGCCGCGTACGTCGCCTCGTCGGTCTCCTGCGCGGTCTCGTAGTCGGTCGCGATCGACGACGCGAAGCGCAGCCCGACGAGCGTCGCGAGGACCGGCACCTGCACGGTGATGCCGGCCGCGGTGATCGCATCCCGCAGACCGGCGCCGAGGCGCCCGGCGCGGGCGTAGAGCTCGACGATGCTGTCGTCGGTCAGCTCGCCGAGCGCGGCCAGTCCAGCCGCTGTGGCGAGCGGGTTGCCGGACAGCGTGCCGGCGTGGAAGATCGGGCCGAGCGGGGACAGCTGCTCCATCACGTCGCTCCGCCCACCGATCGCGCCGATCGGCAGACCGCCGCCGATCACCTTGCCGAAGCAGGTGATGTCGGGGCGCACGTCGTAGCGCGCCTGGGCGCCGCCGAGGTCGACGCGGAAGCCGGTGATGACCTCGTCGAAGATCAGTAGCGCGCCGACCCGGTCGCACGCCGCCCGGAGTCCTTCGAGGAACCCGCGCTCGGGTGGCACCAGGCCCATGTTCGCCGCCACCGGCTCGACGATGACGCAGGCAACGCTCTCGTCGAGCTCGGGCACGACGTTGTAGGGCACGACCATCGTGTCCGCCACCGCGGCCGCGGGGACGCCGGCGGTACCCGGCAGACCGAGCGTCGCGACACCGCTGCCGCTCGCGGCGAGCAGCACGTCAGCGGCGCCGTGGTAGTTGCCGGCGAACTTCACGATCCGGTTGCGTCCCGTCGCGCCGCGGGCGAGGCGGATCGCCGTCATCGTCGCCTCGGTGCCCGAGTTCATCAGCCGGACGAGCTCGCACGTCGGCACCCGCTCTCGGATCGCCTCGGCGAGCTTCATCTCCCGCGGCGTCGGCGCGCCGTACGACGTGCCGTCAGCCGCGGCCTGCGTGATCGCGTCGACGACTGCGGAGTGGGCATGACCGAGGATGATCGCGCCGTAGCTCTGCACGAGGTCGATGTAGCGACGCCCCTCGACGTCCCAGATGTGCGGGCCGGCGGCCCGGGCGACGACGTACGGCGTGCCGCCGACGGCGTTGAACGCCCGGATCGACGAGTTCACGCCACCCGGGATCGCCCTGCACGAGCGTTCGAAGAGCACCTGGTTCGATGGCACTCCCGCGCCGACGCACGCCGCGGGGGTGCAGCCGGCTGCAGGGCAGGCGTCGGGATCGCAGTACGGGACGGTCACGCCGCGAGACGCTACGCCACCAGCTCTGCGTACCAGCGGGCCAGGTACGTGAGGATGATGTCGGCACCGGCGCGCTTGATCGCGGTGAGGTGTTCGAGGGCGACGCCGTCGTGATCGATCCATCCGTTCGCGGCAGCGGCCTTGATCATCGCGTACTCGCCACTGACGTGATACGCCGCGACGGGGACGTCGACGCGGGCGCGGACCGCACTGATGACGTCGAGGTAGGCGAGGGCCGGCTTCACCATCACCATGTCGGCGCCCTGCGCGAGATCGGCGTCGACCTCCACGAGCGCTTCGCGAGCGTTGCGCCAGTCCTGCTGGTACCCCTTGCGGTGTCCGCCCCCGGCGATCTGCACGTCGACCGCGTCGCGGAACGGCCCGTAGAGCGCCGAGGCGTACTTCGCCGAGTAGGCGAGGATCGACACGTCGTCGCGGCCGGCGCCGTCGAGGGCGCCGCGGATCGCACCGACCTGTCCGTCCATCATCCCGGACGGCGCGACGACGTGTGCGCCCGCTTCCGCCTGGGCGAGAGCGGCGCGGCAGTAGATCTCGAGCGTCGCGTCGTTGTCGACCTCGCCGAGGGCGTCCACGATGCCGCAGTGTCCGTGGTCCGTGTACTCGTCGACGCAGAGATCGGCGATCAGCACGACCCGGTCGTCGACCTCGTCACGAAGGTCGCGAAGCGCCACCTGGACGATGCCGTCCGGATCGAACGCGCCAGACCCGACGGCGTCCTTCCGCGCGGGGACGCCGAACAGGATGACGGCGCGCACACCGAGCTCGGTGAGCTCGCGGACCTCCTTGCGGAGGCTCTCGCGCGTGTGCTGCACGACCCCGGGGAGGGACACGATCGGCTGCGGCTCGTCGATGCCCTCGCGCACGAAGAGCGGTGCGACCAGGTCGTCGACGCCGAGCCGGGTCTCGGCGACCAACTGGCGCAGCGCATCGGTGCGTCGCAGCCGTCGCGGACGTTGGACGGGGAAGCCGGTCATCGCCCGCGATCCTAGGACCGGCGGTCGCCGAGCCACACCGCCAGCTGTTCGATGTCGATGCCGGCGAGCGACGTGACGACCCGATCCGCGCCCGAGAGGTCGTGCGCCTCGGTCAGCGGGCCCGGGCAGGCGACGGTGAAGCAGCCGGACGCGCGTGCCGAGCGGACGCCGACGTTCGAGTCCTCGAACGCCACGGTGCATGCCGGGTCGGCGCCGAGCGCGATGCACGCCTCGAGGTACGGCGCCGGGTCCGGCTTCGGCGCACTCGAGACGTCGACCGCGAGGAGCGCACCGAAGTGGTGGAGCAACCCGGCGTCGGTGAGACGGCTGTCGACCCAGGCGAGCGGCGAGTTCGACGCGATCGCGAGCGGGATGCCGCGTTCGACGGCGGCGTCGATCAGCTCGACCACGCCTGGACGGGGGCGGAGCTCCGCGAGCAGCGATCGCCGGTACTCGTGACGGAGACGGCCGACCCGCGCCGCGTCCACCGCTTCGCCGAGGACGAGCTCGAGCTCGGCGATCCACGGGAGGGCATCCGTCGTGCCGATCACGTCCACGAAGCGGGTCACGGGGTAGTGGTGTCCGAACTCGTCCCAGACGAGTCGCACCGAGTCGTACTCGACGGTCTCGGTGTCGAGGATCGTGCCGTCGAGGTCGAACACGAGCGCGGCGGGCGTGACCGCGGGCGGCCTCATCGCCGCCCCAGCGCGGCGACGAGCGCGGCGACCATGCCGTCGAGCGAATGGGGATCGGCGGTCGCCGTCACGCCCAGCCCCAGGTGGACGGCGGCCGCCGTCGTCTCGGGTCCGATGCTGACGACCACGGGCGGATGGCGCTCGGCCGAGCCGACTGCTTCGACGAACGACTGGACGGTCGAGGCGGATGCGAACGTGATCGCGTCGGCATCGAGCGCGCGCCACAGCTCGTCGGCCGGCGGCCGGGCGGGGACCGTCCGATAGGCCACGACCCGCTCGACCGCCCACCCCATCGCCCGCAGCCCGTCCACGAGCGCCGGCCGGGCACGGTCGCCCTGCACGACGAGGACGCGTGCCGGAGCAACGCCGGCGAGATCGTCGAGGAGGCCCTCGGCGACCGCCGTCCCGGCGACGAGGTCAGCGGAACGACCGGTCCCGAGTGCTGCCTCCGTCGCCGCGCCGATCGCGGCGATGCGGGGCAACGGCTCGCCCGACGAAGCGGGCGGCAGCAGCGCCGCGAGCCTCGACGCGCCGTTGGGCGACGTCACGACGATCCAGTCGAACTCGCGGAGCCGATCGGTGGCCTCGCGCAGTGCGGACCCGCCGTCCGGCGCGTCGACGACGGCGATCAGTGGCAGCTCGATGACGTCGGCACCGAGCGCTGAGAGCAGCTCCGTGAACCGCCGCCCCTGCTCGGCGGCGCGAGTGACCACGATCGTCCGTCCGGCGAGCGGCTGGTCAGCCGAGGGCATCGTGCGCGGCAAGGCGGGCGACGGCGAACGGGTCACCACCCTCGAGGTCGATGTCGGCGCGGTGGACGGTGCCGTCCGCCCGGGCGAGGTACACGAGCAGGCGGTTCCCGGTGACGTGCGCGCCCACTGGCAACGAGCACCCGCTGCCGATCTCGGCGAGGAAGGCGCGCTCGATCTCGACGTCGATCCGAGTCGGCGCGTGATCGATCGCACGGAGCGCTCGAAGGGCGCGACCGTCGTCCTCACGGCACTCGACGGCCACCGCGCCCTGCCCGACCTGCGGCACGAACACCTCGGGTGCGAACGTCTCGGCGATTCGTTCGGTGAGACCGAGCACCTCCAGCGCGGCCGCGGCCATCACGATCGCGCCGTCATCGGGAATCTTCGTCAGTCGGGTGAGGATGTTGCCCCGCAGCTCGACGAACCGCAGATCCGGTCGGAGCCCGGCGAGCTGCGCCCGCCGGCGGACGGAACCGGTGGCGACCGTCGCGCCGTGCCGCAGCTCTGCGAGCGACCGACCGACGAGCGCGTCGCGCGGATCGCGCCGGCGTCCGAACGCGCCGATGACCAACCCGGGGTTCGGCGATGACGGCAGGTCCTTCGCCGAGTGCACCGCGAGGTCGGCGCGACCCTCGAGCACTGCGATCTGGACCTCCTTCGCGAACACGCCCTGGCCGCCGAGCTCGTGCAGGGCGACGTCCTGTCGCTGGTCGCCGGTCGTGTCGACGAACACGAGCTCGACCGTGCAGTTCGGATCGGCAGCTTCGAGCAGGCCGGCGACGACCTCGGTCTGCGTGCGCGCCTGGAGGCTGGAACGCGTGGCGAGGCGGAGGTGGGTCACGCCACGCTCACTGCAGGTCGAACAGGTCGCGCACTGCCGCGGCGTTGCGCTCACCACGGGGTGAGCCGACGTCGTCCTTCAACCGGACGGACGGCCCGTGGAGGAGCTTGGCGACGACGCCCCGGGTGACGGCCTCGACGGCTTCCCGTTGAGCCGGGGTGAGCTCCGCGAGACGCTTGCCGTGGCGCGCGAGCTCGGCAGCGCGCACCGCCTCCGCCCGCTCGTGCAGCTGCGCGACGAGCGGCGCCGCCTGTCGCGCCGTGGCCTCGACGACGAACCGCTCGACCTCGTCGGCGACGATCACGCGGACCTTGTCGGCCTCGGTCTTGCGCAGCTCGATGCCCTTCGCCGCCCAGGTCCGCAGGTCGTCCAGGTTGAGCAGGCTCACCCCGGGAATCGCGGCGACGCCGACATCGACGTCGCGGGGAACGGCGATGTCGACGATCAGCAAGGGCCGCTGCGGGCGGACGGACATCGCTGCGGCGACGATCTCGTGGTCGATGATGATGCTGCCGGACCCGGTACCCGTCAGCACGAGATCTGCTTCGGCGATGGCAGCCGGCAGGTCGGCGAAGGGTGCGATGCGACCGTTCACGCGGTCGGCGAGTGCGGCGGCGCGCTCCGGTGTCCGGTTGGCGACGGCCATCTCGGCGACGCCGTTCGAGGCGATCGCGACGGCCATGCCCTCGCTCATCTCGCCGGCGCCGACGACGAGCACGCGCCGTCCGGCCAGACCACCGAGGTGCTCCCTCGCCATCTCGACCGCGGCGTGCGACACCGACGCGGTGGAGCGGCTGATCGACGTCTCCGTACGGGCCCGCTTGCCGACCTCGATCGCGTGGCGGAACAGCAGGTTCAGCGAGGCACGGGAACCGCCCTCGGCCTGCGCCAGCTCCCATGCGGAGCGGACCTGGCCGAGGATCTCGTGCTCGCCGAGGACGGCCGAGTCGAGGCCGGCGGCCACCTCGAAGAGGTGCGTGACGGCCGCCTCGTCGTGCTGGCTGTAGAGGTGGGGATGCAGGTCGTCGGGGGCGAGGCCGCCGAGCTCGCAGAAGAAGTCGCGGATGTCGGCGTAGGCGCCGTGGAAGCGCTCGGCGACGGCGTAGACCTCGATCCGGTTGCACGTGGAGACGACGACGACCTCGGCGATGTTGCTGCGGCTCTGGAGCGAGTGCACCGCCTTCGGCACCGCGTCCACCGACAGCGAGACCCGCTCCAGGATGGCGAGCGGACCCGTGCGATGGTTGACCCCGATGACGACGATGGACACGGCGACCTCAGGCGCTCGCCGACCGGCCAGAGCCGCCGGGACCGGGCACGACGCTCAACGACGGCGTCGCGGCGCTGCGCTGCTCGTAGTAACTGAGGATCTGCAGCTCGACCGCGAGGTCGACCTTGCGCACGCGGATCGCGCGCGGGACCGAGAGCACGGTCGGTGCGAAGTTCAGGATCGACGTGATGCCGGCCTGGACGAGCCGGTCGGCAGCGTCCTGGGCGGCGTGCCCCGGCGTCGCGATCACGCCGATCGACAGCTTGCGGGACTGCACCACTTGCGTCAGGTCGTCGATGTGGCGCACGCGCGTGCCGGCGACCAACGAGCCGACCTTCGCCGGGTCGATGTCCACGACAGCCGCCACGGGGAAGCCCCGTTCGCCGAACCCGCCGTAGCCGGCGAGCGCCTGGCCGAGGTTGCCGGCGCCGACGATCACGACCGGCCAGTCGTGCGTGAGGCCGAGCTCACGGCGGATCTGGTAGACGAGATAGGCGACCTCGTAGCCGACCCCGCGAGTGCCGTACGACCCGAGATACGAGAGGTCCTTGCGCACTTTGGCGGCATTGACTCCACCGAGCTCAGCGAGCCGGTCGGACGAGACGGAGTCGACCTCGTCAGCCGCCAACTCGGTCAGGATGCGCAGATAGACGGGCAGCCGAGCGACGGTCGCCTCCGGGATCCGGCGGCGGACGCGCTCTCCGGTGGTTCGGTGATCGGTGCCTCGGTGCTCGACCATGCGTCTCCCAGGTTACGCGCTCGTGCACGTGTTCACGAAGTCAGCTGCTCGTAACCTCCACTCCTCGTGGTCACTGTCGATGTCGCCCTCGCTGCTGCGGCCACGTTGGTCGCCCTCGCCTTCGCGCTGTCCACGTTCGACCGCTGGTCCCGCCGCCGCCGGCCACACGAGCTCGCCTGGACGATCGCCCTGCTGCTGTTCGCCGCGGGCTCGGCATCGCTGTGGTGGGCGATGGAGCGCGGTTGGAGCGCACCCAGCTTCCGGATGTTCTTCCTCACCGGCGCGATCCTCAACGTCCCGTGGCTCGCGCTCGGGACCGTCTACCTGATCGGCGGCGAACGCGTCGGGAACCGCGTCCGCGCGTGGCTGCTGTGGCTGTCCGGGTTGGCGACCGGCGTCGTGCTGACCGCCCCGATGAAGGGCCCGGTCCCGTCGGCCGAGTTCCCCGAGGGCAGGGAGCTGTTCGGCGCGTTCCCGAGGGTCCTCGCCGCCGTCGGCTCGGGGGTGTCGGCGGTCGTGATCATTGCCGGCGCCCTCTGGACCACCTGGCGGTTCGTGCGGACGCGCAGCGCGCCGCCCGGCCGGGTGCTCGGCAACCTGCTGATCGCCGCCGGCACGATCGTGCTCTCCGCCAGCGGCACGCTCGCTGGTCGCCTCGGCAAGGACCGCGCGTTCATCGTCACGCTCCTCGCCGGCATCGTCGTGCTCTTCGCCGGGTTCCTCGTGGCTGGTGTTCAACGCAGCTCGCGCCGGAGCAGCTTGCCGGCCACGCCGCGGGGGAGCTCGTCGACGAAGAGGATCTTCGAAGGGCACTTGTAGCGGGCGAGGTTCGCGCAGCAGTACGCGATCAGTTGCTCTTCCTCGAGGTGGGCGCCGGCCGACTGCACGACGTAGGCCTTCACGGCCTCCCCCGTGTGCGGGTGCGGCACGCCGATCACGGCGACGTCGTCGACCCCGGGATGCCCGGCCAGGACGTCCTCCACCTCGGCCGGGTACACGTTGAAGCCGGACACGATGATGAGGTCCTTGACGCGATCGACGAGGTACAGGTACCCGTCTCCGTCGGTCACCGCGACATCCCCGGTGCGCAGCCAGCCGTCAGCGGTGAGCACGCGCTCCGTCGCTTCCGGATCCTCGAAGTAGCCGGCGAAGACGTTGGGTCCCTTCACCCAGATCTCGCCCGGGTCACCGGCAACCACGTCGTCACCCTGTTCGTCGACGAGCCGCACCTCGATGCCGTCGAGCACCTTGCCGATCGAGCCCGGCTTGATCTGCAGCCCGGCGGAACTGGTGACGGTCGGTGATGCCTCGGTCAGCCCGTAGCCCTCGCTGAGCCGCAGGCCGAACCGCTGCTCGAGACGGCGGATCGCGTCCTCGGGCATCTTCGACGCACCCGTGAGCGCGAGACGCACGCTCGCGAACGCATCTGCCGGCGCCTCGTCGAACTGCGCGAATGCGAGCCACATCGGGGGCGCACCCGGGATCACGGTGACGCCCCGCTCCCGGATCGTGTCGAGCGCGGTGGCCGGGTCGAAGCGGTTCACGAGCACGACCGTGGCGCCGCGGGCGAGGGACAGCCCGAGCACGATGTTCAACCCATAGATGTGGTGCAGCGGGAGGACACCGAAGACGACGTCGCTGGCGTCGACGCGCACGACTGCGGATTCGCTCTGGTCGATGTTCGAGCGCAGGTTCTCGTGGGTGAGCATCGCCGCTCGGGGCGCACCGGCCGTGCCGCTCGTGAAGATCAGGACGGCGATCGCATGGGGGTCGACGTCGACGATCGGCACCGAGGTGTGGGACAGCAGTTCGTCGAAGCCGACGGCACCGTCGATCAGGGAGCCGTCGGTCGCCACGACGTGCTCGACGGACGGGCACGCGGGTGCGATCACGGCCCACGCCGACGCTGCGACGGGGTCGACGATCGCCGCGAGCGCGCCGACGGCGGAGATCTGGCGGGCTGCCTCGGGAGCGGGCGACGACGGGCTCAGCGGCACTGCCACCGCGCCGAGGCCGATGACCGCGAGGTAGGACACGACGAAGTAGCGACAGTTGCCGCAGACGATCGCGACCCGGTCGCCCTCGCTGATGCCAAGGCCGGCGAGCGCGCCCCGCAGCGCGCCGACCTGGTCCCGGAGCTCGCCGTAGGTCGTCGGCCGTCCACGGCTGATCAGCGCGATTCCGTCAGCCGGATGGTCGTCGATCAGATGCGCGAGGTTCACGGTGTCAGGTCCCCCTCCGAGAGCCACGTGATCGTAGTGCCGCCCGATGATCGCTCCGGCGCTGTGGGCCTGGGGCTCGACCGACCGTCACCATGGCGGCCGATCAGAGCTGGACGAGCAGTTGGTACAGGCCGGCACCGAGGATCACGAGGATGAGGAGCGCGATGGTGAGCGTGGTCGCTGGGCGCATGTCGTCAACCTATCCGGCCGGTCCGGAGCGTGACCGGTGAGGTGACGCCACCCTCGTCGGGCGCCGGTTCGAGCACGACCGGGTCGGTCGGCCCGAGGCCGAGCTCGGCAGCCGCGGAGAACTGATCGAGCGCGAGCGCGAGCATCCCGTACGAATCGACGACGAGGCCTGGTGCACCGGGCGGGATCGCTGCGAACGACGGCACGACGACCATCGAGCGCACGTGCTCACCGAAGCGGACCCGGACGCGGTCACCCCAGTCCGGACCCCACGCGGCACTCAGGTCGTCCGGGCCTACGTTCAGCTGCACGTTGCCGAAGCGGTCGATCCACACGGCCTCGGCGACGAGTGTTGACCCTTCGACGCGCGGGAGCGGGATCACCGAGGGCAGCAAGACGGCGGGATCGATCTCGTCGCCGAGATCGGCGAGATCGACACCGTTGCAGAGGTGCGCGGCGACCGGCGCGAACACGTCCCGTCCGGCGAAGGTCGCACCCGGCGACGCGAGGTGGTACTCGTCGTTGGTGAGGACGACGGCCCGTTCGGCGCCGCCGGTGAGCGCCACTGCGGGACCGAGCAGCCCGTTGTCGGGGCCGAGGACGATGCCCGCGCCGCCGGCGACCTCGACCGCGACGGCCCGTCGGTCGGTGCCGACCCCGGGATCGACGACGGCGAGGACGATGCCGGCAGGCACGTAGGCGATGCAGCGGGCGAGCGCGAGCGCGCCGGCGCGGATGTCGAACGGCGGGATCTCGTGCGTGAGGTCGACGATCGTGACATGCGGGGCCAGGTCGCGCACGACCGCCTTCACGACACCCACGAACTCGTCGGCGGTGCCGAAGTCGGAGAGGAACGAGATCGTGTCGAAGCGTCGTTCCATCTCCTCGACCCTACCCACCCCACTCGTTCGCTGTGAGTGGGCGAGCCGTGGACGCGCGACGGAGGCCGGCGCCAACCCCCCGATGGCACCGGCCTCGTCGGCGCAGCCCTTTCGGGCGCGTCCGCCGGTCACGCAGGGCGACCGACCGGTCTCTCGACCTAAGCGGCGAGGTTACGCAAATCACAACGCTGAGAAAAGGGTCACGTCCCAGAAACCGAAGAGATTTCTGTGATACCAGGATCGTGCGCGCTAAGCGCCCAACTGCCGACTTCTCTCAGTGGCCGAGTTGACAGCGTCGAGAAACGCTGCCCGAACGCCGTGCGACTCGAGCGCGCGGAGCCCCGCGGCGGTGGTGCCGCCGGGCGACGTCACGTTCGCCCGCAGGATCTCCGGCAGCTCACCGGTCTGCTGCAGCAACGTCGCCGAGCCCACGAGCAGCTGCGTCACGAGCGCACGAGCGGTGGGCCGGGGCAAGCCGACCAGGACGCCGCCCTCGATCAGCGCTTCGGCGACGAGCATCACGTAGGCCGGACCGGATCCGGCCAGACCGGTCACCGCGTCGAGCTGGTGCTCCGGTACGCGCACGACGGTGCCCACCGCTTCGAGGATCGAGCTCGCCCAGACGAGGTCGTCCTCCCGGGCAGCCCTGCCGGGCGAGATCGCCGAGGCGCCGGCGCGCACCATCGCCGGGGTGTTCGGCATCGCCCGGACGATGGCGACGCCCGGGTCGCCGGCCGCGGCCTCGAGCGCTGCGACCGTCACGCCGGCGGCGATCGACAGCACGCGCCGAGCGCCGGCTGCCACCGCTGCCGAGGTGGCCGGCGCGACGTCCTGCGGTTTGACCGCGATGATTGCGCCGGCGCATCGAGCGATCGAATCGCCGACGACCACACCGGGGTAGCGCTCCGCGACCTCGGCCCGACGCGATGCGACCACCTCGACCACCGCCAGCTCGTCGGGCCGGCACCAACCGGCATCGATCAGGCCGCCGAGGAGCGCTGCTCCCATGTTGCCGCCGCCGAAGATCGCGAGGGAGACAGGCGGGGTGTCGGCGTCGGTCATGACCGGCAACGGTAGGTGGTCCGGGAGCAGCGAGCCTCGACTTCCCCGATCAGAGGGTTGACACCCCCGGACCGCACCCATGTGTGCCGACGCACCGGCGTCCCGGCAGATCAGCCGGGAAGAACCCGTGGTGGCGGCGCGGTGGCAGGCGCCGGCTCCGCCGTCGGCGCGGCGTCGCGGAAGCGGCTGGGGTAGCCGAGGCGGATCAGCGCCGGGAACGACTGCTCGACGTAGGCGTAGAGCGACCCGATGATGCGGTCGAGCTCGGCTTCGGTCAGCGCTGCGTTCGGCAGCTCGCCGCGCAGGAAGATCGCGTCCTCGACGCCGATCGCGAAGTGGGCGCCGACGAGCCGCTCGTTGCGGCGCAGCAGCTGCTCGTAGACCTCGGCGATGTTCTCCTCCGGCGCCGGCATGACGTACGCCTCGTAGCGGAGCGTCCGCTGCCCGAGCGTGAGCCAGACGGTGATGAAGTCCTTCTCGTCTCCGCGCATCCGCACGTACCAGCGTCGCTCCGAGTCCGACGGCTCGCCACGGTCGACGGCAGCGACGACCGGGTTCTCGGCGCGGAAGGAGGCGAGCCATCCGTCGATGGCGAGCTCGAGGCCGGCGAGCGCGCCGTCGTCCTGCCAGTCGGTCACGTCGCAGTTCCTCCGCGTGAGCCGGCGTTCACGCGGCGCATTCCACGAGCGAACCGACGGTCAGATCGGCGTACGCCCGGCGCAGCCGAGCGGCGGCGAGGCTCCACGTGTAACGCCGAGAGCGCTGCGCGGCTCGGCGCGACATCGACCGCGCCAGTGCCTCGTCGCCGAGGAGCAGAGCGGTGAAGCGGGCGAACTCGTCGGGGTCGCGGTCGGGGACGAGGAAGCCGTTCTCGCCGTGATCGACGAGCGTCAGCAGTCCACCGACCGCGCTCGCGACCACCGGCGTCCCACACGCCGCGGCCTCGAGCGCGACGAGGCCGAAGCTCTCCGACCGGCTGGGCACGAGCACGACGTCGGCGGCGCGGTAGTAGGTGGAGAGGATGTGGTGCTGCTGCGGCGGCACGAACCGCACCTGCGAGTGCACGCCGAGCTCGTCGATGAGGCGGTGCACTCGGTCGACCTCCGTGTCACCGTCGTTGCCACTCGCGCCGCCGACGACGAGCAGGACCGCGTCGCGCCGGCCGAGTGCGGCGAGGGCTCGCACCGCGACGTCAGCACCCTTCAACGGCTGGATCCGCCCGACGAAGAGGAGGACGGGATGATCGCCGAGACCCAGTGCCCGCCGAGCGCCGCGGCGATCCCCTGGGGCGAACAGCGCGTGCTCGACGCCAGGGGCGACGATCTCGATGCGGCCCGGCGGGTCGCCGTAGAGCCGGCGGAACTGGCGTTCCTCCTCCGTGCAGCTCACGCAGATCGCGTCAGCGCAGCCGATGATCTCCATCTCGGCCCGCTCGCGCAGGAGCGGCTCGACGTCGCCGCCTTCCGCCTTCACCCTGGCGAGCGTGTGGAACGTCGACACCAGCGGCAGGGACAGCTCGTGCTTGAGTCGGTGTCCGGCGACACCCGAGAGCCAGTAGTTGGCGTGGATGACGTCCGCGCCGCCGCTGTCCGCGAGGTGATCGCGGACGCCGTCGGCGAACGTCGCCACGACCGCCGGAAGGTCTTCCTTGGCGAGCGAGGGCGCGCCCGCCGGGATGTGGACCACGCGATGTCCCGGCTCGACCTGGACCTCGGTCGCTGGCTCGGACCCGGTCGAGCGGGTGTAGGTCGTGCACTCCACGCCCGCCTGTGCGAGCGCTGAAACCAGCTCGCGCACGTAGACGTTCATGCCGCCCGCGTCGCCCTGCCCTGGTTGAGAGAGGGGGGACGTGTGGAGCGAGAGCATCGCCAGCCGCTGCACGATGCGATCCAACCTACGCGACGACGATGGAATTCCGCCCGGCCGGGGCGCAGAGCGTGGTCACCGGGACCCGACGAAGCTCTCGTAGACGGTGAGCAGCGAGGTCTTCTGCTCGGCCGTGAGCCGGGGATCGAGGTTGATCGCATCGGGCACGCTCAGCGCGCCGGCCTCGTCGGGATCGAGGATCCCCGCGCGGACGTAGAGCTGCTCGGCAGAGATCCGCAGCGCCCTCGCGATCTGCTGCAGGATCTCCGCCGACGGCTTGCGCAGCCCACGCTCGATCTGCGACAGGTACGGGTTCGAGACCTCCGCGAGCTCGGCGAGGCGGCGCACGGACATCTTCGTGATCTCGCGCTGCTGGCGGATGAACTCCCCGAGATCCGCCACCCGTCGGTCGATCTCCTCGCGCACGATCCCCAGCGTACGCCGGGAGCCGCCCCGCCGTCGGCGTTGGTCAGCCGCCGGAGACGGGCGGGAGCACGGCGATCTCGTCGCGCCCGCTGACGCTCGTGGTCTCGTCGACGGTCTCGCCGTTGAGCCAGATCCGGCACGTGGGCAGCACCGCGACGAACTGCTCGCCGAACGCGTCTCGCGCCGCGGCGAGCACCGCTGCCACGGTGTCGCCCGGGAGCTCGGCCCGCCCGGTGCCGGCTGCCTCGCGGGCAGCGGCAAAGAGACGCAGAACAGCCACGGCGCCAGGCTACGGGGTGGCTACCCTCGATCGTCATGCCGACTCGCGTCCTGCTGATCCGCCACGGGCAGTCGACGTGGAACGCAGCCCGTCGTTGGCAGGGTCAGGCCGATCCGCCGCTCACCGAGCTGGGCGAGCAGCAGGCGTTCGAGGCGTCGCGCCGGCTCGGCAGCTTCGATCTCGTCGTCGCGAGCGATCTCGAGCGCGCCCGGCGCACGGCCGAAGTGATCGCCGGCGAGCTCGGGATCGGTCCGGTCGAGCTCGATCCGCAGTTGCGCGAGAACCACGCCGGTGAGTGGGAGGGCCTCACCGCCCGCGAGGTCGAGGACGGTTGGCCGGGCTTCCTGGCCGCCCACCGCCGACCGCCTGGCTTCGAACCGGCCGAGGACGTCGCGGCCCGCGCGATCGCCTCGTTGCTCACGATCGGCCGTCGAACCGACGGCGAGATCCTCGCCGTCAGCCACGGTGGCGTGATCCGGGTGCTGCGGCGCCTGCTCGGTGTGCAGGACCGCCAGATCACGAACCTGTCAGGGTGCTGGTTCACCGTGTTCGAGCGCGACTTGAGCGTCGACGCCGAGATCGTCGCGCTGATCGAGCCGAACGACGCGACCGCGCCGGGCCCAGCGCAGGCCGCCGAGGCCGAGACGCGGACGGTCATCGCGCCAGGATCTGACACGGCGTCGAAGGCCGAGTCGGAGGCCGAGTCGGAGGCCGAGTCGGAGGCCGAGTCGGACGCGGAGTCGGAGCGGCTGTGAGGCGCCGGCTCACGCCGTCGCCGGTGCTCCCCGGCTTCGAACCCCCGGTGGCGCCCGGTGAGCCCGTCGCCCCGGTGCCAACCGTCGACGCCGCGCCGCCGGATGCGACGACCGACACGACTGCTCCGCCGGCGCCCACCCCTGCCACCGTGTCGACGGTCGAAGTGCTCGCGCAGGACCTCGGCGACGGCGTCGACTTCCGCGTCGAGGTCACCCGATCAGCCCGCCGCAAGCGATCGGTCGGTGCCAACCTCGTCGGCGACGTGCTGCGGATCACCATCCCGTCGTGGATGTCGTGGGCGGAGGAGTCGCGCTGGGTCGACACGATGTCCGCCCGTTACCGACGCAAGCTCTCGTCCGACCGGATCGATCTCGTCGAACGGGCCACGACGCTCGCCCGGCGCTTCGACCTCCCCCGTCCGCGCGAGATCCGGTGGGCTGACGACATGACCGCGCGTTGGGGATCGTGCACGCCGGGCACCGCGACGATCCGGATCTCGAACCGGCTCGCGCGCTTCCCCGACTGGGTCATCGATTACGTCATCGTGCACGAGCTCGCCCACCTCGAGCTCGCCGACCACTCGGCCGACTTCTGGCGCCTCGTGCACCGCTACCCCAGAGCGGAGCGGGCGACCGGGTACCTGATCGCCAAGAGCGGCGACGTCGAGACCGACTAGCGCGATGCTCGGTCGCGCCCTCGACGAGTCGTACCCGCGCGCGGTGCGGGATCGGGTGACGCTGCTCACCGCGGCACGGCTGACCGCGAACAGCGCCTATCGCTTCGCGCCACCGTTCCTCGCCACCATCGCCCGCGACACCGGTGTCAGCCTCGCGACGCTCGGCGTCGCGTTGAGCGTCAGCGAGGTCGGCGGCGTCCTGTCCCCCGTGCTCGGCCGGCTCGTCGACCGTTGGCCGCGGCGACGCACGATGGCGTTCGGCCTGCTGGGTGTCTCGATCAGCGCGTTCGCGGTCGCGGCCAGCCCGGACACCGTCACCTTCTCGATCGCGCTGCTCGCGATCGCCGTGTCGAAGACGGTCTTCGACATCTCGCTCGGCGGCTGGATCGCCGATCACGTGTCCTACGAACGGCGCGGCCGCGTCGTCGGGCTGACCGAGATCTCCTGGGCGGGTGGGCTCCTCGTCGGCGTGCCGATCATGGGGCTCGTCGCCGGGTTCACGTCGTGGCGCGGCGGTTACGTCGTCGCCGCGGTCGGCGTGCTCGTGCTCGCCGCGCTCGTCTCGAAGCGGCTCGACGAATCCGCCCGCCCCGAGCCACCGGCGCACGCGCGTGGTGCCACAGCGAGCGGCCGACGCCGGGTCAACATCCACCTCATCTCCGTGATCGCATCGTTCGGCTGCCTGATGGGCGCCGCGCAGTGTGCGTTCGTGACGTTCGGGTCGTGGCTCGAGGACGGCTTCGGAGCGACCGCGGGCGGCTTGGCCGCTGTGTCGTTCGGGCTCGGCGTCGGCGAGCTCGTCGCGTCGACGAGCACCGTGCGCGTGACCGACCGCTGGGGCAAACGTCGCAGCGTCGCGCTCGGCGCCTCGCTCATGGTCCCGACCGGCATCCTCATGACCACCGCGGCGCACGAGCACCTGCCGACCGGGCTCGCGCTCCTCGCGCTGTACGTGCTGGGCTTCGAGTTCGCGGTCGTGAGCGCGCTGTCGCTCGCATCGAACCTGGTGCCTGGACGGCCGAGCACCGGGATCGGCTTCCTCTTCGGTGCCGGCACGTTGGGGCGGGCGGCGACGAACGTGCTGGCGACGAAGCTGTACGAGCTCCACGGCGTCGGTGCGGCGTTCCTGCTCGGCACCGCGCTCGCCGCAGCGTGCGTCTGCCTCCTGCTCGTCGGGACGCGGGCCGAGGAGCGCTGGCGGCCGGCGATCTGAACCAGATCAGCCCGCGATCAGGCCGCCCGATCAGCCCGCGCCAACGGCCTCACGAGGCGCACCGCTCCGCGCCGGGGAGCACGGGGCGCACCGCGAGCCGGTACGTGACGCCGTCCTCTTCGAAGAACGACAGCTCGTTGGCGGCGTCGAACACGGACTGCACCTGCGCCGCTGGTACCGGGAGGCACGTCGACGCGTCAGCGAGCCGTACGCCCGTCTCGGTCGGCCACGGCTGTACGACCGGCCGCGGCTCCTCGGTGTAGTTGGCGACGTCGTCGACCACGGCGAGCACCTCGAACTCGCCGGGAGCGAACGGGACGCCGCCCGTCAGCCCGCCGGAGATCGACTGCGCCGCCTCCACGAACGACTGCAGCGCCTGGCGGGCCGGGCTGGTCTCCTGGTCGAAGCCGAGCGCATACGCCTCGTGGACGTACGTCGCACCCCCGGCAGCGAGCGTGACGACCGTCGAGCCGACGTCGGTCACCTGCGGTGCGCCCTCCGTGTAGTCGGGCGGTGCCGCGAGCAACCCGGCGTCGTCGGCGGCGGCGAGCAGCGCCTGGATCGACGCTTCGTCGACCGTCAGCACCTCGACGGCCGGCAGCAGCGGCGGCGGGTAGATGGCGATCTGCGCGCCGGGGTGGAACGCCCGCCCGTCCCCGGTGACGAGGAGCGCAGGGATCCGCTGGAACGCATACGTCTGGGTGGTGAACGCGCCGACGCCGGCATCGATCCGGATCACGACGTCCTCCGCGCCCGTGCCGTGCTCGTACCCGCCGGCGGGTGACGTCGTGGTTGGGGCGGTGGGGTCGGTGCCGGAGCCGCCGGCGTCGGGCGGGGAGTCGTCACCGCAGGCGCCGAGGAGGCCTGCGATCGCCGGTGCTGCGACGAGCGCGACGAGGAAGCTGCGCCGCGACATCGGGGCTCGTGAGGGGGTGCTGTCGAAGACCATGCTCGTTGGACGTCGCTCGTCACGCCGCCGGTTCCCGGCGGTCCAGTTCACAGAGCGTTCACAGAAGAGCAACTGATCGGAAACGGCTCGCTGCGAGCGTGACGACGCCCCGCACTCACTGTGACCCCCGAGAGGACCCGTTCGTGGCCTACCAAGCTGAGTACATCTGGATCGACGGCAACGTCCCGACGCCGCTGCTTCGGAGCAAGACGAAGATCCTGGCCGACGGCAAGGCGCCGCCGATCTGGGGCTTCGACGGCTCGTCGACGGAGCAGGCGACGGGCGAGCACTCGGACTGCGTGCTGCGTCCGGTCTTCACGTGTCCCGACCCGATCCGCGGCGGACACAACGTGCTCGTGCTCGCCGACGTGCTGAACGCGTCGGACATGAAGCCACACGTCACGAACACCCGCTCGACGTGCGAGAAGACGGCGAAGAAGTACTCGAAGCAGGAGATGATCTTCGGTCTCGAGCAGGAGTACACGATGCTCCGGCTCGACGGAACGCCGCTCGGCTTCCCCGAGGGTGGCGGTCTCCCCGGTCCGCAGGGCCCGTACTACTGCGGCGTCGGCGCCGGCCGCGTCGTCGGTCGCGACATCATCGAGGCCCACACTCAGGCCTGCATCGACGCCGGGCTGCTCATCGAGGGCACCAACGCCGAGGTCATGCCCGGCCAGTGGGAGTTCCAGATCGGCGCCGCCGACGCGTTGACGGTCAGCGACCACCTCTACGTCGCCAGGTGGCTGCTCCACCGCATCGCCGAGGACTTCGACGTGGTGATCACGTTCGAGGCCAAGCCGAAGGACGGCGACTGGAACGGCGCCGGCTGCCACACCAACTTCTCGACCTACGCCATGCGCGAGGACTACCAGGCGATCATCAAGGCCTGCGAGGCGATCGGCAAGAAGATCGATGTGCACGTGAAGGGCTACGGCGACGGGATCGAGAAGCGTCTCACCGGCAAGCACGAGACCGCCCCGTACAACAAGTTCAGCTACGGCGTGTCGAACCGCGGTGCGTCGATCCGCATCCCGTGGCAGGTCGAGCGCGACGGCAAGGGCTACGCCGAGGACCGCCGCCCGAACGCCAACTGCGATCCGTACACCGTCACCCGGCTCATCGTCGACACCGTCTGCTCGGCGGCGGCCTGACGGAGATCATCGTGCCGGCCCAGGGGCGACCCGCCTCCGCCGACGACAGCGACGTGCTGACGGGGGACCTGCCGGTCCCCCGTTGGGCGTTCGCGGAGACATCCACCAGACTGGAGACGTGACGGACATGCTGGAACAGCAGAAGGCGTTCGCGATGCGCATGGTGGAAGAGCGCGGTGTACGCCTCGTCCGTCTGTGGTTCACGGACATCCTCGGCAACCTGAAGAGCTTCGCGATCAGCCCGGCAGAGCTCGAGGGCGCGCTCGAGGACGGGATGACCTTCGACGGCTCGTCGATCGACGGCTTCTCTCGCATCCAGGAGAGCGACGTGCTCGCCATGCCGGACGCGAACACGTTCGAAGTGCTGCCCTGGGGCGACCCGAAGGCGACCGAGGCGCGGGTCTTCTGCGACATCCACAACCTCGACGGATCGCCGTTCGAGGGTGACCCGAGACAGGTGCTGCGGCGTAACCTCGAGCGGGCGCGGTCGATGGGCTTCACGTTCTTCGTCGCCCCCGACATGGAGTTCTTCTACTTCGCGCCGCCCGAGCGCGGCTCCGCGCCGGTGCCGCTCGACGAGGGCGGCTTCTTCGACCTCACGACGACCGACGTCGCCGGATCGCTGCGCAAGCAGACCATCCGGACGCTGGAGACGATGAGCATCCCGGTCGAGTACTCGTTCCACGAGGACGCGCCGAGCCAGCACGAGATCGACCTCCGCCACACCGACGCGTTGACGATGGCGGACAGCGTCATGACGTTCCGCCTCGTCGTGAAGGAGGTCGCTGCGACCAACGGCGTGCACGCGACGTTCATGCCGAAGCCGCTCGAAGGCGTGCAGGGGTCGGGCATGCACGCCCACCTGTCGCTGTTCAGCGGCGACGACAACGCGTTCTACTCCGAGGACGACCCGTACAACCTCTCGCCGATCGCGAAGCAGTTCATGGCCGGTCTGCTCCGTCACGCCGCCGAGATCTCGGCGATCACGAACCAGACCGTCAACAGCTACAAGCGGCTCGTGCCCGGCTTCGAGGCGCCGGTGCACATCTCGTGGGCCAGGAACAACCGCAGCGGCCTCATCCGGGTGCCGATCCCGAAGCGGGGCAACCCCTTCGCCACCCGCATCGAGTACCGCTCGCCTGATCCCGCGTGCAACCCGTACCTCGCCTTCTCCGTGCTGCTCGCAGCGGGGCTGAAAGGCATCGAGGAGGGGTACGAGCTCCCCGTCGAGGCGGACGCGAACCTCTTCGAGATGTCCGACCGCGATCTGGCCAAGCTCGGCATCGAGCAGCTCCCGCCGTCGTTGTCGGACGCGCTGAGGGCGATGGAGCGCTCCGAGCTGGTCGCCGAGGCGCTCGGTGAGCACATCTTCGAGTGGTTCCTGCGCAACAAGCGATCGGAGTGGCGGGCGTACAAGACCCATGTCTCGGTGTTCGAGCACGATCGATACCTGCGTTCGCTGTGAGCGATCCGATGGAGCTCATCGCGGTCTACCCCGATCCCCCGTCACCAGATCTCGCACGCACGCTCGACCTCGCCGGGTACCGGTGGAAGGCGGTCGCCGACGCCGATGCCGCGAACCGCAGTGAGCCGCCGGAAGGCTGGGCCGGCGCGGTGATCGCAGCTGACGGCGATCCCGACGGGGCGTGGGCGATCGCCCGATCGCTGCGCAAGCGTGACCGAGCGGTGTCACCGTCGCTCGTCCTCGTGTCCGGCGGGCAGCTGCCGGAGCTCGAGCTGCGCAACGACCTCTTCGACGACTTCTGCCTCGCCCCGTTCCATCCGGTCGAGCTCGAGGCCCGGCTGCGTCACCTGTTCTGGCGCGAGGGCGGCGGCGTCCGACCGGAGATGGTCGAGTACGGCGCGCTCGTGCTCAACCTCGAGACCTACCAGGCGACGATCGCGAGCCAGCCGCTCGACCTCACGTACATGGAGTACGAGCTGCTGAAGTTCCTCGCCCAGAACCCCGGCAAGGTCTTCACCCGCGAGACGCTGCTCTCACGGGTGTGGGGCTACGAGTACTACGGCGGGGCGCGCACGGTCGACGTCCACATCCGCCGTCTCCGGGCAAAGCTCGGCGAGGAGCAGGCGAACCTGATCCAGACGGTGCGCAGCGTCGGCTATCGCTTCGGCCAGAGCCGCTGGGCCTCCTAGGCCTCCTAGCGCTGGACCTCCCACCGCTGGGCTTCCTAGCGCTCGGCCTCCCAGCGCTCGGCCTCCCAGCGCTGGGCCACCGCAGGCACCGGATCTCTGCTCACCGGCGCGCTCCACCCGTGTCTCTGCTCACCGGCGGACGCCTGGCGTCCGGGGATGAGCAGAGATCCGGGGGTGGGTCCGGGGATGAGCAGAGATCCGGGGGGTGTCCAGGGGATGTCAGGTGACGTAGCCGTAGACGTCGACGACGAGTTGTGTCGCGGCTTGCGCGAAGTAGCGGACCCGGCCGTTCGGCCCGACCTTGGTGATCGAGAACGCAGCGCGGATCTGGCCGGGGCCGGACGTGTTGCCGTTGCTCACGAAGGGCAGCGGTGTGCCGTCGTCGGGAGCGGACGTGTAGTAGCCGGGTCCCGTCGTGTCGGTGAACGCGAGGTTCTGCAGGACCGCGGTCGCGTCCGGTGTGCCGACGACGAGTGCATCCGTCTCGCCGGCATCGAGCGGGCCGAACCCGATCGGTTCCCGGGTGTCCACGACCCGCTGGGATCCGAGGATCGTGAACAGCCCTGCTGTCGATGCCGGCGAGGACGGTCCCGTGACGTACCCAGCGACGTCGACCGTGACGTCACTCACCGCCACGCGGTGGATCGAGACCTTCCCGTCGGTGCCGAGCGGCACGATCACGAGGTTCGGCCGCGCGTCGGAACGGCCGGAGGCGGTCACGTTCGCGGCGTTCGGGCGCGCCGCACCGGCTGGATAGGCGGTCACGTGGCCGGGCACGTCGGTCGGGCTCGACACCGCGGCGAGGATGAAGGCGACCGCCTCCACCGTGCCGTCGTTCGGGATGCCCGACGTGCCGGGGAAAGCGACGTCGATGTGGTCGCCGACGACCGTGAACGCGTTCGTCTGGCCGCCCGGCAGGGTCGAGCCGGGCCCTTCGCGCGTGTCGGCGCGGCGGATCGGTGGCAGCGCAACGAATCGACCGTCCGCTGTCGCGCCGCCGGACTGCGAGTAGTAGCCGAGAACATCGACGATCACGTGCGTCGATGCCTGTACGTAGATCACGACCTTGCCGTCGTTCACCGGGAGCACCGCCGTGTTCGAGACGACCTGCGCAGCCGCTTCGGCGTTGATCACGGCGGTCGCCGGTCGCATCGACTGTGCCGACCACGCCTGCACGTAGCCGGCGGCCGCGGTCTGGTCGAGGGAGATGTTGACGAGGACGGCCTTCACGCTCGGGTCGGGCACCTGCACATCGATCATCCGCGTGGAGTTCGCCCGCATGATCCCGGGCGCGACGCCGATGTCGAGCCGAGTGTCGTAGACCCGCTTCGGCGTCACGCTGTCGAGCTCGAGACCAGCGATCGGCGGCGTCGGCGCGTTGCTCGCGAGGTCGATGCGGCGCACGGCGCCACTGCCGCTGAGCACGTACACCAGGCTGTAGCCGCCGGAGCCGGGGACGAACGCCATGTCGGCGATCCCCTGGACATCCGTTGCGAACGGCGCGTCATAGTCGACGGATCCGTCCGCCTTGCGCAGGAAGATCTTGCCGGAGCCGCCGTCGGCGAAGAGGTACCCGCCGTCGTACTCCGCCGGCCAGATCCCGTTCGGCACGAACGCGCCGGCAGTGATGAACGTGCCGATGGAACGCGGGTAGTCCGTGAGCGGATCGGTGACGCCGGGCGGTGGCCCGGCGCAGGGCGGGCTGGAACCGCGGGGGCACTGGCCCTCACGCGCGTTCCATCCGTAGTTCGCGCCGAGGATCCCCTCGTTCACCTCTTCGCGCGTCGACTGGCCGACGTCGTTGATGAAGAACCGGGTCGCCCCCGTGTTCGTGTCGAACGCGAACCGGTACGGGTTGCGGAGCCCGTAGGCGAAGATCTCCTGGCACGCGTTCACCGGTGTCGACGCCGTCGCGCCGCGGGTGGCGCACCGCGCCGTGGTCGGGCCGGAGAACGGGTTGCCGGGCGCGGGCTGGCCGTCAGTGGTGATGCGAACGATCTTGCCGTTGAGGATCGAGCCGTCCTGCGCCGCGTCGTTCGCGCCGCCGGCTCCGGAGTCGCCACGCGGGTCCGTACCGGCGTCGCCGATCGCGACGTAGAGAAAGCCGTCGTTGCCGACCTCGAGATCGCCGCCGTTGTGGTTGTTGGAGGCGATGTTGTCGAGCAGGATCGTCTCCGACCCGGCGTCGATCGTGTCACCGTTCATGAAGAACCGGCTGACCCGGTTCACGCACCCGCCCGTGACGGAGTGCGTGTAGTACACGAACACGTTGCCCGCACCGTTGAAGTCTCGATCGGTGGCGAACCCGAGCAGGCCACGTTCCGACCCGCCGCCGCCGCAGACCGACAGCGTGAGCGCGGGTGTGGGAACGAGCGTGTCCCCGTTGAGGATCCGCACGCTGCCGTTCTGGTCGAGGACGACGGCCCGGCCGTTGCTGATCGGCACGATCGTCGTCGGGTCGTTCACCGAGGCGACCGGCGTGTCGGTGAACCCGGCGGGCACGGTGGCGGCCGACGCCGGCGGTGCATCGATGCTCGTCGTGATCAGCGAGAATGCGGGAAGCAGCAACGCCCCGACGATCGCGGACCGGCGAAGTGGTCGACCCATGGGTCCCGTCTCCTTGTCGTCTCCCCGCCCGCTCGTCGAGACAGTAGCGGCGACCGGCGGAGGCGGGGCGTCGGCCTCCGCGAGCGCGACCCGTCCTCACCGCACCTCGGCGAACCTCACCGCATCGAATCGAGGATCAGCCTGACGTCGTCGACCGTCGTCAACGGGTTCACGAAGCAGAACCGCAGCACGGTCTCGCCCGCCCAGGCGGTGGGGACGACGAACGCCAGACCGTCGGCGAGCGCCTGATCGCTCCAGCGCCGGTAGTCGGCAGCTGCCCAGCCGAGGCGACGGAACAGCACGATCGACAGCTCGGGTTCGAGCAGGAGCTCGACGTGGTCTGCATCGTCGATCGCCCGGGCGGCCGCGGTCGCGAGCGCGATCGTCGTCTCGACCGCCTCGCGGTAGGCCGCAGTCCCGTGTGCCGCCAACGAGAACCAGAACGGCAGCCCACGCGCGCGACGCGAGAGGTGATGGGCGAAGTCGCTCGGGTTCCAGTGGTCGTCGTGCTGGAGGACGTCGAGGTACTCGGCGTGCTGCGTGTGGGCGCGGCGGGCCTGCGACGGCTCGCGATACACGAGCGCGCAGCAATCGAACGGCGCGAACAGCCACTTGTGCGGATCGACGATGAAGCTGTCGCAACGCTCGATGCCGGCGAAGCGCTCGCGGATGCCCGGCGCCACGAGCGCAGCGCCGCCGTACGCGCCGTCGACGTGGAACCAGGTGCCGAGTGCTGCGGCCTCGTCGGCCGTCGCAGCGAGGTCATCGACGACACCTGCGTTCGTCGTCCCGCTCGTGGCGACGATGGCGAAGACGCGCTCACGGTCCTCCGGGCTCAGCTCGGCGATCGCTGCTCGCAGCGCAGCGCCGGTCATCCGCCCCCGCTCGTCGGCCGGTACGGGGAGCTCGTCGGCGTCCAGGACGCGCGCCGCCGCCGTCACCGACGAGTGTGCACCCGCGGACGAGACCACGAGCCCACGGGTCCG
Organism: Acidimicrobiia bacterium; assembly: GCA_050248955.1. GTDB lineage: Bacteria > Actinomycetota > Acidimicrobiia > Acidimicrobiales > Ilumatobacteraceae > JBFWRK01. The sequence goes on from JBFWRK010000007.1 coordinate 82,200, forward strand.
GTCGTGGGCGTCACCGGCGTTCTCGCGCCACCGGGCTCGCGCCGCGACCAGCGCGCTGAGGTTCCCCGCTGTCCCTCCAGAGACGAAGACGCCGCCGGCACCGTCGGGCAGACCGACGAGATCGGCGATCCATCGCAGCGCCTGGTTCTCGGCGAACACTGCTCCGGCGCCCTCCATCCAGGAACCGCCGTAGATCGACGATGCGCCGACGACGAGATCGAACAGGATCGACGCCTCCGTCGGCGCTGCGGGCACGAACGACAGGAACCGGGGATGGTCGACGGAGATGCACGCCGGCGCGAGCACGTCGGTGAACAACCGGAGCGCCTCGAGGCCGCCGATGCCCCGCTCGGTGATCGTGTCACCGACGCTCGCCAAGAGCTCCTGCGGCTCCCGCGGTCGGTCGAGCGGCGGCGGATCGAGATGCGTGCGCTCGACGGAGTAACGGACGATCGCGTCGGTCAGGAGCTCTCTGGTGCTGTCCCGGCGATGCATGTCGCACAGGATGGCAGGCGGAGCCCGCCAGCGGGCTCAGACGTTGAGCTCGAGCAGCTCGCTGTCCTCGTTGCGCTCCTCGGCGTCCATCGTCAGGAGCTGTCCGAGCAGGCCCGCGAGAACGGCGCCGCTCATGATGACCATGACGGGGAGGACGAGGAGGACGATCACGATCGCGACGACACCAGCCACGTGCTCACCCTAACCCGGCCACCTCGTGCTGCCGAAAGCAGGGCTCCACGTGGTCGTTGACCATGCCGCACGCCTGCATGAGCGCGTAGCAGATCGTGCTGCCGACGAACCGAAAGCCGCGGCGCTTCAGCTCCTTGCTCATCCGGTCGGGCGCTTCGGTCGTCGCCGGCAGGTCCGACATCTCCTGCCGCGGGTTCTGGAGCGGCGCGCCGCCGACGAACTGCCAGAGGAAGTCGACCGGATCGTCGAGCGCCAGCCACGCCCTGGCATTGTCGATCGCCGAGGTGATCTTCAACCGGTTGCGCACGATCGACGCGTCCTGCATGAGCCGTTCGACGTCGTCGGGGCCGAAGGCAGCGACCACCTCGGGTTCGAACTCCGCGAACGCCCGCTGGTAGCCGGCGCGCTTGTTCAGGATCGTGCTCCACGACAGCCCGGCCTGCGCGCCCTCCAGCACGAGGAACTCGAACAACATCCGGGCATCCCGCTGTGGCACACCCCACACGTCGTCGTGGTACTCGGCCATGGCCTCGCTGCCGAGCGCCCAGGCGCAGCGGACGCGGCCGTCCTCGAGCCGCGCGGTCACAGCGGCTTGTATGCCCAGGCCTCGATCTCGACCTTGGCTCCCCGCACGAGCCCGCCGGCGAAGGTCGAGCGCGTCGGGCGATGGTCGCCGAACGCCTCGACGTAGGCCTCGTTGAACGCGGCGAAGTCGTCGAGCGACGAGAGGATGCAGAGCGTCTTGACGACGTCGGTGAGCGTGGCGCCGTGCTCCGCCAAACGGTCCGCGAGGTTCGCGACGACCTGCTTCGTCTCGGCCTGGACGCCACCTTCCACGAGGGCTCCGTTGTGCAGGCCGAGCTGGCCGGAGGTGATGATCCAGTCACCGGCGCGGACGACAGGGCTGTAGGGACCGATGGGTGCTGCTGCCATGGGCGGATGGTACGTCGCCCGCGGTACCTTCCCGCGATGCGATCCCAGCTCGACGAACTCGGTTTCTACGCACTCGCCGGCGCTGCGCCGTCGCCACGCGCGCTGCTCGACGAGATGCGCGACGCCGAGGCGCTCGGGCTCGGCACGGCGTTCATCTCCGAGCGCTTCGACGTGAAGGAGGCGGTCACGTTGTGCGGCGCGGCAGGAGCCGTGACCGAGCGGATCCGCATCGCTACCGCGGCGACGAACCACAACACGCGCCACCCGATCGTCACGGCGTCCTTCGCCACGACGATGCACCGGCTGACCGATGGCCGGTTCAGCCTCGGCCTCGGCCGTGGCATCGAGCCGCTGTTCAAGGCCTTCGGCATCCCGCTGATCACGACCGCGCAGATGGAGGACTTCGTCGGGTTGATGAGGCGGCTCTGGCACGGTGAGGTGGTGCTCGGCCACGACGGTCCCGCCGGGACGTACCCCGTCCTCGCCCTCGACCCGACGTTCGACGAGGAGATCCCGCTCACGCTCGTCGCCTTCGGCCCGAACAGCCTCGCGCTCGGCGGCCGCTGCTTCGATGCCGTCGTCCTGCACACCTACTTCACCGACGAGACCACCACCCGTGCAGTCCAGACCGTGCGGCGTGCCGCGGAGGAGGCGGGCCGCGATCCGGCGGCGGTCACGGTGTGGTCGTGCTTCGCGACGATCGGCGACCACCTCCCGCCCGACGTGCGGCTGCGCAAGACCGTCGGCCGGCTCGCCACCTATCTCCAGGCCTACGGCGACCTGCTGGTGCGGACGAACCGCTGGGATCCGGCGGTGCTGGCGACGTTCCGGGCCGATCCGCTCGTCGCCGGCATCCGCGGCGCGATCGACGGCAAGGCGACGACGGAGCAGCTCGAGCACGTCGCCGAGCTCATCCCGGCCGAGTGGCTGGCCCCGGCAGCGTCGGGATCACCCGCGCAGTGCGCGGCAGCCGTGCGCGGACAGTTCGACCTCGGCTGTGACGCAGTGATCCTCCACGGTGCCAACCCGACCGAGCTCGCGCCCGTCGTCGAGGCGTACCGCGCCATCAGTCCTTGAGTGCGACCGCGTTCGGCGTGACGTTCATCTTGGGGACGTACTCCGCCACTTCGACGTCGCGGGCCTCACCGGCGTAGACCACGCGCAGGGCCGCCCGGCACGCTTCGCACGGTCCGTAGAAGCGGGACGCCGCTGTCAGCGCACAACGGGGGCACGTGTACACGAGCGGTTCGGCGACGTCAGTGGTGTCCTGCACCCGGACATCCTCACCGATCGGCACCGGCAAGGTCGAACATCCCGGCATCGAGCGACCTCGCATCGACCTCTGGCAGCATCGACGGCCCGGTCTCCGTGGCGTCGACCGACTCGGCGCGCAGGAGGCGGCGGGGGAAGTTGACCCGACAGAACTGCGTGAGTGCCTCGAGCGCGGACGGCGGGACGTCGGCGAAGCTGACGCCGATCCGGACACCACCGTGCGCCCCGTCGGGGCGGGTGTGGCGCACGACGGCCTTCACGACGGCGCCGGTGCGGCGGCCGTCAGGGCACGGGAGCGAGACCATGAGCGTCGCGACGGTGCCGACCGGGACGGCGTGCTCGACCACGATGCCCGCACCCTGCACGGTGAGATCGATGACGCGCGCCGGCTGACCGGACAGGTTGCCGCCGATCTCGGCGGGCACCCGGGGTGCCCCTCGGCGGTGACGCCTGCCGAGCACGGCGGCCGCGAGCGGCATCCCGAACAAGCCGGCCAGCGCCCGCCGGGTGCCGTCGCCGAGCCGCAGCGATCCGTTGCGACCGGGCGCGGTGGCCGCGAGCAGGGCACCCCAGAACACGGTCCCGAGGATGGCGACTGCAGGGGACCAGGGCACGGGGGTGGCCCCGACGACGAGCGACCACGCGACGACACCGAGCACGGTGGCGAGCCGCGCCGGACCGGTGTGCACCGTGATCCAGGCGAGCGCGCCGATCCTTGTGGCCAGGCGTCCTCTACGGCCGAGTGGCGAGGAGCGCATCGTCGCGCCTGCCGCGAGCACGTCGAGGCAGGCGCGGCGGAGCTGCCGCACGCGAGCAGCGGTCGCCGGTGAGCCCGGCGTGGCGACGAGCGTCGGCACCGCCGGCGCGAGGACCCGCCAGCCGCGTGAGCGGAGCACGATCGAGGCCATCGTCTCGTTGCGGCGATGCCGAGCGGGCAGCGCGCAGAGGTCGTCCCAGGCGGCGCGGGCGAACACGGCGCCCGAGCCGCGCCACATCGCTGCGCCGGCAGCACCGAGCGCGGGGTTCAGCTGGCCCGCGACGAAGAGCGAGTCGCGGAGCCGGCACGGTTCGAGCACGCCGCGCTCGCTCACCGCCCGCACTGCCCCCTGCACGACACCGAACTGGAAGCGCGACGCGGCGATCGACGTGAGCACGTCGATGAATTCCACGGCCGGCACGTCGCCGGCATCGAGCACACCGACCCAGCGCACGTCGTCGGCGATCGGCACGTCGAGCGCGAGGCGATCGCGCCGGTCGACCACGTGGTACATCGCGCCGTAGGTGGCCGCGAGCGCCTCGGTCTCGGCGCGACCTCCGACGTCCGCCACGACGGCCCGGCGGTTCGGCGGCAGGTCGGCCAACGCGATGAGCGTCACCCGGAGCGACTCGGGATCGCACTCGCGGGAGACCCGCACGACGATCACCGACACGTCGCGCGGGACGGTCCGACGGGCCAGAGGCACGAGCCGATGGCGCAGCACGACCGCGACGGCAAGGGCCCCGAGCGCCGCCACGGCTTCGAACGCGGCGGTCGCCGTGGCGAGCAGCACGTGGTCGGCGCTGGCGAGCGATGCGAAGCGCACGGAGAAGTACGCGGCGCCCGCAAGGCCCGCGAGCGAGAGCGCCACGACGGGGAGTGGTCCACTCCGTGGTGATCGGCTCGGCATCGTGCGTCGGCGCGATCAGCCCGCGGCCGGATCGGCCGGCACCACAGGCGTCGGCGCGACCGGCGGCGCGATCAGCTCGCCCGGCGCCGGACAGGCGCCGTCGATGGCATGGAAGCGGACATCACCGACGACCCAGGCGCGACCCCGAGGAAACGCGAGCCCGAGGTGGTCGATCAGCAGGCTCCCGCCAACGACTGGCAGCTCGATCTCGTGCGCCGGTTCCGGCACCGGGAAGAGCATGTCCGCGAACGGACCGTTCGGCGAGACGCACTGCTGCACGCGCTGGGCCCAGCGCAGGCTCGCGAACGGGTTCACGGCCTTGCCATCCGGGCGGCGGATCTCGAAGTGCAGGTGCGGCACGGAGGTCTCGCTGTTCCCGGAGTCGCCCATCCAGCCGAGGATCTGGCCGGCCTTCACGGCGACGCCCGGGCCGACACCGGGCGCGAAGCGCCACGTGCCGTCGTCCAGGCCGTCGTCGCTCCCGGGGGTGTCGTTGTTGACGTGGAAGTACCGGTACTGCCAGCCCTCGGCGTCCTCGACGACCACGCCCCAGCCGGCGGTCGGGTGGTTGTCGACGATGTGGTCGACGATGCCGTCGGTCGCCGCGAGCAGCGGCTGCAGCCGCAGCCCGACGATGTCGTTGCCGGCGTGCTTGCGGTCGCAGCTGTCACGGCAGTTGCCGAAGTCGTCCCCGTAGGTCACCGGTCCGGCGACGGGGAAGCGGATCGGGCGCAGCTCGATGCCCTCGACGAGCTGGTCCTCGGTCGTGTCGAGCGCCGCAGCCGCATCGGGCGGCACTGCTGCCTCTGGCGCCGGCGCGGCCGTCGTCGTGGTCGTGGTCGTGGTTGCCTGCTCGGCGATCGATGTCGCCGTCGGGATCGTCGTGGTGGGCGTCTCGACCTGGGGCAACGCGGGCACCGTCGCCGTCTCGGTCTGATCGGCGGGCGCCACGGAGGTCGTCGAACTGCCAGGCACGGTCGACGTCGGTGCGGCGGTGGTCGTCGGATCCGAGGCCGACGGTGCCGCCGCTGCAGGCTCCGTCGGCGCGGTCGTGGTCTCGAGCGACGATGGCGGAGCCGCGGTCGTCGACGGCTCTGGAGCGGGCTCCGACGGTGGCGCAGCAGCGCGGAAGGCCGCGACCGGGAACGGCATGCCCAGGGCGCCGACGACGGCCAATGCCGACATGCGTCGCTGTGATGGTTTCACGCTGGGCCTCCGCTCGTATGCGTTCGTTCACTCGGAGCAGGCTCCATGAAGCTCTGCGGAGGAACTGACGCCGCGAACGCGGAGATCTGACGCCGCTCTTCGGCGGATCCGCCGAGGGAGGTCTCCGGCTCGAGGGAGCGCGCCCGCCCGAGCGGGCAGTGCGGTCAGGCCGGGAAATCGTCAGCCGGCAACGGTGGTGTCGGCAGCCACCGTGGCATCGGCGGCCACCGTGGTGTCGGCTGCCGCAGTCGTCGGTGGCCCGGTCGTCGTCGAGCCGTCCGGGTTGACGAGCACGGTGGGGGGCGGGAGCAGCAGCTGCTGGCCGGTCTGGATCCGGTTCGGATCGACGATCCCGTTCGCCGCGATGAGGTCTTCGAGCCGGATGTCGAACTGGTCGGCGATGCCCGACAGGGTGTCGCCCTTCTGCACCTCGTAGTACTGCGCGAGCGTCGTGGTCGTCGCCGGGACGGTCGTCGCTGGTGCCGTCAGCGGGACGAGACTCGACGTCGTGGCCGCCGACAGGTCCGTCGAGTCGGTCTCGTCATCGTCGCCACCGCATCCGATCAACGCGATCGCACCGATCACGATGATCACAGCTTGCCGACGTCGCGCCCCGGTTGCCATGGCCCTGTCCCCCCTGGCTGCCTGTGCGCGGAGCGTAACGCAGTTGTGCGCCGCGATGTGGCCCTCCGTAGTGTCGGGCTCGTGGACAACGAGCAGGTCGCGCGCTTTCCCGGGGCCGAGGCACCCGTCCGCGAGTACCGCTTGGACGCTTCGGGCGTCGGCATCGCCGTGCACGAATGGGGTGACGAGGACGCGCCGCCGATCTTCCTCGCCCACGGTGGCTTCGACTTCGCCCGCACGTACGACGTGTTCGCACCGAAGCTGGCGGCGGCCGGCTGGCGCGTCGTGTCCTGGGACCAGCGCGGCCACGGTGACAGCGACCACACCGCCCTCTACTCGTGGGAGGCCGACGTTCGTGACGCCATCGAGGTGTTCGAGTCCGTCACGAGCGAGCCGGCACCGGCGATCGGGCATTCGAAGGGCGGCGGGCTGATGATGTACCTCGCAGACGCTGCGCCTCACCGGTTCACCCACCTCGTCAACCTCGACGGCATGCCGTTCCGGAGCCCGGTCCCCGATGTCGCCGAGCACGAGCGCCGGCGGATGCTCGCGTCCGACCTGGCCGGGTGGCTCGACCACCGGCGGAGCACCGCCACCTCCGTGCGCAAGCCGGGCACGCTCGACGACCTCGCTCGACGGCGGCGACGGATGAACCCCCGTCTGCCATTCGAATGGCTGCGCTACCTCGCCGCGGTCGGTGCCCGCCACGACGACGACGGTTGGCGCTGGAAGCTCGACCCCTCGATGCGGATGGGCGGCTTCGGTCCGTGGCGACCGGAGTGGATGGCGATGCAGATCCCCGGCCTGCCCATGCCGTTCCTCGGGATCCTCGGGCTCGAGCCCGAGATGATGGGCTGGAACACGAAACCGGACGACATCCGTCACCTCATCCCGGCTACCGGCCAGCTCGTCGGTCTCGACGGTGTCGGGCACTTCGTCCACATCGAACAGCCCGATCAGGTCCTCGGCCTGATCCTGGACTTCCTCGGATCGTGAGCGAGATGACCACGGAGCACCTGACCCACAACCGGGTCCGCCTCGCGCTCCACACGCTGCGCGCCGGCGGCGAGGGGCGGCCGTTGCTCCTCCTCCACGGGCTCGGCGAGCGCACGCCCGACGTCGCGCCGCCGTGGACGGCGTCGTGGCCCGGACCGGTGCACGGTCTGGACTTCACCGGTCACGGCGCGTCGACCATGCCCGTGGGCGGCGGCTACTCGAGCGAGACGCTGATGGCCGATGCGGACGCTGCGGTGCATCGTCTCGGATCGTGCACGATCGTCGGACGTGGCGTGGGTGCCTATGCGGCGCTCCTGATCGCAGGTGGCCGGCCGGAGCAGATCGTCGGGGCCGTCCTGTGCGACGGTCCGGGGCTCGTCGGGGGCGGGACGGGACCGGTGGGCGGTTCGTCCACGCTCCTGCGCCGACGGTCCGTCCTGTCGCCCCCTGATCCCTATGCGCTCCACGAGCTCAGCCACGACGTCCGCCCAGCCGACTACGCGATGACATTCGTCCACCTCGCGACGAGCCGCTCGTCGCTGCCGATGCCGATCGCGGTGTGCGCCATCTTCCGACCGCCGTGGCTCGCCGCCGTCGCCGATCATCCGGCGGTGCTCGACACGTCGCTCGGCGCCGCACTGGCGACGTTCGCCGAGCGCGGGCCGTCACCGACGGGACGGTAGCGGCTCCCGCCCGTCCCAGCTGCCGCTGCTCGCGAAGGGCTCGAACCTGGCGAACAGCTCCTCCCCGTACCAGCCTTCGGCGCGAGTGCGCTGCACCACCTCGCGGTGCTGCGGCTGCTCGTCGGCGAACGCCCGAACGGCAGCGGCGTCGCGCCAGAGGCTGAACGTCCCCTGCCGCCCGACCGGTGCCTCGCCGATGCCGCACACCGCGAGCAGGCCGGGCGCGGCCCGCACCTCCTCGCTCACCGGCCGGCCGGCCCGGGCGAAGCTGCGCCAGTGGCGGAGGTGCACCGTCGCCCGGGTGAGCACGGCGATCGGCCCGGTGGCGCTCCCCCGATCGACCGCCCCGAGGACGTCGAAGCCTCGCCATGCTCCATGACCGCCGAGGCCGCGCAGACGCACGTGGTACGCCTCTGCCGCGCTCGCCCACCGTGGCGCCATGCGACCCATGAACGCGTCGAGCGCCGCCTCGTCGTGCCACACCGCGAACATCGCCGTGCGCGCCGGGTCGACTCCGCGTGCAGTCGAGCTCGCGGCTCCGGTCCCGAGGAGCCGCCAGAACGCGAGCCCCGGCGTTCGGGAGAGCCGGCGCCGATCGGTGCCGAGCCGCGCGAGGGCGGCGGGAGCGAGGAGCGGCCGCACACGAACGAGGTGGAACGAAGCGACTCCGGTCATCGCGCGCCATGCTGGCATCGATGTCGCTCGTCGTCGTGGCCGTGCTCGGGTACCTGCTCGGCTCGATCCCGATCGCCGTGCTCGTCGGCCGGCGTCACGGCATCGAGTTGCGAACGATCGGCGACAGGAACCCGGGGTACTGGAACGCGAAGGAGCTGCTCGGCGGCCGCGCCGCACTGCCAGTGCTCGTCGGCGACGTGGCGAAGGGGGCGGCGGCCGCTGCCCTCGGACGGTGGCTCGGTGACGCGTGGTGGATCGGGGATGTGGCTGCCGCGGCAGCCATGCTCGGGCACGCGTGGCCGTTGTTCGCCGGCTTCCGCGGCGGGCGCTCGATCCTCACGTTCGCAGGCGCCGTCTGTGTGCTGTCTCCGGTTGCAGCGGGCATCGCGATCGGAGCGTGCGTCGTCGTCGCGCTCGCGAGCCGGCGCTCCGCGTACGGGGCCCGCGTCGGTGTGTTCGGCTTCCCGGTCGCACAGGCCTTCGTCGACCCGCGGGAGCACGTCGCCGCGACGGGTGCGCTCATGTGCATCATCGGGCTTCGGTTCCTGCTCGCGGCACGGACGACGGCGCGGACGACGGCACAGTCGGTGACGCGGTCCGCCGGCCGTCAGCCGTAGCTGCGACCGCGCCACCGCCGAGACGGACGAGCGATGCTCCATGCCAACCGAACGGCGGCGGGAAGGTCGGCGAGCGGCGACAGCCAGTAGGCCGCGGTCACGCGCTCGTAAGCGCGGCGGGTACCGAACAACGTGCCGATCCTGACGAGGAGCAGCGCTGCGTCGAGCGCGTCGCCACGGCGGACGAGCACCCGTGGGAGCGGGAGCGCTTGCGCGAGCGTGACGATCGCGACATCGAGGGTCTGTCGCTGCGGGGACTCCACGCCGGGGAGCGCGAGCGACCGGCCCCAGCCCGTCCACGTCTCGCGGACGGTCTCGAACATGCGGACGGTCACCACGTCAGCGCCGTCGAGCAGCGCGACCCTCCAGCCCTGCGCCGCGAGGTGGCGGGCGAGCGCGACGTCCTCCACGAGGTGCTCACGCACGGATCCGAAGCCGCCAGAGGCGAGGAACGGCTCGCGGCGCATCGCCGTGCACTGGCCGTTCGCGAGCACACGCTCGCGGGAGCCCCGTTCCACACCGGGCGGACCGAACCGGTAGACGAGCGTCGTCAGCAGCGCGGGGTGCAGCCAGCGCGCACCGGCGGTCGGGCAGTCGAACCGGCCGCCCACCGTCGCGAGGTCGATGCCCTCGGCAGCCATCCGCTCGACCACTGCCTCGGGGAGCGCGGCCGACGGTCGCGCGTCGGCATCGAGGGTCACGATCCACTCGCCGCGCGCCGCGTCGATGCCCTGTTGCAGCGCCCAGCACTTGCCCGCCCATCCCGCGGGGAGCGGCGCGCCGGCGAGCACGGTGGCGCCGAAGTCCGCGGCAACGGCGGCGGTGCCGTCCGCTGACTCGTCGTCGACGACGATCACCTCGATCACTCCTGGCGCGTCCCGCAGCCCGACGAGGCAGGGACCGAGCCGGGTCGCCTCGTCGCGGGCCGGGATCACCACCGAGATCCCACCGCTCCCACGCGTCGGTCGCTGCGTGGGGGCCGGCGCGAGCGGCGGTGCGCGGCGGGCGGCGCGGGCGACCTTCGTGACGACGGTCACCGCGGCAGCGAGTCGAGCGCCGAACAGCGCCGCTGCCGCGGCGCGGCGGGCGAATCGGAGCGGGGCCTGATTGCCGAGTGGCGCGGCACCGTTCACCAGCCGTCGTCCTTGATCATGTCGGCGACGATCCGGGCGCTCATCGTCACGAGTGGGAGCCCACCCCCGGGATGGCTCGATCCGCCGACCAGGTAGAGCCCGCGACGCGCACCGCGGTTGCCGGGCCGGAGGAACGCCGACCTCCACCCGTTGGAGGACGTGCCGTAGATCGCCCCACCCGGTGACCGGTCGCGGCGCTCGAAGTCGCCCGGCGTGATCACGTCGACGAACCGGGCCCGCGAGCGCAGCTCGACGCCTCGCCGCTCCAACGTGTCGAGCACGACGTCCACGTACTCCGGCGTCACCCGGTCCGGACGCGGTGGCACGTTCACGAGCAGGAACCAGTTCTCGGCGCCCGTCGGCGCCTGTGTCGGATCGGTCACCGAGGACACGCAGGCGTACACGGTCGGATCCTCCGACGGGTCGCCCGCCTCGAACCGCGCGAACTCCGCCTCGTAGTCGCCGGAGAACCAGACCTGGTGGTGCGCGACGCCGGGGGTCGCGCCGTCGGCACCGGCGACCACGACGAACCCGCTCGTCGAGCGCTCGGCCCGGTCCACCCGCCGCAACGCCGGCCGATCGGGCAGCAGGTCGGCGTAGAGATGATGGGCGTCGACGTCGGCGACGACGATGTCCGCCCGGATCCGTTCCCCGCCGGCCAGTTCGACCCCGACGACGCGATCATCACTGGACGAGATCGCAACGACCTCCACCCCAGTGCGGAGCTCCGCACCGGCACCAGTGGCGACGCGCACGAACGCATCGCGCAGCGCACCGAGCCCACCCTGCGGGTACCACACGCCGAAGCGGGACTCGATGTGCGGGATGCATCCGAGGGTCGCCGGTGCGCGGAACGGCGACGATCCCGAGTAGGTCGCGTACCGCGACGCCCACTGCACGAGCCGCTCGTCCGTGAAGGACTGCCGTGCTCGACGAGCGAGCGTCGCCAACGGGTCGATCGCAGCCAGGTCACGCGGTGACCGCAACCTGCGCACGAGCGCCGTCGGGCCGGACATCGGACCGGCGAAGAACGTGCGCTCGCTCACGTCCCAGATCCGCCGGCCGCGCTCGTCGAACCGGCGCCACTGGGCGCCGGCTCGCGAGCTGAACGCGTCGAACGCAGCTGCCGTCGCCGCCGGGTCCTCCCGGACGTCGAGCATCGTGCCATCGGGCCAGTGGTAGCGGAGCTGCGGATCGAGTCGGTGCAGCGTCACCTCGTCGGCCAGCGCGGCGCCGACGGTGCCGAAGCACTCGTCGATCACGTGGGGCAGCGTCAGCACCGACGGCCCGACGTCGAACGTGAACCCGTCGTGCTCGCGCACTGCGAGCTTGCCGCCGAGGGTGTCGTTCCGTTCGAGCACGACGACGTCGTGACCGAGCGCTCGCAACCTGATCGCCGCGGCGAGCCCGCCGACCCCGCCGCCGACGATCGCCGCGCTAACCACGACCGTCCGACCGCAGCAGCTGCCCGACCGCGAGTCCGGCGACTGGCAGCATGCCTGCCGCACCGGCGATCGCCGTCGTGCGATCGGCGAAGAAGGCGGCGAAGCCCACCGTCTCCATCACCGCGACGAAGGCATACTCGCCGACGAGCGACCCGTCCGCGCCGCCGATCGGAGGGTTGGCGAGCTCCAACAGCGCCATCACGGCGAGGCCGGTGAGGAACCAGCCGACGAAGTTCGACAGCGGGATCCCGCGATAGCGACCTCGCCGGGCCCACTGCCAGTACCCCTCGCCGACCATCTGCGGATCGAGGAAGAGATCCCATGCGGCGAGTGCGAACGATCCGAGGAGGATCCGCCCGCCTACGCTCGAACGCCGGCCGAGCGCGGCGTGGGCCGTCTCGCGCGCGGGCAGGGACATGGCGAACCAGGCGAGCGGCACGATGGCGGGGACGTCGGCGATCTGCGGGCGCAGCACCGACGTGTAGCGATAGGCACCGAACGGACGCCCCGTCGTCGTGCCCACCTTCTCGACGACCGCCGTCGCGGGAGCGATCGTTGCAAGTGCAACGAATGCCCGTCGCGGTCCCCATCGCTGCGCCGCACCGAGTCCGGTCGTCACCGCGAGACCGCCGATGACGACGCTCGACAGCGCGCGTCGAACCGGCCCCCTGCGCGCGGCCAGCGGTGTCGCCACCATGCCGGCGGCCGTCACGGCGAACGCAACGGCGCGCCGCCTGTTCGCGGACGAAGCTGGCAGCACTCGTTCGTTACGCCTCGCGCCACGCGACGTAGCGGGCGAGCTCGTCGAGTCCCTTGCGCGCGTCGTCCGACAGCGGCGCGGTGTCGAGCGAGGCCAAGGCAGTGGTGGCGAGCGAGTCGATCTGCAGTTCGAGCTCCGACAGTGCGCCGGTCGCGATCAGCACCTGCTGGATCGTTGCCACTTCGTCGTCGGTGAGGTCCGGCGCGCCGACGCGCGCGAGCACGGCGCGCTGCACGGCTGTCGCGTTCGCGGTCGCGATCGCCATGAGCGGCGTCGGCTTGCCTTCGCGGATGTCGTCGCCGACGGGCTTGCCGGTGATCTCCTCGTCGCCGAACGCGCCGAGCACGTCGTCGCGCAGCTGGAACGCGTCGCCGAGCGGCAAGCCGTATGCCGAGAGCGCCGGCAGCAGCACGTCGGCACGCTCGGGCGCGGCCAGCAGCGCGCCGAGGTGCAACGGCCGCTCGACCGTGTACTTGCCGCTCTTGTACCGAGCGATGCGCTCTGCCTTGACGCGGTCCCGCTCACCGCGCGCGGTGCCGAGGATGTCGAGGTACTGGCCGATGTTCAGCTCGATGCGGAGCTCGTTCCACACGTCGATCGCGGGCGACGGCGCGTCCCGGAGGAGCACGTCGGCGTACACGAAGGCGAGGTCGCCGACGAGGATCGCGACACCTTCGCCGAAGCGTCGCGGTTCACCGGTCCAGCCTTGCTCCTCGTGATCGTCGGCGAACGCGAGGTGGGTCGTGCGCGCGCCGCGACGCGTCGCCGACCCGTCCATCACGTCGTCGTGGAACAGCGCGAACGCGTGGAGCAGCTCGAACGCCGCTCCGGCATCGATCGGACGCTGATCGTCCGGGTCGCCACCCGCCCCGACGAAGCCCCAGTGGCAGAACGCCGGACGGAGCCGCTTGCCACCCGAGGCGACGAGCGACTGGACCGCCAGCAGCGGGGCGCACAGGTCACGATCGAGCGCCGACCATCGGCTCACCTCGTCCTCCAGCAGCGCCGTCAGACGGGATTCGACGCGCTCGGCGATGGCGAGGAGCGTTGCCGGGGCGGATGACACGCGGACAGGCTACGTGCGCCCGGGGTGGCTGCCCACTGACCACCATCGCGGCTCAGACGATCGCCTGCACCGCCATCGTGCTGGAGCCGCGGACCGGGAGCTGGTAGCGGGACACCGTGCCGGTGTCGAGCTCGATGACGATGAGCGTCGAGTGGCTGACACCGACCGCCCACTCGCTGTCCGGGGAGAACGCAACGAGCGACGCGCCGCCGAGGCCGAAGTAGCCGGGCACGAAGCCGCTCCCCGGGGCGATGACCGATCCGTTGATGACGTTCAGGAGCTGCACCGGAGGTTCGCCGGACACGTCGTACTGCGTCGCCAGCGCGGCCCACTCCCCCGACGGCGAGAACGTGACGAGCTCCTCGCCGAAGAACACCCGGCGGACCTCCCTGGCGCCGTGCAGGATCTGCGCGCAGATGCCCTCGTCGGTGCAGGCGACCTCGGCGAAGTAGCCGTTCTGGACGCTGCTCACCCGGCCGGTCGCCAGGCGGCGGCGGGTGCCGTCCAGGGTGACGGCGTAGGCATCGCCGTCAGGACCGACGATGACGGCGTCTCCCGTCGCAGTGCCTCCGAGGAGGTACTCGCTGAGGCCGATGTCGATCCGCCCGAGCTCTTCGTCGCGCGGGATCTGATGACGCCGCAACGTGACGTACTGGCCACCGCTCTCCTGGTCGTAGCCGATCTGCCAGTAGGTCCCGAGCTCCGGGCCGGCCGGCAGCATCCCCGGGAAGAACCCGAGGCCTCCCTCCGCCATGTCCACGACGAACGACCCCGCTGGCGACACGACGAACGACATGGTGCTGTCGACCACCTCGGCGACGCCGGTCTGCACGTCGATGCGCATCGAACGGCCGCTGTTCTGGTCCATCAGGTAGATCGACCACGGCTGATCGGTGGGGATCAGCGGCGCGCTCCGCACGAGCTCGCTGATCGTCGTCGTCGTGGTGGCGCGGCGCGGGGTGACGGCGCTCACTGCCGGCGCGCTCGTCGTCGGCCACGCAATGCTCGATCCGGCGAGCGTCGAGTCGGCACGGATCGGTGCGTTGTCGCCCTCCCGTCCGAGCGAGGAGGCGACGAGCGCGACCAGCGCGACCGCGAGGGCGCCGACGACGGCAAGGATCCATCGCCGGCCTGACCGTGCCCCGCCGCGGCGCCCGCCACCGAGGTCGACGTCGTGCTCGACGTCGTCAGCGGCGTCGTGGAGGAACTCGATCTCGAGGGGAGCACCGTCCTCGTCGACCGGGCGCCCGAACATGAGCCCTTCCTAGCCGACGATCACAGCAGTGCGAGTGGCACGGCGAGGGCGAGGTCGCCGGGCAGGTCCGTCTCCTGCACCTCGCCCGTGCTGAGGTCCACCACGATCAGTCGTCCGTCGACGGTGGAGAGCGCGAGGTACCGTCCGTCTGGCGACCACGTGACCTCGGCCGGCACCTCGACCCGCTGTGGCGGGAACACCGGGCCGGCGACAGCGAACACCTCCGCCCCGGAAGCGACCTCGACGACCCGCAGCCCGTCCTCGTCGAGCACCGCGAGCTGCGTGCCGCTCGGCGAGAAGCGATACGCCCGACCGCGGTGGTACGGCAGCTGCAGCGGTTCGTGTCCGGCGGCGTCGTGGGCGAGGATCACGCACTGCTGCGACTCGTCACAGCTGAGCTCGACGAAGTTGCCGCCCTCGACGAACGACACGAGCCCGTCGGCGATCTTCGTCCGCCGCCCTCCGGCGACGGCGACGTACTGGCGGGCATCCGGTCCGCTGATCACCGGATCGCCGAGCGCCGTCGAGCCGATGAGCCGCTCCTGCGGACCGGTGGTGATCGTCGTCACCAGCACCTCCTCTCCGTCGGCGATCTGCACGAGCTCGAGCGACGAGCCTGCGGCGCCGGGCAGCCACACGGCGCCACCCGGTCCGGCCGCCCACGAGAAGGGGTCCTGTGCGGAACGCCGTTGGTCGACGATCACCGGCGCCCCTGCTCCGGGCAGCACCTTCGTGACGAGCCCGACCGTGCCCTCCACCGGTGTCGCCCAGCCGGTGGACACGTCGACCCGGTAGAGCGCCGCGCCGTCGATCGTGCGCAGGTACAGGGACCACGGCTGATCCGTGTCGACGAGCGGTACCGGGGCGAGCCGGTAGCTCGACGGTCCAGCCGGTGCTGCCGCCGGCACCGTCCTCGCCGTCGCATCGACCGTCGTCGACGGTGCGGGGGCGCGCGTCGTGAGCGGGACGGTGCTCGGGACGACGGTCGCGGCGCGGTCGTCGCGCCCGAACATGGTGACACCGACGATGAGGGCCAACGCGGCGGCGAGCAGCGTGGCGAGCACCCCGAACGGCCGCCACCCCGCTGACGTGTCGCGACCACCGAGGTCGACATCGGCATCGGCCGGCATGCCGTCGTCGAGCAACTCGACCACGAGCATGTCCGCGTCCTCCGCCACCTCCCGGCGTCGGTTCCCCCTCACGTCGTCTTCCTACTCCATCCGAGCCGCGTTGTCAGCCGCCCCCGTCGAGATCGGTCACCACTCGCTCGATCCGCATCTGAGCCGTCGAGATCCGCTCGCGGCACAGGCGGATCAGGACGGAGGCTCGCTGCACCCGCTCCGCGAGGTGATCGACGTCGACGTTGTCGCGCTCGAGCCCGGCGAGGATCTCCTCGAGCTCGCGCAGCGCGGCGGCGTAGCTGATCGAGTCGTCGGTGCCCGCTGCGTCATCAGTGCCCGATGTCCCGCCAGTGCCCGATGCGTCATCAGTGCCCGATGCCGCGCCGGTGTCGATGTCGTCACTCACGTCGTTCCTCCACTCGCGTCGGTCACACGGCTGCGAATGTCGCCGCCGCTCACCATCGTCACGATCTCCTCGCCCGGCTGAACATCGTCGGGATGGCGCACGAGGCTGCCGTCCGCTCGCCGGGTGATGCTCCAGCCGCGTGCGAGCGTCGAGGCGGGGTCGAGCCCACGCACCCGCGCCTCGACGTTGTCGATCACGAGTGTCGACGTGCGCAGGTGACGCCGCGCCTCGGCGCCGACCCGGCCGGCGGCGCGTTCGACGCGCCCCTGCTGCTGGACCAGCGCGTGGCGGGCCGCGGCCGGCACGCGGTGGGCCTGGCGGTGCAGGCGCTCGGTCGCGAGGTCGAGTGCACCTCGCGTGCGCACGGCGATGCGATGCGCGGTGGTCGCGAGGCGAGCGTCGGCGGCTGCGCCGGCGTCGAGCGACCGCGCCGCGATGTCCGCCCAGAGCTGTTCGGTTCGCCGGCAGTACGCGTCGACGCGGCCGATCAGCTCCGCCGCGCACGCGGTCGGCGTCTTCAGCGAGACGTTCGCGACCTCGTCGGCTACGGAGCGGTCGACCTCGTGACCGAGCCCGGTCAGCACCGGCACGGATGCACCGGCGATCGCGCGGGCGATGCGTTCGGCGTCGAACGTGGCGAGGTCCGCCCGCGCCCCGCCGCCGCGGACGAGCACGATCACGTCCAGGGCGCGCCGGCCGGCGCTCGCCGAGAGCACCTCGATCGCACCGCCGATCATCGGGATCGCGGACTCGCCCTGCACCCGCACGTCGACCACCGACAGCTGGAAGCCGAGGCGGCTCAGCTCGAGCTCGTGCACGAAGTCGTGCCATGCCGCAGAACCGACGCTCGCGACGACACCGACCCGCAGCGGCACGAGCGGCAGCCCGAGGGTGCGGTTGCGGTCGTACAGCCCTTCGGCGACGAGCCGGCGGACGAGCTCGTCACGGGCGATCGCGATCTCACCGAGCGTGTAGCGCGGATCGATGCCGCTCATCTTCAGGCCGAGGCGACCGGTGGGCGCGTAGAAGTCGGGGACGCCGTGGATCCGGACCTTCATGCCGTCGCCGAGGCGGAGGCGGTGCTTCTGCAGCAGCGGGCGCAACCGGGCGCGGGTGTTGGCGAAGAACTGGACGTTGACCGTCGCTCTCGTCTCGCCGCTGTCGTCGGCGAGCGAGAAGTACGCGTGGCCGCCTCGCTCCTGCCAACCCTGGATCTCACCGCGGACCCACACGCCGTCGTCGAAGCCGCGACGCAGCGCCGCGTTGATCGCCACGGCGAGCTCTCCCACCGTGTAGGTCGGATCGACGGCGTCGTCGAACTCGAGATCGAGGGACGGTTGGCTCACGGGCGCAATACTGGCGCGACGGGCGTCGCCGTGCAGCCCGAGCGGCATCGCGCCGCTGGTCGCCGGCAGGGTCCGCGAACCCGGCACACCCCTTCGGCATGATGACCGGCATGAGCACCACCGTCGTCCTCGCACTCGTCGCCCTCGCCGGCGTCGCCGGCGCGTGGATCGCCTGGATGGCAGCGCGCCGGCCCGATGCCGCACCGGCGGCGGTGCACGAGGCCGTGGCAGCGGCGATCGCGGCCGTTCGCAACGACGCCACGATCGAGCGGGACCAGGCGATCCAGGTCGCGCTCCGCCAGGCCGCCGAGCTCCAGCGGGAGCAGCTGGGCAGTGGGCTGCAGGCGGGCAAGCGCGAGCTGGACGTCAAGAAGGAGCTGATCGACGATCGCCTCGACCAAGTGCGCCAGGAGGTGCGTGGCGAGCTGAACCGTCTCGGCCAGCTCGTGCAGCAGCTCGGCCAGCGCAACAACGACCAGCTCGTCCGGGTCGAGGAGACATTGCGGGCGCAGGGCGAGATCACCTCAGCGCTGGCGTCCTCCACGCAGTCGTTGCGCGAGGCGCTGGCGAACCCCAAGGCCCGCGGCCAGTGGGGTGAGCGGATGGCGGAGGACGTGCTGCGGCTCGCCGGGTTCATCGAGCACGTGAACTACGAGAAGCAGACGTCGATCGAGGGCGCACGCGGCCTCCCCGACTACACGTTCAAGCTGCCGAAGGGCCACGTGCTGTACATGGACGTGAAGTTCCCGTTGGCGGCATACCTGCGCTACCTCGACGCCGGTACCGATGCCGAGCGCGCCACGCACCGCGACACGTTCGTGAAGGACGTCCGCATGCGGGTGAAGGAGCTCGCCGAGCGCGACTACCCCCGGGTCGGGGTCGGTCACGCCGTCGACTACGTGCTGCTCTTCCTCCCGAACGAGACCATCAGCGGGTTCGTGCACGAGCACGATCCGTCGCTCGTGGAGCACGCGCTCACACAGAAGGTCGTCCTGTGCTCACCGCTCACGTTGTTCGCGTTCCTCGGCGTGATCCGCCAGGCGTTCGACAACTTCATGATCGAGCAGACGTCGGACGAGATCCTGCAACTGCTCGGCACCTTCGGCACGCAGTGGAACAAGTTCACCGCCTCGATGGACAAGGTGAAGACCCGGCTCGACTCGGTGCAGCGCGAGTTCGAGCAGCTGACCGGCCCGCGCCGCCGTCAGCTCGAGCGTCCGCTCGCCCAGATCGAAGCGCTCCGGCAGGAGCGCGGCATCGAAGCGGGCGAAGGCCTGGTGGACGAGACCGTGCTCGAGTTCCAGGGCTACCGGGACGAGCTCGGCGCCTGATCCGCTCGCCGGTCGTCCGGCGGCGTGAACACCGCCCAGCCCGACTTGCGGATCGCGGCACCGTCGGCGTCCACGCCGCGGCCGGCCCAGTCGAGACGGCCGGGTGTCTCCGACAGCCTCGCCACCAGTCCCTGCATCGGCGTGCCGTCGAGATCGACGATCGCGCCGCGCGCCGCGTAGTGCGGGTCATCGCTGATGTCGGCCATGTCGAGCACGGGCCCGATCGCAGCCTCTGCCGCCTCGAACGCAGCGAGCACCTCGGCCTGCGTGCGCTGCGCGCACCACCCGACCATGATCTCTTCGAGCGCCTCCCGGTTCGCCATCCGCCCGGCGAACGAGGCGAAGCGGTCGTCGTCGCCCACCCCGATGAGGCGCAACACCCGTCCGGCGACGCTGTCGGAGGACGACGAGATGCCGACCCACTTGCCGTCGGCGCACTGGTACGTCCCGCGCGGCACCGTGTACGGCAACCCGGCACCGAGCCGAGGCTGCTGCTCCCCCGTCACCTCGTACAGCGAGATCAACGGGCCCATGATCTGGAACATGCTCTCGAGCAGGCTGACGTCGACCACCTGGCCGACGGATGAGCGCAGCGCGACCATCGTGGCGAACGCGGCGACGAGCCCCGTCACCTCGTCGGTCAGCGCGATCGGCGGCAGCAGCGGTTGGCCGTCGGGGACCCCGCTGATCGCCGCGAGACCACTCATCGCCTCGGCAATCGTGGCGAACCCGGCCTTGCGCGCGTAGGGCCCGTCCTGCCCGAAGCCGCTGACCCGGGTGACGACCAGCGCCGGCCGGCGGCCGAACAGCACGTCGGGTCCGAGCCCGAGCCGCTCGAGGGTGCCGGGGCGGAAGTTCTCGATCAACACGTCGGCACCGTCGACGAGCCGGAGCAGCACGTCGCGGTCGTCGTCGAGCTTCAGGTCGAGTGCGACGGTGCGCTTGTTGCGATTGACGAGCTTCCACCACAGGCCGGTGCCGTCGCGCGGGTCGCGCCACGCCATGTTGCGGAGCGAGTCGCCGCCGTCGGGTCGCTCGACCTTGATCACGTCCGCACCGAAGTCGGCCAGGTAGCGGGCGCAGTTCGGTCCGGCGAGCACGGTGGAGAGGTCGATCACCCGCAGCCCGGCGAGTGGCGGCGCGGTCATCGCACCCACCCGGCGATCCGTTCGCACGCCTCGGCGATGTCCTCGTGCCGGCCGGCGTAGGAGAAGCGCACGAAGCGATTGCCGCGGGCGAGATCGAAGTCGATGCCGGGGCTGCAGGCAACGCCCAGCTCGTCGAGCCACGTCCGGCACAGGACCAACGAGTCGTCATGGAGGTGGGAGATGTCCGCGTAGACGTAGAACGCGCCATCGGCAGCCGCGGTGTCCGTCAGCCCAGCGGCTGCGAGGCCGCCCAGCAGGATCGAGCGGTTCTCCGCATAACGGGCGACGTGGCCGTCGAGCTCCTCCGAGCAGTCGAACGCAGCGAGGGCGCCGTACTGCGACAGCGTGGGCGCACAGATGTACAGGTTCTGCTGCAGTCGTTCGACCGGCTCGCGCAGCGACGGCGGCGTCACGACCCAACCGAGTCGCCATCCCGTCATCGAGAAGTACTTCGAGAAGCTGTTGACGACGACGACCTCGTCCTCCAGCTCGAGCGCGGAGCGGGCCGCCTCGCCGAACACGATGCCGTGGTAGATCTCGTCGCTGATCAACCTGATGTCGTTCGCGCGGCAGTGGGCGACGAGTGCCTCGAGGGCGTCCGCGGGGAGCACCGTGCCCGTCGGGTTCGACGGCGAGGCGAGCACGAGCCCACGCAACGGACCGGCCTGGGTGACGAGCTCCGGCGTCGGTGCCCAGCGCGTCTCGGGCCCGACCGGGATCGGCACCGGCACGCAACCCAGCGCGTCGAGCGTGTTGCGGTAGCACGGGTAGCCGGGCTCCACCACGCCGACCCGATCCCCGGGGTCGAAGCAGGCCAGGAACGCGAGCGTGAAGCCGGCCGACGCGCCGGCCACCACGAGGACGCGATCGGGATCGATGTCGACGCCGTACCAGTCCCGCTGGTGCTGCGCGATGCGACGCCGGAGCGAGGGCAGGCCCGGCGCGTTCGTGTAGCCGAGCGGCTGGTGCTCGAGCGCTCGCGCCGCAGCAGCCCTCACCGCAGCGGGCGCCGGCGAGGACGGCTGGCCGACCTCCAGTTGGAGCACCGTCGCGCCGGATGCCGCTCGCTGCTCGGCGAGCTTCGCCATCGCCATCGCGTGGAAGGGGGCGACGCGCGAGCCGCGCGAGGAGGTGCTGGGCACGGCGTTCAGTTCAGCAGGTCGAGCGCTCCGGCAACCGATCGCGCCCTCGTGCGCCGTCCACCGCGCCGCGGAACGCGGCGATCAGCAGCGGATCAGCGGCGGGGCGGGATCACGAAGCAGCGTTCTTCGAGGTCCCCGAGCGCGTAGCTCTCATAGTCGACGCCGAAGTCGCTGTAGAGGTGGCGGCAGCGTTCGCTCCAGGCGAGCGCCTCCGGCGACGAGACGCGATGGACGACCTGCATGATCCCGCCCTCGTAGACCCGGTACTCCGCCCACGTGCCGGGGAAGTCCTTCACGCAGCCGACCTCGACGCTCGGCACGTCGTCGGCGGCAGCAAGTCGGCGAACACGGTGACGGTGCGTGTGGCCGGCGGTGTAGGCGACGATCGAGCGCCGCCGGGCGACCAGCTCGGTCAGCGCGTCGCTGTCGTCCGGGTTGATGCCGAAGTAGTCCGCTGCCCGGTGGCTACCGACCCATTGCTGGTGATGGCCCATGACGATCACGGGCCGATCTGCGCTCGCCGCGAGCTCGTCGAGGAACTCGAGCGTCGCCGGCGTGATCCGCCCCGTGGCGTGCTCGGGGATCGCGGTGTCGATCAGGGCGACCGTCACGCCGGGCAGGTCGATTCTGGCGTCACCGGCGTACAGGTTCTGACCGCGGTACGAATCGTGGTTGCCGCGGACCACCGCGAGCCGGTCGCCGAACGCCGACCGGTAGCACGACTCGAACGCTTCGAACTCCTCGTCGGTTCCGTCCGCCGTGAGGTCGCCCTTCACGATCACCGCCGCGGGAGCGATCGCCACCATCTCGGCGACGGCAGCACGGTTCATCGTCTCCGGGAACGGAGGCTCGCCTGGATCCGGCCGTTGGATCGGTCCGAGCGGCTCGTCGTCGATCCGGCCTGCCTCCTCTTCGCCGAAGTGCACGTCGTTCACCGTGGTGAACCGGCAGAGCAGCTCGCCTTCCGGGCGAGCGAGCGTGCGCACGGTCCGCCCCAGCAGCTCTTGGTCGCGGCCTGGCTCCAGGCCCTCGAAGCGATGCACCACGACACCGTCGTGGAACACGGCAAGGTCGTCGGCAACGGTGGTCAGGTCCACGTTCGGCACGGTATCTCCCGACTCGCGTACCGTGGCGCGCATGGCAACCAAGCGATCGGTCACGATCTACCACAACCCGCACTGCAACTCCTCGAACAACGCAGTGCGCATCGCCGAGGAACTGGGCGCCGACGCGGAGATCGTGAACTACTCGAAGACCCCGCCCGATCGGGCCACGCTCGAGGCGATCATCACCAAGCTCGAGGACTCGGCCACCGATCTCGTGCGCCGGGACTCGCTCTGGGCGAAGCTCGGCCTCACCGAGGACGACGCGCAGACACCCGAACAGGTCGTCGATCTGATCACGAAGCACAAGATGCTCATGCAGCGTCCGTTGCTCGTCACGGCCGACAAGGCGATCATCGGCCGGCCGAAGGATCGCGTCCGCGACCTCCTGAGCTGACGCGCTCAGAGGTGGCGGTGGAAGTACTCGAGGATGATCTCGGCTCGTTGGACGCGGTGCACCGGTGAGCCGCCGCGCGACAGTTCGTGACCCTCTGCCGGGAAGCGGACGAACTCGACCTCCTTGCCGAGCTGGCGCAACGCCACGAACAGCTCTTCCGCCTGCGTGATCGGGCAGCGGAGGTCGTCCTCGGAGTGGAGGATGAGGATCGGTGTGCTGATGTCGCGTACAAAGGTGATCGGTGACATCCGCAGGTACTCGTCGGGGTCGTCGACGTGGCGCGGTCCGTGCTCGACGCGGAACATCGTGGCGATGTCCGAGTTCCACTCCTCGGACAGCAGGTTGTTGACGGCCCGCTCCGAGCAGATCGCCTTGAACCGGTCGCTGTGCGACGCGAGCCACGTCGCCATGTAGCCGCCGTAGGAACCACCGAGCATGCCGATGCGGTCGGGATCGCAGAACGGGTAGCGGCGCAACGCCTCGTCGAGCACGGCGAGCACGTCGTCGACGTCGACCGTGCCCCACCCCCGCCCGGGACGCTTGGCATGGTTCGGTCCCATGATCGCCTGGCCCCACGTCTCCTCCCGGCCCGAGGAGCCACGCGGGTTGCCCATCACGACCACGAACCCCGCCGCCGCCTGCAGCTGTGCCTCGTCGAAGAACGTGTTCCCGTACTGCGTATGCGGCCCGCCGTGCACGTTCAACAGCACCGGGTACCGCTTGCCGTCCTCCATGTCGGGTGGGGTGAGGATCCAACCGTCGACCTCGACACCGTCCGTCGACGGTGCGACGAACCGCTCCGCCGGGCGAGGGCGCACCTTCGCGACGAACGCGTCCGAGACTCCGGTCACGCGCTCGAGCCCAGCACCGCCAACGGCGACGTACAGCTCGTCCGGGCGCTCGATCTCGCCGATGCGCACGGCAAGCGTTCCCCCGCGGAGATCGAACGACTTCGCCATGCACCCAGCGGGGCTGACCGGCGCCGGGGGCGTTGAGCCGTCGGCAGGCATCCGGTACACGCGTGAGTCGCCCCGGTCCTCTGCGATCGCAAACACGTCGTCGCCGTCCCAGCGGATCGTGGCCGTGCCACCCGTGGGTTCGAACGTGCGGTCCAGCGCGGTGCTGATCCAGCGACGTTCTCCGCTCGACAGATCGAGCACACCGACACGCACGTTCTGCGGGTAGACGAGCGAATCGTCCGCGCCCAGGAACGCGAGCCGCTGCCCGTCGGGGGCCGCGACGGGTTGGTAGTACATGCCGGTCTGCGCGGTCAGGGCCCTGCGTTCGCCATCGAGCGGTACGACGTACAGGTCCTGCGCGAGATCGATGTCCCAGCTCTCGTGGGCCTTGGCCGAGGCGACGAGACCGGACGAGTCGGCGAGCCACGACGGCGCGGCGAACTCGAAGTCGCCCGGCGTCAGGTTCCGTGGCGCCGCGAGCCCGTCTGCGGGCACGACGTAGAGGTGCTGCGGACGGTCGGCGGTCCAACCGACGCCGTCGAGCGTGGAGAAGAACCGTGTGATCCGCCGCGGCGGCTGGTGCGAGGGCTTGTCCTTCTCGTAGCGCTCGGCCCGGGTGCGCGAGCAGAACGCGAGGCTGCGGCCGTCCGGCGACCACACCACGTCGGAGATCGCCTCCCTCATCGTCGCGATCGTGATGACCTCGCCCGGTCCGTCCATCGGCAGGACGTGCAACGTCGCGTCGTCCTCCTTCTCGCCGCGCGAGGAGGTGAACGCGAGCGCCCGGCCGTCGGGCGACCACACCGGCGAGCCGTCCTTGTCGCCACTTGTCACCGGCCGCGGCGAACCGCCCGCAGTGTCGTGGAGCCAGACCTGGCTCACGTAGCGGTTGCCGGGCAGGTCGACGCGGCGCACGGCGAAAGCGACACGTCGCCCATCGGGCGAGACGGCGGGCACGCCGACGTTGACGAGCCCACCGATGTCATTGGGTTGCATTCAGCCTCCGATCACGAACTCGACGACGAACTCCCGCACGCCGGCGACGAAGTACTCGACTCGATGGTGGCCGTCGTCGAGGCCCGTCGGCCGCGACGGGACGCACCAGTTGGGCCGCACCGTCGAACCCTTGTCCCAGCGGAACGTGGTGTCGTCGAGCGAGCGCACCACGCGACCGTCGCGTGTCCACACGATCCCGTTGGGCACGTTGTTCGGCATCCCGGTCACGTTCCAGAAGATGCACACGTAGTCGGTCGAGGACGGGTACGTCGGCACGACCCCGGGCAGCACGGGGATCGCGCCGTCCACGGGATACCCGCCGCTCTTGCCGGGTGAGACGATCACGCGGCTGATGACGAGGTCGGACAGGTCGATGCCCGGCAGCGGGACCGCCGATGCAACGGAGGGCGGTGCCGTCGACGGGGAGGACCCGCCGGACGGCGGGGCGGTCGTCGTGGCCGGCGCGTTCGTGCTCACGGCTGGCGCTGCCGACCTCGGCGCGGCACCGGCATCGGTCGACTCCGTGGATCCGGCGACGGTCGATCCCGGTGAGCCGTTCGTGCTCTCGGTCGGTGCCGACGTGTTCGAGGTCGTCCTGGACGAGGCGGTCGTGCCGCTGCCGTCATCGATCCGGTCGGCGAAGAGCACGACGCCGAGGACGATCGCGACGACGGCTGTCAGTGCGAGGGCGGTCCACAGCAGGCCGCGCGAGCGCCGGCGGCGCGGCTTCAGGAACGGCGCGTCATCGGGTCCGTGGACGATGTCGGTCGCCGAGGGAGGCGGGAAGCTACCCATGCGGGCGGACCCTACGCGACGGGGCTGCGGTCAGAGGCCTGGCCGGTCGCGACGGGACTGCACGGGCTTCGACCACCAGCGACCGCTGAACCGCCAGACCGGCCGGCGCAGCGCAGGCTCCGACGCGACGACGACCGGCTTCGGCCACATCGCCTCGACGGCCGCGGCGATGACCGCCACCTCCTCGTCCGTCGGCGACGGCACGATCTGCGTCATGAGCAGCGGCGCCGGCCGAGCGATCTGCCCCGTCGGCGCCTCCCAGGAAACCGAGTGGTGCGAAGCCATCAGAACGTCAGCGCCAGCGACGAGCCGGAGCTGAGCGAGGTCGAAGCGAAGCGGAGACCGAGCGAAGCCATCAGAGCGGCATGTTCCCGTGCTTGCGGCGCGGGAGCTCCTCGCGCTTCGACTTCAGCATCTCGAGGCCGGCGGCGATCTTCTGGCGAGTCTCAGCGGGATCGATCACGTCGTCGACGTAGCCGCGCTCGGCGGCTGCGTACGGATTCGCGTAGCGCTCGGTGTACTCGGCCACGAGCTCGGCGCGACGGCCGACCGGATCGGCAGCCTGCTGCAGCTCACGGCGATAGACGATCTCGACGGCGCCCTGCGGCCCCATCACGGCGAGCTCGGCCGTGGGCCAGGCGTAGGACAGGTCCGAGCCGATCGACTTCGAGTCCATGACCACGTACGCGCCACCGTACGCCTTGCGGGTGATGATCTGGATGCGGGGCACGGTGGCTTCGCAGTAGGCGTAGAGCAGCTTGGCCCCGTGGCGGATGATGCCGCCGTACTCCTGGTCGACGCCGGGCAGGAAGCCGGGCACGTCGACGAACGTGATCAGCGGGATGTTGAACGCGTCGCACGTGCGCACGAAACGGGCGGCCTTCTCCGCGCTCTCGATGTCGAGCACGCCGGCGAGCACCATCGGTTGGTTGCCGACGATGCCGACCGACTGACCGGCCACCCGCGAGAACCCGCAGATGATGCTCTTCGCCCAATGCGGGAAGTACTCGAAGAACTCGCCGTCGTCGGCGACGGTCTTCACGATCCGCTTCATGTCGTACGGCTGGTTCGGCGAGGGCGGCAGGATGTCGCGCAGCTCGGGGCAGAGCCGCTCGGGGTCGTCGTCGGTCGTCGCCGCCGGTGCCACTTCGAGGTTGTTCGAGGGGAGGAACGAGAGCAGGTAGCGGACGTCTTCGAGGCACGCCTTCTCATCGGGGGAGACGAACGTCGCGACGCCCGACTTCGACGCGTGCGACATCGCGCCACCGAGCTCTTCGAGTGTCACCTCTTCGCCGGTCACCGTCTTCACCACGTCCGGGCCGGTGATGAACATGTGGCTCGACTCACGCACCATGAAGATGAAGTCGGTCATCGCCGGCGAGTACACGGCGCCGCCGGCACACGGCCCGAGGATCACCGAGATCTGCGGCACGACGCCGCTCGACAGCACGTTGCGGTAGAAGATGCCGCCGTAGCTGGCGAGCGACACGACACCTTCCTGGATGCGGGCGCCGGCGCCGTCGTTCAACCCGACGACGGGCGCACCGACCTTCAGCGCGAGGTCCATCAGCTTGTGGATCTTCTCGGCGAAGACCTCGCCGAGCGCGCCGCCGAAGACCGTGAAGTCCTGGCTGAACACGAACACCTTGCGGCCGTCGATCGTTCCCCAGCCGGTGATCACGCCGTCGGTGTACGGGCGCTCCTCGAGGTCTGCGGAGTGAGCGCGGTGGCGAGCCAGCAGATCGAGCTCCTGGAACGAACCCGGGTCGAGCAGGTAGTCGATCCGCTCACGGGCGAGGAGCTTGCCCTTCTCGTGCTGGCGTTCGACCGCACGAGCCGACCCCGCGTGGTACGCCTGCTCCTTGCGCTGCCGGAGGTCTTCCAGCTTGTCGTTCATCGGATTCACGGCACCGCTCACGTCTGGCGACGCTAGTCGTCGTACCGCTCGACACACCCAACGGCCAGATCGGCGCGCTCGGCGAGGTCAGCCGCCGGTCGCCGAGTACCAGCTCACGATGGCGTCGCCCCAGCACAGCGAGATCCACGCGCCAGCCGCGAGCGCGGGGGCGTACGACGTGACGAGCGGCCGTTGCAGCACACCGGCTTCGGCGCGGCGACGGCTGACGAGCACGAGCGGCCCTGCCGACACTGCACCGATGACCAGACCGAGCCCGAGCCCGAGCCCGACGCGCCCGAGACCGAACCAGCCGAGCGTGGTTCCGATGAGCGCGGCGTAGCCGACCTCGTAGGAGCTCAGACTGTCGGGCGACGCGACATGCACGGCGAACACGGCGAGGCACGCGACGAGACCGCCGACGACCGACCCGAAGAGGCGGTCAGGTTCGGCCGTGACCGTGGCGCCGATCGCCTGCGCGGTCAGCACGACGAGGATGGACACGACCAGCGCGCCGCGGGACAAGCGGTGCTGGCGCAGCTCGATGCCGACGACGAGGCACGAGATGAGCGTGAACGCGATCGCGGCAGGGAGCGCGGCCGCCGGCCGCAGCACCGCCGCGGTGATCACGCTGAGCACCAACCCCAGCCCCGCGGACATCGCCATGTGCCCAGTGTCCTGGGCGTCCGGTCGGGTGCCAACCGTGTCGAGGGACCCATTCACCGAGGGCGTTCACGGGCACGCTCGCATCGCTCCAACTTGAGCGAACCGAGCAGTTGCGGCTCCGTAAGGTGTCGGTGTGCAGCTGCCGGTGTCCCCACCCGTGAAGCCGATGCTGGCGAAGGCGATCGAGGGCATCCCCGCCGACGGCGACCTGATCTTCGAGCCGAAGTACGACGGCTTCCGCTGCATCGTCTTCCGCGACCGCGACGAGATCGTGCTCGGCTCGCGCAACGAACGCCCACTCACCCGGTACTTCCCGGAGATGGTCGTCGCGCTGCGCGAGCACCTCCCCGAGCGGTGCGTCGTCGACGGCGAGCTCGTCGTGGTCGTCGACGACCGGCTCGACTTCGACGCACTGCAGCAGCGGATCCACCCTGCGGACTCGCGGGTGCGCATGCTCGCGGAGCGCACACCGGCGAGCTTCATGGCGTTCGACCTCCTCGCGCTCGGCGACGACGACCTGCGCCGCCGGCCGTTCGCCGAACGACGGCGCCTCCTCGCTGGCGCGCTCGAACACGCCGGTCCGCCGGTGCACCTCACGCCGAGCACGGAGCATCGCACCGTGGCCCAGGACTGGTTCGTGCGCTTCGAGGGTGCCGGACTCGACGGCCTCATCGCGAAGCCGGCGGACGGCCAGTACGTCGAGGACAAGCGCGTGCAGTTCAAGGTGAAGCACATCCGCTCCGCCGACGTCGTCGTCGCCGGATACCGGTGGCACAAGGACGAGCAGGGGGTCGGGTCGCTGCTCCTCGGTCTCTACGACGAGGGGACGCTGCACCACGTCGGCGTCGCGGCGAGCTTCTCGGCGAAGCGGCGCACCGAGTTGGTGGACGAGCTGTCGCCGTTCGTCGACGGCGCTCTCGACGATCATCCGTGGCGCGAGTGGGCCGACGCCCAAGCGCACGAATCGGGCCGGATGCCGGGCGCGCCGAGCCGGTGGAGCGGCCAGCGCGACGCGACCTGGATCCCACTGCGGATCGAGCGGGTGTGCGAGGTGAAGTACAGCAGCACGTTGAGCGGACGCTTCCGCGGCGTCACGCAGTTCCTCCGTTGGCGAGTCGACAAGCTGCCGAAGGACTGCACCTACGAGCAGCTCGACGAGCCGGAGCCGCTGGGCTTCAGCGATGTCCTCGGCGCGGGCGAGGCACAGCGTCACTAACCGTTCAGGCCGGTTCCGATCGTCGTCGTCGTGTCGTCGCCCTCGTCCTCGTCAGCGCCTTCCGGCGCGGGCACGTTGAACGATCCGGTGAGCTTCGGCAGCGCGCCATCGGTGCTGCTCGAGGTGACGGAGATCAGCCACTGTCCCGACGCGCCGAGGGGCACCTCGTCGACGACGAGCGTGCCGCGGCCGGTCAACGTCGGCGTGACGGGGATGACGATGCTCGCTGCGTCGCCGTTCGCCGGGTCGAGCTGGACGGTCATCTCGACGAGGCCGACGGCCGGCTGGTCGACATCGATCGTGATGCTGTTCAGGCCGACCTCCAGGGGACCGACCCCGACGCTGACGGTCACGCCCGTCGCCGTCATCGGCACGGTCTGTACCGGCTTCACGCTGTTCACCGCCGATTCCGGAGTGAGCCCCTCCGGGATGCTGCCCATCATCCACGCCGAGAGCCCGATGACGACGACCCCGGCGAGCACCTCGCTGCCGACGGCGCGCTTCAGCCGGCTCGCGGTGCGAGCCGGCAGGTGATCGAGGCGGCCGACGCGGGCGGCGACGGTGTGCCGGTTGATCGTGCCGATGTAGGCCATCGCGGCGACAGCAACAGCCTTGACCAGGAGTATCCGTCCGTAGCCGGTCGACAGCAGGTTCGACGGACCGCCGACGAGCCGCGCAGTCTGCAGCGCGCCGCTCGCGACGACCGCGACCAAGGCCGGCGCGGCGATGCCCGTGAAGCCTCGTACGGCGTGGACGAGGTCCTCCTCACCCGGTCCGGCGAGCACGACGCGGGCGAGCAGCACGATCCCGCCGAACCACGCCGCGAACGAGAGCGCGTGCACGATGCCGGCTGGCGCGGCGAGGAACCCGAGGGAGCTGTCGCCCTCACGGCTGAAGCCCATCGTGACGAGCGCCAGCGCGGGTGCGGCGAACGCGGGGATCTGCGTGGCCGCGTCGATCACCCGCTCGGGGCGCAAGGCCACCCAGCCGCACGCGGCCACCAGGATCAGCCGCGCGAGCAGCGCGATGCCCGGGCGCGTGTCGGTGAGGTCGGTCCACGAGCCCGGTGACAGCGACGAGCCGAGCGAGCTGCCGGTGTCGACGGCGCGCGTGCAGATCACGAGGACCACGGTGCTGACGAGCGCGATCGCCCACATGAGCCGCAGGTGCCGCGCCGTGAGCACGTACTCGACACCCTCCGGCCAGGCGAGGACGATGAGCAGGAGGCCGCCCGCGAAGGCGCCCAGCGAGAGGTAGGAGATCCAGCGGGCGAACACGGCCAACGCCTTGGCGACGTCGGCCTCGTCGTCGGTCGCTGCCGTGGCCACACCGTCGCCGGTCGTCCCGTCGGTCGCGCTCGACGTCGCGGTGGGCGCGTCGGTCGCCGTCGTACCGACCGCCGTCGTCGCCGACGGGTCGGTGGGAACGGTGGCGGCCGTCGTTGCCGTGGTCGCGCCGGCGATCGTGAACTGGTAGTTGCCGGTGGTACCCCCGGCCGTCCACGTGACGCGGTAGATGTCGGCGGTGAGCGCCCCGACGATCGGGATGATCCAGGTCTGGTCGTCGTCCCCGCGACCGACCGCGCCGAGCGGCACCGTCGAGTTCGCGCTGTTCTGCATCACGACGCGGGGTGGTTCGGTCAGCGGTTCGCTGAACACCAGCAGCAGCTCGGTCGGTCCGGGCGGCTGCAGGGTCTCACCGTCGGCTGGCGAGGTGCCGTCGCTGATCTGCGCTGCGGCCGCGGCAGGGCGCGGCGCGGCTCCGAGTAGCAGGAGCAGCGCAAACCCACCGGCCATGAGGAGGCGACGAACGCTCATCTTGTGAGCGCACGGTAGTTGTGCTCCCCCTGCGCGGTGAGGGATGGCCGGGCACCGGTGATCCGGCTCCGGGGCACGCGCCCGCTTCGACTCCGACGCGACACCCCCTGGGTAGGCTCGCCGTGATGGCTACGCAGTCGCTCTACCGCCGCTACCGGCCCCGCCGCTTCAGCGAGGTGAAGGGGCAGGACCACGTGGTGCGGGCGCTCCGCAACGCCGTGATGCACGAGCGCGAGGGACAGGCGTACCTCTTCTCCGGCCCGCGCGGCACTGGCAAGACCACGTCAGCCCGCATCCTCGCGAAGGTCCTCAACTGCGAGCTGCCGAAGGACGGTGAGCCGTGCTGCGCATGCGCGTCGTGCCTCGCCGTGGAAGCCGGCTCGAGCTACGACGTCCACGAGCTCGACGCAGCGAGCAACAACGGCGTCGAGGCGATGCGCGACCTCATCGAGAAGACCATGCTCGGCACCCCTGGACGCCACAAGGTCTACATCCTCGACGAAGTGCACATGCTCTCGAAGGCGGCCGAGGCGGCGCTGCTGAAGACGCTCGAGGAGCCGCCGCCGCATGTCGTGTTCGTGCTCGCCACCACCGATCCGCAGAAGGTCAGCGAGACGATCCGGTCCCGTACCCAGCACCTGCAGTTCCACCTGCTGCCGATGGACGAGCTCGAGGCGCACATCCGCTGGGTGATCGAGGATGCCGGGCTCGACGTCGCCGAGGGAGCGATCGAGGCGGTGTTGCGCCGCGGAGGCGGCTCCGCACGAGACACGCTCTCCGCGCTCGAGGTCGTCGCGGCCTCCGGCGGGATCGCCCCCGAGGATGCCCCACTCGACGAGTTCGTCGAATCGCTGATCGAGGCCGACCCCGGCCGGGCGCTCGCCGCCGTCGCCGCGTCCATCCACCAGGGGCGCGACGCGCGGGCGCTCACCGAGTCGCTGATCGCCCACCTGCGCGACTGCTTCCTCGCCCTGATGGCGCCCGAGCTGCTGCACCTGCCCGACCACCGGGCCGAGCAGGTGGGAGGCCTCGCGCAGCGACTCGGCGCGGCGTCCACCGTTCGGGCGATCGAGACGCTCGGCTCGATGCTGGTCGACATGCGTCACGCGCCCGACCCGCGGGTGCTGCTCGAGGTCGCCATGGTGAAGCTCACCGATCCGCACGCCGACCCCGGCCTCGCCGCGCTCGTGGCTCGGGTGGAGAAGCTCGAACAGGCGCTCGCCCGCGGCGCGGGTGCTGGCGCAGCCGGGAGCAGCGGCGCCACCGCCGCCGGCGCAGGCGTGACTGCGGTTGCCCGGTCGACCCCGCAAGATCCGACGACGGGGCGCGCCGTGCTCGGTGGCCGGGCGAGGCGACCCGACGCGCCCGCTGCTGCACCTGCTGCTGCAGCGCCCTCCGTCGCAGCGCCCTCTGTCGTACCGAGGTCCGGGCCGCCGGCGTCTGCTGAGCCCCCCGCAACACGGCCGGCGGCGAGCACGTCGACCGACGCAGCCGCAGCAGCACCTGCCGGCGCACCAGCGACCGCGGCCGCAGCCGTGGTCAGGGGCGACGACGTCGCTGGGGCTGCCCCAGCAGCGCACCCGTCGCCGCCCGCCGCCGATGAGCCGGCACCGGCACCGGTGGTCGCGGTCGCACCGTCGATCGGCATCACCGAACCCGCTCCTGCAGCGGGAGGCGACACAGCGCCCCCGACGCGCGACCAGCTGACGTTGGCCTGGGCGGACGAGATCCTCGCCGGCCTGCGACCGATCGCCAAGGCGCTCTTCGCCGCCGGGCGCTTCGTCGGCGAGCGTGAAGGCGGCATGGCGCTGGCGCTGCCGAACGATGCTCACCGGAGGCGCTGTGAAGAGCACCGCGCCGACGTCGAGCGGGTGATCGCGGCCCACTTCGGTGTGCCGGTGCGACTCGTGCTGGTGACCGACGATGGCACGTCCGCCGCGGTGGGACCGCACGATCCACCCCAGCGGCCGGTTCCTCAGGCCGACGACGAGGTCGATCTGTCGGCACTCGTGGACGCCCCGAAGGATTCCACGACGAGCGGCGTCGAACGCATCGCCGCCGCTTTCCCCGGCGCCAAGCTCGTCGACGAGGAGCGCTGACATGGCCGGTGCCTACGCACCTGTGGTCCAGTCGTTGATCGACGAGCTCGGTCGGCTACCCGGCATCGGACCGAAGTCCGCGCAGCGGATCGCCTTCCACCTCCTGAAGCAGCCCGCCGCCGACGTCGAGCGCCTGTCACGCTCGATCGTCGAAGCCAAGGAGCGGGTCCGCTTCTGCGCGCGGTGCTTCAACGTGTCCGAGGCCGAGCTGTGCGGCATCTGCCTCGACAGCCGCCGCGACCAGACCGTCCTGTGCGTCGTGGAAGAAGCGCGCGACGTCGTGGCGATCGAGAAGACCGGCGAGTTCCGCGGCCGCTACCACGTCCTGCTCGGGGCGATCAGCCCGATCGACGGCATCGGGCCGGAGCAGCTGAAGATCCGCGAGCTCCTCACGCAGCTCGGCTCGGGCGAGATCACCGAGGTCATCATCTGCACCAATCCCAACATCGAGGGTGAGGCGACGGCGCTGTACCTCGCCAGGCTGCTGAAGCCGCTCGGGATCGTCGTCAGCCGCATCGCGAGCGGCCTGCCGGTGGGGGGTGACCTCGAGTACGCCGACGAACTCACGCTCGGGCGAGCGCTCGAGGGCCGGCGGACGATCGACGCCTGAGCGGCGCCTCCGCGCCGCAGCTGGGGCGAACAGCTGGATCACGCAGCCCCGAGCGAGCAGCGTCGTGGGACCCCGCCCGGGGCGCTCGACGCTCGACGCTCGACGCTCGACGCCCGAGAACGATGCCCGGACGCGTCTGGGGCACCACGCTTCGAGAAGGTAGCGGGCGGACAGGCCTACTCGAGGTGTGGTGCCCCAGAAGGGGGCGAGACGTCGACAGCAGGATGGATTGTGCGGCGTCTGCGCTGATCAAGTTGTGTCAGTTACATTACAACGGTTGCGTCACCGTGACAAGTGTGTCTGATCGATGTCGACATCCGGTCAGGGTTGATCAAGTGCATCACCCCAGGTCAGCGCACCGACGCAGATCGCAGAATCCTTGAAACAATCGCGCGGCGAGCGAGCGGCGGCTCTTGTATCCCACGCAGCGTGGCGAGCTACACACTGGGTAGAGCCGATCGGCCTAGACGATTTTCAATGTCCGTGAAGTCACTACATGTGATCGTCGAACTACTTTTCGTGCCAAGCGACGGCGGTCGCACATCCCTGCCAGAAACCTCTGGCGTCCACGTGAAAGGCGGGCAGTCCAACATGGACAGCGAACTCATGGAGACGGCGGCGGTCACCCCGCGACGTCGTGAGCGGGGCTTCACCCTGGTCGAGCTCCTCATCGTCATCGTCATCCTCGGCGTGCTCTCGACGGTCGCGGTCTTCGCGGTCCGCGGGATCACCGACAAGGGCGATGTCGCGGCCTGTCAGGCCGACTACAAGACGCTCGAGACGGGCATCGAGGCCCTCGCGGCCCAGTGGCCGGCCGATCTGCCGACCGAGGCCAACCTGATCGCTCGCGGCTTCCTGCGGGCACCGGGCTCGGCGAAGTACGACATCGTCTCCGCGACGGACATCGACGCGGTCGCCGGTGGCTCGTGCGTCGGCAAGTACGACCCGGACGGCAACCCCTGAGCTGACAACTCGCGCACACCGAAGGAGGGCCGGGCACTCGCCCGGCCCTCCTTCGCGTCCCCGCACCCGCACCACATCCACCGCCCGCACCCGCACCCGCACCCCCACACCCGCACCCGCATACCGCGCCCCGCGCCCCCGCCCCGCGCGCCCGGAGGTTGTCGGGGTTGTGCACGGCGAGCGTGCAGAACGCTGCCAACATCGGGGAGCCGGAGCGCGCGACTGCGCCCCGCGGCCCGCACACGGCGCGACAGGAGGTTGTCGGGGGTTTGCACGGCGAGCGTGCAGAACGCTGCCAACATCGCGGAGTCGGAGCGCGCGACTGCGGCCCCGAGCCCGGCGTTCAGCGGACGTACTCCATCCGCAGGCCGATGTCGTTCCACTCCGGTTCGTCCGGATAGCGGTTGACGACCCGACCCGCGATCCGGCGCGCCGTCCACAAGAGCCCCGCCGCGTCGATCAGGTGACGTCGCGTCGCACCGCGCACGTGGGCTTCGGCGATGATCCGGTCGATGCCGGGGATCTTCGCCGCGGCGAGTGCGAGCCGCTCGTCCTGACCCTCGGTCGAGTGCGGGGACGTCGTCAACGGACGATCGCCGTTCAGCAGGTGGAAGCTCAGCTCGGGGTGGGTGGAGTACACCCGGCGCTGGTGGTACGGCTGGAGCTCGGCCTCGACCTCCCGCCAGCGGCCGAAGGAACGGTACGAGAGGTCGGTGATCCAGTCCTCGCTCGAGCGTGCTTCGTCCGCCGACGACGCCCGCAGCGCAGCACGGCACGGCACGCCCGGGATCGACGAACGACGCGGCCAGCCGAGCACGTGGCGCACCTCGCGCTCGCAGCCCCGCTCACCGCGGACGGAGTCGTGCGGGAACCCGATCGGGGCCCCGAGCGCGACCGACTCGAAGCCGGGTCGGTAGTCGAGGACGTCGAGCAGCGATGGCAGTGCGAACGGTGGCTCCACGGAGACCGTGACGGCCTGCAGCCGTCCGGGCAGCACCAGCCACCCCGCCGGACAGGGGACGACCGCCGCGAGGATCGTGTAGGGGAAGGTCTGTCGACTCGCCATCGCGATGGCTCAGCGGGCGGGCGGGGGCGGCGGCAGCGCGGTCCCGTTGAACACCCGGCCGCCGTCCAGGGACGCGAGGAGCTGCTCGTTCGGCCCGCGGGCCACGATCTCCTTCGGGAACGCCGCCGCGGCGAGCCCGACCTCGGCAGTGATCCGCCCGGCAGCGATGAGCCGGTTCAGGTCGTGCTCGAGCGTCTGCATGCCATCGATGCGAGCGGTCGTGATCACGTTGCGGATCTGGCGCGTCTTGCCCTCGCGGATCAGGTTGCGGATCGCGTCGTTCGCGACGAGCACCTCGAAAGCTGCCACGCGCCCACCGCTCGGTGAGTGGAGCAACCGCTGGCTCACGACGCCCTGCAGTGAACCCGCAAGCTGGACCTGGATCTGGTCGCGCCGCTCCGCCGGGAACACGTCGATGATCCGGTCGAGCGCCTGCGAGGCGTCGTTCGTGTGCAGTGTGGCGAACACGAGGTGGCCGGTCTCGGCGAGGCTCAGCGTGATCGCGATCGACTCCAAATCGCGCATCTCACCGACGAGGATCACGTCGGGGTCCTCGCGCAGCGCGGCCTTTAGCCCGTCGGCGAACGTCGGCGTGTCCTCGCCGACCTCGCGCTGGTTGACGAGCGAGCGCTTGTGCCGGTGGAGGTACTCGATCGGATCCTCGATCGTGAGGATGTGGCAGGCGCGCGTCTCGTTGATCTCGTCGATCATCGCGGCGAGCGTCGTCGACTTGCCGGAGCCCGTCGGGCCCACGCAGAGCACGAGCCCGTAGGGCTGCTGGAGCAGCGTGTGCACGCCCTTCGGCGTCTGCAGGTCCTCGAGCGTCTTGATGCCGTACGGGATGCCGCGCAGGGCGAGCGCCGCCGCGCCGCGCTGCTGGTACGCGTTGCCGCGGAAGCGCCCGAGGCCCTGGTAGCTGAACGAGAAGTCGAGCTGCTTCTTCTCGAGGTACACCGCCCAGTGGTCCTCGGTGAACATCGAGCGGATCATGCGGGCCACGTCGGGCGGCATGAGCCGCTGCTCGCCCTCGATCGGCACGAGCTTGCCGTCGATGCGCAGCACCGGCGGGTAGCCGGCGGTCAGATGGAGGTCGGACGCGCCGCGATCCCACACGAGTTGGAGATAGCGACCGAGCGTCGAGTCGAGCGTCGTCATCGGGAGCATTGGAGGACCTCCACGGCCAGTCGAGAGAAGGAGCGGGGCGAACGGTGGGAACGGGACAAGCGGTGGGAACGGTGGGGAGCAGTCGTGCGGTGCAGTCGGGTCACAGTGGCCACATCCGATCGACGAGGGGTCGGCCGGCGACGATCGCGAGGAACGCCCCGCTGGCCAGGAACGGTCCGAAGGGCACGGCGGTGCGCCGGCCAGCCTTGCCGACCGCCATCAGCACGATGCCGACGGTCGCGCCGAGGACGAACCCGAGGAAGATGCCGACCGGCGCGAACGGGAGCCCTTGCCATCCGAGGTACCAGCCGAGCACGGCGCCGAGCCGGACGTCGCCGAACCCGAACCCGCCGCGAGCCGCTGCGTAGATCGCGAGGAACGCGACGAGCGCGCCTGCCGCACCGATCGCCGCCCAGCGGAGTCGCTCCGGTTGATCGTCGAGCACGGCGGCGA
Source organism: Acidimicrobiia bacterium (assembly GCA_050248955.1). Taxonomy (GTDB): domain Bacteria; phylum Actinomycetota; class Acidimicrobiia; order Acidimicrobiales; family Ilumatobacteraceae; genus JBFWRK01. Next base: position 119,911 of record JBFWRK010000007.1, read on the forward strand.
GCGCGAGCGTCCCGATGCCGCAGGCGCCGGCGGCATACACGATCCGCCGCGGGAGCAGCTGGGTGTCGAGGTCGATGAACGAGAGCGCGACGAGGAACGCGGCGAGCACGAGGTACGCCGGCAGCGCCCAGGTCATACCGATCCGCCACGCGGTGAGCGCGAAGCACGCACCGGTCATCAGTTCGACCACGGCGTAGCGCGCCGACACCGACGCGCCACAGTGGCGGCAGCGCCCGCGCAGCGCGAGCCACGACAGCACGGGTACGAGGTCGACCGCGGTGAGGCGCGTCTCGCATGCCGCGCACGCCGATGGCGGCTGCACGACCGAGCGACCCGCCGGAACGCGGTAGATGACGACGTTGAGGAACGAGCCGATGAGCAGACCGAACAGCCCGCAGAAGATCACGAGGCCGGCGGTCATGCGTCCACGATCCAGTCGTTGATCGCGAAGCTACGGTCGACGTTGACCTCGAGGCTGGAGACGGAGCTGACCAGCCGGCCGCCGACGTTCGCGACGGCCTGGAGGCTGACTTGGCGCTGGATCGGCTCGGTGACGACACCGACGAGCCAGTTGGCAGTCGGGGTCACCGGGGCGTTCTGCAATGCCAGCAGGATGCGGGTGGCGACGACGCCGCCGTTCATCCGCAGCGTGTACGCCGTCGACGCGCCGCTCACGTTGACCTGTGCGTTCGGCGTGAAGAGGTACCCGTCGAGATCGAACACCGATCCCGAGCCCACCTGGACATCGACCACGTTCGCTGTCGCGGCGACGGTCGACGCCGCGTACTTGGCGGGTGGGGCCGTGGCAGACACCGAGACGGTGTGCGCGCTCGCGGCGATGGTGGTGCCGTCCGGCCGCAGCACGACGTCGGCGGGGACCTCGACTGCCGCGGACGAGATCCCGAACGACACGGTGCGGATCGAGGTGCCCTCGGACCCGCGCGTCGTCGCGCTCGACAGCCGGCGGTTCATCCGCAGCGACGTGCCGTTGCCGGAGACGCTGAGCTTGCCGCCGCTCCCGAAGATGAGCGTCGCTCCTTTGCCGGTGATCTCGTGAGCACGTGGAGCGGTGGACACGAACGCGGCATCGGCGTCGAACGTGCAGCCTGGGTTGCGACCCTCGCCCATCACGACGTTCGCGCCGTTCGAGATCTGCAGCGGCCGCTCGAAGTAGTAGATGCCCGAGGTGAAGTAGTGGTTGCCGCCGTTCAGCACGAGCGGCGCCGAGCCGAGGTAGCGACCGGGGTAGTAGACGTTGCAGCTGCCGATCTTGCTCTGCGAGCCGGGACGCTCGTAGGTGGGGAGCTGCGGCAAGGCCGGGTAGCTGCGGGTGCCGTCCGAGGCGAGGTCGCCGGCCGCGTCCCACCACGGTGTGGTGACGCACTCGGTCGTGTGCGCGACAGCTTCGCCGGCAGCTGTCGCACCCACGCCGAAGCCATCGGTCGCCAACGCCGCGGTGCAGTCACCGAGGTTCGGCAGCCCGGTCGGCAGAGCAGCCGGCAACCCGGTGACGAGATCGATCAGGCCCCCGAGCTCGTAGCGCAGGAGCGGGGTCATCGTCGACGCGTAGCTCGACGTGGCGATGTTGTTGTTCTTGACGAGGATGTCCGCCGTCTGGCCCGAGAGCCTTCCGGCGTTGACGAAGACGCCGCCGTCGATCTCCTTCGCGAAGCCGGTTCCGAGTCCCTCGACGTTCGACGTCGTTGCCTGGTTCGACGTCGAGATCAGGCCGAGACGGCCGCTGCCGGTCTCGTAGACCTGCATCGTCGTGCACGTGACGTTCACGGCGATGCCGTTGAACGTGAAGTTCGAGCTCGGCGCGAAGCACTTGCTCGGGCCCACGGCGCGCTGCATCGTGGTCGCCATCCGGATCGCCGACTTGACCGCTTCGACGCGCGCCGTGCGGCTCTCGGTCGCGGGCAGCGCGCGCAGCACGCCGGTCGCGTAGCTCAACAGCGCGCCGACGATGACGCCGCCGACGAGCACCAGCACGAGCGCGAGCGCCAACGCGGCGCCCTCGTCCGATCCGGCTCCCGTGGCGCGCACACGCATGGCGCGCCGGGCGCGTTCCACGATCGCGGCCATCAGGTACTCCTCGAGACGAACGTGCACGACACGGCCTCGTCCGGTCGGAGGCGCAGCGCCACGCCGGGCGCGCCAGCCGCTGCGGGACCCATTCGGGCGGCGTCGAAGGGCACGCCGAACGAGCTGCAGTCGATGCGGTCGAGCACGTAGCCATCCGCCGGCTGCTCGATGATCTCGACCGTGCGCTCGGTGACGTTCTTCGCGAACTGGTAGTCGAACGTGATCGATGAGGAGCGGCTCGGATCGAGATCCTGCACGCCGGTGTCCGTGGTGTAGCTCCACGGCTGCGTGCTGAGCGACAGGTTCCCCGCCCCGTCCATGATCCGCTTCTGCACCGTGACCGTGCCACCGCACTCGGCCGCCGAGATCGCGCGCAGCACGTTGCCGAGCTCCGAGAACGCTCCGTTCTTGGCGGGGATGAAGAGATCGGCGGTCGCCGCGTTGCCCGGGTTGCTCGCGTTGGTGCCGTTCCACTGGACACTGCCGACGACCTGCTTCAACCGGTTCACCGATGCCGTGCTCTTCGCCGTCGCACCGACGAGCACGCCGATGACCCGGGCACCCGTGCCGCGACCGAAGTTGGCGGCGTCGACGGCGCGGGACACGTCGGCGGTGTCGATCCTGCCGTCGATCTGCGACGACGAGGTCCTGTTCCGGTTCGGATCGCCGTCGGTGATGAACACGACGAGGTCCGGGACGGTCGCGAGGGTGGTGCCGTTGTTGGCGCGGAAGGTGCGCCACAGGGCGTCCTCCCAGTTGGTCGCCGCACCGGTCTGGTTCCACACGATGTTGTTGATCCGGTTCTTCGCCGCGGTCACCTCGGACGACGGGTTGAGCACGGAGACGTAGTTGCCGAAGCCGCTGCTCGGGTACATCTGGTAGGCGCTGTAGTCGAAGCCGACCAGCGTCATCCGGCTCGGGGTCCCCGTGAACGCATCGACGAAGCTCTTCGCCGCGCTCTTCAGCGCGCCGTCACCACCCTGGTTCGGCACGGAGCCGGAGGTGTCGAGCACTAGCGCGATCGTGCCCCCGCAACGGCTACGCGGTGCGGCCGGATCGGCGATGCCACCGGAGTAGTCGGTCGGCAGCGCGTCGCCCATCGCGAGGCCGGAACCGCCGGTGCTGAAGATGTTGCCCGAGCTGAACACCACCGCGAGATCGGAGCCGACCGGCTGCACGACGCGCTGGTTGCGGGCGACGAGGCTGAGCGCGTGGGTCGGCGGCTGGTCCGGCGTCCACCCCGCTGGCGGCGACGGGAGCTCGTGGGCGACGATGATCCGCTTCACCTGCGCGCCGCGGATCTCGTAACGGGCGAGCACCCACTCGACCCCGGTCGTCTCGTAGCGGTAGGCGACCTCGTACGACGCACCGCCCGCGCCGTCTGCCCGCGTGAGGGTCACGACGTTCGTGCCGGGCAACGTCGTACCGGCCAACGGCTGGAGCGTCGGCGTGGTGTCGGAGCTCGTCGCCGACGAGAGATCGACGGGGAGCCACGTTTGGAGGAAGGCGATGTCCTTCGCCTCGGCGATGCGGGCCTGTATCGGCTTCTGCGCCTTGAGGATCAGGATCACCGCCGCCGAGAGGGTCGCCATGATGACGCCGAGGATCGTGACGCCGATCAGCAGTTCGACGAGCGTGACGCCCTCGTCGCCGCGCCGCCTAGACGTCGAGCGCGCCGGGGAAGACATCGTTCTTCACCACCTCGAGCTGTCGGACGGTACGGCCGTCCGGGGCCGCCACGCGGATGGTGATCTTCTGCAGCGTCCGGGATGTGGAGAGACCGACGGCCTGGTTGCACTCCGTGCCCCCGAGGCCGTTCTGCGCGGCCCACGAACCAGCGGCGTCGCCGGTCGGTGACCAGTAGCTGAGATCGAGGATCGTCACCGTCGACGCCGGCCAACCCACCGTGCCGGCGGCCGCCTGCACGATCGGCAGGTACCCGCCGTTCGCGTCGTTGCCCGGGCACGGGAGGTAGGCCCACCCCGTGAGGCGGTCGGCGGCACTCGAGAGCACCGCTTCGACCTTGGCCTTGTCGTTCGTGACGTTCGAGACGCGCGTCGCGCTCCAGAGGCCGCCGAGCACGGACGTGGTTGCGATGCCCATCAAGCTGATCGCGACGATCAGTTCGACGAGCGAGAACCCTGCATCGGGATGGCGCGCGTCGTCCGGCCGGGTCTCGTCATCGAGATCCGGCCCGCGATGCATCGCGGCCCGCACGGCCCGTAGGACCCGCCTCATCCGTTGTACCCGCCGAGCACGCCGTACATCGCCTGCACCAGCGCGACAGCGACGAAGCCCACGATCGCGCCGACGAAGATGATCATCGCCGGCTCGAACATCGCGGTGAACCGCTTCACGCGCTGGTCGAGCTCGCGGTCGAAGTACATCGCCGCAGTGCCGAGCTGCTTGTCGAGCGTGCCGGTCTCCTCGCCGACCTTGAACATCTGCCGGGCAGCACCCGGGAACAGCTCCGTCGCGATCAGCGGCTGCGAGAACCCCGCGCCTCCGACCATCAGGAGGCGAGCCGCCTCGAGACGTTCGACGTACACCGCGTTGCTCGTCGACTCAGTCGTCACGCGCATCGCTTCCGGCAACGGCACGCCGGCCGAGATCATCGACGACAGGATCCGGCAGAACCGTTCGAGGATCGCATACTGGATGATCCCGTTGACGACCGGGATCTTCAGCAACAAGCGGTCCTTCACCCGCCCGCCGGGCCCGGTGGTGCGCATCCAGATGAAGATCGCGACGAACAGCGCGATGATGCCGGCAGGCACGAACCAGAGGTCACTGAAGAACCGGGCCATGCCGAGCAGCGCCCGGGTCGCGAGCGGCAGCTTCACGTCGAGCTCGTCGAACAGGAGCTTGAACTTCGGGAGCACCCAACCGGCGAGGATCACGACGGTGCCGATCGCGAGGGCGACGACGACGCTCGGGTACGCGAGCGCGGCGGTGATCCGCGACCTGGCCTGGATGTCACGGTCGATGTAGTCCGCCAGCCCGTCGAGCGTGTCGTCGAGGTTGCCGATCAGCTCGGCCGAGCTCAGCACGCCGAGGTACACCGGTGGGAACGCCTCGGGGTACGAGCTCGCCGCTTCGGAGAACGTCGACCCCTGGCGGAGCTGCTCGGCCATGCCGCTCGTGACCTTGCGGACGACAGGGTCCTGCGCTTCGGCGGCGATCGTGTTGAGCGCCTCCATGATCGGGATGCCGGCCTTGACGAACACCGCGAGCTGACGGCTGAAGTGCATCAGCTCCTTGCGCTTCATCTTCGCTTTCGTGATGTCGATGTTGAGCGAGCTGCGCTTCTGGTCGACGGTCAGCGGGACGAGGTCGCGGTCCAGGAGGAGCGCGCGCACCTCACCGACGGTCGCTCCTTTGATCGAGCCCTCGACGGTGGCTCCGCTGGCATCGATGGCGCTGTAGGCGAACTTGGTCATGGTGGGCTCCGGTCAGTTCCCGAACAGGGTGCGGATGACTTCGGGGATCGTCGTGATGTCCTGGTCGACGAGCGCGAGGGCCTCCATCGCGAGTGGGCGCATGCCCTGGGCGACGGCGAGCTTGCGGAGCTCGTCCTGTGTGGCCCAGCCGACGACGAGACGGCGGAGCTCCGGCGTGATCCGGAGGAGCTCGTAGATGCCGATGCGATCGCGGTAGCCCGTGCCGGCGCAGAGGTCGCAGCCGCGGCCGTGGAAGAACTCGCTCTTCGGGTAGCCGCCGTGGCGCTCGTAGAAGCCGACCTCCTGGGCCGGAGGGCGGTACGGCTCGCGGCAGTTGTCGCAGATCCGGCGGAGGAGCCGTTGGCCGACGACGCCGATCACGGACGACGCGATCAGGAACGACTCGATGCCCATGTCGAGAAAGCGATGGAGCGCAGCCACGGCGTCCGTGCCGTGGACGGAGGAGAGCACCAGGTGGCCGGTGAGCGCCGACTGGATCGCGATGCGGGCGGTGTCGACATCGCGGATCTCGCCGACGAGGATCACGTCGGGGTCCTGGCGCAGGATCGCTTTGAGGCCGGTGGCGAACGTGAGCCCTGCTGCCTCGTTCGCCTGGATCTGGTTGATGCCCGGGAAGACGTACTCGACCGGGTCCTCGATCGTGGTGACGTTCTTGCCCGTCGAGTTGATCTCGCCGAGCGTGGCGTAGAGCGTCGTCGTCTTGCCGGCACCCGTCGGCCCGGCGCACAGGACCATGCCGAACGGCGAGTGCGCCATCGCGGTGAAGTCCTCATAGGTGTCGCGCGGGAAGCCGAGCTGCGAGAGACCGATGAGCGAGCGGCCCTTGTCGAGCAGCCGCAGCACCATCTTCTCGCCGAACACGGTCGAGACGCTGGAGACGCGCACGTCGACGTCGCGACTGTCGACGGTGAGGCTGAACTGGCCGTCCTGCGGCCGCCGCCGCTCGACGATGTTCATGCCCGCCATGATCTTGAGCCGGCTGATGAGCGCGAGCTGGATGCCGTTCGGGAGCGAGAACGCGTCCACGAGTGCGCCGTCGATGCGGAACCGGATGCGGACGCGGTCGTCGAGCGCCTCGATGTGGATGTCGGAGGTGCGGTCCCGCAGCGCCTGGGTGACGATGCGGTTGACGACCTGCACGACGGGTGCGTTCTCGTCGGTCGCGTCGTCGACCGCGTCGCGGGCGGCGGTGATCGCAGCGCGCTGCTCGTTCGTCGTCTCGAACGCCTTGACGAGTCGCTCGATCTGGTCGTCGCTGCGGTAGGTGCGGTCGATGAGCGTGCGCACCGTCAAGGTCTCGGCGACGAGCCAGCGGATCGGGCGGGCGACCGCGACTTCCACGGCCTCGCGGCTGGCGGCCTTCGGCTCAGAGGTCAGGACGACGAGTCGCCCGTCTTCCTCCTCGATCGGGATCGCCTGGTGGCGGCGGACGACCTTCTCGTCGATCGTCCCGGACACGGAGGGGTTGGGGTGCACCGAGCGGCCCTCGGCGGACTCGACCCCGTGCACCTCGGCGACGCAGCGCAGGACGGCGAAGCGGTCGGCGCCGTCGGTGAGCAGCTGCTCGACGAACGGCGCCGTCGCGCCGTCGGACACGCGCAGCGCGGCACCGAGCTGCGCGGTGGTGATCGCTTCGCGCTGCAGCAGCAGCTGGCCGATGCGGGTGAGGTCCGGATCCGGCGCCGCGAGCCGACGTTCCTCGGCCTCCTCACCGGGCTCCACCAATGCTGTCCTGCTTCTGAATCGAGCCATCGTCTCTCCCGAGCTCACCCGGAGGGAGAGCTCTGCGATCGGTCAGGGGTGGGTCAGTGCCGCCTCAGCCACGTCACGGCGTACGGTCCGACGCGGTCAGATCCCGGCACGGAGCTCGCCCTTGCGGACGAACAGGTCGGGGTTGATCTCGGCGACCGCACGCTCGAGGTCCTCCATGCGGTCGAGGTGCGCTTCGATCGCGGCCATGCCGTCGCTGCCGACGGACTCCTCGACCTCGGTCACGCGGGCGCTCATCTGCTCCCAGCGCGTGGCGACGGTGTGCTGGTACTCGCGGAACTCCTCGAGCAGCTCGGCGCTCGACTGCGTGAGCGCGGCGCTGCGCTCGCGGAGCGGGCCGATGTGGTCGAGCTGACGCCGTGCGGCCGCGAGCTCGCCGCGGAACGCCTCGACCTGCTCGCGACGCTCGGTGTCGGCGATGTTCATCGCGCCGAGCACGTCGTCCAGCCGGGTGGAGAGCGCGGTCAGGTCGTCGAGGCGCGACGCCTCGGCCACGAAGCGGGCTTCGATCGCGTCGAGCCGCTGGGTGATCGCGGCGAACGCATCGCAGGTCCGCTCGCCGACGCGCTGTTCGAGCTCGGCGAGCTGCTGCTCGAACCGCTCCGTGAGCGCGCTCGCCTGTGACTCGGCGGCCGCGCTGGCGGCCGCAAAGCGATGGTCGAGCTGCTGCTCGCGCCGCTTGGTGATCGCGACCGGGCTGTCCTCGTCCGGCCGCGGTGGTCCCCAGACCACGTCGCTGACCCGCCGCCCGAACTGCCCCGCATCGGTCATGCTCACGATCCACCTCCGCCTTCCTGGTCGAGGAAAGCGTAGGAGCGGTCCGTCTCGTTACGAGTTCAGTTCAGCACACTGCGTGAGATTCGGACCAAACGACCCATCCCGTGCGCGGATCGACGCTCAGACGGTGCGGACCACCAGGGCGTCGCCCTGGCCGCCGCCACCGCAGAGCGCGACGGCGCCGAGTCCGCCACCGCGACGGCGCAGCTCGTGGAGGACCGTCAACGCGAGGCGGTTGCCGCTCATGCCGATCGGGTGGCCGAGCGCGATCGCGCCGCCGTTGACGTTCACGACATCGTCGGTGATCCCGAGCTCGGCCATCGACGCGATGCCGACTGCGGCGAACGCCTCGTTGATCTCGAACAGATCGACGTCGGCGACGGTCTTGCCGGCGCGCTCGAGTGCCTTCTGGATCGCCCGGCTCGGCTGGTGCAGGAGCGAGGCGTTGTCGGGACCGGCGACCATGCCGTAGCTCACGACCTGACCGAGCGGCGTCACGCCACGAGCGTTCGCGGCCTTCTCGCTCATCACGATCACGGCCGAACCGCCATCGCTGAGCTGCGACGCGTTGGCGGCGGTGATCGTGCCCTCCTTGTCGAACGCGGGCTTCAGGCCGGCGAGGCTCTCCATCGTGGTGCCCGGGCGGACGCCCTCGTCCGTCTCGACGAGCATCGGCTCGCCCTTGCGCTGCGGGATGCTCACGGGGACGATCTCCTCGGCGAAGCGGCCGTCCTTGATCGCGTTCGCGGCGCGTTCGTTGGACTTCATCGCCATCTCGTCCTGCTGCTCGCGGGTGATCCCCCCGGCCGAGTAGCGCTCGGTGCTGAGACCCATCAGGCAGGCGTCGAACGCGCACCACAGGCCGTCCTTGATGATCGCATCGGCGAGCTCGGTGTTGCCGTAGCGGAAGCCGCCGCGGGCGCCGGCAGCGATGTACGGCGCGTTCGTCATGCTCTCCATGCCACCGGCGACGACGATGTCGGCCTCACCGGCGGCGATCATCTGGTCGGCGAGGTAGATCGAGTTGAGCCCGGAGAGGCAGACCTTGTTCACGTTGACGCTCGGCACGCTCATCGGGATGCCGGCCTTGACCGCCGCCTGGCGCGACGGCACCTGGCCCTGTCCGGCCATGAGGACCTGGCCCATGATCACGTACTCGACTTCCTCGGGCGACACGCCGGCGCGCTCGAGCGCAGCCTTGATCGCGAAGCCACCGAGGTCGGCCCCACTGAACGGTGCGAGCGCGCCGCTCATCTTCCCGATCGGCGTACGAGCCCCGGCGACGATGTACGAACCAGGCATGGTGCCCTCCCTGTCGTTGTCCTGCGCGGACTGTAGGCGCGCGAGGCTACCGCGCGGTAACTGGCACCATCCCGGTAGCGGCGCGACTTGGACCCCGGTAGCTACCGGTCGGTAACGTCCCTCCATGCAGCACGTGCTCGAGGCAATCCAGTCCGGTGCCAGCGGCGCCGACCTCGCCGGCCTCCCGATCCCGGAGAGCTACCGCGCCGTCTACGTCCGCCGTGAGGACGTCGGCATGTTCGAGGGCCTCACCTCGGCGGACAAGGACCCGCGGAAGTCCTTGCACGTCGGCGAGGTCGCCACGCCCGAGCTCGCACCCGACGAGGCGTACGTCGCGGTGATGGCGAGCTCGATCAACTTCAACACGGTGTGGACGAGCATCTTCGAGCCACTGCCGACGTTCGGCTTCCTCGACCGGCTCGGCAAGGAGAGCGCCTGGGGCAAGCGGCACGCGCTCCCCGTCCACGTGGTCGGTTCCGACGCCGCCGGCGTCGTGCTGCGGGTCGGCTCGGCCGTGCGCAACTGGAAGCCGGGCGATCGGGTGACGGTGCACTGCAACTACGTCGACGACCAGGACCCGTCCGCCCACGACGACTCGATGATGGCGAGCAACCAGCGGATCTGGGGCTTCGAGACGAACTTCGGCGGTCTCGCCGATCTCACGGTCGTCAAGGCGAACCAGCTGATGCCGAAGCCGACGCACCTCTCGTGGGAGGAATCGGCCGTCAACGCGCTCTGCAACTCGACGAGCTACCGCATGATCGTGTCGCACAACGGTGCCGGCATGAAGCAGGGCGACTCGGTGCTCGTCTGGGGCGCGAGCGGCGGCATCGGCGGCTACGCGGTGCAGTACGTGCTCAACGGTGGCGGCACGCCGGTCGGGGTCGTCTCCTCGCCCGAGAAGGCTGCGCTGCTGAACGAGCTCGGCGTCGAGGCGGTGATCGACCGCCGGGCCGAGGGCTACCGGTTCTGGAAGGACGAGCACACCCAGGACGAGAGCGAGTGGCGGCGGTTCGGCAAGAAGATCCGCGAGCTGATCGGCGACGACCCCGACATCGTGTTCGAGCACCCCGGTCGGCAGACGATGGGCGCGTCGGTGTTCGCCTGCAAGCGCGGCGGCACGATCGTCACGTGCGCGGCGACGAGTGGCTACATGGTCGAGTTCGACAACCGGCACTTCTGGATGAAGCTGAAGAACCTCAAGGCGAGCCACTTCGCCAACTACCAGGAGGCGTGGCAGGCGAACCGGCTGATCGACATGGGGCGGATCCAGCCGATGCTTTCGGCCGTGTACCCGCTCACGGAGACCGGCGCGGCGGCGCTCAAGATCCACCGCAACGAGCACGAGGGGAAGATCGGCGTGCTGTGCCTGGCCCCGGGCGAGGGCTTCGGGATCGACGACCCGGAGAAGCGGGCGCGGATCGGCGAGGACAAGATCACGCTGTTCCGCCGCCACGGCGGCTAGCGCGTCGACCGCCCGGCCGCCGGGTGCGTCCACGTCCGCCGATCTCCTGTTCGGCGTCCGCTCTCGGTTCGTCGTCCGACGGGGCATTCTCTGCTCGGCGTCCGATCTCGGTTCGGCGTCCGATCTCGGTTCGGCGTCCGATCTCCCGTTCGGCGTCCGACGGGGCATTCTCTGCTCGCAGCCGACCGCCGACCCCTTCTCGGTTCGGATGCGGACTCGAGATGTCCGCCCGACGGCAGAGATCGAGTCGGAGGTCGCTCCAGAGCAGAGAACCGGACGACAGCGATCGGTGGTCGTTGTGCGGTGGTGACGACTGCCACCATCTCGCTCCTTGGGACGGGTTCTGACTGACGGTACAGTCAGTTAGCGGAAGAGGGTCGCAATGGCGCGGCCCCAACTCGGACCCCGTGAGGAATGTGATTCCCATGCACGGCCACATCTCGGCCCTGCTCGCTGTCTCCCTGATCGGACCTGAAGTCCGCGATCGGATGGAGTCGAACCCGCGCAAGACCCGCTGGTTCCGGCGCTCGAACCGCGACGACCGCTGGCTGACGCTCGGCTCGGCGCTGCGGATGACCGCACCGCTCGAGACGCCCCGCATCTGAACTTGCGCGCTCCTTGCGAGTCGCACTCGCTGCAACGGCTGGCCCATTCGGGTCGGCCGTTTCACGTTGTGCGGTGCGAGCGAGCAGCATGTAGCCATGCTCCTCACCGAGATCGACCACGTCGCTATCGCCGTCCGTGACCTCGAGGCCGCGATCGACTACTACCACCGTGCGTTCGGAGCCGAGGTCGAGCACCGCGAGGTCGTCGAGAGCGACGGCGTCGAGGAGGCGCTCCTGAAGGTTGCCGAGAGCTACATCCAGCTGCTGACGCCGATCCGGGACGACTCGCCGGTCGCGAAGGCGATCGAGAAGCGTGGCGAGGGGCTGCACCACATCGGCTACCGGGTCGCCGACTGCGGCGTCGCGCTTCAGTCGATGATCGCCGCGGGTGCGTCGGCGATCGACAAGGCACCCCGCCCAGGCAGCCGCGGGACGACCGTGGCGTTCATCCATCCGAAGGGCAGCTTCGGCACGCTGATCGAGCTCGTCCAGGAGTAGCCGCCACGACGCGAGCGGTAGCCTCGCTGCCGGAACGGTGGCAGAGCGGACAAATGCACCCGCCTTGAAAGCGGGAGCCGGGCAACTGGCCGGGGGTTCGAATCCCTCCCGTTCCGCCCGAAAGACCTGCTCAGAGGCTGTGGACGACGAGCGGCCAATGAACGGGCCGCCCTGGCACCCCGTTCCATCCCGCGATCATCCCGCGGTGGAATCGAGCCCGCGGCCTTAACTGCGCCGATCCTCCGGCAACCCGAACGTCTTGACCCAGAGCTGCTGCTTCGAGCGAAACCAACTGTCACGCCAGCCCCACTCGTTCGACCAGCTGGCGGTGGGCCAGCTGAGGCCGCGGCCGACAAGGGCGTCCGTCAGCAGATGAGCGAGCTCACCGCTCTTGTGCATCTCCGCTAGCTCTTCATCTAAAGCTACGTAGCATTCGAAGTCAGCGTGTCGCGTCGTCGCCTCGCGCCGACGAACAAGATCGCGGCCGTCGATCGTCACCACCTGATACCGGATCGACCACGGCTCGATGGACCCCACGGACCACCCGACGACCACTACCGGATGCTCCTCTGGGTCGTCGAGCGTTACACGGGCGTCTGGGACAACTCGCGCCCGGACAAGCGCAAAGTGCATGCGGTCGAGCAGTTCCCTGGCCGGCAGCGCGTCCTGTCGATGCCGAACCAACTCCCGATCCTCGAACGCTTGTCGAGCTTCGGCCGCGACTCGTTCCTTCTCCCGCCGAGCGTAGGCGGCCGATTCGAGAGCGCGAAGTTCGTCGTCGTTCACGAGCTTCACCCCACGGTGCCGTCGAGGCGGATCACCTGCGCGTCGACCGTCCGACCCGCTCGCTCGGCGAGGTCGTCGAGACGGTCCGCGACCGCTTCCGCCTGACCGGGCATCAGGTGCCCGTACCGGTCGAGGGTCATCGCCGCGCTCGCGTGGCCGAGCATCCGCTGGAGCACCTTCACGTCCGCACCGGCGGAGATGGCGAGCGATGCGCACGTGTGGCGCAGATCGTGGATCCTGAGGTCATCCACGCCCGCCTGACGGCACGCTGGGCGCCAGATCGATGCCCGGAACTTGTCGACGTCGAGCGGGCCACCGGCAGGACGCACGAACACGTAGCCATCGGCGGCCGGTTCGCCGTAGCCGGCGTCACGGTGCTGCTCGAGCGCGGCGACGACGAGCCGGGGCATCGGCACGTGGCGGCGGCCGGCGTTCGACTTCGGTGGGCGGGTCACGAGATCGGCGATCGAACTGCCGTCCTGGTCGAGTTGCTCGACGACACTGATCGACCTTCGTAGGAAGTCGACACGTGACCAGCGGAGGGCGGCGAGCTCCCCGAGGCGCAGCCCGCAGTAGGCGCCGACGATCACGAACGCCCGATAGCGCGGGTCGATCGTCGCGGCGAGGTCGTTCACCTGCGCTGGCGAGAGGACGCGCATCTCTTCCCGTTCGACCTTGGGCGGGTCGACGCCGGCGAGCGGGTTGCGGCCCATGATCCCGTCACGGACGGCGGCGTTCAGCACCCGGTTGAGGGTGCGGTACACCTGATGCACTGAGGCGGGTGCGAGCGCCGGCCGCCTCGCTGACGGCGCGCTGGACAGCTCCGAGAGCCAGGCGCGCAGCTGCGGCGTGGTCAGCTTGCCGAGCGGGGTAGCGCCGAGCGTCGGGAGCACGTGAAGCCGCAGCGCGTCGCCGTAGATCCGTTTTGTCGATGGGCGTAGATGCACGATCGTGCGCTGCCAGTCAGCGACCCAATCGGCCAGCGTCACCCGACCGGCGGCGGGGTCGACCCACTCACCACGGTCACGGTTGCGCAGCTGCTCACGCTGGAACCGCTCGGCGTCCTTCACGGTGCGGAACGTCCTCGACACCTCGCGACCATCGGGACCACGCAGCCGGACGTCGTAGCGGACCTCGCCCGCCTTCGTCGCCCGTCTACTGACCGCCATGCTCCCGACGCTACGCGGTCGCGTCCTGCTGGAGATACTGCTTCACCGCTCGGCGGATCGTCTGTGCCACCGTCCGGTCCTCGTCCACGGCCACGCGACGGATCTCATCGATGAGACTCACCGGCATCCGCACGACGACTGGCTGCATACCATCGCTCTCGGACATCTCTCCACCACTCCTTGAGAGTTCACTGAGCGCGCGATTCGCGCCACCGAAACCAAGAGTAACCACATCCGCACACTCAAGTGGTGGATGTATTCGCAGCGAATCTTGGCGATGAAGCAGGACAGGCGAACTACACGCGGAGTATTCTCCGAGGAGTGCCCTCGTAGCTCAGAGGAAAGAGCAGGGTTGTCGAAATTCCAAGGTCGCAGGTTCGAGTCCTGCCGAGGGCACACGCGAAGAGGGGACCCCGGGAAGGGTCCCCTCTTCAACAACTCATCCAAGGCCGCGACTCTCGTCCCGCCCAGGGATCAAGCTGGGTTGTCGATTGCTCCAGTATCGGGCATGCAGACCGGAGATTCAACCCCTGCCGAACGAACTACCTGCTCACAGTCGCGATTTTCGTCACATCACACCGTGTGGGACCACACAACGTCGCAGCATTGACACACAACGACCCGAGCGTCAGCATCGTTGAGCGGCTCGCACGGTGGCCTCAGGGCTGGTCGGCCAGCGGCACCGGGTCGAGCATGCCCAGCACGTGGTCGAGGCGTTCCCACAGCTCGGGCCACGCTTCACGCGCCGCAACTTCCCGACCGTCGCCGTGAGCAAGACGGAGCACGTCTCGCACGGCCATCAGCCGGCCTTGCAGCTGGGCGGCACGGATGCGGTCAGCGGACACGTTGCGAGGCATTCAACTTATGCCCCCGCATCGCTGCCAAACGGCAGTGTATCCGCTTCGATCTTATTCGCCTCCGCCTCAAGCCGACGCACCGCCGCCTGCATTTTGATGAATGGTCTAATAAGAGGATTAGCAAAGTTGTACCGATATCGACGCTCGGGGCCAATCCGGTGGAGCAGCGGACCACGACTGTTCTCCGTCAGCTTGCCAAGATGAAAAGCGACCGTCTGCTGGATGACTTCTCTATTCAAGATCTGGCTCAAGCTATCCTGGACACTCCGACTTGAGAAATACCCTCGGTCGTCAGCCTCGGCGACGGCACACGCCAACACGACCTCGCGCCACATGTTTGTCTTCTTCGTTCCAGCAACCGCCTGATAGTACTCATCTCGAAGACCCTGGTCAGCGTGAGCCACAGCATTCTTGAGGCCAACTTGGAAGTCCGCCGTCGTGATCTCGGACCGCTCATCGTCAACCGCGACCTGACCCGCGTAGAGGGAGAGCAAGTGAGCATAGTACGGGAATCCTTGCGCAGTGTCGATTATGGCCGCTCGCGTATCCAGTCGGCGGAACGAAAACCCCGCACTCTTCATTCCAAGATCAATGATCTCTGCAACTTCGCCATCGGACATGCGAGGAATTGAGATCTGTCGAAGACATCGCGACACGGATTGATGATTACTAAGCAATTCTCCGACGTCGGACGCGACGCCAACAAGTACAATCGTAGCGGTCGAGCCCCTATCCGACAATGACTTGATCAAGTCCGCGAAGGGTGCCGACGCTTCAGGCGTCAACCGATCGAACTCGTCGAAGACAAGGACAACGAGCGGGGGCAACGCCGTCAGCGTGGTCGCAATCTCATCAGGTCCGTAGCCCTGGGGCTCTTGAGCATCTGCGAGAGTAAACCCATCGGGCCGAACGTCACCGGTGAACCCGAATGGCGCCCGCACGTTCGTAAGCGCGATTTGATGAAGCGCCCGTTTCATCACTTTGGAGAAGGTGTCATCGCGGCTACAGATGACCCGGCTGTGGGCCTGCACATCCTTCAAGATCTGAGTCAGTACGGAGGCGAGCGATGTCTTACCAACCCCGCGCTCGCCGTACAGCACCACATGGAGCCCTGGGCTCGCCATCGCGTCGATCGAAGCTCGAATCTGTGAAATCCGACCTCGGAACACAGCAGGCCGACTGATCGGCGAGTGTGGCGTGAAGGCCGCCCGGAGCTTGGCTTCCAACTCAACGGGCGTTTCAGATGCCGGCGGCGTAGCCATCCAGCAGATCTTACTTGATTACTGCCGTCTGAGCGTGCCGCCCGCGTGACGGACGTGTTGTTCGACGTACCACTCCCCCGGGTCCGGTGGTCGCCCCTGACAGCCAGCAACAGCCCATTGCTCGACGGCACCGACGTAGGCGCGGCATTGGTCGACGGCGGCGAGGCAGAGCCACATCATCGGATCGACCTCGACGACCGCCAAGACCTCTCTGACGTCCTCCACGGCCGCTTCCTCGTCACCAGCCACGCCGACGCCGTACGCGTCGTACAGGCCACGTGAGGCGACGATCGCACGCTTCCCGGCGGTCGCCAGCTCGTACTCCATCCACAGATCACCGGCATCGACGTCACCCCACATCGCCGCCGCGGCGAGCAACGCGAACGGCGCCCACCGCCCGGACGAGCGACCGAGCTTCACCGGGCCTTGCGCGACCTCGGCGCCGACTGTCCACCCGCCGGCATCGGTGACGTAGGCGGCGACGTCGCGGGGATCGTTGATCGCGGCGAGGTTCACCCCGTACGCGTTCGGCATACGGCCACCGGCGGCGACGACGGCGGTCTGCCAGGCGAAATACAACTCACCCCACATCCGCACCCACTCGGCGTTGTCGAGCGGTGGACGCTCGAGGATCAGCAGCGCGTGGACGTGCGGGTTCCATCCGTGCTTCGCACCCCACGTGATCTCTACGGCGCGGACTTGGCCGGCGATGTTCCACCGGCGGCGGAACGCTTGTGCTGACCGCCCGGACCAGAGCGACCGTTGGGCGGCGTTGAGGGTGCCGAGCAGGGCGTCGAGCGGTTCCCTCGCGGCGTGCGGGACGGTGAGGGTGAGCATCATCACGGAATGCCCGCGGGCTTCGACCTTCTCGACGAGCTCGGTTATCTCCCGGGCACGACGGTTGCGGATCGTGAACGAGCACACCGGGCACGCCCACGGGCTCGCGCAGCGCTTCACCCCGGAGACATGACCGCGGCCGGTGCCGGCATCGACGGTGATCTTCACCGCCGCCGCGACCGGGTCGATCATGCATCCCTTGGCCGCTTGCCGGATCGAATACGTCCGCAACCAGCGCAAACACCGTGACTTGCACCGCTCCCGGTCAGCGGGTTCGGGCACGTAACCGTCGGTGAGCGGAAGCGGATCTCTATACATATTCCCGAGATGGGCGCGGGCTCCGCCGTCGTCGTGGTCGCCCGGTCCCCGCTGGCCGTCGCCGGGTTCGGCCGGGGCCTCACCCGGCTCCGTCCGGTCGTCCACTTCCGCCGTCGTCGCCATGCTCAGCAGGTCCGCCAGTCGCGACCATCGCGGACGAGCAGCGAACGCGCCTCGAGCCGCTGTGCAGCACGCCGAGCGCGGCCTTCGGACAGCCGGCAACGAAGATGGAGCGTGCCGGCGGGCACGGCGCCGTGAGCGCGCACAAGGTCGAGCACGGCTGTCTCATCAGCATCGAGGCGCAGAACGGCCACAGGGGCACTGAGGGGCCTCTGCGGGGGTTCTGGCGGGGACCACGGGACCGTACCCGGGTTCGGTTCAGTGGTGGGCATTGTTGGGTTCCCTTCGGGTTGCGCGTTCGGCATGCGCCTCGGCGCGACGGGTGGAGCGGCCGGCAGGGCGGACGGCCACGGCTGCCGGTAGGAAGCGGTGCGTGCGGCCAGGCCCTCGGCTTGCTCGGGTGTCGTCCAGTAGGCGCGAGCCAACCGGCCTTCCCGCGCACCTTCGAGCACGGCGAAGCACAGCCCACCATGCTGCGGGCCGACCGGGAGGGTGTGCGCCGGTGAGGTCATCCACGCGGCACCGGCTGCCATCTCGGTCGAGTCACGGTTCGCTGTCGCGTGCACGATGCGGAGCTGGAACAGGTCACGCACCGACGTCGGGAGAACGTCGGCGGCCGGGCGTTGGATCGCGGCAACGACGACGACACCGGCGGCACGGCCACGCTCGAGGATGTGACGCAACGCGGCGGCGTTGGCCCGGTCGCGGGTGCGGTCGCCGGCTGCGGTGAGCGCGGCGAGCTCATCAACGACGAGCAGGATCCGCGGCGTCGAGGTCGTCACCGGCCACGAGGTAGCGCCGTTAACTTCCATCAGCCGGTAGCGGTCATCGACGAGATCGGACACGGCAGCAAGGCCAGCAGAAATGGAGTCGGCCTCCGTCATCACACAGGTTGCCCGCGGTCGCCACGCGGTGAGCTCGACACGCTTCGCATCGACGAGCACGAGCGCCATCATCGGATCACGCGCGGCGCCGACGAGCAGGGTCCGCAACGTGGACGACTTGCCGGTGCCGGACAGACCGGCGATCAGCGTGTGCCACTGGTCGAGGCGCACGGTCATTTCGTCACCATCGGCGAACCGGCCGAGCCGGACGAGGGTCATCGGAGCAGCTCCGCCGGCAGCCGCAGCGGTTCCTCGATCACCTTGCCGACGATGACGACGACCACGACACGACCGCGAGCGAACCGGGATGCCGACTCGTCGCCGAGCACTTGGACACCGGCGGCACGCCAGCGGGTGCGGAGCAGCTCGCCGGCGATCCGGTACTCACCCGACGTGGAGCCGGGCAACGGGCGCAGGACGTACGTCCTGTTGGCGAACTCGTCGATCGTGAGCCGGATCAACGCCGGTGCGACCTCAAGCGTGTCCTTCCCCAACGAGTCGTAGCTCAGGTTGACGCCTCGCTCGGCAAACCTCGTCAAGCCGCTCGCCCTGCTGTCCCACGGCCAGCGGAGACGCCAGTAGGCCACTCGCGCCCAGCGCCACCACGCTTCGCGCACGAGAGCGGCGTACAGGGCCGCACAGCCCCAACTCAGCGGCTCGGCCAGGCGCCACACGAGGATCTCAGTGGCAACGAACGGCACGAGCACCGGCAACAAGGCGCGGACGTTGCGCGACCGTGCGAGCCAGTGCCGGCCGCGACCGTTCACCAATCTCACCGGCTTCGCTGCCGCGGTACCCATCTGCTGACTCATCGCGCACCGGCGATCGTGTAGCACCACGGGACGCGCACCTTGCCGCGCTTCCGACCGACGAGCAGCCCCGCAACAGGCACGGCAACCGCCCACGTCATCGCGTGCCGGCCGAGCTCACCCTCCCACGCAGCCCGGGCAGACGTCGGGCTGACGTAGATCCCACCGGCGCGCTGCCGGTTCGTGGTGTAGTCGTGCGCGATCGTGACGCAGCCCGAGCGGTAGACGGCGCCGTGCGTCGACCGGCCGTCCTTCGCGGTTGCCTTGAACAGCACAACCAAGCCGTCAGCTGAGGGGATGATCCCCCACTCGCGCAACCACTCCGTGACACTGTGACGATCGACGGGGTTCGACACCGGCCGCGGCCCACCCGGGCGGAACTGGCCGGTGGGCTCGAACTCGTACGGTGACGCGTGATCGTCGGTGATCGACAGCCCCGGTTCCCAACCGGGCACTTGGTAGGTCTCCGTTGCACCGTTGCGGACGTGGAACAGCTCGGGAACGTCTACATTTGTAGACAAAGGCGCCACCTGGTGGCGGTGGCGTGCGGCGGCGAGGCGCTCGTCCAGTTGCGCCTGCTGGGCGAGCGTGAGACGCGCCGAACGGTGCACGTCGACATCGAGCGTGCCGGCGTTGATTGCTTGCCAGATCCGCCACTCCCGCGCCGCCCGGTAGTCGTCCTCGGTCGGTGGGCTCGGCTGCCAGACCACCGGCAGGTCGGCTGGCTGCAACGCGCGTTCGATCTTCGCCAAGCGTTCAGCCGCAGCGCGTTCCTCGACGGTGGTCACGTCGATCACGCGAGTCACGGTCACGACTGCCCCGCCTTCAACGCGAGAAAGACCATCGAGCGAAGATCCGACTGCGCAGCCGTGTCGCGATGCATCCGGTACATACGCACCAGCAGCAGCCACCATGAGCGGTCCACGTCGAACGACTCGACCGGTACCAGCCGCACGCCGCGCCGCGTCACAGCGAGACGGATCGTCACACGCCCGTTCATCGGTCGCTCCGATCACGAACGTGGGTGCGGACGTAGTGCGCGAGCCACAACACGAACGCGGTCCACACAGCGGCCGTGGCGGCAGCGTTGACGACAGTCATTCGCTCGTCTCCGCGTGTGCGTTCCGCTCGTAGTTCCGCTCGGCTGCACGCACCGCGCCTCGACGCCGGGCACGAAGCCACTTGCTCAGCCGCTGCCGGCGGCGGCGCTCGGCAGCCATCCGCGCCCGGTGCTCGGCCTCGTACTTCGCAGCCTTGTCGCGGGCCAGCGGATCATGACCGGCGAACACCACGCCGTAGTCGGACCTGAACTCGATCTCACCTTCGGCACCAGCGGCGTCGAGCGCTTCGTTCAGATCGCGGTACTGACGAGTGCGCCACACACCACGGCGCACGGTCCAATTGCCATCGGCGTCGCGGCCCTGCTCCAGCTTCTCAGCCAGCCAGGCAATCGGGCGGATCGCCAGCTGCTCAGCCGGCGTCAGCCCGGTCCGACGTTGCATCTCTGCGCTCTCGTCATCCGATGCGAGTGCGTTCCACATCGTTCGTACCTCCATCCAGAAAGGGCGAGGGCGAGGGAGGTCATCGACCCGCCCTCGCCCTCCTTCGGCACACATCGCCCGGGTGGGGTCAGTTGCGGGCCTCGGTCATGCGCTCGAACACGGCGAGCTCGCGCTCGTCACGCTCACGGATCGACGACAGCGCGAACTGGGTGTGCGCGGCGATGTTCTCGAGCGTGATCCTGATCCGCTCATCGACCGGCCAGCAGTCCGCGTCCAGATGCGCCCGCAACGTCGGCAGACACGCCACCTCGGCGGCGATCATGTCCAGCTCGCACACGACGTCGGCGAGGTTGCCGTGCGGGTGGGCCTCGACGGCGCTCACTTCGCACCAGCGTTCGCGGTCTCAGGCGTGCCGTTCGTCGCGGCAGCGGGCTTCGCGGCGTTCGCCGGGCGGATGCTCTTGGCGCTGATCGCCAGGCCGGCGCGCGTGCCCTGCTGCCAGAGCGACGCCATCGGCGACTCGAGCTGCACGTGCGTCAGCGGCTGGATCGCCGGGGCCGTCTTGCCGCTCACGGTGCACTCGCACGTCTCGGCCTTGAGCTCATCGGACGTGACGAGCAACGTCACCTTCCACTGCGGAACGCCGTCGCGGTCGACCTTCTGCACACCAGTGTCGAAGTCGGACTTCTGCTCGACCGACACGGCGACGAACTGCAGTCGCTCAGTCGAGAGAGGGAGTCGGCTGATTGCCATGGGGGAATGACCTCCTTGTGATGCCGCAGACTGTCTACGGCCGGAGTCAGTATGCATCCGTCTACAGCCAAAGTCAACTACAGTCGTAGACAGGGACCAGCGCATACGGTCGTAGTCGTGTCGGGAGGCCGAAAGGTGGAAGTGGATCAGCTGGTCGGTGCGGCTGAGATCGCCGAGCGCCTCGACCTCTCACACCCACAGAACGTGCACGTCTGGCGGAAGCGACATGCCGACTTCCCGCAGCCGGTGGCGAAGCTGCAGCAGGCGCTCGTCTGGTACTGGCCCGACGTCGAGGCGTGGGCGCGCAAGACGGGGCGCTACCCGCTCGAATGACGCCCGGATGGGGAAGGGGTGCCGGCGGCTGAGTCCGCGGCCCTCGCACGCTCGACGTGTCAGCCGGTCAGGTCCTCACGGAACCATGCTCTTGATGGGGGCGCCCCATCCCCCGGAACGGCTACGGACGTCGTCGCGGATGGCGTACGTCCGAGCCCAACCCTCTCCGAACGATAAACTCGACGGGATCTTCCTCCGGGAGTATCACCTCGGTGATCTGATCTCCCGCTCGCTTGGTGGCCTCGACCCAGTCGTCGGGCATCATCACGTTGACCCCAGTCACGGCCTCCACCTCGAGCCCAGCCCGCTCCGCTGCCGCGACTGCTCGACGTATTCCCTCACGCGCGACATCGAGAATCGGTTCATCTGCATCCACCCGGAACACGCCGCTGAAACCCTCATCACGCCACACGTACTCAGACAGCGGCGGCGGATCGTCAGGTATGACCTCCATGAACAGGGCACCAATCCGCTCGGAAGACATGCCTCCCCGCACAGCCACCGAGGCCTCGACCACCCACTCAGCGCCAACGTCCTCCTCCGGCACGACCACAAGCGTACGCCATCGCTCTCACGAAGAAAGATGGCGCGATCCCCCCGCTCTTCGATAAGTAGATGAACAAAGAGCGGGGTCCGGAGCGAGTTGAAGTAGACAGAGATTCGACCCGCCCCCGGTCACCACGCTCGCGACGGCCCCGCCCATTCGCGTCGTGCTCGTTTCAGCAGCTCCCCCCGTGCCTGCCCTGCTCGTGCGTTGCAGGAGCGGGCCTCGGGCAGCAGTGGTGAGCGTGGATCTCCGTCGATCAGGTGGCCGGCTTGCCAGCGGTCGCCGTGGGTCAGCGGCCGATCGCCGGCTCCCGTTCAGGCACCACCCCCGGGGTAGGTCCGACACGGGAAGACGGCAAGGTGCAGGTGACCGATTCTCGCTCACCGCTGCTGCCCGGCGGATCTGCGTAGTCGCGTCACGGCGGAAGCGGTGACGTCGCTGGCAGTTCAAGACGCGCGACGATCGTGGAAACGGTGTCGAGTGCGGCCGCGCGAGCGACCGGGTCTTGCATAGGTGAAACGAGGATCGCGGGATGGGCGGCGACGAGGCGTGGCAACGGGCGCGTTTGATTCCGACGTGGGGCATCAATGGACCCGACGAGGCAGAACGGCGCGCGACTTCGGCTCTTCTCGCGGTGCTCGGCGCGGTGCGCGAGTTCTCGACAGCGCTACTCCGGCCGCTCGGGGCGCCGATCGGCGCGGTGGAGACGTTCATCGAGGTGGAGTTCTCCTGGAATGATCTAAGGCGTCGTCCCGATGGGTTGGTCCGCGTTCGCCGAGGCCAGCGTGAGTGGGTATGCCTCGTCGAGGTGAAGACCGGTGCTGGCGTGCTCGAGCGGGAGCAGTTGGAGTGCTACCTCGACATCGCTCGAGAGCAAGGGTTCGACGCGGTGCTCACGATCTCCAACCAGATCGCCGGTCAGCCAGGGGTCCATCCCGTCGATGTTGACAAGAGGAAGCTGAAGCGAGTCGGTCTGTATCACCTGTCGTGGGCGGAGGTGCTGACCGCGGCCGTAGTTGAGCGGGTGCATCGCACAGTCGCAGACCCGGACCAGGCGTGGATCTTGGGTGAGTTGATCCGCTACCTGGAGGCACCGAGCTCGGGTGCGTTGGCCTTCACGGATCTTGGGGGTGACTGGGTCGCGGTGCGGGACCAAGCAATCGCCGGAACGCTTCGCACGAGCGACAAGGGAGCGATCGATGTCGCTCGCCGGTGGGATCAGCTCCTGCGTCTCGCCGCGTTGCGTCTCGGCCGGGATCTCGGCGCCGATGTCCAGGTCGTCTACAGCCGCAAACACGCAAGTGACCCGTCGTCGCGGCTTGCGAGCACGTTGAGCGAGCTCACTGGTCAGGGCTGCATGTCGGGCACACTCAGGATTGCCGGCGCGGTCGGGCCGATCAGCGTCACGGCCGACATCCGACACGGGATCCTGCACCTCGCGGTCAATGTGCCGGCGCCAACGGACGGCCGCCCGGCGACACGCGTCAACTGGCTTGTGCGTCAACTCCCGCTGGAAGCTCCCAGAGAGATCCGCATCGAAGCCTGGGCGCACCAGGCGCGACAACCGATCGCCGCCTTGCTCGCCGACATTCGTGACGACCCGACGCGGCTGATCGACGATCCCAAGCGGGAGCTGCGGGCATTTCGCATCACCCTCGCCTCCCGTCTCGGCGTGAAGCGCGGGGTCGACCGGGGATCGCTCGTCGGATCCGTGATCGGTGGCATCGACTCGTTCTACGAGCACGTCGTGCAGAACGTCCGACCCTGGGCTGTGCGAGCGCCTCGACTTCCGAGGGAGGCAAGCCTGGCGGAAGCTGGTATCGACACGGCCCCCGAGCCGGAAGAGCCGGCACCCGACTACGCGCCCGGCCCTGAGGGAACGGTCGGCGGAGCGGATCGCACTGTTGCCCGCGACGAGGACGGACAAGCCCGCGTCGATAGCGGCGAGCCGATCGCGGAGAACGAGAACCAGAAGGATCGCGTTCTCACTGACGCGGAACTCGCCGAGTGGATGACGCTTGAGGTCTCATCAGGAGCTGCCCAGCGCGACGACCAGATTCCGATCGCCGAGGATCCCTCCGGCGTCGAACTCGGCCTCCAAGCCGTCGACGACCCACTCGCGTGGGCACCACCGCAAGCCGCAGCAGCCGCACCGCTGCCGCCGCCTGCGACGGACAGCTAGGTCACACCGTGACCTTTCGGCGTCTGCGGACAATTCGGTAGCCAGCGGATGGCGTACCCCTGTGACCTGGTCTTTTATAGACTCAGACAGCCTCGGTTGACCGGCCCCTTCCTCGATATTTATTGCATCTGCGCGGTGTTTCAGGTCGACGATCGCTCTACGGCCCGTCCCCTCCGCTCTTGGCGGGTGATCGGATGATGCGCGGTACGACGAGGTGACGCCCCTATCGAAGCCCACCCATCATGGGAAGGGATGCCATGACAGCGGGACACAGCCAGACGCCCACGCCTGGCCACGGGACAACGCCGCCAGCTCCCGTCGTTCGGCCGCCAGCAGCGCCTTGTCGACCAGCTTGAGCAGCCCGTTGAGCGCATCGGTGCGAGTCATCGGCCCTCGAAATTCGGAACGGGGGTATCAGAAAAGAGCGGGGCCCGGAACGAGTTGAAGTCGACAGAAATTCGACCCGCCCCCGGTCACCACGTGCTCGGCCGCACCTGGACCACTGTCAGGCGCACAACTTGACCTGGGCTGATGCACGATTAGAGAGAGAGAGAGGAATTGAGGGCGGTCAAACGGAGTCTCACGGTGCGTAGCGATTGCACCCGCCCCTCCCCCTCGCCGCGGATCACCACCACGGCCGGCTCCCGATGCCGGTCGAGCCGTCAGAGGCGAGGTAGTAGAGGCGGCCGTCCGGCCGACGGAACCACCGGCGGTTCGACTGCAGCCCGGCCGGCCGGGTGAGCTCGACGTCGTTTTCACCGATCACGTCAAGCGCAGCCAGCGCCCAGCGGGACGGGTTGTCGACCGGCACCGGCGGGCGGTCACGCTTCGATGGTGTGCCGCGCAGCTCGTTGCCGTACTTCGCACCGGACGAGCACATGCACTTCCAGCACTCGGGGGCGAGCGGGCCGGTCGGGCTGCTGTCACCGTGGATCGTGTGCCCGGCCGTCCAGCGTGAACCGTGCTCGGCCTTCGTGCGTCCACAACGCCAGCACCTCGTTGCCGGGTTGAGGTTGGCGAGGCGGCGGAGCTCCCTCGAGCGCTTGATGTAGAGCGGGTGCTTGTGGTCGTCGTGCGAGCTGGACATCAGTCACCTGTCGTGGGCGGGAGGATCACGACGTAACCCACCATCGGCGGGGGAAGAACCTGTAACCGGCACTTCGGGCCGATCTCCTGGGCGGAAAGACGCGGAGGGCGGGGTCCAAAGCGAGTCATCTCTTCCAGAGGTTTGACCCACCCCGGTCATCGGGACTCCCGACGTGGCAGGACGACGACGTACTGCTGGCCGAACTGCTCGGCGGGGCAGCCGGCGCCGTGGGCGATGCGGGCGCGGAGTCCGGTGGTAGACGTTTGCCCTGCGTGTGGAGCATGTGGAGGGTGGTGGGGGAGATTCCTCATGTGTGTAGGTATGAAAATGGGTCCCACCACCCTCCACATGCTCCACAGAACGCGCATCAGAACCCCTCCGAAGCGAGCTTGAGCCCGGCGTAGATCCGTCCCATCCGGCCGTCGCGGCGCTCGATCCGGTGCCGTTGGTAGAGGTCGTGGTCCATCAACTTCTTGACGAACTCCTTGTTCGACGCCGCGGGCCGGCCGTTGTGTCGGCACCACTCGGTGAACGACTCGTAGATGCGAGTCGCCGGCAGCGTGCCGTCAGCTGCGACGACGATGGAATCCGCCCACCACGCCTCGATCACGTCCTCCGCTCGGCGCCATGAGTCCGTCGCCTCGTCGATAGAAGCGCACCCGCCGAGCCCATCGCGATGCCAGGCGACCGCGCCGGCAACGATCCACGCCAGCGCCGCCTCGCGTTGTGCTGTGTGGGAAAGCCGGCTGCGTAGCCCGAGGTCGGCCACACGGTCACCAGGGCGGGCCTCGTAGGGCTTGCGGTAGGTGTGCGGGAACGGCACGAGACGCAGCCGACGCCATGCGGCGTAGTCGCTGGCGTTCACGGCCGGGCGGTGGTTCGTGGCGATGATGAACTGGTGCGTCGGCACGAAGCTGAACTGGTCCTTGCCGATGAACCTGGCCTTGATCTCGGTACCGCCCGACAACGCCTTGAGCTGCTCCATCTTGAGCGCACCGCCCTCAGGTGTCTCCTCGATGTAGACGAGACGCCGACCGAACAGATCAGCGATCAGCGTCGGGTGGTCGTCGTGCGCGGCGCGCGCGATGAGCAGCCGCGTCGATGCCGAGGTGGCGTAGTCGCCGAGCGCGTTGGCGAACGCCTTGAGGGCGGTCGTCTTGCCGTTCGCTCCGTTGCCGTCGAACACGGCCACGATGTCATCGACGACAGAACCGAACGCGGACGAGCCGACGAGCCGCTGCACCCATGGTTGCACGTCGGACCCCATCGTCTCGAGCACGGCCTCGAAGTCGCGGTGCACCGCGTCCGGCACGTAGGCAGCCCCGGCGAGCTGGCGCAACCGGAGCGCTGGATCATGTGGCTGCGGCGCGCCGGTGCGGAGGTCGACGACACCGTTCAGACAGTTGAGCAGGTGCGGGTGGGTATCGAACTCGTCGTGACGAGCGGCCACGAAGTCGAGTCGGCGGGCGATCGTCACCGCGGCGTCGATCTTGCCTCGGTCGCGGTAGCGAGCGACCTTCTTCATCACCTCGGCATCGCCGTCAATCCGCCAGAGCTGCTCGCCGAGCTCGATGATCCAGCGACGGAACTCCTCGAACACAGCCTCGCCGGGATCGACTCGCCAGCGGCGGCCGTCCCATTGCAGCCAGCCGCCGAGCGCTCGGCAGTAGAGCCACCGACCGCGCAAGGTGACGCCGAACGCCTCGCCCACGTGCGCATCCGACCACGAGATTGGCACCTCGAGCGTGCCGCGGACCTCGCCCGTTTCTGGATCCATGCCCACGGGCGGTGTGCGCGCCACGAGGCTCGACGGGTTCTGCTCGGCGCGCCACACGGCGTGAATCCCGGTCTGCTCGGCGATAGCTCGCATCGCCGCCTCGCGGTCACCGCCGTACTCGTAGGCGGCGATCACGTCGCTCATCGAGTGCGACGGCGCGAGCCCGACACCCGAGTACGCGAGCAGCGGTGTCGAGGTGCTGAACACCACGACCCGATCGGAGGCGTTGATCGACGCGGAGACGCCTTCGTCTTTGCCCGGGCGCGTCATGTAGCTACGCCCGCCGGCATCGTGCGAGTGGGTCCAGCCGTACTGCTCGAGCACGGCGCGCATCGTGGTCGCGGCGGCAAGATGGGCCTCGACCGCATCCATCCACGAATCGCCGATGCCACGGCCGGCGAACGGGAGGAGCTGCGATCGATCCGCGTCCGCAACCGGCGGCAAGGCGACGCAACAGCCGTCGCCGTTGTCAAGATCGTCAAACTGGCGGCACACGGCAATGAGCGCGTCGCGCTCGGCCTCGGTGATCGTCACGATCGACAAGAAACCGCCGCGGAGCAGCCGCCACGGTTTGCCGCTCGGGTGAACGTTCCCGGATGACGGGGCAATCACAACCTGCCCGCCTTCGCCGCGCGTCTCGAGGAGAACCTTGATCGTGTCGGATGGGTCGGCGGCCAGCTCCTCGGCAGTCGCCGAGCGCCGCGCCAGCTTCATGTTGCCCGGCACCTCGCCCGAGGTGCGGTACAAGATGTGCAGTCCGCCGCTCGGCGTCTGCTCGCAGTAACCGTGCACGACGCGGGTCCAGAGATCCGCCAGCCCGGCCGCAGCCATGGCGTCCTTGATCTTCGGCATCATGCCGTCAGCGACGGCGCGGCCTTCCAGCTCGAGCATTTCGAGACCGCCGGACACCGCGCCACAGACCACCCCGAGCGCCGGGTGACCATCGGCGAACCACTGCTCGACCTCGCTCCTGGACGGACGCTCCTCGCAGTAGGCATGCCAGCCCCAGCGCCGTTCGCCGGTGGCGGGGTCAACCTTCCCCTTCCCGCGCACCGCAACAGGGGTTTTCGATCCATCGGTCCTGACTCGCAGCGCGCAGAGTCCGGCGTCGTAGGCGGCCAACGCCACGGCCTGCATCGCGTTGACGGCGACCTCGACCGCCGTCACGTGTCCACCTCCCGCCGGTAGCAGTCGTCGCACACGTGGCCGCTGAGGATGACAATGCCGATCTGGAGCATGAACTCGCGGAACGTCTCGGTCTCATGCCCGCAGACATCGCACGTGTCCGGATGCTTCGCGGCGTGCAACTTGGTCGCTGCCACGATGCACGGGGCGCACATCAGTTTCGTCGGCTTCACGACGAGCGCCTGGACAACCTGCGGGAGCAGGACGTGCGGGCAGGTCTGCAGCGTGTGGAACATCGTCGCGGCGACGATCTCCCGGCGGAGGCTGCCGGCGAGCGAGTGATCGTCCGGGTTGTCGCGGCCGTAGACCGGCACGTCGAGCATGGCGCCAACGCGGTGGATCGTGTCCTCGGCGCTTTGACGGGCGGCAGCTGCCCGCCGATCCCAGCCGGTCACGTACCTACCGCCTCGACGAGCTCGACGAGCAGCACGCCAATCGGAGCGGGGGACGACCAGGTGCACGATGGGGAGCACGCGAGTGGGCACGTGTCGCGGCGTTGTACGATGTCGTCGTCAGCCGCCTGCTGATCTTCTTGGACGACCCGTCGCCTCCCCGCGGCGGGTCGTTCCACGTCAAGCGGCCGCATTGCCGTCGCCAAACTCGGCAACGACCCGCGGCGAGCCCTCGATGAGCGCCTCGACCGCGGCGATCGGCACGACTACAGCGCGACCGACGTGACGGGCCTCGAGCTTGCCGGCGCGGATCAGCTTGCGGACGTAGCCCGCCGACAGTCCGGTCACGGCCGCAACCTCATCCGGTCGCATGCTGACGGTGCTGAGCATCGTCGCTCCTTCCTATGGTGTGGTCCAGTCGGTTACTGTTCCGAAGCACTACAGGGGACGGTACTTACGTCTATGGAATGGATCAACCTTGATCTGTTCCAAAGATCACGCTAGGTTGATGGCATGGCACAAACCGCAGCACGAGTAACGATCCTCAAGACATCGAACGTCGAGCTCGCGAATGTCAGCGCCGACGAATGGGTCGACTCGACCGGCCGCACTTGGGTCACGGAGTGCGAATGGGCTGAGGTCAACGGACGAATGGAGCCCGTGCGACTCGTGCTCACCCCCGGCGCAGCAGACGCTGTCACGGATTCGATCGATCCCAACTCGTACCGCCCGATCAGCGCTGCACTGATCCGGGAGATGCCGATCGGCAAGATCCTTGCCGACGTGCGACAGCGCAGCGCCAATTGGTTCGCATGGGCGAAGCGCGAGGGCCACGAGGACGCCGCCGCACGGCTCGACACGTACAACCGCCCGCGCACGAAGCCACTCGATCAGGCCGAGCTCGAGCAGGTCGCTGACATCTACCGAGCGGCTTGGTACCAGGGAGCGCCGCCCGTGGTCGCCGTTGCCGATGCGCTGAACCTGCCGCATTCGACGGCGGCGAAGCGCGTGATGAAGGCCCGAAAGGCCGGCCTTCTGCCAGCGACGACGGAGCGCCGTCAAAAGGCCTGAACGGCTCCATCCCGCGTCCATCCCGCGAGCACAGACGATTACCGGGTGTCATGGAGTAGCTCGCACACGACAACGGTGCAGGTCAGAGCACTCAGTGACACTCGGTGACACCCACCGGGGGCGCCTTGAAAGCGGGAGCCGGGCAACTGGCCGGGGGTTCGAATCCCTCCCGTTCCGCGTGACGCCAGGTGACACGGCGAACGTCCCGGAGGCCCCGGCGGCCTCTACGGCTAAGAGGCGGCACCGGTCGACCCGGCACGTCGATTGGCGGGGACTTCCACGTCACGGCCGAGTGCGAACTGCGGTGACTGCGTCTCGGCCGCTCTCGTCGGCGACCTACTCTCAACCGTTGAGAGTAGGTACAAGTGAGAGATCGGGCGGCGCCCACAGTCTCCGCTCAGCCGACCGCTCGTCGGACACTGCGCGGCGGGAGTTCGCGTTGGGCGATCAGGTCGACCTTGTCTGCGACTTCGTGCACTCGGACGGGTCCTCGGGTACAGGTTCACCCCAGAGCCGACACCGACGAAGCCCGCCCTACACAACGACCTCGGTGAGAACCGTCGGCTCGACGGGGTCTCTGTTTCTCGCAAGCTGAGAGATACCATCCAGTTTGTGGATAGAACGCCGACACCCTCACTCCTGCCGGTGTTCCGATCGCAGCAACAAGCCGAGTTGCTGGCGCTCATACTGGGCGACCCGGCGACCGAGCACCGCCTGGTTGAGCTCGCCGAGCGCACCGGCATCCCGTATGCGTCCGTCCACCGCGAGGTTGAACGCGCCGAGGCGGCGGGCCTGGTGACGAGTCGGCTCGTCGGAAGGACACGGCTCATCCGCGCCAACGCGACGAGTCCGTACTTCAACGGACTGTCGGACGTGCTCGTCAAGGCCTTCGGTGTGCCGTGGGTACTCGGCCAGGCGCTCACCGGCGTCGGTGGGCTCGACGCCGCCTACATTCACGGGTCCTGGGCGGCGCGATTCTCGGGCGAGGACGGCGACCGACCAGTCGGCGACATCGACCTGCTCGTACTAGGAGGACCGGACCGCGACGAGGTGTACTCGGCCGTCAGCGCTGCCGAGCGACGGCTCGGACGAGCTGTCCAGGTGACCACTCGATCGGCCGACTGGCTGACCGAGGGAAGCGGCACATTCCACGACAGGATCGCCGGACGACCGATGGTGCCGGTGCCGCTGGCGGCTACGAGAACAGCTCCGGAGGATCGGTCGCCGACAGCTGCCCGACGACCTCGACGACGGTCCGCGCCGTCGACAGCGGCCACGCCGATTCGTCAGCGCTGATCTCGGCGCTCGATGGATCGAAGTACTGCGCGGCATGGCGCGTGCGGCGAAGGCGCTCGAACGTCGGCTTCGCGAAACCAGGGATCAGCTTCGCGTACTGCCCGCTGATGACGTCTTCGACCGCCATGTGCGAGCAATCGCCACCGGTTGTGCGTAGACCCTGGCGGACGAGCAGTGCCTCAGCCGCCATCCGGTACGCGTCGTAGGCGGCAGCGAACGCACCTTCGACATCGCCCACGTTCAGGCCACCGTCAGCGGTGAGCAAGCGCCGCGCGGCCCGTCCGATGATCGTCGCAACTGAGTCGCCGGCCGCCTTCCCGTCGATCCGCTCGAGGCCACCGCGACCGAGCAGGTTCTCGACCGTGCTGCGTCCGTCGCTCGGACTCGCCATGGACGTCACCGTCTGGGAGGGTGTAACGCTTGAGCCGGTCCCGCACGAAGCGGCGAAGCTCACCCATCGGGATGCGACGGTGCGGTCGGGTTTGCGGAGGCGGCGTCGCACGGTGCCAGGCAACGATCGCTCGTCGGCACCGGAACTGCTTGGACGTCCAAATTTCGTTCGGCCAGCAGATTTCCGCTCCCCGGCGCCTTGACAGACGCGTCGGTGCTGGCAATAATCGGACAGCCGACATATTTACTCGCAGCCTTGGGGGCGAGTAGCTCAGGACGCCACTCCGCAGTGATCCGAGCCGACCGTGTCGTGCGTCCGACTGGAAGGGGGGAGCACATGGCCAGGTACATCGTGGGACGGTTGCTCGCCATCGTTCCGGTCCTGTTTCTCGTCTCGCTGATCACGTTCTCGCTCATCTACCTGGTCCCGGGTGACCCGGCGATCGCGCTGGCCGGCGACAACGCCACGGCCGAGCAGGTCGAAGCGGTGCGCGAGCAACTCGGCCTCAACGACACCTTCGTCGTGCAGTACGGCCGTTGGGTCGGCGGGGTGGTCACCGGTGATCTCGGCGACTCGCTGTTCTCGGCGCAGACTGTCAGCGAGGCGCTGTGGAAGCGGGTCCCGGTCACGCTCAACCTCGTGCTCGGCGCGCTGTTCATCGCCCTGCTGGTCGGCGTTCCCGCGGGCATCATCGCCGCGGTCAACCGCGGCCGATGGATCGACCGGGTGATGAACCTCGGTGCCGCGTCCGGGGTGTCGTTCCCGAACTACTTCATCGCGATGCTGCTGATCATCCTCTTCGTGCACAAGCTCTCCTGGCTCCCTGCCACTGGTTTCGTGAGCTTCTTCGAGAACCCGTGGGAGTGGTTCACCCACCTGATCCTTCCGAGCGCCGCACTCGCCTCGGGAACCATGGCGGTCGTCACCCGCCAGTTGCGCAGCTCGATGGTCGGGGTGCTGGAGCAGGACTACGTGCGCACGGCCAACGCCAAGGGCCTGTCACGACCGAAGGTGATCCTGAAGCACAGCCTGAAGAACGCATCCCTTCCGGTCGTCACCTCGATCGGTACGCAGGTCGGCCTGCTCGTCGGTGGCACCGCGATCATCGAACGGCTCTTCAGCATCCCCGGGCTCGGCGCGCTGGCGATCGACGCCGTGCTGCGGCGGGACCTCCCTGTCATCCAGGGGATCGTGCTGCTGACAGCGGTGTTCGTGCAGCTGGCGAACTTGCTCACTGACGCCGCGTACGGCTTCCTCAACCCGAAGGTGCGGTTGGCACGATGAGCATCCAGGCCTCGTTGCCCAACGCGGCTGACGGCATCTCGGCGGCCGTGGAACAGCCCGGTCGCTGGAAGACGTTCACCCATCGACGGTTCGTCCGGCGCTTCGCCCGCAACCGCGGCGCAATGGTCGGTCTGACCTTCCTCGGCGTGATCGTGCTCCTGGCGATCGTCGGGCCATGGGTCCAGCCACTCGAGCCGGATTCACAGGATCTCAAGAACACCTTCGCCGCGCCGTTCACCTCCGGCCATCCACTGGGAACGGACAACCTCGGTCGGGACACGCTCTCGCGACTCATCGCCGCGTGCCGGATCGCGGTCGTTGCCTCGCTGCAGTCGGTCGGCGTTGCGATGCTGCTCGGCGTCCCGCCGGCCATGCTTGCCGGGTTCCTCAAGGGTCGTGTCGACTGGATCACGAGCCGCTTCGCCGATGCGCTGCAGAGCCTGCCGCCTCTGATCCTGGCGATCTCGATCGTCGCCGCCCTCGGGCCCGGCCTGCGCAACGCGATGCTCGCGCTCGGCATCATCTTCGCTCCCAACTTCTTTCGCCTGACGCGTGGGTCGGTGCTCGAGGTGCGCGAGGAGACGTACATCGAGGCGAGTCGGAGCATCGGAACACCAATGCTGCGGATCCTGCGCACTCGGGTGCTGCCGAACATCCTCCCGCCGCTGTTGGTGCAGATCTCGTTGGTCGCAGGGTTCGCCCTGGTCGCTGAGGCAAGCCTCAGCCTCCTCGGGCTCGGCGTCCAGCCACCCCAGGCGAGCTGGGGGAGCATGCTCGGGCAGGGCTACAACTTCATCGGCATCCAGCCGTGGCTCGTGGTCTTCCCCGGCCTCGCCATCAGCCTGACCGTGCTCGCGTGCAACGTGGTCGGCGACGGCCTGCGCGACTCGATCGGCAGAGAGATCAGGACCGAGCGATGAGCGCACAGCTTCCTGGTACGAACCCCGACGGCAGCATCCTCTCTGTGGAGGGACTCTCGGTGGAGTTCCTGACCGAGCACGGTTGGGTGAGCGTCGTCCACGACGTGTCGTTCTCGGTCGGTCGCAACGAGACCGTCGGCATCGTCGGCGAGTCCGGCTCCGGCAAGACCGTCACGTCGATGGCGATCATGGGACTGCTCCGCAAGGGCAACGGACGCATCAGCGCCGGTCGCATCGTGATCGAGGGTCAGGACACCTCGACGTTCACGAACCGCGAGATGGCCGACCTTCGCGGCGACCGCGTTGCGATGATCTTCCAAGAACCGATGACCTCGCTCAACCCCGCCTTCACGGTGGGTGATCAGATCGCCGAAACCGTCAGACGGCACCGCCGTGTGTCACGCAAGGTCGCATGGCAACGCGCCGTCGAGACGCTCTCACTGGTGGGCATCCCCAACGCGGCTCGTCGGGTGAACTCCTACCCACACGAGTTCTCGGGCGGCATGCGGCAGCGGGCGATGATCGCCATGGCGCTGTCGTGCGAGCCGGTCCTCCTGATCGCGGACGAGCCGACCACCGCGCTCGACGTGACGATCCAAGCCCAGATCCTCGATCTGCTCGGGTCCATGCGCGAAGAGCTCGGCATGTCGATCCTCTTCATCACCCACGACCTCGGCGTCGTCGCCGACACGTGCGACCGAGTGGTCGTGATGTACGCGGGAGAAGTCGTCGAGCAGAGCCAGGTCGCGGACCTGTTCCACCGACCGGTTCACCCGTACACGTCTGGTCTCCTGATGTCGACCCCCAACGCCGTCGCAGGAGACCGGAGCCGGCTCCACTCGATCCGCGGGAACCCCCCGCTCGCGGGTGCCTTCCCCGAGGGATGCCGGTTCCACCCTCGTTGTCCCCACGCCAACGAAGCATGCACCACCACGCTGACAGCGCTCGCGGTGCAGCCGAGCGGCCAGTTGACCCGATGCATGCGCGTCGACGAGGTCCAGCTCCAGGGTGTCGGGAGCGTCGGATGAGCCGTGACGCTCTGCTCTCGGTGCGGGATCTCTCGGTCGTGTTCCAAGTCCGCGCACACGGGCACCGGAAGAAGATCGACCTCCGAGCGGTCAACGACGTCTCGTTCGACATCGCGCGGGGCGAGACGCTCGCCATCGTCGGCGAGTCGGGTTCCGGCAAGTCGACCGCCGCCCGCGCCACGCTGCGCCTGGTTCCGATCCAGTCCGGCCGGATCGAGTACGACGGCGTCGACATCGCATCGCTGCGCGGCACTTCGCTACGAGCCGTCCGGCGGAACATGCAGATGGTCTTCCAGGACCCGTACTCCTCGCTGGACCCGTCGTCGACGGTCCTCGACATCGTGTCCGAGCCGTTGCGCGTGCACGAGAAGCTCGGCCGGCGCGACTGCGAGGGGCGTGTCGCCGAGCTCCTCTCGCAGGTCGGTCTGTCACCGCAGCACCTCCGCCGGTATCCCTACGAGTTCTCGGGAGGGCAGCGCCAGCGCATCGCCATCGCCCGCGCACTCGCACTGAACCCGAAGCTGGTCGTCCTCGACGAAGCGGTGAGTGCGCTCGACATGTCCACCCAGAACCAGGTGCTCGAGCTCCTCGAGTCGCTGCGCACCGATCGCGACCTCTCGTACTTGTTCATCTCGCACAACCTCGGCGTCGTCCGCTGGATCGCCGATCGAACGGCGGTCATGTACCTGGGCAACCTGGTCGAGGTCGGCCCGGCCGACCGAGTGCACTCGCAGCCGGCTCACCCCTACACGCGCTCGCTGCTCTCGGCGATGCCGGTTCCCGATCCGCTCGTCCAGAAGAAGCGCAAGCGGATCGTCCTCGAGGGCGACCCGCCCGATCCGCTGACACCGATCACCGGATGCGTGTTCCAGACGCGCTGCCCGGAGGCGATGCTCATCTGCGCGCAGGTCCGGCCCGAGCCGATCGCCGTGCAGGGCGGTGGCTGGGCCGCATGCCATCTCCTGGCGCCGCCAGGCAACACCACGTCGACGTCCCTGCCGGACAGCCCGGCAGTCGAGGCGTCCACCGCTCTCGGATCAGACCCGATCGGTCTGTCGAGATCTCACCACCACCATCAGCCACCACTACAAGGGGAGAGCAAGTGACATCATCGAGGAGAACTGCGCGAGGGCTTCGCCGCCTGAGCGCCGTCTTGATCGCCGGCTCGGTCCTCGTGGCCGCGTGCGGCGGCGACGACGATACGAGCAGCACCGGCACGGAGGCACCCGCGGACAGCGCGGCGGCCCCTGAGGACGAGGGTGCCGCAACCAGCGTCGCACCCGAAGGGTCGGAGGCTCCTGCAGGGTCGGAAGCTCCTGCCGACGACATCGACCGGGACGGCACGCTGACGATCGCCTGGCAGCTGGCGCTCAACACGCTGGACCCGATCCAGAACACCAACGCCCAGAACGTCGCGTACAACTACCCGACGTACGACGCGCTGATCTACCGCACGCCCGAGGGCACCATCGAGCCCGGTCTCGCCAAGAGCTACGAGTGGAGCGAGGACGGGCTCACGTTCTCGCTCGAGCTGAACGAAGGCATCACGTTCCACGACGACAGTGAGCTGACGGCCGAAGTCGTCAAGGCGAACCTCGATCGGCTGATCGCGGTCGAGACCTCGCCGGTGAAGGCTGCGGTCGCGAACGTCGAGAGCGTCGAGGTGACCGGTCCGCTGACCGTCGACATCAAGATGACGCAGCCCGATGCGTCGCTGCCGTTCCAGCTCGCCGATCGCGCGGGCATGATGGTCAGCGGTGAGGCGCTCGCCGGCGGGGTCGATCTCTCGACGACGGCCGTGGGCACCGGCCCGTACAAGCTGGTCGAGTTCGTCGCCAGCGACCGCATCACGTACGAGCGGTTCGACGGGTACTGGGGAGATCCGAACAAGGCGTCGGCCAAGCGGCTCGAGCTGCTCGGGATCCCCGACGGCCAGGCACGGCTGAACGGCGTGCTCGCCGGTGACTTCGACGCTGCCTACATCACGCCCTCCCAGGCGAGCCAGGCCGAAGATGCCGGCCTCCAGCTCGAGGCGAACTCCTCGCTCTGGTACATCCAGGTCTACATCAACCGCACGAAGGTTCCCGCGCTCGAGAGCCTCGAGGTTCGCCAGGCGATGGTCCACGCGCTCGATCGTGCCGCCATCTGCGAGGTCATCTACTTCGACTACTGCGAGGTCACCTCCCAGCCGTTCCCGGCGGATCACTGGGCGGGTTCGCCCGACATGCCGGATGCCGTCTACGAGTACGACCCGGAGAAGGCGAGGGCGCTCTTGGAGGAGGCTGGCTTCGGTGACGGCTTCGAGTTCGAGCTCATGATCCCGGCTGCGTCCGACCCCTATCCGCAACTCGCCGAGCTGATGCAGGCCCAATGGGGCGAGGTCGGCATCACCGCCAAGATCAACCCGGTCGACATCAGTCAGCTCGCCACGAAGTACATGGCAGAGGGCGTGTCCGACACGCTCCTCGGTGGCGGCGGCCAGGTGGCCGAACCCGTGATGCTGTTCTCCGGCAGCTTCACCTCGACGGCGTTCTCCAACCCGGGCAAGACCACAGCTCCCGGCATGGATGAGGTCGTCGGACGGATGTCCGCGGCGCTCGCCGAAGAGGATCGAGCTGCCGTCGTCCGTGAGGGCACGCAGCTGATCGTCGACGACGTGCAGAACATCATCCTGTACCGGCCGCAGATCCTGTACGCCGTCCGCGACAACGTCCGCAACTGGCAGCAGAACTTCGTCGCCAACTACCCGATCGCCCTCGGCGTCGGCGTGACCGGCGACTGATCCAAGGCCCCCCGATCGTGACGGGTGCGGGAGCTCCCCGCACCCGTCACGCCGTCCGAGCCACAGCCACCCGACAGGGAGCCCTCATGATCCTCCGGATCGACCACATCGGTGTCGTCGCGCGCTCCTTCGAGGAGGCCAAGGACATCCTCATCGACACGCTCGGGTTCGAGTTCGACTACAGCCGGATCGCCGACCCGAAGGGCTATCTGATGAAGCCCGAGAACGCCTACATCCACTTCATCCGCGTCGGTGAAGGCGACACGATGATCGAGCTGCTGCTCCCCCGGGACAAGGTGACCGGGATGGGCCGGTGGCTCGACCGCCGAGGCCCGAGCGTGCACCACGTCGCCTACATGGTCGACGACCTCGAGACGCACGCCGCGGAGCTCCGCGACAAGGGCCTCGAGCAGATCGACATGGGTCCTGACGCGGGTGCCGCGTTCTTCTACCCGCGCTCGACCATGGGGATCCTGATGGAACTGGTCGATGCCAAGACCGGCGAGCGGCTGCACAACGAGACGGCACCCGCCGCAGCACTCGATCCGTACGAGGGCGAGCACAGCGCCGAGCCGGGCAGCCCGGCGGCAGCTCCGCCCCAGCCTCACTCCCACGGCACCACCCGCCACGCTCATTCCTTCGGCGGTCAGGACCACCACCACCTCTGATGCGCGGGCGAAGCGTCCGGTCATCGCAACAACCGATCACACGTGATCGCACTGAGATCCCTCGATACCCCCCGATTCTTGAAGAGGAGACAGCAATGGCACTGGTCGAGCGAGAGGTGCACGGCGGCATCACCGTCATCCGGATGAACCGCCCCGAGAAGCTCAATGCGATGAACGGTGCGATGCTCCGTGAGCTCATCGGGGCGTTCACCGACTTCCAACAGAACGACGACGAGAAGATCGCCGTGCTGATCGGCAACGGCCGCGCCTTCTGCTCGGGCGAGGACCTGGTAGAGGCGGCCGAACGCGGCACGCCCGGCCTCGACCCCACGCTCCCGTTCGACCCGTTCTGGGGCCAGGCCATCGAGAAGCCGCTGATCGCCTGCGTCAACGGCTGGGCGATGGGTGGTGGCTTCATCCACGCGTACTACTGCGATCTGCGCATCGCCAGCCGCAACGCCGTGTTCGAGATCTCCGAAGCCCGTCACTGGCTGCTCGGCGCCTACCAGTTCGGGTTCACGGACACGCTGCCGTGGTCCATCGCCACCGAGCTCGCGCTGGGCTTTCGGATGTCGGCCGAGAGGGCCTACGACGTGGGCTTCGTGAACCGGCTCGTCGAGACCCCTGACGATCTGCTGCCGGCCGCGCTCGAGATGTGCGACCACTTGCTCAGCCTCCCGCCGGCCTCGCTGAAGAACACCCTCGAGATCTCCCGCCGTCTGCGCCCGACGATCCCGAAGGACGTGAGCGAGCGGGGCGAAGTGCTGAAGAGCAGCGGAGCGCTCGACGACGTGATGGAGTCACGCCGGGCGTTCGCGGAGAAGCGCAAGCCGGTGTTCAAGGGGTTCTGAGAAGGGAACGCAGGCATGCACGGACTCCCCCGGCCGTGCATGCCTGTCCACCTCAGCGGGGCCCTTGGACGGAAGGCAGCGAGTGACCGACGGGACGCGCACCCCGAGCCCGCATCGTGTCCTCGAACTGGCAACGGAGCCGGCGAGGCGTGTGCTCGAGGGTGCGTTCACCGCGTCCGGGACCTCTCCGATGGAGGCTGCACGAATCGTCGACGCACTGCTCGACGCGGAAGCCTGTGAGGTGCCGACCCACGGGCTCCTGCGGGTGCCGTGGTACCTCGCGGCGCTTCGATCCGGCTCGGTGTCGGGCGGGACAGCGCCGAGCGTCGAGCGGCTGCAGCCCGCGGTGGCGCTGATCGACGGACACGGCAGCTACGGCTACCTGCCGACGTGGCTCGCCGTCGAGGAGGCGACCGTGGGCGCCCGCACGTGCGGCGTCGGTGTCGCCGGCGTCAGGCGGATCGCCGAGTTCGGTCGGGCGGCGTACTACGTCAGCGAACTGGCGCGTCGAGGTTTCGTCGGCATCGCTTGCCAGAACACGATGCCCCTGATCGCTCCGCCGGGTGCCAAGACCGCCACGCACGGGAACAACCCGCTCGCCTTCTCGGCACCAGGCGACGACGCGCCCGTCTTCGACGCAGCGCTCACACCACGCTCGGGCGGAGAGCTCCGTCGTCGCGCGCTGCTCGGGATACCGCTTCCAGCGGAGTGGGGCTACACCGACGAGGACGGGACGCCGACCACTGACCCCCGTCTGGCCGCCTCGGTGCCACAGCAGGCGATCGGCGGCCCCAAAGGCTTCGGCGTGGCCGTGCTCGTCGATCTGCTCGCTGGCATCATGTCGGGCGCCGAGAGCGGCGTGGGCGTTGCCCCGGGGGAACCGACGACGGGAGCGATGGTGATCGCCTTCGATCCCGAAGCCTTCGGCACCACTGCAGCCGGGGTGTCCGAGCAGCTGTCCCGATCGGCCGAAGTCGTCCGCGACGCCGGTGGCCGCTGGCCCGGCGACAGAGCCCGATCGGCCCGTACGGCGGCTCTGGAGCGCGGGAGCATCCTCGTACCCGAGCCCATCCTCGCTGCAGCCTTCGACGAGGTCGGTGACGCGCTGCACGCCTGCGTGATCGGCGAGTCCTGACGCGCGATGCCTTGCTGCGGCCGTCCACGGCCGTCCACGAGCGTCTGCTCAGGTCAGTGGCGCGTTGCCGATGATCTTGTCGCGCTCGAGCTCGGCGATCTCCTTCTCGTCGAGGCCGAGCAGCCCGCCGAGCACCTCGTGGTTGTGCTGTCCGAGGTACGGCGCGGGACCATCGTCGTTGAACTCGGTGGTCGCGTACCGGAACGGCGCTCGTGGGTGCCGCTTGACACCGATCTCGTCGCGCTCCTGCTCGTAGAAGAAGCCGCGCGCGTTGAGGTGGCGGTCGGCCAGCATGTCGATGCCGCACATCACCACGCCGGCGGGTATGCCGTCTGCCTGCAGGCGGTGCATGAGCTCGAAGGCGTCCTGCTTCTCGGTCCACGTGCCGATCACGCGATCGAGCTCCGTGAGGCCCGAGATCCGCTCGGACAGGGCCAGCCACGGGTCGAGCGCCGGAAGGTCGACGAGCGATACCAGCGAACGCCACTCCTCGTCGGTGCGGCAGGCGATCGCGATCCACCGATCGTCCGCGCACGGGTAGGTCCCGTGTGGTGCCATCGAGTCGTTGCGATTGCCGCGCCGCGTCGGCTCGGTCCCCGTCAGCTGCGCGGCGATGATGGCGTCGGCGACGAACGACGTGCACGACTCGACCTGGCTGAGGTCGATGTGCTGCCCTTCCCCCTCCAGCTGCCGATGGCGGAGTGCGCTCAGCAGGGCGATCGCACCCATCAGACCGGCGAGCGGGTCGCCGAACGTCGTGCCGGTGAACATGGGCGGACCGCCCTCGTAGCCGGTGAGGTGGCAGATCGTCGACAGCTCCTCGGTGGTCCACGCGAACGCGGCGTAGTCACGCCACGTTCCCTCGAGACCGAAACCGGGCATCGACAGCATGACGAGGTCGGGTGTGATCGCTGACAGTTGCGCGTAGTCGAGACCGAAGTTGCCCATGACCCGCGGCGTGTAGTTCTCGACGACGGCACCCGCAGAGGCCACAAGTG
Source organism: Acidimicrobiia bacterium (assembly GCA_050248955.1). Classification (GTDB taxonomy): domain Bacteria; phylum Actinomycetota; class Acidimicrobiia; order Acidimicrobiales; family Ilumatobacteraceae; genus JBFWRK01. The sequence continues at coordinate 161,098 of JBFWRK010000007.1, forward strand.
CACGAGCGATGTCCGAACCGCGTGGGTCCGTCAAGTTCAGCGTGATGCCGCGCTTGCCCCGGTTCACCCAGTTGAACAAGCCCGATGTCTCCCAGGGACGGCTACCCGACCGGCCCACGCCGCGCCACCCGTCGATGCGTTGGATCGCCTCGATCTTGATGACGTCGGCACCGAGGTCGGCGGCCATCATCGTGGCCATCGTTCCTGCTTGGAACATCGTGAAGTCGACGATCCGCAGGCCGGCGAGCGGCGCCTGCGGCCCGCCAGTCGCGCCGTTGGCTGCCGGCGCAACACGGTGGCGCACCGCGACCCGCGGGCCGTCGGGTTCATCGATCTCCTGCAGCACGCTTTCGGTGTGCTCGCCCAGCAGCGGGGCACGAGAAGGTAGCGACCGGGCGCGAGGAAGGATGAACGGGATCCGAGGCGTGCGAACGCGACCGACGACGGGGTGGTCCTGCTCGACGAAGTACTCGCGCTCCCGGTGGGCGAGGAGGTCGAGCGCTCGCTGCGGCGACACCACCGGACCGAATGGCAAGCGCCACTCCTGGGCCGTGTGGAAGACATCTTCGGCGTCACGCTCGGCGAACGCGGTAGCCACTGCCCGACCGATCTGGTCGGCGTACTTCGTGCGCGAGAACCCGTCGGTGAAGCGCTCATCGAGCAGGAGGTCGGGACGATCGATGAAGAGGCAGAGCGTCTCCCATTGCGGCTCGGTCAGGACGTTGACCCCGACGTAGCCTCCCGTGCCGCACTCGATCAGGAACGACGGGCCGGTGTTGACGCTGGAGTTCCGACCGCCCACCTCACCGCGGTACTCCCACATCAGCGGATTCGGGTTGAGCGAGCACGTGATCGCCGCTTCCCAGCTCGAGACGTCGACGTGGTCGCCGGTGCCATTGCGATCACGCCCCCCGAGCGCGCCGAGGATGCCAACCGCCGCGTAGGCACCCGCGACCGTCTCCGACGTCGAGCCGCCGGCCTGGAGCGGTTCACGGTCAGGCAGGCCGCAGGCGTGCGCCCAGCCTCCCAACGCGCTGAGCACGAGGTGCGTCGCCTGGTACGCCGCATACGGTCCGTCGGAACCGAAGGGCGACACGGTTGCGACGACGAGCGCGGCGTTCGCCTCATGGAGCACGTCCACGCCAAGACCGCGCGGCACGAGCGCACCTGCCGGTCCGTCGATGACAAGGACGTCGAACCGGGACACCAGTGCGAGCAGCCGCTCACGACCATCCTCCTGGTCGAGATCCAGTACGACGCTCTGCTTCGTCGAGTTGAAGTACAGGAACGGCGCGCTGGCCTCCGGATTGCCCTCGTGTCCCTTCGAGAACGGCCCCAAACGTCGAAGAGGATCGCCGGCGGGCGACTCGACCTTCACCACCTCGGCGCCGAGATCAGCGAGGAGCTTCGCACAGTACGCACCGGCGACTCCGGTGGAGGCGTCGAGCACACGCTCCCTGCGGAGCGGCCCGCGATTCCCCATGTCATTCCCCATCAATGCATCGTACAACGAATTCGGTCGCTTGGTCGAATACTTTGTTCCGGTCGGCTACAGTTCGTCCATGCCGATCTTCTCCTTCGAGGGCCGCGCCCCGATCATCCACCCGTCAGCATTCATCGCGCCGAACGCCACGATCGTCGGCGACGTCACGATCGAGGAGGGTGCTTCGGTGTGGTACGGCGCGGTGATCCGTGCCGACGTCGCGCCGGTCATCGTCCGCGCGAACGCCAACATCCAGGACAACGCCGTGCTGCACGGCGCGCCCGACGTGGTGACCGACATCGGTCAGCGCGTGACCATCGGGCACCTCTGCCAGATCCATGGTGCGGTGATCGAGGACGACTGCCTGATCGGCAACGGCAGCACCGTGCTGGACGGCGCCCGCATCGGCGCCGGCTCGCTGATCGCCGCCCACTCGCTCGTCTCCGGGGGCACGCAGATCCCCGCCGGCGTCATGGCGGCAGGTGCACCAGCGGCGGTGAAGCGCGAGATCGCGGGCACGCCCCTCGGTGAGTCCACGGGGGGCAACGGGATCTTCTACGCCGAGTTGGCCCGCCGTCACAAGAGCGGCGTCGCGGAGGTCTGACCGCGGACTCAGCGGGCGGGCTCAGGCAAGCCGGGTCACGAACCGATCCGGCCGGCTGACGAAGCCCTCCGAGTCGACGGCCTGTCGCTGGATCGGGCCGCCCAGGGTCCCCCACGTCTTGAAGCCGAGCAGCCGGCGCATGTCTTTGCTGAGGCTCGCTTCGACCTCGGGAGCCAGACCCAGGAACGGGTTCTCCTGCTGGCGCACCCACGCTCGGCAGTAGTTGCTGAGGAGCACGTGCCGGTGGCGGTCGGACTGGTTCGCGCCGGCACCGTGCCAGCACCGCCCTTCGACGATCGCCGCAGTGCCTGCTGGAGCCTCGAGGATCGCGGTCTGCGTGTCGGGATCGGTCAGCGGATGCTCCCACAGGTGACTGCCGGGCACGACGTGCGTGCCGCCGTTGTGCTCGGTCACGTCATCGAGCATCCAGATCACCTGCGTGACGATCGGGTACTTCGGCTGCGGCCAGTTCACGTATCCCTGGTCCTGGTGCAGCATCTGGAGCTCGCAGCCGGGAGCCGTGATGTTGGCGGTGAAGCTCGTGAGCAAGAACCGAGGGCCGAGGAGGTACTCGAGCAGCCCGGCGATCCTCGGGTTGAGCGCCACTTCGTGGAACTCCTCCCCCTTGTTCACGAGCCCGTTCACGCGCTGGTTCATCCCGGCGCCCTCGGGCTTCGACGGGTGGTATCCCGAGTCGAACGTCGCCACGCCGAGGCGCTCCTCGGCCGCCGCTTGCTCGACCAGGCGGGCACGGATGCGCTGCAGCTGCTCAGGCGGCAGCGCGCCGGCGACGAGGCAGTAGCCCCAACGGTCGACGTCTCGCCGCGCCTGCTCGAGATCGTCTGTCGGCTGGGGAAGCGTCGGTCGAGCGGGCTCGCTCTTCACACCGTTCTTCTTGCGCGACGGATCGACCACAGCACGCTTGTGGGTCCCCTCACCGAGGAGCCGGTCGCCGACGCGGGCGCTCACCTCGAAGGTGAGGAAGCGGCGGTCGACCTCGACGAGGCGGCAGCGCAGGTCGACCTCGTCGCCCGGGACCGCAGCCGCGACATGCGAGACGTTGACGTGCACCCCGACGGTCGTCTCCTCACCCTCGAGATGCGCTGCAGCGGCGGCGCCACACGTCTGCTCCATCATCAGGATCATCGACGGGGTCGACAGCAGCGGTGGCCCCGCGTGCGAGGTGCCCATGTCCGCAGTGACGACGTGCACGAGCTGGTGCTCGACACCGGGCACGAGAGTTGCGAGCATGACCCCTCATTTCGTTCATGCGGCTGGAACCGCATCCACTTCTGCGTTCGAATAATAGGTTAGATGACCGAATACTTTCATCTGGACCCGTCGATCACGAGCACCATCCGGGCGGTCAAGCCCGGAACTCGGCGAGCAGCAAGCGCTCTTTCTCCTTCACCTGGAGCGCCGATTCGTCCTTGACGGTGTCGTAGCCGCGGATCGCGTCGGGAAGCGACGCCAACTGCACGGCGAGGTCGTGCTTCGCCGGCGTCAGGTCGCGGCAGAGCTCGTCGAGCAACGTGTCGTACTCGGTGATCCGGGCCCGCTCTGCCCGACGGTGCGCCGTTCGGCCGAACGGATCGATCGCCTTGCCGCGCAGTCGTTTGCCCTTCGAGAGGAGGGAGAAGGCAGGCAGCGCCAGACCGGAGGGGATCTCCCACTTCTTCGCCCGGCCCGTCCTGGCGTCTCGCGAGTTGAAGAGCTGCGGTGCCAGGTTCACCTTGAACGTGAAGTCGCCCTCGAACTCGTCCTCGATCCGCTGGCGGAACGCAGGGTCGGCGTACAGGCGCGCGACCTCGTACTCGTCCTTGTACGCCATCAGCTTGAAGAGGTTCCTCGCCACTGCCCAGCCGAGCCCGTCGTGCCCCGGCGTCCTGGCGTGCTCCGCGGCGATGGCCGCGCGAACCGTCGTCTCGTAGCGTCGGGCATATGCCTCGTCCTGGTACTCGACGAGGAAGCTCCGGCGCCGAGCGATCAGTGCGTCGAGGGTGTCGTCATCGGCGGCGTGCGTCACCTGCGCGGCACCGGCCGCGCCACTCGACGCGACGGCGACGATCTGCTCGACCGCGTCCATGTCGAACGCCGCCAACCGACCCCAACGCAGTGCTTCGACGTTGGCCGCGATGGCCACGCCGTTCAACTCGATCGCCCGCTCGAGTGCTTCGACGCTGACGGGCAGCAGCCCCTGCTGCAACGCGTAGCCGAGGAGGAACGCGTTCGTGTAGATCGCGTCCCCCATGAGCGCACCGGCGAGCCGCTCGGCGTCGATGAACGTCGCCTTGTCGCCCGTCTCTCGCTCCAACAGCCGCATCATCGGCTGGGCCGACAGGTTCAGGTTGCCGTTGCGGGAAAAGGCGACCGTGGGGCGAACGTCCTCGTTCACCACTGCGTGGGTCCGCGACCGGTCCATGGTGGCGCGAGGGCCGGCCCCGGCGACGACGACGATGTCGGCCCCGATGACGAGATCGGCCGACCGCTCCGCGACGCGAGCAGACAGCTCGGCCGCCCGATCGTCGACGACGCGAACGTGGCTCTGCACCGCGCCGTTCTTCTGCGCCAAGCCGGACTCGTTCAGCACGGTGGCCGTCTTGCCCTCGAGATGAGCCGCCATGCCGAGCAGCGCACCGATGGTGAGGACGCCACCACCACCGATGCCGCCGATCACGATGTTGTACGGCTCGGCGGAGCTCGCCACACCGGGCGTGGGCAGCGATTCGAACAGATCGGTCCCGGACGGGGCGCCGGCCGCAGCGCTGCCCTTCTTCCTGGGCGTCGCGCCGTACAGCGTGACGAAGCTCGGGCAGTAGCCGCTGAGGCAGGTGAAGTCCTTGTTGCAGCTGGACTGGTTGATCGTCCGCTTCCGCCCCAGATCCGTGTCGAGGGGCTCGACGGAGATGCAGTTCGACTGGACGTTGCAATCGCCGCAGCCTTCGCAGACGGTCTCGTGGATGAAGACTCGCTTGTCGGGATCGTTGGCCTTCCCACGCTTGCGCTCACGCCGCAGTTCGGCAGCACACGCCTGGTCGTACACGAGCACGGTGACACCGGGGATCTCGCGGAGCTCTTCCTGCGCGCTGATGAGCTCGTCGCGATGACGCACGTCGACCCCACGCGGGAACCGATTGCCCTGACGTGCCTTCTTCACGTCGTCGGTGACGACCACGACCTTCTTCGCGCCCTCGGCGAGCACTTCCGCAGCCAGCTTGCCCGCCGAGAGTGAACCCGGGATGGCCTGGCCACCGGTCATCGAGATGTAGCCGTTCAGCAGGATCTTGAACGTCATGTTCACCTTCGCCGCCACTGCGGCGCGCACCGCCAGGTACCCGGAGTGCGAGTAGGTGCCGTCGCCCATGTTCTGGAACACGTGCGACTGGTCCGCGAACGGCGACATGCCGACCCAGAGCATGCCCTCGCCACCCATGTGGGTGAACGTGTGGGTCTCGCGACCGGGCGCAGCCAAGGCGATCGCCATGCCGTGGCACCCGGTACCGCCGAGGCCGAAGCTGCCCTCGGGCACCTTCGTGGACGTGTTGTGCGGGCAGCCCGAGCAGAAGCCTGCGGCCCGCACGAGATTCGGCGTCTCGACGGGCTCCTCGGTCTGCAGATCCTGCGAGCGACCGGCGTCGCCGAGGCTGATCACACCCATCGATTCGCGCGGCCGCAGCGTTGCGGCCAGGGTCGCGTCACCGTTCACGACGGCGATGCGCGCGGCCAGCGCGCGTGCGACGATCGGGCCGTCCAGACCGGCAACTTCGGGGATGAGCTGCACACCGTGCTCGTCGGTCTTCCCGACGATGTTCGGGCGACGCTCGATCGGGAGCTGGCGTAGCAGCCGGTTGACCTGGTCCTCGATCACCGGGTGCTTCGGCTCGACGACCAACACCTCGTCGAGACCGTCGACGAACTCGAGCACGCCCTGCGGCTCGATCGGCCAGGTCATCGCCGGCTTGTAGATGCTGATGCCCAGCTGCTGGGCCTGCTCGAGCGAGAGCCCACAGCGATCGAGCGCGTCCTTGACGTCGAGGTAGGCCTTTCCAGCGGCGATGATCCCGAGTCCCCGCCCGGTGCCCGTGCTCCGCGTCGCGGGCAGCGTCACCACGTCGAGCCCGTTCGCTCGGACGAAGGCCTGCGCGGCGGGGAGGCGAATGGTGCGAATCTCCACTTCGAGCTGCGCGGCGCCGCCCACACCGCCCAATCGCGGAGTCCCGAGCGGCGGCGGCAACGTGACGCCCTCCGGTACGACGAGGTGAGGGCGGCGCGGATCGACCTCGACGGTTGCGGCGCTGTCGACCGTGTCGTTGAGGCAGATCATCCCCACCCACGTGGACGCGAAGCGCGACAGCGCCCAGCCGGCGAGTCCGAAGTCGATGTACTCCTGCACTGTCGCGGGATTGAGGACCGGCATGTGCATGTGGATGAACAGCGTCTCGCTCTGCTGCGCGGTCACCGTGCTGCGGGCGTGGTGATCGTCGCCCGCAAGGGCGAGGACGCCGCCGTGCTTCGACACACCCTGGTAGCTGCCGGTCCGCATGGCGTCGGTGGAGCGCTCCACGCCGGGCCCCTTGCCGTACCACATGCCGAAGACCCCGTCGTACTTCGAGCGAACGGGCCCGTTGTTCAGGTACTGCGTTCCCCATACGGCCGTGGCGGCGAGATCCTCGTTCGTCCCGGGCTCGAAGTGCACGTGACGCTCCGCCAGCATCGCTCGCTGCGCGCGGAACAGCGAATCGAGCCCGCCGAGCGGTGAGCCTGGGTAACCCGTCACGTAGCCGGCGGTGTTGAGCCCGGCGAGGACGTCACGCTGGCGCTGCATCAGCGGCAGCCGGACGAGCGCGTCCCAGCCGGTCAGGTATGCACGGCCTTCATCGAGAGCGAACCGGTCGTCGAGCCGGTAGTTCAGGTCAACCTTCGCAGCAGCCACGTCGTCGGTGTTTCCCTCTGTGTGGTGGGTGGACGGCACATCGCTCCGGGCGTACCCCCGACGCAAAGACCCCCCTCGACTGGAATCAGTCAGCTGTTACAATATCTGGGTGGCAGGTTGTGGTGTCAAGGGGTGAGTGAGTGGGCGATGCCCAACGGGGCGGCCGGCCACGTGAGTAGCCTGCCGGCCAGGGCGTCATCGGCTGACCGAGCGGTTCTGTACGCGCGGCTGGGCGAGCAGAGTGAATCGAAGGGACGTGCGAGATGACATCCTCCAGGGCGGCAAGCGCGAAGCGGGCGGCTTCAACGCGAGCGACGCCGGCGCCGGCACGATCCCGGACCGGCGCGAGTGGTCGCAAGCCAGGACGGCCCCGCGGGCCCGGGCGGCCGGTCGACGGTGACAGCGCGGCAACCCGCCAGCAGCTCATCGACGCCGCGATCGAGTGCTTCGGCGCCCGCGGCCTGGCGCGTACCACCCTGCGCGACATCGCGCTACGAGCGGGCCTGACCACCGGGACGCTCTACCACCACTTCGCCACCAAGGAGGCTCTCTACACCGAGGCGTACCAGTGCTCGGTCGAGAAGGTGTACCAGGAGCTGGAGGAGAGCATCGCCGGCAAGGAGTCGCTCGCCGATCGTCTTGCGGCTGCCATCGACACGCAGGCCCGGCTCACGACCGACGGCACGCCGTTCAGCCACTTCATCTTGCGCGCGTGGGTGGAGCACGGCGAGGAGGGCGCGATCCCGTTGCCCATCCCGGCGCGGGTCGAGAAGGTGCTGAACGCCTTGGTCGACGATGCCGTCGCCAAACGTGAGGTGCGAGACGCCGATCGTGAGGAAGTGATGAACGTGGCGCGCGCCTGCATGTGGGGGGTGATGGCGATCTCGCTCACCGGACCTGGCAATGTGCCGTCCACTGCTGACGGACTGAAGCGGATGGTGCGCGGCACGCTCTACGAGCTGCAGCCGGCAGCCGCCACGGCTCGGCGGCGAGCGCGCTGAACGCGGCGAGAGCCGCTGAGCGGGCGAGTGGGCTGAGCCAGCTGCACGAGCCAGCTGCACGAGCCAGCAGGACGAGAGGGCGAGTTGCACAAAGGTCTGGACGCAGCCATATTCGGTCAGTAGACTGATTAATGCTGCCGGGCTCACTTCGACGAGCCCGTCCGTCTGGGATTGGGCAGCGATCGCCGACAGGGGGCATCCAGATGCAGCTACAAGCAGGTCAGCGGCTCAAGAGCGTCGCATGCACGACGAATGTGATCGTGGTCCGAGGATCGGCCGACGATGTCGACCTCCGCTGTGGGGGTCACCCGATGGTCGGCTTCGATGTCGACGCTCCGGGGGCCGACGTCGATCCGACGCACGCCGCCGGCACGGCGATGGGCAAGCGTTACGCGCACGGCGGCATCGAGCTCCTGTGCACGAAGCCCGGCGCGGGGAGCCTCGCGATCGGGGTCGAGCCGGTCACCATCAAGGCCGCCAAGGCAATGCCGGCATCGGACTGACCAGCACCATGGCAGTCGTCGAGCTCTCGACCCCCCGCCCCGGCGTCACACAGATCACGCTGAACCGACCCGAGCGCCTCAACGCGATGACGGCCGCTCTGGTGGGCGATCTGCATCGTGCCCTCGATGAGGTCGCCGCTGATCCCGAGTGCCGCGTCGTCGTGCTCACCGGTGCCGGCCGAGGCTTCTGCGCGGGCCTCGACCTCTCCGGCTTCGGCGACCCGCCCGGTGGCGGTGACGCCGTCGGCAAGACCCAGCACGGGTTCGCCACGCAGAAGTTCATCGCGTCCCTCATCCCGCATCTGCGATCGCTCCCGCAGCCAGTGATCTCCGCGGTGAACGGCCCCGCAGCCGGCGGTGGCTTCGCGCTGGTGCTGGGGAGCGACATCCGCATCGCTGCCGTCACCGCTCGCTTCAACGCGGCCTTCATCCGGGTGGGGTACTCGGCGTGCGACATCGGCACCAGCTGGTTGCTTCCCCGGCTCGTTGGCGCCGCCCGCTCGCAGGAGCTGATGCTGACCGGTCGCATCTTCGACGCCGCCGAAGCGGAGCGCATCGGTCTCGTCACCAAGGTCGTGCCGGACGCGGAACTGCTCGACGCCGCGTACGAGAAGGCGGCCGAGGTGATGCGCAACACGCCGATGGGCGTCGCGCTGACGAAAGAGGGCATGTGGAGCGCCCTCGAGATCCCCGGCATGCAGGCCGCGATCGACCTCGAGAACCGCCAGCAGATCATGGTCAGCGCCACCGCCGACCGTCTCGAAGCGCTCGCGGCGTTCCTCGAACGTCGCGATCCCGTTTACACCAATCACTGATCACGCGGGCCTGCCCGGACGATACTTGTGGTCGCAATAAAATCTCGGATGGTGCTGTTGACAGAGCTGTCCGGCGATTCGGATCGCTCCGATCCCCGGCACCACGACAGGCAGCCCCAGAACGAGATCGGAACCGCCATGCCCGCCATCACCGCCGACACCGCCACCCTTCCCCGCTTCGCGGTCTCCACCGGGCGGGTCCGGCCGGTGCGCAGCGTCACGACTGCTCCCGAGGGGTTCGAGGGTGAGGGCTTCCCCGTGCGGCGGGCCTTCGCCGGGGTGTCACAGGCCGACCTCGATCCGTTCATCCACATGGACCAGATGGGGTCGATCGAGTACCCGCCATACGAGGCGAGGGGCACCGACTGGCACCCGCACCGGGGGTTCGAGACCGTCACCTACATCCTCGATGGCACCTTCGTGCACCAGGACTCGCACGGCGGCGGCGGCACCATCACCAACGGGGCCACGCAATGGATGACTGCCGGCGGCGGCATCCTGCACATCGAGACACCGCCGGAGGAGCTCGTGGTCAGCGGTGGGCTGTTCCACGGCGTCCAGCTGTGGGTGAACCTCCCGGCGCGGTCGAAGATGCTCCCTCCCGCCTACCAGAACCTCGAGGCCGACCAGGTCACACTGCTGTCATCGCCCGACGGTGGTGCGTTGGTACGCGTCATCGCCGGCGCGATCGACGGGCACGCCGGTCCCGGTTCGACGCACACGCCGATCGTGATGGCGCACGCCACGCTCGCTCCCGGCGCACGACTCGAACTGCCCTGGAACCCGACGTTCAACGCGCTCGCCTACGGACTCGAGGGATCGGGCACCGTCGGCCACGAAGCGGCGATGTTCGGCCTCGGCCGACTCGCGGTGTTCGGATCGGGCGACACGCTCGTACTGCAGGCCGACGAGCGATCGGCGCTCGAGGTTCTCCTGCTCGGCGGCGAACCGATCCGCGAACCGGTCGCAACGTACGGACCGTTCGTGATGAACACCCGGGCCGAGCTGGCCCAGGCGTTCGAGGACTTCCAGACCGGTCGGCTCGGAACCGTCCCGCCCGGTGCCCTGCGCCCCTTCCGCGGCCGGTGAGGGCGACCGTGCGCTCGTTGACGCCGGTCGGCGCACGGACATCCTGAAGCACACTGACGATCCGCGCGTCGCCCGCCCGACGACGTACGTTGCTGGTTCGACACCGAGGAGCGGCATGCAGTCACGACGCTGGAACGAGATGTCCAAGCCCCAACGGGTGGGGGTGGTGCTGATGACGGTGGTGCAGTTCTCGCTCGCGATCGCCGCCTGGATCGATCTTGCGCGACGGCCGGCCGAACAGATCAACGGTCGCAAGCGGACGTGGGCAGCGGTCATCGGCATCAACTTCGTCGGGCCGATCCTGTACTTCAGCCGCGGACGGAGATCCCACCGTCACTCGTGATGAGTTGACCGTTGATCCACCCTCCTGCGGGTGAACACAGGAACGACACGAGGTCTGCGGCGTCGGTCAGAGCTCCCGGCCGACGCGGTGATCAATTCGAGTGATCCGGCCGGCATCGAGCGGCGAACAATCGGCGGCAGATCGCCGGGCAGAGGGGTCCCGGCACACACGAAGGAGCACACCGCCGATGACCAGCGCAGCAGTGTCCCACGACCGAGATGTCCCGACCGACGCCAACGTCGCCACCGTGCGATCGATGTACGAGGCGTTCGGCCGTGGCGACATCCCCGCGATCATGGAGTGCCTCGCCGACGACGTCGACTGGGAGGCAGGACGCGTCGACGACTACGGCATCCCGTGGCTGCGACCCGGTCACGGCAAGGACCACGTGCAGCGCTTCTTCGCCACGCTGGCAGGGCTCGAGTTCAAGCGCTTCGAGCCGAAGGTGATCGCAGGCGTTGGTGACACCGTGCTGGCTCTGATCGATCTCGAAGCCGTGGTTGCCGCAACCGGCGTCACCGTCAGCGATGCAGAAGTGCACGTGTGGACCTTCCACCCCGACGGGAGGGTGCGCTCGCTGCGCCACGTCGTCGACACCGTTCAGCACGCCCGCGCCGTCCAAGGATGAGCATCATCGCGTCGGCCGCGACCGCCGCTGCCGGCATGACGAGCGGCGTGTTCGACGGGTCGATCTTCGACACGATCCGGTTCCCGAGCGACGAGCTCAAGCTGCGCGTCACGACCGGCGGCGTCCAGGTCCTCGAGTACGTCTCCGAGGATCGCGACGGGCCGCCGGCGCACACCCACCCCTGGCACGAGGTCGAGTACGTGATCGACGGCAGCGTCGAGTTCCTCTTCGACGGCCGCTGGATCGCGGCTGGCCCAGGAGCGGTGCAGATGCTGCCGGCCGGCACGGCGCACTCGGTACGGGTACCAGCCGGCACAGCCCGGCTGCTGATGGTCACCATCGGCGCGCCCTACGACGGCTTCGCGCGTGACCTCGCCGCCCTGTACGCCGACGGCCCCGTCGCGCCCGCCGCGGTGATCGACGTCGCCGGCCGCCACGGCGTGCGCCTCGCCCACTGACACCAACCGAGACGACGACATGGAGCATCCGATGTCCACCGAGACCCTTGCCCGTGCATTCGCGATGACCCGGGAGATCCTCGCGAACACCACTCCCGACCAGTACGACCGACCGACGCCGTGCGAGTCCTGGAACGTGCGCGCGCTCGCCAACCACATCGTCGAGGGCGCCAACTGGTTCGCGCTCTGCGTCGACGGCGGCGCTGCACCGGATCCCGACCCCACCCACGGCGTTGATTTCGCCGCCGGCGACCTGCTGGCGTCCTACGACGACGGCGCGCGTGCCACCCTCGCCGCGTTCGGCGCTCCCGGTGCGCAAGACCGTCTGATCAAGCTCCCCTTCGGCGAACTGCCTGGGGCAGTGTTCATGGCCATCGCCACCAACGACGTGTTCACGCACGGCTGGGACCTCGCCGACGCGACGGGGCAGCCCACCGACCTCGATCCTGAGATCGCCACGCAGCTCCTCGCGCAACTGCGGGGCTTCGTGTCCGACGATCTGCGCGGACCCGACGGCGAAGCACCCTTCGGGCCCGCCGTCGATCCGCCCACCGCGGCGTCGCCGGCCGCCCAACTGGCCGCGTTCCTCGGCCGCCACCCCGTCGCCTGACATACGTCGCGCTGAACGCGTGACGGTGCGCGCCGAGGAAGGGCGTGCCGCCTCACCTCCGTGTCAGCTTCTACCGTCGTCACCATGACGAACCACACCGACGCGGCGAACACCGGCCGGGTGCTGCAACTGCGCCTCATCGTGGAGGCGGACGACTACGACGAAGCCGTTCGCTTCTACCGCGACGTGCTCGGTCTCGACGAGCAGGCCGCCTTCGAAGGTGAGGGCGACGCCCGGGTAGCCATCCTCGACGCCGGCCGAGCGACGCTGGAGATCGCGAACCCTGCACAGAAGCGCATGATCGACGAGATCGAGGTCGGCCGGCAGGTAGCCCCGAAGATCCGGGTGGCCTTCGAGGTCACCGACGCGGCGACAGCCACCGACGAGCTCGTGGCCGGCGGTGCAACGCTCGTGGCGCCACCCACCGAGACGCCGTGGCGCTCGCTCAACTCACGCCTCGACGCACCGGCCGGCCTGCAGATCACGCTGTTCGAAGAGCTCGAGTCACTGGGCGAGCGGTCGCAGCGCCCGGGCTTCGGCACCGACGCGGCCGGTCGGGGAACCGATCAGTAGCTGAAGGTCGTGGCTCTGTCCCGTGCGACGGCGTCGCGAAACTTGACGACATCGCCAAGTTGTGACCTTGGTCCCTTCCTCCTCGCCCGCTCGGCTCCGATGATCCAGGGATCGGCCACTGGGGCAGCCGTCGCCGGGTGAGCCGATCCGTGGATCCGAGGAGGAAGCATGACCACTGCAGCAATCAGCGAAGCCCTGGTCGAGGAGGTCATGGGTGGGCTCACGATCATCGATGCCGACAGTCACTTCGCCGAGCCCGCCGATCTGTGGACCAAGCGGGCCCCCGCCGCGTACCGGGACCGCGTCCCCCAGCTCCGCACGATCGACGGCCAGACCAGCTGGTTCCTCGACGGCGAGTTCTGGACCGGACTGGGCGGTCACACGATCGCCAAGGGCCAGACCAAGACGCTCGGCACCCTGTGCCTCCCGTACGACCAGATCGACGACGCCGCGTGGGGCGTGGCAGGTCGCCTGGCGCTGATGGACAAGCAGGGCGTGTACGCCGCCGTCCTCTACCCGAACTCGATCGGGTTCGCCTCGAACGCGCTGTTCGGCATCGAGGACATCGAGTTCCGCAACATCGTGAGCTCGATCTACAACGACTCGTTGGTCGACGTGCAGCGGGAGTCGGGCGGGCGTCTGCTCCCGCAGGCTGTGCTCCCCGTGTGGGACATGGAGCGCACCGTGAAGGAGATGACGCGCCTCGCGGAGGTCGGCATCCGTGGCTTCACGATCACCGACAAGCCGCAGCTGGTCGGGCTGCCGGATCTGGACCACGAGTACTTCGCCCCGATGTGGAGCTTGGCGAACGAGCTCGGTTCGGTCATCAACTTCCACATCGGCAGTGGCGCCCCCGCCAACATGGGCAAGCAATCGCCGGTGGCTGCTGCCGCCTCCGACATCTACTGGCAGTCGTTCGGCCCGCAGCGCCGCCTCGCCGTGCTCGCCACGCAGTTCTACATGAGCAACGTGCGGATCATCACGAACCTGTGCATGAGCGACATGTTCGACCGCTATCCGAACGTGAAGATCGTCTCGGCCGAGAGCGGCATCGGCTGGGTGCCGTTCGTGCTCGAGGCGATGGAGTACCAGCTCGACGAGATGGTGACCGACCCGTCCGAGCGAGGGCTGCAGCAGAAGCGGCCGAGCGAGTACTTCCGCAGCAACGTGTTCGTGATGAGCTGGTTCGAGCGCTCGGCGATGAAGGTGCTCGACGACATCGGCGTGAACAACGTGATGCTGATGACGGACATCCCGCACCCGACGTGCCTCTTCCCGAACACCCGGGAGTACTTCGCGTCGGTGACGAAGGACCTCGCCCTCGACGTGCGCCGGCGCATCGTGCAGGACAACGCTGCGGAGGTGTACAGCATCACCCTGCCGTGATCCCGATGACGCGACGACGCGGTGACGCAGATCCGCGAAGCGCCCCCGCGCGACGCCCCGGCCGGCACCGCTACCGGGATGTACACCACCACCATCCCGCTGCAGATCATCGCCTACAGCACCACCGCGATCACCGCGATGCACCGCCAGTACGCGGCCACGTTCCGCAAGGGGTGTGCTCGAGCCGCGCCTCGTCGAGCTGCTCCGCCTCCACAGCGCGCAGACCTCGGCCTGCGAGCCGTGCTCGGCCTCGCGCAAGGACGAGAGCATCAGCGAGGACGACGTCGCCTGCCTGCTGTCGCCCGACTCCGAGCGGTTCGCGCCGCGTGAGTGGGCGGCGCTCCAGTTCTTCGACCAGCTCGCCGGAGATCACCACTCGATCGACGACGACACGTTCCGATCGCTCGCCGAGGTGTTCACCACCGCCGAGATCGTCGAGATGGCGTACCTCTGCTCCAGCTTCCTCGGTGGCCATCGGCTGATGCACACCCTCGGCGTGTTCGGCGCCAGCGAACCCGTCCTCGCCTACGAGCCCGGCTCGATCGACGAGCCGATGGCTGCCGCCGAGGCGAACGCGACGTAGAACGCTGGGGTCGGCCACCCTGGCCGGGCCGCCGACTACTCCGTCCCGACCGCCTTCAAGATGTCGAGCCGTGCAGCCCGACGGGCGGGACCGACGGCAGCGAGGACGCCGGCCACGACCGCGCAGGCGACGATCACCACGACCCGGGCGCCAGGGACGACCACATGGGTGATGCCCTCGTCTGCGAGCGCCTGCACGATCGCCCACGAGCCGGCGAGCGCGAGCAGCAGCCCGAGCCCAGTACCGAGGACGGCGATCATCACCGACTCCCAGCGCACGAGCGTGCGGACCTGGCGGCGGCTCATCCCGACTGCTCGCAGGAGACCCAGCTCCCGGGTGCGCTCGTGCACCGACAGGGCGAGCGTGTTGGCGATCCCGATGAGGGCGATGATCACCGCCAGCGCCAGCAGCCCGTAGATCAGGTTGAGCATGCTGTTGATCTCGGAGGTGATCGCCTCCTTGAACTCGGCCTGATCCTGCAGCTCCCCGTTCGGCCAGTCGATCAGCACCTGGTCGATCGCGGCGCGCGAGGTGGCGGCATCGACGCCGTCGCCGGCCAGGACGAACAGCTGGCGGTCGTACTGGTCGGTGACGTTCTCCTCGTAGGTGGCGAGATCGGTGATCCACGGCGTCCCGCCGGCCCCTGCCACCTCTTCGTCGAAGATGGCTGCAACGGTCAGCTGGACGATGCCGGTGCGGGCGAAGGTGACACTGACCGTGTCGCCGAGCGCCAGCTGGTGATCGGCCGCGGTGTCGGACGCGACCGCCACCGTCCCCGTGGTGACCGCGTCGAGGCGCCCGCTCGCCACCTCGAGGTCGTACAGCTGATCGAACACCGCTGTGTCGATGCCGGCGAGCTGGGACGTCGTGTCGCCGATGGCGACGGGCGAGACCCGAACCGATGAGACGACCTCGACCTCCGGCAGCGCGGCAAGGCTGTCGGCGAGCTCAGGGCTGAACCCGCCCTCCGACCACTGGCCGGACTCGACCACGTAGTCGGCCCGGAACGACGCGTCGACCTGGTCGACCACGGCCGCCGTCGTGGACGAGGCGAGGATCGTGATGAACCCGACCAGGGCGACACCGACCATCAGCGCAGCTGCCGTGGCGGATGTCCGCTTCGGATTGCGACGCGCGTTCTCCTGGGCGAGGTGGCCGACGGAACCGGACGCCGCTCGAGCAGGGCGCCCGAGCACGCGCAGCACCGGGCGAGCCAGCACCGGCCCGAGCACGAACACGCCGAACACGGTCGTTACCGCACCCAGGGCGAGCAGCCTCATCGCGGCCTCCCCTTCGCCGGCGATCCCAGCGGCCGCCGTGACGACGCCCGCGGCCGTGACCGTCAGACCGGCGACGACCCGCCCGACCGACAGGTGGGACCGGTCGATGGCGATGTCCCGCAGGGCAGCGATCGGCGCCACCCGGCTGGCCCGGAATGCGGGCGCGAGCGCCGAGGCGACGGTGATGACGACGCCCACGATCACCGACGTGACGATCGTCGCGGCCGTGATGACGGTCGGGCCGGACGGGATGTCGAGGCCGACCTGGGCGAGCAGCTCGCGCAGCCCGAACGACATGCCGACCCCCAGGCCGAGTCCCACCGCACACGCGACGAGCCCGACCGCGACGGCCTCCAAGAGCACCGAACGCAGGACCTGGGCGCGCCCGGCGCCGATCGCCCGCAGCAACGCGAGATCGCGAGTGCGTTGGGCGATCACGATCGAGAACGTGTTGTAGATGATGAACATCCCGACGAAGAGCGAGATGTAGGCGAAGGCGAGGAGGAACGTGTCGAAGAACCGCAGGTCTTCGCGCAACGCTGCCTGCTTGTCGGCGGTGTCCGCCTCGCCGGTGAGCACCTCGATCCGGTCGTCGGCGAGTGCCGATTGCAGGCGCACGGCGAGCTCGTCGGCGCTCACACCGGCTGCCCCGGCAACGACGACGCTGTCGAACTGGCCGGGCTCACCGAACAGCTCCTGGGCGGTGGTCAGATCCGTCGCGATCATGGTCGAGCCGGGGATCCCCTCGAGCTCACCGAACTTCGCGTCGCCGGTCAGCGTGAGCTCGACCGGTCCGGTCTTGGCCAACACGGTGAAGGTGTCGCCGAGTGCCCAGCCCTCGTCGGCCACGGTGGCGCGATCGACGACCGCCTCGTACGCCGATGCGGGCGCCCGTCCGGCTGCGAGCTGGAACGGGTTGAGCCGCTCGTCCTCGATCCACGCGGTGCCGATCGTGGCGCCGAGCTCGTTCTCGACGATCGCACCGTCCTCACGGACGAGCTGGGCGAAGCCCTGGACCGTGCCGGACGCCGCGTCGACGCCGTCGATCTCCAGCACGGTTGCGAGCATCGCAGCGTCGACGCGCTCACGGACCTCCGCGAACTCGACATCGATCGCCGATGCCCGACGAACGATCGCGTCGATGCCCTCGTTGTTCGTGGCGAGCGCGTCGTCGAACGTGCGCCCCATGGTGTCGGTGAGGATCATCGTCCCCGACATGAACGCGACCCCGAGGATCACGGCCAAGCCGGTCAACACGAAGCGGAGCTTGTGGGCCCAGAGGCCGTTGAGCGTGAGGCGCAGCATGCGTCCCATCGTGCGAGTCGCGTCCCGTCGACGTCATCGGCCGGCGGTCGCTGCGCGTGCCGCCGGTGTACATCCCGAGATGTACGACCAGGTCATGCCTCTTGACGATCCGGGCGATCGGGTGGATGGTCCGAGACGTGGATTCGAACACCCACGCAGAGGAGGTCATGTCATGTTCATCCAGGTGATCGAGGGCAAGACCCACGATGCTGACGCTCTGCATCGCCAGCTCGAGGTCTGGCAGCGCGACCTGATGCCCGGCGCGATCGGCTACCTCGGTTCGACGGGAGGTTGCACGTCGAACGGCGACTGCATCCTCGTCGCTCGCTTCGAGAGCCGTGAGGCGGCGCAGCGCAACAGCGACCGGCCCGAGCAGACCCAGTGGTGGCAGGAGACGATGAAGTGCTTCGACGGCGACGTGAGGTTCCACGACTCCGTCGACGTGCAGGTGATGGAGCACGGAACGCTCGACGACGCCCACTTCGTGCAAGTGATGGAGGGCCACGTCATGGACCGCTCGCGGGCCGAGATGCTCGAGCGCGAGGCCGATCCGATGCTCGCCGAGATGCGTCCCGAACTGATCGGCGCGGTCACCGCGTTCTTCGACGGCGACGAGTTCGCCGAGCTCGCCTACTTCACGTCCGAGGAGGCAGCCCGCGAGGGCGAGCGTCAGGAGCCGCCGCCCGAAGCTGCGGCGCAGATGGCCGAGTGGGAGCGGGTGATGAAGGTCGAGCGGTACCTCGACATCAAGGACCCCTGGCTCATCAGCGCCTGACCGATCACTGATCCGAGCGACGCCGCCCATGGCATCGCCGAATCGCCGAATCGCCGGCATCCGGGAACGCGCGAAGCTTGGGCGAGGGGGACCTCGTTCAAGGGAGATGTCATGAGCGTCGTGAAGATCATCGAAGTGGTCGGACGGTCAACCACCAGCTCCGACGACGCAGTCAAGAGCGCGCTCGCCGAGGCGAGCCGCAGCCTGCGGAACATCAAGGCGCTCGACGTCGTCTCGGTCGGCCTGCGCGGTGACACCCTCGAGGAGTGGGGTGCGCTCGTTCGGATCTCGTTCCTCGTGGACAACGTCACCGACTGAACACCGTCGCCCGACCCCTGACCACGGGTGGGCCGAACGCCGGCATAGAAGGAGCCTGCTGCTGACGGGAGCTGTGCTGCGCCAGTATGGCGGCCAGTGAACAACGGCCCGGTGACCGACCGGCAGCAGCTCGAAACTGCAATCGCCGCGCAGGAAGGCCTGCGCGGCGTGGTGCCGGACGAGATCGTCGACGCGGCCGTGGCGACGTTGCGCCACCGCCTCCAGGAGTCGCGCTCCGAGACGCAGCGCCGCCGCCAAGTGACCGTCTTGTTCGCCGACGTGAGCGGCTTCACGTCCATGTCGTCGCGACTGGACGCCGAGGTCGTGGCCGGTGTGATGAACGAGCTGTGGTCTCGCCTCGACGCGATCATCACTGATCATGGCGGCCGCATCGACAAGCACATCGGCGATGCCATCATGGCGGTCTGGGGTGCGGCAACGACGACGGAAGACGACCCCGAGCGAGCCGTCCGCGCCGGCCTGGCCATGCAGGAGGAGCTCGAGCAGCGCAGCTCCGGCGACCGGCTCGCGATGCGGATCGGGATCAACACGGGGCCTGCACACCTCGGGGCGGTCGGGGCGAGCGCGGAGTTCACGGCGATGGGCGACACCGTGAACGTCGCGAGCCGCGTGCAGGGCCTTGCGCCACTCGGCGGTGTGCTCGTCACCCACGACACGTACCGGCACATCCGCGGCATCTTCGACGTCGAGGCGCTCGATCCAGCGATGGTGAAGGGCAAGGCCGAGCCGATCCGGGTGTATGTCGTCCGGCGGGCAAAGGCACGCGCGTTCCGCATGCCGACGCGCGGGGTGGAGGGCGTCGAGACGCGGATGATCGGCCGGGCGGACGAGCTCGGCGTGCTGCGCGCCGAGTTCGAGCGCGTCGTGGAGCAACCGGCGACGCGGCGGGTGACGGTCATCGGCGATGCGGGGATCGGCAAGTCGCGCTTGCTCTACGAGTTCGAGAACTGGATCGAGCTGCACACCGCCAGCGCCTACTTCTTCAAGGGTCGCGCCCTGTCCACCCGGCGCTCCGCAGCGTTCGGCCTCGCGCGCGACCTCCTCGCCGATCGGTTCGGCGTGCTGGACAGCGATGCAGCCTCGGTCGTCGCGGCGAAGATGCGGCGCGGCCTCGGTCCGACGCTGACTGCGGGGGAAGCCGACCTCGTCGGTCACTGGCTCGGCTTCGACCTCCGGTCGAGCGAGGCGGTGCAGCGCCTGCTCGGCTCGGGGCAGTTGGCGGCGGCTGCCCGCGCGCATCTGTTCCGCTACTTCGAGTCACTGTCGACGGACGGTCCGGTGGTGATCTTCCTCGAGGATCTCCACTGGGCCGATGACGAGTCCCTGGCGCTCGTGGACGAGCTCGTCGCCGAGCGTGCCGCTATCCACCTGCTCGTCGTCGGCGTCGCCCGGCCGGCGCTCCTGGAACGTCCGGAGGTCGAGGGACTGCTCGCTCGGTCGTCGGCGGTCCTGCACCTGACGCCGCTCGGGAAGGGCACGACGCGCACGCTCGTCGAGGAGGTCCTGCAGAAGGCCGAGTCGGTGCCGGACGAACTGATCGATCTCGTCGTCGAGCGGGCGGACGGCAACGCGTTCTACGTCGAAGAGCTCGTGAAGATGCTGATCGACGACGACGTCATCGAGACGGGTGAGCTGTGGGACCCGTGGCGGGTCCACGTCGAGCGCCTCGATCCGGAGCGAGTGCCGGCCACGCTGACCGGCGTGCTGCAGACCCGCCTGGACAGCCTCACCCCCGCGGAGCGGGATGCCCTGCAGCGCTCGTCGGTCGTCGGTCGGGTGTTCTGGGA
Organism: Acidimicrobiia bacterium; assembly: GCA_050248955.1. Taxonomy (GTDB): domain Bacteria; phylum Actinomycetota; class Acidimicrobiia; order Acidimicrobiales; family Ilumatobacteraceae; genus JBFWRK01. The sequence goes on from JBFWRK010000007.1 coordinate 181,593, forward strand.
CGGCACCGTGGCATCGCTCGGCCACGACGGCATCGAGACGACGACGAGGTCGCTCGAGACGGCGCGTCGGCGTGAGCTGATCTTTCGCCGCGAGCGGTCATCGTTCGACGACAACGTGGAGTACACGTTCAAGCACGCGTTGCTCAGGGACGTGACGTACGAGACGGTGCTCCTGCGGGATCGCCAGCGACTGCACGGGCTCGTGGCCCGCTGGATCACCGAGCATGGCGGGGAACGGGTGAGCGAGTACACCGCCTTGATCGCCACGCACCACCGGCTCGCGGGGGAGCTCGCGGCGGCGGCCGACATGCTTCGTCGAGCCGCCGTCGCGTCGCTCGACGCCGGCAACCCCGCGGGCGCCCGCCGGAACCTCCACGAAGCGTTCGAGCTGTGGCGCGCGACCGGGCAGGAACCGACGGTCGACGCGCTGGCCCTCATGACCGAGGCATGCGTGCGGTTGGGTGACATCGACGCTGCGTACCGCCATGACGGGGAGACGATGCGACTCGCGACGACGCCCGAGGAGCGCGCCACAGCGCTCTTCCTCGGGAGCTGGATCGCTTCGGAACGGGGCGAGCGCGACCGCGAGCGGGCCATGCTCGACGACGCGCTCCCCGACGCCGAACGGATCGGCGGGCTGCTGCTGGCGCGGGTGCTGAGTGGCCTGTCGTGGACCGAGGTCGTCCGCGGCGACGCCGGTGCGGCACGGGCGTACGCCGAACGGGCCCACGAGCTCGCCGTCCAGCTCCGGCATCCGACGGCCTCGCGCGAGGTGCTCGCCCTGCTCGGCGCGATCGCCTCGTTGAGCGGTGACCTCCAGGAGTCGCTGCGCTACAGCGTCGAAGCGCTCGCCGTCGCGGTCGATGCCGGCGATCTCGAGGGCCAGGCACTCGCGCACAGCAACATCGGCGTCGCTCGTCATCTGCTCGGTGACGCTGGTGGATCGCGGGACGAGTACCACGCTGCGCTGCACCACTACCGGGAGGCCAGCGTGCTCGATGACCGCCTCGGTCGCCGGATGCAGGGCGGCATGATCGCTGCGAACACGGCCCAGGTCCACGTGCGTCTCGGCGAGGGGTCGGTGGCTCGGCGGTTGATCCACCATGCGCTCAGCGTCGTCCGGCAGTCGGGAGCAGCGGCGACGCTGCTGTTCTGCGTGCTGTCCGAAGCCGATCGCCGGTTGGTCGGCGGTGATCGGTCGAGGGCGCTCGAGCTCATCGGGCTCGTCCAGCGCCATCCCGCCTTCACGAAGGACAACGAGATCGAGATCGAGCGAATACTGGGCCGGGCGGGGCTACCGGACGATGTCATCGAGCAGGGCCTGGCGCGTGGCGTCGGCCAGGACTTCGACGCCGTGGTGGAGCAGCTCGTGCGCGAGCTCGCATGACGATGTTGCTCGAGCGCGACGCCGAGCTCGCACGGCTGCAGCAGCTGCTGGCCGAAGCGGGCGCCGGCACGGGTCGCGCGTCGTCGCTCCCGGTAACGTCGACGAGGACGTGGGGAGGGACGACGTGTCCGACATCGAGACCGTGCAGGCTGTCTACGCCGCGATGGCGGCGCGCGACCTCGACCGACTCGCCGAGCTGATCGACGACGCCTGCGTCATCACCCAGGATCCGTCGCTGCCCTGGGGCGGCCGGCACGTCGGGCATGCCGGGTTCGGTGCCTTCGCACTCGCGCTGACCGGCGCCATCGACTCGGCGGTGACGACCGAGGCCATGTTCCTCGCCGACGACGACGTCATCCAGTGCGGGCGGACCCGAGGCACCGTCCGGGCGACGGGCGTCGGGTTCGACATCCCCGAGGTGCATCGCTGGACGATCCGCAACGGCAAGGCGGTCGCCGCGCACTTCGCGATCGACACGCCGGCGATGCTCGCCGCGCTCTCCGACCCGAGTCCAGGGTGAGGCCCGGGGACGAGGATCGGTACGGTCGGCGCGGGTCGCCGAGCTTCTACGCTCCGAGCGTGTACGAGTCCGTGGAGTTCGGTCGGCTGGCGGTCATCGTCGGTACGGCGCTGGCATTCGGTCTGCTCGATCTCACCCTCGGCACCGGGTGGTGGACGATGGTGCTGTGGGTCGCCGCGGCGTGGCCTGCGCTCGCGATCGAATCGGCCCGCTCCTCGTCGGCAGCCGCCGTCGGGCAGTGCGAGGCGGCGCTGCTCCAGGTCGCCGCGGACAGCGATCGGCTGCGCACGGAGATCAAGGCGGCCGAGGACCAACGGATGCAGGCCCTCGGCGCCCGCCAGGCGGCGGTGCGCCAGCTCAACGAGGAGCTCGCCGGGGACAGGATCCAGGCCCGAGTCGTTGCGCATCTCGCGAAGTCACCCGCGCTGGAGCAGGACTTCCCGAAGCACGTGTCCGATCTGCGCAGCGCGGTCGGCGAAGCGCGCGACTCCGAGTCCTTCCTCCGCAGCGCGACGACGGGTGGCGAGCTCCACGCGGCACGGGTTGCTGCGCTGATCCATCACGTGGAGACGTTCCTCGCCGCAGTGGACGTGAAGGACTGAGCGGGCTCAGGCAACCCACGATCGGCGACCTTCATGACGTCACAGCCAGTCACGCCGCTTGAAGTTGCGATAGAGGGTGAAACAGGCGGCAGCGATCACGGCGAGCACGAGCGGATAGCCGAACCGCCAGCGCAGCTCGGGCATGTGGTCGAAGTTCATGCCGTAGATGCCGGCGAACATGGTCGGCACGGAGATGATCGCGACCCACGCGGAGATCTTCCGCATGTCCTCGTTCTGGCGCATGCCGACCTGTGCGACGTTCGCATGCAACGCGCTGTCGAGGAGCGCGTCGATCGTCTCGACACGATCACCGACGCGGCGCACGTGGTCGTGCACGTTCATGAAGTACGGGCGACGCTCCGCCGGCACGACCGGCATCTCGTGGTTGGCGATGTGGTCCATCGGCGCGGCGAGCGGGAACACCGCCTGACGGAACTGCAGCACCTCGCGCTTCAGCCGGAAGATCCGCTCCGCGTGCCGCGCGGTCGGTCCGCCGAACACCTGCGCCTGGATCTCGTCGATGTCCTCTTCGATGCTGCTCGCGGCGACCTCGTAGAGGTCGACGACGCGGTCGGCGATCGTGTGCAGCACCTCGGCAGGTCCGATCTCCAGGCGAGCGGGATCGGCTTCCAGCTCACGGCGGATCGCCGGCAGCCCGCAGTCCTCGCCGTGGCGCACCGTGACCACGTAGTCGGGACCGACGAACAACATCACCTCGCCGAAGTCGAAGACCTCGTCGTGGTCGACGTAGCGCAGCGTCTTCAGCACGACGAACAGCGAGCCGTCGTAGCGCTCGACCTTCGGGCGCTGGTGGGCGTGCAACGCGTCCTCGACCGCGAGCGGATGGAGCGCGTACAGCGATGCGACCTCGTCGAGCTCCGTCTCCGACGGATGCGACATGCCGACCCAGGTGAACCGCCCGGGCCCGGCCTGCGAGCAGGCGAGCGCCTCGGCCGGCGTGAGGACGCGGTCGAGGCGCTTACCACGCTCGTACACCGCGACATCGACGATCACGACGTGAGTGTTGCACGCCCGCGCGGGCAACTGGCGACGGCATCACACGCCGCGGAGCACGCGGCCGTAGGTTGTCGTCATGGAGCTGTACGGGCGTGATCTCCTCGCCAATCGCTATCTGAACAAGGGAACCGCCTTCACCGCGGACGAGCGCGATCGGCTCGGGTTGGCCGGACTGCTGCCACCCGCGATCGAGACCCTCGAAACGCAGCTGCAGCGGGTCGAGATCGAGTACCGGGCGAAGGCGACCGACCTCGGGCGGCACATCTTCCTGCGGCTCTTGCAAGAGCGGCACACGGTGCTCTTCTACCGGTTCCTGATCGACAACCTCGCCGAGCTCCTGCCGATCGTGTACACGCCCACCGTCGGGCTCGCCTGCCAGGAGTGGTCGCGCATGTACCGGCGCGAGCACGGGATGTACGTCTCGCTCGGCGACCGCGGCCGCGTTGGCGAGCTCGTCGACAACGCGATCGCGGAGGTCGACGGCGACGTCCGTGTGGTCGTCGTCACTGACGGCGAACGCATCCTCGGGCTCGGCGATCTCGGCGTCGGCGGCATGGGCATCCCGATCGGGAAGCTCGCGCTCTACTCGGCCGCCGGCGGCGTCGATCCGGCGGCCACGCTCCCGGTCGTCATCGACGTCGGCACCGACAACGAGTCGCTGCTGTCCGACCCGCTGTACCTCGGTCGGCGGCACCGGCGCGTCCGCGGTGCGGAGTACGACGAGCTGATCGACGAGCTCGTCGACGTGCTCCAGGACCGCTGCCCCGGCGTGCTCGTGCAGTGGGAGGACTTCGCGCAGCAGAACGCGGGACGGCTGCTCGCCCGCCACCGCGACCGGATCTGCTCCTTCAACGACGACATCCAGGGCACTGCGGCGGTGACGGCGGCCGCGATCATCGCCGGCATGCAGATCACCGGTACACCGATGTCCGACCTGCGCACGGTCATCGTCGGCGCCGGCTCGGCGGGCGTGGGCATCGCCGGTCAGCTCGTGAGGACGCTCGAGCGTGGTGGTCTCGACGGAGCAACGGCTCGCCGGCAGTGCTGGCTCGTCGACCGTGACGGGCTGCTCCACGATCGGCTCGTCGGCCTCCATCCGTTCCAGCAGCCGTATGTCCGTACGCGCTCGGAGCTCGCCGATTGGGAGGCCGACAGCGACGACCACATCGACCTCGCCGAGGTCGTCCGCCGCGTGCGGCCGCACGCGCTCATCGGCGTCACCGGGCAGCCGGGACTGTTCACCGAGGAGGTCATCAGGGCGATGGCCGAGGGCGTCGACCGTCCCGTCGTGCTCCCGCTGTCCAATCCGACGCCGCGCTGCGAGGCGATCCCAGCCGACGTCATCGCGTGGACCAAGGGCAAGGCACTCGTCGGCACCGGGAGCCCGTTTCCTCCGGTCGAGTTCGGCGGCAGCACCGCCCCCATCGCGCAGGTGAACAACATCTACGTCTTTCCCGGCATCGGGCTCGGCGTGCTCGCCTCGGGAGCTCGCGCTGTCACCACGGAGATGGTGACGGCCGCGTCGCTCGCGCTCGCCGATGCCGCGAGTCGGCACTGCAACGAGCTCCAGACGCTGCTCCCACCCGTCGAGGCGAGTCGGTCCGTGGCGCGGGCGGTTGCCAGCGCGGTCGCGCTCCAGGCGATGCACGACGGTGTCGCCGACGAGCTCGCCGAGGGGCAGCTCGATCGGCGGATCGACGACGTGCGCTGGTACCCCGAGTACTGATCGTTTCGGCCACGCCGGCCGGGGGTACGCAGGTTCCGCCGACGAAAGGGACCCCCATGCGTAGCCACCGAAGCACCCTGATCCTCACCGCCTCAGCAGCACTGCTGCTCGGTGCCGCCTCCTGCAGTGACGACGACACCACGAGTGCCGACACCGCGGACGTCGACGTCACCAGCGGTGTCACCGACGCCGTTGCGACGACGGACACCACCGACGCGACCGACACGACGGAGCAGACGGACTCCACCGACGCGACGGACACCACCGACGCGACCGATACCACCGACGCGACCGATACCACCGACGCGACGGACACCACCGACGTGGGCGATCGGCTGGCGACGGCTCGGGCCGCGCTCTCCGACGGCGACTTCAGCACGATGCTCCAGGCGCTCAGCCTGTCCTCGCTCGGCGACGAGCTCGAGGGGCGGGCGGTGACGATCCTCGCGCCCACCAACGACGCGTTCACCCAGCTCTCTGCGGACGACCTGACGAACCTGCTTGCCAACCCCAGCGAGATCGACGACGTCCTGAAGCGCCACATCATCGACGAGGCGCTGACCTTCGACGAGCTCTCCGCCCGGGACTCGGTCACGACACTGAGCGGCGAAACGCTCGCGGTCGTGACGACCGGTTCAACGGTCACGGTCGACGGCGCGGTCGTCACGCCGCCGACCAACGACGCCGTCTCCGGGAAGGAGGGGGAAGAGGTCGTGGTGTTCGGCATCGATCGGGTCCTGCTCGCGGCATGACCGCGGCGACGCTCCCGGCGGCAACCGCCGCCACTGCCACCGCCCCGGCGGTGATCGATGCCGACCGCATCACCAAGTCGTTCGGTGACCAACTCGCCCTGGACGACATCACCCTGGTCGTGCCGGAAGGCTCGATCGTCGGACTCATCGGCCCGAGCGGGTGCGGGAAGTCGACGCTCGTGCGGGTGCTGACCGGCATCATCCGGCCCACGTCGGGACGGGTGAGCGTGTTCGGCCACGACCCGGCATCGGCGTCGTCGGCGCACCGTGCCCGGTTCGGCTACATGCCGCAGATGCCGGTGCTCTTCCCGAACCTCACGCTCTGGGCGAACCTCAACTTCATGGCGTCCGTCTACGGGATCCCGCTGCGGCGACGGCGGCGCCACCTGATGCAGCTGCTCGAGCTCGTCGACCTCGCGGACCATCGACACAAGCGGCTCTCCGAGTCCTCGGGCGGCATGCAGCGACGCCTCGCACTGGCGGCGACGCTCGTGCACCAGCCGGAGCTGCTCTTCCTCGACGAGCCGACCGCGGGCGTCGATCCGATCCTGCGGGAGCGCTTCTGGGCTCACTTCCGGGCGCTGCGCGACGAGGGCAAGACGATCGTCGTACCGACGCAGTACGTCGGCGAGGCCGTCTCGTGCGACGTCGTCGCGGTGATGGCCCATGGTCGCCTGTTGACCGTGCAGCCGCCGGACCTGCTGAAGCGCACGGCTTACGAGGGCACCCCGCTGACAGTGACCCTCCAACACGGGTGGCTGGCCGGGACCGAGATCGCCCGCCTCGAATCGGTCGACTTCGTGCGCTCCGTGCGGCGCTCCGAAGACGGGCTGGTCGTGGTCGTGGACGATGCCGAGGCCGACACGCGCCGACTCGAGGAGCACTTCGTGTCCTCCGGCATCGCAATCGGCGAGATCGCCCCTGCCGAACCGTCGTTCGACGACATCTTCGTGGAGATCGTCGAGCGCGCGAATCAGGCCGCGCGCAGCGAAGCCCGATGAGGGACCACACGATGAGGAGCAACCGAGGCCCGATGAGGACCAACCGATTCCGCCGGCTTTTGCAGGTCGGCGCGTTCATGCGCAAGGAGACAGTGGACATCCTCCGTCAGCCTCGCCTGCTGCTGACGCTCGTGCTCGGCCCGTTCCTCATCATGGCGATCTTCGGCCTGGGCTACCGCGACACGCCGGAGCCGCTGCGCACGGCGTTCGTCGCGCCGGAGGGCAGCCCGTTCCTCGACCAGATCGAGCAGTACGCCGACGATCTCGACTCCTACGTGCAGATCGACGACGTCGGCACTGAGGGCGCGGCGGCGCGTCAGCGGCTCGTCGACGGTGAGATCGACCTGATCGTGACGTTCCCCGACGACCCGCTCGGCACCGTCCTCGCCGGTGAGCGTGCGCCGATCACCGTCGTCCACACCCGCCTCGACCCGATCGAGCAGACCGCGATCAACTTCGCCGCCCGCCTGGCGGTGGACCAGATCAACGGCCAGATCCTGGCGCGCGTCGTCGGCGAGGGGCAGACCCTCGTCGAGCCGGCCGGTGGCGTCATCGACGCCGCCAGCACGGCGGTTGCCGCCTGGTCGTCCGCGATCGAAGCCGGCGATGCCGCCGCCGCCGAAGCGGCACTCGACGATCTGGACGCCGCGGTCGGCCAGCTCGGCTTCTCCGTGCAGACGTCGGCGCAACTGACCCGACAGCTCACCGGGATTGATGCCGTCGACGAACCGAGTGCAGCAGTGAGCGACACGCTGGCGTCGCTGCGCTCGACCGTGGAGGACCTCCGGGGCGGCACGACGACCGCGACGGACGGCGCTCGCGCCGAGCAGCTGAACGACCTGCTGACCACGCTCTCCGGTCAGTACGAGCAGTTCACCTCCGTCGATCCGCAGGTCCTCGTCCAGCCCTTCGAGAGCGACGTGGGCCTCGCCGTCGACGACGTCAACCGCGTGACGGACTGGTACGCGCCTGCCGCCGTGATCCTGATGCTCCAGCAGTTCGGCATCGCGTTCGGGGCGTTGACCTTCGTGCGTGAGCGGCAGTTGGGCATCGTCGACGTGTTCCGCGTCGCGCCGGTGCACGCCAGCGAGACGCTGATCGGCAAGTACCTCGCGTTCCTGGCGATCGGCGGAGCGATCGGAGCCCTCCTGACCACACTCGTGGTCACGACGCTCGACGTGCCGATCGCCGGGACGCTCGGTCAGATCGCGATCGTGATGGCACTCAGCCTGTTCGCCGCGATCGGCCTCGGCTTCGTCATCTCGCTCGCTTCCGCGTCCGATGCGCAGGCCGTCCAGTACACGATGATCATCCTGCTGGCGAGCTTGTTCTTCAGCGGCTTCTTCCTGTCGATCGGACAGATGGAGGGCCTCGCCCAGGTGATCAGCTGGCTGCTGCCGGTGAGCTACGGGATGAAGCTGCTCCGCGACGTGATGCTGCGCGGCACCGATCTCGACCTGTGGTACGTCGGCGGGCTGGCCGCGTTCGGCGTGGTCATGTTCGTACTGGCGCTCGCTGGTACCAGGCGACGGATGAGCACAGCGCAATGATGAGGGGATGCGGATCATCGGGTTGACGGGCGGCATCGGTGCGGGCAAGTCAGCGGTGGCCGCGCGGCTGGCCGCGCGCGGTGCCGTCGTGATCGACGTCGATGCCATCGGCCGTCAGGTGCTGGAGCCCGGCGGCGCGGCCGAGGCCGAGGTGATCGAGCACTTCGGACCGCGCGTCGTCGACGGCGACGGCCGGATCGACCGGGCGCGCCTGGCGAAGGTCGTGTTCTCCGACCGGGAGGAGCTGGCCGCGCTCGAAGCGATCAGCCATCCCGCGATCAACGCCGAGATCGACCGCCGGCTCGCCGGCCTGCCGGACGACGCGCTGGTCGTGCTGGACATGGCGGTGCTCGTCGGTTCGCGCCTCGGCCGCGACCTGCCGTCGGGCCGCGGGTACGACACGGTCGTCGTGGTCGATGCCCCGGAGGACGTGCGCGTGGCGCGGCTCGTCGAGCTCCGCGAGATGAGCGAGGCGGACGCCCGGGCGCGGATCGCAGCACAGCCGCGGGACGTCGACCGTCACGCGGTGGCGGACCACATCGTCGTCAACGACGGCGAGCTCGCCGCGCTGGACGATGCGGTCGACGCGCTGATCGCGGCGTTCGGCTGAGCGGGCGTCGCCCGAACTACACGTCGAAGGTCGAACGCAGCTTCGCCTTCTCGACCTTGCCCATCGCGTTGCGCGGCAGCGCGTCGACGATGTGCACCCGCTTCGGTACCTTGAACCCGGCGAGCCGTTGTCGCGCCGCGGCCTTCAGCTCGTCCGCATCGAGTGAGGCGCCGGCGGTGGCGACCACGACGGCGACGACCGCCTCGCCGAAGTCGGCATCGCGTACGCCGATGACGGCACTCTCCTCGACGCCCTCCAGCGCGTCGATGACGTCCTCGATCTCCTTCGGGTAGACGTTCAACCCACCGGAGATGATCAGGTCCTTCGACCGGCCGACGAGGTGCAGGTAGCCGTCCTCGTCCACCATGCCGACATCGCCGGTCTTGAAGAAGCCGTCCGCAGTGAACTCGGTCGCCGTCAGCTCGGGCCTGCCCCAATAACCGGCGAACACGTTCGGGCCGCGCACCTCGACGCCGCCGACGTCTCCAGCGGGCAGCACCACAGCGCGCTCGGGGTTTGTGATCCGGATCTCCACGTCCGGCAAGGGCATGCCGACCGTCCCCGGCCGACGCTCGCCGTCGAGCGGGTTCGACGTGATCATCGACGTCTCGGTCATGCCGTAGCGCTCGAGGATCGCATGGCCGGTGCGGGCGCGGAACTCGGCGTGCGTCGACGCGAGCAACGGTGCGGAGCCCGACACGAACAACCTCATGGAGCGGCACGCATCCCGCGTGAACCGGGCATCGGCGATAAGACGCGTGTAGTAGGTCGGCACCCCCATGAGCACGGTCGCGCCCGGCAGTTCGGCGATCACCGCGTCGGGCTCGAACCGGGGGAGGAAGATCATCCTCGTGCCGTTGGCGAGGACGCAGTTCGTCGCGACGAACAAGCCGTGGGTGTGGAAGACGGGCAGCGCGTGCAACAGCACGTCGTCGGCGCGGAAGCCCCAGATGCGATGCAGCGCGTCGGCGTTGGACGCGAGGTTGCGCTGCGTGAGCATCGCTCCCTTCGGTCGACCGGTGGTGCCACTCGTGTAGAGGATCGCGGCGAGGTCATCGGGCCCCACGACCGCATCGTCGAAGTCGCCCGGCTGCTCATCGGCCAGTGACGAGAGCGTCCCGAGGCCACCGGCGTCGAGCGTCGCCAGTCCGACGTTGCCGCTGCCGGTGCCGCTGCCATCGATGCGCTCCGGATCGCGCACGACGAGCGACGGCGCAGCGTCGCCGACGAGGTAGCCGACCTCCTCGTCCGTGTAGGCCGGGTTCATCGGGAGGAACACGGCGCCGACGCGGACGCAGGCGAGGTAGAGCAGCAGGAACGCAGCGGACTTCTCCGCCTGCACCGCGACCCGGTCACCGGCCTGCACACCGGAAGCGACGAGTGCGTGGGCGAGCTGCGCGGTCCGCCTGGCGACGTCGCCATAGCTGATCGGCGGCTCGCCCGGCCGATCGATGAACGTCGCCATCGGGTCGGGACGGTTGCGAGCGAACAGCTCGGGCAGGGTCACAGCCACGGTGCCTGCCTAGCAGGCGCGGCTCAGCCCAGCGCCGCCCCGTCGCGCAGGTACGCGACAACCTCGGCGGGGGCCGTCGCCGGTGAACCTGCGTCGTACGGCGGCTGCGGGTCGTACTCGATGCCGAGTTGGACCGTCTGGGCGACGACGTCGCCCCAGTGGCGGCCGACGAGCGTCAGCGCCATGTCGATCCCCGCCGAGACGCCGGCGCCGGTGACGATCCGGCCCTCGTCGACGACGCGCTCGGCGACCGGCAGCGCGCCGTAGTCGGCGAGGCGCTCGAGCGAGCTCCAGTGCGTCGTGGCCCGCAGCCCGTCGAGCAGGCCGGCACCGGCGAGCGCGAACGCTCCCGTGCAGACCGACGTCGTGTAGGTGGTGGTCGGGTGGACCCGGCGCAGCCAGTCCGTGAGCGCCGTGATCTCTGCGATCCGCGCCGCGCCGGGCCCGCCGGGCACGACGACGATGTCCGGCGAGGGGCACTCGTCGAACGTCAGGTCGGGCACGATCACGGGGCGACCGACGTCGGCGGTGACGGGGTCGCGCGTCTCGGCGACGAATCGCGCCTCGACGCCGGGCACGTAGGCGAGCACGTTGAACGGTCCGATGATGTCGAGCGCGGTGAAACGGTCGTAGAGGACGAAGGCGATCTGCACGGGGGTGCTCCTCGGTTCTGGTTCGTGTGGGGTTCATGGACGGGTGGTCAGGCGCTCCGGGCGCCGAAGCGCGATCGGTACTCGGTCGGCGTGATGTGCAGCTGCCGCTGAAACGCGCGATGGAGCGTCTCCGGCGTGCCGAAGCCGCAGCGGCCGGCGATCGCGGCGACGGTCAGCTCCGTGGCTTCGAGGTGCTGGCGGGCCACTTCGAGACGGAGCGCCTCGACGACGTCGGCGGGGGTGGCGTCGAGCTCTGCCCGGAACAGCCGGGACAGCGAGCGCTCGCTCATCGCCGCCGCACGGGCGAGTGCGGGCACGGAGCAGTCCTCGTCGAGGTGCTCACGGATCCAGGCCAGCAGCTCACGCAGCACCGGCCGCCGAGCGCGCGCTTGGCCGGCGAGCGCAGCACTGAACTGGCTCTGGCCGCCCGGCCGTTGCAGGTACACCACGAGCTCACGGGCGATCCGTCGAGCCGCGGCCGCACCGAGGTCGTCCTCGACGAGCGCGAGCGCGAGGTCGATCCCGGCGGTGACACCGGCCGAGGTCCAGATCTCACCGTCGCGGACGAAGATCGCGTCGTCGTCCACGGCCACGTCGGGATACTGCCGCCGCAACGTCTCGCACCACGCCCAGTGGGTCGTCGCCGAACGCCCGTCGAGCAGCCCGGCCTCGGCGAGGAGGAACGCGCCGGAGCACACCGACGTGACGCGACGGGCTCGGTCTGCCAAACGGCGCACGCCGGCCACCACGGTCGGATCAGCGAGCGCCGTCCGCGTGCCGTCACCGCCCGCGACGAGCAGCGTGTCGATCGGCCCGCGCACGCCGGCGAGCGCCCGCTCGGCGACGACGGCGACGCCGTTCGACGCCCGGACCGCTCCTGCGACGGGCGCCGCGAGCGTGACCCGGTACGCATCGCCGGCGGCATCGAAGACCTCGATCGGGCCGAACGCGTCGAGCGACTGGAACCCCTCGAAGACGACCACGACGACACGGCGCACGGTTCGAGGATGACGAACTGCGGCGCTGGCGGCAAGGTCAAGGTTATGACGATTTCGGCCAGCGGCGCGGTTGTGCCGTTGTGACCTCTCCAGTGCAGTGACGGGTGATCAGCGGAAGGGCGAGGATCGGCGCGAGCGGAGGGAGTACTCGGGGCGCATGAGGCGGATCGCCACACCGAACATCGCCGCGAGGGCGCCGCCGATGACCATCACGATCGACTGGCGATCGAGGCTGGAGAAGAAGATGTCGAAGATGTCGCCGGTCGCCGCAGTCGCGAGCGGGTCGGTGATCCGATCCTCGACGACGCCGATCGCGGCGCGCAAGGCGACGATGCACACGACGCCGAAGGCGGCGAACGTGATCCCGCCGATCAGGAGCCGGATCCAGCGAGCGGGACCGAGGACGAGCGACACGCCGGCCAGCACCGCGCCGACGCTGAGGAACATCGCTGCCGCCTCGTGGAAGCGCTCGGCGAGGCGCCACACGTCGGGCAGGTCCGAGCGGGTGAGGAGATCGAACGTCAGCACGTCCGTCGCCGGGATTCGCCCTTCCAGCTCCGGCACCGCTTCGACGACGTTCTCGCGGATCTCGCGGCTGAGCGCCTCGAGGTGGAGCGCGATCTGCTCCGCATCGCCGTCGACGAGGGCCTGGTGGGCTTCGCGCACACCGTCGTTCACGAACGCGTGCACCCGGGTGTCCCCGACAACGTCACGGACGATCACCTCCACCTGGGGGCGAAACGCCTCGTCGCCGACGTACACCATCACGTCGTCGGTGATCCGCGCGGTGAGCAAATCCTGCACCTCGGCGCTCGCGAGCACCTCGTCCGTCGTGCGAACGACGGTGGCAGTGTCGAAGAGGTGGCCGTCGGCCCACCACAGGACCGTCCCCATCGCGAGCAGGGCAGCGCCCACGACCATCAGCACGACCGACGTCACGCGCTGCACGGATCTCATCGAGCGCGGGCCATCAGTCGGCAAGCAGACCGAGGGCGTGGGCCTCGTCGATGCGGTCCTGGGCGAACGCCCAGAGCACGGCCGAGCCGTCGCCGATCGGTGAGTTCCGGAGGCGGATCCGCTCGCGACTGATGCCGTGCTCGCGCCACGGCCCGCCCTCGTTGGCGTGGTTCAGCAGGAGCGGCTGCAGCCGGTCTACCGCGTTCGCGAACCTCGCCTCGGGAGACTCCCCCGCTTCGAAGTCGTCCCACAGCGAACGGAGCCACTCTCCCTGACCCTTCGGGAGCAGCGCGAAGAGCCGATCGGCGGCGGCCTCCTCGCGGGCAGCCTTCGTCTCGTAACCGGCATCGTCGTAGGCGAACGTGTCGCCGGCGTCGATCTCGACGAGATCGTGCAGGAGGAGCATCGTGATCGCCCGCCCGATGTCGAGCGGTTCGTCGGCGTGCTCGACGAGCACGAGCGCGAACAGTGCGAGATGCCACGAGTGCTCGGCGCTGTTCTCTCGGCGCGAGCCGCCGAGGATCTTGGTCATCCGCTCGATCTGCTTGAGGCGGTCGGCCTCGAGCAGGAAGGCGATCTGTCGTTCGAGGCGGGTGTCGGCGACGGGCTGGTCGAGCTCGCGGCGCTCGCCCTGCATCCCGCTCTCGGCCGCTCGGGCCTGTTCCCCGCTCTCGGCCGCTCGGGCCGGTTCCCCGCTCTCGGCCGCTCGGGCCGGTTCCCCGCTCTCGGCCGCTCGGGCCCCCTCGCTGCGCTCGGTCATCCCGACACGAGCGACGCGACCGCCCAGGCGAACGCGACGAATCCGATGCCGGCCATGACGAGGCTGCGCGCGACCGGTGCTCGCGCCAACTCGCCTTCACGGTGCTGCGCCGGCGGTCGGGCGACGGCGAGCACGTTGCCGACGCAGAGTGCGCCGCCCATCGCCATCACGAGGTACGCGAGCAGATCGTCACCGAGGAACACGTGGATGGATCGTACGACGCTCCGGGTCGCCCGCGCCCTTCAGGCGCGCGACACTTTGCCGATGGGGTTCCACCACGTCGCTCTTGCCACGCGTGACACTGCCGCCACCCACGACTTCTACACGCGGGTGATGGGATTCGAGCTCGTCAAGGTCGTCACCGCGCCGACTCCGGGTGAGCACGGCGGCTGGTCGAAGCACTTCTTCTACGCGACCGGCTCGTCGGGTGACAACGGCATGATCGCCTTCTGGGAGATCCACGACGAGCAGATCGGCGACCAGTTCCCCGTCGACATCAACGCTGCCGCCGGACTGCCCTGGTGGGTCAACCACATCGCGTTCGACGCACCCTCCCAGGAGGAGCTCGATCGTCATCGCCAGCGTTGGCAGGAGTGCGGGTTCCGGGTGCTCGAGATCGACCACGAGTTTTGCGTGTCGATCTACATCCGCGATCCGAGCGGGAACATGGTCGAGTTCTGCCACTCGGTGCGCGACTTCACCGAAGTCGAGCGCACCCACGCCCACGACCTCCTGCGGGACGCTCACCCCGCACTGGAGAAGGACTTCTCCGCCAAGGTCTGGGAACCGATCGGGTCCCCGCTCGCCCCCGCCACCGCCTGACCGCCACCACGTCTCCCTGGGGTGACACGCGCTCCGTCGTTGCGCGTCACGGTCGGTGGCGCTGGAGCCCGCCAGCGTGCGCTGGTGCGACCTCGTCAGCGGACGACGAGACGCGAGCCACGCCGTTTCTCTGCTCATCCGCGTCACCAGCCCCAATCTCTGATCGGGCGAGGTCGTCGGATGTCCGGATCGGAGCGGAGAACCGGTCGCGAGTCGCCGGCGAGCAGAGAACCCGGCGAGCGCGGGACTGGACGGAGCGGCCGCGTCCCCATGTCATCCCTGCCCGGTGGCCACCGCGGCCATCACGACGTTCAGGCGACTGGCGTGCGATGTGCCCGGGTCTGGTCGCGGCAGCGGCGCGAAACGTGCGGCGGACCGGTCGATCCTGGCGCCTGGCGGGTCAGATGCCGCGGGCGGCGTTCTCGAAGCGCGTGTAGGCGCCGAGATAGACGAGGCGCCGCGTGCCGATCGGGCCGCTGCGGTGCTTGGCGATGATGATCTCGGCAGAGCCGCGATCTGCTGAGTCGGCGTTGTACACCTCGTCGCGGTAGACGAACATCACGACGTCGGCGTCCTGCTCGAGCGAACCCGACTCACGCAGGTCGGCGAGCATCGGCCGCTTGTCGGCCCGGGTCTCGAGGTTGCGGGAGAGCTGCGACAGCGCGAGCACCGGCACGGAGAGCTCGCGGGCGAGGATCTTCAACCCGCGGCTGATCTCGGAGATCTCCAACTGGCGGTTCTCGGCGCCGGTGCCCGACATCAGCTGGAGGTAGTCGACCACGATGAGGGCGAGACCCCCGTGGCGGGACTTGATCCGGCGCGCCTTGGCGCGGATCTCCATCACCGTCACGTTCGGGTTCTCGTCGATGAACAGCGGCACCTCGAGCCGTCCGAGCGCCGAGCCGATCTTCGACCAGTCGGCCTGGTCGAGCTTGCCGGTCCGCAGCTTCTGCGAATCCACTCGGGCCTCGGAGGCGAGGATGCGCTGCGCCAGCTCCTTGTGCCCCATCTCGAGCGAGAAGAAGAGCACCGGCTCCCCCGACGTCTTCGCGACGTGCGAGGCGATGCCGAGCGCGAGCGCCGTCTTGCCCATGCTCGGCCGGGCCCCGACGATCAGCAGCTGGGAGCCGTGCAGCCCGGTGAGCAGCTCGTCGAGGTCGGTGAAGCCGGTGGCGACACCGGTGACCGCCTCGCCCCGCGTGTAGACGAGTTCGAGGTCGTCCATCACCTCACGCAGGACGTCGTTGATCTGCGCCGTGGAGTCGGTGACCCGTTGCTCGGCCACCTCGAAGACCTTCGATTCCGCCTGGTCGAGTGCCTTGCTCACGTCGTCGGGCTCTTGGTACGCGAGCTCGGCGATGTCCGACGCGACCCCGATCAGGCGCCGCAGCAGCGCCGTGTCCTGGACGATCCGGGCATAGCGGCCGGCGTTGGAGATCGCCGGCGTCGCCGACTGCATCTCGAGCAGCGCGACGGATCCGCCGATCTCGTCGAGCAAGCCGGCCCGCCGCAGCTCGTCGGCCACGGTGACCGGGTCGACAGGCTGGCCCGTCGCCGCCAGCACGCGGATCGCCTCGTAGATGTGCTGGTGGGCGGGTTTGTAGAAGTCGCTGGCCTGGACGCCGAGCTCCGCGGCCGTCCCGACGGCGTCGCGCGAGAGCAGGAGCGCGCCGAGCAACGACTCCTCCGCATTGAGGTTGTGCGGCGGCACCCGTTGTGGGCGCGCGCCGGAAGGACGTTGGTTCCTCGCTGCGTCAGCCATGCCCGGTCACCATGCCTCACTCCGCCTGTGGGGAACTAGGGGTCCAACGCTGGGGATAAGCCTGTTGACAGGACCGGCTATCTGGGGACGACCATCGGTTCTTCGACGAGTTGCGTGGTGGATCATCACCGAGCGTGGTCGATTGCCGTCGGTGAGGTGTCCCCCTCAACTCACTTCGGGACGACCTCGACCGTGATCGGAAATTCGACCGCGCCGTGGAGCTTCGCGACGACCGTGTGCGTGCCGAGCGACTTGATCGGTTCGCTGTGCAGCTTGCGGCGCTCGATAGCGATGCCGGACTGGGCCTCGACGGCGGCGGCGATGTCGGACGTGGTGACGGACCCGTAGAGCCGCCCCTCGGTGCCGGCCTTCACCGGGATGGTGATGGTGCGGGCGACGAGCACCTTCGCGATCTCCTGCGCCGCGTCGCGGTCCTGCGCATCGCGCAGGTCGCGGGCCCGGCGCATGGACGCCGCCTGGTCGACGGCACCCGGCGTCGCCACGATCGCCAGGCTCCGCGGCAACAGGAAGTTGCGGGCATGGCCGTCCTTGACGTCGCAGATGTCGCCACGCTTGCCGAGACCGGTCACATCGGATCGGAGGATCACCTTCATCGGGCTCAGTCCTCCCCGCCGACGGCGACCACGGCCTCGTCGACGGTCTCGGGCGTCTCGGTGGTGACGACCTCGACAGCGTTCGCCGCCTCGGCGGCGGCGACGGCCTCGGCGGCCGGCGACGGACGCGACGAGCGCTGCGTCGAGACCCGCTTGAGGTACGGCATCAACGCCATCTCCCGCGCGTTCTTGATCGCGGTGGCGATCTCGCGCTGTTGCTGGACGGTGTTGCCGCTCACGCGCCGCGACCGGATCTTGGAGCGATCCGACACGAACCGCTGGAGCAGGTTCACGTCCTTGTAGTCGACGTACTCCACCTTCTCGGCGGCGAGGACCGACACCTTCTTCTTCGGCTTGCGCCCGTTGTCCTTGCGACCCTCTTTGCTACGGGTGGGCCGTTGTGGCTTCTTGCTGCTCATGTCTTCACTGCTCCCTGGTCAGAACGGTTCCTCGTCGCCGTAGCTGCTGCCGGAACCGGCGCTACGGCTGCCGCTGTCGCCACTGGCAGCAGCACCCCGATCGGGGGTGCCGCCGTCAGCGGACTGGCGGCTCGTCTTTTCGACCTGCGCGGTTGCCCACCGCAGGCTGGGACCGACCTCGTCGGCCACGATGTCCACCGCAGTGCGCTTCTCACCCTCGCGGGTCTCGTACTCGCGCTGCTCGAGGCGGCCGGTGACGATCACGCGAGCGCCCTTGCCGAGCGACTGGGCGACGTTCTCGCCGAGTTGCGCCCAGGCGGTGACGTTGAAGAACGACGTCTGCTCCTGCCACTCGTCGCGCACCTGGTACCGGCGGCTGACAGCGATGCCGAAGGTCGCCAGTGCCCGCCCGTTGTTCGTGAAGCGGAGCTCGGGGTCTCGAGTGATGTTGCCTACCAGCGTGACGAAGCTGTCAGCCATGGTGGTCCCTCCTTGAACGGCGGCGTCAGGCCGCTGTGCCGGCCATCCCGCGCCGAGCCGCTTCGGCATCGGGCAGACGGATGAGCTTGTGGCGGACGATGTCGTCCGCGATGCGGAAGGAGCGCTCGACCTCGTCGAGAGCACCGCCCTGCGCCAGCAGGTTGAAGACCACGTAGTAGCCCTCGTCCTTCTTGTTCAACTGGTGCGAGAAGCGGCGCTTGCCCCACCAATCGGGCTTGCCGTGGACGGCGCCACCCTGGGCGGTGATCTGACCGGAGATGGTCTTCACCCACGCCTGGGCGTCCTGGTCTTCCAGGTCGCCGTCGAGAATGACCATGAGTTCGTAGGCTCGCATGGCGAGCTGACCTCCCTTCGGACCCGGCGGAGGGCCGGGGCCCCAGCGGACGGGGCAGGGTTGATAGGGGACCGGGCGAGTGTAGCGGCAGGATGGGCCGACTCCGAAGGCCGCGTCGCAACATGCGAGGAGCATGCCCGATGGGTGTGTCACAGTGACCACGTGGACCTCAGGACGTGGATCACCACCGATCTCGCCGCGGTGCGGACCCGCTTCCACAGCGGCATCGCCGCCCACGTCCCCACCGAGCGGTGGACGACGCGGCTCACCGCCGCAGCGGACACCGGCCCGGCGAACGACACGAACGCCCGTCCGTCCTCGTCCATCTCGTGGCTCCTGTTCCACCTCAGCTACCACCACGACCTCGCCGTCAACACTGCGGTGCTCGGCCACCGCCCGCTGCTCGCCGACCGTCGCGGCCCGCTCGGCATCGCCGGCGCCGCCGCCGAGGCCGGGTTGCCCGAGCGGGAGGATCCCGAGATCAGTGCCGCGCTCGATGCCACGGCGCTCGTCGACTACGCGGACACTGTCATCGAGCGTTCGCTCGCCTGGATGGACCGGGTGGCGATCACCGCGTTCGACTCGATCCCGGATGCGTCGTGGCGGATCGAGGAGGAAGCCGGGGTGCGCCGGGACGCCGTGCCCTGGCTGCACGACATGTGGACCGGCAAGCCCGTCTGGTGGTTCGTCCAGTGGGAAGCGGTCGGGCACGGCCACACGCACGTCGGCGAGATGACCGGCCTGCGCGGCCAGCTCGGGCACAGCCCGTTCTGATCAGCCACGATCACGGGACCGAGTCAGGGTTCTCGATCGCCGGCGCTCGAGAACCCTGCCCGAGTTCCGTTCACCACCCGGAACCGGTCGGCGTCGGACGTCGATCGCCGGTCGTCGGATCGCAACTCGTCAGGCGCCGGTCTGGTCGCTGGTCGTCGGATCGCAGTCGCCGCGCAGCTCGACGACGCTGCCGTCGCCGAGGCCGAGCTCGCCCAACCGTCCCTGGGCGACCTCGATCGCGACCTGGAACGGTTCGTCAGGGCCGTAGCTCGGACAGGGGTCGGCGACGCACGGCGCCATGTCGGCAACGCCGACCAATCCGCCATCGGCCCCGACGAACGCGATCGAGAGCGGGAGCAGCGTGTCCTTCATCCAGAAGCTCCGTCGGCCTGGCTCGTCGTAGCGGAACACCATGCCGTCGAGCCCACCGAGATCGGTGACGCCCATCAGACCGCGCGCCCGGTCGTCCTGGTTCTCGGCGAGCCACATGCAGCGCTCGCAGACCGTGCCGTCGGCGGCGGTGATCCGCGCCAGGACCGTGCCGAACCCGCTCGGACCGTTCCCCGGCTCCGTCGCGAGCGGCGGGAGAGCACTGCTCGCCGCCGGCGTCGCGTCGCCGCTGCCGCGGACGTCGTCACCACCACACCCGGCGAGCACGGCGACCACGGCGACCGCGGCGAGGGGCACGTGCCAGGGTCGACGCACGACCGAACGGTAGCGTCGAGCCGGTGAGCCGGACGTGCGAGAGCTGCGGTGCGGACGAGGCGGAGCTGTGGGCCGTGCACCGCCGCTACGTCACCCCGGAGTCGTGGGACTCGCCTGGTTCCGACCGGGTGCTCACCGAGATCGAGCTGTGGTGCTTCGCCTGCTGCACCCACTACCCGCACCAACCGGTCGAGCACCCTGACGAGCCCTGACGGGCGCGGACGACTCAGCCCGTGCCGTCACCCCGGGTGCGCTGCTTGCGACCACCGACCGGGAGCACCCGCAACAGGTGGTGCCACGAGCAGGCACAGCAGCATTCGACGATGTACGCCGACAGGTCTTCCTGGCTGCGGTTGAGTTGCGCCATCGTGCGCTTGTCGGAGACGCACCGGCCGTGTGCCGGCAGCCGCGGCCCGAACACGTACGTGACGAGCACGAGCTGGTTCTCCTCACAGATCGGGCACAGCACGGTCGTCTGCTCGCCGACGTTGTTCGCCGCCCGGAGGAGCTCTGGATGGGCATCACAGATCTGGTCGCGCCGGAGCCGGCCGCGCCGGTACTCGTTGATCAGCGCCCGCCGCGCGAGTCGATGATCGACCATGCCGCGACCGTTGCCGGCCCCGCGCAGCGCACCGGCTCCGAAGCTCACCGGACCGAGGCTAGCGAGTGGTCCAACACGAGTCGTCCGACAGGGGCCACACTCATGTCGTGGCATCGCACCTGTCCTACGGTCCGAACGTCCCTCACGACGGCGAGCTCCGCCTCTGCGGCGATGTCGTCGGCACGCGCGCGATCGAGCTCGGCATCGCCCCTGAGGTCAACGCCGTCGCGCTCGCCCGCGCCGGCGCCAAGGCGATCGCGGTCGATCCGTCGGCCGAGCGGATCGCCGCCGGCCGGACGATGGCCGAGCAGGAGGGTGTCCGAATCGAGTTCCACCACGGCGATCTCGCCGACCTCGGGTTCGCGACGAGCGGATCGGTCGACCTCGTGGTCGCGGTCGGCAGCCTCGACGGCGTCGACGACCTCTCTCGCGTGTTACGCCAGGTGCACCGGATCCTGAAGCCCGAGCACGCGCTCGTCATGTCCTTCCGTCATCCGATCGCCGCCATGCTCGACGGCGCAGAGGTCGTGCTCCGCCGTCCCTACGGGCAGCCGCCGAGCCGCAGCATCAGCGAGCTGTTCACGGCGATGCACCGGACGAACTTCCGCGTCGACGTGATGCACGAGCTGTTCTCGATGGGTCAGGACAACGCGATGGTGCCGTCGACGTTGATCATCAGGGCGCGCAAGCTCGGCGTCTGAGGCACGCTCAGGCGGTGCTCGGACGATGCTCCTGCCACCAGGAGTCGAGCCGGCGGCGGATCTCCTCCTCGCCGAGCAGGCCCTCCTCCAGACGGACCTCGAGGAGGAAGCCCATCGCCTTGCCGACCATCGGGCCGGGCGTGAGGCCGAGCTGCGTGATCACCTGGTTGCCGTCGAGCTCGGGCCGCAACGCCTTCAGCTCCTCCTGCGCGGCGAGCTCGACGATGCGCTCCTCGAGCTCGTCCATGCGTCCGGACAGCTGCTGCGCTTTGCGCTCGTTGCGCGTGGTGCAGTCGCAGCGGGTGAGGACGTTCAACTCGCCGAGCAGGTCGCCCGCGTCGCGCACGTAGCGGCGAACGGCCGAATCGGTCCAGCCGAGCTGGTAGGTGTGGAACCGGAGGTGGAGGTCGACGAGCGACGAGACCTTGCGAACGTCCTCCGTCGAGTAGCGCATCGCCTGCATCCGCTCCCGTGTCATGCGGGCGCCGACCACGTCGTGGTGGTGGAACGTGACGCCCGTGCCCTTGCGGTAGCCGCGGGTCTTCGGCTTGCCGACGTCGTGGAAGAGCGCCGCGAGACGGGTGATGCGGAAGTCGAAGTCGGGCTTGGCGTCGGGGCGCACGTTCTCGATGACGGCGACGGTGTGCGCGAGCACGTCCTTGTGGCGGTGGATCGGATCCTGCTCGAGGCGGAGGTTCGGGAGCTCCGGGAGGAACTCGTCGGCGAGGCCCGTGTCGACGAGGAACCAGAGCCCGAGCGCCGGATGGTCGAGCGTCATCAGCTTGTCGAACTCGTCCCGGATGCGCTCGGCCGACACGATCGCGAGGCGGTGGTGCATCTCCTTCACCGCAGCGACGAGGCCCGGCTCTGGCTCGAGGTCGTAGCCGCTCAGGAAGCGCGCTGCGCGCAGCATCCGCAACGGGTCGTCGCTGAAGCTCGCCTCCGGGCTCATCGGCGTGCGCAGGCGCTTGCCGGCGAGGTCGGCCGCGCCGCCGTGCGGGTCGACGAGCACGGGCTCATCGGTCGTCAGTTCGAGTGCCATCGCGTTGACGGTGAAGTCGCGCCGAGACAGGTCGCCCTCGATGGTGTCGCCGAAGGAGACCTCGGGCTTGCGCGAGTCGGGCGCGTACGCCTCGGCGCGGTGCGTCGTGACCTCGTACAGCCGGTCGCCCTTCTTCGCCCCGATCGTGCCGAAGCGCTCGCCCTGCGTCCAGATCGCGTCCGCCCAGCCTGCGAGCAGTTGCTTGATCTCCGCCGGGTGGGCGTCGGTGGTCGCGTCGTAGTCCTGGTCGCCGGAGCGCCCGATCAGCAGGTCCCGCACCGTGCCGCCGACGAGGAACAAGCGGTGCCCGGCCGCGTCGAAGCGCTCGGCCAACGGGCCGAGCTCCTCCAGGACGGGAGCAAAGCGCTCGGGAATCACCCGATCAGGCTAGGGGTGAGCGGTCGACGCGGCGGGCACGGTTCGCTCCGACCGCGGCGAACGAACGGCGCGCGCTACAGGAGCCCATGCTCGTACCAGAACGCGCGGACGGCTTCGACGTTGGTGATCCCGGGTCCCCCGGTCGTCGACGCTTCCGGGGCGAACTCGATGTCGAGCATCGCCGCGAGCGTCGCCGCGGTCGAGTCGCGCAGCGCCTGGAGGTCGTAGCCGCCCTCGAGCATCACGAGCCGCCGGCCGGGTGGCACGAGCGGCAGGAGCTGCGCGGTCAGCCGGCTGTAATCGCCCGAGGACAGGCCGAGGTCGGTGACCGGGTCCGCCTGGTGGGCGTCGAATCCGGCGGAGATGATCAGCCACGTCGGCGCGAACCGCGTGATCACCGGCAGCACGACGTCGCGCATCGCCCGGTCGTACGCCTCGCCGGTCGCGCCTGGCGGCATCGGGACGTTGAGCGACGTGCCGAACCCCGTGCCTTCGCCGACGTCCTCGATCCGCCCCGTGCCCGGGTACAGCGGCCACTGGTGCAACGAGACGTACAGCACGCGGGGGTCACCGAAGAACGCGTCCTGGGTGCCGTTGCCGTGGTGCGCGTCGTAGTCGACGATCGCGACGCGCTCGCCGGACGCGGCGAGATGGGCGGCGGCGATGGCGACGTTCGACAGCAGGCAGAAGCCCATCGATTGCGTGGGCGTGGCGTGGTGGCCGGGCGGTCGCACCGCGCAGAACGCCGCGCTCGCGCCCGCCTCGCCCCGCCGCAGCGCTTCGACCGCCGTGATCCCGGCGCCGGCGGCGAGCGTGGCCGCGTCCCACGAACCGGTGCTCGCCCGGGTGTCGGGATCGAGCCGCCCGCCACCCTGCCGGGAGACGTTCTCGACGTGATCGACGTAGACGGCGGCGTGCACCCGCTCGATCGCGGCTCGGGTCGCGGGCTCCGGTGCCAGTGGGACGAGGCCGTCGATGACCTCCGCGTCGCGCGCTCCGGCAAGGACCGCCTCGAGCCGGGCCGGTCGCTCCGGATGCCCCTCCCCGGTGAGGTGATCGAGGTAGGCCGCATGAGTCACGAAGAGCACCGGCACCTGCCGAACGCTACCGTCATGGGCTGGTGAGGAGCATCGTGCGGCCATCCGACCAACCGCAAGGCCCGGCTTTCCGGCTGCTGCGCGGCGCCGGGCTCGTCGCTCGCGTACGTCCCTGGCCGCACGAGCCGAGCATCGCCCACCTCGTCACGCTCGACCAGCAGCTGCCGCTCCCGAGCGCCGTGCTCCGGTCCTGGCTGAACCAGTTGTCCGGGGATGGCTACACCCGTGTCCGCACGGGCGCGCTCGCGCCGTCGCACCGCTCGCCGTACGACGCGCTCGGCTTCACGGTCGCGCAGGAGCTCACGCTGCTCCACCTCGACCTGCGCGGCTCGCTCGCCCGCAGCGTCCGTGATGCAGGTCGAGCGTCCTCCGTCGTGCTGCGCCGCCACAGGGCCGACGAGCTCTCCGTCCTCGCGCGCGTCGACCAGTCGGCGTTCCCTCCCGGGTGGGGGCTCGACGCGATGGGCCTGCTCGAAGCGGCCAGGGCGACACCGAGCTCCCGCATCCGCGTCGCCATCTCGCACGACGAGATCGTCGGCCTCGCGATCGCCGGGCGCAGCGCGTCGGCATCGTTCCTGCAACGACTGGCCGTCAGCCCGACCCATCGTCGCGCCGGGACCGGGACGGCGCTCGTCGCCGACGCGGTCACCTGGGCGATGCGGCGGCGGTGCCGGGCAATGGCGGTCAACACCCAGTCCGACAACGAGCCGGCGCTCGCGCTGTACTGCCGGCTCGGCTTCGAACCGTCACCCACGCCGCTCGTGGTCCTCGAGCGGCCGTTGAACGGCGAGCTGTGAAGCGCCGTTCGTTCCTCGCGTCCGCACTCCTCGCATCCGCACTCCTCGCGCTCGCGACCGGCGCGCTGACCGCGCTCACCCTGCTGGCTCCGCCGGCCGAACCCGCCGCCGCCCAGGACGTACCCGGGCTCGCGCTGCACCTCGTCTCGCAGCCGATGACGGTGGCACCGAACGGCGATCTGGTCGTGGTGCTCGGCGTCGACGGCGAGCTCCCGGTCGATGCCGAGCTGGTCGTCACGACCTACCAACTCGCCGCGTCACGAGACGCCGTGCGCGCGGCGGTGGAGCAGAACGGTGGCATCGCCAACGATCTGCTCCGCTTCCCCGTGTCGGCCATCCCCCGTGACGACGACGGCAACCTCGTCGTCACGATCGGCACCGAGACGGACCCGGGCGACGCGAGTCGCATCAGGCTCCGCAACCCCGGCCTCTACCCGCTCTCGCTCGACATCCGCCTCGCCGACGACGACCCTCTCGCGTCGCTCGTCACGTTCGTCGAGCGCACCGGTGACGACGCGATCACCGAGACGATCGGCGCGACGGCAGTGCTCACGTTCGATGCCGCGCCGTCGCTGCAGGCGACCGGCTTGCTGCAGATCCCACCCGAGGTCCGTCCCCGGCTGGATGCGCTCATCTCGCTGCTGGAGCAGTCGCCCGTGCCGCTCTCCGTCTCGGTGCGACCCGAGGTGCTCGACTCGCTGTCGCAGAGCGGCGATCCGGCCGACGCGGAACGCCTCGCCCGCCTCGACGAGGCCGTCGGCACGCGTCACGAGCTCCTCGTCGCGCCGTACATCTCGATGAACCCCGGCACCGCAGTGGCCGCCGGCCTGCAGGAGACGTTCACCGAGCAGCTCCGCCTCGGCGAGGACGAGTTGAGCGAGGCGCTCCCGAGCGCCGAGCTCGAGCGGTCGACGTGGGTGGTCACGAGCGGGATCGATCTCGGCGGTGTCTCGTTCCTGCGCGACCTCGGGGTGCGCCGGCTGGTCGTCGACGACAAGGCGATGGGCAGCACGGTCGAGCGCCCCGGCGAGCTCGCCGGCGTGCGTTCGTCGACCAACGAGGTGATCCCCGCGCTCGTCGCCGACGCGACGTTCGAGGCCGCGCTGACGAGCGGCGGCGGACCCGATCCCGTGCTCACCGCGCACCACCTCGTCGCGGAGCTGATCGCACTCGGCATCGAACAGGAGCAGGTCACGTTGTTCGATCCGACGTTCCCTGCACGTGGTGTGGCGCTGACGGTCGGCGCCTTCGACGACATCGACCCGACGCTCTTCCTGCTCGTCGCCGAACTGATCGACGACACCGCCCGTGTCGAGCCCGAGACGGCGAGCTCGGTGCTGCGCACGCTCGAGCGCTCCACCGACGACGATCAGATCGCCGTGGTGCGCACGACGACGATCGACCCCGAGCCGACGATAACGCTCGCCGACCTCATCGCCCGCGTGACCGCCGGCGTCGAGACGACGGTGCCGATGCTGCCGGAGAACGATCCGCGGCCGACCCGCTGGCGATCGTTGCTGCGGATGATGCCTGCGGACAACCTGTCGGAGCGACAGCAGCGCAGCTACGTCCTGCAGCTCGACGGCGAGGTCGGCGACGTCCGCTCGTCGGTGACCGTGCAGCCGCAGTCCGGCATCGTGAACCTCGGCGGCCGCCGGAGCAAGATCCCGTTGACGCTCGTCAACACGTCGGACATCCCGCTGACCGTCGTCGTCCGCCTCTCGAGCCCGGGGCCGAAGATCACCTTCCCCGACGGTGATCAGACCGTCGAGGTGACCGGCAGGATGCGGATCGAGATCCCCGTGGAGTCGCGCACGAACGGGCGCTCACCGGTGACCGTGCAGCTCTTCACACCGCTCGGCGGTTCTGTGCTGACCGGTCCCGAGCAGTTCACGGTGCAGGCCACAGCGCTCACCGGACTCGGCCAGGTCGTCACCGCCGCGTTCGTGCTGATCCTGATCTCCTGGTGGATCCAGCACGCACGAGCGGCTCGCCGTGCGCAGCGCAACGGGGAGGCGACCGGATCGCAGAGCCGCCATCCGACGGGGCACGCCGATCCGTCGGGTCCGGTCGCGGTTCCCCCTGCCGCACTGGACGACAGGTAGCGTTCGCCGCCGTGACCATTCGCATCGTGACCGACAGCGCGTGCGACCTCCCCGCGGACGTCGCGTCGCGACTCGGCATCGAGATCGTGCCGCTCACCATCCGCTTCGGCGACGAGGAGTTCGTCGATCGCCGCGATCTCACGCCGGAGGTGTTCTGGGAGCGTTGTGCCGCGTCGTCCACGCTCCCAGAGACCGCGGCGCCGGCGCCGGGCGCGTTCGAGCAGGTGTACCGATCGCTCGCCGCAGAGGGCGCCACCGGCGTGGTCGTCGTGTCGTTGTCGGCCGCGCTCTCGGCGACGATGCAGAGCGCAGAGCTCGCCGCCCGCTCCGTGAGCGACGTCATCCCGGTCACGGTGGTCGACTCCCGTTCGGTGACGCTCGGCCAGGGCATGATCGCCGTCGCCGCTGCCCGTCTCGCCGCGACCGGGGCGGGGCACGAGGCCGTCGTCGCCGAGGTGCGCTCGCTCGCCGACCGCACGAAGGT
The DNA here is from genome assembly GCA_050248955.1 of Acidimicrobiia bacterium. GTDB lineage: Bacteria > Actinomycetota > Acidimicrobiia > Acidimicrobiales > Ilumatobacteraceae > JBFWRK01. Next base: position 208,775 of record JBFWRK010000007.1, read on the forward strand.
GTGGGGGGCACTCGACACGCTCGACAACTTGAAGAAGGGTGGCCGGATCGGCGGCGCCAAGGCGATGCTCGCCTCCGTGCTCTCGATCAAGCCGATCATCGAGGTGCGCGACGGCAAAGTCGAAGAAGGCGGCAAGCAGCGCACTCGCAGCAAGGCGCTCGCGTTCCTCGTCGAGAAGGTGAAGTCCTACGGCGAGATCGAGAACCTCGCGGTGCTGCACGCCGCCTGTCCGGACGTGGACGGGTTCGTCGAGCAGGTGCGCCCGCTCGCCAGCGGCGAGGTCATCGTCGGCAACATCGGGCCCGTGGTCGGATCACACGCCGGCCGCGGCACGATCGGCGTCGCCTTCCAGACGCGAGCCTGATCGGCGCGCCAGCGCGCGACCCTCAACTTCACGTCGAGAGATGGCGGGTGGCTGTGGCCCCGGCGGGCTAGCGTCTGTGCGCGGTGGCTGCTTCCGTCTCTCCCCCGCCGCCGCTCCTCGCACGGCGGTACCGGCTCGAACACCGTATCGCGCAAGGCGGCATGGCCGAGGTGTGGTTGGCGACGGACGAGCTCCTCACCCGCCAGGTGGCGGTGAAGCTGCTCAAGCCGGCGCTCGCGGCCGATCCCGTCGTTGCCGAACGCTTCCGCCGGGAGGCCATCGCGGTGGCCGGGCTGACCCACCCGAACATCGTCGCCGTGTACGACACGGTCGACGAAGACGGCCGGCAAGCGGTGGTGATGCAGTACGTCCCGGGCCGGAGCCTGCGCGAGATGCTCGACGAGGACAAGCGCCTGACACCCGAGCTGACGATCCGGATCGGGGTCGCGGTCGCAGCCGCGCTCGATTCCGCCCACCAGGCCGGGCTCGTGCACCGCGACATCAAGCCGGGCAACATCCTCGTCACCCCGCAAGGGCGGGTGCTGCTCACCGACTTCGGCATCGCGAAGGCGTCGTCGGGCGACGGCGACCTGACGAGCGACAACGTGATGATGGGAACGGCGAAGTACCTCTCGCCCGAGCAGGTGCGCGGCCGGCGCCTCGACGGTCGGGCCGACCTGTACGCGCTCGGACTCGTGCTCTACGAGTGCCTCGCCGGGCGGGTGCCGTTCCAGGGTGGGAACGACGCCGAGACCGCGCTCGCCCGTCTCCAGCGCGACCCGACACCGCTGTTGCGCCTTCGTCCGACGTTGCCGCCCGGGCTCGTCGACCTGATCCACCGGCTGCTCGCCCGCAACCCCGACGATCGCCCGGCCAGCGGCTCGGTCGTGCAGACCGCGCTCGCCCGAAGCCTGCGCGAGGCGCCCGACGCACGTCAGCCGACGACGCCACCGAAGGGCACCGGCGTCGTGCGCGGCACCCCTCCCCGCGGTGCCGGCGCGCCGCGGGCGACGGCCGGTGCGGGCGGCAACGGCAGCAGCGCCGGCAACACGACGGGAGCCACCCGCACGCAGGGCACCCCACGGCCGGGAGTGCGCCCGGTGCACCACCGCGATCCGACGCCGACGTCGGGCACCGTGCGCGGCCGCCCGGCACGTCAGTTCCAGCAGCGGCGGATGCCCTCGCTCCTGGTCGTCGGTGTCATCATCGCCGCCGCGCTGTTGATCAGCGTCGTGCTGATCTCGAGCCTCGGCGAGCCGAGCGACCCCACCACGCCGTCCGACACCGACGCGGCGACGACCATCGTCGAGACCACGCTCGCCGGACCGGCCGTTCCGGTCGACGGCGGCTGGTCCAGCTCCGACCCTGACGGCGACGACCGCGTCGAGAACGAGGAGAGCGTCGCGCTCGCGCACGACGGCAGCGGCAGCACGTCCTGGTCGACGGTCTGCTACGCGAACCAGTACCTCGGTGGGAAGCGGGGCGTCGGCATCGTGATGACGCTCTCGAAGCCGGCCACCGGACAGCTGAGCGTCACGTTCGGCGCCTCACCGTGGAGCGCCGCCGTGCACGTCGCCGACGAACTGCCGGCGAGCTTCGAGGGCTGGGGCGCAGCCATCGACTCGTCGTACAGCCTCGACGCGCAGACCGCGACGTTCGACATCGGCACCGCGGCGACCTACGTGCTGATCTCCCTGCAACAGCTCGCCGAGGACCCGGGTTGCACCGCGTCGAATCCGTTCCGGGGGCGGATCTCGGAGATCACGTTCCAGCCTGCCCCGTGAGCATCCGCAGCGATCACGACCTCGTCGCGGCGGCCGTCGGCGGTGACCGGGAGGCTCTCGACCAGTTGCTCCGGCGACACCACGCCCGCATCGCCGCGGTGTGCCGGCGGATGACCGGCAACGCCGCCGACGGCGCCGACGCGACACAGGAGGCCTTGATCGCGATCGTGCGCGGGCTGCACAAGTTCGACGGCCGATCGAGCTTCGGCACCTGGGCCTATCGGGTGGCCGTGAACGCGAGCCTCGACGAGCTGCGCCGCCGGCGGCGGCGGCCGACCGACTCGCTCGACGACGTGGATCGACACCGGCCGGAACCGTCGATCCGCTCCCCCGAGGACCCCGTCGTCGACCGGCTGGCACTCGGCGAAGCTGCCGCCGCGCTGCCCGAGGAGTACCGCGTCGCCGTGATCCTGCGCGACATCGGCGACCTCGACTACAGCGAGATCGCCGAGGTGCTCGGGGTCGCCATCGGGACCGTGAAGTCGCGCATCGCCCGCGGTCGCTCGATCCTCGCTCGTCAGCTCGGGAACCATGACGACGATCCGGAACGTCCAACCACAGGACGAGATGGCTGACATGACCGACGACGACTTCTCCCTCGACGAGCTCGCGAGCGCGTACCTCGACGACGAGGTGACGGCGGACGAGCGCGCCGCGATCGAGGCGAGCCCGTCACTGCTCGCTCGCGTCGAGGCGATGCGGACCGTGCGGATCGCGCTGCAGTCGGACCTCGACCGGCTCGACGAGGCTCGCCTCGCGGACGCGCTGGCGGCGGCGATGGCAGTGTTCGACGCCGACCTCGGCGAACGAGACCGCGCACCGGCGTCCACGCCGGCACCCGCGCCGGCCGATCTCGCCGGCGCTCGCAGCCGGCGCGCGGGACGGGTGTGGAGGCCCGTGCTCGCGATCGCCGGCGCTGCCGCGCTCGGCGTTGCCGCGATCAGCGGCGTAGCCAACCTGACTGCTGCGAACGACGACGATTCGTCGGCCACCGAGGCGGCGATCCCGCTGACGGCGAGCGACGATGCCGAGGCAGCGAAGACATCGCCGGCCGAGGCGGAAGCGGCGGACGACGCTGCCGCCGGTGGCGCCGATGCCTCGCGCGAGACGATCTCGGAGATCGGCGTCGGTGACGTGGACAGCGCGCCGTTCGTGTCCAGCGAGCCCGACGTCGAGGCCTCGGAAGAGGCCACGTCAGCCGCAACCGCGACGCAGTCCGCATTCGATGCACCCGCACTCACGACCGAGCAGCAGCTCGTCGCGTTCGCGGCGGGTGTCGAACGGAGCGTCGAATCGACACCGGCACCGACTGCCGCGGCCGATGGGGCGGTCTGCGCCGACCTCGGGACCCGGGTGAGCGCCGTCGTCTGGCAGGGCACGCCCGGCGAGCTCTACGTGAGCGAACGACCCGATGCCGGCTCCCCCGCGACCGCAACGGTCGCCACGGTCGACTGCGTCATCATCGTCAGCGTCGCACTTCCCTGAGCCGGCGCCCTCGCCCGGATGCCACGCGCTCTGGGAGGTCGGCGCCCGCCGTGTCCTAGGCTCGCGCCCCATGGGACTCAACCCGATCGGCAACCCGGACTGGGCCAAGCAGACCGCAGACACCGTGGAACGGTTGGTCGGCTCCGTCCGCGACAAGACCACGAAGCCACTCGTGATGGTCGTCCGCGGGCTCGTCTTCGGGCTCCTCGGCGCGTTCGCAGGGTTCGTCGCACTGATCCTGTTGACGATCATCCTGATCCGTCTCGTGCAGATGGCCTGGGCGGTGCCGTTCGACCATGACAGCAGCGTGTGGATCTCCTACGCCACGGTCGGTGGAATCTTCGTCGCGGCGGGGTGGTTGCTCATGTCGCGTCGCCACGCCGGCGACGAACACAGCTGAGTTGGAGCACTCCCACCACCATGGACACCCGTGACGTCATCATCATCGGTTCCGGCCCCGCTGGGCTGACCGCGGCGATCTACGCCGCCCGCGCGAGCCTCGCGCCGCTGGTCATCGAAGGAGAGCCGTCGAGCACGAGCGACCAACCGGGCGGGCAACTCATGCTGACCACCGACGTCGAGAACTTCCCCGGTTTCCCCGAGGGGATCATGGGTCCCGACCTGATGATGCGGATGCGCGAGCAAGCGGCGCGCTTCGGTGCGGAGTACCTCACCGAGAAGGCGACGCGCGTCGACTTCTCCGAGCGCCCGTTCAAGGTGTGGGTGCGCGACGACCTGTACGTCGCCGACTCGATCATCGTCTCCACCGGTGCGCAATCGCTCATGCTCGGGCTGGAGGCCGAGGCGAAGCTGATCGGCCACGGACTGTCGACGTGCGCGACCTGCGACGGGTTCTTCTTCCGCGGCCAGGAGATCGCGGTCGTCGGCGGTGGCGACTCCGCCGTCGAAGAGGCGCTCTTCCTCACGAAGTTCGCGTCGAAGGTGACCCTGATCCACCGACGCGACTCGCTGCGGGCCTCGAAGATCATGCAGGAGCGGGTCTTCGCCAACCCGAAGATGTCGTTCATGTGGAACGCGGTCGTGACCGATCTCGTCGGTGGCGACGCGCTCGAGGGCGCGGTCGTCAAGGACGTCCAGACCGGAGCGACATCGACGCTGCCCGTGACCGGATTGTTCGTGGCGATCGGCCACCGCCCCAACACGGACCTGTTCGCCGGCGTGCTGGAGATGGAGGACACGGGCTACCTCGTGACCCGTCCCGGGACCTCCTACACGAACGTCGACGGCGTCTTCGCCTGCGGCGACGTGCAGGATCACACCTACCGCCAGGCGATCACTGCCGCCGGCTCGGGTTGCATGGCGGCGATCGACTGCGAGCGCTGGCTCGAAGCGTCTCGACACAGCTGACGGCCGGTGTCAGCTGCCACACAACAGCTCCCCGCTGTCGCCGGTGGTCGTGGAATGCTCCTGCGCCTGGAGCGGTTCCAGCACCTAGGCTCGTAGCGACGAAAGGACACCTCCTCATGGCTGACGGCATCGTCACCCTCACCACCGCGACCTTCGACGAAACCGTCAACGGGTCGTCCACGCCGGTGATCATCGATTTCTGGGCGGAGTGGTGCGGGCCGTGCAAGCAGATCGCTCCGATCCTCTCCGAGATCGCCACCGAACACGCCGACCACCTCACCGTGGCGAAGCTGAACGTCGACGAGAACCCCGAGATCGCGATGCGATTCAACGTGATGAGCATCCCCACGTTGCTCGTGTTCGACGGCGGTGAGCTGAAGAAGCGCATCGTCGGCGCAAAGGGCAAGGGCTCGCTCTTGCAGGAGTTCGGCGAATTCCTCGGAACTTCCCGCTGACGCCCGGCCTCCGCGGCGAGGCGGTCCGCGATCTGCAGCGGCGTCTCTGCTCTGCCGGGTTCGGTCCCGTCGGTGCCGAGACGGGCTGCTACTGCGCGTCGACCGAGGTCGCCGTGCGCGCCTTCCAGGGTGCCCGCGGGCTGGAGCCGACCGGATCGTGCGATGACCGCACCTGGGCAGCGCTCGTCGAATCCAATTGGACTTTGGGTGATCGTCTACTCACTCTCCGTGCTCCAATGATGCGGGGTGACGACGTCGCCGAGCTCCAGGCCCGACTGGCGAGACTCGGGTTCGACTGCGGCAAGGTCGATGGCATCTTCGGGTCGCTGACCGCGACGGCGTTCGAGCGGTTCCAACGCAACTGCGGACTGGTGGCCGACGGGGTCTGCGGTGCGGACTCCGTCCGGCTGCTCACCCGGCTCGCGCTCCAGACCGGCGATGGTCCCGGGATCGCGATGCTGCGAGAGGGCGAGCACTTCCGGGACACCGAGCTCTCGCTCGACCGCGGTCGCGTGGTCGTCGGCCAGTTCGGCGGCCTGAGCGCCGTCGCCAGGATCGTCGCCAAGCAGCTGCGCTCGGCCGGCGCCCTCGTGGTGCCGCTCGACGAACCCGACGTGCTGACGCAGGCGCAGACCGCGAACGCGTTCGAAGCCCACGTCTACATCGGCTTGGCCGCCCAACCGGACACGGCGGCATCGGTGACGTACTACGCCGTGCCGTCGTTCGAATCCGTCGCCGGCAAGGCGTTGGCCGGACGGTTGGCCGACGCCCTCGCGAGCCACCGTGCACTCCCCCACGTGGCCGTCGAGGGTCGCGGGTGGTCGATCCTGCGCGAGACGCGGATGCCGGCCGTGCTCTGCCGCGTCGGCGACGTACGCGCTGCGGTCGATCGCGCCCCGGCCTTCGCAGCTGCCGTGAGCGACGCGCTCAGCAACTGGATCGCACTGCGAACTCCATAGTCTTCATCGAGACTTTATCCCCAGGTATCCCCACATCTTGTGAGGACGGTGAGGGTTAGTCGCGATCCACCGGCTCGGTCATCCGACGGTAGATCCGCTCGAGGTCGTCGAGATCCGCGAAATCGACCGTGACCCGGCCTTTCTTGCCTGCCATCGTCACACTGACGCGCGTGTCGAGGTGGTCGGCGAGGAGCTCCTCGAGCTCGAGGAGACCGGGAGGACGCAAGGTCGGCGTCGACTTCGCCCCTCGCTGCTGTGCGTCATCCACAGGTTGATCACCGCCAGCGTCCTCGGCGAGCGGTACCCGGACCGCGTCTTCCACAGCCCGCACCGACCACCCCTCGGCCACGGCTTGGCGCGCCAACCGCTCCTGCAACGCTCTGTCGGGGGTTCCGAGCAGGGCCTTCGCGTGGCCGGCGCTCAAGCGGCCGTCGGCGAGCAGGTGCTGGATCGAGCCCGGGAGCTGCATCAGGCGGAGCGTGTTCGTCACCGCCGAGCGGCTCTTCCCGACGCGGGTCGCGACCTGCTCGTGGGTGAGTTTGAAGTCCTCGATCAGCTGCTGGAACGCCGCTGCCTCTTCGAGCGCGGTGAGATCCTGGCGGTGCAGGTTCTCGACGAGGGCCTGTTCCACCGACGTGACATCGTCGGTCGGGCGGATGATCGCCGGCACCGTCGCGAGACCGGCGCGCCGAGCGGCACGCCAACGGCGCTCACCGGCGATCAGTTGGTACTCGTCAGGCCCACTCGGACGGACCAGCACCGGCTGCAGGACGCCGATCTCGCGGATCGACGCGGCGAGCTCGGTCAGCGATTCCTCGTCGAAGTGGACGCGCGGCTGATTGGGGTTCGGTTGGATCGACCGGATCGGCAGCTCGGTGAGCTGCGGGGTGCTGCCGTTCGTACCTTCAGCCTCACCCTGCTCGGTCGGGATCAGTGCTCCGAGGCCTTTACCGAGTCCGCTGAGGCGCGCCACCTGACACCTCCTTCGCCAGTTCCTTGTACGCGACTGCACCGCGGGACACGGGATCGAAGAGAATGATCGGCTGACCGAACGACGGTGCTTCGGAGAGCCGAACCGTGCGCGGTACGACGGTGTTGCAGACCTTGTCCCCGAAGTGGTCACGCACCTCGGTGACCACCTGGTCGGAGAGCTTCGTCCGGGCGTCGTACATCACGCAGATCAAGGTGGTGACCTCGAGCGTCGGGTTCAGGCTGCGCCGGACCAGGTCGACGTTGCGAAGCAACTGACCGAGACCCTCGAGCGCGTAGTACTCGCATTGGATCGGTACGAGCACCTCGTTCGCCGCCGCGAGACCGTTGACCGTCAGCAGCCCGAGCGAGGGCGGGCAGTCGATCAACACGAAGTCGTAGTCGTCCAACACGGCCTCGATCGCTCGACGCAGCCGGAGCTCACGGCTGAAGGCAGGCACCAACTCGATCTCGGCGCCGGCGAGCTCGAGGCTCGCCGGTGCGATGAAGAGGTGCTTCACCGAGGCCGGCTCGATCGCGTTCTCGAGCGGCGCCTCGTGCATGATGACGTCGTACATCGACGTCTCGAGATTGCGGTTGTCGATCCCGAGGCCAGTGGACGCATTGCCCTGCGGGTCGAGGTCGATGATCAACGTGCGGTAGCCGATGTCAGCAAGACACGCCCCGAGGTTGATCGCGGTCGTCGTCTTGCCGACGCCGCCTTTTTGGTTGGCCACCGCCATAACGCGGGGGAGTGGTCGGTAGCTCGGCGCCACCGCTTCCAACTGCGGTTCATCAATCATGCAGGAACAACTCCCCAGAACGACGACGGGCGACCGGAGGCCGACCGGACCAGATTATCGACCAGGCTCGCTCAGCCGCCGGATACCCCCGAACGGCTGGACGTTCCACGTGAACACGAGCGACATCTCCAAGGCGATGTCGCACCGAGACGAGATGGTCGCGGTCCATGTTCCACGTGGAACCAGCACCGCCACCGCGCCGGCAGGTTCCACGTGGAACCTGGTTCTTCACCGGCGTCGGAGCACGGTCAGGCGCTCGCCAGTGCTCGCCACCTCGACCTGTTCTCCCAGCTCAGCGGTCAGAACATGCCGCCAGCGATCAGACCCAGGGGGATCGCTGACGAGGATCTGGCCACCGCTGCCGACGAACGGCAAGGCGAGACGAAGGGTCTCGTCAGGCGGTCCGAAGCTCCGAGCTGTCACGGCGTCGTAGACCCCGGCGTGGACACCGCTCCGCCCGAGCGCGCGGACATCGCCGTTGATCACCACTGCGCGCGCGTCGAGCCCGAGCCGGCGTACGGCGCGGGCCAAGAAGTCGGTCCGCTTCGCCCGACGGTCGACCATCGTCAGCCGCAACTCGGGACGACACCACGCGATCACCAGGCCGGGCAGTCCGCCGCCCGACCCGAGATCGATGATCGAGCGCGCCTCGGTCGCGATCGCATCGACGAAGTGTCCTGCGTGCGCGACGGCCTCCTCGATGACGAGCGGCCCGATCGCGCCGATCCGCTGGCCTTCTCGAAGCGTGGCGAGCAAGGGCTCCAGTTCAGTCATCCGCCGACTGGAGCTCGATCACGACCCTGCGGAACGGGTCGTCACCTTCCGAGCGGCTGGTGACGCCCTCTGCCGCGGCGACGGTGTCATGGACGACCTTTCGGTCGGCCGAGGGCATCGGCTCGAGCACCGACGCCGTGCCCGACGAGCGGACCTCGTCGATCAGTTGCGTGGTGAACCGAGCCAGCGCCTCGCGCCGGCGCTGCCGGTAGCCGGAGACGTCGATCCGGAGGTGCGAATCGTGGTCACCGAGGCGGCGCTGGCTGGCAACGCGGGCGACGTCCTGCAGCGCGAGCAACGTCGTGCCACGCGGGCCGATCAGCAGGCCGAGGTCGCCACCGTCGATGTTCACCTCGAGCTCCGAGCCGTCCTGCTCGACCACGACCGTACCCTCGAGGGCGAACGCATCGAGGAGCCCCTCGAGGAAGCGAACGGCTTCGGCGCCGACCTGTTCGGTGGCCACCGGATCGCCGGCAGGCCGAGGTGTCCGCTCGCGCGGTGCCCGATCCCGGTCGCGCCCGCTGTCCCGCTCGCGCCCGCCGCCACCGCCACGACCGCCTCGGTCGCGACGGCCTCGGTCGTCGGCCGGCCGTGGGCTCCGCTCGCGACGGGGTGCTGCCGGCGCCTCGTCGGCGACCGCCTCGGACACGGCGATGTCGGTCTCACCAGTGGCGGTGTCAGCGACATCGGCCTTGGCGGTCTTCTTCCTCGGCGAACGGCGCTCCGTCTTGGTGCGCGGCGTCGTCGGGCGGACGCGGGCACGGACGCGGGCTTCGCCGCGGACACGGCCGAACAGGCCGGGTCGTGGCTCCTCGAGCACCTCGAACTCGGCGTCGTCGACGTCGACCCCGAGCTGATCCAAGGCCAGCACCTTTGCTTCTTCGACCGAACGGCCGGTGGTCTCGACCCATTGCATGGTCATGCTCCTAACGATCTGATCACTTCTTCTTGGGCTTCGGATGACGAGAGCCGGGGGAGGAGCTCGCTGGACGGGGCCGCTGCGGCGCCTTGCCAGGAGTCGGCTTGGCCTTCGGCGCGGTCGTTCGGCCGGAGATCTGCTTGGACGGCGTCGCCTTCGGGGTCGGCGGCTTCGCACTCGTCCGTGGTGCCGGCTTCGTGCCGAGCTTGCTCGAGCCGGCCTTGTCGTTCTTCGCCAGCTCACGAGCCTCCACGCCGGCGCGCTGCGCCTGGCGACCGAGCGACTCGTCGTGGCCGTAGAACCGCTTGGTGATGTACTGGTTCTGACCGATGCGCAGCAGCGTCTGGGTGATGTAGTAGACGACGAGGCCGGTCGGGAAGAAGAGCTGGAAAACGGCGAACACGACCGGCAGGTACTGCATCAGCTTCTGCTGACCCGCGGACATCGACGGGTTGACCGTTCGGCTTGCGATCTGGCGCTGCTGGAAGAAGTACAGCCCGGCCAGCAACACCACGATCCCTGCGTAGATCAGCCCGCGCCCGAAGCTGTCGGACATCACCTCGGCCGGCGTCTTGGACAGGTCGAGCCAGAACGACCGCATCTCGGTCTTGCCGAGCAGCGACTCGTAGATCTCGCTGCCCTTCGACACGTACTGCGGTGCGAAGGAGCCTGGATCGATCCCGAGCTCGGCAGCTTTCGCGACGCTCGCCTTCGTCGTCAGTCCCCTGATGACATGGAACATGATGAAGAACACCGGCATCTGCGCCAGGAGCGGCAGACACGAGGCCAAGGGGTTGACCTTGTGCTCCTGGTAGAGCTTCATCATCTCTTCGTTGAGCTTCTGCCGGTCGCCCCGGTGCTGCTGCTGCAGCCGCTTCATCTCGGGCTGCAGGCGCTGCATCTCGAGCATCCCCTTGGTGCTCTTCAACGTCAGTGGGGTGATGATCGCCATCACGACGAACGTGATCATCGCGATCGCGATCGCGTAGTTGTGCACCAGGCTGTAGAACCAGCCGAGGAGTGAGGCGGGGAGCTCAAACACGGGACGTCACCCTTCGGGATGAGGCAGTGGGTTCCGGAACGGGGTCGTACCCGGAGGGACCGAACGGTCGACAACGGGAAAGTCGACGCATAGTGAGAAACATACCGCGGAGCGTGCCATACTGCTCGAGCGCCTCGGTGGCGTAGCAGGAGCACGACGGCGTGAAGCGGCACGGCGACGGTCGCCCGTCAGCCGCACGCTGGTAGAAGCGGATCGCAGCCAGCAACGCGCGCTTCATCGCCCTCGTGCCCCGACCTGGTCGAACAGTGTGATGAACATCGCGTTGAGCTCCTCGAACGAGCACGTCGCCGCGCCTGAGCGGGCGCCGATCAGGTAGCTCCCAGGATGGACGATGTCGGCGTTGGCCACGGCGATCGCCTTCAGCCGCCGGCGGAGCCGGTTGCGCACGACCGCCGACCCGACCCCCCTACCGATGGCGTACGCAATCCGTGGTGGCGCAGCGGCGTCGTCGAGGAGCGCTGCGCACCACAGCTCACCAGCTCTGGCGCGTCGCGCATCGGTGCGGAACCGTTGGAAGGTGGTCCGATCCTGGATGCGCCCGATCACGCCGACAGGCGAGCGCGGCCCTTCGCACGGCGTGACTTCAGGATCGCCCGACCCGCACGGGTCGACATGCGATGACGAAAGCCGTGCTTCTTGGCACGTGCCTGCGCATTGGGTTGATACGTACGCTTCACCGACTACCTCCTCGGCAGGGCGCCCTCAGCCAGCATGGCCTGCGCCTGAACGACCACAGCGGACGCGAGCCGTCTTGGCCGCGAACCGGTCGACGTTCCAGGCTACGGCGAGACGAGGGAACACGGCAACTACAGCCGCAGACGCCGTTGACAGGGCAGTGATCCGCGGGTGGTAGCGTGCTCCCTCTTTCCACGGCGAAGTTGTCCACACCTGTGGATGAACCTGTGGACGGTTCTCGGTGCTAGGAGCGGAGGTGCAGGTGAACGACCACGAACAGCTGTGGACGGCAGCCGCGCAACTGCTCCGTGCACAGGTGTCCGAGGCCGTGTGGCTCTCCACGTTCCAAGATGCAGTCCCGCTGCCGTCGGACGACTCGACGCTGCTGATCGCGGTGCAGAGCACGCATGTGCAGGAGCGGATCACCACGCGCTACCTGCCGCTCGTGCTCGACGCGCTGTCCGAGATCGGAGCCGGCAGCATCGAACTGCGCCTCGAGGTCCGTGCGGACGGGGAGCCGCACTTCGAGCCCGAGCAGCCGGCGACGCTGCCGTTCGACCAACTCGGCGCGACGCCGGCGCGACGCAGCGCGACCGAGACCGCGTATCGCGACGCCGACGGCATGAACCCGCGGTACACGTTCGAGACCTTCGTCAAAGGCGCCTCCAACCAGTTCGCGCTCGCCGCCGCCCTCCGGGTCGCCGAGACGCCGGCGCGCTCCTACAACCCGCTGTTCATCTACGGCTCCGCCGGCCTCGGCAAGACCCACCTGTTGCATGCGATCGGGCACTACGTCAACCAGAACTACGCCCACTACGCCGTGCGCTACGTCTCCACCGAGACGTTCCTGAACGAGTACGTCGACGCGATCCGCAACAACACGACCGCGCAGTTCAAACGCCGCTACCGCGACATCGACGTGCTGCTCGTCGACGACATCCAGTTCATGGAAGGCAAAGAAGGGCTCCAGGAGGAGTTCTTCCACACGTTCAACTCGTTGCACGGCGCCAACAAGCAGATCGTCATCTCCTCGGACCGGATGCCCGACAACATCCCGACGCTCGAAGAGCGGCTGCGGGGGCGCTTCAAGTGGGGTCTGATCACCGACATCCAGCCGCCTGATCTCGAGACCCGTCTCGCCATCCTGCGCAACAAGGCCGAGCGCGACCACACGCACATCCCGCCCGACGTGCTCGAGTTCATCGCCACGCACATCACCTCGAACATCCGCGAGCTCGAGGGCGCGCTCATCCGTGTCACGGCGTACGCCAGCCTCAACCGCGTACCGGTCACCGTCAGCATGGCGCAACAGCAGCTCTCCGATCTGCTGAGCGACACCCGCCCGCGCGTACGCAGCGGACCGGAGCTGCTCGACGAGATCGCCGGCCACCTCGGCTACACCGTCGAGGCGTTGAAGGGCAAGAGCCGGCAGCGTCCACTCGTCACGGCGCGCCAGATCGCCATGTACCTGTTCCGCGATCTGACCGATCTCTCGTATCCCGCGATCGCTCGTGAGTTCGGCGGACGGGACCACACCACCGTGATCCACGCGGTCGACAAGATCCAGCGCCTGATGAAGGAACGCAAGCAGATCTACGACCAAGTGACCGAGCTGATCCAGGTCCTGAAGGCATGAACAACCGGGGGATGACCATGTGGACGACATGGTGGTCGACGGTGGACAACGTCCACTCGTCCACCGCGGGACCCTCGAGGTGCTCGCGCCCTGTGCGATCCTGTGGACGACGGCGCGCGGACGATGTGTGTCGCTAGCTGCCGCGATCACCAGTCGTCCACAGTCCACAGCACTTATTACCGCTATTACCTTGATCACCATCCGATGAGGGGAACGACAACACCGTGAAGTTCCGATGCGAACGTGACGTCCTGGCCGAAGCGGTCGCCACTGCCGGCCGAGCTGCGACCGGCCGCACCGGGAGCCTGCCCGTGCTCTCCGGTGTCCGCCTCGAACTGGCCGGCGACCGGCTGACGATCACCGGTACCGATCTCGAGCTGACGATCCAGCTGTCGCTCACCGTCGGCGGCGAGGCCGACGGTGCGATCGTGCTGCCCGCGCGTCTCGTCAGCGACATCGTGCGCTCTCTCGGGGATCCGAAGGTCGAGGTGTCCGCAGGGCCCGACGAGGTGACGATCAGCGCCGGCCGCTCGAAGTTCGCCGTTCGCCCGCTCTCGCTCGACGACTACCCGAAGCTGCCGTCGCCGGCCACGAACGCAGTCACCCTGCCGGCTGCCGCGTTCGGCGAGGCGCTGCGGCAGGTGGTCCGCGCCGCGAGCACCGACGAAGCGCGACCGATCCTCACCGGGGTGATGCTCGCCTCGGAAGGTGACGGGCTGCGGCTCGTCGCCACCGACTCGTACCGGTTGGCCGTGCGCGATCTCACCGGAACGTCCGTGCTCGGTACGGACCAGAAGGTGATCGTGCCGTCCCGTGCGCTCCAGGAGCTGCAACGGCTGCTCGGTGCCGAGGCCGAGCTCACGTTGCGACTCGGCGAGCGCGACGCCACGTTCGAGGTCGGCTCCACGCGGGTGACGACGAGGCTCATCGAAGGCGAGTTCCCGAACTACCGCCAGCTCATTCCGCAGTCGTACCCCAACTTGCTCACCGTCCAGCGTGACTCGCTGCTCGAGGCGATCCGCCGTGTGAAGATCCTCGCCAAGGACGCCACGCCGGTGCGCATGCAGCTGACGTCTGACGGGCTGCGCCTCACGGCGATCACGCAGGATGTGGGCACCGCGGCCGACGAGCTCGACGCGACGTTCACCGGCGGCGAGCTGACCGTCGCGTTCAACCCGGACTACCTCGCCTCGGGCGTGGAGGCCGCGGACAGCGAGGAGGTCACGCTCGAGACGCTGGACGCGCTCAAGCCGGCGATCGTGCGCGGCGTCGGCAAGCCCGACTTCCTCTATCTCCTGATGCCGGTCCGGGTGCCCTAAGCAGCGTGCTGGTCGAGCGGCTGTCCCTCACCGACTTCCGGAACTACGCCTCGGCCGAGCTGGAGCTCACCGACGGCATCACGGCGGTGATCGGCGACAACGGCCAAGGCAAGACGAACATCGCCGAGGCGCTCGCGTACCTGGCGACGCTCGAGAGCTTCCGCGGCGCGCCTCCCGACGCACTGATCAGGATCGGTGCCGCACAGGCGGTCGTCCGGGCCACGATCCGCCACGGTGACGGGCGTGAGGTGCTGATCGAGGCGGAGATCAATCGCAGCGGCCGCAACCGCGTGCTCGTCAACAAGCAGCGCTTGCACCGGGCCCGCGATCTCCTCGGTGTGCTGCGGGTGACCGTCTTCGCACCCGACGATCTCGAGCTCGTGAAGGGCGGACCGGGGGAGCGGCGCCGGTACCTCGACGACCTCCTCGTCGCGCTGCAGCCGAAGCACGATCAGCTGCGCGTCGACCTCGATCGGATCCTCCGACAGCGCAACACGTTGTTGAAGCAGGCCGGTGGTCGGTTGACCGAGGACATCGCGTTCACCCTCGACGTCTGGGACAGCAAGCTCGCGACGGTGGGGGACGCGCTCGGCGCAGCCCGTCACAGCCTCGTCGAGGAGCTGCGGCCGTTGGTCGCCGCGGCGTACAGCGATCTCGCCGGCAGCGACACGTCGCTCGGCTTGACGTACGACCCCCCGTGGCGAGCCGGCGGGCTCGCGGCTGCGCTCGCCGACGCCCGCCGCGACGAGGTGCGCCGCCAGATCAGCCTCGTCGGCCCACATCGCGACGACGTCGCCCTCACGATCGAGGGACGACCGGCGCGGACGCACGCGTCGCAGGGCGAGCAGCGCACGCTCGCGCTCGGGCTGCGACTCGCAGGGCACCGGCTCGTCACGACGCGCCACGACGCGGCGCCGCTGCTCGTGCTCGACGACGTGCTGTCCGAGCTCGACCCGCACCGCAGCGACGCACTCCTGCGGCACCTACCCGAGGGCCAGGTGATCCTGACGACTGCCGGTGTGCTGCCCGACGCGGCACACCCAAGGCGGATCCTGCGGATCATGGCCGGTACGGTGACGACGTGAGCCAACCCGCCGAGCCGCGTCGCTTGATCGACGGGCTCGACGCGGTCGTGCGGTCGCTCAAGGGGGCGAACGCAGGAACCGTGCAGGGCGTGTTCGGACGCTGGGAGGATGCAGTCGGGCCGGCAGTCGCGCTCCACGTGAAGCCGCTGAAGCTGGACGGCGCCGTGCTCGTCGTCGAAGTCGACGAGCCGGGCTGGGCGACGCAGCTCCGCTACCTCGAGCACGACCTCATCGAACGGCTGCAGACCGTGACCGGCGCCACCGTGGAGCGTCTCGAGGTGCGCGTCGCCGGGCGTGGGCGCGGTCGCACGGGGGAGCGCGGTTCGCGCACCTGACGGGCCTCGAACCTGCTCGCATCGCGGCTCTTCGGCACACCCCGTTGGTAAACTGGACAGCATCGTGATCAAGGCTGTTGTGCAGGGCGTGCGGCCATGTGATCGCCTGTCGTACCCCCCTCTTCGAGAGGTCCGCGTCCGTGGCGAGTGACTCCAAGAAGCCGAGTGCCGACTATGGCGCGAAGGACATCCAGGTCTTGGAAGGCCTGGATCCCGTGCGCAAGCGGCCCGGCATGTACATCGGTTCGACCGGCCTCGCCGGTCTCCACCACCTCATCTGGGAAGTCGTCGACAACGCGGTCGACGAGGCGATGGCGGGGTACTGCACCCGCATCAACGTCGCGCTCCAGGCCGATGGCGGCTGTCGTGTCGACGACAACGGCCGTGGCGTCCCGGTCGACCCTTATCCGTCAGGCCCGCACAAGGGCAAGAGCGCGGCCGAGGTCGTGCTCACGGTGCTGCACGCCGGTGGCAAGTTCGGTGGCAGCGGCTACAAGGTGTCGGGTGGACTCCACGGCGTCGGCGTCTCCGTCGTCAACGCGCTCTCCGAGCGGCTGATCATCGAGGTCGACAAGGACGGCCGGCGCTACCAGCAGGAGTACGCGAAGGGCGGCAAGCCGCAGGGCAAGCTCGCCGACGTCGGACCCACGCCGCCACGCGGTCGCACCTCCGGCACGACCGTCACGTTCTGGCCGGATCCCACGGTCTTCGCCGCCGAGGGTGTCGAGTTCCACGCCCGCACGGTCATCGAGCGCCTGCAGACGATGGCCTTCCTGAACAAGGGCCTCGAGATCAACTTCGTCGACGAGCGCCCCGAGAAGGAACAGCACGTCACGTTCCAGTACAAGGGCGGCATCGTCGACTTCGTGAAGCACATGAACGCCTCGAAGGAGGCGCTCTTCTCGAAGGTCGCGTCGTTCGAGGACGAAGACGAAGCGGGCCAGGTGCTCGACGTCGCGCTGCAGTGGAACACCGGCTACTACGAAGGCATCCACGGCTACGCCAACGGCATCTCCACGACCGAGGGCGGCATGCACGTCGAGGGCTTCCGCGCCGCGCTCACGGCCGTCGTCAACAAGTACGCCCGCGCGAAGGCCTTGCTGAAGGAGAAGGACGAGAACCTCCTCGGCGAGGACATCCGGGAGGGGCTCACGGCGATCATCTCGGTGAAGCTGCGCGACCCGCAGTTCGAGGGCCAGACCAAGGCGAAGCTCGGCAACGTCCCGATGCGCTCGTTCGTGCAGAAGGCGACGAACGAGAAGCTCGCCGAATGGCTCGAGGAGAACCCGAGCGAGGCGAACCGCGTCGTCAAGAAGGCGATCGCCGCAGCGCAGGCCCGGCTCGCCGCGAAGAACGCGCGCAACGCCGTACGCCGCAAGACAGCGCTCTCCGGCGCGGGCATGCCCGACAAGTTGAAGGACTGCTCCAGCCGGAACGCCGAAGAAGCGGAGCTGTTCATCGTCGAGGGTGATTCCGCCGGCGGTACCGCCGTCGACGCACGCGACCCGCGCACCCAGGCGATCCTGCCGATCCGCGGCAAGATCCTGAACGTCGAACGCGCCCGGCTCGACAAGATGCTGAAGAACAACGAGGTGCAGGCGCTGATCATGGCGATCGGCGGTGGCGTCGGTGAGGAGTTCGACGCCGCGAAGGCGCGCTACCACAAGGTCATCATCCTCGCCGACGCCGACGTCGACGGATCGCACATCCGCACGCTGCTGCTCACGTTCTTCTTCCGGCAGATGAAGCCGCTGGTCGAGCACGGCTTCGTGTACATCGCGCAGCCACCGCTGTTCTCGACCGAGATCGGCAAGCAGAAGGTGTACCTGAAGGACGACGTGGCGAAGGCCGCGTTCCTCGCCGAACGGCCGAACCACAAGAAGGACTTCCAGCGCCTGAAGGGCCTCGGCGAGATGGACTGGGACGAGCTCAAGGCGACGACGATGGGCGTCGACACGCGCACGCTGCTCCAGGTGTCGGTCGAGGAAGCCGCGCTCGCCGACGACGTCGTGGCCCGGCTGATGGGCGACGAGGTCGAGCTCCGCAAGCAGTTCATCCAGCAGAACGCCAAAGACGTTCGTTTCCTCGACATCTGATGAAGGTTCAGGAACATGAGTGACACACCGAACACCCCAGATGCCGAGATGAACGACGACGGCGACGGCACGGTCAGCGTGCAGCCCGTCGAGCTCCAAGAAGAGATGGAGCGCTCGTTCCTCGAGTACGCGATGTCGGTCATCATGTCGCGCGCCCTGCCCGACGTGCGCGACGGTCTGAAGCCGGTCCACCGTCGGATCATCTGGGACATGGAGGAGCAGGGGTTCCGACCCGACCGCCCCTTCGTGAAGTCGGCGCGCGTGAGCGGCGACACGATGGCGAAGTACCACCCGCACGGCGACAGCGCGATCTACGACGCGCTCGTCCGCATGGCCCAGCCGTTCTCGCTGCGCCACCCACTGATCGACTTCCACGGCAACTACGGCTCACCCGACTTCGGTCCCGCTGCCAGCCGGTACACGGAGTGTCGCCTCCATCCACTCGCGATGCGGCTCCTCGCCGACATCGACGAGAACACGGTCGACTTCGTCACGAACTACTCCGGCGAGTTCGAGGAGCCGAGCGTCCTGCCGGCGCGCTTCCCGAACCTGCTCGTCAACGGCAGCCAGGGCATCGCCGTCGGCATGGCGACGAACATCCCGCCGCACAACCTCGGCGAGGTCATCGATGCCACGATCCACCTGATCGACAACCCCGAGGCGACACCCGACGACCTGATGGCGTTCGTCAAGGGGCCCGACTTCCCGACGGGCGGCTACATCCTCGGCAAGGCCGGGATCATGGATGCCTATCGCACTGGTCGCGGCAGCGTGAAGATGCGGGCGAAGGCGTCGATCGAGGACGGCAAGCGCGGCGGGTTCCAGATCGTCGTCACCGAGATGCCGTACCAGGTGAGCGTGTCGTCCGTGGCGAGCCGCATCGTCGAGCTCGTCGACGCCGGCGAGCTCGACGGGATCGCCGACGTCAACGACAACAGCTCCGGCGGCAAGACGAGCCTGATCATCCCGTTGAAGCGCGACGCGAACCCGAACGTCGTGATGAACAACCTCTTCAAGCAGACGCAGCTGCAGACGAGCTTCGGCGTCAACATGGTGGCGCTCGTCGACGGCGTGCCGCGCACGCTGAACCTCGCGCAGGCGCTGCGGGGTTACGTCGACCACCAGGTCGAGGTGATCACGCGGCGCACGCAGTTCCGCCTCGACAAGGCCCGCCGACGGGCACACATCCTCGAGGGCCGCTTGAAGGCACTCGACGTGATCGACCAGATCATCGCGTTGATCCGCGCGAGCGACGACGCCCCCGCGGCGAAGGCGGCGCTGATGGCGCCGCCGTACGAGTTCTCCGAGCTGCAGGCGGTCGACATCCTCGACATGCAGCTCCGCCAGCTGACCCGCCTCTCGCGCATCGACCTCGAGAAGGAGATCCACGATCTCATCTCCACGATCGAGGAGCTCGAGTCGATCCTCGCCGACGACGCGAAGCTGCGCACGGTCATCAAGGACGAGCTGATCGAGGTGAAGGAGGCGTTCGCGACACCGCGCGTCTGCCAGCTCACCTACGACACCGGTGAGATGAGCGTCGAGGATCTCGTCGACGACAAGGAACTGGTCGTCGTGATGACCGAGGCCGGCTACGTGAAGACGGTCGAGGCGGGCGCGTTCAAGACGCAGGGCCGCGGTGGTCGCGGCGTCAGTGGGGCGAAGCTGAAGTCCGAGGATCTCGTCAGCCACGTGATCTTCACGACGGCGCACGCGTACCTGCTGTTCTTCTCCAACCGGGGCAAGGTCTACCGTTTGCGGGCGCACGAGATCCCCGAGCGCGAGCGCACGGCGAAGGGCATGCCGATCGTCAACCTGCTACCGCTGCAGCCGGACGAGTCGATCAGGGCGATCATCGACACCCGTACGTTCGCCGGTGAGCGATGCGTGTTCTTCGCCACGAAGCTCGGCCAGGTGAAGAAGACCGAGTTCACCGAGTACGACTCCGGTCGCCGCGACGGGCTCATCGCCCTCAACCTGCGGCCCGGCGACGAGCTCGTGCGGGTCATCGAGACGACCGGCGGCGACGACATCTTCATGGTCAGCCGCAAGGGCATGACGATCCGCTTCAGCGAGGACGAGGTCCGCCCGATGGGCCGCGCCGCCGCCGGCGTGCGGGGGATGAAGCTGCGCGCCGGCGACGAGGTCGTCTCGTGCGACGTCGCCCGCGACGACGTGGCGATCCTGATGCTGACCGACGCCGGCTACGGCAAGCGGACCCAGCTCGACCGGTTCAACCAGCAGGGGCGCGGTGGCCAGGGTGTGATCGGCATCCGCCTGACCGGCAAGAAGGGCTTCGTCGTGGCCGCGTTCATGGTCGGTCTCGACGACGAGATCGTCGCCGTGTCCTCCGGTGGCGTGACGATCCGCATGCCCGTTCGCGAGATCTCCTCGCAGGGCCGCGATGCGACCGGCGTCCGTGTGATGAACCTCGACGACGGTCAGGTCGTGGCCTCCGTCGCGCCGATCCTGGCCTCCTCGGCCGAGGACTGACTCGACCACTCGCCGAACGGCCCTCGTCGCGGTGAAGAGCCGCCACACGTAACGACGACCTTCGTCGGGGGTGGCGCATGGACGTCCGTCGCACGGACCTCGGGCAGGCACTGCCCCTCCTCGTCGGTGTGGTGGCGATCACCGCCGCCCTGATCATCGGCGTCGGCTGGTACGCGGGCACGGTGATCGACGCCGCGCGGGCGCGCACCGCCGCCGACGCTGCGGCACTCGCCGGTGCGCTCGATCTCAGCCGGTTGGCGGCGGCCTCGGCGGCCCACGCGAACGGCGGCGAGCTCGTGTCGTTCGGTTCGATCGGCGCCGATGTGATCGTGCGCGTCCGCGTCGGCCGGGTCGTCGCCGATGCACGCGCCACCACTGGGACGGTTCAGTTCCCTACACTCGATCGACGTGACCGACCATCGGGGTGACCCCAATGACGGGATCGACCAGGTCGGTACTGCGAGGCCACCTCTCCGTTCCGAGCGCGTGCTGCGTTCCGATCCCGGGGAGGTCGATCCCCGCCTCGATCCGTTGATCCCCGGCCGCGAGACGCGCCCGCGCGTCCGTGCCGGCTCGATCACCGGGTCGGCGCCGGTCGTGCGCATCGCTGCCGCTGCGGACGCACCGGCACCGGTCCTCGCTGCCGCGGCGAGCACCACCATCGAGCCACCGGCACCGGTGCGCATCCCGCGGGTCGTGTCCCCGCCGGAGCCCGACACCGCCGGCGGTCCACCGACCAGCCCGACGATCCCGCCCCCACCGGTGGCGCGCACCGTCCGCCGGCCGGTGAACGATTCGCCGCCGACCCAGGCCGTCGTACGACAGCGTCCGATCCGCGTGCACCGCGCCAAGCCGCGGGTCCGCCGTGTCCGACGAGTCGTGCGCTCGATCGACACGTGGACCGTGTTCAAGGTCTCCGCGATCTTCTACCTCATCGCGTACATCATCGTGCTCGTGGCCGGTGTCCTCCTTTGGAACCTCGCCAACTCCACGGGCACGGTCGACAACGTGGAGCGGTTCTTCGAGACCTTCGGGTGGGAGAGCTTCGAGTTCAAAGGCGGTGAGATCTTCCACTCGTACTGGATCATCGGGCTGTTCCTCGTCGTCGCCGGCACCGGGCTGAACGTCACGCTCTCGGTCCTGTTCAACCTCATCGCCGATCTCGTCGGCGGTGTCGGCGTCACGGTGCTCGAGGAGGAGGTGCGCGTCGTGCGCGTCGACGAGCCGCGGGCGGCGCAGGGCGAAGCGGGTCCGCCCGAGGCGTCCGAACCGGACCTCTGGAACGACATCACGGGCGGCGCGTTCCACGCCCCGGACAATTGACGCGGCCGCAGGTCGAGCCGATAACGTGTCACCCCTGCCGGGGCTATAGCTCAGTCGGTTAGAGCGTCACACTGATAATGTGAAGGTCGCTGGTTCGATTCCAGCTAGCCCCACTTCCCGCCGGCCGCACCCTCAGAGGATCTGGGCGAGGAACTGCTTGGTCCGGGCCTCCTGGGGCGCCGTGAAGAAGTGCTCCGGCGTGCCGACCTCCACGATCTGGCCGTCGGCCATGAACACCACCCGGTCGGCGACCTCCCTGGCGAAGCCCATCTCGTGGGTCACGACGATCATCGTCATCCCCTCGTGAGCGAGGTCCTTGATCGTGTCGAGCACCTCGTTGATCATCTCCGGATCGAGCGCCGACGTCGGCTCGTCGAACATCATCACCTTCGGCTTCATCGCCAACGCACGGGCGATGGCCACGCGCTGCTGCTGGCCGCCCGAGAGCTGCCCCGGGAACTTGGCTGCCTGCTCGGGGATGCGAACGCGCTCCAGGAGCTCCATCGCCTGGGCGACCGCTTCGCGCTTCGGGATCCGGCGCACCTGCTTGGGGGCGAGCGTGATGTTGTCGAGCACGGTCAGGTGCGGGAACAGGTTGAACTGCTGGAACACCATGCCGGTCTCCCGGCGGATCTCCTGGATGTTGCGCAGGTCGGCCGTCAGCTCGGTGCCGCCGACGATGATCCGGCCCGAGTCGTGCTCCTCGAGCCGGTTGATGCAGCGGATCAGCGTCGACTTGCCCGAACCCGACGGACCGATCACGACGACGACCTCCTTGCGAGCGACCCGGAGGTTGATCTCGCGCAGCGCGACGAACGCACCGAAGCGCTTCTCCACGCCGATCAGCTCGATCATCGGCTCGCCCGACACCTGGGTGGCGTCGGCGAACACCTCGGCCACGGGACCCGGCGCGTCACTCATCGTCTGCCAACCCCCAGCTTCGTCTCCAGTCGCTGACTCTCCCGGCTCATCGTGATCGATCCCATCCAGAACAGGAACATGACGAAGACCGCAGTCTCGGCGTACAGCTGCTGGCCGCGGAACCCTGGCTGTGCCGTCGCCGCGTCGGCGGCGCTGAGCAGGTCGAGCAGGCCGAGCGCAGCGCCGGCCAGCGTCGTGTCCTTGAAGAGGCTGATGAACTGGCCGACCAGCGCCGGGATCACGTTGCGCAACGCCTGCGGGAGCACGACGAAGAACGTGACCCGGACCGGCGAGAGCCCGAGGGCTCGGGCGGCCTCGGCCTGACCGGCGGGCAGCGACTGGAGCCCACCACGGACGATCTCGGCCACGTACGCGGCGGTGAACAGGGTGAAGATCGCGATGCCGCGCGCGACCAGCCCCGGTGCCACCGACTGGGGCACGAAGAAGCCGAGCGCGAAGCCCGCCATGAGCAGCAACACGTACAGCGGGACACCACGGAACAACTCGATGTAGACGACGCTGATCCACCGGACGAGCGGCAGCTTCGACCTGCGCCCGAGCGCGAGCAGCACGCCGAGCGGGAAGCACAGCGCCAGCGAGATCGCGGCGAGGAAGATGTTCATCATCAAGCCACCCCACTTGTCCCAGCCGAGCGGACGGGTGAGCACGTAGATCATGACGACCGAGCCGACGAGCCCGACGAGGATGAGCGGGCCGAGGGAGCGGCGTGGCAGGCGGCCGCCGACGAGCCGGCCGAGTGTGCCGGCAACGACCACGCCGAGGGCGACGAGCCAGGGAGCCGGTGTTCCGGCGAGACCGAGCAGGACGGCGACGCCGACCAGCAGCGGCCAGAGCCGGCGGACCAGATCGAGGACGCGTTGCGCCACCGGGCGGCCGGGCTCGTCGACGCCGACAGCCACCTGACGAGCGTGGATCACGCCGGCGAACAACCCGCAGTACCCGGCCACGCCGATCACCGCCAGCACCGGCCGCCAGAGATCGTCCCGGGGGTACGGCCCGACGAGGAACAACGTCAGGTTGACGCGCACGATCTCCCACCGCCCGGTGACGAGCACGAACCGGACGGTCCGGTACAGCAGGTACCCGACGACGAGCGCCGAAGCGACGGTCACGACGGCGTCGAGCTTCGAGCGGACGAGGTTGTGGCGGAACCAGGTCATTGCCCGCGACTGCGGCGGGGGCGGCTCGACCGGCCCGAGGACCGCCGTCATCGCTCGACCACCGCGGCCGTGCGGTTGGCTATGTTCACGAACAGCGAGACGATCAGCGAGAGCGCGAGGTAGAGCACGAGCAGCAGGAGGAACGACGGCACGGCGGGTGCCGAGTTGGCGATGCTCGTACGGGTCACCTTGGTCATCTCGAAGTAGCTGATGACCGCGCCGAGCGACGAGTTCTTGATCAGGTTGAGGTACTGGTTGCCGAGCGGCGGGATCGCCGTCCGCATCGCCTGCGGCAGCACGATGAACCACATCCGTTGGAACCCCGAGAGCGCGAGCGCGTTCGCGGCCTCGCTCTGACCCCGGTCCACCGCCTGGATCGAGCCGCGCACGATCTCGGCGATGTGGCTCGACGTGTAGACGACGAGTGCGAACAGGACGGCGAAGAACTCCGGCGACATCGAGATCCCGCCGGTGACGGTGCGTCCCTCCAGGCTCGGCGTCGAGAACGTGTACCCGCCGAGCGACCAGCCGACGATGACGACCACCGCGCTGGCAGCGAAGGCCCACAGCCCGGTACGCGCCGGCTTCCCGGTGCGATCGGCGACACCTCGGCGCCACCTCGCCGTGAACCAGCCGGCGATCATGCCGACCACGACGATCAGGGACAGCCGCCAGCCGTTGCCCTCGAACCACGGCACCGCCGAGCCGCGGTTCGAGAACACGCCGAACGGGCCGAGCTCGATCGCGTTCTGGATCTCGGGGAGCACTGCCAGTGCGATCGCGATGTACGCCAGGGTCAGGATCCCGAGCAGCGGGACGTTGCGGACGACCTCGACGTACACCCTCGCCGCGTTCCGGAGGATGAAGTTGCCGGACAGCCGGGCGATGCCGAGCAGCACACCGACGACCGTGGCAAGCACGAGGCCCGCCAGTGCCACCCGTACCGTGTTCAGCAACCCCTCGGCGACCGCATCACGGACCGGTTGCGTCACTCGGAACTGGCTGCCCGGAATCGGGAACGACGCGGGGTGGTCGAGGTAGTCGTAACCGGTCGGGATGTTGAGCTCCCGGCTGTTGGACCGGACGTTGTCGACGAGCCACAGGAGCAGCGCGAGGACGACGCCGAGCACCGCGAGCTGGAACGCCCAGGCGAGCACGCGCACGTCCCGCCAGAACGGCGGGCGGTTCCTCGTCGGAGTCACGTAGGGATCAGCGACGCATCACCGGTACGGCGGCGCGTAGAGGATGCCACCGTTGGTCCAGAGGTTGTTCAAGCCGCGCTCCAGACCGAGCGGCGCGAGGTGCTCCTCGAAGATCTCGCCGTAGTTCCCGACCTGCTTGATCACCTGGTACGCGAAGTCCGGCGGCAGGCCGAGCCCGGGATCCGTGACCGTGCCGTCGACCTCGACGCCGAGGAACCGCAGGATGTTCGGATCCTCGCTCGTCAGGTTGCTGTCGACGTTGGACGAGTCGATGCCGAACTCCTCGGCCTGGATGGTCGCGAAGATCGCCCACTCGACGGCCTGTGCCCATGCCGAGTCGCCGTCGGCGACTGCGGGTGCGAGGGGTTCCTTGGAGAAGACGCCTTCGAAGATCACCAGTGCATCGGGACCGTCCGGGAAGGCGCTCCGCAGACCGGTCAACTGGCTGACGTCGCTCGACCAGCCGTCGCAGCGACCGGCGATGAACGCCTCCTGGATCAGGTCGGTGTTCTCGAACGCGAGCACCTCGCCGAGCGCGAGGCCGCGCCGTGCGAACTCGCTGGCGACGTTGCCCTCGGTCGTGGTCCCCGACGCCACGCAGACGGTGGCACCGGCCATGTCGTCGATGCTCGTGAAGCCGCTGTCGGCGGCGACCATCATGCCTTGGCCGTCGTAGAAGTTCGGCTGGAGGAACGTGGCGCCCTCGCTGCCGTCACGGCTCGCGGTCCAGGTGGTGTTGCGCACCAGGACGTCGACCTCACCCGATTGCAGTGCGGTGAAGCGGTTGTCGGTCTCCAGGTCGACGTGCTCCACGGCGGTCGCGTCACCAAGGACGGCGGCGGCGATGACCCGGCAGAAGTCGGAGTCGAAGCCGATGTGCTCGCCGCTCGCATCAAGTACGGCGAATCCCGGCAGGGCGTCTCGGGTGCCGCAGCGAACCTGTCCGTTGGCCTTCACGGTGTCGAGGATGGAATCGCTCCCTTGCACCTCGACGACGGTGTCCTGCGCCTCACCGCCGGTCACCGCCACGTCCGTGCCCCCGTTGGCGGAGGTGGACGACGTGTCGTCGTCGTCACCGGAGCACGCGGCTCCGAACAACGTCATTGCCAGCAGGGGTACGAGTGCACGGGTGCGTCGCATGGGCTGTCGCCTCCTCCTCGACCGCGGCATCACGACGACGCCTCGGATGTCGGACAGGGCCCCGACCCTAGGCAGCGTGTTGGCGAACATCAAGAACGGCGCAGGCGTCGCGCCGAGGGTGCTTGATCGCTTGCTCCTGCGGGGGCATGCTGACGTTCGGTGGCGGTGCCACCGGAGGAGGTGTCCTGAGATGAAGGTCTCGGAGATCCTGCGCACGAAAGGCGACCGGGTGGCGACGGTCGAGCCCGGCGAAACCGTCCGCACGGCGGTGGAGCGGATGACGAGACGGTCGATCGGCTCGCTCGTCGTCGTCGACGGCGACGCCCGGATCGTCGGCATGATCTCGGAGCGCGACGTGATGCGTGCACTTGCCACGAACGACGTCACGGCGCTCTCGCGCGTCGTGCGCGACGTGATGACCACGGACGTCGTCACCTGCGGTCGCGACGATCGGCTGGGCGAGCTGATGGCGGTGATGACTCGCCGGCGGATCCGCCACCTCCCCGTCGTCGAGGACCAGCGACTGGTCGGGATCGTCAGCATCGGCGACCTCGTCAAGAGCCGCCTCGAGGAGCTCGAGCTCGAGTCCCGTGTCTTGCGCGACGCGTACCTGCGCGTGCACTGAGACCGGTATTGCCTCGACCGCCGATCGAACGCCGAGCCTGACCGGCCCGGTGAGTAGCCTGGCGTGGTGAAAGCGATTCGCCGTGCGCTGATGGCACTCTCGATCGGTGGCCTGATCGCGGGCGCGTTGCGGGTGCGCGGCAAGGGCGGTGTCCCGCCGCAACAGGGCGGCTGGCGCGAGCTGCCCACCAATCGTCCGTCGTGAGGACGCCTGCAGGCGACGACGAGATCGTCGTCTCGGTCATCGGTACCGGCGTCGTCGGCGGCCGGACGGTCCGTCATCTCGTGAGTGGATTGTCCACGGGACGCGTGATGATCCACGACATCCGCCCGGAAGCAGCCCAGGCGGTCGCCCGCGCGAGCGGAGCCCGCGCCGTCGCCGGTGAGCTCGACCAGGCACTCGACGCCGGCGTCGTCGTCATCGCGACACCGGAGCCGCAGCTCGAGCTCGCGACGGAGGCGCTCCGCCGCGGCGCGCACGTGGTCACCACCACCGACCAACTCGACGACGTCGACCTGCTGATGCAGCTCGCGCCGCGCGCTCGGGTGGCAGCGCGGACCGTCGTGCTGTGCGCGAACCTCACTCCCGGGCTCGCCGGTCTGCTCGCCCGGATGCTCGCCGAACGTCTCGACGTCGCGGACGAGATCCACGTCGCGGTGCACGGCACCGGCGGTCCGGCGTGCGCTCGTCAGCACCACCGCGCGCTCGGTGGCACCGGGCTGGCGTGGCACGACGGCGAGTGGATCGAACGCCAGGCAGGCTCCGGCCGGGAGCTGTGCTGGTTCCCCGACCCGATCGGTCCGCGCGACTGCTACCGGTCCGAGATGGTCGATCCGTTCGTGCTGCACGCGATCTTCCCCGACGTCGAGCGGATCAGTGCCCGCATGAGCGCGACACGGCGCGACCGGCTCACGGCTCGTCTGCCGATGCTGCGACCACCGCACCAAGAGGGCACGGTGGGCGGCTTGCGGGTGGAGGTCCGCGGCTCGCGCGATGGCGCCCGTGAGGCACTCGTGCTGGGCGTTGCGGAGCGGGCGGGCACGGCGTCCGCGATCGTCGCCGGCTCCGTGGCTCTCGCGCTGCACGACGGCATGATCGACATCCCGGGCGTCGTCGCGCTCGGCGATCACCACCTGCCGACCGAGCTGCTGGTCGACCGTCTGCGAGCTGCAGGGATCGCGGTCGACGAGTTCGTCGGCTCCGGTCTGACCGGCTCGACCTGGTGAGCGCGATCGCGCCGAGCGATCGCCCAGGGCCAGGGCGTTCTCAGCCGTTCTCAGTACACTGGCCTGCATGACCGCCGACCTCGACCGAGCCGTCGCGATGCGGCTGCAGTTGGTCGGTCAGCGCTACACGCCGAACCGCCAGCAGCTCGTCGCGGCGCTCGAGGCGGAGGGTCAACCGCTCACCATCCCCGAGATCCTGCGCCGCCGCCCCGACCTCGCGCAGAGCTCGGTGTATCGCAACCTCGTCGTGCTCGAGCAGGCGGCCGTCGTCACGAAGGTCGTCACGAGCAGCGAGTGGGGTCGCTACGAGCTCGCCGAGGATCTCACCGGCCGCCATCATCACCACGTGATCTGTTCGGGCTGCGGCCTCGTGCGGGACGTGGAGCTGCCGGGCAAGCTCGAACGATCCATCGACGGGCTGCTCGCGTCCGTCGCCCTCGACACCGGCTTCGTGATCGAGGAGCACCGGCTCGATCTCGTCGGCCGCTGCAAGGAGTGCGCATGAAGCTGCCCTGGCTCCCTCCCGGTCGCGTCCTGGCGCTCGCCGACCGCGGCGAGATCTTCTATCGCCACCA